>NZ_RHUM01000002.1:0-486961 GCF_003937915.1 Erwinia sp. 198 | reverse complement strand
GCCAGCATGGAGCAGCTGACCGCGACCGTGAAGCAGAACGCCGAGAACGCCCGTCAGGCTTCGCAGCTGGCGCTGAGCGCGTCGGAAACGGCGCAGAAGGGCGGCAAAGTGGTGGACGGCGTGGTGAAAACCATGAGCGACATCGCGGGCAGCTCGAAGAAGATCGCGGACATTACCAGCGTGATCGACGGCATCGCCTTCCAGACCAATATCCTGGCGCTGAACGCTGCGGTAGAGGCGGCGCGTGCGGGCGAACAGGGCCGTGGCTTTGCGGTCGTGGCTGGTGAAGTACGTAACCTGGCGCAGCGCAGCGCGCAGGCCGCCAAAGAAATTAAAGGCCTGATTGAAGATTCCGTGGCGCGCGTGGACAGCGGTTCCGTACTGGTGGGCACCGCCGGTGAAACCATGAACGATATCGTGAACGCCGTTACCCGCGTGACTGACATCATGGGCGAAATCGCCTCTGCTTCTGACGAGCAGAGCCGCGGTATCGATCAGGTTGGTACCGCCGTGACCGAGATGGATCGCGTGACGCAGCAGAACGCCTCGCTGGTGGAAGAGTCCGCTACGGCCGCCGCCGCGCTGGAAGATCAGGCCAGCCGTCTGACCCAGGCCGTTGCCGTGTTCCGCGTACGTAAAGAACAGGCCGCTCGCGCCGCTGCGCCTGCGCCGCGTACGCTGAAGCCCGCGCTGCGTAAAGCCGCCGCGCCCGCTGCCGACGAAGGCAGCTGGGAAACATTTTAAGTAAGAGCACAAGCGCTTTATCCTTTGAGATAGCCCGTTAATAAGCCCGCCCGGCACTGCGCCCGGGCGGGCTTTTTTTATGCGAAGCAGGCGGTCGACACCATGGCCGGGCCTGAATATTGACGGCAAAACAAGCGACCTTTTTGGCTGCCGACACAGGCGGGAAATCGCGCCTGGCAGACGTTTTGCAACACAATCAACCAGCCGTACCGCATGGGCCAGACACATCGGCAAAGCCCTGTAATCCTCTCCGGAAAGCCCCCCGCAGCTCAATAAAGATCCCCCGGCGTCTGCCGATAACTAAAACAAATAGCCCCCAACTGAGGTAGTTATGTTCAAGAGTATAAAAGTAGTGACCGGCCTGGTGAGCGTGCTGGTGTTGTTTGCTGTATTGCAGCTGGGGACCGGCGGTTTGTTCTTCAAAGCCGTGCACAGCGACAAACAGAATTTTGAATTAAGTCAGCAGATGCGCATTCTGCAACAGTCCATGGGTAACTCATGGGTGTCGCTGGTGCAGGCACGCAACACGCTGAACCGCGCCGGTATTCGTTATCTGCAGGATGTCAGTAAATCGGGCGCGGGCACCTCTGCCGCCGATCTGATGACGCAGGCAAAGGCCGACCTGGCCACTGCTGATAAATCCATGGCGGTATTTAACGCCACGCTGTCCGAAGAAGGGAAAAAAGCGGAGGACGTGCAGGCGCTGCTGGCCAACTACAAGCAGTTCCACACTGCGCTTTCCGAACTGATCGTGATGATGGAAACCGGCCGCTTTGACGACTTCGTCGCGCAGCCGACCCAAAGCTATCAGGAACAGTTCCAGCAGGCTTATAACCACTGGCTGGAAGTCGTTAATCAGCTGACGGCGCAGGGTATTAAAACCAATGAAGATGCTTACCAGCAGACTATCTGGCTGCTGCTGGGCGTACTGTTGGTTTCCGCTGCGGTCATCGCGCTGGCCTGGAGCGGCATCCGTAAACTGCTGCTGCTGCCGCTGAACAGTAACATCGAGCACATTCGTCACATCGCCAGCGGCGACCTGACGCAGACCATCGAAGTGGAAGGCCGTAGCGAAATGACGCTGCTGGCGGAAAGCCTGCGCGATATGCAGCAGTCGCTGGTACGTACCGTCAGCGACGTGCGCGACGGCTCCGACGCTATCTATACCGGCGCAAGCGAAATTTCTGCGGGTAATAACGATCTCTCTTCGCGTACCGAGCAGCAGGCGGCCTCGCTGGAAGAAACCGCCGCCAGCATGGAGCAGCTGACCGCGACCGTGAAGCAGAACGCCGAGAACGCCCGTCAGGCTTCGCAGCTGGCGCTGAGCGCGTCGGAAACGGCGCAGAAGGGCGGCAAAGTGGTGGACGGCGTGGTGAAAACCATGAGCGACATCGCGGGCAGCTCGAAGAAGATCGCGGATATTACCAGCGTGATCGACGGCATCGCCTTCCAGACCAACATCCTGGCGCTGAACGCTGCGGTAGAGGCGGCGCGTGCGGGCGAGCAGGGCCGTGGCTTTGCGGTCGTGGCTGGTGAAGTACGTAACCTGGCGCAGCGCAGCGCGCAGGCCGCCAAAGAAATTAAAGGCCTGATTGAAGATTCCGTGGCGCGTGTCGATACCGGATCGCAGCTGGTGGAAAGCGCGGGCGAAACGATGGCGGATATCGTGAACGCCGTTACCCGCGTAACCGACATCATGGGCGAAATCGCTTCCGCCTCGGGCGAACAGAGTCGCGGTATCGATCAGGTCGGCATCGCCGTAACCGAGATGGATCGCGTGACGCAGCAGAACGCCTCACTGGTTGAGGAATCTGCCGCCGCCGCCGCCGCGCTGGAAGCGCAGGCCAGCCGTCTGACCCAGGCCGTCGCCGTGTTCCGCATCCGTAAGGACAGCGTTGTACAGGCCGTCAGCAAGCCGATGGCCGTTGCCGCCGCGCCGAAGAAAGCGCAGGCCGTGCCGGTTTCCAACGATAACTGGGAAACTTTCTGACCCTCCAGTCCCGCGCCGCAGTCCGCGGAAGGCGGCGCGGGGCCGCTTATTCAGACGACAGGCAGTAAAAAATAAGGCTTTAACGCAATTTGGCCTCAGGAAGATCGAATTGCTGCCGATAAACAGTTAAGCAATCTGAATTTGTAGTTAGCCAGTGTCAAAGCCACCGGACGATGCAAAGCAGAGCAACAGAACGCCGCGCTGGTAGTGGAAGCGGCAGCAGCCCAGGCACGCTCGGGTTGGTTCAGGAGAAGGCAAACCGCCTCGGACACTGACCCACAGGGAACACACTGTTTTAACCCCTTAATCTGTACTTTGCAGGGTGGATCTGGATGAAAAAATCGACGTTGGTAGCACCGCCGGAGAACGCAACGCTGCTGTCACAGATGGTGCAGCGCCTGCCGTTATCCGATGCGCACTTTAAGCGCATCAGCCAGCTTATTTATCAGCGGGCCGGCATTGTTCTCGCCGACCATAAGCGCGAGATGGTTTACAACCGCCTGGTGCGCCGGTTACGGACGTTAGGCATTGACGATTTTGGTCGTTACCTGGCGCTGCTGGAGAGTGATTCCGGCAGTGCGGAGTGGCAGGCTTTTATCAACTCGCTGACCACTAACCTGACGGCGTTTTTCCGCGAGGCGCATCACTTTCCGATTCTGGCCGATCACGCCAAGCGGCGCGGCGGCAGTTTCAACGTCTGGTGCGCGGCAGCGTCGACGGGCGAGGAGCCTTACTCCATTGCCATGACGCTGGCGGAAACCTTAGGCGCAGGCAAGTTTCAGATTCACGCCAGCGATATTGATACCCAGGTGCTGGAAAAAGCGCTGTCGGGCGTCTATCGCCAGGAAGAGCTGCGCACGCTGTCGCCTCAGCAGCTGCAACGCTTCTTCTTTCGCGGTACCGGCCCGCACGCTGGTATGGTGCGCGTACGGCCTGAACTGGCTAACACGATTACGTTTTCCCAGCTCAACCTGCTGGGCAACGAGTGGGCCGTTCCCGGCCCGTTCGACGCGATTTTTTGCCGCAACGTAATGATCTATTTCGACAAAGAGACGCAGGAAAAGATCCTGCGGCGTTTTGTCCCCATGCTGAAACCTGGCGGCATTCTTTTTGCCGGACACTCTGAAAACTTCAGCCAGATCAGCAAAGAGTTTTACCTGCGAGGCCAGACGGTTTACGGGCTGACTAAGGAAAGATAATGGGCAAAATCAAAGTGTTATGTGTTGATGATTCTTCGCTGATGCGTCAGCTGATGACGGAGATTATTAACAGTCATTCGGACATGGAGATGGTGGCGACGGCGCCCGATCCGTTGGTAGCTCGCGATTTAATTAAAGAATTCAATCCCGACGTGCTGACGCTGGACGTCGAAATGCCGCGCATGGACGGACTGGATTTTCTGGAAAAGCTGATGCGCCTGCGGCCGATGCCGGTGGTGATGGTCTCTTCGCTGACCGGCCAGGGCTCCGAAGTGACGCTGCGCGCGCTGGAGCTGGGCGCGGTGGATTTTGTCACCAAGCCGTCGTTGGGTATCCGTGAAGGCATGCTGGCCTACAGCCAGATGATTGCCGATAAGGTGCGCGCCGCTTCAAGGGCGAAGCTGCACGTGCGTCGCTCGCAGCCAACGCCGGTGATGCTGAAAGCCGGGCCGATGCTGAGCAGTGAAAAGCTGATCGCTATCGGCGCCTCTACGGGCGGCACGGAAGCGATCAGGCATGTGTTGCAGCCGCTGCCGGCCACCAGCCCGGCGCTGATGATTACTCAGCATATGCCGCCAGGCTTTACCCGCTCTTTTGCCGAACGGCTGAACAAGCTGTGTCAGATCACGGTAAAAGAGGCGGAAGACGGCGAGCGCGTGCTGCCGGGCCATGCCTATATCGCGCCGGGCGCGATGCACATGGAGCTGGCACGCAGCGGCGCAAACTATCAGGTGAAACTGCACGACGGCCCGCCGGTCAATCGGCATAAGCCTTCGGTAGACGTATTATTTAAATCAGTCGCGCAGTATGCCGGTCGCAACGCCGTTGGCGTGATCCTGACCGGAATGGGCAACGATGGCGCCGCAGGCCTGCTGACCATGAACAAAGCAGGCGCGTGGACCATCGCCCAGAACGAAGCGAGCTGTGTCGTATTTGGTATGCCCCGCGAAGCAATTGCGCTCGGGGGCGCCAGTGAAGTGGTGGATCTCCACCAAATCAGCCAGCACATGCTGGCAAAAATTAGCGCCGGACAGGCATTACGTATCTAACGCAGCGCCCGTCCCGCGGGGCTACACAAACAGGAGTAATTATGGCTGACAAAAATATGCGGTTTCTGGTGGTCGACGATTTCAACACGATGCGTCGTATCGTCCGTAACCTGCTGAAAGAGCTCGGCTTCAATAACGTTGAAGAAGCAGAAGACGGCGTTGACGCGCTGGCTAAGCTGCGTGCCGGCGGCTTTGACTTCGTGATTTCTGACTGGAACATGCCGAACATGGACGGTCTGCAGCTGCTGCAAACCATTCGTGCAGACGGTACGCTCGGCAAGCTGCCGGTGCTGATGGTCACGGCCGAAGCCAAAAAAGAGAACATTATTGCGGCTGCTCAGGCGGGTGCCAGCGGCTATGTCGTTAAACCTTTTACCGCAGCGACCCTTGAAGAGAAGTTAGGCAAGATCTTCGAAAAGCTGGGTATGTAAGGAGCCGAGATGAGCGAACTTCCGAAACCAAGTGTCGACGCGGCTTCCGCGAACGACATTATCTCCCGAATTGGTTCGTTGACGCGGATGCTGCGCGACAGCCTGCGTGAGCTGGGACTGGATCAGGCCATTGCTGAAGCGGCGGAAGCCATTCCCGACGCCCGCGATCGCCTGGACTACGTAGTGCAAATGACCGCTCAGGCGGCTGAACGCGCGCTGAACTGTGTGGAAGCCGCGCAGCCACGTCAGACAGAGATGGAGAATGGAGCTAAAGCGCTGAAAGGCCGTTGGGATGAGTGGTTTGAGAATCCTATCGAACTGGCAGATGCCCGCTCGCTGGTTTCGGATACCCGTGGTTATCTGGAATCGGTGCCGCAGCATACCAGCTTCACCAACGCGCAGCTGATGGAAATCATGATGGCGCAGGATTTCCAGGATCTGACCGGTCAGGTTATCAAGCGCATGATGGATGTGATCCAGGAAATCGAGCGTCAGCTGTTGATGGTGCTGTTGGAAAACATGCCGGAACAGCCTGCCCGTCCGAAGAAAGATGCGGACAGCCTGAAAAACGGCCCGCAGATTAACGGTGAAGCGCCCGGCGTGGTGGCTAACCAGGATCAGGTCGACGACCTGCTCGACAGCCTCGGGTTTTAAGCTTGTCCTTCCGCTCAGGGCCGATCCATATCGGCCCTTTTTTGCTATTACCTGAATAACCCCCTTTTTACGCGTTTACTCGCGGCATCATCCCTGCGCCTTTTTGGCATCCTAACCGCATTCATTCCGTACTCCAGAAATTCCCTGAGGATAGCCTGTGTCTGGTGACAGCGAAGAGGAAAAGACCGAATCCGCAACCCCCCACCGACTTGAAAAAGCACGAGAAGAAGGGCAGGTTCCGCGCTCGCGCGAGCTGACTTCGGTGCTGATGCTGGTGGCGGGGTTAGGTATTTTGTGGATGGGCGGCGAAAGCATGGCCCGCAAAATCGGTCAGCTGCTGGCTCAGGGATTAGTGTTCAACCACTCGGTGGTCAGCGATACCAGCCAGATGCTGCATCTGATCGGCAGATTGTTCGTGCAGGCGGTGTACACGCTGCTGCCGATGATGGCGGGACTGGTGCTGGTGGCGATTGCCGCGCCGATGCTGCTGGGCGGCGTGCTGATCAGCGGCAAAGCAATTAAGTTCGACGTTGGCAAGATGAATCCGATTAAAGGCCTGGCCAAGCTGGTATCCGCGCAGACCGCGACGGAACTGGTGAAATCGATTCTGAAAGCGGTGCTGGTCGGCTGCGTAACCTGGCTGTATGTAAGCCATAACTGGCCGGAAATGATGCGTCTGATCAGCGAGTCGCCCTATACCGCACTGGCCAGCTCGTTGAACATGATTGCCATGTGCTGCGTGCTGGTGGTGCTGGGCCTGTCGCCGATGGTGGGATTTGACGTTTTCTGGCAGCTGTACAGCTACTACAAAGGGCTGCGCATGACCCGCCAGGAAATCCGTGACGAATATAAACAGCAGGAAGGCGATCCGCACGTTAAGGGGCGTATTCGTCAGCAGATGCGCGCGGCGGCCCGTCGACGCATGATGGCGGATGTACCGAAAGCGGACGTTATCGTGACCAACCCGACGCACTATTCCGTCGCCTTGCAGTATGACGAAGGGAAAATGAGCGCGCCGAAAGTGGTGGCGAAAGGCGCAGGCGAAGTGGCGCTGCGTATTCGCGAATTAGGTAAAGAGCACCGTATTCCTGTGCTGGAGGCGCCGCCGCTGGCGCGCGCGCTCTATCGACATAGTGAAATTGGTCAGCATATTCCCGGTACGTTATATGCGGCTGTTGCAGAAGTGTTGGCCTGGGTCTGGCAGCTCCGTCGCTGGAAGCTGGAAGGCGGCCTGGCCCCGAAAAAACCTGCTAATTTACCGGTGCCGGAAGCGCTGGACTTTGGCTCTGGAGAGAAAGACTGATGGCGAATCTGGCCACATTGTTGCGCTTACCGAATATGAAAGATACCCAATGGCAGATTATGGCCGGGCCGGTATTGATTATGATGATCCTGGCGATGATGGTGCTGCCATTGCCGCCGTTCATCCTCGATCTGCTGTTCACCTTTAATATCGCGCTGTCGATAATGGTGCTGCTGGTAGCGATGTTTACCCAGAAAACGCTGGAGTTCGCTGCGTTTCCGACCATTCTGCTTTTCTCCACCCTGTTGCGCCTGGCGCTGAACGTCGCCTCAACCCGTATCATCCTGATGGAAGGGCATACGGGCGCAGCGGCGGCCGGACAGGTGGTTGAGGCCTTCGGACACTTTCTGGTGGGCGGCAACTTCGCCATCGGTATCGTGGTCTTTATCATCCTCGTTATCATCAACTTTATGGTTATCACCAAGGGTGCTGGCCGTATCGCCGAAGTGGGCGCGCGCTTTGTGCTGGACGGGATGCCCGGTAAGCAGATGGCGATCGACGCCGACCTGAACGCCGGCCTGATTGGCGAAGACGAAGCGAAAAAACGCCGTGCGGAAGTCACTCAGGAAGCGGACTTCTACGGGTCGATGGACGGTGCGAGTAAGTTCGTTCGCGGCGACGCCGTCGCGGGCATCATGATCATGGTGATCAACGTTATCGGCGGTCTGCTGGTGGGCGTGGTGCAGCATGGTATGGACGTGGGCCACGCAGGTGAAACCTATACGCTGCTGACCATCGGTGACGGTCTGGTTGCCCAGATCCCGGCGCTGGTTATCTCAACCGCAGCCGGCGTTATCGTGACCCGCGTGGCGACCGATCAGGACGTTGGCGAGCAGATGGTTACCCAGCTGTTCAAAAATCCACGCGTGATGATGCTGAGCGCAGGCGTGCTGGGTTTACTGGGTCTGATCCCGGGAATGCCGAACCTGGTGTTCCTGCTGTTCACCGCCGCGCTGCTGGGTCTTGCGTGGTATATGCGCGGTCAGGAGACCAAACCGAAAGCCATGCCGCAGAGCAGCATGGTGAAAAGCGCGGAAACGCCGGTGAATGTAGAAGCGTCCTGGACCGATGTGCAGCTGGAAGATACGCTGGGCATGGAAGTCGGCTACCGACTGATCCCCATGGTGGACAATACGCAGGATGGTGAATTGCTGGGTCGTATCCGCAGCATTCGTAAGAAATTCGCGCAGGAGATGGGTTTTCTGCCGCCGGTGGTGCATATCCGCGACAATATGGAGCTGCCACCAGCGCGCTATCGTATTCTGATGAAGGGCGTAGAAATCGGCAGCGGCGACGCCTATCCGGGCCGCTGGATGGCGATCAACCCCGGCACCGCCGCAGGCACGCTGCCGGGCGAAGTAACGGTGGATCCGGCCTTTGGTCTGGCCGCTATCTGGATCGACAGCGCGCTGAAAGAGCAGGCGCAGATCCAGGGTTACACCGTAGTGGAAGCGAGTACCGTGGTCGCTACGCACCTGAACCATTTGATTGGCCAGTACGCCAGCGAGCTGTTTGGCCGTCAGGAAGCGCAGCAGCTGCTGGATCGCGTCACGCAGGATATGCCGAAGCTGACGGAAGATTTAATCCCTGGCGTGATTACGCTGACCACGCTGCATAAGGTGTTGCAGAATTTGCTGTCGGAGCGCGTTTCAATCCGCGATATGCGCACCATTATTGAAACGCTGGCGGAGCACGCGACCGTGCAGACCGATCCGCACGAGCTGACTTCCGTAGTGCGCGTGGCGCTGGGCCGGGCGATCACCCAGCAATGGTATCCGGGCAATGGCGAAGTGCAGGTTATCGGGCTGGATACCACGCTGGAACGTCTGCTGCTGCAGGCGCTACAGGGCGGCGGCGGTCTGGAGCCGGGCCTGGCGGATCGTTTGCTGGCGCAGGCGCAGGGCGCGCTGGCGCATCAGCAGTCGCTGGGCGCGCCTCCGGTGCTGTTGGTTAACCATCCGCTGCGCGCGCTGCTGGCCCGCTTCCTGCGTCGCAACCTGCCGCAGCTGATGGTGATTTCTAATCTGGAGCTGACCGATAATCGCCAGATCCGCATGACGTCGACTATCGGTGGTCATTAATGAAAAAGGCACTGCTGTTTTTGTGCTGTCTGCCGCAGCTGGCGCTGGCTGGCGGCGGCGCCTGGCACGCTTCCGCGCCGGGGCCGGGATTGCTCAATCGCGGGATGCAGTTAACGTCGCCTGCGCTGAAGGCGTCGGAGACGGTGACCGGGGCGATAACGGAGATCAGCTGGCGCTATGAGCTGACCGGCCCAGTGCCTTCCGGTTTTGCCGCCTGGCTTTGTGCTGAAAGGCGTTGCGTACCGCTTGATGGCGCGAGCGGTGCGACGCGAGGGTTAACCAATATTCATGCCGGAGAAACGCTGCACTTTGTCTATGGCGTGCAGGGACAGGGTCGGCTGCCGCAGACGCTGCGCGTGCTGAGTAATGAAGTAATGGTGAATTATCGGTAGCCTGGCGGGCAAAGCCGGGCAGTGCAGGGCAAAAGCAGGCAGTGCAGAAAGGGGCGAAGCGATTCGCCCCTTTTTTGCATTCTGAAGCCGGAGAAAAGCCGCTGTGACCTGGGGCAGGTTACAGAAGTCGCTGCGGGGCAAGTGACAGGTAGCAAGGGACGGAACGAAAGCTGTGTTGCACTGAGCATAGTTGTGGGGTTGGCTATGGGTTGCAAAGGTCGCTGCGGCATGGGTGGCAGGCAGCAAGGGACGGTGCGGAACACGGACGCGCCGTAAATCCGTCCGTGGAGGCTCGGTTGGCGCGTCCCTGCGCCAAACGGCCTGCTTATCCGCACTGTCCCTTACTGCGGTCAGGCAGCGGCGTTGCGGTAAGGATTGTTGTGGGATTGGTGATGGGTTACGCAAGTCTGCGGGAAAAGGTCGTTGCGATTAGAGGCAGGTTACAGAAGTCGCTGCGGGGTGAATGGCAGGCAGTAAGGGGCGGGTTACAAAGGTCGCTGTGGAGCAGGCGAGAAGGGCAATCGGTTGAAAAGGTCGCTGCGGCACTAAAGAAAAGCAAAAGGACAGACCGCTGCCGACTGAATGCGGCCTGTCTTTCCCGGCGAATTTAGCGAACTGGACTAAACCGTTCCAGGTTTCCATATAGCGCGGGGCTTTCAGATCGTCCACCTGATAATTAACCAGATCGAACAGCAGATCGTTGAGCGTCAGTCTGGCTTCCGCATCAATCTGGTTGTGAATTAATAGCCGGGTTAAAGCCTGGCAATATTGGGTGACTCTTTCCGGTTCCGCAATAAAATTGACAGGATGAAAAGCCGTAATATTCGACGCCGTTAGCTGTGGAAGGCGCTCGTCAGGCACCGGTTCTTCATAAGTCGTCGCCAGCTGTTCAAGGCTGGCGGCCATTTTTTTATAAAGAGAAAGACGCTCCATATCATTATCCGTTTCCATTAAGGCGGCAACCAGACGCTCGTTATATTCCGCCAGATCGATAAAGTCCATTCCCGCAGGTAGCGAGGAAAAATTTGTAAACTCAGGGCGAGTTTGGGTACACTGTTTTACAGTCATCATGTTACTCCTTTTAACATTGTGGTCAGAGGCTCGTCAGTGTTCCACCACTGGCGGGTCTCGCTATTTCTGCTTCGCTTCAGGCGCCGCCCATCAACGCTATGCTTTTTCTTTACGCCGTCAATACTCCATAGATCGTTTCCTTTCAAAGGATTGTGGCTTTATTTAGTTATGGAAAGCTGCTCGTAAAATAAGGTGAAAATAAACAGGTGTTGCTTGTTTTTTGTGAGGCAGGCCGCAAGCAAGGGGCGTGAGAACGCACAGCTATTTATTATCTGGAGGAACTCAGCATTAATCCCGTTTAACTTCCGATAATTAAATAACAATGCGGTCAGAAGGTGGGGAACGAAAGTAGCTCGGCAGTATTATTATATAACGGTGTTATTTTCAAATATTTTTTGCAGTTCCTGATAAACAGGCTGAATCAGTCCGCTTATCCGCATGGCCTCTTACTGCGGTCAGGCAGCGGCGTGGCGGTAAGGATGGTGCGGGATTGGCGATGGGTTACGCAAGTCTGCGGAAAAGGTCGTTGCGGCATGGGCGGCAGGTTACAGAAGTCATTGTATGGCAGGCGACGGCATCAGGGAGCGGTTTGTCATAACAGACAAAACGTAAATAGTGCAATAAGGTGAACTTAATCATTTTTTTGCGGCGCAATGTGTGATGAAAATACGTTGGCCGCTTTTCAGGAAGAGGGGGAAATAACGGCGGGTATTCCACTCATTATGCTACTTATTTTCGAAAAGGATAGAGCGTATAAGGGGCAGTCCGCTTCAGCTAAATCAGAATAATTTTGGCATATCCTGGTGGCTAAATCACCTAATCAGGCCACCTGGAACCGCACAGATTTGTATAAGGCTAATGCACATGGCATGGATTTATCAGCAATCTACGGAAAATCTTTATCCCGATAGCGAGTATATCGACCGTGGTTATTCAGGTGTGCTGACCAATAAGAATAATCCCGACCGGCAGCAGGTAAGAGGAATGGAGCCGATCCCGCGTGGTAAATGGCGTATCACGCAGCGTACCCACACAAAAGGGCCAATGACGATCGTGCTCAGGCAAATCACTGGTGAAACCTTTGGGCGCACGGGGTGTCGTATTCATGGCGAACGTATAGGCAAACCAGCAGGCTTTGCTTCCCAGGGATGTATTATCCTGAGGTCTGCAACCCGGGATCGTATCTGGTCTTCCCATGACAAAGAGCTGGAGGTAATAAGATGAGGAATTTATCTTTCTTGTTGATGACGCTATGTCTGTTTTCCACTTCCGCAGCCTGTAGCTCAGTAATGGTCGAAGAAAACTGGGGGCAATTTATTAGCAATATTGCAAAAGGGAATAGCCAGACGATTGCGGTATTGCCTGGAAAAATAAAAGCGATAAGTCATTCAATTACCGACCCGCAGGCTATTGAGCTCGTTGAGGCAATAAGTTTTGCATTGATCAATAAGCCGTTGGCAACGCTTCAGGCAACGGAAGAAATAGGGACATCCGCTGATACGCTTGTTCAGCGATTTGATTCCGGCAGCATTTGCTCTGTACCTGCCATCATGTCTTACACGAAATCTTCTGTGCTGCAATATTACGCTCTGGCAACGGAAGCGCTTAAAAAAGCAGGTAAACCAGCCGCAGAGTGCCTGAATATTATGCAGGCAGCTATGGCTGAAATTCAGCAGGAGGATGAGCGAGGCGAGATGAAACGGGGAAATAAAAGCTTTAATTCGGTACGGGCTTCCGGGTAAATTTTCCAGGCAGAATAAAACAAGCTAAATCTTTAGCGATAAAAAGGGACGAAAGCTCGTCCCTTTGCGGATCGCCTGTTACATTCTTTCGACGGTTTCGATACCCAGCGTATCCAGACCCTGCTTCAGGGTTCTCGCGGTCAGCAGCGCCAGCTTCAGGCGGCTCTGCTTCGTCGCTTCGTCTTCGGCAGACAGGATCGGGCAGTGCTCGTAGAAACCAGAGAACAGACCGGCCAGATCGTAGAGATAAGCACACATCACGTGCGGCGTACCATCGCGCGCAACCTGGGTGATGGTTTCTTCAAACTGCAGCAGGCGTACGGCCAGCGCCGCTTCGCGATCTTCGGCAATGACGGTTTTGCCCGTGACGGCGGATTCTTCAATGCCCGCCTTGCGGAACACGGAAAGTACACGCGTATAGGCATACTGCATATACGGCGCGGTGTTGCCTTCAAAGGCCAGCATGTTGTCCCAGTCAAACACGTAATCCGTGGTGCGGCTTTTGGAAAGATCCGCATATTTGACCGCGCCGATACCTACCGTGTTGGCAAGCTTCGCGAGCTCATCGGCTGGCATCTCCGGGTTTTTCTCGCTAACCAGCTTCGTGGCGCGCTCGACCGCTTCGTCCAACAGATCGGAAAGCTTGATGGTGCCGCCCGCGCGGGTTTTAAACGGCTTGCCGTCCTTGCCCAGCATCATGCCAAACGCATGGTGTTCTAAAGGCACGGACGCCGGTACGTAACCGGCTTTACGCACGATAGTCCACGCCTGCTGTAGATGCTGGTGCTGACGTGAATCGATATAGTAGAGCACGCGATCGGCATGGAGCGTTTCGTAACGGTATTTCGCGCAGGCGATATCGGTGGTGGTGTACAGATAGCCGCCATCCTTTTTCTGGATGATAACGCCCATCGGTTCGCCGTCTTTATTTTTGTACTCGTCCAGGAAAACCACGGTAGCGCCTTCGCTTTCTACCGCCAGACCTTTGGCTTTCAGATCGGCAACGATGCCCGGCAGCATGTCGTTGTACAGGCTTTCGCCCATGACGTCTTTACGGCTCAGCGTCACGTTCATGCGGTCGTAGACTTGCTGGTTCTGCGACATGGTGATGTCCACCAGACGCTTCCACATTTTACGGCAGTATTCATCACCGCCCTGAAGTTTTACCACGTAGCCGCGCGCGCGTTCGGCAAAATCCGGATCTTCGTCATAGGTGCGCTTGGCCTCGCGGTAGAAGGCTTCCAGATCGGATAAAGCGATCTCTTCATGCGCTTCGTTCTGCTGTTTTTCCAGGTAAGCGATTAGCATCCCGAACTGCGTGCCCCAGTCACCTACATGGTTAGCGCGGATCACATTGTGGCCCAGGAAGGAGAGCGTGCGCACTGCCGCATCGCCAATGATGGTGGAGCGAACGTGGCCAACGTGCATCTCTTTGGCGACGTTAGGCGCAGAGTAGTCGATAACGATAGTCTGCGGTTCCACCGGCGACACGCCCAGGCGCGGCGCGTCGACCACGCTGTCTACCTGGGCGGCAAGCCAGTCGGCGTCAAGAAACAGATTGATAAAACCCGGTCCGGCGATTTCAACTTTGCTGGCGATCCCCTGTAGATCGAGATGGGTCAGCACCTCTTCAGCTAGCTGGCGCGGCGCCTTGCCCAGTTTTTTCGCAACGGCCATAATACCGTTCGCCTGGTAATCGCCGAACTGTGCTTTAGCGGACTGCCGCACCTGCGGCTCGCAGTCGGCCGGAGCCCCTGCCGCGATCATCGCCTGACTGACTTTATCTGAGAGAAGAGCCTGAATATTCACCGGATTACCTTTATATGCAAAAACGCCTGCGCGCTGAGGCCAGGCCGTCATACTAAACGGAGCCGGACAGCAGAGTGGCTGTTCGCTACCGCTAAAAAAGAAGGGAAAAAGTATACTGCATTTAGGCTGTCGTTATCCAGGCGTGTAAACAGGAGAGGGCACAGGAAACAGCGGGCGCTGCTTCCTGGTTGTCTGGTCAGGTGCGACGACGGTGAGGGCGATGCGGGCTGGCGATAGTCGTCTTTTCGTTACGAAGCTTCCAGTGCCTCACCAGAGCAAAGCCCATCATAACGATAAGCGCTGCAATAAGTATTAACATCAGCATTTGCTATTCCTTGTGTGAGAAGCGGAACGAATCTATAAGGAATAAGAATACCCTGGCGCCGGCGTCAGGTATTTAAGAATAGTCGCATTGTATAAATTTAACCAAATTAAAACATTAAGTTAAGGCAAATTTTCTAAATAATAAGCTGGAACTAAACCAAATTTAACTAAAAAAAAGGATAATAATTGGCAATTATCCAGTTATCCTGGGCTGTTACGTTTTGTTGCTTCAGGAAAGCTGGCCCGGAAATGGAATCTGATAGTGCAAAAATGATTAATATTTTTAAAGTTATTTAACGAGGAAGGCATGTTTTCAGGTAAAGTAGCGGAAGAATTAAACGATTTAATTAAAGATTCTGGAGAGTTTGTACACAAAATTAACCATCTGGCGACGCGGCTCGGGCTGGATCTGGCTGCGCATCATGCCGATCACATCGCCGTACGCTGCCATCAGGTCGCGACGGCGGAGCGCTGGAAAAAAGGTTTTTTGCAGCACGGCGTGCTGTTTTCAGAAAAGATGATAGGCGGACGACCGGTCGCGCTGTTTGAGCTGCATGAACCATTACGGGTCGGGCCGTGGCAAATCAGCATGGTGGAGCTGCCCTGGCCCGGTGAAAAAGTTTATCGGCATGAAGGCTGGGAGCATGTCGAGATCGTGCTGCCGGGCGATGAAGCGCAGCTGAGCGCGCGCGCGCTGGCGCTGTTGTCGGATGAAAGCCTGTCTACACCGGGAATAGCCATTAAAAATAGCGCGCCGAAAGGAGAGGGCGAGAGGCTGCCTAATCCGACGCTCGCGGTCAGCGACGGTCTGGTAACGATCAAGTTCCATCCCTGGAGCCTGAAAGAGATTGTAGAGAGCGAGCTAGCGCCTTAACGTCCGCACGGCTTTTTCCATCCGTCGTACCGCTTCCACAATCAGATCGCGCGGGCAGCCAAAGTTAAAGCGTACAAAGCTATCGTCGCCAAAATCACGCCCGGCGGAAAAGCCCAGCCCGTGCCGTTCAAAAAACAGCGCCGGGCTGGCCACGTTAAGCTGGCTGGCGTCAATCCACGCCAGGTAGGTCGCCTCCGGCCCGGCCAGTGAAAGCCCCTCGATAGCGTTGACGCGCTCGGTCAGCCAGTCCCTTGAGGTTTTAAGATAGGCCAGCTGCTCGTCCAGCCACGGCTGCCCGTCTCGCCAGGCTGCCGTAGCGGCGACCAGCGACAGAATATCCGGCTGCGGTACAATACCCTGGCGTGCTTTGTTAAAACGCGTGCGCAGTGCTTTATCGGGGATGATGGCCAGCGAAGCGCCCAGCCCGGCAATATTGAACGTCTTTGAGGGCGAAATCAGCGTCACGGAGCGTCGCTGCGCGTCTTCGTTAAGGCTGCCAAAAGGAATATGCTGCACGCCGTCTTCCAGCAGCAAATCGCAATGGATTTCATCAGAGCAAACGATCAGATCGTGGCGTTGCGCAAAGCGTAGCTGCGCCTCCAGCTCCTCGCGACGGTAAACCGTGCCGCCGGGATTTTGCGGATTGCACAGCATTAACAGTTTCTCGCTACCGGTCATCGCGGGCGACAGCTCGTCAAAATCTGCCAGCCAGCGTCCCTCATGTAGTTTTAACGGCGCGTTAAGCTGGGTACGGTCGGCCAGCTTCGCGGCAGAGCGAAAGGGCGGATAAATTGGCGTGGGCGCGACGGTGCCCTGATGGGGCTCGGTAAAAGCGCGTACTGCAAGATTCAGCCCGCTGACCACGCCCGGCAGTAAAACCAGCCATTCCGGGTCGATTTTCCACTGATAGCGCGCCAGCATTCGCGCCGTAGTGACGGCAATCAGCTCATCCGGCGTGGTGCCATAGCCGAAAATACCGTGGGCCACGCGCCGCTGAAGCGCATCGATCACACATTCCGGCGAGCGGAAATCGGTATCCGCTACCCAGAGCGGCAAAATATCCTGACCGCCATATTTCTGCCATTTCAGGCTATCGCTGTGACGGCGATCGATACGCTGGTCGAAAGTGCATGTCATGTTGGTGATTCCCGTTACTATTATTTTTAATGTTCAAAAGCAGACTAAACAGCGGAACAGATTTACACAACCAGCCGGCAGTCATTAACAGGAGAATGAAATGTTAAAACTGGAAGTATGCTGCTACGGGATTGATTGCGCGCTGGCCGCGCAAACCGCTGGCGCCGATCGCGTGGAGCTTTGCGCTGCGCCTTCGGAAGGCGGATTAACGCCTTCGGCTGGCAGCCTGTTGCAGGCTCGCGAAGCCGTTTCCATCCCCGTTCATCCCCTGGTGCGTCCGCGCGGCGGTGATTTCTGCTTCAGTGACAACGAGTTTCGCCAGATAAAGGACGATGTCGCCTGGATCCGCGAACTCGGTTTTCCGGGCGTGGTGGTTGGCATCCTGGACGTGGACGGGCATATTGATATCGTCAGGATGAAGCAGGTCATGGCGCTTTGCGCAGGCATGGAGGTGACCTTTCACCGCGCTTTCGATCTCTGTCACAACCCGCTGACGGCGCTGCGACAGCTTACCGACCTGGGCGTGGCGCGCATCCTGACTTCCGGCCAGCAACAGAGTGCCGAAAGTGGTTTACCTTTATTAAGGGAACTTAATCAGCTTACCCAGGGTCCAATTATTATGGCCGGCGCTGGCGTCCGCATGAGCAACCTGCATAAGTTTGTGGAAGCCGGGCTGCATGAGCTGCACAGCTCCGCCAGCCAGCGAATCGCCTCTGCAATGCGCTACCGTAAAGCCGGTGTTTCCATGACTTCCGTCGCGGAAACGGACGAGTTCAGCCGTGCCTGCGTTGACGGCGATATGGTGGAAGCCATGAAGGCCTCGCTCTCGCTCTCGTTTGGCTCGTCGGCAAGCGTAGCCTGACCCGATTTTGCCGCACAGCACGCCGGGTTAACGACGTGATGTTTGCAAGTACCAGGCCTCATCATTTTGGTGAGGCTTTTTTTCTGCCGCAGAGTCGAAATTCCTCTTACACTGAACAAATCTCTGGCTGCCGCGAGTTCACTGATGAAAGTCATAATGACCGCCAACGTTTTTCTGCTGCCGCTCATGCTACTGGCGGGCGCGGCACAGGGCGCAGATACCTGTCCCGCCAACGCCGCACGGGTTAACGACAGCAACAGCCTGTTGCTGCTGGGCGGCACCGCGAAAGGGCCGATAAAACAGGTCGTAATGGGCGAGTTTGGTAAGGATGTCGACCAGCAAAAACGTATTCTGGGTGAGTTCGATCGCTGCGGCGCGCTGCTGCGGGCGGATATGAGTTTTGACAAGAACGAAGGTAACGTCGCGCTCAGAATGGTGCAAAGCATTACTCGCGTCGCCACCGGCTGGCAGGCCGACTACGTTGTGTCGGTTTTCGTGCTGCAAAAAGGCAAGCTGGTGGAAGTCAGCAATAAACAGGGAACCGTCAACCATCTGACCGGTAAAACGGGCACTATTACCAGCTCGTCCGAGGCGTTTCTGTTGCAGGGCAAAAAAGGCTTTACGGAAACCACTAACAGCTACGACAGCCGACAACGGCTGATAAAAAGCGTGGCGAGAGGGTCGGACGCGCAGGCCAACGGCGAGCTGCACTATAGCTGGAACGCGGAAAACCTGCTGATCGCCAGCCGCTCGGGTAATAGCGAAATGCAGTGGACCTATGACGATAAAAAGCGGGAAAAGGGGTTGCTTATCCAGACGCATAATCCCGAAAGCGAGCTGACCACGCAGGATGAATGCCAGCTGTGGGACGAGCGGGGCAACTGTACGCTAAGCTACTCGCACGAGAGAGAAGTCTTTGCCCATGGTGAAGTGTTGCGCAATATCAGCGCGGCCTATCGCTTTGAATACTGGGATAAACCGCAAGGCGCGGACAAATAATTGGCCGCGCCATACGCTGTTATTTCACCGTCTGGCTGAAAGCGTCTACTGCCAGGATGGCGCTGGCGATATCCTGCGCGCTGAGATTGGGGTTAAGGTTCTTCAGCGTATCGCCTTCGCTGTTAGCCAGTTCACCCACTTTTAGCAGGTTCTCCCAGCTTTCGTTTTCCAGATGCATCTCTTTTAGCGTGGTCGGCATTTTTATCGCGCGATAAAAGCGCACATAGCGCGCAATCTCTTCGTCGGGACGCTGCTCCAGCACCATTTGCGTCAGCGTGCCGTAGGCGACCTTTTCACCGTGCGTCAGATGGTGGATGTCGCCGTCGATAGCGGTAAAGCCGTTATGGATAGCGTGCGCGCCCGCTAAACCTGCGTTTTCAAAGCCCAGGCCGGAAAGCAGCGTATTGGCTTCCACTACCGCCTCTACGGCTGGCGTAACCACTTTTTTCTCTACCGCCTGATAAGCGCTGTATCCCCAGGTCAGCAGCGTTTTTTCACAGGCTTCGGCAATCGCCATGCCTGCAATCGTCGGGTCGCCATTCACCATCGATTTGCTGTGCGAGCGCTTAACCGCCTGCGCTTCGACAAAGGTCGCCAGGCCATCGGCGATGCCGGAAGCGAAGAGCCTGACCGGCGCCTGGGCGCAAACCTGCGTATCCACCAGTACCAGATCCGGGTTTTTGTTATAGAAGCGGTAGCTTTCGAATACGCCGCTGTCGGAGTAGATTACCGAAAGCGCGCTGCACGGCGCATCCGTCGAGGCGATAGTCGGTACAATCACCACCGGTCGCTTCAGCTCGTCGGCCACGGCTTTAACCGTATCCAACGTTTTACCGCCGCCTACGCCGATCACCAGTTGCGCATCGGCCTCTTTCGCCAGCGCCGTAAGGCGAGCGATCTCATTGCCGGAAGCCTCGCCGTTGAACTGCTGATAGTGAAACTCGACGTTGCGCTGCTGCAAAGCATCCTGCACCGTCTTGCCCGTCAGTTTCCAGACGATTTCATCCGCCACCACAAAAGCTTTATTGCCCAGCTCCGCTACGTAGTCGCCCAGCTGAGCCATGACGCCAGCGCCCTGAACGTACTTGCGCGGTGAAGAGAATACGAACTTACTCATGGGAACTCCTTTTGGTGAAATAAAAGTTGTACAGGTTCAACCGTAGCCCTTTTAACGCAAAAAGGGGGATGAAAATGTGACTTAACGAAAATTGGCAGTAGGCAATCAGCCGCGTAATCGCTAAACTTTTTTCCTTTCTAAGGAAACCGGTATGACCTCATTATTAGCCTTTCTGTTCGCCATTACGCTGCTGACCATAACGCCGGGTTTCGATACGGCATTGATCCTGCGTACGTCCGCCGCCAGCGGCTGGAAAAAAGCGCTGGCGACCGGCATGGGCGTCAATGCCGGCTGTATGGCGTGGGGTACTGCGGTGGGCGTGGGGCTTGGCGCACTGCTTCTGGCATCGGAAGTGGCCTATAACGTCTTAAGGCTGGCGGGCGCGGCATATCTGCTATGGCTCGGCGTGGGGCTGCTGTTGAAACCGCGCAGCGCCTTCCAGGATGCCCGGCCGCAGGCTAAACAGGACGGCTATCGTCGCGTCTTTATGCGCGGTTTTTTAGGTAATTTGCTTAACCCTAAGGTCGGGATCTTCTACGTCTCGTTCTTGCCGCAGTTTATTCCTGCTGGTGGCTCGGTGGCGCTCTGGAGCATCGGCATGGCCTTTACACACGTGGTCGTGGGCACGCTGTGGAACGGGATGCTGATCGCCTGCACGCATTACTTCGCGGAAAAGCTGCGTAAACCGGCAGTGATAAAAATCATGGATCGCCTGACCGGCTGCGTTTTTATCGGCTTTGCCACAAAGCTGGCGCTGGCGAAGCGTTAAGGCTTGCCGGGAAAGGGGAGAAAAGCACGGATAATAAACGCACTTTTCGCGCGTCCCTGCGCGAAAAGGGTCGTCCGGCTTTCTTTACTACAGCGAGGCTGAAACCAGCAACCAGCCGCACTAAGGCTGGCGTACAGCCAGCTATCAGTCAGGCCGCTGATGCCCGAAGCTTGCACACCGCATCACCCAGCCGCACGGGTAGCTAAAGCTGGCAGTTATGAGCCACGAGTAAAGCTAAGGCTTTACGCCCACGGCGACGCCGGTCGTGCTAAGGCTTGCGCGCCACCAGTACGGCACGCAGCGGGGCCGGATAGCCTTCGACGGTTTTGCTGCTGTCGTTGGGGTCCAGAAATTCCGCCAGCGATTCGCTGGTCATCCAGTCGGTGCGGCGCTGCTCTTCTGTTGAGGTCACGGAGTAGTCCGCGATCTTTACGTCAACAAAGCCGCATTTCTCCAGCCAGTTTTTCAGCGCGCCGGTAGAGGGAATAAAATAGACGTTACGCATCTGCGCGTAGCGTTCGCCCGGCACCAGCACCGCGCGCTCGTCGCCTTCGACCACCAGGGTTTCCAGCACCAGCTCGCCGCCGCTGACCAGCTGGTTCTTCAGCTGATAAAGGTGATCCAGCGGCGAGCGGCGATGATAGAGCACGCCCATCGAAAAGACCGTATCAAAGGCTTTCAGCTCCGGCAGCTGCTCGATGCCGAGCGGCAGCACGTGCGCGCGCTGATCGTTGCCCAGTAGTTTGCGTACGGCCTCAAACTGGCAGATAAACAGCTGCATCGGATCGATGCCTACCACCAGATTCGCGCCCGCACCGACCATGCGCCACATGTGATAGCCGCTGCCGCAGCCGACGTCCAGCACGGTTCGGCCCGCCAGCGGGGAAATATGCGGCAGAACGCGGTCCCACTTCCAGTCGGAGCGCCATTCGGTATTAATATCCACGCCATACAGCGAGTAGGGGCCCTTGCGCCACGGCATCAGGTTACGCAGCAGGCTTTCGATGCCGCCGCGCTGGCGCTCGCTGAGCTGGCTGCTGTCGGCACGGACACCGTGTAGCAGATCCAACGTTTCCGGCACGATGGTTGGCAGATGCTCAACCGAGCGATCCCAGTTCTTAAAATGCCCGTGCAGCTGCTCGCGCTGCCAGGCGGCAATCTGTGCAGGCAGCGTTTCCAGCCAGTGCGACAGCGGACTTTTGGCGATCAGCTGATAAAAATTACCGAAATCCATCAGTCCGTCCCAGCCTTAAGCGCAATTAAAGAGCCAAAATTAAAGCACTGGAACCAGAGTTCGGCGTGCTCAAAACCGGCCAGGCGCAGGCGCTCTTTATGCGTTTCTACGCTGTCGGTCAGCATCACGTTTTCCAGCATACTGCGCTTCTGGCTGATCTCCAGTTCGCTGTAGCCGTTAGCCCGCTTGAAGTCATGATGCATATTGAACAGCAGTTCGCCCACGCTGGCGTCGGCGAAGCTGAATTTTTCGGAAAGCACCAGCGCGCCGCCGGGACGCAGGCCTTGCCAGATGGTATTCAGCAGGCTCTGCCGCTCGGCAGGCTCTAAAAACTGCAGCGTAAAGTTCAGCACCACCAGCGAGGCGTTTTCAATCGGAACGGCGCGGATATCGGCCTCAATTACCTCAACCGGCGTGTCGGCGCGAAAAGCGTCGATATGACGACGGCAACGCTCGACCATCGCAGGCGAATTATCCACGGAGATAATTTTGCAGCCTTCGGCTTTGATATTACGGCGCACCGAAAGGGTGGCGGCGCCCAGCGAGCAGCCCAGATCGTAAACCTGGCTGTGCGGCTGTACAAAACGCTCGGCCAGCATCCCGATCATCGAAATAATATTGGAGTAGCCAGGCACGGAGCGCTGGATCATATCGGGAAAAACTTCGGCCACGCGCTCGTCAAACGTCCAGTCGCCCAGTTTGGCAATCGGCGCGGAGAACAGCGTATCGCGGTTAGACATAGTGGTAAGTCCGGAACAAAAACGGAAAGGGCGTATTCTGGCAGAAAGCGGCGCGGGCTGCACCTTTTCCGCCTCAGCGCAGCGTGAAAACCAAATCCCAGGGCAGAAAAACAAGGTTAAGCACGATCATGCCCAGCAGCGATGCCAGCGTCAGGATAATACCGTTTTTCCGCCACAACAGCGTGCTGGTGCGCATACCATAGCTGTGTAGCGCGCGGCCCAGAAAAAAGAACAGGCCGGTCAGGTGCAGCATCCACATCTCCGCGCCGTTCATTTCCATAATCACCAGCAGCAGCAGGGCGAGCGGAATGTACTCTACGGCGTTGCCGTGAATACGAATGGCGGTCTGCAATTCATAAAAGCCGCCGTCGCCGTGCGACACGTGGTACTGGCGACGCAGCCGCACCACGTCAAAAGAAAACTTGATAATAAACAGTGCTCCCAGCACCACATACAGCGCGCTGACCATCCTTACTCCACCCGGTCGAAAATTTCTGGCGTCATCATAGCGGTGAAAAGGGCAGCTGT
Source organism: Erwinia sp. 198 (assembly GCF_003937915.1). Lineage (GTDB taxonomy): Bacteria > Pseudomonadota > Gammaproteobacteria > Enterobacterales > Enterobacteriaceae > Erwinia > Erwinia aeris. The sequence continues at coordinate 463,912 of NZ_RHUM01000002.1, read as the reverse complement.
CAGCACATGTGCAGCGTTGTTCAGCATCAGAACAGACTGTCCTGCTGCGGCCAGTCCGGCGGATCGCCGATATCTGGCACCGCCTGGCGCAACGCTCCCCACAGGCTCTGCACCATCGCCGGCGCAAAGGCCACGTCAGGCGTATGAATAAACAGCCACGGCTGGCCCCGATCGCACCACTGCGGCAGCTTGTTTTGCCAGGCTGCAAACCATTTCAGGTTGGCGCTTACCTCGTCGCCGCCGATAAAACGGATCATTGGCTGGTCGGCGGTCATCACCGCATGCACCGGCAGGTGGGGTTTTTTGCGCTGCGCGTCAATAATGGCCGGATTGCTGGGTATGGCGGAATGGACGCCGCGCGTATCGAGGATCACCCGATTCACGCCGCGCTGATGCAGACCCGCGTTCAGGGCTTTTTCAGCCTCGCCCTTGGCGAAAAATTCCGGATGACGTACTTCCACCCCGTAGCTGAAGCTTTTCGGCAGGCCGTCAAGAAAGGCCCAAAGCGCCGGGAGATCCGCCGGGGAAAACGCGGAGGGCAGCTGCAGCCAGTACTGGCCAATGCGCGAGGCGAGCGGCGTCAGCAGACTGAAAAATTCGGCGGTCAGATCGCCGCTGTCGCGCAGCGCGGCCTTGTGGCTGATGGTGGCGGGAAACTTAAAGCAGAAGCGGAAATCGTCATGGGTCATATCGTACCAGCGCTGAACGATTTCAGGGCGGGGCAGCGCGTAGAGCGTTGTATTGCCTTCCACACAGTTAAAATAGCGCGCGTAGTCGGCAAGGGTTTCCATGCCCAACTTTTTCCATTGCGGATGCTGCCACTGCGGCAGACCCAGATAAAAAGGTTTCATCGCTCCTCTCTTATCATGCCGGCGATAACGATCGCTTCCCTGCGATCGCGGGGAAAATTACAGCGCGGCCATAATCTCGTCAGAGGTGCGTACGCGACCCAGACGGGGGAAAATATGCTTAAAGCTGCCGTTGTGCTCTTCGCTGCTGCCCGCGCTACAGATATCTTCCGCGACGATCAGGTTAAAGCCCAGCTCCCAGGCGTTACGGGCGGTAGATTCCACGCCGATATTGGTCGAGATGCCGCCCAGCACAATAGTATCAATACCGCGACGACGCAGCTGCAGCTCAAGATCGGTGCCGTAAAACGCGCCCCACTGATGTTTGATCACTTCAATATCGCTGTCCTGTTTGCCCAGGGCTTCCGGCCAGTCCCACCAGTTTTCCGGCAGCGGGCCGCCGTGGCTGTTATCGACCGCCTGCTTCGGCGCGTCGCCGAAATCTTTCGCCCAGCCCACGCGCACCAGCACAACGGGCGCATTAACGGCGCGGAATTTATCGGCCAGCTTTGCCGAACGGGCCACCACGTCCTCTGCCTTATAAGGGCCGCCAGCGAAAGGCAGAATGCCTTCCTGCAAATCGATCAGCACCAGCGCGGTGGTTGCAGCGTTTAATTCCAACATACTTGCTCCGGGTGTTTGGGGAAAACCGTTGAGAATACAGGCAGTCAGCCTCAATGCGCGATAACAACAATGTCAGAGACGCGGGAAATTTGTTAGCTTTTGTGAGGCGCAGGCTAATTGTAGCGACTTTCGGCATAGCTTGCAGGAAGCGACTCTTATCGCGCCGGGCTTTTTCCATTATAATAGCCGCCTTTTTCGCGGCGGCATCGCCCCGAACAGATAACTAAAGATGCTGCCCGCGAGCGGCGAAGTTAAAAGGATAGCGTTATGCGTAGCGAGTATTGCGGACAGATCAACCTGTCTCACGTAGGCCAACAGGTGACACTTTGCGGATGGGTTAACCGCCGCCGCGATCTGGGCAGCCTGATCTTTATCGATATGCGCGACCGTGAAGGCATCGTGCAGGTCTTTTTCGATCCCGATCGCCAGGAAGCCTTTCAGCTGGCTTCTGAACTGCGTAACGAGTTCTGCATCCAGCTGACCGGTACCGTGCGTGCGCGTGACGAAAAAAACAAAAACAGCGAGATGGCGACGGGCGAAGTGGAAGTATTTGCCACCGAACTGACCATTATCAACCGCGCCGAGCCGCTGCCGCTGGATCCTAACCAGACCAACAGCGAAGAAGCGCGCCTGAAATATCGCTATCTGGATCTGCGTCGTCCCGATATGGCGCAGCGCCTGAAGGCCCGCGCGAAAATTACCAGCTTCGTGCGCCGCTTTATGGACGACAACGGCTTTCTGGATATCGAAACGCCGATGCTGACCAAAGCCACGCCGGAAGGCGCGCGCGACTATCTGGTGCCGAGCCGTGTGCACAAAGGCAAGTTCTATGCGCTGCCGCAGTCGCCTCAGCTGTTCAAGCAGCTGCTGATGATGTCCGGCTTCGACCGCTACTATCAGATCGTCAAATGCTTCCGCGATGAAGATCTGCGCGCCGACCGCCAGCCTGAATTTACCCAGATCGACGTCGAAACCTCCTTTATGACCGCGCCACAGGTGCGTGAAATCATGGAGAAAATGGTGCGCGAGCTGTGGCAGGACTTGAAAGGCGTCGATCTGGGCGATTTCCCGATGATGACCTTCGCCGAAGCGATGCGCCGTTACGGTTCCGACAAGCCGGATCTGCGTAACCCGATGGAGCTGGTGGACGTGGCCGACCTGCTGAAAGACGTAGAGTTTAAGGTCTTCTCCGGCCCGGCCAACGATGCCAAAGGCCGCGTCGCCGCGCTGCGCGTGCCGGGCGGTGCTCAGCTCAGCCGCAAGCAGATTGATGAATACGGCAAGTTTGTCGAAATTTACGGCGCGAAAGGCCTGGCGTGGATGAAAGTCAACGAACGCGCCAAAGGCCTGGAGGGCGTCAGCAGCCCGGTCGCCAAGTTCCTGAACGCGGACATCGTGGAAGCGATCCTGAGCCGTACCGAGGCCGCTGACGGCGACGCGATCTTCTTTGGCGCAGACAGCGAGAAAATTGTGGCCGACGCGCTGGGCGCGCTGCGCCTTAAGCTGGGACGCGACCTGGATATTACCAACGGCAACGCCTGGGCGCCGCTGTGGGTCGTTGACTTCCCAATGTTTGAAGACGACGGCGAAGGCGGGCTGACTGCGATGCACCATCCGTTCACCGCGCCGCGCGACATGACGCCAATCGATCTGAAAAACGCGCCGGAAACGGCGATCGCCAACGCCTATGACATGGTGATCAACGGCTACGAAGTGGGCGGCGGCTCGGTGCGTATTCACCGTGGCGACATGCAGCAGACGGTATTTGGCATCCTGGGCATCACCGAGCAGGAGCAGCGTGAAAAGTTCGGCTTCCTGCTGGATGCGCTGAAGTTCGGCACGCCGCCGCACGCTGGTTTAGCCTTTGGGTTGGATCGCCTGGTTATGCTGTTAACCGGCACCGACAACATCCGTGACGTTATCGCCTTCCCGAAAACCACGGCGGCGGCCTGCCTGATGACCGAAGCGCCAAGCTTCGCCAATCCGGCTTCGCTGACGGAGCTGGGGATCCAGGTGATAAAAAAGGATAAGCCTGAGAGCAACTAAGATGGCTTTCAAGCGGCCCGTATCGGTTCTGGTGGTGATCTTCGCCCGCAATACCGGGCGAGTGCTGATGCTGCAACGGCGCGACGATCCGGAGTTCTGGCAATCCGTTACCGGCAGTCAGGAAGAGGGCGAAAGCCTGGCGGAAACCGCGCGGCGGGAAGTGCTGGAAGAGACAGGGATTGATATCAACGCCGGGCAGCTCACATTAGTGGACTGCCGGCGTCGGATAGAATTTGAAATCTTTGCGCATTTTCGCCACCGCTACGCGCCGGAGGTCACGCATAACAGCGAACACTGGTTTTACCTGGCGCTGCCTGCTGAACAGCCGGTTACGCTAAGCGAGCATCTGGCCTGGCGCTGGATGGCGGCCGCAGAAGGCGCGGCGCTGTGCAAGTCCTGGAGCAACCGCCAGGCCATTGAAGAATTTGTAGTTTAGCTCCCTGGCTTCTGGCTAATGGCCGGTGAAGGGATGGAATTAGTTAAATGTTCAGGCTTTTATCGGCGCAGTGAGTTTGTTCGCTACCGGTCTGCGTCCGTGAGGACTGCAGACGCTGCCAGCGGACAACGTTACGCGCAGGATAGCCTGTCCGATCTATATCTGGAGAAAGAGTTAATGGCTGGTCACAGTAAATGGGCTAACACCAAGCACCGTAAAGCGGCTCAGGATGCCAAGCGCGGTAAAATTTTCACTAAAATTATCCGCGAGCTGGTTACGGCAGCTAAGCTGGGCGGTGGCGATCCGGGTTCTAACCCGCGCCTGCGCGCGGCAATGGATAAGGCGCTGTCCAACAACATGACGCGCGATACCATGAACCGTGCTATTGCGCGCGGCGTGGGGGGTGAAGATGACAGCAACATGGAAACCATCATCTATGAAGGCTATGGTCCTGGCGGCACGGCGGTGATGGTGGAATGCCTGAGCGACAACCGCAACCGTACCGTTTCCGAAGTGCGTCATGCCTTCACCAAAACCGGCGGCAACCTCGGCACCGACGGCTCCGTGGCCTATCTGTTTACCCGCAAAGGCGTGATTTCTTTCGCCCCGGGTCTGGAAGAAGACGCCCTGATGGACGCTGCGCTGGAAGCGGGTGCGGACGACGTGGTGACCTATGACGACGGCGCGATGGATGTCTTTACCGCGTGGGAATCGCTGGGCGAAGTGAAAGATGCGCTGGCCGCTGCGGGCCTGACTGCCGACAGCGCCGAAGTCACCATGATCCCTTCCACCAAAGCGGATATGGATGCGGAAACGGCGCCGAAGCTGCTGCGCCTGATCGATATGCTGGAAGATTGCGACGACGTGCAGGAAGTTTACCATAACGGCGAGATCTCCGACGAGGTCGCGGCAACGCTGTAATGGCGTACTTCACGCAACGGCCGGGAGAGGCGCAATGGCGATCATTTTAGGTATCGATCCCGGCTCGCGGATTACCGGCTACGGTATTATTCGTCAGGTAGGTCGCCAGTTGACCTACCTGGGCAGCGGCTGCATTCGCACCAGTTCGACCGATCTGCCGTCCCGCCTGAAGCTGATTTATGCAGGCGTCAGCGAGATTATCACCCAGTTTCAGCCGGACTATTTCGCCATTGAGCAGGTCTTTATGGCGAAAAACGCCGATTCGGCGCTGAAGCTGGGCCAGGCTCGCGGCGCGGCCATCGTGGCGGCGGTCAATCACGATCTGCCGGTGTTTGAATACGCGGCACGACAGGTCAAGCAAACCGTGGTCGGCATCGGCAGCGCAGAGAAAAGCCAGGTGCAGCATATGGTGAAAACGCTGCTGAAGCTCTCCGCCAGCCCGCAGGCGGATGCGGCGGATGCGCTGGCTATCGCCATCACCCACTGCCATCTCAGCCAGAATATTAACCGGCTGGGCGAAGGCAAACTCAACCTGGCGCGCGGTCGCCTGCGTTCCTGATAAGCTGGATATCTATCCAGCTTTTTTTATGATATAAATCCCCGCATTAACACATTTCTGAAGGAAGCTTACGGTGATAGGTCGTCTGAGAGGCAAGATTCTGGAAAAACAGCCGCCGCTGGTGCTGTTGGAAGTCGGCGGCGTGGGTTATGAAGTGCATATGCCGATGACCTGTTTTTATGAGCTTCCCGAGCTGGATCACGAAGCAACGCTGTTCACCCACTTTGTGGTGCGCGAGGACGCGCAGCTGCTGTTCGGCTTTAACAGCCGCCAGGAGAGAGCGCTATTTCGCGAGCTGATCAAGGTTAACGGCGTTGGGCCAAAGCTGGCGCTGGCGATCCTGTCCGGCATGTCGGCGCAGCAGTTTGTTACGGCCGTAGAGCGCGAAGAGATCGCCTCGCTGGTGAAGCTGCCGGGCGTGGGCAAAAAGACCGCCGAGCGTCTGGTGGTCGAAATGAAAGACCGCTTTAAAGGGATGCATGGCGACCTGTTTGCCGCCGATGCGCCTTTCGCGCTGACCAGCGAAGTGCAGGCGCCTGCCGCAGGCAACAGCGCGGAAGAGGAAGCCGTTGCCGCACTGGTGTCGCTGGGGTATAAACCTCAGGAAGCCAGCCGGATGATCGGCAAAGTCGGCCGCCCGGATGCAGATTGTGAAACGCTGATCCGTGAAGCCCTGCGCGCAGCTATTTGAGGTAAAGCATGATTGAAGCCGATCGCCTGGTATCGCCGGGAACCTTCAGCGAAGAAGAAGTCATTGATCGCGCCATCCGGCCGAAGCTGCTGGAAGAGTATGTCGGCCAGCCGGTAGTGCGCGAGCAGATGGAGATCTTTATCCAGGCCGCCAAAATGCGCGGCGACGCGCTGGATCATCTGCTGGTATTCGGCCCGCCGGGGCTGGGAAAAACCACGCTGGCCGGGATCGTCGCCAACGAGCTGGGCGTCAACCTGCGCACCACCTCCGGGCCGGTGCTGGAGAAAGCGGGCGACCTGGCCGCCATGCTGACCAACCTTGAACCGCACGACGTGCTCTTTATCGATGAGATCCATCGTCTTTCGCCGGTGGTGGAAGAGGTGCTTTATCCGGCGATGGAAGACTATCAGCTGGATATTATGATCGGTGAAGGCCCGGCCGCGCGCTCCATCAAACTGGATCTGCCGCCGTTTACCCTGATTGGCGCGACGACGCGGGCCGGCTCGCTAACGTCGCCGCTGCGTGACCGTTTCGGTATCGTACAGCGTCTGGAGTTTTATCAGGTAAAAGACCTCCAGCATATCGTCGGGCGCAGCGCCAGCTGCCTGGGCCTGCCGCTGAGCGAAGAGGGCGCGCTGGAAATCGCCCGCCGCTCGCGCGGCACGCCGCGTATCGCCAACCGTCTGCTGCGCCGGGTCAGGGACTTCTCCGAGGTCAAAGCGCAGGGCAGCCTGAGCGGCGACGTGGCCGCCAGAGCGCTGGATATGCTGAACGTGGACACGGAAGGCTTCGATTATATGGACCGCAAGCTGCTGCTGGCGATCATCGACAAGTTTACCGGCGGCCCGGTCGGGCTGGACAACCTGGCGGCGGCGATCGGCGAAGAGCGCGAAACCATTGAGGACGTGCTGGAGCCTTATCTTATCCAGCAGGGATTTATCCAGCGCACGCCGCGCGGCCGGATGGCGACGCAGCATGCCTATAAGCACTTCGGCATTACGCGGGAAGAGTAAGCCATAAAAAAACCGGTCAGCGACGACCGGTTTTTTCTTTTCCTGACGGACGTTTCAGACCGCCGGTTTTTTTACCATGCTGAGCATAAACATCAGCGACGCGCCCAGCACCACCGACGGCCCGGCCGGCGTATCGTAAAAGGCGGAGAAGGTCAGACCGGCAGTCACCGCCAGAATCCCCACCAGCACCGCAACCCCTGCCATCTGCTCTGGCGAGCGCGCAAACCGGCGTGCCGTTGCGGCAGGAATGATCAGCAGCGAAGTGATAATCAGTGCCCCAACGAACTTCATCGCTACGCCGATGGTCAGCGCCGTCACCAGCATCAACACCATCCTGGTGCGCTGGATATTGACGCCGTCAACCTGAGCCAGCTCCGGGCTGATGGTCATGGAAAGCAGCGAGCGCCAGTTAGCCGCCAGCACCGCCAGCACCACAACCACGCCAGCGGCAATGGTGTAAAGATCGGTCGGCGTTACGGCCAGCAGATCGCCGAACAGATAGGCCATCAAATCCACCCGCACGCCGGACATCAGGCTGACCACCACCAGGCCCAGCGACAGGGCGCTGTGCGCCATAATGCCCAGCAGCGTATCGATAGCCAGATGCGGCCGACGTTCAAGCCAGACCAGCAGCAGCGCCAGCAGCAGCGTAACGGCGATCACCGCATAAAACGGGCTGACGTTCAGCAACAGCCCAAAAGCCACGCCAAGCAGTGAAGCGTGCGCCAGCGTATCGCCAAAATAGGACATGCGACGCCAGACCACAAACGAGCCGAGCGGGCCAGCCGCTAACGCCAGAAAGAAACCCGCCAGCCAGCCGGGCAGCAACAGTTCAATCACTTGGTTTGTCCTCTGCGTAAAACGATACGTCCCTGAAGGTCGTGCCGATGGTTATGCTGATGGCGATAGATAGCCAGCTGCTCGGCGCCGCGCGGGCCAAACATAGAAATAAATTCCGGGTGCTGAGAGACCGCCTCCGGCGTGCCGGAACAGCAGATATGCTGATTCAGGCACAGCACCTCGTCGGTTTTTGCCATCACCAGATGCAAATCATGGGAAACCATCAGCACGCCACAGTTCAGCTCGCGCCGTAGCTGATCGATCAGATCGTAAAGCGCCACCTGGCCGTTCACATCAACGCCCTGCGTCGGCTCGTCCAGCACCAGCAGCTGCGGCTGGTTGAGCAGGGCGCGGGCCAGCAGCACGCGCTGCATTTCACCGCCGGAGAGCTTTTGCAGCGGCGCGTTCAACAGCTGTGCGGCCTGCACCCTTTTCAGTGCGGGCAGGATGTCGCCGCGCTTGACGCCGCCGCGCAGCAGCATAAAGCGCTCGACGGTCAGCGGCAGCGTGGCGTCCAGATGAATTTTTTGCGGCACGTAGCCAATGCGCAGCTGTTCGTGGCGCACCACGTTGCCTCGCGTGGGCGAAATCAGTCCCAGCACCACGCGCACCAGCGTAGACTTACCGGCGCCGTTAGGCCCGAGCAGCGTTAATATTTTGCCCGGCTCCAGCGTCAGCGAAACGTTAGAAAGCACGGCGCGCTGACTAAAGCTGACGGAAATTTTTTCAAGGCTAATCAGTGAGGACATAGTGATTACGGGTTGCAGAAGTTATCGAATGTTATAATATCACAATTCTTCGACCTGTCACGATGGACTGAATCATTATGTTACATAAAACCAAGCCCTTGTTAACGCTGCTTTCTGCCCTGGGTTTTGCCGCTTCGCTGACCTCTACCGCCCAGGCTGCGGTAGTGGCCTCCGTCAAACCCCTGGGCTTTATCGCAGCCGCAATTGCTGATGGCGTTACGCCGGTGGAAATTTTACTGCCGGATGGGGCTTCAGAGCATGACTACGCGCTGCGTCCTTCGGACATTAAACGCCTGCAGAGCGCGGATCTTGTGGTCTGGATCGGGCCGGAAATGGAGGCTTTCTTGCCGAAGGCGGTCGCCACGCTGCCCGCGCAAAAAAACCTCGAACTGGCTGAGTTAAGGGCGGTTAAACCCCTGCTGGTTCGTGGGGCGGATGACGATGCGCACGAGCATGAGGAGGGGGCTGAAGCAGCGGATGAACATGCCCATGCGCACCACCACGGCGAATATAATATGCACTTGTGGATGTCCCCGGAAATCGCAAGGCAATCTGCGGTTGCAATCCATGCAAAATTATTGGAACTTATGCCGCAGAGCAGAGACAAACTAGACGCGAACCTGCAGCATTTTGAGGCAGAATTGGCCACGGCTGATACGCAAATAGCCGCTCAGCTTGAGCCGGTAAAAGGGAAGGGTTATTTCGTTTTTCACGATGCTTACACCTACTTTGAAAAACATTTCGGTCTGACTCCTGCGGGTCATTTTACCGTCAACCCTGAAATCCAGCCCGGCGCTCAGCGTTTACATCAAATTCGAACAGAGTTGGTTGAGCAAAAGGCGGTCTGCGTCTTTGCTGAGCCACAATTCAGGCCGGCCGTGATCGATGCTGTTGCCAGAGGAACCAAAGTGCGTACAGGAACGCTGGATCCGCTGGGAACGGACATCACTCCGGGAAGAGACAGCTATGTGAAATTCCTCTCACAGCTGTCCAGCCAGTACGCGAGCTGCCTGAAAGGAGCTTAGAGGAACTAATACGTGCAGCAAATTGCCCGCGCTGTCGCTATGGCGTTTAATACATTGCCGCGAACCCACCGCGTTATGCTGGGTTCGCTCACCGTTGTTACGCTGGCCGTCTCCGTATGGCGGCCTTTCGTTTACCATCCCACCGTCAGCGGTGAAAATCCGATCGTCAAAAGCATAGAGCTGGATAAAGAGCAGCTGCGTACGCTGTTGCCGGAAGCCAGTGAGCCAATCGATCAGGATACGCCTTCGCCTGATGACGACGTGCCGAAAGATGAGATAGACCAGGATGTGCCCAGCGAAACCGGCACGCATGATTACGTGGTGTCATCAGGAGATACGTTAAGCAGCGTTCTTAATCAGTATGGCATCGATATGGGAGATATCAACCAGCTGGTCAAGGTGGATAAAGATCTGCGTAACCTGCAAATTGGTCAGCAGCTTTCCTGGACGTTGAACGACGACGGCCAGCTGCAGCGGCTGACATGGGAAGCGTCGCGCCGCGAAACCCGCACTTACGATCGCTCCGGCGACACCTTTAAATCCTCCGCTGCGGTTCAGCAGGGCGAGTGGCAGAACAACGTGCTTTCCGGCACGGTGGAGGGCAGTTTCGTGACCAGCGCGCGAAACGCCGGGCTGAGCAGCGGTGAAATCAGCGCCGTGATCAAAGCGTTGCAGTGGCAGATGGACTTCCGTAAGTTGCGTAACGGCGACCGTTTCTCCGTGCTGATGTCGCGCGAGATGATGGATGGCAAGAGCCAGCAGAGCCGCCTGGCCGGCGTTCGTCTGCAAACCGGCGGCAAAGACTACTATGCGATTCGCGCTGCCGATGGCAAATTCTACGATCGCAGCGGCGCCGGACTGGCACACGGCTTTATGCGCTTCCCGACGGCCAGACAGTATCGCGTGTCCTCCAACTTCAATCCGCACCGCCTGAACCCGGTGACCGGTCGTGTCGCGCCGCATAAGGGCGTGGATTTCGCTATCCCGTTGGGCACGCCGGTGCTGGCGGTAGGCGATGGTGAAGTGATCGTGGCAAAACGCAGCGGCGGCGCGGGCAACTATGTCGCCATTCGTCATGGCCGTCAGTATATGACGCGCTATATGCATATGAAAAAGCTGCTGGTGAAGCCAGGCGACAAAGTGAAGCGCGGTGAGCGCGTTGGTCTGAGCGGCAATACCGGTCGCTCAACGGGGCCGCATCTGCACTTTGAAGTCTGGATCAACAACCAGGCCGTCAATCCGCTCACAGCGAAGCTGCCGCGTATGGAAGGGCTGACCGGTAAAGACCGCAGCGATTATCTGGCGCAGGTTCGCGAAGTCACGCCACAGCTGCGCTTTAAGTAAGCATTAACTTCCCTGCGAAAAAAGCCGACGCTTCAGCCGTCGGCTTTTCTTTATGGGTAAAATGAGGCGGGCATTGCAAAATTGTGCGTCGGCACTATCATTAGCCGCTCAGAATTTGAGGCGAGTGCATGGAAAACAAGAAAAGCAATAATGAATTTATTCCCACCTTTCAGAAATCCTTTCTGCTGCCGCGCTATTGGGGAAGCTGGCTGGCGATTGGGCTTTGCGCCGGAATGGCCTGCCTCCCGGCAAAAATGCGGGATCCGTTACTGGGCGCGCTGGGGCGCTTCGCCGGAAAATATGCGAAGAGCGCGCGACGTCGTGCGCAAATCAATTTGTTTTACTGTATGCCTGAGGTAGCAGAAGCCGATCGCGAAAAAATCATTGATGAAATGTTCGCCACGGCACCGCAGTCTATAGTGATGATGGCCGAGCTGGCTCTGCGTCCGGCCCATGCAGTGCAGCGTATCACCTGGCATAATAAAGAAATTATTGAGCAGATCGGCGCGCAAAATCAGAACATCATCTTTCTGGTACCGCACGGCTGGGCGGTGGATATCCCGGCAATGGCGCTGGCTTCGGAAGGGCATAAAATGGCGGCCATGTTCCATCACCAGCGGAACCCGGTAATGGACTATATCTGGAACGCGGTGCGCCGCCGTTTTGGCGGCCGTATGCACTCCCGGGATAACGGCATCAAGCCGTTTATCAGCTCGGTGCGCCAGGGATACTGTGGCTATTACTTACCGGATGAGGATCATGGCGCAGAGCACAGCGAATTCGTGGATTTCTTTGCGACCTACAAGGCCACGCTGCCTGCGTTAGGCAGGCTGATGAAGGTTTGCCGCGCCCGCGTGGTGCCGCTGTTCCCGGTTTACAACAGCAAAACGCATCGGCTGGATATCTATTTGCGCTCGCCAATGGACGATCTGCTGGCAGCGGATGATAAAACGCTGGCGCGCAGAATGAATGAGGAAGTGGAGCTTCTGGTGCGACCTAATCCTGAGCAGTACGCCTGGATTTTGAAGCTGCTGAAGACCCGCAAAGAGGGTGAGACTGAGCCTTACCGCCGCAAAGATCTTTTCCCTAAAAAATAAAAAAGCCCCGCCATCTGGCGGGGCTTTTTTACTGTGCCAGCGCTAACCGTCGGTTACGCTCGCGCAGAAAGGCTTTCACCAGCCAGAACCAGAGCAGTCCGCAGGCCAGATTGACCAGGCTGAACCAGAAGCTGCCGCCGCTGAAATAGGCGCTTTTCACCGCTTCGATCCCTAACGTAAAGACCAGAATACTTACCATGCCCAGCATCGCGGCGACGCTGCCTTTGCCCGACGAGCTGGAAAATAGCGTCAGGCGGTAAAGCCCGGCGTTGACCAGTCCCGTGCCAAAACCGTACAGGCTCAGCCCAGCGGTAAGCCAGAGGTAGCTATGGGCGTTCAGCGCGCCGGCAAGCGTCGCCACCGCCAGGCCAGTCAGGATCGGCCAGGCGGCCAGCTTCAGCGGCTGCTCAATCGGTACGCGGCCGGACAGGCGGCCCAGGGTCAGATTGCCGATAATCATCGCCACAAACACCGGCAGCTGGAGCAGCGCGTAGGTCATACGGGAAAGATGCTCGTCATGGATCAGGATCACCGGCGACAGCGCTACCCAGCCCAGGCAGGGAATACTGACCAGGCCGATAGCCAGCGAGCCGCTCATCACCTGGCGATCCCGCACCAGGTCGAGATAGCCTTTGGCCAGCGACTTAACTGAAACGGAGGTGCTGCGGTCGCCCGCGGTTTCCGGCATCGTTCGCCACAGGCCGACCAGCGCTACCGCGCTGACGGCGCCGAACAGCCAGAACATCGTGCGCCAGTCGCCCACGGAGAGAAAGGCGGCGCCGGCCAGCGGGCCGGCCAGCGGTGCCAGTAGCGCCACGTTAGCCATCAGCGCCATCATCTTCACGCTCAGGGCTTCGTCAAAGGCTTCCTGGATGGCGGCATAGCCGACCGCGCCAATAAAACAGAGGCTGGTGCCCTGCAGGAAGCGCATCAGGATAAACTGCCCGACGGAGCCGACCCAGTGCGTCCCCACGCAGGCCAGAGTAAAAAAGGCCACGCCTGCGAGCATCACCGGCCTGCGGCCAAGCTTGTCGGAAAGCGGCCCCAGTAGCCACTGCAGCACGATGCCGCCGGCCAGATAGGCGGTCAGCGAGGCGGAAACCCATTCCGGCCCTACGCCAAACTCGTTGGTCACCAGCAGCATTCCTGGCTGGATCATGTCATGGGCGATATAGCTGGCAAACTCAAACAGCACCAGCGACAGGGGAAAAATCAAATGGCGACGAGTGATAGCCGTCACCGGAACAAAAGCGGGCATTAAGGCTCCTTCCAGAGTAAACAGGATCTAAATCGCGACAGCATACGGGCGTTGTATGACGGGCGAATAAAAAGGTGCTGAAAAAATAGCGGAAAAGGGAACAGCAGGGTGGAAAAAGCTATCGGGCGCGAAGGCCCGATAACCGTAAGCGTTATTCTACCCGCAGCACGCGGCTGGTATTGGTGGTGCCGGTGGTGCTCATAACGTCGCCCTGGGTGACGATGACCAGATCGCCAGACATCAGGAAACCTTTGTCGCGCAGCAGATTAATTGCATCATGCGCCGCTACCACGCCATCGTTATTGCTGTCGAAATAGACCGGGGTCACGCCGCGATACAGCGCGGTAAGGTTTAGCGTGTGCTCATGACGCGACATCGCAAAAATCGGCAGGCCGGAAGTGATGCGCGAGGTCATCAGCGCGGTGCGGCCGGATTCCGTCATGGTGATAATCGCGGTGACGCCCTGAAGATGGTTGGCGGCGTACATCGCGGACATGGCGATGGCCTCTTCGATATTGTCGAACTGCACGTCCAGACGGTGCTTGGAGACGTTGATACTCGGGATTTTTTCCGCGCCAAGGCAGACCTTAGCCATGGCGGTTACGGTTTCCGCCGGATACTGGCCCGCTGCGGTTTCCGCCGACAGCATAACGGCATCGGTTCCGTCCAGCACGGCATTTGCCACGTCCATAACTTCAGCACGCGTCGGCATAGGATTGGTGATCATCGATTCCATCATCTGGGTTGCGGTGATAACCGAACGGTTCAGCTGGCGGGCACGGCGGATTAGCGCTTTCTGGATGCCAACCAGTTCCGGATCGCCAATTTCAACGCCCAAATCGCCCCTGGCGACCATCACCACGTCCGACGCCAGGATAATGTCATCCATGGCTTCCTGCGACGCTACGGCTTCCGCACGTTCGACTTTAGAAACGATTTTCGCCTCGCAGCCTGCTTCGCGAGCCAGACGGCGAGCGTAATTCAGATCTTCGCCGCAGCGTGGGAAGGAGACGGCCAGATAATCCACGTCAATTTTGGCTGCGGTGATAATGTCCGCTTTATCTTTTTCCGTCAGCGCGTCGGCAGACAGCCCGCCGCCCAGCTTATTGATGCCTTTATTATTGGAAAGCGGGCCGCCAACGGTGACTTCGGTAAAGACTTTCATCCCCTGAACTTCCAGCACCTTCAACTGTACGCGGCCGTCGTCCAGCAGCAGGATATCGCCCGGCACAACGTCGGCCGGTAGCCCTTTATAGTCGATGCCCACCTTCTCTTTATCGCCTTCGCCTTTACTCAGGCTGGCATCCAGCAAAAAGCGGTCGCCCTGGTTAAGAAAGACTTTGCCTTCTTTAAAGGTGGATACGCGAATTTTAGGGCCCTGAAGATCGCCCAGAATGGCCACATGACGGCCCAGCTTTGCCGCAATTGCGCGCACGTTGCTGGCGCGCTGCATATGATCTTCTGGCGTCCCGTGTGAGAAGTTAAGTCGAACCACGTTGGCTCCGGCTGCGATAATTTTTTCGAGATTATTGTCGCGATCGGTAGCCGGACCCAGGGTGGTAACGATCTTGGTTCTTCTTAAACGTCGAGTCATGGGGATTTCCTTGTGTTTAAAAACCACGGATGAAAGGTCAGGCCGTCACCCGCGGTGCATCTGTGCACATCTATACTGATGAAACAAAGCGGGAACCGCTCTGTTTCTTTTAGTATTGGTTCGGCAGACGGGCGGCAAAGCCCTCAATGGATACAATACTGGGACGCGTGGCTGAAGTCACCACCTTGTCTCCGTCCGCCGCCGCAATTTTAACAGGCGGCGTAGTCTCACCAGACGACCCGGTAGCAAAAAGGTAGCAAAAAACTTAAGCGATTATTCCGATTCTGAAAAAAAAAGCGCCGAGAAATTGCCTTAAATTAGCCGTGTTTTCCGACAGACTGTAGCCACTCTGTACGCCGCTATTCTCCCGGGCGCAGCATTTAATGCCAGAGCGAAGCCACAAACCAACGGATAGTAGCGACTAATTTATCAGGAGTAATCATTCACAACGCTCGCGAAATAATTATCACTAAAGTTTATTATCCACAGAGAAAACTTTCACGCTTAAAACAAAAATGGAATTTGGCTGCCGAAAACAATGCTCAATGAGTAATAATGTTGACGTTAAAAAAAACAGGTGTTAAAACATAACCACATTGTAACAATTGATTTATTATTTTGTATCAGGGAAATAACAATAATAACTTTTGTGAGGGTGTATGCCATTCCAATACTATGAAGACGTTATCGAAGACCTGGACTTATATAAAATCTCAAAAATCATCCTGGAAGGAAATGCCGATGGCAGAGTGCTTTATATCATTCGTAATGCGGTAGACCCGGCGGTCTGTGAAAAAATAAAAATTAATTTTTATGAAATCATGCGGATAAAAGGTAATCACCGCCCGGATGACGGCTTTGTGAAAACAGAACAGATAGGTTCTTCGCAATTCCATAAAACCGGGATGGAATACATCAATGCCACCGTGGAATCGGATGCGGACGTCCTGAATCTATATCAGGGTATGTCTGATGATGTAGTGAGAACGCTTTATCTGGATAAACAGCTGGAAAATTTCTTTTCTCAGGAAAAAATTTCTTATCGACCATCGGCGTTTAAAAGCCATAATGCCAATTTTGCCACCACCAGACGATGGCTGGACAACGGTAATATGTCGTTGTGGCCACATGATGACAGCGCCCAGTTAAAATTTGCTGAGCAAGACGGTTATGAAATTGCAGCGGCTAAAAACGTTATTTCTTCCAATCTGTGCGTTTGCGATGCTGCTAACGGCGGGGAGCTGAAGGTGTGGAACTGTAGGCCGGATGACAATATCCGTAAAGAATTTGATGTTCTGGACACGGGTTATCCTTATCCATTGGCGTTCGCTGATAGCTTTGAAAGTTTCACAGTGCGTTTAAAACCTGGCGATCTTTATTTTCTCAATGCTTCCTATCTCCATGGCGTGACCAGTTCGGTAGAGAACGAGAGGATCAGCTCCGGTCGCTTTATCGGTTATATCGATAATAAAGTGGTCTGGTGGACGTAAAAAAATGGAAATAGATAATATTGTTCAGGATTTACAAGGGCAGGGTTACGCTAAGTTTAATCTTAAAAACTTCACGGATTTTACCATTGCTGATGATGAGCTTAAATTTTTAAAGGCTAACTTTGCCGATATGCCTTTGGATACCTATTCTGAAGGAAATCGATTAAGAAATTATATTCAGGTTGCCTGGCATAATAACGAGGTAATCTATGGAAAGTTTGAACCTTATCAGCAAACTAAAAGATATAATCCCGTAACAGGTGGCGTGGTCAGAGACTATCAAAATATCAGTGTGGAAATCCTGAAAACAGCGCTGTTCAATAAGATAGTGAAAACAGATATCGATATTGTAAAAAATATCGAAGACATGCCGCCCGTTGAAGAGTTAATGATTGGTGTACATCTGTTTCGCTATAACGCGGGAAAAGAACCGGCGTACAGTTCGCCTGCATGGCTACACAAAGATGATGAGGACGTCGTCTTTATGCATCTGGTGGATGTTTCGGAAGATCTTGTCGGCGGAGAAAGCATAATAGCTAAGCATCCTAAGAGGATTGACCGTGTATTAAGGATGAAAAAAACCTTTGATACGTTAGTGGTTAATCATCGCTGTTTTCATGCGGTTACGCCAATGAGTGTGCCAGAGGAATATGACGATAATGCATTTTTGCACAGGGATATCATCCTGGTAACTTTCCAAAAAAGGGAAACGGGTGAAGGCATTGAATGAAAATATAGCCATTGTTACCGGAAGTAATGGCGGTATTGGCAAAGAAATCGTTTACTCCCTGCTCGAGAGGAACTATCAGGTAGTCGGACTGGATCTTGAGAACGATATAGCTCGTGATGGCTTTAAATTTATCAGAACGGATTTGATGGACCTGAACGCTCTGAATGAAAATTCATTCAATGACTTACCGTTCGGAGAATACAACCTTCTGATCAACGCTGCCGGTATCAGGGAGATCGTACCCTTGCTGGACTTGAGTCTTGAAAACTGGTCGGCTGTGTATGCAATCAATACCACCGCGCCTTTTCTAATTTCGAGAAACTTTTGCAGAAAGCTGATCGCACAAAAGAAAGAGGGAAGTATTGTTAACATTGCTTCTGTAAGCGGGATTCTGGCTGAACCTGACAGAACCGCCTATGTCTCGTCTAAACATGCTTTAATTGGCCTGACAAAGCAGTTCGCTCTGGAGTTTGGTCGTCAAGGTATAAGGTGTAACTCAGTATCACCGGCTATTACCCGTACGGGAATGACTGAACACTATTTTCATGAAGAAGCCACCATGAAAAAAATATACAGTGGAATGTATTCAACCCGAACAGGTGAACCACAGGATATTGCCGCCGTGGTTAATCTGCTCTGCGACAGAAATTCGCAATTTATCAACGGCGCGAATTTTGTTATTGATGGCGGATGGACCTGCGGCAAAGATTTGTAATAGCGGTCTGTTAACAGCTGCGTTAAATAATTACTGGAGAATATCAGTGATCGAAACCGTATGGATTTCATGGGAAGAACAGCAGGGCCTGAAAAGACTGGCTGAAAGTTTTAAAGAGTTTGATGATGAGACACTTTTTTCCTCGCTCTCAAGTCTGAAAGAACAAGTTAAAAATATCCTTAGCCCGGAGACGTTCGCCGCTCTGACTGGTTTTATGCCCGGTGAAAGAAATATTCTGCGCGTCAACGGTCTGCCTTTTGACTATAACGTTAAAGAGACACCTTATACCGGCTATGTCGATAACGCCGATCTGCCGATAGCCAGCGTCATGCAGTTTGCTGTTTTCGCAGCCTGCGGTATTTTCCCGATATCTTATCTGCGTGAGAACAAAGGGCTCCTGTTCCGTCACGTGGTGCCGACGCGAAAAAGGGCAAAAAGAGTCAGCTCTCACGGCAGCGCATTAACGTTGGATATGCATGTTTCAAATCCGATCCTGCCAATAATTCCAGAGGAAACCAATAATGTATCAGGTTCGCCGGAAATTTTATCTTTCTACGGTATACGCCCGGATCCGGACGTCTTTACAGAAGTCGTAGAGCTGGATGAGGTGTTGCAACAGCTTGAACAACGCGTTATTGACGAGCTGTGTGAGAAAAAATACTACTTTCGGATGCCATCGTCATTTAATGGCGATGAGTTGAAAGGGCCGCTAGCTATCCTTGGCATCAAAGACGGGATGTACTACAACAGGACAGATATGGATACGGTTATTCCTGTTGACTATCCTGCGCTGGTCAGCTTAAACATTTTTATGGAAGCCACCAAGAAGGTTAAGCATTATCACCGCCTTCAGCTTCCACCGGGCGATATGTTGCTGTTTAAAAATCAGCGTACCCTGCATTCCCGACAGAAATTTGTAGCCCGATATAACGGGCTGGATCGCTGGATGGTGCGCTTGTACGGTAGTGCAAACATGGCCCGCCATCACGCGGCAGACGAATCAAAAAGATACCTTGGGTTAACTTATTAATATTATGAAAAATCTTATCATCAGTGATTCAGTCGTCAATCTGAGTAAAATCGATGCGGCGCTGACCGATAACGCTTGCGTAGTGAAAGGTTACTATCCGGAAGAAGCGGATACTTCTCCCTTTGTTGCCATCGGCTCCAGCCTACATGACGCTGTAGCCGACAGTGAAAATATTGTTATTTCACTTGAGGAAGATAAGTGGGACAACATATTACTGGGATTAGCAGGGATTCTTACCAGAATCTCGGAAGAAACTAAAATTTTCAACTATACCGTCCTCGATCAAGAGAAGTTAAAAATCTATACGCAATTTTTAACCTCAAAAAACCTTGTATTTATAAATAAGGTCTGATTCAGATAGCCATTTCCTCGGGTTATGTTGCAAAAAAATAGAAGCCGCCAGGCTGGGTGCGGGCGGCTTTTTTACATGGGAAAAATTAATAATTACAGCGTAATTTGGCTTCACACATTATTGTAGTTACAGAATTTTAACAGTAAGATAAAACGGCGATTAAAAAAATAATTTTCATTGGGAGTGAGCAATGCTTTCTAAAAAGTCCGCTGGTATCAAATCCTCTGCTGTCAGAGAATTGCTGAAATTCAGCAAAATTCCCGGTGTTATATCGCTTGCAGGCGGCATTCCTGCCACCGATCTTATCGATGTCGAAGGTATCGATACCGTTCTCAAAGATATTTTATCTCGTGAGCACAGAGGTTTATTCCAGTATAGCGTCACTGAAGGCGAGGAACACTTGCGTGAGCAGCTTTCTCGCTGGAACAGCGAGCATAATCTGAATGTGGATGCGGAAAGCATTATTATTACTAACGGGTCGCAACAGGCTATCGATCTTTTAAGTCGCGTTTTCCTTGAAAAGGGTGACAAAGTATTTGTTGAACGCCCAACTTATCTGGCGGCGCTGCAAATTTTTGGCTATACCGACGCCACGGTAGTTGAGCTGGAATATGATTCTGAAGGTATTCAACTGACCCTGCTGGAAAAAGAGATGGCGACAGGCGGGGTGAAAATGGTTTACCTTACGCCAAACTTCGCCAACCCTACTGGGAATACCATCAGTTATGAACAGCGAGTAAAAATCGCTAAGCTGTCGCAACAGTACCGAGTGGTTATTATTGAAGACGATCCTTATGGGCATCTGCGCTTCAGCGGTGACCCCGTTCCCTCAATATTTTCTGTCGCGCAAAGTCTGTTCGGTAAAAATCACAACGTCTGCTATATGTCCAGCTTCTCAAAAATCTTCTCACCAGGCTTACGGCTGGGGTGGCTGGCCGTCCCCGAACATTTCCACATGGCAACAGTTGTCGCCAAGCAGGCACTGGATCTGCATACCTCTACTTTGAATCAAAGCATCGCCGCCCATTATATTGAGTCCGGTAGAATCAATGAAAGAGTGGAAATATTAAAAGCCACCTACAAAGACCGACGCGATTACCTGATTGGATCCTTACATGAATACTCAGGCGGCGATATTACGTGGAATACGCCTGATGGGGGAATGTTCCTGTGGTGCCACCTTGTCGAGGATATCGATGCCTCGCAGCTTTTGCAGGAATGTATCAAAGAAAATGTCGTGTTCGTACCTGGGGAAGTGTTTTTCGCGCGGGATCCGCAAAAAAACTCACTGCGGCTCTCTTATTCCATGCTTACCGCAGAAACGGCACGGGAAGCAGTGATACGAATTTCCAGGGCGCTAAAAAAAATAAAATAGTTCAATAATAATCATTAGCTTCAGGGCTAATGATTTTCGATCGCAGCTCGGCTTATGCTGCCCTTAATCCTGCCTGCTGTTAATGAAGGGGGCAGGTTACGTATGTAAAAAATGCAGCGGCAGACAGTAAAACATAAGATTATTTAGAGGGAAGTTTATGAACAGACATGGCGATTATATCCTTCTGGTAGGAGCAGAAGTTCCTTTCCGCGAGCGTGCCTTTGCCGGCGCTTTACGCGCTTCTGAAGGTATGGATGTTTTTACAGTCAGTAATACTATTTTTTCTCATACGCTTAAATATTTTGATGGCTATATTTGTGCACCTATCTCCGATCACGAGAAGGTTTTACAGGAAGTTATCCGGTACGAGGAAGTAACCGGAAGAACGCCAAGGGCAGTTATTCCTACCAATGATTTTACCGTAGTAACCGCTGCCTTCGTTGCTAAACATTATGGATTGCCCCATAACGATCTTTCCGTTGTCGAAAGATGCAGAGATAAATTTATCATGCGGGAATGTTTGCAAAATGCGGGTCTACCGGTGCCAAAATATTATCAGGTTGCCAAACTTGACGAGCTACGTAGCGCCGTTGCGCAGACAGGTTATCCGGCCATTATTAAACCACGCCTGATGGCAGGCAGCCTGGGCGTAATAAAAGTTTCTTCAGAAGAAGAGCTGGTGCACGCTTTCAAAAAAAGTATTGCCGATGTCAAAAGCATTAATGGCGAAGCCAATGCCGACGAAAGTTTATTTATTGTCGAAGAATTTATCGAATATGAGTTTGAAGTCAGTGTGGAAGTCCTGAATACGCCTGATTTTAACCGTGTTATTGGCGTGACGGATAAATATCTGGGCGCGCCGCCGCATTTCGTTGAGCTGGGGCATGTAGTACCTTCCCGATTTACCTCCCATCACGATCTTATAGAACTTGCTGAAAGCACCTGTCGTACGTTAGGGATCAGGTACGGTATTGCTCATTTCGAAGCCAAGGTCAGCGCTAAGGGCGAGATTAAAATTATCGAAGTTGCCGCCAGGACAGGAGGTGATAGCATTATGAGTCTGGTTGAAAAGGTTTATGGCTATAACCCTTATCAACTCCATGTCTCATCCTATATTAATCCTGAAATGATTTTCGCTTCTCGCCTCGACTCCGCCAAAGGTATTGCCGCAATCGCTTTTATGAAAGCGGAAACGGGCAGGCTTACGCAGATAAACGTGCCTGTCTCGTTGCCGGAAGAAATTCTGCATCTTAATGTTATGGCCGTACAGGGCCAACAGGTTTTTCCGCTGGACTCGTGGCGTAACCGGGAAGGTATTATCGAATTCTTTTGGCCGGGCGAAACGCAGGGCGAAACGCTATTTACCCGACATCTGGAGATGGCAAAAAAGCTTTCAGCACAAACTTTTATAACGGAATCTGTATAACAGAGTAAAGGAGCCGTTTTGGGCGCTTTCAATTTTCATAAATTCATCATTAGTAGAGGACTGGGCGCCCTTTGCGATCAGTTTCTGATGTTCGCCGTTCCTTTGGCTATTCTTAAATCAACCGGTTCTACCAGCCTGTCCGCTTTATCATTTGTTATCGAGTGGATACCCCGAGTGCTATTTTTTCCGATTGCCGGAAGTTTACTACAGGGGAAAAACTTCAAAAAAATATTTTTGTCGTTAGATTTGTTCAGATGCGCGGCCCTGGCGGCTGCTTTTTTACTGGTTAACATCACCGGCATATTTGCCACGTTGACCACGCTGATGGCGGTTATGTCTTTGTGTTACGTCCTGAATTTTGTCTCGATCGAGTCCATTATACCGGCCAATGTACCACGTGAAGAGTATGCCATGGTGCATTCCCGGATACAGACGGTAGAGCAATTTTCACAGATCCTTGGGCCAGCTATCGCTATTGTTATTTTTAGCCACGCAGACGTAAATGGCATTCTTTTGATCTCGGCCGCGCTGTTTTTGCTGTCGGCCGCGAACCTTTTAACGTTATCTATTGCTTCGCCTGAATCTGCTGGAGTAACTAAGATCCGGGATATCCTGCACGCTAATCGGGCAGCCTTTGTTTATCTTTTTGAAGATAAAAAAATTATTTATTTGTGCACGATGACATGGATTGTCAATATCATTTATGGCGTGGTTTTAGCTATCTCTCCGGCCGTTATCCTTAAGCATTTCAAGCTGGACTCGGGAGCGTTAGGCGTGATGCAAAGCGTTGCGGCTTTAGCGTCAGTGCTGCTTTTTTACCTTATTCCACGGTTGACGCTTCGCTTCAGCGTGACGCTGATTGGGCAGCTTTCACTATTAATCATATTAGTGAGCGGCCTGTTTCTTGGACTGGCAGATAATTATTATATTTACGTGGCGCTTTATGCGCTTCTAAGCGCCTTTGACGGAGGCTTCAGCGTTTATATCAGAATTATGCGTAGCACGATTATTCCTGCTGCAATTTTGTCCAGGGTAATCGGCGTGGTCGGCATGTTGAATTTGCTTTCCATTCCGGTAGGCGGCATGGCCGTAAGCCTGCTCTCTGAAAAGACAACGTTACAGAACATCATTTTACTGGCCTTTGCGCTCTCGTTTGTCCTGACCATAGTCCTGCTTTTTGTTGGACGACTAAAGTTTGGCTATAAAAAATATTTCCCTCAGGTGCCAAAAGAGGCGAGCTGATATTTTGCCATCGCTGATGCTTGCGTTCTGCAAGGGGAAGGTTTAGCTCTCTTCGCGACGTTCTGGATACGGCTGCATCGCGGATTATGAAAAAAGCGGCGCAGCTTCTGTAATAACTTTAAACAGTCAAAGTGCTTTTTTACTATCTGTTTTGTCGATTTCTTTTAAAGGCAAAATCGATGATTTTTTGCTGCGCTAAAAAACATTATTTTCCTGTCTTTAAGCTGCTTTTCGCTGATTTTAACGGATTATCCTTGTTATATCTCGTCTGCTTCTGATCTGAACCTTTAGTAAGAAAGCGGGAAATTTAAGCACAAACTGCCTGTGTATTGGGCGGCAAAATGCCTTGAGACTGGCTACTCTGTGCTGGCGGGGCGTCGCCAGGTTTACGCCGACCCGGCAAAAGCAGTACATTGTATTGAAAGAAAATTAAAAACCTGACCGCGCTGGGATCCGCCGGTCAGGTTTATCCTGCAACGAGGAGAATAGAATGGCGGTTACACAAACAGCCCAGGCATGCGATCTGGTGATTTTTGGTGCCAAAGGCGATCTTGCACGCCGGAAACTGTTGCCATCCCTGTACCAGCTGGAAAAAGCCGGACAAATCCACGAAGAGTCGCGCATTATTGGCGTGGGCCGCGCGGAATGGGATAAAGCGGCTTATACCAAAGTCGTTCGTGAAGCGCTGGAAACCTTTATGAAGGAAACCATCGACGAGGCGCTTTGGGATAAGCTGAGCAGCCGACTCGACTTCTGTAATCTGGACGTTAACGACGCGGCCCACTTTACCAAACTGGGCAAAATGCTTGATCAGAAAAAGCGCGTCACCATTAACTATTTTGCTATGCCGCCGGGAACGTTCGGCGCCATCTGTAAAGGTCTGGGCTCCGCTAAACTGAACGCGCAGCCTGCACGCGTCGTGATGGAGAAGCCGCTGGGCACCTCGCTGGAAACCTCGCGCGAAATTAACGATCAGGTGGGTGAATACTTCGAAGAGAACCAGGTTTTCCGTATCGACCATTATCTGGGAAAAGAGACGGTGCTGAACCTGCTGGCGCTGCGCTTCGCCAACTCGCTGTTTGCCTCTAACTGGGATAACCGCACTATCGATCACGTGCAGATTACCGTGGCGGAAGAGGTAGGTATCGAAGGGCGCTGGGGTTACTTCGATAAAGCGGGCCAGATGCGCGATATGATCCAGAACCACCTGTTACAGGTTCTGACCATGATTGCGATGTCGCCGCCGGCCGATCTGACCGCTGACCGTATCCGCGATGAGAAAGTCAAAGTGCTGCGCTCGCTGCGTCGTATCGACCACACTAACGTGCGCGATAAAACCGTGCGCGGACAGTACACCTCCGGCTTTGTACAGGGCAAAAAAGTCCCTGGCTATCTTGAGGAAGAGGACGCCAACAAATCCAGCAATACCGAAACCTTCGTCTCTATTCGTGTCGATATCGACGACTGGCGCTGGGCTGGCGTGCCGTTCTACCTGCGTACCGGCAAGCGTCTGCCGACCAAGTGTTCTGAAGTAGTGGTTTATTTTAAAAACCCGGCGCTGAATCTGTTTAAAGATTCCTGGCAGGAACTGCCGCAGAACAAGCTGACCATTCGTCTGCAGCCGGATGAAGGGGTGGATATCCAGATCCTGAATAAAGTACCGGGGCTGGATCACAAGCACAATCTGCAAACTACCAAGCTGGATCTGAGCTTCTCGGAAACCTTTAACCAGTCGCACCTGGCCGACGCCTACGAGCGTCTGTTACTGGAGACGATGCGCGGCATCCAGGCGCTGTTTGTGCGTCGCGACGAAGTGGAAGAGGCCTGGAAGTGGGTGGATTCCATCATGGAAGCCTGGGCGGCGGATAACGAAGCGCCTAAACCGTATCAGGCCGGCACCTGGGGACCGGTTGCCTCAGTCGCGATGATTACCCGCGACGGCCGTTCCTGGAACGAGTTTGAATAAAATGCTCGATTAACCCGCTTCGGCGGGTTTTTTTACGCCTGTCGCCGGCCTGGAAGAAATTGAACCGCAGTTTCAAAAATATCTTTGGCACATGGACGCGCCCGCTCATAATCCTGTATGGTAGCAGACGATCACTTTTCGGACGCCGCGCGCGTCGTTTTTGCCCGCCTTGTTGAAGCAGGCAGGCCTGACAGGAGAAGCAGGACGATGAGTAACTGGAAAACAAGCGCTGAACAAATTCTTACCACCGGGCCGGTCGTACCGGTCATCGTAGTCAACAAGCTGGAACATGCGGTGCCGATGGCGAAAGCGCTGGTCGCGGGCGGGGTGAAAGTGCTTGAAGTAACTTTGAGAACGGCCTGCGCAATGGATGCGATAAAAGCGATGATCGCAGAAGTGCCTGAAGCCATCGTCGGCGCGGGCACGGTGCTGAACGTGCAGCAGCTGCGGGAAGTGACCCAGGCGGGCGCGAAATTTGTTATCAGTCCCGGCATCACCGAGCCGCTGTTACAGGCTGCCGTGGAAGGGCCAATCCCGTTAATTCCGGGGATCAGCACCGTATCTGAGCTGATGGCCGGCATGGATCATGGCCTGCGCGAGTTTAAATTTTTTCCGGCGGAGGCCAGCGGCGGCGTGAAAGCGCTCCAGGCCATCAGCGGGCCTTTCCCCCAGGTTCGATTTTGTCCGACCGGCGGCATCTCTCCGGCCAACTACCGGGACTATCTGGCGCTGAAAAGCGTACTGTGCATCGGCGGTTCGTGGCTGGTGCCGACGGATGCGCTGGAAGCAGGGGATTACGATCGCATTACGCAGCTGGCTAAAGAGGCGGTAGCAGGCGCGCGCTAATGCCGTTCAGGGCGTAAAACTGAAAAGGATGGCTGGCGGCCATCCTTTTTGCTGCGCCGGGTACAGCGTCGGCCGCCAGCTTTGCAGAAGCGGGACAGCGTCAACCGCTGACTTTTACACCAGCGGCGCAGGCGACAGCGCGCTGCACGGCCTCGTCAATATCGTCACCGGTTGCCAGCGCAACGCCCATGCGTCGTTTGCCCTGAACTTCCGGCTTGCCGAACAGACGAAGCTGCAAACCCGCGCCCAGTACCCTATCCAGATTAGCGAACTGCACGTTATCGCTGCTCAGTTCCGGCAGGATCACCGCCGAGGCCGCCGGGCCGTACTGGCGAATGCCGCCGACGGGTAGGCCAAGAAAAGCACGGACATGCAGCGCAAACTCCGACAGATCCTGAGAAATCAGCGTTACCATGCCGGTGTCGTGCGGACGAGGAGAAACCTCGCTGAACACCACTTCATCACCACAGACGAATAGCTCCACACCAAACAGCCCGTGTCCGCCAAGCGCGGTAACCACTTTCTCGGCAATCTGCTGAGCGCGTTGTAAAGCCAGCTCGCTCATCTGCTGCGGCTGCCAGGATTCGCGGTAGTCGCCATCTTCCTGACGGTGGCCAATCGGCGCACAGAAGTGAATACCGTCCGCAGCGCTGACGGTCAGCAGGGTGATCTCAAAATCGAACTTCAC
Organism: Erwinia sp. 198; assembly: GCF_003937915.1. Lineage (GTDB taxonomy): Bacteria > Pseudomonadota > Gammaproteobacteria > Enterobacterales > Enterobacteriaceae > Erwinia > Erwinia aeris. Next base: position 437,007 of record NZ_RHUM01000002.1, on the reverse strand, counting down.
TACACCTTCCACGATCGCCCGGCCCGCACCCGCGCGTCCGCCCTGTTGGGCATATTCCCATGCGGCTGCAAGCTCAGCGGCCTCGCGGATAAAACTCTGCCCCTTGCCGGAAGAACTCATGACCGGCTTCACAATGCAGGGGAAGCCAATTTCCTGCGCGGCCTGATTAAAGTCCGCCTCGCTGTCGGCAAAGCGATAAGCAGAGGTCGGCAGCGCCAGCTCTTCTGCGGCGAGGCGGCGAATACCTTCGCGGTTCATGGTCAGACGAGCGGCGCGAGCCGTCGGCACCACGCGCTGCCCCTGTTTTTCCAGCTCAATCAACATATCGGTAGCAATAGCTTCGATTTCCGGCACGATATAGTCTGGCCTTTCCTGCGTCACCAGCGCTTTTAGCACCTCGCCATCCAGCATGTTGATTACGTGACTGCGATGGGCGACATGCATTGCCGGCGCATCGGCATAGCGATCCACCGCAATGACTTCAACGCCCAGGCGCTGACATTCCAGCGCCACTTCTTTACCCAGCTCGCCTGAGCCAAGCAGCATTACACGCGTTGCCGCAGGACGCAGCGCAGTACCAAGAGTTGTCATAAATCTCTACCTGATTAGAGGAAAAAACGCGGGCGCAGTATAAAAGAAAACGATTGCGTCTTCATCCGATTTCCGGGCTTGAGAAAAATTTCCGGCCTGATATACTGTATAAAAATACAGTTAAACGAGGTGGACACTATGGCTGTTGAAATCAAATATGTTGTCGTCAGGAAAGGTGAGGAAAAGATGACTTTCGCCAGTAAGAAAGAAGCCGACGCTTATGACAAAATGCTGGATATGGCCGAAGTGTTCTGCGACTGGCTGAGCGCGGCGCCATTGGATATGGATGAAAATCAGCGTGAGGCGCTGGGCATGTTCCTGTCGGAAAACAAAGACGCCGTGCAGCATATCCTGCGTACCAGCAAAATGCCGGAAGCGGAGTCCTCCCGTCCCGTTGCGTCAGTCGCCGCGTTAACCGCTGAGGACGCCGATGCCGATGCGGAAGAGAAGAAACCAAAAGCGGGACGCATTAAAGCAGCCTGAGGCGGTCTCGTTTGTAGCGTGTGACGTTGTGTCCGGTTCGCCAGCCCTGACGCTACCAGATGCCCTGATCAGAGCTCTTTATCAAAGCAGCCTGTCCCCGGACAGGCTGTTTCTTTACATCTGGTGTTTTACAGGGCACGGCCTTTTCAGGTTCAGGCGATTGTCGCCTGCGCACAGCAGCGTTTCAGCGCGTGCATGGCTTCTTTCGCCGCATCTGAAGGCGAGCGCTGTTTAATCTCATCATTAAAGACTTCCAGCCCAACCGGCCCGCTGTAGCCTTCCGCTTCCAGATAGTCCAGCAGCGTATAGAGCGGGAAGTTGCCCTGGCCCGGCAGCAGCCGATGGTGCCTTGCCGTTTCCACCAGTTCGCTGCCGGAAGGCAGCGTGGCTAAATCGGACAGCTGTACCAGGAAAATTTTGTCCATCGGGATGCCGTTTAAGTCGGCCACGGTGCGGTTGCGTACAAAAATATGGAAGGCATCCACGACCAGGCCCAGATTAGGCTCGTTAATACGCTGTACCAGCTGCCAGGCGGCGGCCGTGGTATTGATATGGGTGCTCCATGCCATCGCCTCAAAGGCGACCCGCAGCCCACGCTTTCCCGCTTCCTGCGCCAGCCAGCGAATATCTTCTTCTTCACGCCCGGCGATACATTCTTTTTGCGTAGAGGCCGGCGTCAGCAGGGTGGTGGCACCCAGCACCGCCGCTGTCTCCATCATTTTCAGCGCGTCGCGACGCTTTTCCTCGCGTTGATGGTCCGGTGCGCCGTCAAAATCCAGCAGCACCTGGTAATCCGTCAGGGCGAGCCGCTGTTCCCCGAGCAGGCTGGCCACAGCCTGAGGTGTACCTTCAGCCGAGTCCATATCCTGCCGCCGCAATTCCAGCTGGCTGAAGCCAGCCTGAGCGGCGGCGATAATTTTCTCTTCCGTTGTGCCGCTCAGTAAAACCGTATTAATAAAAAGTGGATTATGTTGAAAACGCATCCTGTTCCCCTTAAAGCCATATAGCAAAAAAATGGACAGAGAGCCGGTAAACGGTCTGACCTTTTGACTCTCGCCTGCTGACAAGTATAGCGACCTGTGCCGATTCGCCAGTTTCATCGGCGGGCTAAAGGTTTTCCAGGCTTTGCCTGACTTGACGCTTCCTGACGTTAGCCGCTTTATGCTGGTTTTTTTACAATAAGGAAAGCATATGACTAACTGGCTGCAACAAATTCAAACCGTATTAGGGAAAGGCAAGGGCGGCGGCGAGGGGCTGAGTAAAATGCTGGCGCCGGGCGCTTTAGGCGGCCTGGCCGGGCTGCTGATCGCCAATAAATCTTCCCGTAACCTGCTGAGCAAATATGGTAAAAACGCGCTGATTATTGGCGGCAGCGCGGCGGCGGGCGCGCTGCTCTGGAACAAGTACAAACAGCGCGTCAGCGAAACGCATCGTGAAGAGCCGCAGTTTGGGCAGCAGGCCACCGCGGTGGACAGACGCGCGGAGCGGCTGGTACAGGCGCTGGTTTTTGCGGCAAAAAGCGACGGGCATATTGACGGCGAGGAACGTAAGGCCATCAATGAGCATATTCATCAGGCGGGGCTGGGCGCGGAAGGCGAGCAGCTGTTGCAGCGCGCTATCGATATGCCGCTGGATCCTAAAATGCTGGCGCAGGATGTCAAAAACGAAGAGGAAGCGCTGGAACTCTACTTCCTCAGCAATCTTGTCATTGATGTCGATCACTTTATGGAGCGCAGCTATCTGCAGGCGCTGGGCGACGAGCTAAAAATTCCGCAGGACGTTCGTGAGAGCATGGCGAAAGATATCCGGCTGGAGAAGCAAAAGCTGATCGCCTGACTATTTCCGGGCGCCTTTCCCGGCCCGGAAAGCTTTTTTAACGTTGTTTATCAACTCTTATCAACGCGCTGCGCTTGGCAATCATCGCCGTAGCTGCCACCCTTACTCTGTATAACTGATTCAGCGGGGCAGCAAATGATAAAACCACCAGTCGCTAAAAAAATACCTCACGAGATGAGCGCGCACGGCGAGACGCGCATCGACAATTACTATTGGCTGCGTGATGACAAGCGTGAAGATACGGCCGTGCTGGACTATCTGCACGCGGAAAACGATTACGGGCAGGCCGTAATGCAGACGCAGCAGGCGCTGCAGGAAAAATTACTGAAAGAGATGGTCGATCGCGTGCCGCAGCGCGACAGTTCGGTTCCCTACGTCAAAAACGGCTATCGCTATCAGCGGCGCTACGATGAGGGCAACGAATATGCCGTCTACACCCGTCAGCCGGAAGAGACCGCCACGCCCGAAGAGTGGGAGGTGCTTGTTGACGGCAACCAGCGCGCCGCCCACAGCGAGTTTTATACGCTGGGCGGCCTCGGCATCAGCCCCAACAATGAAGTGATGGCGCTGGCGGAGGATTTTCTGTCGCGTCGTCAGTACGGCATCCGCTTCCGCAACCTTAAAACCGGCAACTGGTATCCGGAGGTGCTGGATCACGTTTCTTCCAGCTTCGTCTGGGCCAGCGACAGCCGCACTTTTTACTATGTGCTGAAGGACAAACAGACGCTGCTGCCCTGGCAGGTATGGCGTCACCGGCTGGGCACGCCACAGCGGGATGACGAACTGGTCTATGAAGAGCAGGATGAGACCTTTTACGTCAGCCTGCATAAAACGATGTCCGAGCACTTTATTCTGATTGTGCTCAATAGCACCACTACCAGCGAGATCCGACTGCTGGACGCCGAGTTTGCCGATGCACAGCCGCAAATATTCTGCCCGCGCCGCAAGGATCACGAATACAGCCTGGATCATCACGATCACCATTTTTACGTGCGATCCAACCGCGAAGGCAAAAATTTTGGCCTGTATCTCACCGATCACGTAAAAGAGGAAAAATGGCAAACGCTGATTGCGCCGCGCGAGCACGTTATGCTGGAGGATTTTGCGCTGTTTCGCGACTGGCTGGTGGTGGAGGAACGTCAGCGCGGCCTGACCAGCCTGCGGCAGATTAACTGGCAGAGCGGAGAAGATTACGGTATCGCTTTTGACGACCCGGCCTACGTCACCTGGCTTTCCGTCAATCCCACGGCAAACACCAGCAAGCTGCGCTATGGCTATTCCTCGATGACCACGCCGGACACGCTGTTCGAGCTGGATATGGATAGCGGCGAGCGGAAAATCCTCAAGCAGACGGAGGTTAAAGGTTTTGACGCCAACGACTACCGCAGCGAACACCACTGGATCAAGGCCCGTGACGGCGTGGAAGTGCCCGTTTCGCTGGTTTATCACCGTCAGCATTATCGACCGGGTAAAAGCCCGATGCTGGTTTACGGCTATGGCTCTTACGGCAGCTGTATGGATGCGGACTTCAGCTCCAGTCGCCTGAGCCTGTTGGATCGTGGCTTTGTCTTTGCGCTGGCGCACATTCGCGGCGGCGGCGAGCTGGGTCAGCAGTGGTATGAAGATGGCAAATTGCTGAACAAGCTTAATACCTTCCATGATTTTATCGACGTGACCAATACGCTGGTGGAAAAAGGCTATGGTGACCCGGAAAAACTCTATGCCATGGGCGGTAGCGCTGGCGGCCTGTTGATGGGCGCAGTTATCAATATGGCGCCGACGCGCTTTCACGGCGTGGTGGCGCAGGTGCCGTTTGTGGATGTGGTCACCACGATGCTGGACGAATCTATTCCGTTGACCACGGGAGAGTATGATGAGTGGGGCAATCCGGCGGACGAGCGGTACTATCGCTATATGCATCAGTACAGCCCTTATGACTGCGTCACCGCGCAGCAGTATCCACATATGTTGGTGACCACCGGGCTGCATGATTCCCAGGTTCAGTATTGGGAACCGGCGAAATGGGTCGCTAAGCTGCGTGAGTTTAAAACGGACGATAATCTGCTGCTGCTTTGTACCGATATGGATGCGGGGCACGGCGGTAAATCAGGCCGTTTTAAATCTTATGAGGGCGTTGCGCTGGAATACGCTTTCCTGATAGGCCTGGCGCAGGAGACGCTAAGCGCCGCCAGCGCTCGTTAATCCGCCGACAGAGCCCGTTCCATCGCGCTTTTCAGATCGGGTTTCAGATCCGGGATATTTTTTAGCATCCATTTCAGGTATCCCGGATCGCGCTTTACCACATCATCAATACGACTACCGCGATATTTGCCGAACGGGAAGGTGGCGCTGGAGCCACGAACCTGCATCCGGCGCACCATTTCCGGTGCATCCCAGCCGGAAAATTCCATAATACGGATCAGCAAGGCCGCCGTAACGTAGCAGTCGTATAGTGCCCGGTGAGCGTGAAGATCCGCCGGCGGCGTCACGTCCAGCTGTAAAGCTTCACGCAGCGCCTGGTTACCGTATTTTTTTCCGGGCCACAGGCCTCTTGCCAGCGTCATGGTACAAATCCATTCGCCCGGCATTTCCGGCAGCATCCGACGGTCAAAACTGGCATTGTGAGCAACGTAGTAAGGGCTGCCATGATAGCGGCCAATCGCTTCTTCAATGGTGGGCTTGCCCAGCACCATCGCTTCGGTGATACGGTGGATGGCCATAGCCTGACGGCTGATGGGGCGATCCGGACTGATCAGATCGCTCATAGGGTTCACGATCCTGCCGTCGATAACGTCAACGGAGGCGACTTCCACTACGCCGCCCTGCAAGCCACAGGTTTCGGTATCTATTACGCGTAACATAATTTCTCTCTTTCAGGGGGCGGTAGCCGTGCGTAAATCGTGCACTTCGCCCTGCCATTTGCTGTCCTGACGTCGGGCGATAACCAGCTGCTCGCCACGACCACCGGCGATAACCTGCTGACCATTTTCATCCCAGACGGCACTTTGCCCTGCGCTGTCAAAACCGCCCGTAGGCAGAGCGTGGTTAGCCATCAGCACGGCAATATTGAACTTGCGCGACCAGCGCGCCAGGTATTCGCAATCCTTGTGATAACCTTTTTCAGAAAGGAGCACGCTGGTGGCATAAAGATTAGCGCCACGATGCGCGGCGTCGCGTGCGTAGTCTTCCACGCTGATATCGGCACAGACCGCCATCGCCACATGATGATGTTGGTAGCCGAACACGGGAACGCTTTGTCCGGGATGGAAGAAGGGCTTTTCCGCCTCTATCAGATTTCGTTTAAAATAGGCCAGGCGTGTGCCGTCAGGCAAAAAAGCCAGCGCGCAAAGGCGTATTTTATCGCCATCCTGCAAAGGAACGCCGGTAACAATACTCATACGGTATTCGGTCGCCGCTTCGGCAAAAGCGTTAAGGCGCACATCGTCTATCGACATCGCCAGCTGGCTGGCGAGCGCAAGCTCATAACCAGTGATGGAAAGCTCCGGGAACAGCAGTAAATCAACCTGATGTTCAGCGGCCTGACGAACAAAAGCCAGATGGCGCTCTATATTCCACTCGATTTCTCCGGGACGAGACCCTGATTGCGCGGCGGCGATGCTCCAGACGGACATAAATATACTCGCAATACGGTTTTTGAGACGTTATCTCAACCGAAGCGACCAGGAAACACAAGTTATTCGCGTAACTATTTTTGCTTCGGCTCATACGGCAGGCGGGAAAGGCTGAGCGATGCCTGTCGATAATGCGTCAGCCGCTGACGAAACCAGTCGCGCAGGGCTTCCGGCTGCTCGCGCTCCACCATTTCCGCCACGACCGGCATATTGTAGCGCTCTTTAAACGCCACGCCTGCGGCAGCTATATCAACATTAATTTTGTCTTTTTCTTCCTGCGGCAGCACCGCCAGATTGTAGTTCATGATGGCCTCCATTGACTCGCGGCAAAAATAAAGCAGACGGCCGCGTTTCGCAAGCCTGACGGCGGAGTAAAGCCCTTAACGACTCGACACTTTATTGGTAGCGGAGTATTCTTTCGGCCTTGTCGCAGCCCCAGGCTGCACCAAACGGGATGGATTCAATGCGTAGGTCAATGATTTTCGCGCTGGCGCTGAGTGCCGCCGCTTTTTCACAGCAGGTTTCTGCTCATGCCCACCTTAAAAGCCAGTACCCGGCAGCGAATGCCAATGTGGAAGCTTCGCCGCAGGCGTTGACGCTGACGTTTTCGGAAGATATCGAACCGGCTTTCAGCGGCGTTGAGGTCACGAACGCTCAGCAGCATGCCATGCCGCTCTCTGAGGTCGAACGAGCGCCAAAACAGCATAATCAGCTGATCGTGCCGCTGGCGAAGCCGCTGAGCAGCGGACAGTATCAGGTCAGCTGGCATGTGCTGTCGGTTGATGGTCATAAAACTAAAGGAACCTACACCTTTAGCGTGAAGTAACATGTCTCTCAGCCTGTTTTATCAGCTTTCTCGCTGGCTGCATTTTGCCGCGTTGATGACGCTGACGGGCGGCGCAATCTACACCACGCTGTTGGCGCCCGCGCGTTTCCGACCGTATCTGGCACGGCGTCTTTGCCGGCTGCTGGTTGCGGCTTCGCTGCTTGCGCTGGTCACGGCGATAATGCTGCTGGTGGCGCAAACCGGCCTGATGGCCGACGGCTGGCGCGATATTGGCGATAGCGCCGTCTGGCAGGCAGTGCTGCAAACGCGTTTCGGGCAGGCCTGGCAATGGCAGCTGCTCGCCGCGCTGTTGGGCGTTGTCGCCTTATCAGCCAGGGGACAGCTACGGCAGTGGCTGTTATTACTGAGTGGGGCGGGGCAGCTGGTTGGGCTGGCCTTTGTGGGCCATGCGACCATGCTGGATGGCGCGGCCGGTTGGCTACAGCGTCTGAATCATAGCGTACATCTGCTGTCGGCTGCCTTCTGGGCGGGCGGCCTGCTCCCGGTAGTGATTTTGATGCGCGATATGACGCGGTTTCCGGCGGGCTATGACGCTATCCGTACGCTGATGCGTTTTTCCCGTTACGGTCACCTGGCCGTGGCGCTGGTTATTGCCAGCGGCACGATTGACGCTTTTATTCTGCTGCCTGGCTGGCCGCCGGCATTTGGACGCTACAGCCAGCTGTTGCTGCTGAAAGCGCTGTTGGTAGCGATGATGTGCGGTGTCGCGCTGTTTAATCGTTACTGGCTGGTGCCGCGCTTTCAGCCCGACGGGGAGCGCGCCCGTCACCTTTTTATCCTGACCACGCTGGCCGAGCTGCTGCTTGCCGCGTTGGTGATAGCGCTGGTGAGCGTCTTTGCTACTCTGGAACCAGCCTGAATTTTTACCGCCTGCTGTTGGGCGTTTTTACAAGAGGTAGTGCAACATCATGAAAAAATTAGTCGGCCTGATGCTAGCTTTAAGTTTTTGTTCCAGCGCGATGGCGTCAGAGGTTATTACCGTCAGCCGCTTTGAAGTTGGCAAGGACAAATGGGCCTTTAACCGCGAAGAGGTGATGCTGACCTGCACCAAAGACGGCGCGCTGTACGCAATTAATCCCAGCACGCTGATGCAGTATCCGCTGAACGATATCGCAAAGCAGCAGCTGAAAAGCGGGCAGGTAAAAGGCCAGCCGATTGACGTTATCCAGATTGACGACCCTGCGCAGCCGGGCCAGAAAAAGAGCCTGACGCCAATTATTGAGCGTGCGCAAAAGCTGTGTGATTAAACGTTTTACCGCGCTGGCTGCCCGGCCAGCGCGGTAGCAGTAATTATCCATTCCTGCCATCTCGTCACTGTTTCTGCCGTTACGATCACAGACCTGTCATATTTTAGCTGGCCCTGAACCCTACAGCTGGAAAAACCCCGCGCCTGTACTACCTTATAAAGAGCAAGGCGTCATAGCCTGCATAAATGCCAACTTTTAGCGCACGGCTCTTACCAGAGCCATTCCCCTGGACCAAAGACAGGAATCGTCTTTGGTCTTTTTTTGGTTGGGGTTTTAAAACAGTAACTTATAGCTAAATCAACCACTTAAACCTCACCCAATTGTACCGTATTGCTCCCTGTAGGATTCTGTGCCGCCATTTTGTCGCCATTTTGGCGAGCCATTCTTGCCAGCGGATTGTTGGTCACGGCCTCTTCCAAATGGTCAGGCGCAAAGTGCGCATAACGCATAGTTACCCTGATATCGGAATGCCCCAGGATGCGTTGTAATACCACGATATTACCTCCGGCCATCATAAAGTGACTGGCAAAGCTGTGACGCAGAACGTGGCTCATCTGGCCTTCTGGTAAAGTTATTTCGGCCAGACGTATCACGCGGTAAAACTGCCGATAGCACTCTGAGAAAAACTTGCCTTCTTTATCTTTAAGTTCGTTATACAAATCATCCCCGATAGGAACCGTACGGTTTTTCTTGCCTTTGGTGTTAATGAACGTGATTTTATTCGGAGATATCTGGCTCGCTTTCAGCCCTGCGGCTTCGCTCCAGCGCGCGCCTGTAGATAAACAAATTTTGACTATCAGTGTTAACTCTGGGTTGCCGTGTAGTTCACAGGCTGCAAGCAAGCGTAAGATTTGAGCATCGGTGAGCCACGCCATCTCTTTTTCAGGATCGTCAAATTCGCGAATATTTTTAAGCGGATTGGGATAGTTAATTTCTCCCAGCCGTTCCAGCTCGTTAAACACCGCTCTTAAAAAGCAGTGCTCACGATTGACCGTACCGACTTTCACTTTCAACGATTTCTCACTGGTTTTATAACCGTTTTCAATCAAACCGCTTAGACGGCGTTCGCGATAGTGTGCCCAGTCTTTAGCAGTTATAGATGTGGCAACCGGATCTCCCAAGCCCCGACAAATAATATGCAATTTTCCTAGGCGGCCTTTTTTATCTCCAAGTGAGCATCCATGAAGCTTGTACCACAAACTAATAAGCTCACTTAGCTTACGGCGATCTTCTTTATCGCCCAACCAGGGCTTGGTTTTTGCTTCTACCATTTGAAAATTTTCATAAGCGATGGCTTCAGTACGCGTTTTAAATTGTTTCCTGATGCGCTTGCCTTCGCGGCCATGTGGATAACATTCACAAAGCCATTTCCCATCTTTCTGTTTTCTGATTGCCATAGAGCCGCCTGAAAATAAAAGCATCAAAATACTGTATATAAAAACAGTATTCAATGTTTGATTTTTGGCTTTCATACAAAAGGGCTTAATGAAGAATGTTTTGGCAATCAATAAGAAGTCGAGGCTTTAGCGTTGAAGCGAGTAAAAAACCCGCTTTCGCGGGCATAATCAATGGAGCAGGGAAGGCTGTTGCGCGTTATGGGTAAAGCTCGGTACCTTATTAGTTTGTCCTGGCGAGACGATCATACCCGCGATGCTTTCATGTGTTTTGAAAGTGCAGCTGCAGTTGATGTTCTGGCACTGATGATAGCGTTCTTTAGTCTCGCGTGAGATATAGCGGCTGCTTTTGGCATGGGCAGCGGTCTGGCAAAGTGGGCAATGCATCATTGTCGAATTAACCTTTAAAAAGCGAAGCGGGGTAGGGGTGTTTGGATTTTGCATAATCAAACTTTAACTTGCAAATTTTAATTTATGATTGTATCACCCTGTTTCACCGTCTTCCGTATCGTAGTCGACATCAGATAAAAACACCTCAAACTCCAGCGCCGTCGTGTAGCCGCTGCCGCTCAGGCTGTGCATTACCTTGCTGATTAGCCACGGCTGCGCGTCGATCACCGCCTTAAACCCGCTTACCCTTACCGGCGTTTCCGGGAAGAGATCTGCCCGGCCCATTGCCAGCGTCAGCGAAAACTCGGCGACGCCGCGCTGCAGCTTGTCCCATTTTGCCTTTGCGGCCCGCATGGCGGCGGCTTTGGTGGCGTAAACCGTGGTCAGCGTAAACACGTTATCTTCCGTGCCGGCCAGATAGTCGCCTTCCTTTGCCTCCGGGGTTTTGGTAGCGGTGGCCTTTTTCTTTCTGGCCGCCGGATGCTCCAGCGCGCGCAGGTGCTTTTCCTTCGGCTTGCGCTTCACCTTTACCTTCTTCGGCTTCGGATCTCTAGTGTGCAGCCAGCTGGCCGACACGCCGGTATACGCGCCCCGGTCGGCAATGCTGAAGCTGTGCCGGTCGCCGTCCTGTCGCGTAATGTTCAGCTGCGGGATCGGTTTGCCGCTGGCCGTTACGCCGCTGCCCGGACGCAGGAACAGCAGCTTTCCTGCTTTCACGGCGGCCACCGCGCCGTACAGCGTGGCAAGGCGCGTCAGGAACGCCGCGTCGGTTTCCTGCGTCTGGTCGATATGGCTCACCGCCTGCGTGGCGAAACCGGCGGCCAGCACGGGGCTTAGCTTGTTGCGTCCGGCTATCTGCTTCACGACTTCGCCCAGGGTGGTATCGTGATACGACGCCTCGCGCCGCGAGTTAAGCGTCCCGCGAAAGTCCGCGCTACGCGCCCGGATGGTCATGGTGTCCGGCGCGCCGTGGTGCTCCACCTCGTCCACGGTAAACTCGCCCTTGCCGACCAGCGCCTGTCCTTTCCAGCCGAGAAACAGCTTAATCACCGCGCCGCGCACCGGCATCGCCAGCAGCCCGTCGGCGTCGTCCAGCTCAAGGTCGAGCTGGTCGGCCTCAAATCCCCGGTTATCCGTCAGCGTCAGCGAGATAAGCCGGGCGCGGATATTGGCCGTAACGTCCCTGGAGTTGACCGACAGCATAAAGTCCGGGGCCATCTGCGCGCCCGCCTGTATTGCCATGCTGCTGATGCTCATGACAGCAGCCCGCCCACGGTTGCGCTCACGCTGGCGGCGGTGGTTTTCGCCTGGCTGATAACCGATGTGACCTGGCTGGGCAGGCTGCCCGCGCCGCTTATCAGCCCGTCGGCCTGCTTCTGCAGGTCGCCGAACATCGACGTTAACGACTCGTCAACGCGCTTCAGGCTCAGCGTAAAGGTGATTTTCAACGCGCTGCCGTTGCTTAAAAACTCGCTGTGCGAGGCCGAAAAGTTCTCCGTGACGTACATCCCGTAAATGGTGCCGTTGCCGCCAATCAGCGGCCATGCCCGCCCCTCGTCGGCCAGCAGCTTAAAGCTCAGCAATGAGATTGCGCCGCCCGTGACTTCCGGGCGCAGCTCGCCGGTCAGGGTAATTTTTTCATCGCCCACGCCGAGAAACTGCGCCGACGCCCGCTGCCCGACGCGGCTGTTTGTGGGCCAGCGGTAGTCGATATTCTGCTGCATGTCCGAATAGGGCAGCGTCTGGCGCATAAACGGCAGCAGCCCGTAAATCATCATCATGTTTATTCCCATCCCATTTTGCTGCGCTGCTGCGCCTGGCGGTTGCGGTCGTTGCGCGCCTGCTGCTGCGCCATCAGCGCCAGCGCGTCGTCTTTGGTCATGCCCGGATGCATGTGGATATCGTACTGATAGTTGTTCTGGCTCTGGTCGCTGTAGCCGCCCGCAGCCGGGGACGTTACCGGCTTATAGGCGGGGCCGGTATCGGCCAGGCTCCACGGCAGGCCGTTCGGCGCGACCGGGTCGTGCTTATCCTTCGGATCGCCGCCCGGCACCTTGTCTTTTAAATCACCCGACTTGCTGTCGATAAGATGCAGCTTTTCCAGCATCCACGTGATGCCGTTCGTAAGCTGGTCGAGCGCTTTGCCGGGTATCTTCAGCCCCTCGGCCAGCGCGTTACCAAACTTTTTGCCCATGTCCCCGGCGTTTTTCAGCTCCGCCTGCGTGGACTTCACCGGCTCCAGCAGCTTTTTAAACCAGTTCCATGCGGCCTTTACCTTGTCAGTTACCCAGTCAAGGACGGGCTTCAGCGGCGCAAAGGCGTCGCTTATTGGCCCCGCCGCGGCAGCAAAGCCCTCGGCCACGCCGCCCATAAATGCCTTAATCGGCTGCCAGTACTTACGGATCAGCAGCGCCCCCGCAACCACGGCGGCCACCACGGCCACGACCGGCCATGAAATAAGGCCCATTTCCGTTACGATAGCCTCGCCCGCTTTGGTAAAGGCGGTGCGAAGCAGGCCCGCGCCGCCGATAAGCGCATTAACGCCGGTAATCACCGGCCAGGCGACAAGGCCAATCGCACCAATCGCGCCCACTAAAACCAGTCCCGCCGTGGCGGCCAGGGCCATCCCCTTTGCCAGCATTGGGTTTTTCTGGATCCAGCCGTCCACGTTCAGCAAAAATTTCGTGGTTTGCTTTGTCAGCGAGCGCAGGGTCTTATCGAGGCCGTCAAACAGATCGGTGCCGATAGCCTCTTTGGCCGACTGCAGTTCTTTAAGATCGCCGCCGAGGTTGTCCTGCTGCACGCTGACCAGCTTCGCCGTGCTGCCGTCCGAGCCTTTAAAGGTTTTCGTCAGTTTATCAAGCTGGCCGCTGGCGGCGGATTTCATCAGCGTGACGGCTGCCGACGCGGCCTCCTCGCCGAAGATGGTCTTCAGGTATTCCGCCTGCTGGGTATCGCCGAGCCTGTTTTTATCAAAGGACTTTTGCATCTCCTTCAGGATGGTGAAAAACGGCCGCAGGTTGCCCTTGCCGTCGGCGGTCTTCACGCCCAGCTCTTTAATCGCCTTAAACGCCTCGCCGGTCGGCCCCTGCACGCGCAGCAGCATGGCGCGAATGCCCGTCCCGGCCATGCTGCCGGTGGTGCCGTTGTTTGCCAGCGCGCCAATCATCGCCGCCGTCTGCTCGGCGCTGACCTTAGCGTTTTTTGCCACCGATGCGACGTAGGGCATGGCGTCGCTCAGGTCGTCGAATTTTGTCGCGGTTTTATTGAGCGTCGCGGATATCACGTCGCCCAGGTGCGCGACCTCGCTGTTAGCCAGCCCGAACGCGTTTTTCGTGCTCATTAAAAGCTCGGCGCTTTCTTCCATCGTGCGATTGTTTGCCAGCGACATATTCAGCGTTACCGGCGTGGCCGCCTTAATGTCGTCAACGTTCGCGCCCGATTTGGCGATAACGATTTGCGCCTGCGCGGCGTCGTTGGCCGAGGCCGCCGTGTTGTCGCCGATGCTGCGCGCCTGGGTGCGCAGCGACTGAAAGTCAGCGGAGTTTTTATCAATGCCGAGCGTTGCCTGAAGCGTGGAGTTGGCCAGCGCGAAGTCGTAGCCCGGACGCAGCACGGAAGATGCCGCGACCGCGCCAACCGTGGCCGCACCGACACCGGCCGCGCCGACGTTGCGCATTTTCGCCGACAGCTCCTGGCCCCTGCGGTAGCGTTCGCCGGTCTGGTTCAGCCGCTCCTGCTGCTGGTTCAGGCGCTGCAGCTCCATTTTCTGACGGCTCAGGCTGACGGTCGCCTGGGCGGCGGCGGTTTTCAGCCGCTGCTGCTCGCTGCCGAGGTTTTTGGTGGAGATCCCGGCGGCGTTCAGCGCCTCGCGCTGCTGCTGCACCGACAGGCGCAGGCCGTTGCTTTTGGTCTGCAACGCGCCCGCCGCCTGCCGGGCTTTTTCCAGCGCGCGGGCCTGCGCCGTGGTGGGCTTTTCGGTGTTTTTAAAGGCCACGGCCAGCGCGGCCGCCTCGGCTTTGGCGTCCTTCAGGCTCTGCTGCGTGACGGCCAGCTGTGCGCTTGATTTGCGAAAGCCGTCAATCTTCGCCGCCTGCGCGTCCAGTTCCTTCAGGCTGCTTTGCGCGTCGCGGATGCCGCCCGCCAGCTTTTTCGTCTGGTTCTGAATGGCCTTAAACGGGCGCGTCGCCTGGTCTACCGCCTTCAGCAGCACCTGCAACTTGAGGTTATTCATCGGTCTTTACTCCGCTGCGAATGATGGCCTTATGCCGCCAGTCGATAAGTTCGGCCAGCGGCATGGCGTACATTTCAGACGGCGGCCAGTGAAACACCGTCGCTATGTCCGCCATCAGGTCGTTAACGGTCAGCGCTTTGGGCCAGCTTACGCGTCCGACTTCGGCGACAAAAAACCAATCACCTTACCGGCCAGCGCAATCAGGTCGGCCGGGTCGAGGTTCAGACACTCGGCCTTCGTCAGCGCGGGCAGGGTAATGCGCGGCAGTACGGTGATCAGCGTGTCCACGTCCGAGCCTGCAAGGTCGGCAAGGCGGGTGCCGCGCAGCGCGCCGGAGTTGGGCTTAATCACCTCAACGGTATTAATTGCCTGCTCGCCGCGCATCACCGGGGTTTCCAGGGTAACGGTGTTTTCTTTGTTTTCCATGATTGTTCTCTCTGTAAAAGGGGATAAGGCCAGCGCCCGGCGCTGGCGCAGGGGTTAAACGAGGCCGATATTTTTGCGGCGCTGCTCCAGACGGTCGGTGCCGTTCACTTTCTCCACCATGTTGATGGTGTCGATTTCGATCAGCTCTTTGCCGTTAAAGGTCATTTTGTAATAGGTGCATTTGGTGGTGATTTTGGTTTCCGTGTCCTCGCCCTGTTTGGCCTCGCCAAAATCAAACGCCTGATGTTTTCCGCGTACCTCAATTTCCACCGGGATTTCCTCGCCGGTGTCGTCGCGCTGGTACGAGCCGGTAAAACGCAGCGGCACGGACGTTGCGCCCCACTGAGTCAGCACCAGCTCGTCGATGCCGCCGATGCTCCATTCCATATCCAGCGCGTCGTCGTCGAGGCCCATATCGATATGCGCCGCGCCGCTCATGCCGCCGCCCCGGAACGGGTCAAGCTTGCGGCTCAGCTTCGGCAGCGTGACGCTGGTCACAACGCCCTGATAGCTGTTGGCGTCGTTAAAAAGGTTCATTCCCTTTAGTTTTCGTGGCAGTGCCATTTAAAAGTCCTCAGCTGTTAACGGACGCGGCGAAGTTCGCCAGATAGGAGTCGGTAATACGCTGGCGCAGGGTTAAATCTTCCAGCGGTGGCACCGGCGTGTAGTCGTAGTCAATCGACAGCCTGCCCGCCTTCAGCGTATCCTTGTCGTTGGCCGCCTCGTCATACCAGCACGACGCGCCCAGCAGATAACCGGCGTTGACCAGCTCGCGGAATTTGGCATTGATGCCCGCGATAATCTCGCGCACCAGTACCGGCGTCAGCGGCTTGTCGTTGGCCCACATATGCGCCTCGGCCATCGTGTCGGCCAGTACCTGCGCGGTGCGGATGTAGTTCTCAAACGCGAACAGCGGATCGTCGCTGCAGGTGCGGTTGCCCCAGAAGCGAAAGCCGTCCTTGCGGATAAGGGTGGTCACACAGGCTTCGTTAAGCAGGTCGGCGTCGGTGCCGGTCTGCTGCAAGTCCCAGAAGACGCCCGCCGAAATACCGGTGACGCCGTTCACGCCGACGTTAGAAAGCGTCTTGTGCCAGCCGGTGTCGTTGTCGATTTTGGCGCGCAGGCCCAGCGCGCGGGCGGTGGCGTAGGCGGTTTCGGACGCGTTGGCCGTGGTGTTCCAGGCAATGAAATCCGGCCAGATAACCATGATTTCGCGCTGGCTGAAGTTCTCGCGGTACTTCATGGCGTCGGAAACGGTTTTGCAGTTCCACGCCGAGACGTAGCAGAAGGCGCGCAGCTGCTGCGCGATGCTGGCAAGCGCGGTCGCCACCTCCAGCGAATCGAGGCCCGGCACGCCGAGGATGCGCGGCTTGACGTCGAGCTGGGTCTGCGCGCTTAACAGCGCCTTCATGCCGGTATACTGGCCGTTTTCGTCGGTGGTGCCGATGATATTGGAGATGGTTTCCGCGTCGGTTGCGCCTTCGGCCACGCGCACCACGACGGTAACGGGCTTTGACTGGTCAGCAATCGCCTGCAGGGACGCGGCCAGCGTGCCTTTTTTACCGGCTTTGGCAATACCGGCCTGCACGTTGGTCAGGAGTACCGGCATGTTCAGCGGGAACGCGGTCGCGTCGGCGTCTTCGGCGGTACAGACCAGCCCGACAATCGCCGTGGAGACGGTGGAAATGGTGCGCGTGCCGTCGTTGATTTCGACGACGCGGACACCGTGATGATAATCAGACATCTGATGCACTCCGTTAAATGGGTGCGCTCAGATTGCCCGTTCAGGCGCGGCGGTGCATGCGATTGGGGTTTGCTGATAGCTCAAAGGACATAAATCAAAAATGGTCAAGGAACGCACGTTTCATTACAATGCAGTAACAAAAAAGTTACCTAAATCAATCTGCAAACAATATTAGAATGGAGGCATAGTGAAAATTTGGATTCTGTTTACTATTTTTATAACAGGTTGCACCCCTGTATCTAGCCATTATCAAAGCACTAACACGGTGAACATGCCACATCCTGTAAATTTATGTAGAATTCAAAAAAACGTTGAAAATTCAGATGTGGTTACAACTAAAATATTGCACGATATAAGCACAACCTTGAATCACTCACCAAACACCTCTTATACATTTAATAATATAGGCGATACATCTCTAAGCCTTCCTTTTGATCTACAATACAACTCTGAAAAAAACTTTTCCATTATGGCTTCCATTCTTTCTGAAATAAAAACACAACTACAGAAAATAAATGACAACCAAAAAGAAGCGGTAGTTCAAAATCAAGAGAAAAAAGGCGAAGAAACCTTAGAGCAATTCAAAAAACTTCTCTTAGCAAGCATCCCCTTTTTTTTATTTCTTTGGGGTTTAATAAATTATCGTACATCTGAAGCAAGAGCTAAAGTGGCGACATTAGCGCCTTTATTAGAAAAAGCTTCCGATGCGATAAAAACCGCCTCTGAGAAATTTAACTCATCTGGTTCTATTAATGAAAATGATTTACAAGAGTTCACGATCCCAATGCTTAATTTAGAAAGAGCGCTTCGTGACACAACCCCCACTGATTATATCATTGAGCAAAACAATGACGCATTTAAATCTATAAGAGCATTAATGCCTGCAAAGGTAGTTATTGAAATTAAAAATAAAGATTTATTAAGTAAACTTCAACTCAGCCTTGCAGCAAACCTTATAAACCATGTATACATAGGGCACATCATATCGGAATTATCTCGTGATTATAACATCATTGATGAAAAACTTCTTGCAGAAAA
Source organism: Erwinia sp. 198 (assembly GCF_003937915.1). Lineage (GTDB taxonomy): Bacteria > Pseudomonadota > Gammaproteobacteria > Enterobacterales > Enterobacteriaceae > Erwinia > Erwinia aeris. Next base: position 419,145 of record NZ_RHUM01000002.1, on the reverse strand, counting down.
AAGAAGTTATTTCAGTTTCAAAAAAGCACTCTTTGATGTGTTTTTTGCGATAGTTTTCATAGGGATATTCTCGATTTATTTAATAGCTGTCGCTTTTTATAATAAATAGTATGTGAAGGGATGCCATATAAGCATCCCGCAATTTTAATTAGGTTTGCTTGGCCATTCTATATCTGTTGTGGTTGATAGATCTAAAGTCTGCACAGCCTGCACATACTTCATCCACGCGGTAAGCGATGCCTTATCCGCATCGGTGATCATGTCGAGCCTGAGCTGCGTCTGCCACGCCTGCGTCGTGGTGTTGGCTTCGCTGATGCGCGCTGCCTTTTCCGCTTCGGCTTCGCTCACCGCTGCAGCCTGCTGCGCGTCACCGTCCGTTACCCATTTTTCGCCATCCCACTTATCAAAGGCGGTTGCCGGTGCCTGTGTGGTGGTGCCTGCCGGGTAATCGCCCGGCGCGGTGATTGCTGTCGCCGAGCCGTCCGCCGTGGAATAAACCGTTTCGCCCCGGCGATCGGCCACGGTCTGCCAGCCGCCGTCCCGGTAAATTGACACAAAGCCGGTTTCTGCAGACGGTGGCGCGCTGCTGCAGGCGCACGCCGGAACGCCCACGCCCTGCGGTAAATATTCATCCGTTGCGCCGGTAAACTCGCCGCTCAGGCTGTCGTAGTTATAAACGGTCAGCGTGCCGGACGCTTTTGCCAGGCCGTTTTTATCCAGGGTAATCGTTGCCATTATGCGGCCCTCACGATGTAGTTAAACGCGATATTGCGCGGGCGGGTTTCAGCAGCAGAGCGAATAACCAGCCGCGTGACGGATGTGCCGGTGCCGTCAGAAAAATTGCTCCCGTCAGCAATGCCGTTAATGGCATCAGAGCTTTGGGCTGCCCGGCTGGTAAGTACCAAAAGACTTTTAACCGTCAGGCCGTTAGACGCGTAGCCAACCCCCATCGCATCTAACTGTGAGGACTGAACGGCGCGCCCGGTATCCACGCCGCGCCCGTCGTCCCAGCCGCGAATAAACTCGCCTCGCAGGTCGGGCAGCTTCAGCGACGGATAGGCCTTCGCCAGCAGCGGATAGGTCGTGGCGCTGAACGAGGCGCCGTTGCACTTCAGCCAGCCAGCGGGGGCGGTTGCCGCCGGATAAGGCAGAGGTACGCCAACCGGCACCGCCGACCCGTCGCCCAGGCCCAGCGCGGCAAGTGCTTTCGCAACCAGTCCGGCGTCCTTAATTTCTGCCAGCGCGTTGGCCGTCTGCAGATACTGGCCGTGCGGGTTCGCTGCCGCAACGTGCGCGGCCAGCGCCTTGTCGGCATACGCCTTTACCTCAATCACCGCGTTATCGACGTACTGCCGCGTAGCCAGCACCACGGCAGGGTCGATTTTCAGCGTGACCGCGCTTGTGCTGTTGACGATTAAAATCATGCGCACCGTCTGCGTGCGGCCGCTGCCCTCGGCGAGCTGCGGCTTGTAGGTTTCCGCGCAGTTAGCCACGGCAATCAGCACGCCGTCGGCGTCAAACAGCCCGATTTCCCGGATCCAGAAGCCGCCCTCGCTTTCGGGGATAATCTGCTCGGCAATAATCTGGCTGCTGTTGGCCGCGTCAACCGTCAGCGCGTTCAGCGAGGCCCGGCGCTTTTCGCCGATAAGCCTGGTTTGTGCCGCATCGGGCGTGGGCAGCGTGCCGCCGCCGTCGCCCACGGCCATTTCGGTAATCTGCAGCGTTGTGCCGAGCGCCGCAGCGTTCGCCAGCCTGGCCGCGCCCTGGCTGGTCAGCAGGGCAAAATATTTCGTGGTCATGTGCTCACTTCCGTCAGGTCAATAAGATGCACCGCCGCGCCGGAATAAACCGGCCCGCCGACGCTGATAAGTTCAGGGGTATAGGGGTAAACCGTCAGCTCGTCGCCGCTGTAGCAGGCGGCACCAACCGGCAGCGCGCCGCTGGCGTCGAGGTTAATCGACAGCCCGATAAGGTGGCGGCTGCACGGTTTCGCGTCGGCTATCAGGCGCTCCAGCTCGTTATACATTTCCTCCGTAATACCGGTATCCAGCACGCCCACGTCGAGGCGAAACGTGCCCGGCTCGCCGCCGGTCTTCCACCATTCAACGATGCGGATAAGGTAGCCGAGCGGCTCCACCACGCGCCGGATCGAGCCGAGCGTGCCCTTATGCTTATGCACGTACTGCGAGGCCGACACCACGGCGCGCTTTGTGGACTCGCTCCAGCCCGCGTCCCAGCGGTCAACCGACCACGCCCAGGCGAGGTATGGCAGCAGCTCCACCGGGCAGGTTTGCGGGTTCCACAGCTGGCGCAGCGGCGCCGGAATGGCCTCAATCGTGGCGCAGGCTTCGGCGGCGGCCACCTCCAGCGCCGACGAGCCGGACGGCAGCAGGCGATCACTCATCCGAACCCCCGACCATAATGCCGTAGCCGGTGCAGTACGCGGCCTGGGTTTTATCCAGCACCACGTCGGCGGCGGGCTGTGTCAGCTCCACGCGCTGCACGCCTTCAACGTGCAGGGCCGCATAAAGCGCCGATTTGCGGATATCCCTGCCGAGGCGGGCCTGCGCGCTGACAAAGGCGGCAAGTTTTGCCTCGGCAGCGGCTCGTATGGGTTCGGCTTCCGGCCCCGGATAGAGGTACAACACCGCTTCCACGGCGTAATCCACAATCGCCGCCGACTGCACCGTTACCCGGTCGGCCACCGGGCGCACGTCTTCATCGTTTAAGGCGGCATCCACCACGGCCAGCAGGTCAGCGGCCGCCTCGCCGTTGCCCTCACGCGACAGCACGGTGACGGTGACGCAGGCGGGCGACGGGCTGATGGCAGACGCATCCGCCACGCGGCCGTCGGCGCTTCTGGCGTGGTACTCATACGCGCCGGACGGCCCGGCCACGCTCAACCCTTCAAAGGCGGCGGCAATGCGCACGCGGAAATCATCGTCGCTTTCCATCACTGCGGCGGTCGGCGGGGTTGCGGTATCGTCGGCAGCCGTCAGCGTCAGGCGGGTAACGCCGTTATTTGCGCCGAGCTGGTCTAAATCATCCGCCAGGGCATAGGCCACCATGACGGCCTTTGCCGCCTCGTTGACGCGCTGGCGCAGGATAACCTCGCGGTAGGCGTTTTCCTGCAGCAGCTTCACCACCGGCTCGGACTCCAGCGCCAGCGTACGCGCAACGGCGTCCTGCTGCTCCGCCGGATACAGCGATACCAGCGTGGCCTTGCGCTCGTTGAGTAACGTTTCATAGTCCAGCACTCCCACCACGTCGGGCGCGGGTAGCTGGCTCAGGTCGATAGTTGCCATATCAGCTCACGGGAACGGTTAAGGAAAAATCCTGCGCGGTATCGGTGCGGCTGCCGGTGATTTCCACCACCATGCCGCCGTCAAACGCGGATTCGTAGGAAATGCCGGTCAGCCTGATGCGCGGCTCCCACTGCAAAATCGCCATATAGCAGGCCGACATAATCTGCAGGCGCAGCGCCTCGTTTTGCGGCTGGTCAATCAAGGCGGATAACAGCGAGCCGTAGCTGCGACGCATCACGCGGGAACCGACCGGAGTTAACAAAATGTCGCGCACCGACTGGCGAATATGATCAAGGTCGGTCAGCGACCCGCCGGTATCGCGGCTCATGCCGGAATATCGCACGGCCATTACTGCGGCCCTCCCGACGTGTCGCCGCCGGACTTCACGCCGCCGTGTTTATGGGAATCAACGGTGATGCCGTTAGAGCTGAAGTTGCCGCCGCTGTGCGTAACGTCGCCTTTCATCGTGCCGCCCTGGGTGACTTCCAGCGTGGCGGTTTTCAGCAGCGCCGAGCATTCCACCTCGGGCGAGTCGAGCATGATTTTGACGGCGGCCTGTATGGTTGCGGTCTGGATGCCGGTTGCTTTCAGCGCGCCGTTTTCCGGCTCGTATTCAATCACCGCGCCGTCGGGAAACGACCAGTGCAGCGCGTCAGCCGAGGCGGACGGGGCCGGGTTATCGTCAGAGAACACGCCCGGCAGCACAAAGCCGGTATCCAGCTCGCCGCCCAGGCACAAAATAAGCACCTGCTCGCCGACCGATGGCGCATTCCATAAACGGGTGCGACCGGCACGGGCGGCCAGCCAGTGCAGCCAGTTGGTTGTGTTATTGCCGGTATCCACGCGGCACAGCCCGTCGTCAAGATTGACGGCGGACACTGTGCCGATGCGGATCAGGTTGCGCAGCAGGCGCAGGATTTCTGGGATTTGTGAGTTCATAAATGCATAATGTAGTCCTGAACTAGTATCAGCAATCCGTTACTGTTTAACTATTTATGAACAAACACCCTGCTAAATTAAGCTGAGAACTTTATGCAAAAATTTTTTGACACTGAAGATACTAAAAATGCTATTAATTCCTATCGTTTTCTTTTAGAAAAACCTGCTGAATTAAACCTTTTTCAGTCAGAAAGGAATGAAACCATAGTATATCTCCTGACGATCATGGCAACTAATCCACGCATATGGGATGAAAAAACACAATTTAACATTCGGCATATTTCCCAAAAGCTTTATAGTCGGCTTATCAATGCTGATATCAGTGACAAAGGGGCTGATTACGTCTTTGCAAGCCTATTCCGTTTTTTTATAGAAGAATACCTCTCGGAACCTGAAGAATTTTCACCTGACTATCAAAAGATAAGGGATTTCGCCAGAGAAAATATAGATAAATTTTCTTCTGGAGCTAGGGAGCAAGTCAGATACGCTTTGCAAGATATGACGACATCGCTTTTTAAACAGTTAATTAATGGCGATGAAATTAACCTTCTTAGAGATTACGTTAGCGCTAAAAGAGAAGCAGAACAATTAATAACTGACTGGAATAAGGATTTAAAGGAAAGGCAAGATGCTGTCGAAAACTTGCGAAAGACACTAAAAGAGCAAAAAGATGCATATAATTTTGTTGGTTTATATAAAGGATTTGAATCTTTAGGTAATGCTAAAAACAACCAATTGGGTTGGGCTAGAGCGGTTCTTATCGCCTTGGGGGTTATCTTACCGACAGTGATTCTAATGGAGTCGTTGTATTTCTTTTTTCCGGGTAGAAAGCTTTCAGGTCCTTACGACCTGGTAGGTTTTTTACCTGCCATTTCACTAATGGTTATCTTGATATATTACTTCCGCGTCGCTTTATCAAACTACAATTCTATTCGCTCTCAAATAATGCAAATTGAGCTACGGAAAAGTCTATGCCAGTTCATACAAAGTTATGCGGAGTACAGTTTCACTATTAAATCTAAAGATAGTAACTTACTTAACAAGTTTGAAGATGTTATTTTCTCTAACATAATGGCATCAGAAGACAAAGTACCATCTACCTTTGATGGTATTGAGCACCTAGCATCATTAATAGGATCATTCAAAGGAAAAGCTAAGTGATATTTTCAGTTAATGCATTTATTATACATTCATTTATTTGCAGCCGATGTTTATCATTAATACCGAGTAGCGGCCTCACCTCATATTGAATTTCCTTCCCCCCACGGGCTGGCCGGTCGCGCAGCCCGTAGTGATGCACACGGGCCATGCGCTGCACGTTCCCGGCAAACTCCACCACGGCGTCGTCGGCGGTGCCTTTTGCCTTCATGTATTTGGCCGTGCGCAGCTTTGCGAACATCTCGCGCTTTATCCGGCCTTTCTTTTTGCGCGCCGGTGCCTTGCGCGGCTTAAACGCCGTGCCGTCCGGTGCCTGCTGGCATTTGATATTCTGCTGCTGCCCGGCACGCAGGCGCTTTGCGATGGTGCGCGCCATTTCCTTACGTGCCGCCGGTGACAGGTTGCCGATAAGCGCGTTTAGCCTGGCGTCGAACGCCTCCAGCCCGTTCACAGCTGCAGCCCGCTGACCAGCTCGCCGCCCGCATAAAGCTGCGTTGGCCGTGACACGTTATCCGGCGGCGGGTTTTCACCCGCGTGGGTGACGTGCAGCGCGTCGCCTTCCTGCTTCACGATCACGCGCTCGGTCAGCTGCAGGTCAATACTGATATCGCACAGCGTGTCGCTCAACACATCAACCTTAAAAGTAAAGCCGGTGCGTCGCTTCTCTTCGGTCGCCATAATGTCCGGCTGGTTCTCACGAAGCCAGGCCAGCAAGGGCACCATAATCAGATCGATATCGTCGCCGTAATCGGTGATCACCAGATTAAGCTGATACTGGTACTCAAACGACAGCGAGCTGGCGAGCGTCGAGGCAATGCGCCCGCCGTCGATAAACATATTCAGCCCGTCAGGGTTTCTTTGCAGCAGCGGCACGCTGTCGGTCAGCGCCCGGCGCAGCTGTGTCGGTTTCTCCATCGTGTTGCTCCTGGCATTCTTTGATGATTTCCACCTGCAGCCCGCACGACGCAAGCGCAGCCTCTAACTGGCGGTTATCCGCCGCTAAATCGCCCTGGGTCTGCAGGCTGTTGCCGGGCAGCGGGCAGCTTGTCACGCGCGGACAGCCAGTCCAGATAATCGCGGGCGTTGTTGAATGCGGGCCGCGACTGCAGCCGGATAACGTCAGCAGGCAGAGCAGCAGCAGACCAGCTGCGTAAGGTCGGATTCGCATCGGTTTCCCTCTGTATGGTCAGTTCACGGTTAAGGGCGGCGGTACTGGCGCGGCCCTGCAGCAGGCGCAGCGCGGCCTCGCGTTTCTGGCCCGCTTTTGCCTTGTCGTTCAGGCGGGTGATCGCCTTATCGCGGCTTTCTATTCCGGCGGACAGCGTGCCGATAATGCGCTGCGCGTCGGTGAGGTGACTGTTTGTCGCATTCAGCCGCCAGCCGGTCAGGCCCAGCGCGACGAGCGCCACGGCCAGCAGTGCCGTTAACAGGCGGATCATGACGCCCCCTTTAAGCACCAGGCCTTTTCACGCTGGCGGCGGTTTTCCAGCCCGGCATTTCTGACGCCGTTCACGTATACCCAGCGGTCAAGCTGCAGGCAGGCGCGTTGCCACTCGCCCCGGCGAACAAACCCGGCCAGCGTTGAGGTGCAGGCCGCACGCACGCCCACGTTAAAGCCGAACGACACCACCGCATCGTAAACCGGCTGCGGCATGGCGGGCATACAGGCGTCAATCCCGCGTTCCACGCGCATCACGTCATATACCAGATTAACGGCGGCCTGCCGTTCGCTGACGTGGCTTTGCGGCGTCACGCCTGCGGTATGGCCAATGCCGTTTGTCCAGACTCCCGCGCTGCACTGGTAAGGCGAGGTGCGGCAGCCTTCGGCGTCGGCAATCAGCCGTAGCCCGCCGTCGGATATCTTCAGGGTTTTGAACTGCGGCAGCAGCGAGGCAATTGCCAGCACGGCCAGCACGGCGCAGTGTTTAGCGGCTTTCAATTTTCACCCCCTGCCGCTGCAGCTCGTAGGTCTTGCGGCGGTAGTGCCAGTTGATAAAAAACGTGGCGACATTCATCACCAGCGTTACGACGGCGACGCCGGAACCGACCATAAAGGCGATATCCTGCGGCGTGTGGCGGCCGAACCACATCAGCACCAGGCCGAGCAGGTAGTTAACCAGCGAATTGATTTTCTCCATCTTTTTCAGTCCCACAGGTTGATGGTTTCATCCGCAGCGGCGTCGGGCAGGTCGGGCAGCGTCACCTCGCAGCCGTGCATTAATACTGGCCCGCTTTCGGCCAGCCCCGGATTGGCGGCATAAACCCGTTCGACGGCCTGCGCCGTGCGTCCGTAGTACCGCCAGCAAATCTGGTCTACGGTGTCGCCCTGCTGCGCGTAAATAATCACAGCAGGCTCACGATGCAGCCGGAACGCCCGGCGATGCGGCTGATGCTGAAACGCGCGTCGCGCCAGTACTCGTCGGCGCTCGCCTCCACTTCGGCGCCTTTTTTGCCGCTGGCGTCATAGCCGCGATAGCGCTCAACAATCGCGGCGCCGGTCAGGGCGCTGACGGCGGCAAAATAGTGCGTGGCCTTTTCGCTTTCGCCGTCGAAGCTTTCCGCCGGAACGTCGGCCAGGGTAGTAAAGCCCGCCGCCATCTGTTCGGCGCGCCAGTCGTACAGCTCGGCGTTTACTTCTGAAATTGCCGTTTTTACCGCAAGGCGCAGGCGCTGCGCGGTCACGGTGCCCTCATAGCGCAGCGTGTTGCGCAGCTGCTGCAGGTTCACGTCAGGCCAGAAAAAGGTGTTCTTTACCGGCGGCTCGGCATCGTCTGCCGGTCGCGGGGCGGGTATCACAATCGTGTTCATAGTCGGCCTTAAAATAGGTGGGCGGTGGAGAACGGCGCAGACGCTGAAAGCGCATTACCGTTCTGCCGCCCGGCGCGGGGCGCGTTCGGTCAGCGGCGGGCAAGGGCCTGCTTTTTCAGGTCAGTAGCCAGCCGCTCAATGTCTTTTTTGACGCCGCAGCCGTCATGCAGCTGCAGCGCCCGTGTAAGGTGTTCCATCGCATCCAAAGCCCTGCCCGCATCGCGCAGCACGTACCCGGTGATTTTGTGCAGCTTGGCGCGCACCTGATCGGGCATGTCTGCGGATTTCGTCAGCTCAAGCGTCGCCAGCAGCGGCCCGGTATCAACCGGCGCTTTCAGCGTCCAGGCGCGTGTCGCCGCGTCGGCCACTTCTTCGGCCAGCAGGTAGGCGGTCGCGTCGCGCTTAAAGCCGGGCGGCGGCACTAACCCGTACTGAAGCGCGTACCGGGCAATTTCCAGCGCGCCCGGCACGTCGCCCGCATCCAGCCGCCAGATCATGACGGTCATCAGCACGGCGTCCTGTGCGCCTTTGCCTTTCGCCAGCACGCCCGCCACCCAGGGCAGATACTCAGGCAGCATCAGCCGCTTGAGTTCCGCCTTGCGCTCCTGCGAGCGTACTTTCTTCAGGCGGCGCTTGTCGTCGTTGAGCTTCAGCAGCATCAGCTCGTAGCCGTTGGCGTGGCGCAGCGGGTTGCTGGCCTGCTGCGAGGCCGCTTCCGCCTGCTGGCGCATAAGGTGACGTCGGGCAGGGCTTAACATGCGTTATGCCGCCGGTGTCGCTGCTGCAGGCGCGTCGGACAAGGTGATTTTTTCAATCAGGCAGCCCGCTGCGTAATCCTCCACCACGTAGTCCTCGTTGATGGACTCGTAGTTTTCAATGCGGTCGCGCTTCGCCACCTCGTCGATCATGCGGCGGTGCGTGCCTTCCTGAAAATAAATCGACAGGTTGTCCAGGCGGGTGATCAGCATCGCGTCCGCCGGGAAGTACGGCACGCGCACGGCGGGCAGGTTGCCGATACGCTTCTGGCTCACAATCAGATCGCCCGCCAGCGCCTCGGTGTTGGCCTGCGCCTGGTTAACCAGCGGGAAATACTTGTCGGCCAGCAGCTGACGACCGCAGACAACGACCAGCTCCGGGTCTTCCTGATACCACGGCTCGATCAAGGTGTTGGTTGCATCCATCACCACGGCGTCAAGGTTGGCGTAGGTGCGGCCCTTACCAATCAGCACGCCGTCGGTCACGGTACCGTCTTCCGCCGTGGTTTTGTTCATCACGCGCTCCGGCGCATCGTTGCGGTACTTCTGCAGCCAGCCAACCGCCACGTCCTGCAGCATCGGATTTTTGGCGCGGTTGGAGGTTTTGGCGCGCGACACGCCGTTAAAGCCGATCATGATGCGGTCGAGCGACTGGCGCTTGATGATGGCGTCACGCAGGCGGGCCTGAAAATCTTCATAGCGCGCCCACAGGTCAAGCGTGTTGTAGCGGATATGAAAGTCGTAGTTAACCTGCACGCACTCGTAGCCGGTGCTGTCCAGCGCGGAGAAGTCGGCGGTTTCACGTTCGTCGCCGCCCGCCGTGTCGGTGGTGCTGGCAATCGAGCCGGACACGCCGATCCCGATTTTCTCGCCCTTCATTTCGGACACCGGCACGATGTTAATGCGCGTTAAGAAGTCCGACGACTCCTGCACGCGGTTCATCAGCGTTTGCGTCACCGCTGGCTCAACGGTGAATTTCTTGTTCATGTCGCCGGTTTCGACGTTGTTCAGCTCCGCCAGGCGGGTCATGAAAGCGTTAAATTTAAAGCGGGTGTTCTGGCGCATTTGCGCTCCTGTATTCAGTTAAATGTTTTAATCAGCGGCCAATCTGCACGCCGGAAATCAGCAGTCGGTCTGCACGCTGGCGGTGCTATCGCCGCCGGTCGAAGCCGGGCGACGGGAAAAGCCGCCGTCTGTTTTCGCAAGCTGTGCCTGCAGCGCGGTAAACGCGGTGCGGTCTTCCCCGGCCTGCAGCTCAAGCGCGTCGAGCCTCTCAGTTAAGGCCGTTTCCAGCGCCGACAGGTTTTGCGCCTGCGCCTCGCCGTTCTGCTGCACCTGCTCGGCCACGGCTGTAACGGCCGCGCTGACGTCGGCAAACTGCAGGTCAGCGGTTTTAGTTTTCGCGGAAAACATCGCGGTGATGCGGGCCAGCAGCGACGGCGCCGGATCGGCCTCTTCGGTAAACTCGATCAGCGTTTCTTCAGCGGCGGTAAAGAGGTTGTCTTTGTGCTGCTTGCGGGACGCCAGCGGGTTAGCGGCGGCGCTGGCGCTGAAGCTCAGGATTTCGGTGCCGAGGCTCGCCGGGTCGTCGGTGACGGCAAGTCCTATCAGGTACGCCTCGCCGGTGTCGGCAAACTTCGGATTGACCTCAATCGAGGTGTAGATTTTCTGGCGGGCTTTGGTCAGCTCAACCAGCTCCGGCGTCGGGTTAATTTCGCCGTAAAGCGCCAGCTTGCCTTTCAGCGGGCCGTCCGCAATTTCTTCCGCGCTCAGGGCGGTGACGTCGCCATAGCGGCGAAACGGGCTGTCGGGGGTATAGCCCTTGATGTGCTCCATATTGATGCGCGCGCCGTACATCGCCGGGTCATAGTTCGCCGCCATCTGGGAAATCCAGTCGCGGGAAATCTCGCGGCCGTCGGTGGTTGCGCCTTCCACTGCGATACGAAAACGCTTTGCTTTAGTTGCCATTAATCAGGCTCCGGTTGTGGGTTCGTTCAGGTCGGGGCCAGTTTCACCGCCACGGGCCATCCGCTCAACGAAAGCCAGCCCGCTCAGCCATCAGCAAACAGGCTCAGCGGGCGCGCCTTTTTGCACCCCGGTAGCCTTGTCGTTATGAAAATACAAACCACCATCAGCGATCCGCGCCGTCAGGCTGCGCTGCTTTACTGGCAGGGATATTCCGTGCGCCAGATTGCGGAGACGCTTGGCCAGAAAACACCGACCGTGCAGAGCTGGAAGCTGCGCGACGCATGGGAAGATATCGCGCCCATCAGTCGCGTCGAGGCCAGCATGGAGGCGCGGTTAATCCAGCTCATCATGAAAGAGGTAAAGGGGAACGGGGACTACAAGGAGATAGACGCGCTGGGCCGCCAGATAGAACGCCTGGCCCGCGTCGAGCGCTACCGCAGTTCGGGTAACGAGGCGGATTTAAACCCGAACGTGCGCAACCGCAACAGGGGCGAGCGCCAGCCGGTCATTAAAAATGTCTTCAGCGAGGAGCAGACCGACAAGCTGACCGGCCTGTTTATGGATAACTGTTTTCAGTATCAGCTTAACTGGCATAAAGCCGGGCTGGATCACCGCATCCGCAATATCCTGAAGTCCCGCCAGATTGGCGCGACGTTTTACTTTGCCCGCGAGGCGCTGATTGATGCGCTGACCACCGGACGCAACCAGATTTTCCTGTCGGCCAGCAAGGCCCAGGCGCACGTCTTTAAAAATTACATCATCGACTTTGCCCGGCAGGTTGACGTTGACCTGAAGGGCGATCCGATTGTGCTGCCGAACGGCGCACGCCTGATTTTCCTGGGGACGAACGTGCGCACCGCGCAGAGCTACACCGGCAACCTCTATCTGGATGAATATTTCTGGATCCCGAAATTCCAGGAGCTGCGCAAGGTCGCCAGCGGCATGTCGCTGCACAAAAAATGGCGCACCACCTACTTTTCCACGCCGTCGAGCCTGTCGCACAGCGCCTATCCGTTCTGGTCGGGCGAATTATTCAATAAGGGACGCCGCAGTAAGGGCGACCGCATCGAGCTGGATTTGTCGCACTCGCATCTCGCAAAAGGTGCGGTGTGCGGCGACGGCCAGTGGCGGCAGATTGTCACCGTTGAGGACGCGCTGACCGGCGGCTGTAACCTGTTTGACCTGGACCAGCTTTCGCTTGAATACAGCCCGTCGGAATATCAGAACCTTTTAATGTGTGAGTTTGTTGACGACGAGGCAAGCGTGTTCCCGTTTGCCGAGCTGCAGACCTGCATGATCGACAGTCTGGAAGAATGGACGGACTTTAACCCTTACGCGCTGCGCCCGTTCGATTTCCGCCCGGTGTGGATTGGCTATGACCCGTCGCACACCGGCGACAGCGCGGGCTGTGCCGTGATTGCGCCGCCGCTGGTCGCGGGCGGCAAGTTTCGCGTGCTGGAGCATCACCAGTGGCGCGGCATGGACTTTGCCGCGCAGGCGAAATCCATTGAAAACTTAACGAAAAAATACACTGTCGAATATATCGGCGTGGATGCCACCGGCATCGGCCAGGGCGTTTTTCAGCTGGTACGGCAGTTCTACCCGGCGGCACGCGAGATCCGTTACTCGCCGGAAGTCAAAACCGGGATGGTGCTGAAGGCCAAAGACACCATTGGCAGCGGTCGCCTGGAGTACGACGCGGGAAGCACCGACATAACACAATCTTTTATGGCTATCCGCAAAACCATGACCGCCAGCGGCAACCGCTCAACCTACGAGGCGAGCCGCAGCGAGGACGCCAGCCACGCGGACGTCGCCTGGGCCATCATGCACGCGCTGTTAAACGAACCGCTGACCGCCGCCAGCGGCGGCGCTAACCCTTCTTTTGTGGAATTTTACTGATGAAAAAACGCAGCCGTAAGGCATTCAAGGCAGCACCAGCGGCACCGGCCGCGCCGCAGCCGGTCGAGGCTTTTACCTTCGGCGAGCCGACGCCGGTCATGGATAAGCGGGATATTCTGGATTACGCGGAGTGCATCGGAAACGGGCGCTGGTACGAGCCGCCGGTGAGCTTTCACGGGCTGGCGAAAAGCCTGCGTTCGGCGGTGCATCACAGCTCGCCTATCTACGTTAAGCGCAATATCCTGGCCTCGACCTTTATCCCGCATCCGATGTTAAGTCAGCAGGAATTTAGTAAGTTTGCGCTGGATTATCTGGTGTTCGGGAATGCATTTGCCGAGCTGCGGCGCAACGGCCTCGGCAAGCCGTTCAGGCTGGAAACCACCCCGGCAAAATTTACCCGCAAGGGCGTGAAGGACGGGGAATACTGGTTTGTGAACGACTGGAAGGAGCCGCACCAGTTTGCGGCCGGCAGCGTGTTTCACCTGATTGAGCCGGACATTAATCAGGAGCTGTACGGCCTGCCGGAATACCTCAGCGCGCTTAATTCCGCCTGGCTCAACGAGGCGGCCACGCTGTTTCGCCGCAAGTATTACCAGAACGGGGCGCATGCCGGTTACATCCTGTATATGACCGACGCGGCGCAGAGTTCCAGCGACGTGGATCGGATGCGTCAGGCAATGCGCGACACCAAAGGCCTGGGCAACTTCCGCAACCTGTTTATGTACGCGCCGAACGGCAAGCCGGACGGCATCAAGATCCTGCCGCTCAGCGAGGTGGCAACAAAGGATGATTTCTTTAACATCAAAAAGGCCAGCCGTGACGACCTGTTAAGCGCGCACCGCGTGCCGCCGCAAATGATGGGGATTATCCCGGACAACTCCGGCGGGTTCGGGGATGCGGTGAAGGCGTCGCAGGTGTTCGTCAGGAATGAGCTGACGCCATTGCAGGAAAGGCTGAAGGAGTTAAACGACTGGATCGGAGAAGAGGTAATTGCGTTCCGGCCCTATTCACTGGAAGCAGCCGCAGCAAACTGAAAATATAGCGCCTGCCTTTGCAGGCGTTAATTATTTACCCAGCCAGCGTCGGGCCTGCGCAGACTCGACTAACAGACGGATAGTCAGCGGATCATGTGGTGCGCTGAAATCTTCCGGGAAATATTCAGTGAATGTGATAGTGCCGGGATCAATACCAAAATTTTCAGCATAGCGTTCCAGCAACTCATACGCGTCGAGAGGATCCATGCGAAAGTCGTTGTTCAGATCGGTGTCCAGCTCAAGCTTATAACGCCTGAACGTGAACAGACTTCTGCCGTTATAATCTTCAACCAGTGCAAATACGGCCTTTTCTGTATCCTCGCTTACCATATCCTGTCGTCCTTATTGGCAATACGGTTGTATTTTACCGTGGCTTTCCAGCCTATCTCCGCCACATCAGCGGCCATAATTACCCAGCCTAAAACCGGGATTGTGCGACCGACAAACGTCCCCAGCTTGTGAGTCATTAACATTTTAATTTGAAGCGGCTTTTTAGGATTTTGTATCCACGTAGGCAATCTGAACGGAAGACGGTAATCGCGTAATAGCTTGCGGGAATAAATCGAAGCATGAGAGGTGCCTTTCGACGCCCCGTTTAGCTTGCCGGATACGTCAATCGTATTTTGTCCCGAATAGATCGCTGCCAGCGCGAGGATATCTTTTGCACCGCTGAAGTGCTCGGCAGTCACGTCAATCATTATCCAGAAATAAAGCTCTCCGGCAGACAGGTTGGTAAGGCCGCCGTAAAAGTAAGTCCCGTTTAGCTGCTCAGTTGTATCCATATCATTCCCTTACATGGGTAACCGTATTGGTTAAAACTGTACCACATCGATTCCGGCCAATGCCAGACGCTCTCAGACGCATTTTGCGCGGCCCTCGTGCTTAATCACCTCTCTGTCACCCCAAACCATTGCGCACGCCTCCGGGGCGCTGACGCAGCCTGCGGCACACATGTTTACCCCCTCCGCGCGCAATGCTATCCCCGCCACGCCTGCCCGCTTTGTTCATCGCTTTTAATGCAGTTGCATACAGAGCGGGGAAGGGCACCATAACTGGTGCCGTTGAGGAGATCGTGCGTAAAGATCCGAATGCAGATCCATGCACTCTATGCATGCATAGCTCGATTCAGAGATCTCCATGTACTTCGACTCTCATAACAATTCAATTAGCAGCGTAAAAAATTTTCTCGTCGGCCTCACTGTAAGGCTCAGAGTTTGCCAAATCGGCAATCAAAGTAAGAGCCAGCTCAAGATCGCAAGGCTTGCAGTTAGCTATCAAAGACAGCTCAGCGATAAACCGCATGCCAGAAATTTTTTTTTGCATAGCTTTGATCTCATCAGGTTCCATAATCCCCCCTTTATAAGTACTGTGTATTTATACAGTATCAAACACTTAAGCGTAGCGAAAGAAAATTATTCTGCAAAAACCAAACTTTCATCTGGCTGATTGAAAAGGATTTTCCTCAGTTTCTTTAGTAGCGTTCGGTACTAAAATTTGTTGCTCTTATTATGAGCTATCAGGCAGCTTAGTCTGTTTCTGCGCAACCTTTTACGCTGCACGCGAGACGCTCAAACCTACTTAACAAACTTTCCGCTTCTATGCGCTTTTTCGGCCTGAAAAGCTCACCGCTGGCAGAACTGCGGAACCACTGCCCGTCGATTTTGGTTTCTGTACCGCTAATAAGGCGCACGGCGACCGCCCGGCTGATGGTTTCGCGGGTAATATCGCGTATCTGGCCGATCACGTTGTCGCACGCTGCCTCTGTTTTGTCAGATCGGCGTAGCTGAAGATGCCTCTTTTCCGGTATATCAGCCCTTATTCTGGCTAACAGCCGCCGACGTTCCTTGTGGCTTAACGCTGAAAGGTCACGATCACCAACACTTTCCGGCCGTTTCGAATCCTGCGATCTCAAACCTTCCGTACAGTTATTGACAGAACTCCGAGAGGACGCGGACGCGTCCTTAAAATCAACAGCCAGTTCAACGGCACGTTTCGGCACAATCTTCCACTGTGCGAGGCGGGTTAAAATTGGGGTATCTTCGCCAACAGACGTGGCATAAACGCCCTTAATACGCGTGATTTCTTCGCCATACAGATTGGTGTCGGTGCTTGTTTCGTACCAGTTACGCACTATCAGATCGGCACGCTTCACAAAAGGGCCGCCCTGAGCGTTAACATAATCAGCCCATACGCTATGGTCTGCCGCATCATGCACGGCTGCGAATTCAATGCTTAACCCGTGCGCCGTTTCCGGATCGGACATACGACGCAGCTCACGCCATACCGTCACCGGCGCGCCGCCGACAAACTGAAACTGGCGAATATGCCAGCGGGCCGCCCAGGCAGATACGGCGGGCGCGGTTTCCTTCAGCTCTTTGCCGCTTTCGTCGTCCAGCTCGCCGTCGAGCGCATAGCCGTCAATGTTTTTGGAGATGTACTTAGCCACATAGCCGGTCGCGCTGCCTTTATCCGGATCGATGGCTTCCGCATGAAATCGTGCCTTTCTGGCTTTGTCTGTGGTCAGTTCGTGGCTGTCCTGCTGATACGCGTAATCGCGGATCACCTGCCGCACGCGCTGCACGTCTTCCGGGCGCATGAACATCAGCATATGCCAGTGTGGCGTACCGTCGTGGTGCGGCTCGGCTACGCGAATACCGAAGATACGGATTTCTTCACGGTGCAGCTTTGCGCGCACCTTCTGCCAAACGTTACAGAGATAGCGCTGCGTTTCCGCCGGGCTGGCACCGTTCCACTTGCGGTTACGGTAGCCGGTCTTGATTGTGGCGTGATAGCGGGCAGGCGCGGTCAGCGTGTAGAAATCGCCGATGAAGCCCATTTCATTACAGATATCTTCAAAGCCACGAATGCGGGCCATAAGCTCGCAACGGCGGATAGAGGGATTAGCATTGCTGCTGTCGAATTTATTAATCAGGCTGATGCGCTCGCCGGTTTCGTCGTTTTCCAGCTCCAGTCCTTTCAGAAATTCACGCGTGCGGCGTTTCTGCTCGCGCCACTCGTTTACGGTCATGGTGCTGGCGTAAGGCGTGTGTTTTTTGCTGACGTTGGCGAGCGCGATTTGCAGGTGTTCACGCCATGAGGCTGCCACGCGGCGCAGGCGGCCCTTCCACCATTTTTCGGTCTGCATACGCATAATGGCGGGCGTCACGTCTTCCGGGCAAAAAATACGCGCGGTAACTTTCTCCCACAGCGGCGGGGTCTGCTTCAGCTCGCGGGTGATGGTTGCTGCCGTCATGTAAACACGGTGCGTGTATTTGTAATCAGATTCATCTTCAGACTGGCCGTGCGCCTGCACCATTTCCGCCAGGATAAAGCTGGCGATATCACCGGCCAGCAAATCCACGTCGGCGCGGGCTAAATCCGGCAGGCGGTTAAAACGGTTCATCAGCTCCCACAGCGTCCCGGCCGCACCGGCCGCACCGGCTGCGCCTGTTTTATCAGTAGCGTTGCCGGTCAACAGCGCAAAGGTGCCGCTATTCATTTCGCCGAGTCGATACTGCGAACTGACGCTTTCAACGCGTGGCAATGTGCGCTCAACGAATGTTTTTGTTAAGTACGCATTGGCACGGGCTGTGCCGTGAGTTTTCTCAAGCTCACTGGTGCGGCGCTTTACATCCAGCTGTACGAGCGTGGGCTGCTTTTCCAGTAAATTCTGTGCATGTGACAAAGCCGCAATCATCCGACTGCGGCTGTGCTCCTCTTCATAGGTGCGATAAGGGCTGGCGATCGCTTCCCGTGGAGCGTTCCACGGGTAAGCGTATTCCTGAATCATTGCGTACTGCCCTGGCGGTGCCTGCTTTGCAGCTCGTCCATTTTCTGACAGGCCACGCAGCGGATAACGCCCTGAACGGCGCGGCGGCGCGCTTCGGGGATAGGTGTGTCGCAGTCTTCGCAAAAAGAAGCGCTGACCGTTACCGGGCGGTAAATTACCTGGGCAATGTTGCGCGCCAGCATTTCGTCGGTGCGCTGCTGCACCAGATCCATTGAGTCGGCCATCAGTGCAGCTCCTGTGCCTGATTTTGATACTTTTCGGCCTCTTGAGTCAGGAGTTCAGCAGCTTCCGTATGATGTAATTCACCGCTACGGATTTTCCAGGCAAGTACAACCAGGCGGGAAACCATTACTTCGGCACGGGCACGGCGTTCTTCCATTCGCGCATCGTGCAGCATCGTATTTAACGGTAGATCGTAACCTTCGGCTTTCACTTCTTCTGAATAATTTTTCATTCTTAATTTCCTGTATTCGGGCAAAGCAATGCCCGACGGGTTAACGTCATTTTTTTAATAAGGGTGATTAGTTGGGTAGAGTCATTCTTTTGGGAAATAAGCTCACAACTGCACGAAAATGGTTCATTGCACGAATAAGCGCGCTTCTTTCATTAGTGGTAAGCTCACTGAAATCAAGCTCATGCCGCTCAGTCCTGATATTCGCCAGGTAGAAAATAGCGCTTAATGCCCGCTTGTTTTCCTGGTAGTTCCGGTCAGTGGTATCGCGCATTTCATTAAAAAAGCGGGTGATATCTTTTCCGCAGTCGTTGCCCCAAAATTTAGAGCGCAGCTCGGCAACGTGATTCAGTCCGGCCACTCTCGCGCCCGTTCTTATTTCAGCCAGTGCTGCTTCAGCTTCGATAGCCATGACTCACCTCTTTCAACTTTGAACCGCTTTTTAAATTCTTAGTGCAAAACACAGGGTGCCAGCGTTTACCGTTTTCACCCATGATCCAACCGTGGCCGTAGGACATTGAAGGACTTTGACGCTTCAGCAATGAAGCCATAGATACTGTTGTCATAGCGTTAGCTCAGCCCCATCGAAGCGCTAATACCGCTGATCGCATCTACGGTTGTAGCAAGAGCAGGATTTGAGTGCACACGAGCATGGACGCTCAGGCCAATTAGCGAGAGACAGCGGATGCCAGCATTTACGTTTTCCATGAATGCGCTGGTACGCGAGGCCGTCATGCGTTCGCCAGATACTGCTGCTGCGGCGACTTTGCCTAATTCAGCTGTAGCCTGCATAACGTAATGGGTCATACGTTCGGCCTTAGCTTCATTCATCGGTACTGCCGGTAAGCACCTCATTTGTGCCAGCAAACCATCAATCAGCGTTGCATCTTCAGTTACATCAGTCAGCACAGCGATTTCTGGTGCCGTTAGCTGATGCATCTGGTCAGGGTTGAGCTTATTACGAAGAGTCTGCTGATTCATGCCAACTTTGTCCGCCAGCTCACGAATATTGTGTCGGGCAGCAAATGCGCGACACGCATTTTCGAAGTGGGATTGTTGAGAAACTTGAAAATCAAACATGGCTACCGATCCTTGAGCTTGCATAATCAAGTTATGGTTTGATATAGCGACAGTTGAGGGCTTGCTGACGGTTCTTTTCACGCCATGCGGCAACGTTAATCAGAGCATTGCCATGCTTTTCCATTACGTCAGTACGTGTCTTGCCAGTCTTTTTACATTTGATGATGCGTGTAACAGTACTGGTAGGAGTGGGGGCTAAAAGTATGACGCCGTTAGCGATCCATTTTTCCAGCACAGATTTGCTTATCCCGTTAGCTGCTGCGAAGTCTTCCTTAGACATGGTAGGTGAAGTGTTGAGGGTTATTGCGCGGTCTACGGCAGCGTTAACTGCTGCGCTAAGTGCAGGCATCAGAGCAGAAGTAATCTGAGCAATGAATTCTTGTGGCTGCGCAGAGTCAAATGCGTTCTGGCTGTTTGCATTTTCAGTATGCATATTGCAGTATCTCCAGTTGGTATAACGTGTTCTATCGTGTTACATGTGGTGTGTAGCTACTTTAGATCGCTTTATTTTAACTGTAAACGTAAATTTGCGATTTCAGGTAAAAATATGCGTCTTGAAAGCGCCGTAGCGGCGGATGTATTGGAACGGATTCTCTCTGCTTATGGCTTTACTATGCAGAAAGACCTTAGCGAAAAACTTGGGATTGCTAAGAGCAATGTCGCCAGCTGGTTACAGCGTGGGCAGGTTCCAGGTAATGTCATCGTGCAATGTGCACTTGATACAGGAAGTGATGTTAATTGGCTTGTGACAGGTGAGCTTGCAAAAGCAAACTCGGTACCTTCTGAACCTTTAATTAAGGGGAAACCCTTATACGATGAAATCATGTCCAATGGAGGAAAGCCGGTTCTTAGGCGAATCCTTGATGCCTATGGTTTCTCTATGCAAAAGCAATTATGTGAGCTTCTGGGATTATCCTCCGGGACTGTCAGCACATGGGTAAGACGGGATTACTTTCCGGGTGATGTTGTTGTGACATGTGCTCTTGATACTGGTGTTTCGCTTCAGTGGTTGGCTACTGGTAAAGGAGCACAAATTTCTGAAAGGGTAATGCATAGTCAAAATGGGATACCTAAAAAGCATTTGAAATCAGGTGTACTCGAAGAGGCCGGAGAATGGCACGCGGATATAAGTTTTATTCCAAATAATCTTGCTCAGCCGACTTTTGTAAACAGCAATGCCGGATCGTGGTTAGTTGATCTCGGAGTTAAAGAAATAAGTAATGGCCGCTGGCTTTTGGGTATTGATGATAAGTACGACATTTACGACATTGCGCTTTTACCAGGAAAGAAGATCAGCGTTTCAAGTAAAGGTTCTAACTTTACATGTGGTGCTGACGAAGTGACTACAGCAGGAAAGGTAGTGTTGACGATGGATTATAATTTCTAAAGGGCATAAAGCATGGGAACTATTTTAGCGCTATCAGGATTAATTTTAGGTGCCTGGTCAGTACGCAGTATTTGTATCAAGCAGCAAAGTAATGCAAAAAAACTCATTAAATCTTTCCTCAGTGGATTTTACTTCCTTGCGTGGGGAGGGACAGCTGGTGATGATGAAAGCCAATATTATATGGTGTTAATTATGCTGGCAATTGGAACCGCAGTACAATTACTTTGTAATCTCACTTACAAAGAGCCAAAAAATGACGGTCAAGGCATTTTACGTGAGCATGACAAAACCCTGAGTTTTTTTGATAGAGATGAAAAAATAGATGCACATGAACAGCCTTATCAATCAGAAGACTACGTATTTGACCCAAAATCAAAAGGGCTGAATAATATTGCTTTTACCTATATAAATGCAGAAGGTGTGAGCCTATTTCGAGAAGTTGATGTGAAAAGTTTTGATGGTCGATATATCGAAGGTTACTGTCATACGGCGAAAAAATTTAGGACATTCCGGATTGAACGTATTGAAGGGGAGATCATATTAAGAAGTACAGGAGAGGCGGTAGCCCCCCATGAATGGCTTTTTAGGTAGAAGGGTGTTACTAAAAACAGTCTAATTTATTAAGATGATTTTTTGAGAGTCGGTAGTTTTAAAATAATTAACATTAAGGGGCATTTTAAATGAACAATCAAGAAGTCATTAATGAAATGATAAAAAGAAATTCTGATCGATATATTAAACACCTTACTGATGATTTAGATGATGTTTCTTTAGTGCTCAAATCACATCTTTTTATAGAGGAGTTACTGCATGATATTATCTTATTCCACTGTAAAAACTCTAGACCTATAGAAGGTATCCAGCTTTCGTTTAATCATAAATTGAAATTAGCTGAAGCAATGTTTGGTTCTCATATTCCAGACGCTAACTTTCCTGAAAATATTTGGCCGGTATTAGATGCTCTAAACAAACTTAGAAATGTTATCGCTCATGAGATAGATAGCCCGAAATTAGATGATAAACTTAATAATTTCCTCAGAATGTCAGAAGGTTTAGTAGGGAAAAAGGATGTTGATGTGTTTACCAAGGGATATTTATCTGAAGCTGAAAAAAAATCAAAAAGATTGATGATTTCTTTATGGAAAATACTTGGTTACCTTGGATGTATGCATGCTATAGCATTTTTAAATTCACCATCAAAATAATTTGCAAGCTGTTACGGTGACCAATGACATTCAGGTTCGATTAACATAGGATATCTGATGATATAAACCTAGCCATTTTGTCGCCATCTAAATGGCTAACTTCATGATATATATAGAATTGATTAGTATTTGGTCTTTTTTTGTCAGGGGTTTTAAAACAATGAATTATAGTTAAATCAATCACTTAAAACCTATCCAGTTGTATCGTATTACCCCCTGTAAGAACCTATGTGGACACATTTTAGTCACTTTTTAGCGCCATTCTTGCCAGCGGATTGTTGGTTACGGCCTCTTCCAAATGGTCAGGCGCAAAGTGCGCATAGCGCATGGTCACACGGATATCTGAATGCCCCAGGATGCGTTGCAGTACCACAATATTGCCACCGGCCATCATAAAGTGGCTGGCAAAGCTATGAGGCAAAACGTGGCTCATCGGGCCTTCTGGTAAGGTTATTTCTGCAAGACGTATTACGCGATAAAACTGGCGATAACATTCAGAGAAAAACTTGCCTTCTTTATCTTTAAGCTCGTTATACAGATTATCACCGATAGGAACCGTGCGGTTTTTCTTCCCTTTGGTGTTGATGAAAGTAATCTTGTTTGGGGATATCTGACTTGCCTTTAGTCCTGCGGCTTCACTCCAACGCGCACCGGTAGAAAGGCAAATTCTGACTATCAAAGTTAGCTCCGGGTTGCCGTGCAGTTCACAAGCTGCAAGCAGACGTAAGATTTGAGCGTCGGTGAGCCAGGCCATCTCTTTTTCAGGATCGTCGAACTCGCGAATATTTTTAAGCGGGTTGGGGTAGTCGATTTCTCCAAGGCGCTCTGGCTCATTAAATACCGCTCTTAAAAAGCAGTGCTCACGGTTTACCGTACCGACTTTAACCTTCAGAGATTTTTCACTGGTTTTATAGCCGTTCTCAATTAGTCCGTTTAGCCGCCTCTCGCGATAGTGTGCCCAGTCTCTAGCAGTGATGGAGGTGGCAATCGGATCACCTAATCCTCGACAAATAATATGCAGTTTACCCAATCGGCCCTTTTTATCGCCCAGCGAGCAGCCATGCAGCTTGTACCACAGGCTAATTAATTCGCTCAGTTTACGGCTGTCTTCCTTCTTGCCGAGCCACGGCTTATCTTTTGCTTCCTCGGCCTGATAGCGTTCATAAGCTATTGCTTCGGCACGGGTCTTAAACGTTTTCCTGATTCGCTTACCTTCGCGCCCGTTCGGGTAGAAGTCGCATAACCACTTGCCGTCTGTCTGTTTTCTGATTGCCATGATGCCGCCTGAAAAAGAAAAACGGCAAAAATACTGTATGTAAAAAAAGTATTAAATGTTTGATTTTTAAATTTTAAACATTAAGGGATGATAAGGGCAGTGTTCGAGAGGAGATAAGGTCAATCATGGTTATCAAAAGGAAATAAAAAAACCCGCTTTCGCGGGCGGCATCAATGTAGCAATGAGGGCTGATGTGCGTTGTGTGTAAAGATCGGTACTTTGTTAGTCTGGCCTGGCGAGACAATCATGCCCGCGATGCTTTCGTGGGTTTTGAAAGTGCAGCTGGAGTTAATATTCTGGCACTGGTGATAACGTTCTTTTGTTTCGCGTGAGATATAACGGCTGCTTTTGGCATGGGCACCAGTACCGGCATTAGCGGCTTATCAACGGCCCACATATGCGCTTCGGCCATCGTGTCGGCCAGCACCTGCGCGGTGCGGGTGTAGTTCTCAAACGCAAACAGCGGATCGTCGCTGCAGGTGCGGTTGCCCCAGAAGCGAAAGCCGTCCTTGCGGATAAGCGTGGTCACGCAGGCCTCGTTGAGCAGGTCGGCGTCGGTGCCGGTCTGCTGTAAGTCCCAGAAGACGCCCGCAGAAATCCCGGTGACGCCGTTCACGCCAACGTTAGAAAGCGTTTTGTGCCAGCCGGTGTCGTTGTCGATTCTGGCGCGCAACCCCAGCGCGCGCGCCGTGGCCCAGGCGGTTTCGGACGCGTTGGCCGTGGTGTTCCAGGCGATAAAGTCCGGCCAGATAATCATAATTTCGCGCTGGCTGAAGTTTTCGCGGTATTTGCGCGCGTCAGAGACGGTTTTGCCACGAGGATCGGCGCTGCTCCGCCAGCTGCCGTCCCGGTAAATCGCCACGAAGCTGGTTTCTGCAGACGGCGGTACGCTGCTGCAGGCACAGAACAAACACCAGCTCGCCGACCGAAGGCGCATTCCATGAACGGATGCGACCGGCACGGCCAGTCAGTGCGGCCAGTTGTTATTTCTTCAGGAAACCGGTGAGGCCAAACAATTCCTAAACCATGCCCTTTTTGCCCGATGCTCAGTCTGCCGGAACAGATCCCAACAAGACTGAATACCTTAATCTGCTTTGTTTTTTAAGATGGTTCGGGTCAATTTTTTAAAATAGCTTTCAGGGCTGAGTTTTTATTCTTATCTTGCTAATTTATTAGCTCATGAATTCTCTTACTTACTCTAAGCACGGCTCCGTCCTTACCTGAAAAGGCTGGTTAACCTGACATGTCTGGATGCGTGAAAGGCGCTATATAAAAATGTGCGAGGTCAAAATAATAATCAGGCGCATTAACATTTTAAGTTGCTTTTAATAATGCCGGTTTGCATAGTGGTGCTGATAATTTAAACAAAACGTCAGCGAGTAAAAATTAGCCGCTTGCGGCACTGGCACCATCCGTTAGTGCAACCGCCTTCAGCATTTTTTTACTACTTAACCTAATTTTTTCAATGCTGTTGCCGATAAGAGCCTCTGACTATTGTAGTTTCAGTCTGCCAATATGAGTGACGGCTGGTCTGCTTTTTAAACACATGGTGTTTTTTGACAAGGAATGAAAAATGAAAAAAGTAGTAAAATGGGTGTTCTTCATCATCGTTGCATTAATTGTGGTTCGCGCGCTTACCGGCCCTGGCGAGCAGAGTAAGGGTGCTGCAAATGCCGGCCAGGCGCAGCAGGGTGGCACAGCAGCAGCGTCTTCACCTCAAAAAGAGGTTTACCGTATTTCCGCCACGAAACTCTTTAAAGATTATGAAGCAAATGAAGTTGCTACAGATGAGGCGATGAAAGGTAAACTTATTGCCGTAACGGGCACGGTACAGTCTATCGATAAAGATTTTACCGATGCCATTATTATCAGACTGAAAACCCCGAATCAGTTTATGGCTGCCAGTATGGAAATGCAGGACTCTGAGAAAAACACGGCTTTAACGCTCAAGAAGGGCAGTCAGGTTGAGGTCGTTTGTCAGCGGATGTCACGCATTATCGGCACGCCTTCTGGCCGTCGCTGCGTATTTAATTAGTTATTAACGTACCAGAATAAAGCTTGTTTTTCGACAGGCTTAAATTAGCGTTCGGGCCTTGGCATATAAAGCCGGGGCTTCTTTTTAAAAGCAAATTAGCACAAAAAAGATTATTTTTGATGAGTCGTAACAGATGTTATTAAAAATAAAATCCGCATTATTAGTAGGTTGACAGTTATAACACATTTAAACAACGTTCAGAAAACAGGGGTAATCACTGATCCTCTGCAAAACAATACCGGCGGGAAGCCGGTATCGAAAAGCGTGACGGCCTTGATTACGACTGCGGCTGACCTACCGGGCCTGCGCCCAGGGTACCGCCCGGAACGGACTGCGCGCTTGGCGCGTGAGGACGGCCATCGTTACCTACCGCGCTGCTGCGATTCATACAACCCGCCAGGGATAAAATGGCCAGCAGAGCGACAAGACCTTTAGTGCAATTTTTCATAATATTTTCCGTGGGTTGAAAACTATTCAGAGCCTTAAGCGTAGCCTGGCGTTTGTTGATTGCCAGCCGCGCCCTGACAAAAACAGAGTGGAAAAACTTTCCTGCTTCTTTATCGAACGTTAACAGAAAAATCCTCTACTACACTTAACTGACTGCAAACCAAAGGAGGCAGCTATGTTTAAACATGACACGAATAAAGAACGTAAAGATGAAGGCGACGTGCATAAAGGTCTGCCGGAAGCCGCGCCTTCGGCTGGTAATGCTTACGAGGAAGACGATTATCCGGCGAAAGATGCGCCTGATGAACACGGTGAAGTACCGCGGACTCGTGACGATAGCCAGGCAGATAAAAAAGATCCTTATCAGGAAAAATAAGGTTTACTCAGGCCCGCTGCGGGCCTGAGGTCCGCAGATATAAGATTGCTGCCTGTCCACGATCTCATCCTCCATCCTTTTCTGCTGCTTACCTGAATTTTTATTCGGAGCATAATCGCGCTGCGGCAGGGTGCCGTACGTTTTTGGCTGTGGTTTAACGGCTCACGCGCTTTTAAGCAAATAAATCTGCCGCCTGGTATCGATTCTGGCCGGTGTAAGAGCCGTATTGACTCCGGGAGCGATAGCGCGTCATGACGAAAAAAGGTGACAGCCTGAGGTAAGGATGAATAAATGCCGAACGTTTATTCTTCAGATACCGGGGAAAGTGCTTTTCAGCACGATACTTTACCTTTCAGGCTTGTTTATCAGAGATGAAAGCTCTACGCTGCCGTTTCCACGCCACGCGATTTACGCGTCTGGCGTACTGGCAGGAGCAAGCCTGATGAAAAGTAGCAAAGAGATTTCGATCGATCAGTTTACCGACAGCGAAAAAGAGCTGATTGACGCTAAAGTGAAAGCCCTCACGCTGAAAAAAGGCCATGTTCCTTCCCAAAAAGAAGAAAAAGAGATCCTGAAAGAGGCCAAACGGCTGGTAATGAAGGATCGCGTAATCAAAGAGACCAGCAAAGCCGTGGTGGCTAAAAAGCCTCGCAAGCCAGCCGCCGCCAAAGAAAGCGAGGTCAAAGAGTTCAACTGGTCTGCCTCCCTGCGCAAAAACCCGCGGGCGCTAAAAGGCAGCTAGCCGATAAACACTAAATGCAGCGCCCTGAATAAGACTTCCAGCAGCAAGGCGCCGCCGATGATAACCAGTGCCAGCATCAGACTGAACTGTTGATCTGTTTCCATGCTATTGCCGCTCCCTGATAAGTTAACAGACTATACTTTAGAGCCTGTTAACTGAACATTCCGTCAACATTCCAGTCATTTTCATTCAGGATGCAACTATGGTGTATCAATACCTTAACGGCACGGCATGGCGGCATATCTATATTGTGGGCGATATTCATGGCTGTCTCGCCATGCTGCACGAAGAGTTAGAGGCTCAGCGATTCGATGCCGGGCAGGATCTGCTGATAGCCGTAGGCGATTTGATCGATCGTGGGCCGGACAGCCCTGGCTGCGTGGCGCTGTTGAATAAGCCCTGGTTTCGCAGCGTGCGCGGCAACCATGAAGAGATGGCTATCGGGGCGCTCACGCGGGGCGAACATCAGCAGTGGATCGGCAACGGCGGCGAATGGTTCTACAAGCTGGAAGGCATGAAAATGATTGAGGCGAAACATGCCCTCAGCCGTTGTCGCCTGATGCCCTTAATTATTCATCTGGAACTGGAAAATAGCGTGGTGGTGGTCGCTCATGCAGACTATCCGGCCGAACGCTATGCGTGGGAGGCGGCAGTCGATCCTTTTAAAGTCGTCTGGAGCCGCAGCCGCGTTGAACAGGTACAGCAAGGAAAGGGCAAGGCTATCAGCGGCGCGGACGCTTTCTATTTTGGCCACACGCCGCTAAGCAAGCCGCTGAGCGCGGCGAATTTGCACTTTATCGATACCGGCGCCGTATTCGGCAACCGGCTCACGATGGTGCAGGTACAGTAATACTCAGGAGAACAGCTTGCCGTCCCGCACCAGTTCCCGTGGGTAGCTGTTTTTGATCCGGCTTGATACTTTCTTCGCCAGGCCAATTGGCTGCTGCTGACAGGTAACAATCACTTCGTCGGCGGGCAACGCACGCTCAGGATAAATGTCCCGTCCGCGATACCACTCTTCGGCTTCCGCCAGCGTCAGCTCAAAACGATTTAACGCCTGCGGCTGCGCCAGCGCGATAACCGCTTCGTGCTGCCAGCGATAGCCTTTGGCAAAGGTTTCAGCCAGCTTCAGGCCGATACGTGAAAAGCGAACCTTGCCCAGCAGCGGCTCTACGGCGCGCGGAAACAGCCAGAGCTCCTTATCACGCTGCCAAAGCGCGTGGGCAGCGCTGTCCCACGCCAGCCCTGATTTAGCGGCAGCGGCCGTAATTTCCTGCTCGTCTTTACGTTTTACCGGCGTAAAAGGCAGCTTACCCAGTTTATAACCCGGCGCGGGCATGGGCGGTACGCTCGCTGTTTTGCGCAGTCGTGCGACAAAAAAACCTTCACTGTCAAAGATATGTGGGAATACGTGCAGAAAGCCTTCTGGGGTGCTGGCCCGTTCGGCATCGGGAAAAAGCGCGTCTAAAGGTTCGATGACGACGGCGTCCGGATAGCGCGCCAGCAGCCAGGCGATGACCTGCTGATTTTCGCTGCGGTTCAGGGTACAGGTGGAATAGACCAGCGTCCCGCCGGGTTTCAGGGCATGAAAGGCGCTATCGATTAAATCGTGCTGGGTGGCAGCAATCGCCTCGGTGCTTTCCGGCGACCAGTTGCGTAGCGCGTCGGCGTCCTTACGAATGACGCCTTCGCCAGAGCAGGGCGCATCCAGCAAAATGGCGTCGAAGGTTTCCGGCAGCGCCGGCCCGAAGACGCGTCCGTCGAAATGGGCGATCGCTGTATTGCCAACGCCGCAGCGGCTGATATTGGCGTGCAGCACCTTGACCCGGCTGGCGGAATATTCGTTGGCGAGAAGCGCGCCCTTGTTGTTCATCAAGGCGGCAATCTGGGTCGTTTTAGACCCCGGCGCAGCGGCCATGTCCATTACGCGTTCCGGCACGGGCGAACCGGCAAACAGCGCGGTTACCGGCAGCATAGAGCTGGCTTCCTGAATATAAAACAGCCCCGCCAGATGTTCCGCCGTACTGCCTAAAGGCAGCGTGTCGGCGTCGTCACGGCTGATCCAGAAACCTTCCTTACACCAGGGAACGGGCGTCAGCGCCCATTGATAAGGCTCGACCAGCGCCAGAAATGCCTCAACGCTGATTTTCAACGTATTAACGCGCAGGCTGCGCCGCAGCGGCTGCTGGCTGAAGGCAATAAACTGCTCGAACCCGGCGCTGTCGGGCAGCAGCTCGCGCATTTGATTTAAGAAAAGATCCGGGAAGTACACGCGTGAAGAAGACACTGAAAGATTCCGCTGGCAATAAAGTGGGGCGAGTTTATCACACTCTGCGGCGGCAAAAAAAACGGGCAGCCAGGCTGCCCGTATCGGTTATTTTGCCGGCAGCGCCGTGCCCCATTTACGCCAGTCTTTCGGCTCCTCGTCCTCCAGCAGATAATGCTTGCCGTTGGTGGCCTGCGGTGCCAGCGGCACGGTCGGCGGGGTAGCAAACTGGATGCCGCCCTGAATAAACTGTTGGAAGGTGCCGGTTTTCACCACGCCGCCAATCAGGCCAAACTTGAAGTTGTAGCCGGAAGCCAGCCAGAACACCGAGTTATTGCGCACCAGATGCTGGTATTTTTTGCTGATGCGTAGCGTAATCTGAACGCGATCGGCCATCGAACCCAGCGAGGTGCCCGTTACCGTACCAACCTCTATTCCGCGGAACAGCACAGGCGTACCGACAGACAGCGAGCCGCCTTCAGGCGCGTCCAGCACCACGTTCAGGCCGTCAAGGTAGCGCGCGTCGGTAATGGTTGACTCCTGTAGCTCAAAGGTGCGCTGCGCGCGGCCTTTGCCGGGATCGACATTGATATAAGGCTGGAGCAGGGTATCCAGATGGTTAACGCCCGCTGCGGAAATCTCCGGCGACACTACCGAGAACCGGCTACCCAACCGCGCGAAATCCTGGACGTATTCCGGATAAAGCACGGCTTTGGCAATCACCTGATCCTTGTCGTTATTGAGCGCCAGAGATTCCAGCTGGCCGATGGTGATGCCGAGATAGCGGATCGGCATTCCTGAGGAGAGCTTGCTGGCGTCGTAGGTATGCAGCGTAATCTGGCTGCCGACCGCTCTGGCCGCCGTTTCCGATTCAAACAGCGTGCGCTTGTCTTTACTCGTCAGGCCCGCACCGGCGCCGCTGAGGTTATCAAAACTGATGGCGCCCTTCAGCGCGCGGTTAAGCGGCGAAGCCTGCACGGTCAGGCCGCTGCCGTTAAGCTGCACGCGCGCACCGCCTTCCGACCAGAACACGCTGTTCGGCGTCAGCAGCTTGCGGTATTCCGGCTTGATATGCACACGCACGTCGAACTCATTAGCTCTTGGCGTGACCTCCACGATCTCACCGACCTGAAACTTACGGTACAGCACCACTGAACCGGCCTGAATATCCGGCAGGCTGTTGGCGGTCAGCGTCAGAGTGGTAGGAAGCTGGTTGGTTGTAATGCCTTCGGCGGCTTTTTCCGCATTGGCAAACAGCGGATAGCTCTCTTTTGGCGCGCCCTTGTTGCCGGGATCCAGGCGAATGCCGCCGTCGATCCATTCACGCGCGCTGGCGCCCAGCACTTCCATGCCGTTCAGCCCCAGCTTAACGTCCAGCCGACTGTTGATGATGAACTTGCTGTCGCCGTGTACCAGTTCGCGATACT
The DNA here is from genome assembly GCF_003937915.1 of Erwinia sp. 198. GTDB lineage: Bacteria > Pseudomonadota > Gammaproteobacteria > Enterobacterales > Enterobacteriaceae > Erwinia > Erwinia aeris. The sequence continues at coordinate 388,794 of NZ_RHUM01000002.1, read as the reverse complement.
CAGGCGTAATAGCGATAATAAAATTCACGCCTTTTTCATTGAGCCTGCGGCTGACCACCTGGCCAATCTGCATCCCGTGCAGCATCACGGGCTGGCCCGCATCGATACCGTAGCTTTCCGGCGCGGTCAGTTTCACTTCCAGGGTGTCAGGCCGCTGCAGCAGCGACTCGTTGCTTTGCAGCACGGTGAAGCGATCCTGCGGTTCGCCTTCGCCAGGCATCAGTTCGAGCGTGCTGCCGGTTAACAAACTGCTGAGGCTGGTATCGGCAAGGGTGATTTTGGGGCTGCGCATCTCAATGCGGGTGCCGGTACGCATCAGGCCGGTTACTGACGGATCGATGGTCAGTTCGCCTTTTACCTTGCCGTCGGGCTGTAAGTTCAGCGCGGTCAGCGTGCCAACCTCCAGTCCCTGGTACATCAGCGGCGTACTGCCCGCCTTCAGGTTTTTGCCGCCGGGCAGGTCAAGCGTGATAATCACGCCGCGCTGGCTGTGCGCTAAATCCGGGTAGAGCTGATAGCTGTCATCGCTTTTTGCCTGCGCGGAATCGGTTGGCGAGTCAAACGCAATCGCACCGTTGACCAGCGCCGCCAGGCTCTCCAGCTGAACTTTGGCGCCGCTTAAGCCCACGTCGGCCTTTACGCCGGATACGTTCCAGAAGCGGCTCTCTTTTTTCACCAGGTTAGTGAAGCGGCGCTCGATCAGCACGTCGACGGTTACGCCCTGATTGCCGGGATTGATGCTGTAGTCATAGACGCGGCCAACCGGGATCTTACGGAAATAGACCAGCGAGCCGGTATTCAGCGAGCTTAAATCCGCGGCGTGCAGATGGATCATCATCTCGCCCGTGTTCATGCGGTATTTCGGCTGCGTATCCAGCGCCACAAAATGCTCCTGCGGCTTGCCTTTGCCCGGCATCATGCCGATATAGTTGCCGCCCACCAGCGCATCCAGGCCCGACACGCCCGCCAGTGACGCTTTCGGCGTCACCAGCCAGAACTGCGTTTTATCGCGCAGCGCGTCTTTCATATCGCTCTTGATGCTGGCCTTGATCTTAATGGTGCGCAGATCGTCAGTCATGCTGATGCCCTGTACCAGACCCACCTCGACGCCCTGATAGCGAACCGGCGTTCGGCCGGGCACAATGCCGTCAGCGGTGGCGAAATCGATGGTAACCGTGGTGCCGCGCTCCTGGTAATTGTTCCAGACGAGCCAGCCCGCTATCAACAGCGCAATTAAAGGCAGCAGCCAGAATGGCGAAATTTTGCGGCGGCTTTTCACGCGAGCGCTAGTCGGTGTAGTCGGCGTTTCCTGTTGCATGTGCATCCCAAAGTAAACGGCTATCCAGCCACTCGACGGCAAGGATAGTAAGAATAACCGCTGAGCCAAAATAGAAGGCAGCCGGTCCCATAGTAAAAGCCAGAAGCTGGTCGCGATTCACCAGCGACATGGTTAAAGAGATAACAAACAGGTCCAGCATAGACCAGCGTCCGACCCAGGTAACTACCCGCAGCAGACGAACGCGCGTTTTCAGACCCTGTTCACATTTAAAATGGATGCTGAGCAGCAGCGTCAGCAGCACAATAACCTTGGTAAAAGGCACCAGGATACTGGCGATAAAGACCACGATCGCTACCGGAATGTTGCCGGAAGCGAGGGAAAGAATACCGGAAAGAATAGTATCTTCCTGGCGCGCGCCGTTGAGATAAATAACGGAAATCGGCAGCAGATTGGCCGGGATCAGCAATACCATCGCAGAGATCAGCGCCGCCCAGGATTTTTGCAGGCTGTGGCGACGACGCAGGCGTAGCGGCGTATGGCAGCGGGGGCAGCGGCCCCGTTCGTCAGGCAGGCCGGTATGATGGCAGTTCAGGCAAACGCGCAGCTGTTCGGGGGCAATATTCGGCTGCGGCTGCGGATAAAAGCGATGCCATAGCTGCTCAACGTTGATATGAATAAGCGTCACCAGGCTCAACACGGCCAGCGACAGGAAGGCGAGCAGGCCAGTGCCGGGATTGATATCCGCATAGTCCTGTACCTTGATAGAAGCGACGGCGATACCGACCAGATAGATATCCAGCATGACCCACTCTTTCAGCCGATCGAGCATCAGCAGCACCGGCCGCAAATTTAAACCCAGCCGGTCACCAAAAAAAAGCCAGCCGATTGACGCCACCAGCGTGGCGGGCGCACCGATAGTGCAAAAGGCCACCATAGAGGCGGTAATCACGTTGCCCTGCTGCGCCATCTGGATAATGCCCTCCAGCAGGCTGGCGCGGATAGTGGTGCCCAGCAGTCGGATAGTCAGCAGCGGTTCGCTGAAAGCAAACGGCATCAGCAGCAGCATAGTGACGGCCATTGCCGCCAGCCGCGTCATCGACCAGTCGCGTCCGTTAAGGATGCGGGCGTTGCAGCGCGGGCAGTGCGCCGACTGGTTCGATTTAACATCCGGTAAGGAAAAAAGGGTATCGCATTGTGGACAACGCTGATAACGTTCCTGAGGCAGAATTTGGCTGATAGCGTATATTTTCACGAATTATCCGGATTTGCAGGGTACGGTCAGGCAAAATCGCTCCGGCGAACCACTCTTACGTTTGTTTTTAAAGCTTCAGACCAACAAGGGTATATTAACTAACGGAATCATTCACCTTGTCCGTCTGGACATTTAATGCTTATTTTATCAGGCGAAGCCATTCCGGGCTTCGTAACAGTTTTAATAATGGTTAAAAAATGACTAAAAAAGAATTTTACTCGGATCTCAATCGTGATTTACGCGCGCTTATCGCCGGCGAAACCAGCTTTCTGGCCGCGATGGGCAACTGCAGCGCGCTGCTGTTCGAGCGCCTGGAAGGCGTTAACTGGGCCGGGTTTTATCTGCTGACGGAAGAGAAGACCCTGGTGCTGGGACCCTTTCAGGGCAAAATCGCCTGCGTGCGCATTCCGGTCGGGCGCGGCGTCTGCGGAACGGCGGTGGCGGAAAGCGCCGTACAGCGCGTGGACGACGTCCATGCCTTCCCTGGTCATATTGCCTGCGACGCGGCCAGCAATGCCGAAATCGTGCTGCCGCTGGTGGTAAACGGTGAGACGATCGGCGTACTGGATATCGACAGCGTGGAATATAATCGCTTCGATCAGGAAGACGAAAACGGGCTGATTACGCTGGTTGATGGGCTGTGTGAAGTGCTTGCCAACACGGACGTGGAAAAATTTATTCACATGAAACGCAGCTAAAGTGCTGGATCACGTAGCATTTGCTGATGGTGTCATTATAATGACGCCTGTTCATGCCTGCGCTGGTTGGCAAACCCGTTGTAATCAGGAAATTTCATGGAAAATCAACCCAAGTTGAATAGCAGTAAAGAAGTAATCGCCTTTCTGGCGGAGCGGTTCCCACAGTGCTTCAGCGCCGAAGGCGAAGCGCGGCCGCTAAAAATCGGCATCTTTCAGGATTTAGTCGACCGCGTGCAGGGCGAAATGGGCCTGAGTAAAACTCAGCTTCGTTCCGCGCTGCGCCTTTATACTTCAAGCTGGCGCTATTTATACGGCATCAAAGCTGGTGCCACCCGCGTTGACCTGGACGGCAACGCCTGTGGCGTTCTGGACGAGCAGCACGTGGAACACGCCCGTAAGCAGCTCGAAGAGGCCAAGGCGCGCGTTCAGGCGCAGCGCGAGCAGCAGCAGGCGAAAAAACGCGAAGCGGGTGAAGAAACTGCCCCTCGTCGCCCACGCAAGCCGGTTCGTAAACCTTCTGCTGAAGGCGAGCAGCCTCGGGCCGCACGCAGCAAGCCGCAGCGTAATCCTGGCCGCGCGCCTTCCGCAGAACGCCAACCGCAACGCACGACACCCGTTACGGATACCGCAGCATTGCAGGTGGGTCAAAACATCAAAGTCACGGCAGGCAAAAGTGCGATGGATGCAACCATTCTTGAGATTACAAAAGATGGCGTCCGGGTACAGCTGGCTTCCGGCCTGGCAATGATAGTGCGCGCAGAACACTTGCAGTTCTGATACGGAGGCCAATCAGGGCATGAACAACTTTTTTAAAACCACCGTTATTGCTGCACTGCTGTTTACCGGACATGTTTTCGCCGCCGATGCTATTACGCGCGCCGAGCAAATTCCGCAGCTTCATCAGGAACCGCAGCACGCGACCGTCAGCGAGCGCGTGACGTCGCGCTTTACGCGTTCCCACTATCGTCAGTTCGATCTGGATAAAGATTTCTCCGCGAAAATTTTCGCCCGCTATCTGAATCTGTTGGACTACAACCACAATGTGCTGCTGGCTTCTGACGTGGCACAGTACAACACCAAAAAAACCACGCTGGGCGATGAACTGAAATCGGGTCAGCTGGATGTTTTTTACGATTTATATAACCTGGCGCAGAAACGCCGTTTTGAGCGCTATCAATACGCGCTGACGGTGCTGAACAAGCCGATGAATTTTAGCGGTCACGATACCATTGATATCGACCGCAGCAAGGCGCCCTGGCCGCAAACCACTGCGGAGCTGAACCAGCTTTGGGATGCTAAAGTCAAATATGACGAGCTGAGCCTGAAGCTGACGGGTAAAGAAGAAAAGGAGATCCGCGAGGTTCTCACCAAGCGCTATCAGTTTGCTATCCGTCGTCTGGCGCAGAGCAACAGCGAGGACGTTTTCCAGCTGGCGATGACCGCTTTCGCACGTGAAATCGATCCGCATACCAGCTACCTTTCCCCGCGTAATACCGATCAGTTCAATACTGAAATGAGCCTGTCGCTGGAGGGCATCGGCGCCGTGCTGCAAATGGATGATGATTACACCGTAATCAATTCCATGGTTGCGGGCGGCCCGGCAGCCAAAAGCAAAGCGATTACCGTGGGCGATCGCATCGTCGGCGTCGGCCAGCCCGGCAAACCGGTTCAGGACGTGATCGGCTGGCGTCTTGATGACGTTGTGGCGCAGATTAAAGGCCCGAAAGGCAGCAAAGTGCGTCTGGAGATCCTGCCGGCCGGCAAGGGCACCAAAACCCGTATTATTACGCTGACCCGCGAAAAAATCCGTCTGGAAGATCGCGCGGTGAAAATGAGCGTGCATAACGTCGGTAAAGAGAAGGTCGGCGTACTGGATATTCCTGGTTTCTACGTTGGTTTGACCGACGATGTAAAAGTGCAGCTGCAAAAGCTGCAGAAGCAGAACGTCGACAGCGTAGTGATCGACCTGCGTACCAACGGCGGCGGGGCGCTAACGGAGGCGGTATCGCTTTCCGGCCTGTTTATTCCGGGCGGCCCGGTGGTGCAGGTGCGTGATAACAACGGCAAGGTGCGTCAGGACAGCGATACCGACAGCATGGTTTATTACAAAGGCCCGCTGGTGGTGCTGGTAGACCGTTTCAGCGCCTCGGCTTCCGAGATCTTTGCCGCCGCCATGCAGGATTATGGCCGTGCGCTGATCGTCGGTGAACCGACCTTTGGTAAAGGCACCGTGCAGCAGTATCGCTCGCTGAACCGTATTTACGATCAGATGCTGCGTCCCGAGTGGCCTGCGCTGGGATCCATCACCTATACCATACAGAAGTTCTACCGCGTTAACGGCGGCAGTACTCAGCGTAAAGGCGTTACGCCGGATCTGCTGATGCCGACCGGCGTGGAAGCGGTGGAAACCGGTGAAAAATTCGAGGATAATGCGCTGCCCTGGGACAGCATTGATGCGGCGGCCTATACCAAAACCGGCGACGTTAAGCCGCTGATCCCGCAGCTGCTCAAGACACATCAGGATCGTATCGCGAAGGATATGGAGTTCCAGTACATCCTGAAGGATATCGCCCGCTTCAACGCGATGAAGGATAAGCGCAATATCATCTCGCTGAATCTTGCCGAACGCGAGAAAGAGAATCACGAGGATGACGCGCTGCGGCTGGAGCGGATCAACGCCCGTCTCAAGCTGGAAGGCAAAAAGCCGCTGGCGAAGCTTGAGGATCTGCCAAAGGACTATAAAGAGCCGGATCCTTATCTGGACGAAACGGTCAAGATTGCCAATGACCTGGCGCAGCTGGAAAAAAACCAGAGCACCAAATAACCTTCAGGGCACAGCGCAAGCTGTGCCTTATTTTTACCTGAACTTTCCCTGTCCACGCGGTAACTTTGCCTTTCCTGACAGTCAATGTTTTCCTGAACGTTAAAAGTTAAGACAAAATGTAAAGTTATGTCTTTTTAGACACTTAATGCCCTCTGCCGCTTGAAATGTTTTGCCGTGCCCATAGGATAGTTATCCGCTATAAGCGATTTTTTAACTGAGGAAGAAGAAATTTTATGATGCGTATTGCGCTTTTCCTGTTAACCAACCTGGGCGTAATGTTGGTTTTTGGACTGATCCTCAGTCTGACGGGAATTCAGTCAAGCAGTGTTCAGGGCCTGATGATCATGGCGGGTCTGTTTGGCTTTGGCGGTGCGTTTGTCTCACTGCTGATGTCTAAATGGATGGCGCTGCGCTCCGTGGGCGGTGAGGTCATTGAACAGCCACGTAACGAAACCGAGCGTTGGCTGATGCAGACCATTGCCGGACAGGCGCAGCAGGCGGGCATTGCTATGCCGCAGGTTGCTATCTATCACGCACCGGACATTAACGCCTTTGCTACCGGCGCGCGCCGCGATGCTTCACTGGTTGCGGTTTCTACCGGGCTGCTGCAAAACATGAACCGTGATGAGGCCGAGGCGGTGCTGGCGCATGAGATCAGCCATATCGCCAACGGCGACATGGTGACGATGACGCTGATCCAGGGCGTGGTAAACACCTTTGTGATCTTTATCTCACGCATTATTGCGCAGATAGCCGCAGGCTTTATGTCGGGCGACCGCGAAGAAGGCGAAAGCAGCAACGGCAACCCGCTGGTCTATTTTGCGGTGTCGATGGTGCTGGAGCTGGTCTTCGGTATTCTGGCCAGCATTATCACCATGTGGTTCTCGCGCCATCGTGAGTACCATGCCGACGCCGGTTCGGCGCGTCTGGTTGGCCGCGAGAAAATGATCGCCGCGTTGCAACGTCTGAAAACCAGCTATGAGCCGCAGGAAGCAAGCACCATGATGGCGTTCTGCATTAATGGCAAATCGAAGTCGCTGAGCGAGCTTTTTATGTCGCATCCACCGCTGGATAAGCGTATCGAGGCGCTGCGCAGCGGCCAGTACCTGAAATAGTCGTTAAGACGATAAATGCCGGTCGCTGACCGGCATTTTTTTGCCTGCCGATCAGCCCGCTTTCTGTTCCGGCCCCGGCTGCGTCAGCCGAAGCGCGCTGATGATGGCGGCCAGCGTAGAAAATCCTCCTGCCAGCAGCAGCGAGGCGTGCGTGCCCTGGTCGCTGAACAGATTGAACATTAACGCGACCAGCGCCGCGCCGCTGGTTTGTCCCAGCAGGCGCGCCGTGCCCAACATGCCGCTCGCGCCGCCGCTGCGATGACGCGGCGCCGAACTGATAATAGTGTGGTTGTTGGGCGACTGAAACAGGCCAAAGCCTGCGCCGCAGATCGTCATGCGCCAGATAATGCTCCAGTTATCCGGCGACGCTGGCAGCAGCGCCAGCGAAAACAGGCCGATCGCAAAACATCCCAATCCTGTCGCGCCCAACAGCCCGACATGGTAGCGCTCGATGAGTCTGCCCGCTATCGGTGCCATCACCATCGTCGCCAGCGGCCATGGCGTCAGCAGCAGGCCTGTCGTCACCTCGTCGCGATGCAGCACGGTTTGCAGAAAAAACGGCAGCGACACCATCGCCAGCATCTGCGCGCAAAAGGAGCATACCGAGGTGCCGAGCGACAGTGAAAATACCGGGATACGCAGCAGGTCAACCGGCAGCAGCGGCACCGGCAGCCGCAGCTGACGACGAATAAACACCACGCCGATTATCGCCAGCGCGACCAGTTCCGCCGCAATCAGTTTGCCGCTCTGACCCTGGGCGAAACCGCTCAGCGCAGAGATCAACAGGCCGAACGTCAGCGCGTTCATGATGGCGCTGGGAATATCAAAGCGCTGTTCGCTGGCTTTTTGCGGATTATCGGGTAGAAAGCGGAAGGCGAGAAATAGCGCGCCGAGTCCTACCGGTACGTTAATCAGGAACAGCCATTGCCAGGAGGCGACCGAGAGCACGGCAGCAGCCACGGTCGGGCCGGCGGCGGTCGAGACGGCGACGATTAGCGAGTTGATGCCCATTCCGCGCCCCAGATAGCGCTGAGGATAAATGATGCGGATCAGCGCGGTGTTCACGCTCATGAGAGCCGCGCCGCCAAAACCCTGCAGCACCCTGGCGAAGGTCAACATGCCCAGCGAGTCGGAAAGCGCGCAGAACAGCGAGGTACAGGTAAAAACCACCAGCCCACACTGATAGACGCGGCGATAGCCCAGGATATCGCCCAGAAAAGAGAGCGACAGCAGCGAGACAATAATCGCCAGCTGATAGGCGTTAACGATCCAGATCGAGGCCGCCGGACTGGCCTGGAGATCGCGGGCAATGGTTGGCAGCGCCACGTTGGCGATGGCACCGTCCAGCACGGCAACGGTTATACCCAGCGCGATGGCTAAAATCGCGCCATAGCGCTGCGGAACGGGCAGGCCATCTGATGGAAGAGTTTGCGGCATAGAAAAAATAGTCAGGAGAGTGAATATCATAATGCTAATGATTTTTTCACTGCCTTACCATTTATTCAGCGCGCTGAACCATCAGCAAATGTGTCTGTGCTGCCGACAGGTTAGCGTTGCGCTATCGCTGTGGCAAAAAGTATACTGGGAATAGTGTTCCATTTTTTATAAAACAATAAGGCAAAATCGTTATGGCGAAGGATGAGGTGGATAAACAGCCCGATTCGGTCTCTTCCGTACTGAAAGTGTTCGGCATTTTACAGGCGTTGGGCGAAGAGCGAGCGCACGGCATTACCGAGCTGTCACAGCGGGTGATGATGTCGAAAAGCACCGTTTATCGTTTTTTGCAGACCATGAAGTCGCTGGGTTACGTTGCGCAGGAAGGCGACACGGAAAAATACAGCCTGACTTTGAAGCTGTTTGAGTTGGGCGCAAAGGCGTTACAGAATGTCGATCTGATACGCAGCGCCGATATCCAGATGCGCGAACTTTCCCGCCAGACCCGCGAGACGATCCACCTGGGCGCGCTGGAAGAAGACAGCATTGTTTATATTCACAAAATCGACTCGCTTTACAATCTGCGCATGTACTCACGCATTGGCCGACGCAATCCGCTGTATAGCACCGCTATTGGTAAAGTACTGCTGGCCTGGCGCGAGTCGGAAGAGGTAAAAAGCATCCTGGCAGACGTCAGCTTTCAGAAGAATACCTCCCGTACGCTTACGTCTGCGGACGCGCTGATAACCCAGCTGGAACGGGTACGCGCGCAGGGCTTTGGCGAAGACAACGAAGAACAGGAAGAGGGATTGCGCTGCATCGCCGTGCCTGTATTCGATCGCTTTGGCGTGGTGATTGCCGGACTGAGCATCTCCTTCCCGACCATCCGTTTTACCGAAGAAGAGAAGAGCAACTATGTTGCTATGCTGCACCGTGCGGCAAGGCTGATATCGGAACAGATGGGCTATCGGAACTATCCTTTCTGAACCGACGGGCCGACAGCGCTCGGCCCGTCGCGGTTTCAGTTATCGATCACTTCACTGCTTTTTTTCAGTAAAGGGCAGTCGGTGACGCCGACAATGCCGCTGTCGCTGTGCAAATACTGGGCGGTAGTCATGCCGCGAGCGGTAAGATACTGGCATTGCAGCCCCATCCCTGCGACATTCTTATGGCTTCCGGTCAGTACGCCGTAGCCGGTGACCAGCAGAGCCAGCCAAATCACGACCAGCAGGCCAACAAGACGAACAAAAAATTTCATGCTTTCTCCTTTATGCGTCGGCCTTTCCCGTAGTCGCCGACGCCAGTACATTGTGAGCAGATACGCAAAACATTGTCAGCATACAGCAGTATCGTCATAAAGCCTGCGCGAAGGTTCCTAAATTTTTATCAGCGCGCTATCAATTCGTTGATGAGCGGGTAAAATTCGGCTCATTATAATTATGTGTAACATCAGGAGTATAGGTATGTTAAACGAGGTCGCCAACGGCGCGGCGGGAGCCGGTTTGCTTATCGGCATCACGCTTGTCGGGCTAATCACCTGGTTTTTTATCACTCGCGCCAGCGTCAGAGCTAATGAACAGATACGCCTGCTGGAGGCGCTGCTTGACGAGCAGAAACGGCAGAATCAGCTGCTGATGAAGCTTGTCGGCGCGCGGCAGACACCGGCTGAGGATAACAATGAAACTGATTTTATTCGTTTAATTCCGGAGCGCTAATCGCTCCGGCACAAGGAGGGCCGCATGGCCTGGCAAAACCCCTGGTACGATCCGCACAAGGCGCACCATACGCCGGAAGGCTTCCGTAATCCTGAACAGGATCTGCGCCAGCCCGGAGATTTACAGCGCTGGCGCAAAGAGCGCAAGGCGCAGGGGCTGCCTTTTCCACCGGCGCAGGGTTACGATGCATTTATTCGTCAGTGGTGGCAGCCTGCCGATTTAAGCGGCGAGGAGGATGCGGTTTGGTGGCTGGGCCATGCCTGCCTGCTGCTACGCACCTCGGGCCAATACACGCTAATCGATCCGGCGCTGGCGTTGCGCGCATCGCCGCTTCGATTTTACGGGCCGCAGCGCAAAACGCCTGCCGCGCTGAAAGTCGAAGACCTGCCCGCGTTGGATCGCGTACTGATTTCGCACAGCCACTATGACCATCTTGACTGGCCTACCATCAAACTGATCCTGCGTCGTTTTCCGCAGGTGCATTTTGTGGTGCCGCTGGGGCTGGCGCCCTGGTTTAAAAAACGCGGAGCGAAAAAGGTCACGCAGCTCGACTGGTGGGAGTGTGTCACCGATCGCGAAATGCAGATCTTTGCCGTTCCGGCGCGTCACTGGAGTATGCGTACGCCCTGGGATCGCAACCGTTCTCTATGGTGCGGTTGGGTAGTAAAGAATCAGGGGGTAAATTTCTGGTTCAGCGGCGACAGCGGCTATTCTGAAAGCCTGCTGGAGATCCCGCGCAGGCTGGGGCCTTTCAACCTGGCTGCTTTGCCAACGGGCGCTTATGCGCCGCAGTGGTTTATGCGCGGACAGCATATGGATCCGGACGAGGCCATTTCGCTACATCAGGCGCTGGGCCAGCCCGTCACCATTCCCATTCATTGGGGCGTATTCGAGCTGGCGGACGAATCACTGGATGAGCCGCCGCGCTTGCTGAGCGAAAAGATGCAGGCAGCAAAGCTGGACGAACGCCGTTTCAGCGCATGGAAAATTGGCGCAAGGATGCCCCTTAAAAATATAAATTAAGAATAATCCTGGTAAGCAATTTTAAAATGCGTACGCGCTGATATCAATGCCGGTTAATCCAAATAGATTGATGGTACTAATGGCAATTAATCGGGAAGGGGGCTGCATTTAAATGGGGCAAGCAGAAATACATTTTCCTGATTTTGGTGCAGTTTAAATTTAAATATGAACCACATGCTCCTTTTGATACCGCAATGTCATTCTAATTTTGCGTGGCGCGGAGCCATCTTTAAATGAAGATTTTTGAGTAAGCAATGTCATATTTCTGCCATAAGCCGGCTGGAAAATCGGCCGGAGGGCAGCGAGAAACCGTAGACTTGGCCGCAGCAGAAGGCTAAGATGTCCTTAGAAAATTGCATGACCGATGGGCCTGTGCCATTCGGCTTTACCCTGGCGACGTTCAATAATTCCTGAGTTGATGTGCAATAAGTGCCGCAGACGTTTCAAATATGTGCGACAGTCCGACGACCTTATAAAAATGACTTGCCATTAATAATCGAATATGTGATAACGCTTTTGGTAAAACGGGGTACAGTTCTGTTTATGTATGGCATCTTCAGTAAAGAAGTTCTGAGTAAAGACGTTACGTTGAATACCGCTTCCTTGCCGAGCCTTAATTTATGCCTCATGCAGTTGTGTCTCTGATTTTTCTGTACGTCACGCCCTCGGGCGAATTAACACTCTAAGGAATTTGCAAAATGGCAAAGATTAAAGGTCAGGTTAAGTGGTTCAACGAGTCTAAAGGTTTTGGCTTCATTACCCCTGCAGACGGCAGCAAAGACGTGTTCGTACACTTCTCTGCTATCCAGGGCAATGGCTTCAAAACTCTGGCTGAAGGCCAGAACGTTGAGTTCGAAATTCAGGACGGCCAGAAAGGCCCTGCTGCTGTGAACGTCACCGCTATCTAATTTTCGATCTTGCCGTTGCCCGCGCGACGGTTCAGGCAAGCATCAGAATAGTAAAGCCCTGCCGATATCGGCGGGGCTTTTTCCTTTGCGCTCATGAAAACCTGCCCTGGCCTGCGTATTTCCGGTAAACTGCCGCTCTTAACGTTACCGGAGAGTTGTTATGTCTTATCTTTGCCCGCTTTGCCATCATCCCTTGCTGCCCGATGCTTCCGGCTGGCGATGTGAAAACCGGCATCAGTTCGATCGGGCAAAAGAGGGCTACGTCAATCTGCTGCCGGTGCAGCACAAACGATCGAAGCAGCCGGGCGACAGCGCCGAGATGATGCAGGCGCGACGTGAATTTCTGGATGCCGGGCACTATCAGCCTCTCCAGTCCAGCGTCTGCGATATTTTCCAGCGCATCCTCCCGCCCGAAAACGCCAGCGTGCTCGATATTGGCTGTGGCGAAGGCTACTACACCCACGCGGTTGCCGATATGCTGCAAAGAAAAGGCGAGGCGGAAGTCCACGCGCTGGATGTATCCAGAGTTGCGGTGCGCGCTGGCGCTAAACGCTATCGCAACGTTCGCTTTTGCGTGGCGTCCAGCCACCGGCTACCGTTTGCCAGCGAGCAGTTTGATGCCGTGCTGCGTATCTATGCGCCTTGCAAGGCGGAGGAGCTGGCGCGGGTAGTGAAGCCCCACGGTTACGTCCTGACCGTTACGCCGGGGCCACGACACCTGTTACAGTTTAAAGAGCTAATCTACCAGGAAGCACGCCTGCATGATGAGACGCCCGAAGCATTGCCGGACTTTACGCTGGTAGAGCAGCATTCACTTAATTATTTAATGAGCCTGAATAGCGAAACGTCCGCCGCGCTCTTGCAGATGACGCCTTTTGCCTGGCGCGCCCGTCCTGAAGTTTGGGGGGTGCTGGCGACCACGCCATCGTTTGAGGTCGAAACAGACTTTACGCTGCGCCTGTGGCAAAGGCGGCAGGCTGTGCAGCCGTCCGTGGCTATACAGCCTGCCGTCGTCTGACGGCTGGCGGAGCAGGGCCGTTTGTTCCTGACCGGCCTTCTGTAAATGTAAGCAAATATTTTGACGTTGTCCCGTGCGCTGTTTACAGTAGAACTCCTTAATTTTTACAGGAGCCACGGGCCCGCGCCCTCCCTATGGATCGTCACCGAAGTTGTTTAACTAAGCCACCGGCCTACGCGGCCACCCTGACTTTGCCTTTTAACGGCGCTTATCTTCCCTTGTATCCAGCCATAAGCTGCGCGATGTTGTTGCCAGTTTCTTTTTTCCCTATCTCTGTTCGGAGCCTGTGATGGAATTTCTCTTAGACCCGTCAATCTGGGCCGGTCTGCTGACGCTGGTCGTCCTTGAAATTGTGTTGGGAATAGATAACCTGGTCTTTATTGCCATCCTGGCCGATAAGCTGCCGCCAAAGCAGCGTGATAAAGCCCGTCTGATAGGCCTGTCTCTGGCGCTGATTATGCGCCTGGGTCTGCTTTCGCTGATCTCCTGGATGGTGACCCTGACGCGTCCGTTGTTCAGCGTCGCGGATTTCAGCTTTTCGGGCCGCGATCTGATCCTGCTGGTCGGCGGTTTCTTTCTGCTGTTTAAAGCGACGATGGAGCTGCATGAAAGGCTGGAAAACCGCGAGCACATCGCTGGAGGCGCTAAAGGCTACGCCAGCTTTTGGTCCGTGGTTATCCAGATAGTGGTGCTGGATGCCGTCTTCTCGCTGGATGCGGTGATCACTGCCGTTGGCATGGTCAACAACCTGGCGATTATGATGACGGCGGTGACGATCGCGATGGGCGTGATGCTGCTGGCCTCAAAACCACTGACCCGGTTTGTCAACGCGCATCCTACGGTTGTGGTGCTCTGCCTCAGCTTCCTGTTGATGATCGGGCTTAGTCTGGTTGCGGAAGGCTTTGGTTTCCATATTCCAAAAGGCTACCTCTACGCGGCTATCGGCTTCTCTATTCTGATCGAGCTGTTTAACCAGATCGCGCGGGTGAATTTTCTTCGTCATCAGTCCAAAAGGCCGATGCGTGAGCGCACCGCCGAAGCTATTCAGCGGCTTATGGGGGGACGACGCGGCGGCCATACGGATAACGGCGAACAGGAGAGCGAAACCCTCAAGCTGATGCCGCAGGAAACCTTTAAAGATGAAGAGCGCTATATGATCAACGGCGTGCTGACGCTGGCCTCGCGCTCGGTACGCAGCATTATGACGCCGCGCGGCGATATTTCCTGGGTCAATGCCGAGCGTCCGGCGGATGAAATCCGCGTTCAGCTGTTGGATACGCCGCACAGCCTGTTTCCCGTCTGCCGGGGAGAGCTGGATGAGATCGTCGGCGTGGTGCGGGCAAAAGAGCTGCTGGTGGCGCTGGAGCAGGGCATTGATATCGCCACCTACGCTGCCGCTATGCCGCCGGTGATCGTGCCGGAAACACTGGATCCGATCAATCTGCTGGCCGTGCTGCGTCGCGCCAGGGGCAGCTTTGTGGTGGTAAGCAATGAGTTCGGCGTGGTGCAGGGCCTGATAACGCCGCTGGACGTGCTGGAGGCGATTGCGGGCGAGTTCCCGGATGAGGATGAAACGCCTGATATCGTTGCTGATGGTGAAGGCTGGCTGGTGAAGGGCGGCACCGACCTGCATTCTTTGCAGCAGCTGCTGGATACCCAGATGCTGGTGAAGCCGGCAGACGATCATGCTTCGCTGGCGGGACTGCTGATTGCCCAGAAGGGCCAGCTACCCCAGGCGGGCGAGATAATATTACTGCCGCCGTTCATTTTCCAGATTGTCTCTGCTACCGACTATCGTATTGATTTGGTGCGTGTAACGCGGGAAAAATCCCCTGTGGAAGAAGGCTAAACCTGACGAAACATCAGCCGCCGCCGGGCGGCTGATGTTCGCTAAGCCACTGAGGGAAACTTTCCAGCGGCATTGGTCGGGCAAACAGATAGCCCTGCAACACATCCACGCCTTTCTCACGCAGGTAGGCCGCCTGAGCTGCCGTTTCCACGCCTTCCGCAACCAGGCTGATATTCAGCCGCTGCGCCAGAGAAATCACCATATCCGTTACCGTCGCGTTAATCGCGTCTGTCCCTATCGCCGCGGTAAAGACCTTATCGATTTTCAGCACGTCCGGGCTGAGCGTTTTCAGATAGGAGAGCGAACTGTGGCCGGTGCCGAAATCATCAATCGCCAGCTTCACGCCGCTCTGCCGCAGCTGAGCCACCACGCGCTGGTCAACCTCCGGCAGCGCATCGCGCTCGGTCAGTTCCACAATCAGCTGCGGGGTCGGGTTCGCCGGCCACCAGAGCTGCTCCAAATCCGTCACGATTTGCCGTTCATGAAAATGGCTGGAAGCGACGTTGATGGCAATATGGAAATCGGAGCGGGCCGGCAGCAGCGGCAGCTGGCTGACCACTTCGGTTAACACATAACGCGTCAGCGGCGCGATTAAGTTATGTCGCTCGGCCAGCGGAATAAAAAGATCCGGCGATACCCAGCCCTGGCGATCGTTATGCCAGCGCAGCAGCAGCTCGATGCCTTCGCATTCGCCGCTGCGGGCATTAATCAGCGGCTGGCAGTAAACCATAAATTCACGCGCGTTGATGCCGTAGCTGATCTGCCAGGCAAGGCTCATACGGTTCGCGGTCGCCAGCCAGACAATATAGCCGGACAGCAGGCTCAGCAGCAGCGCCAGCGGCAGCTGTTCAGGCAGCGCCAGCAGCGCCAGCCGGGCGGGCGCCGGCCCATACAGCGTGACGGAAAAAGGATAGCGCAGCGAAGCGTCCTGGTAGCTGACTTCATCCTCGGACGGCAGCGCTTTTTCAATCAGGGGATTGCCGTATTCCAGGCTGTGTTCGCCTACGTTGAAAATAACGCGCTCCACCCACGGCAGCTCAGGCTCAAGCAGGTAGTTGCTCATCAGATCGATATTAACGAGTTGCAGGATCCCGGCCTTATTGCCCGCTTCCAGCGGCGTCCACAGCAGCAGTACCGGCGAGCCTTTGAGCAGATGATCGTCGGTGCTCAGCAGCATTCGCTGATTGTTTACGGCCAGTTCGGGATAGGTGGTGCTGAAGGCAAGATTGGTGCTGCCATAAATGCTGGAGCAGTACATATTGTCCCGGTCGACCAGGATAATTGAACGCACGGTTTGCAGCGAGGCCAGCTTTTCCACCAGCGGAAAGCGAACCCGATCGCACGGCAGGCCCACCAGCCCCAGCGTATTATTAGCCGCCACGTCAAGCGGCGAAAAAAGCCGATCGAAACGCTGGATCGCTTTGCTGGCAAAAGTGTGCGACAGCTTTTCGATATGATTTTTTTCAACGATAAAGCGTAAAGCCAGGGTAAGGATAAGCACCAGCGCGGCGACTACCACAGCAATTAACAAGCGTCTGCGGCGAAACGCCCCAGTGGCTTCCTGTGACACTTGCATTGACGACCATCCTTAAAGCGAAACGCGAATCAGTCAGTTATCGGCAAAAGTAAGATTAAGTTTAGTCCTGAGAAATGAAAAACGGGGGTTAAACAGCGGGTTGCCTGTAGCAGAAAGACGGGAAAAGGAAAGCGCCAGCGCCGCAGAGGGCGCTGGCGAAAAATCAGTCACACTGTACTTTTATCGCCAGGCCGCCGCGAGAGGTTTCACGGTATTTGGCGTTCATATCCTTGCCGGTTTCATACATCGTTTCGATCACTTTATCCAGTGAAACGCGTGCCTCGCTGGTACGCCGCATCGCCATGCGCGCGGAGTTGATCGCTTTTACCGAAGCGATGGCGTTACGTTCGATACAGGGAACCTGCACCTGACCCGCAACCGGATCGCAGGTCAGGCCCAGGTTATGCTCCATGCCGATTTCCGCCGCCACGCAAACCTGCTCCGGGCTGGCGCCCAGCAGCTCGGCCAGACCCGCCGCCGCCATCGAACAGGCCACGCCGACTTCGCCCTGGCAGCCGACTTCCGCGCCGGAAATCGAAGCGTTCATCTTATACAGGATGCCGACGGCGCCCGCCGCCATAAAATAGCGGATAAAAATATCGGGACTGACCGAAGCGATAAAGTGATCGTAATAGGCCAGCACGGCCGGCACGATGCCGCAGGCGCCGTTGGTTGGGGCAGTCACCACCCGCCCGCCCGCCGCGTTCTCTTCGTTAACGGCCAGCGCAAACATGTTTACCCAGTCGATCACGTTCATAGGATCGCTGGAAAGTTTGTCGGAGGAAACCAGCAAACGGCGCAGCGCGGCGGCGCGACGCGGTACGCGCAGCGGGCCGGGCAGGACGCCTTCCGTATTCAGGCCGCGATCGATACAGTCACGCATACTCTGCCAGACGTCCGCGAAATAGTGTTCTATCTCCGCACGGCTGTGCAACGCCAGTTCGTTCTTCATCACCATACCGGAAAGCGACAGGCCGGTTTCATGGCAGTGGGCCAGCATCTCTTTTGCTGAGTTGAACGGATAGGGCACCGACACTTCATTCAGCGTGGACTGGCCGAAATGCTCTTCGTCGACAATAAAGCCGCCACCGATGGAATAGTAGGTTTTGCTGTAAATCAGCTCGTCGCCCGAGAAGGCGTGAATGCGCATGCCGTTTTCATGCAGCGAGAGATTATCGCTGCGAAACACCATACCGCCCTCGCGTGGAAAATCCACTTCGTGCGTGCCGCCGGCCAGCAGCAGACGCTGTCGTGCCTCTACATCACGAATAAAGGCCGGGATGCCGTCGATATCCACGCTTTCCGGCGAGGCGCCCGACAGGCCCATAATAATCGCGATATCGGTATGGTGCCCTTTACCGGTCAGCGAAAGCGACCCGTAAACGTCAACGGCGATGCGCGTAGCATCGGTTAATTTGCCCAGGCTGACCAGATCGTCAACAAACTGTTTGCCGGCTTTCATCGGCCCCACCGTATGGGAACTGGACGGGCCTATGCCGATCTTAAACATGTCGAAAACGCTAATCACATTCTGCTCCCGGGTGCGCAGTTAATCGCTGAATAATATTTAATGGTAATCATCATGTGAACGATAGTCGCATGAAATAAACTAATCTTCTTCAGACGGAAAAGTTATTGCGGGCTGCATCACATTGGCGCCCGCCGCTTTTTTCTGCCTGACCTGTACTAAGGCAAAATAAAAACCGGCCCGCTAAGTTTCGGGGCCGGTCTTTTGCGCTGCAATATAAAGGATTTACGCTAATTGTGAAGGGGTAAGGCAAACTAAAAGAGGGAATTTACCTGCCGTTTTGCTTCAAAGCTCTGGTAAAACGGGCAAACGACGCTATTTTGTGCGAAACCGCTACTCTGTTACCTGCAGGCTGAGCTGGCGGATAATGCCCGCGGTCATGCCCCAGATAAAATAGTCGTCAAACCACGAAAGCCAGATCCGGTGCGTTATGCCGTGGCGCTGGATATCCAGCGGAGAATAGCGGCCCAGCCGAAGCGCTTCCTGGAGCGGCATCTCAAAAACCGATTCCACCTCCGCCTCATTGGCGTGCCAGGCAAGATTATCAGGGAGAATGCCTACTACCGGCGTGACCTGAAAACCGGTGCTGCTGGTCACGGGCGGCAGCACGCCGATCACCTTTACGCTTTCAGCCGGAATAGCGACCTCTTCCTGCGCTTCGCGCAGCGCAGTGTAAATCAGAGACCGATCTTCATTATCCCGCCTCCCACCGGGGAAGGCGACCTGCCCGGCATGTTTGCGCAGCGTGGCGGCGCGCCGGGTCAGCAGCAGCGCAGGACGCGGACGGTTAATAATTGGCACCAGCACCGCCGCCTGGCGCGTGGGCAGCTGAGGCAAGGCAGGCTCGGGCCGCTGTAGCTGAAAACGGGTGATAAAACGCTCCAGCGCTGGTGACGCGTCAGGCATGATAGTGCTCCAGACAGGGAAGAATGCGGTTTACCTTGTCGAACGTTTCCTGATATTCCGCCTGCTCGTCGCTGTCGGCCACGATACCGCCGCCAGCGGTACAGTAAAGCTGGCCGTTTTCCGCCGTCAGGGTGCGGATGGTGATGCTGGTATCCATGCGGCCGCAGACGCTGAGATACCCGATGCTGCCGCACCAGGCGTTGCGGCGGTGTGGTTCAAGCTCATCGATAATAGCCATTGCCCGTACTTTAGGCGCACCGGTGATAGATCCGCCAGGGAAACAGGCGCGAAGCAGATCGCAGGCCGTAAGCCCGGGTTTCAGCGTACCGGTAATGGTACTGACCAGATGATGCACCGCCGGGAAAGGCTCTACAACAAACAGCTCCGGCACTTTTACCGTGCCGGGTACGGCTACGCGGCCAATATCGTTGCGCAGCAGGTCGACAATCATCAGGTTTTCCGCCCGATCCTTAGGCGACTGGGCCAGCTTCTCCGCCTGACGACGATCGGCCTGGGGATCGCTCAGGCGCGGCAGGGTGCCCTTAATCGGGCGGGTTTCAATGTCGCCCGCCGCCATATGCAGAAAGCGTTCGGGCGAAAGGCTTAAAATAGCGCTGCCCGGCAGGCGAAGAAAAGCGCTGAAGGGCGCGCGGTTCTGGCGGGTCAGCGATCTGTATGCCTGCCATTCATCGCCGCTGTAGCTGGCCTGAAAGCGCTGGGCCAGATTGATTTGATAGCAGTCACCGCTGCGCAGCCACGCCTGCACCTGACGGAACTTCTCGCCGTAGGCTTCACGACTCATATTGGAAGCCCATGCGCTGGTCAGGCGAAAAGGCTCGGTCGCCTGCGGCGTTTGTTCATCAAGCCAGCGCAGCCGTTGCGCGACGTCGCCATGCGTGACCAGCGTCAGCGTCTGGCGATGGCGATCGGCAATCAGCGCCCAGTCGTAAATGCCTACGGCCATATCCGGCGTGGTCAGATCCGGCTTCGCCCGCTGCGGCAGCTTCTCGAACCGCCGCCCCAGATCGTAGCCGAACAGCCCCAGCGCGCCGCCCTGGAAAGGGTAGTCACTGCTTTCAGCCGCCTGCAAGTTGCTCTCCTGCAACGCCTGATGCAGCAGATCAAGCGGATCCCGATCGCTTTCTGCGATCTTGCCGTCACGCGCTATGCTGGTCAGGCCGCCGCAGGTGGTGAGCGTGGCCACGGGGTCGGCAACCATAATATCAAAGCGATTGTCGCTGTGTTCCGCAAAGCCGGAATCCAACAGCATCGCCCAGGGCTGATGGGCGACAACAGTAAACAGATCCCCGAGCGATTCGGGCGTATACTCCAGAGGATAATAAACAGGTGGCATGATTAAGGCAGATCAGAACTAAAACAGGCAGCAAGCCTGACATATTTTTCTGCTGCTGGCATCTGTTTGTTACGCGTGAAATAATTCCCGCGACTGAAACAGGAGCAATTATGATTAGTGGTTTACCGGCGCTGTCGCTTGAGCAGCAACAGCAGGCAGTGGAGCGTATCCAGGAGCTGATGGCCGACGGCATGAGCAGCGGACAGGCTATCCAGCTGGTGGCGGCTGAAATTCGCGAAACGCACACGGGCGAGATGATCGCCGTTCGTTTCGACGATGAAGACGAAGAGGATGAAGACGAGGCGCGCGAGCGGGCTAACGACCACGACGTCAACGACGACGATGACGACGACGACGACGAAGAGTAAGCAAATGGCGCACCGCCCGGTGCGCCATAAGTTTATCTGGCGGCGACGATCTTGATCTCAACCAGATATTTTGGGTTCATCAGGCCGGCCTGCACGGTGCAGCGCACCGGCGCGTTGCCTGGCGACACCCAGGCGTCCCAGGCGCGATTCATCGCCGGAAAATCCTCTTTGCGTACCAGAAAAATCGTGGCGTCCAGAATACGGCTTTTATCTGAGCCCAGGCGGGTCAGGATGCGGTCGATTACCGCCAGCGCGTTAGCGGTCTGCGCTTCGGCGTCTTCGTCCAGATTCTCCGGCACGCTGGTGTAATAAATCGTATCGTCATGTACAACCGCTTCCGACATGCGGTGTTCCGGGTCAATCCTGATTATTTCCTTAGACATATCAAAACCTTCATTGTTGTTTGTTCCACTCTTAAAATCATCATGGGACAGATTTGGGACATTCTGGTTAAAAATATCATCAATACGCCTGGCGTGCTGAGACAAATGCCCTGATGAACAGTGAGCGTATCGCCTTACCATGTTGCTATTTTGCCAGCCCCCATTTTCCTGCAGAACGGAAACAGGGACGCCAGCCATAATCAACCATGACACTTTATTCAGCACGCGCATGAAGTAGATCAGCTATTGTCTGCCCGTACCAGCCGTTCTGCACCTACCCTGCACTCAGGAGAGCAATAGCCTGTGCCTGGCTGCGACTTCTCGCCACAATCACCGTTGCGGTAAACCGGCAATGATGGATCAGGCACTTTGCGATTCTTAAGCGCTAACCTGCGTTCCCACTCTTTATGTTCAAAGGCTTTATCTGCGATATCAGGGCTTTTGCTTTCTGCGCAACGGCAAAAGTAATAGCTTTGGAAGTAAATAATATGAGCATGAAAATAATTTTGTTGGAAATTAATTCCTAAAGGGATCTGGGGAAATATGTCGGGTAACTACGGGGCGATAAGCCCCCTGTCTACAGGTAATATGAACATTATAGGTCCGCATACTCCAATATTTCTTCACCCATCAGCGTACAGTCCACATCTGGATAGTACATAAAGCGCATACGGTATTTACCTTTATAGATATATCCCCAGGTTTCAAGGACGTCGAACTTTTGAGCGCCGCCTTGCGGGTTCTTGATCTTTGCCAAAGGAGTAACTTTTTTATCAATAGAGATTCCGCCATCGTTATCCCGATAAAATGACAAAAGTTTTTTTGCATCCTTAAGCGCTGAATCCTGGCAAGTCAGCGACGATTTCTCTATCGCTCCCCAGGAATTGAAAGTAGCCAGTATCAAACTTAATGCAACGGCGGTTTTAAGGTTTTTCATCGAGCGATCCCCATTTCCTTTTTAATACGACCCAGTGCCAGATGTCTTTGAGTAAAGCCATTCTGGTCGTCATTAACAAGCAGCGTAACGGCTTTTAAATCGTCCTTATCCGCTCGCGAATTAACGAAACGTGAGGCCCAGAACTCGCATGCTGTTCTGACGGCAATGTCCGCATTAACGGCCACGGGATCTGAATGCTGTTAAGTGATTTGGCCTGGGCGGAGTCGTCATCGGCAGCAATGTCAAAGTGCCGCTGACGCAGATCCAGTACGATGCGCTGTGCAGCATCGTTTTCAACGTGGGGCGCAACGCCTTTACGGGGCCGTTGCTCCTGTTGCCGCTAAGTTATACCGGCTGATGGGACGATCGGACTGCTATCGGGCAGCTCGAATCAGCGTGGCAGGCTAAATAACGCGTGAGTGAAGGGAAAAAGGGCGATTGCCAGGTTGATTAGGGGATGGTGCTGATGGGCGTATGACAGGAAAAATAACCTCTGGAAGTGGAAATCCACTTCACCTCCAGAGGTGATGCAATGCATCATCGTTACAGGCGCCATAACGGCAACGCCAATTTATACAGTTCTTGATCTTTTGTACAACTTTTCGTAAGGTATTCGTGTGGTCAAACCAGCATGGTTTGCTACAACCTGAAAAGGTGCCGGAAATCCACCTGAGGGTACCTTTTAAAGCCGCGTAACTGCGGCTTTTTTTATGCCTGAACATCGTCCTCGTCAGCAATTGGCGCTGAGTTTGTGCTGAATGCAATTATGCCATCAGCCATCCTTCGTGCATGCCGCAAGCTCGGCTGCCCCAAGACAACAACCGATCGCTCCGTTTACTGTGATGACTATCGCCTTGGAGACTGACAACAGCACCAGCGTGTACAAAGCAGGCATCAGGGAGGATACAGCAGTAAGTGGGACATTATCCGTGCCCACATCCTGAAGCGTAACAAATATGGGAAGCAGGCCTGCGCCCGGTTTCTGGTCGATCTGCAGGTCGGTGAGCAGCGCAACGTTTTCTTGAGCGAAAGCCGCGCACAGCACATCCTCGATTTCTATAAATTTGTGCCGCACGTCAAAGGCGCTCTGGCCGGTAAGCTGATTGACCTGATGAACTGGCACATGTTTTAAGTAACATTTTTGGCTTCATCATACCGTAAATAAAATCGCCACGCGTTTAAAGGATATCTCAGAGTCATTTAATGGCGATTCATGCGCAGGCATTGCCTGTCCCTGACTTTACCCTGGAAAACAGAAAGCGTTCCGGGCTATCGCCGTGTACGCGCTGTGTGTATTTTTTCGATAAATGCCGCAAAATTTTGTCCAGATATATCTTCTGGCCAATGAGCCTAATTTTTTAGACGATACAGCCATAAGGCTACCAGAGCGGCAACGGTAGAGAGGGTGGCTTTAGTAGCAATGACCATAAACTCAAAGTTGTCCATAGCTTCCTCACCATCCTTACTGATGTGGATATGATGATCGACGAAGCTGCCTGCCAGGCCGTCAGGCATTAGAATCATCGTGACGAAAAAAAACCCAAAGAAAATGATAGCTTTCATCTTGCTTCACACTTAGAAAAGTCTGGCAAACCCCGCACCTCCATCAAAAACATATCCGCCTATGGTTTCCGCACTATAATGCCCGTATGGTTGTCGCCCCTCAACATTCCTGTCGGCGGCAGGAGAATGCTATGCTGGCGCTCTGCCTTATCTTTACTGCCTGGATTGATTATGTCCGCCATTGACGATCTATTTCTGCGCCTGTCGCGTTCGCCGTTTCGGCAAAAATTCCACTTAGGCCACCGCGAATACCGCTATTGCCTGGACAAGGGCGAAGAGGAGATTTGCGCACATGCCGCTGACTTTATTCGTGAGCGTCTTTCTCTCGCTGAGCCGCTTAATGACGGCAAGCAAACGCCGATGCGCGGCCATCCGGTATTTATTGCCCAGCACGCAACGGCCACCTGCTGTCGCGGCTGCCTGAGCAAATGGCACCATATACCTGCACACCAGCCGCTAACAGCAGCGCAACAGGCGTGGATTGTACAGGCGGTCCTGCACTGGCTGCGGCTGGAGATGCAGCGGCCACTGCCACCTGCGCCGCGCCGCAAAAAAAACTCGGCCAGCGATAAACAGCTCAGGCTGCTTTAGGGCCGGTGGCTGGCGATAAGCACAAAAACGAAATATGTATTAACAAACTTAATTGAATTGATAAAGGGAAAGGCTTGCGATTTTACCGGTAACATTCTAATTTTGCTCTGGCAGGCAAATCCACTGATAAAATAAGGGGTATTCGTATGCAATCTTCTAGGATTATTGTTTTAATTGAAAAAATAGCCATAGCCGTTTTTGCGGTTTTGCTGATTTACTTTATTGCGACCGGCTTGCTTTCGGCATCAGGCTGGGATCATAGCTGGCCTTACCCACACCGCTAAAAACAACTCTTTCGCCAGGGAAAATAAAGTAGTGTTAATAATATAAGCGCCTCGCTACAGTGGCGCAGCCTCCTCCTCTCCTGACACCTTTCTCTGTGTCCGCTCGTGCCATAACACCCCTGATCCAGTTATAACCTTTTGATTTGTAGTGGTTTGTATCCTTACAGTAATACTGCCATAATAGCCTGCTTTTTTTAACGGGCGGTGAGGATACGTGGTAAACGATTTTGCAGCAGACGGCGCGCTGGCGCAGGCCATTCCAGGCTTTAAGCCGCGCGAACCTCAGCGCCTGATGGCGGAGGCGGTCACAACGGCCATCGATAACAAGCGCGAGCTGGTAGTCGAAGCAGGCACCGGAACCGGCAAAACCTATGCCTATCTGGCGCCGGCGTTGCGCTCGGGCAAAAAAGTTATTATTTCTACCGGATCTAAGGCGCTTCAGGATCAGCTTTACAGCCGCGATTTGCCTACGGTCGCCCGCGCTTTAAAATTTAAAGGCATTCTGGCACTGCTGAAAGGACGCTCTAACTATCTTTGCCTGGAGCGGTTGGAGCAGCAGTCGATGGCTGGCGGCGAGTTGGCGGCGCAGGCGATGAGCGATCTGGTACACCTGCGCGGCTGGTCGAGCGAAACGGTGGACGGCGATATCAGCACCTGCGGCGGCGTGGCGGAGGATAGCCCGGTCTGGCCGCTGGTCACCAGCACTAACGACAACTGCCTGGGCAGCGACTGCCCTCTCTATCAGGACTGTTTCGTGGTGAAAGCGCGCCGCAAAGCGATGGATGCGGACGTGGTGGTGGTCAATCACCATCTTTTTCTGGCCGATATGGTGGTAAAAGAGAGCGGCTTTGCGGAGCTGATCCCGCAGGCGGACGTGATGATCTTCGATGAGGCGCATCAGGTGCCGGATATCGCCAGCCAGTATTTTGGTCAGCAGCTTTCCAGCAAACAGCTGCTGGATCTCGCCAAAGACATTACCATCGCCTATCGCACCGAGGTGCGTGACGCCCAGCAGCTGCAAAAATCTGCCGATCGGCTGGCGCAAAGCGCGCAGGATTTCCGCCTGGCGCTGGGCGATCCCGGCTTTCGCGGCAACCTGCGGGAAGTCCTTAATAATGCCAATATCCAGCGCGCGCTGCTGCTGCTGGACGATGCGCTGGAGCTTTGTTATGACGTTGCGAAGCTGTCGCTGGGCCGCTCCGCGCTGCTGGATGCGGCTTTTGAACGGGCGGCGCTCTATCGCGGCAGGCTGAAACGGCTGAAAGATGTCTCGCAGCCCGGTTTCAGCTACTGGTATGAGTGCAACAGCCGCCATTTCGTGCTGGCGCTGACGCCGCTTTCGGTATCGGATCGCTTCCGGGAGGTAATGGACGAGCGGCCAGCCAGCTGGATTTTCACCTCCGCCACGCTGGCGGTGAATGAGCAGATGACCCACTTCGTTGAAAGGCTGGGCGTTGCTGGCGCAGAAACGCTGATCCTTAACAGCCCGTTTGATTTTGCCAGCCAGGCGCTGTTGTGTGTGCCACGCAATCTGCCTTCGCCCAATCAGCCGGGCGGCGCCAGACAGCTGGCGCGCATGTTGCTGCCGCTGATCGAGGCTAACAACGGCCGCTGCTTCTTTCTTTGTACCTCGCATCAGATGATGCGCGAGCTGGCCGAGCAGTTCCGCGCCATGCTGACGCTGCCCGTGTTACTGCAGGGAGAAACCAGCAAAGGCGAGCTGTTAAAACAGTTTATCGCGGCAGGCAACGCGGTGCTGGTGGCGACCAGCAGCTTCTGGGAAGGGGTGGACGTGCGCGGCGATGCGCTGTCGCTGGTTATTATCGACAAATTGCCGTTTACCTCGCCTGACGATCCCTTGCTGAAAGCGCGCATGGAAGACTGTAAGCTGCGCGGCGGCGATCCGTTTGACGAGGTGCAGCTGCCGGACGCGGTTATCACGCTCAAACAGGGCGTAGGCCGTCTGATCCGCGACGTTGACGATCGCGGCGTACTGGTGATCTGCGATAACCGTCTGGTGATGCGTCCCTACGGCGCGGTGTTTCTGAACAGCCTGCCGCCCACGCCGCGTACGCGGGATATTCAACAGGCGGTGGATTTCCTGCGGCCGCAGTAATTACCCGCGCAGTATGCTATGCTGCGCGCCGAAAATTTTGTCCCGCCTGAGGTAAAAATCCATGCGAATTTTAGCTATTGATACGGCCACCGAGGCCTGTTCGGTCGCGTTGCTGAATAATGGCAAGGTCACGGCGCATTTTGAGCTGTGCGCCCGCGAACATACGCAACGTATCCTGCCGCTGGTGCAGGCGCAGCTGCAACAAGAAGCGCTGACCCTGAACGAGCTGGACGGGCTGGCCTTCGGTAAAGGGCCGGGCAGCTTTACCGGCGTCCGTATCGGAACCGGCATCGCGCAGGGGCTTGCGCTGGGCGCGGCGCTGCCGCTAATCGGCGTGTCGACGCTGAAAACCATGGCGCAGAGCGCCTGGCGTTTACAGGGTGCCGACCGCGTGCTGGCCGCGATAGATGCGCGCATGGGCGAGGTGTACTGGGCGCAGTATCAGCGCGACGAGCAGGGAGTCTGGCAGGGAGAAGAGACGGAAGCGGTGCTCAAACCGGAGGACGCGCTGGCGCGTATGACGCAGCTGAACGGTAGCTGGGCGATGGTGGGAACCGGCTGGCAGGCTTATCCGCAGCTGAGCGCGGAGAGTACGCTGAATTTACAGGCGACCGAGGTAATGCTTCCCTGTGCGGAGGATATGCTCCCGTTGGCGGCGCTTGAGCTGGCGGCAGGCAATACGGTGCTGCCGGAAGAGGCGGAACCGACCTACCTGCGCAACGAGGTCACCTGGAAAAAACTGCCGGGCAGGGAATAAGTCTGGCCGCACCGTGCCTCAAGCTGCGTGAAACGAGCCGGGCAAAGAAAAACTCAGCAACTAATTGGCCCGAAAGGAGTCAAAGTGAGTAGTGTCCCTGGAGAGTTTTTATGCGTAATAAACGGTTATTGCGGTCAGGTAGTTTGCTGTTAATTTCCCTGCTGCTGGCGGGCTGCGCCAGCGTGCCCGATTCCATCAAAGGGCATTCACCTACGCCGCAACAGGATTTGGCGCGGGTGCTGAATGCGCCGCAGCTGTATGTCGGCCAGGAGTCGCGCTTTGGCGGCAAGGTAGTGAAGGTCATCAATCAGAACGGCTCGACCCGGCTGGAGATTGCCGCCATGCGGCTGGACGACTTCGCGCGTCCGATGCTGGGCAGCCCGTCGATTGGCCGTATTTATGCGGATATCAACGGCTTCGTCGATCCTGTCGACCTCAATAATCAGATGGTGACGGTCGTGGGTACGATAAAAGGCACTGAAAAGGGCGAAATCGGCCAGGCGAGCTATCAGTTTGTTACGATTGCCGTGACGGGCTATCAGCGCTGGCGCCTGACACAGCAGGTTGTTTCACCGCAGCCGCCGATGGATCCCTGGATCTGGTATGGCCCGCCGCGCGGTCGCCACCGTGGCGGCTACTGGGGCCCGCCGCCGGGGATGATGTTCTATAATCCAGGGCCAGCGGAAGTGCAAACTATCCTGACCGAATAGCGCTCAGAGCGGTAGTTACAGACCCGACGGCTGATTTTCGGCCGTCGGGTTATTTTTTGGTTTCTCAAAACGAGAAGAAATTAGTGATATGCTTCGCAACCTCAAAACGGAACGGGCCAGCAAACTGGTACGCTGAGTTAATATAATGTTAACAGATGGAGCAGTTAAGAGGCTGTGATGACGACAACGTTGAGTTTCCGAGGTGTTTCCTTGAATAAGGTTTGGCTGAACCGCTACCCTGCAGATGTGCCCGCAGAAATCGATGCCGATCGTTATCCTTCCCTGATCGATCTTTTCGAACACGCCGCTAACCGCTATGCCAACAGGCCCGCCTTTATGAACATGGGCCAGGCGATGTCCTATCGCAAACTGGAAGAGCGCAGCCGGGCTTTCGCTGCCTATCTCCAGCAGGGACTGGGACTGAAAAAGGGCGATCGCGTCGCGCTGATGATGCCCAACCTGTTGCAGTATCCGATTGCACTGTTCGGCGTTCTGCGCGCCGGCATGATTGTTGTTAACGTCAACCCACTCTATACGCCGCGCGAGCTGGAGCACCAGCTTAACGACAGCGGCGCCAGCGCCATCGTCATCGTGTCAAACTTCGCCCATACGCTGGAAAAAGTGGTGGCGAAAACGCAGCTTAAGCACGTGATCCTGACCCGGCTGGGCGACCAGCTTTCCCCGGCTAAGGGCACGCTGGTTAATTTTGTGGTGCGCTATATCAAGCGGATGGTGCCGAAATACCATCTGCCGGGCGCTATCTCTTTTCGTCGCGTACTGCAAGAAGGCTACCGCATGCAGTATGTCCGGCCTTCGATTGTGAATGACGATCTGGCGTTTTTGCAGTATACGGGGGGAACGACGGGCGTGGCGAAAGGGGCGATGCTGACCCATCGCAATATGCAGGCCAACCTGGAGCAGACCAAGGCGACCTATGGCTCGCTGCTGAAAGCGGGCGAAGAAACGGTAGTCACCGCCTTGCCGCTTTATCATATTTTCGCGCTGACGGTAAATTGCCTGTTGTTTATCGATCTGGGCGGGGCAAACCTGCTCATCACCAATCCACGCGATATTCCGGGGCTGGTGAAAGAGCTGGCGAAAAACCGTTTTACCGCCATTACCGGTGTTAACACGCTCTTTAACGCGCTGTTGAACGACAAAGACTTCCAGCAGCTGGATTTCTCCAGCCTGTCGCTCTCGGCCGGCGGCGGCATGGCCGTACAGAAAGCCGTCGCCGAACGCTGGGAGAAGCTTACCGGCCATTATCTGCTGGAAGGTTACGGCCTGACGGAGTGTTCGCCGCTGGTTTCGGTGAACCCTTACGATATTCGTTACCACAGCGGCAGCATCGGCCTGCCGGTGCCCTCGACCGATATCCGCATCGTGGACGGCGAGGGTAACGAGGTGGCGCCGGGCGAACCGGGCGAACTCTGTATTAAAGGGCCGCAGGTTATGCCGGGTTACTGGAACCATCCGCAGGCCACCGACGAGGTGCTGAAAAACGGCTGGCTGCACAGCGGCGACATTGTTACTGTCGATGCGGAAGGATTTATTCGCATCGTCGATCGGAAAAAAGATATGATTCTGGTTTCCGGTTTTAACGTTTATCCTAATGAGATTGAAGATGTGGCTATGCTGCATCCCAAAGTGCGCGAGGCGGCGGCGGTAGGCGTGCCTGATACGGTGGCCGGCGAGACGGTGAAGATCTGCGTGGTGAAGAAAGACGCCTCGCTGACCAAAGAAGAGCTAATCGCCCACTGTAAGAAGCATCTGACCGGATATAAAATTCCTAAGATTGTCGAATTCCGCGACGAGCTGCCGAAAACCAACGTAGGTAAAATTTTGCGCCGTGAGCTGCGTGACGCGCCGCCAAAAACGATGCCGTAGCCGTAGCCAGGCGCACGCCAGTAACTTCTACGCCGGTTAAGCCGGCGTTTTTATTGAACCACACTGAGGCACGAGAAGCCGCAGCGAGAGGATCACCTTGAATTACACCATGATAACCACCAACGAGGCGCTGGCCGAAGTGTGCCAGGCCGCCCGTCAGGTTCCCGCCGTGGCGCTGGACACCGAGTTTGTTCGCACCCGCACCTACTATCCCGGCCTTGGACTGATTCAGCTGTTTGACGGCGAGCGGATTTCACTGATCGATCCGCTTTCCATCAGCGAATGGGCGCCGTTTCGTGAGCTGATCCTCGATCAAAACGTCATTAAATATCTGCACGCGGGCAGCGAAGATCTGGAAGTTTTCCTGCATGAGTATGGCGTGCTGCCTGAACCGATGATCGATACGCAAATTCTGGCCGCTTTTACCGGCCGGCCGCTTTCCTGCGGCTTTGCCACCATTGTGGAATCTTTTACCGGCATCGCGCTGGATAAGAGCGAATCGCGCACCGACTGGCTGGCGCGCCCGCTGACGGAAAAGCAGTGCCACTATGCCGCTGCGGACGTCTGGTATCTGCTGCCGATTGCGCAGAAACTGATGGCGGAAGCCGAAGCGGCCGGTCGGCTCGACGCCGCGCTGAACGAGTGTGGCCTGCTGTGCCAGCGTCGCCGTACCCTCGTGGTGCCGGAAGAGGCCTGGCGCGACATTGCCAATGCCTGGCAGCTTCGTCCTCGCCAGCTTGCCGCGCTGCGCCTGATGGCCGCATGGCGTCTGGAGCTGGCGCGTGAAAAAGACATGGCCGTGAATTTTGTGGTGCGGGAAGAGAACCTCTGGAAGGTGGCGCGGTATATGCCCGGTTCGCTGGGCGAACTGGATCACCTTGGCCTGGGCGGCCAGGAAATACGATTCCACGGCAAGGCGCTGGTGGCGATGGTGGCGCAGGCCAATGCGCTGCCGGAAAGCGAACTACCAGAGCCGGTAGCTAACCTGATCGACAATCCTGCCTATAAAAAAGTCTTTAAAGCGCTGAAGGCGTTAATGGCGGAAGCGGCGGAGAAAAACGGCGTCAGTCAGGAACTGTTGGCCTCGCGGCGGCAGATTAATCAGCTGCTGAACTGGCACTGGAAGCTGAGACCGATGGGGACGCCAGAGCTGCTCGACGGCTGGCGGGGCGATCTGCTGCGCGACGACATTCTGGCGCTGCTGGCAGACTACTAACGACGCGGGCTGCCCGCAGCCCTTTTCCCCTGCAAACAGGCAGGGGAAAGTCAGGCGTGGTAAAGGCTCATTTCGGGGTGTCTTCTGCCTCGGGCAGCGTCACGTTAAGCTCCAGAATGGAGATATCGTCATCTTTCTGATCCAGTTTAACGCTCAGCATTTCCGGATCGATCTTCACGTATTTGCAGATAACTTCCAGAATGTCTCTTTTCAGCTGCGGCAGATAGTGAGGCTCGGCGTCGCCCCTCCTGCGCTCCGCCACGATAATCTGCAGCCGTTCCTTGGCTATATTGGCTGTGCTTTTTTTACGGGATAAAAAGAAATCAAGTAAGGCCATGTTTTATCCCCCAAACAGGCGTTTCAGGAAACCCTTCTTCTCTTCTTCAATGAAGCGGAAGGGACGTTCTTCACCCAGAAGGCGATCGACGGTATCGGCATAGGCTTTGCCCGCGTCGGAATCGATATCCAGAATGACCGGTTCGCCCTGGTTAGATGCGCGCAGCACGGACTGATCTTCAGGGATCACGCCCGCCAGCGGAATGCGCAGGATCTCCAGCACGTCTTCCATGCTCAGCATATCGCCGCGGCTAACGCGCCCCGGATTATAACGGGTGAGCAGCAGATGTTCTTTGATCGGATCCTGACCGTTTTCCGCGCGGCGAGACTTGGAAGAGAGAATGCCCAGAATACGGTCGGAGTCGCGCACAGAGGAGACTTCCGGGTTGGTGGTGATAATCGCTTCGTCAGCGAAATAGAGCGCCATCAGCGCGCCGGTTTCAATACCCGCCGGTGAATCGCATACGATGAAATCAAACGCCATCGTAGCTAAATCGTTAAGCACTTTTTCCACGCCTTCACGGGTCAGGGCATCTTTGTCACGCGTCTGCGAAGCAGGCAGGATAAACAAATTTTCAGTACGCTTATCTTTAATCAGCGCCTGGTTAAGCGTGGCGTCACCCTGGATGACGTTAACGAAATCGTAGACTACCCGGCGCTCACAGCCCATGATCAGGTCGAGATTTCGCAGACCGATATCGAAATCGATCACGACGGTTTTTTTACCTTTCTGGGCTAAACCGGTAGCGATGGCCGCGCTGGACGTGGTTTTGCCCACGCCTCCTTTACCCGATGTAACAACAATAATGCGTGCCATATAATAATTTCCTTAAGAAAAGAAAGGGCTCGTGAGCCTGGCTCAGTTCAGTGTCTGTATAGTCAGGGCGCCATCTTTTAAGCAAAGACGTGACGCTTTTCCAAAAAATTCAGCAGGGATTTGGTCCATAATCCAGTACTCACCGGCAATGGACACTAACTCTGCGGATAAATTCGTGCAAAAAATCTGGCAGTCGCGATCGCCGCCGGCCCCGGCTAAGGCCCGGCCGCGCATCATGCCGTAGATATGGATATTGCCGTCGGCTATCAGTTCGGCACCCGCGCTGACGCTGCTGGTGACGATCAGGTCGCTGTTTTTCGCGTATATTTGCTGGCCAGAGCGAACGGGCGCGTTGATGACGCGCGTTCTGGCCGCCGGGATCTCAACGGGCTTAGCCGGCTCAGGCGCTTCAGGCGCGGGCTTTTGTTCTTTGCCTTCAGACAGCAGCGGCAGGCCGGCGCGAACAATCATGCGCTTGAGCGCCTCATCTTTGCAGCCGCTGACGCCGACAATATGCAGGCCGGTCGACGCGATAGCCTGCTGCATCTGCCGCCAGTTAACCTCGCCGGTTAGGCTGGAAACATTCAGCACGACCGGCGCGTTTTTCAGGAAAGCGGGAGCCTGGCTGACTTTATCCTGAAGCGCCTGGCGCACCACATCCGCATCGTGGTGGTGTAAGTGAACTACAGACAGAGTAAAACTGCTGCCCTTTAACTCGATTGGCGTTTGTGACATCTGTCCCGCTCAGTCCTGTTATTTCAAATCCCGGCGAAATCTGCGCCAGAGTGACGGTTAATCGCGCCCGGACGATATTCCGAAGTTCAGCAAGCATGTTATAGTTACTGCTATATTCAGGCAAGCCACCGACCAGGTTAATTCGAGTAAAAAATATGTTTTGTGTGATCTACAGAAGTCCCAAACGTGACCAGACTTATCTTTATGTTGAAAAAAAAGACGATTTCTCGCGTGTGCCGGCTGAACTGCTTCAGGGATTTGGTAAACCCCAGCTGGCGATGGTCCTGCCACTGGACGGCAGTAAACGCCTGGCCAATGCGGACCAGGCAAAAGTGAAAACGGCGCTGCTGGAGCAAGGTTATTATTTACAGGTGCCGCCGCCGATGGAAAGTTTGCTTAAGATGCATCTGGAAAAAGAGAAAAAAGATTAATTAGGAATCATCTGCAAGCTATTTTCCCACCGCTTTTCCTACCCGCCGGATATTATTGACGGCGGGAAGCACGTAAAAAGGGCCTTTTATGAAGCAACCTCTCTTCACCTCGCTTATTTTTTCGCTGTTGCTGGCTGGCTGTGCCAGCAAGAACAGCAAAGCCCTTGAGAAAAAAAACGCCGCGCCGGCGCAGCAGAAAACCACGCTGGCCGCAACCGGGCGCGACCCGGCGGAGTTTCCCGCCTATGTCGAGGAGCTTAAGCGCCAGGCGCGGGAGCAGGGCATTGACGCAGCCACTATCGACACTGCCTTCAGCAATATTCATTTCGTCGACCGCGCTATTTCTGCCGACCGTAATCAGTTAGAAAAGAAAGTCACGCTGGACGACTATCTGACGCGCGTGCTGCCGGAGTGGAAAAAGCAGCGTGCGCGCGAAAACTTCCGGCAGTATTTGCCGCAGCTGCAAACGGTCAGCCAGCGTTATGGCGTGCAGCCGGAATATATAGTGGCGCTTTGGGCGATGGAAAGCAGCTTCGGCAAAATCCAGGGAAAAGAAGAGATCGTCTCTGCGCTCTCTACGCTGGCTTTTGAAGGCCGTCGCGAAGCCTTCTTCACCAAAGAGCTGATGGCGGCGCTGCGGATTATTCAGCAGCAGCATATCAGCGCGGCGCAGATGAAGGGATCCTGGGCTGGCGCGATGGGGCAGAATCAGTTTATGCCTTCTTCTTTCCTGCGCTACGGCGCGGACGGCGACGGCGACGGGCAAATTGATATCTGGGATAACGTGGAGGATGTGTTTGCTTCTACGGCCAACTATCTGGCAACGGAAGGCTGGAAGCCCGGCGAGCGCTGGGGCCAGGAAGTGATCCTGCCGGTCGATTTTGCTAAAGCGCAGGCAGGACTGAAAACCGACCAGGCGAGATCGGTTGGCGACTGGCAAAAACTGGGCGTGCGCTTCAGCGATGACGCGCCGCTGCCGGATAACGCGCAGCGCAGCTGGATTATTTTGCCCGACGACGCGCCGGGCCGGGCCTTTATGGTTTACGACAACTTCCGCGTCATTATGCACTGGAACCGGTCATATTATTTTGCCATCAGTATCGGCATGATGGCCGACGCCATTTCTCAACAGGATGTGGTCCACTGACCACTCACGCAAACAGGAAGGTGAACAGTATGTATCAGCATCATAACTGGCAGGGCGCTTTATTAGATTATCCGGTGAGTAAAGTGGTCTGCGTAGGCAGCAACTATGCAAAACATATTAAAGAGATGGGCAGCGCGACGCCTGCCGAGCCTGTCCTGTTTATCAAGCCGGAAACCGCGCTTTGCGATCTTCGTCAGCCGCTGTCGATCCCGAAAGATCTGGGCGCGGTGCATCATGAAGTTGAGCTGGCAGTGTTGATTGGCGCCACGCTGAAACAGGCCACGGAAGAACACGTGGCGAAAGCTATTGCAGGCTACGGCGTGGCGCTGGATTTAACGCTGCGTGACGTGCAGGCCAGCTGTAAAAAAGCGGGACAGCCATGGGAAAAAGCGAAAGGCTTCGACAACTCCTGCCCGGTTTCCGGTTTTATTGCCGCCAGCGAGCTGGGTGCCGATCCGCAGGATATCGAGCTGAAGCTGATCGTCAATGGCGAAGTGCGTCAGCAGGGGTCCACTGCGGATATGATCCATAAAATCCTGCCGCTGATTGCCTATATGAGTAAGTTCTTCACGCTGCGCGCGGGCGATATTATCCTGACCGGCACGCCTGAAGGCGTTGGCCCGATGTCCTCTGGTGATACGCTGGAAGTGTCGCTGGGCGGACGCGGGGTGGCGACGCGGGTGCTGTAAGACTTGCAACTCAGGCCCGAACTGTTTATAAGGTGCGGGCTTTTAACTAAACAGGACAGCAAAATGAGCGATACCCCTTTCTGGCAGCAAAAGACGCTGGAGCAAATGAGCGATGAGGAATGGGAATCCCTGTGCGACGGCTGTGGCCAGTGCTGTCTGAACAAGCTGCAGGACGCCGACACCGATGAAATCTACTTCACTAACGTCGCCTGCAATCAGCTGAATATCAAAACCTGCCAGTGCCGTAACTATGAACGCCGCTTCGATCTGGAAGAAGACTGTATCAAGCTGACGCGCGATAACCTGCCGACGTTTTCCTGGCTGCCGCCGAGCTGTGCTTACCGGGTGCTGGCCGAAGGCAAGAACCTGCCCGTCTGGCATCCGTTGCGCAGCGGCAGCAAGGCGGCGATGCACGCGGCACGTATTTCTGTTCGCCATATTGCCGTACGCGAAAGCGAAGTGCAGGACTGGGAAGATCACATCATCAATAAGCCGCGCTGGTACGGTAAGTAGACTGATTTGAAATTAGCTTAGCTGGCGCTGCTTTGAGGCAGGGGTGGGGCATAGCTGACAAATTTGGCGTTTAAAGATCAATCTGATCCACGCTGTTTTCGCTCATCCATTTCCCGTAAACGTTGTAAATCATCTGTGATAGAGCGTGGCCCGCCTGCCGAGCGATGAAGTCGGGGGGCTCACACGCTTAGTAACCTCCCTCCTTATTGAGACTGCTATCTGACTATGCAGTTTAGGTTTTGCCTATCTCAATGAGAATCAGCACCGCCTGGATAAGTTGCGCCACTCTGCAAATAATCAGGGTATGACTACATACCGTGTGAGAGTGGGTTTCCATAACCCTTCAGCCCTGACTTTCAGGCAGCTTGATGAAATATTGGAACAGCAGAGGTTCTGGAGAACAGGATCGCGCAGCGCTACGTTTCGTTATTTTATGGAATATGAATACGAATCAGAGGTGCGCGATCTGTGTGAGGTTTGTGAACTCGCCTATTCCCAGGCCTGTAAGGTTAAAAAATGTCCTTTGGTCATGGTCGTCGAGGATACGACCGGGGAAAAAACGCTTGCTGACGTGCAGCAATAGCTGTCCTGTTGCGCACCCTAAGGATAAGAGCGCACACTGACTGCGGGACAGTTGTCCCGCTCTGTTTCCTGGCTCGGCTGTCATTCCCATTCCGTGAGATGAGCCAGCTTGCTTTCAGCACGCTTAAAACAAGCTCACCACGCATTAGCGTTGCGCTTCGTCATTTGGCCTTTTCACTGCTTCAGGGGCTGTCTTCAGGGCATACCTGACCTTTCCATAAACGGATTGGGGTTTATTGTATACGGCACGCGCTCAAATCAATTATGCATACTCTGTCCCCGCTTTTCTGTCAAAACGGCTGGCCGTCAGACCTGAGCAGACATTAGTGTCCAATACAGCTGGCCGAGCTAATTCATTGTTTAGCTCTCAAAATCAGCTTGCCGTCTGGCCTGACCGCACATTTATGCCGAATATAGCCAGACGACGGCAGTTGGTTGTTGTAGTGCGAATCAGCCGAACGCATATTTTTGCCCGGCAAAGCTAAACAAAAGCAGCTTGTTAACGAGTAGTCCGCCCACAGATATTCGCACAGAATTACAGGATAAAAAGTGAGACAGGGCAATGCGCCTGTTTCATTAATGTTTTTTGGATATCGAAATGTAATTTTTATCCCTTACATCTTTGGGGGGTATTTTTAATTAAATAAATAATAATTTCCAAAAAATCACGCTATGTCTGTTTAGATTTGTACACGGCGGTATGCTTGTATGATTTTTTATTAAGCGAGGCGGTTAATACCCTTGCAATGTCGGGTTTTTATCTGGTCTTAATTACGCAGCACAAAATTCCCGGCGTAAAAACCGGTTGCTGATTAATTAGTGTAATTTTTATTCAGAAGGAGATTGTGACTGGACATCGTGGCGGCGCTGGAAGCTTTGCAAAGGACCGTGAGAAAGCCTCTGAGGCAGGTAAAAAATCGGTCAAAATAGCGGAGGTGATTTCGCTGGCGACCATGAAAAAAACATCAGAAACAGGCAAGAAAGGGGGGTATAGCCACGGCGGCGGGTGCAAGTCTGTATAAAAGCGAACGAAAATTTATCGCTTAATACGCTAATCCCGGCACTTAATACCAGGATTAAATTCATTTATACAGGTGAAAACTTTATCTGCACTTTATTAAAAGTGAAGTTGTTAACCTTTTTTATAGCTCTTCTTTTGAGCCTTCTTACTCCGCCAGTATTCTTCCAGATAGGGTATAAGTTCAAAAAACAGTATCCCGCACAGAACACAGGCAATGTATACGTCAGGTAAAGGATCGGCTCGCTGATGAAGATCAAAGCGGGCAGGCTCTGCGCCCAGGCCGAACAGCGCCAGAAACTGCGACCAGTGTCGCGAAATCACCAGCAACAGCGCCATCAATGGCACCATCTCCAGAAAACTGTGGATATGCTGCTCTACGGGCGATACGCGCCGGGCGGTTACGGCATAGCTAACATCCCACAGTGCTGTCGCTTCGTGGCAGAAGAACATCACGATCATAAAGCCAATCACCAGCGCGTTGAAATCCAGGAAAAGCGCAGCGAGGAGCGGGGCGCCCATCTCCAGAAACATCAGAAGATGAATAAAGGTTTCTTTCAGCCCTGCGGTGGTTTCTATGTTTGTAGCCCGGTGGCATAGATAGTCAGCGAAACCGGCAATAAGCCAGACGGGCAGCACAAAATAAAGCAGCACCAGCATTTGTGGATCAACATTTTGCATAGCGAAGACTCATCGGGGTAAGAATGCATAAAGCATAGCCATGCAAAACAGAGATGCCAGAATAATGCGCTGTTTCCGGAGTAATGACAGATTTGTATTATTTCTGAGGTATGGCAGAAAAAGCGGTTAATTAAACTCCGCGTGCGCCGCGCTAAACGCTAAGTAAGCTATTATTCAGTAAACGTTGATGCCGCTCCAGGCTATTGCCCATAGTTTACTCAATAAGGAACACCAGATGCTCACTTCTACAATGGATAGTTATCTTAGCAAGGTAAAAATGAAGCCGATCCTTCTTACCGCGCTTGCCGTGGCACTTGCTTTGCCAACGCTTGCTTTGGCGGATGTGAAATGTGGGCCTTTTCGTCTGGCCGGGCAGACGGCGAACGGCAGCTGGGCGACCGTAGACGGCGTAAAAACCCGTCGGCAGCAGGTCAGCTGGCTGCAGCAGAAAGGCGACGTCGACAATGTGAAAATGCACTGGACCGTGGCCGCTACCAAATTTCAGGGTGATTACGGGATGACGTACCTGAGTAAGGCGGGTAGCGCCACGCTGGACGTTGAGGTATTGCGTAGTAGCCGCAGCCAGATAAAAATTTCCGGCTCGTACGACTGTCGTAAGATCGATTAGCGTCTGGCATCCGTCAAGGGCAGTGCGCTACCGGCCTGATTTCCTTTGCTATGCTTAAAATCTTTACCCTTAACCGGGAGGTAAAGCGTTATGCATCGCAGAGAGTTTATCGGTTGCGGAGGTGCACTGGTCGCCCTTTCGCTTATGTCTTCCACCCCCGTCGCCGCGGCCTCCGAAGCTTCGAAACCGCCTCAGCCTGATAAGCCCGTTCTGAAACTGAAAGGGATCGCTATTGGCGAAGGTCAGCCCAAAGTGATTATTCCAACCACTGCCAGCAGCGAAAGGGCAGTTTTGGCCTTCGTTGATCAGATTGCGGACAGAAGCGATTTTCATATGCTGGAGCTAAGGCTCGATCCGCTGGACAACGTTGACGATATCGACGCGATGGCGGCTTTAACGCGGCAGGTGTTCTCGCGCCTTGGCGACAAGCTATTGCTGCTGACGTTTCGCACCAAAGCCGAAGGCGGCAAGAAAACCATCAGCGATAAAAAGTATGCCGCGCTGTATCACGCCTTGCTGACGGCCGGCCAGTTCGATCTGCTGGATATTGAGATGTACCGCAACAGCACGCTGACCGATCCGCTGATCGGGCTGGCGCATCAACAGGGTAAACATGTCATTCTCTCCAGCCATGAGCTACACGCTACGCCTTCCGCTCAGGAAATTATCGCTCGCCTGAGCGAGCAGCAGCGGCGCGGCGCTGATGTGTTGAAGCTGGCGGCGATGCCGAAAGGCCCGGAAGACGTGCTGACCCTGCTTAACGCTACGCTGGATATGCATCAGCACTATGCGCAGCGCCCGCTGTTAACGATGTCGATGGGTGAAACGGGCGTGCTGTCACGCATGAGCGGAGAACTGTCCGGTTCGGCGCTGACTTTCGCTATGTTTGGCGATGCTTCGGCGTCGGGGCAGGTTGACGTGCAGGATCTGGGAAAGGTGCTGGAGGTGGTACATAAAGGAATGCGTTCATAAGGCAGCTACAGGCACATCCTGACGTTCTGTGCCGATCGTTTTCGATGCGGCCTGTAGCCTGGGGGCGGGACGCAAAGCATCGCCACCCCGTACGACATTAAGCGGTGACGGTGACCACTGAGACGTTCGTGGTTACCTGGTTAGTGGTCACGGAGGCGTCAACGGCACCGACTTGTCCCTTGATCACGCAGCGATACTGGCCGGCATCGGCGCTGGTCACGGCAGACTTGCTCCATGTGGCGCTTTTCGCATTGGCGATATTCGTCCAGGTGGTGCCGTTGGTCGACTTCTGCCACTGCCAGGTTGCAGCGTCCTTAGCCGCAACGCTCAGGTTTAACGTGCCGCCCGCCGCAATGGAAACCGTGGCTGCCGGCTGGGTATCAATCTGCGGCGTAAAGGCGTAATAAGGCATTGCGTATTCAATCCCGTTGACGTTAATGCGCATCCACTGGCGCGGTTTAGATTGCTCTACCGGCACGGTAGTCGAGGCCTGGGAGCGGGTGCTGATGCCGGCAACGTCATCCTGCGCGCCAAAACCGGCCTGGCCGTTGTTCATCGACATCCGCGCCTGCGCCGCCACGCCGCCTTCCGGCGCTGCGCTTTGCGTCACGCCGCTCGGCGTAAATCTTGCCCAGCTGCCGTTATCCTCACGCATTTCACCTGTGCCGCGAACGTGTACACCATATTCTGCAATGGTATCAGGCAGCTTGACCCACAGGCCCGGCAGAATATCGTTATAATCCTGAGGTATATACTGCACTTCGCTAATACCCGGCGTGCCTTCCATCCAGTAGCTTACTGCCGGGACCGAGCCCGCGCCACGCGCTACGTGGATATGCAGCGTACCGGCTGCACGGTCGTTCTGGATCGGCATGGCGGTGTCGCCACCGATGCCGCCGTAGGTACTGCGGCAGTCCACCTCAATTTTCCAGTGGCTGCCGGTTTTTGGCATCCGAAACGTACCGATATTTAACCAGCGCTGGCTGCTGTCAATGGTGCCGCGCAGCACGCCGCTCAGCCACTGCGCGCGCAGCGGATGGTCCAGATAGGTACCGCTGTTTTGAAACAGCGACATGCCCATTTCATACCCGGAGAGTTTGGCGACGATATCGCTGCCGTCCGGATTTTTCGGATAGCTGAACCAGGTTGCGCTGCCTGGCGCAGAAGTGCGGTCGTACTCCACGCCGGTCGGATTTGACCATTGCGACATAATGACGCGTGAATTAAAAAACACGGCATCGTAGGTAGAAGACTCAATGCTCAGCGCTTCAATCAGCCACTGGCCGTTGTTGATATCCATCGGCACGGCGCTGTGTTCGATCCAGCCGTTACGTATCAGGCCCTGGCCATGACGAGGGATCCAGATAGCCGGTGCGTAGCAAAACTGGAAGTTAAATTCCGTAAGCTCAATCGCCGTGGAGTGATCCCAGGCGCCGGACGGACGGTTGCTCCAGCCTACCTTAATTACCGGGCCCGCCACGCGGCTGCAGTAAATCTGGGTGAATTTACTGTCAAGGCTGTCGAGGTAGTAAATCGCCGCTTCACCGGTATTGCTGGCTTTAAAGTAGGAGACGTTGGCAAAGGTGCCGCCCACGCATTCGTTGGTGATAAACGGCTGTTTATTGGAGGCGGTATCGTTAAATACGCCCACCGTTGCACCAATCAGCATATTGGTGGTTTCGTCCTGCTTCACCGTTTGCTGGCCTTCCCACTCAATGCCGTAGATAGAAAAGTAGCGGTGGTTCAGCGCCAGCACGGCCGAAGTGGATTTGTCAGAGATAATACGCGTGCCGATCTGCTTGCCGAAGCTGGTGGTCACGCCGCGCATCACGAAATCGCCGGCGGCGAAGTAGCCGCTTGGGTTATAAGGCAGCTCCGAGTGGTTGGCCGGGATTTTGTCGCCATAGGTGCGCAGGTCGAGCGGCTTAACCAGGTAGGTGCCCGTGCCGAAACGGATACCGACTTTGCTGGAAAGGCCGTCGGTAAAGCCGCGGGCGAAGCTGCCGGTCATAAATTCATACATCGCCTTCACGGCAGGTGCGCAGTCAACCTTACCGCCCGGTACGGCGCCGAAGTCATGAACGGTTAACGCTTCAATATCGCTGTCGCGACGCCAGTGGTACGCGCCGCCGTTGCTGGCGATAAAGCCGCCGTCGTCCGTCGCCGCGACCAGATAACCGGTAAACCAGCCTTCGCCAAAGGTGACAGAGCGGTCGCCGGCAGCGCGGGCATTCCAGGAGCTCAGGAAAACGCGTTCGCCTTCAGCGGCAGGTTTGCGGGCACGCAGCGCGGCGAATGAAGCAACTTCATTAAAAATCAGTGTATCAGCCATAATGTTTCCATCCTTTGTTAGTGGGTTTTTAACTGTATATTTATACAGTAAGCGCACTGTATTCCTTTGGTTAAGAATTGGCAATAGGGTTTTTTATTATTTATTTCATATATTTACGCGATTAGCTCGTTACGATTTAATAAGCGGCGTGATATTAACTTAACAATCTTTCTTATGGGTTAAGCGAGTCGGGAGAGGGAGGGTAAGCAGGGAGATGAGGTACTGAACCAAGCCGGGCTTTAAAGCGCTGGAGGGAGACAGGCAAAAAAATCCCCTGAGCGCGTGACTTCAGGGGAGGCGGGTTCAGGACTGAGGCTGACCGACAGGGCCGCTGCCGCCCGGTGCGCCCGGAGGCTGTTGTCCACCTGGCGGTGCCGGCGGCGGGCTGTGCGTGTCATTGGCGCCCCAGTGGGTGCAGCCGGAAAGCAGCGTAACGGAAAAAGCAAAGGAGAGGGCTAACGCAATGTTTTTCATAGTTTCCCTTTTTGCATTGAGGTGTGCTTAAAGCGTAGCCGCCTCGTTACCGGCTGACAACCGCAGCATTCGGCAAAAGGCAAAGCCCGGCCGCCTGCAAACAATACGCACGGCCGGGAGGAGGAGAGCGTTTAGCGGGAAAAAAGATCGCGTTTTTTCGGCGTGAAAAACTGCGCCAGCAGCACCAGCAGGGCGACGATGAGGTAGGCGGCAAAGATAATCGTCATCCACTGCGGCATGCCCAGCGAAAACAGCGACCACTGATTTTCCGCACAGTCGCCCGTCGCAACGAACACCGACGGCAGCCACTTATCAAGAGGCAGCCACTGCGGGAAGCGGGCGGCGAAATCACAGGTGGTAAAAGGATTGGGGTGCAGCTGGATCATCGTATGCTCCCATGCCAGACGTACACCTTCCACGGCGCTATAGATCCAAATCAGTATCGCCACCCAGCGCAACGGCGTTTTAGGGGCAATAGCGCCTACCAACGCAGCACCAAGAATGCCGAACAGGGCGCAGCGTTCGTAAATACACATCACGCAGGGCTTTAGCAGCATCACGTGCTGGAAATAGAGCGCGACCATTTCCAGAGCAAAAGCGGTCAGCGCCATCAGCAACCAGGCACCGCGACCACGGGAACGGCTATTAAAATAGTGCAACATAATCAATCCCTGTAATAAGCGTTGAAGCGGCAGTGTAAACCAAAAGGGCTGCCGTGCCAGCCACTATGCGGCAAATTTACGCTGCTGAAAACGCCGCGGCTTTGCCTCTGTGTAAAAAAATGTATCGCTTCGGCGGTGCGCTGCAGGCGGCCACGGCTTAATAATGTTAATCAAGGGCTTCATTTCAGGAGAAATGCGATTTCGGCAGCGTTTTACGCTTTCGTCAGTCTAGGTGACGGCTGAGCCATCTGGTATGATGAGCCGAATTTTTGCAGCCCTGAACGCAACGGAAACAATACGCTATGGTTATTAAGGCCCAGAGCCCTGCGGGCTTCGCTGAAGAATATATTATCGAAAGTATCTGGAACAGCCGCTTCCCGCCGGGGTCAATTCTGCCTGCTGAGCGCGAGCTGTCAGAGCTGATCGGCGTGACCCGCACCACGCTGCGTGAGGTGCTGCAGCGCCTGGCGCGCGACGGCTGGCTGACCATTCAACACGGCAAGCCGACCCGGGTAAATAATTTCTGGGAAACCTCGGGCTTAAGCATCCTTGAAACGCTGGCGCGTCTCGATCATGACAGCGTACCGCAGCTTATCGACAGTCTGCTTTCGGTTCGCACCGATATTTCCTCCGTATTTATTCGCCGCGCTATCCGTATTCATCCGGATAAAGCAGAGGCGGTTCTGGTCACCGCGCAGCAGGTAGAAGACCGGGCGGAAGCCTATACCGAGCTGGATTACAATATCTTTCGCGGGCTGGCTTTTGCCTCCGGTAATCCTATCTACGGCCTGATCCTTAACGGGCTGAAAGGGCTGTATACCCGCGTAGGCCGCCACTATTTTTCAAATCCGGAAGCGCGTCGCGTGGCGCGTGAATTCTATCAGCAGCTGCTGACGATTTGTCAGACCCAGCAGCTGGACAAGATTGTAGAAACGGTGCGCGATTACGGCCATCGCAGCGGTGAGATCTGGCACGGCATGCAAAACACCATGCCCGCTGAATCCGGCGTACGTCGTTAGTTTTCTGTAAAATCCCTTGATAGGCCGTAAAAAAGCCGGTCTTCAGCACCGGCTTTTCAGGTTATTACAGGGAAGAAGGTCGGGGCGGACAGCGGTCGAGAATTTCCGTGCTGCCGTCGTCATTCTGCTGTTCCAGATGGACATCAAAGCCCCACAGGCGATGCACGTGCTTTAACACTTCGCGGCGGCTCTTATCCAGCGGCGCGCGGCTATGCGGCACGTAGCGCAGCGTCAACGAGCGATCGCCGCGCAGATCGACGTCATAAACCTGAATATTAGGCTCCAGATTGCTTAAATTATACTGCGCGGAAAGCTGCTGACGGATCGCCCGATAGCCCGCT
The DNA here is from genome assembly GCF_003937915.1 of Erwinia sp. 198. Taxonomy (GTDB): domain Bacteria; phylum Pseudomonadota; class Gammaproteobacteria; order Enterobacterales; family Enterobacteriaceae; genus Erwinia; species Erwinia aeris. The sequence continues at coordinate 344,126 of NZ_RHUM01000002.1, read as the reverse complement.
TCGTCATGGATGGCGGCAATTTCCAGGAAGTTATTGCGATCGTCATCCATCACCGTAAACAGGCGAAAATCCCGCATGACTTTTGGCGACAGGAACTGGCTGATAAAGCTCTCGTCCTTGAACTCTCGCATGGCGAAGTGCAGCGTTTCCAGCCAGTCTGAACCAGCAATATCCGGGAACCAGTAGCGATCTTCTTCCGTTGGCTCCTGACAGATGCGCTTGATATCCTGAAACATGGCGAAGCCCAGCGCGTAAGGGTTAATACCGTTATACCACTGGCTGTTATAGGGCGGCTGGTAAACCACGTTGGTATGGCTGTGCAGAAATTCCAGCATAAAGCGCTCGCTGACTTTCCCCTCGTCATACAGATGATTGAGGATGGTGTAGTGCCAGAAGGTCGCCCAGCCCTCGTTCATCACCTGAGTCTGCTTCTGCGGATAAAAATACTGGCTGACCTTACGCACGATACGCAGGATTTCTCGCTGCCAGGACTCCAGCAGAGGCGCGTTTTTTTCCATAAAATAGAGCAGGTTTTCCTGCGGCTCGTTGGGATAGCGTGCCGCTTCGGTATGGGTCGCCTCCGCTTCGCGACGCGGTAGCGTACGCCAAAGCATGTTCACCTGGCTTTGCAGATACTCTTCGCGGCTGCGCTGGCGGGCCTTCTCCTCCTGTAAGGAGATCTTTTGCGGACGCTTATAGCGATCGACACCATAGTTCATCAGCGCATGGCAGGAATCCAGCAGCCTTTCGACTTCCTCCACGCCGTAGCGCTCTTCGCACTCGCTGATATAGTTACGGGCGAAAATCAGGTAGTCAACGATAGAACTGGCGTCCGTCCAGCTACGGAACAGGTAGTTATTTTTAAAAAAGGAGTTGTGGCCATAGCAGGCGTGCGCCATCACCAGCGCCTGCATAGTGATGGTATTTTCCTCCATCAGATAGGCGATACACGGATTGGAGTTGATGACGATTTCATAAGCCAGGCCCTGTTGACCGTGCTTATAGCGCTGTTCGGTTTCGATAAATTTTTTACCGAATGACCAGTGCGCGTAGTTGATGGGCATCCCGACGCTGGAATAAGCGTCCATCATCTGTTCAGAAGTGATGACTTCGATTTGATGCGGATAGGTATCAAGGCGATAGAGTTTGGCGACGCGGTCAATTTCTGCAAGGTAGACGTCCAGCAGATCGAACGTCCAGTCGGGACCGTCGCTGAGTCGTTGGCTGTTCGTAATGGACTCATCAAAGATAGTCGTCATAGCGCACCCCTTTTTTAAAACCGGTTTTCGACGTTACATCAGTAGCGACAAACATCCGTTTTCATTACGACCTGCCATGACGCTGCCGCCGTCGGAACAGGCCTGGAATTGAAGCCAGTAACTCAATGATAGTTCACTCTCTCCGATCGCTCAGGGGAATACAATGGAAATCTTCGGCAGAAAATAGAGCGGAAGCCGGAAAATCATTTTAACGTCAGGTAAAGCGCAAAAAATAATAATCCGGACAGGATAATATCCTGTATATAAGCGGAAAATATGGCGTAATCATATTCTGCTGCGGAAAGGAATAAATAGCGTGTTCATGATTATTTGCTGCTGCTGTCGCAACTATTGCAATATTAAACTCCGATTTATCATCGGCATCTTGTTTTTATTCCCGCCCAGGGTAAAAAAGAAGGGCAATATTTTTACAGGGCGTCCGCTGTCATCCCGCAGCTTTTTTCACCGCAGCGGCCGCCTGTATCCAGTGTATTCATCTTCAAGAAACCGGCGGTGGAGTAGCGATGCGAGTTGTCATTCTGGGAAGTGGCGTGGTGGGCGTGGCCAGCGCCTGGTATCTGGCCCAAAGCGAGCATGAGGTGACGGTTATCGATCGTCAGCCCGACGTGGCGCTGGAAACCAGCGCGGGCAACGCGGGACAAATTTCGCCCGGCTATGCGGCGCCGTGGGCGGCACCCGGCGTGCCGCTGAAGGCGATAAAATGGATGTTTCAGCGTCATGCGCCGCTGGCTATCCGCCCGGACGGCAGCCGTTTCCAGCTGGCCTGGATGTGGCAAATGCTGCGTAACTGCGATATGCGTCACTATCAGGAAAATAAAAGCCGCATGGTGCGCATCGCTGAATACAGCCGCGACTGCATAAAGGCGCTGCGCCATGAGACGGGTATTGCCTATGAGGGACGCCAGGGCGGAACGCTGCAGCTTTTCCGCACCGCGCAGCAGTTTGAAAGCGCCACCAGGGATATCGCGGTATTAAAAGAGGCGGGCGTGCCCTATGAACTGCTGGAAGCCAGCCAGCTGGCCGAAGCGGAACCCGCGCTGGCGACCACCAGTCATCTGCTGACCGGCGGTCTGCGCCTGCCTAACGACGAAACCGGCGACTGCCAGCTGTTTACCCGTCGGCTGGCGGAGATGGCAAAAGCGGCGGGCGTGACTTTCCGCTTTAATACGCCCGTTGACGCGCTGCTGCAGGAGCATAACCAGATTGTCGGCGTGAAATGCGGCGCTGAAATCATAACGGCGGACGCGTACGTAGTGGCGTTCGGCTCTTATTCTACTTCGCTGCTCAGCGACCTTATCGCTATCCCTGTTTATCCGCTGAAAGGCTATTCGCTGACTATCCCGATTACCAATCCGGAGGCAGCGCCGGTTTCCACGGTGCTGGACGAAACCTATAAAGTGGCGATTACGCGCTTTGATAATCGGATCCGCGTTGGCGGCATGGCGGAGATCGTTGGCTTCAATACCAAACTGCTGCCCGCCAGACGCGAAACGCTGGAAATGGTGGTGCGGGATCTCTATCCGCAGGGCGGCGATCTCGCCCGGGCAACGTTCTGGACCGGGCTGCGCCCGATGACCCCGGACGGCACGCCGATTGTCGGGCGCACACCGTTTAAAAATCTTTATCTGAATACCGGTCACGGAACGCTCGGTTGGACCATGGCCTGCGGCTCCGGACAGCTGCTTTCTGATATTATCTCAGGACGCGCTCCGGCAATTGCCGCTGACGACTTATCGGTCATGCGCTATCTGCCGGGATTTCTGCCCACTACAGGCCCAATACTGCACGGCGCGCGCTAGTTTCCGTTTATAACAGGAGAAGTTATGTCTCGTCCTATTGTCGCAACTATCGACACCAGCGCGTTGCGGCATAACCTGGCCGTCGCCCGCCAGGCTGCTCCCCGCTCCCACGTCTGGTCAGTGGTAAAAGCCAACGCCTACGGACACGGTATCGCTCGCGTCTGGCAAAGCCTGTCAGAGACCGACGGTTTTGCGCTGCTGAATCTTGAAGAGGCTATTCTGCTGCGCGAAAGCGGCTGGAATAAGCCCATTCTGCTGCTGGAAGGCTTTTTTCACGCGGACGAACTGCCCATCCTGGATCGCTACCGGCTGACCACCAGCGTGCACAGCAACTGGCAGATCCAGGCGCTGGCGAAGGCGAAGCTTTCCGCGCCGCTGGATATTTACCTGAAAATGAACAGCGGCATGAACCGCCTGGGCTTTCAGCCCGCGCTGGTACAGCAGGTGTGGCACAAGCTTAAAACGCTGCCGAACGTTGGCGAGATCACGCTGATGGCGCATTTTGCCGAAGCGGAAAGCAATGAAGGCGTTACGGCACCGATGGCGCGCATCAATCAGGCGGCGGAAGGGATGAACTGCCCGCGTTCGCTGGCGAATTCGGCGGCCACGCTGTGGCACAGCAACACCCATTACGACTGGGTGCGTCCGGGCATTATCCTCTATGGCGCTTCGCCAAGCGGCGACTGGCAGGATGTCGCCAGCAGCGGGCTACGGCCGGCCATGACGCTGAACGGTGAAATCATCGGCGTCCAGTCGCTCAGGCGCGGCGACGGCGTGGGGTATGGCGCACGCTACCGCGCCAGCGATGAACAGCGTATCGGTATTGTGGCCTGCGGCTATGCCGACGGCTATCCGCGCCATGCGCCAACCGGCACGCCGGTTTGGGTTGATGGCGTCAGAACGCAGATTGTCGGCGCGGTCTCCATGGATATGATCACGGTGGATTTAACGCCCTGCCAGCAGGCAGGCATCGGTACTCAGGTGGAGCTGTGGGGCAACAACATCAAAATCGACGAGGTGGCAAAAGCGGCCGGTACGGTGGGCTATGAGCTGATGTGCGCGCTCGCGCCTCGCGTACCGGTAAAGGTCGTTTAAAGTTAAAGCGCGGTGAGCGTGCCGCGCACTTTTCTACTGTAGTACCAGGCCGTTCCCGTCAGTATCGCGCCCACAACCATCATCAGCGCCAGCGCGGATTTTTCCGCCAGCGGCAGCGCCATCGCCAACAGGCCGCCCGACGCGCCGCCGGCCATCTGGATAAAGCCCGCCAGCGCGGAAGCGACGCCCGCCTGTTTCTGATAGGGCTCCAGCGCGTAGCTGGTGGCCGGGCCGACGGTAAACGCCAGTCCGGCGACGGACACCGCCACCGGCAGCATATAGAGCGCCCAGTGATGCTGCCACGCCAGCGGTAACAGCAGCACGCCGCCCAACAGCATCACCGCGCCCAGCGTCATCGCCACGCTGCCCGTCGCCAGACAAATCGGGCGACCCAGCTTGCGGATCATCTTATTCACCAGCACGCTGACCAGCATGATCCAGAAGCCGTTAGCGCCAAAGGCGATAGAGAACTGCAGCGCAGAGAGCTGGCCCTCGGTCATCAGCACCTGCGGCGCCAGCGAGACGTAAGTTAATACCATCCCCAGCGCGCCCGCGTTGGCAAAGGCGAACGCCAGGAAGCGAGGCTGACGCAGGATCTGCCAGTACTGACGCAGCGGAATGCCTTTTACGGCCAGCGTGCCGGCCGGGCGGGTTTCCGGTAAAAAGAAAATCACCAGCAGACCGATGACGACCGCATAGGCGGTTAAAAACCAGAAGGGCGCACGCCAGCCAAAGGCTTCGGCAAGAAAACCGCCCAGCATTGGCGCCAGCGCGGGGACGATATTCAGCGCGCCGTTCAGAAAGCCGTAGGCCCGGGCGGCATCGTCGCCGTCAAGCCTGTCGCGCACGCCGCTGAAGGCAACCACGGCGGTGCAGCAGACGGCGCAGCCCTGCACCACGCGCGCGCAGAGGAACTGCGGCCAGCCTGAAGCGGTGGCGGCCAGCATGCTGCCGACGATATACAGCAGCAGACCGACCAGCGCGACAGGCTTTCTGCCCAGGTTATCTACCAGCGGGCCGGCGACAATCTGACCCAGGCCCATTACCAGCAGAAACAGAGGAATAGTCGTTTGCACGGTGCTGACCGGCGTATTCAGCCCCAGCGCGATATCGGGCAGCGTAGGCAAATAAAGATCGATGCCAAGCGGTGCCAGCAGAACCAGGCTGAGAAGAAGTAAGGTGAATTTTTGCATCGAGGCGGCGGCGTCCAGTAAAAAAGCAAGCCGCACAGAGTAGTGATAACGGGGAGAAAAGAAAAGGAAAACTTAGGGGCGGCGCCGCAGCCGCCGCCCCGGAACTCAGTACGCGCCGTCGCGACGCAGCACCACGCCAGCCGTTTTAAACAGGATGGCGATATCCGTCCACAGCGCCCAGTTTTTCACATACCAGGAGTCGAAATAGACGCGGGTATCGTAGTCGATATCGTTACGGCCGCTAACCTGCCACAGGCCGGTCATCCCCGGTTTCGCCATCAGATAATAATCGACGTCGCCCGCGTAGCGCTCCAGCTCCGCTTCAATCACCGGACGCGGCCCCACCAGGCTCATCTCGCCGCGGATCACGTTCCACAGCTGCGGCAGTTCGTCCAGGCTGGTTTTACGCAGGAAAGCACCAATTTTGGTTACGCGCGGATCGTTTTTCAGCTTGAAGTCTTTATCCCATTCGGCACGCGCTTCGGCGCTGGTCGCCAGCAGCTCTTCCAGCACTTCTTTCGAGTTGGTGACCATTGAGCGGAACTTCAGGCATTTAAACTTCTTGCCATCCTGACCAACGCGTTCGTGACCGTAAATTTTGTTGCCGCCGTCCCGGCCTACCAGCCAGCAGATCAGACCGAAAGCCGGGGCCAGGAACAGCAGCAGCAGCGAGGCGACCACCACGTCGAACACGCGCTTCAGGAAGCGTGAAGAGCGTTTGGCAAGGTTGTTGCTGACGCGCAGGATCATTACTTCATGGCTGAAGATAAAAGACATATCGGTGCCGTAGAGCGGCACACCGCGCAGCGTCGGAACGACCGAAACGCTGCGGCATTTCTTTTTCGACAGCAGCTTCAGCCACTTATCGCGCATTGCCTGCTGCTCGTATTCCATGGCGACGATAAACTGGGTGTTTTCCAGATCGACCGTGTCCCAGACGATGTCTTTCGCGGTAATAACCGGCACACCGTTCAGGCTTTCCGCGCCGGTATGGCCGTTAGAGGCGACAAAAGCTTTTACCTCATAGCCCAGGATCTCTTCGCTTTGCAGCGCCGCATAGGCTTCGCGGGCGTTTTTGCCGGAGCCGATGATGATAGTTTGCTTCTGCCACTGTCCTGCTTTCAGAATGGCGTGCTTGACGCTGGAGCGCAGCAGCGGCACCAGGATCAGCGCATAGATCCAGGTGAAGCTCCACAGCAGACGGGAGAAATCCCATTTTGAAAACGCAATCAGCGCCAGGTCGAGCAGGGAGAAAATCACCAGGGTTTTAATGATCTCTTTCAGCTCAAACCAGAAAGGCTTGCGGTAGGTATAGTGACGAAGCCGCATCCAGAACCAGGCCGTGCAGACCACGGACATCACAAACTGGGCGGTAAAGCGTATTTGCACTTCCTGCGGAGGGAGAAATATATCCAGGTTCCCCCAAATACCTCGTACGGTTGCCGTGGATAAAAACAGGGCCAGGTTAATGGAGATTAAGTCGCTGAGACTTAATGCCAGCTTGGCGATAATGTTTTTCCGGGTGCCGCTAAATGCGCGGCGACGGTCATTCAGTACCAGAGTACTTGCCATAATGCCTGCTCTCTTTTCATAAGGGATTGCTGACCTGACGAGGATCAAGCACGCGTTCAGGGGTTGTCATACTGAAATTAAATGTTTTAATTTCAGCGTATTAAATAGTTAACGGCCGTATGTTTCAGGAGATTAAATAAATGAAACACGTGGGCGTTATTTCATCATGAAGCAGTGACAGAGTATGCAGGAGAGCCGAGGGTTAGTTAATACGGGTAATTCCTAAAATGAAAGAATTGCTTTTTGAAAGGAAATGAAAGGTAAACGAAGCGGGAAATTAAATTGCAAAAGATAATTTATGACAGGCGTATAACAAATATAAGACATTATTATAGCTCACCGCCGCGAAATAACGCGGCGGTCAGATAAGCGGTTTTGATTCAGGCTGGCTTTTTCAGTACCCACTGATCCTGCTCGGTATCGTAGTGGCCGATAGCCAGATCAACAGGTTCGCCATCAATCCAGGCGGGCACGCTGGTCTCATTATCCCACCCGTCGAGCTGATAGCTCAGCGCCGGGTTGGTCTTGCAGGGAATAACGACCGTATCGACGTTTTGCGCATCCAGCTCTGCGTCGATAATTTCATAGCGACCAATCTTTACGACATGACCCATGATTTTCTCCCTTCCGGATTAGACACGAACTTTAAGCATAGTCGCTATATGCGAATCAGCCCCAGGATTATTCTCGCTCTTCCGCCATCCGCACGCCGATTTTCACTATTTCGTTATCCTGTTTTTCCGCCACTGTCCAAATCATGTTTTTCCATTCTACCTGATCGCCAACCACCGGCGCGCCGCCAATCATGCTGGCGACCAGATGCCCGAGCGTCTGCTGCATATTCATCTCGTCATCCAGCTCAATGCCGTAAATTTCTGAAACGTCGTGCAGGCGAGCATCGGCCTGAAGAATAAAGTCGCCAAAGAAGCGCTGATCGAGCGAAACCGGCGGCGACTGGCTAAACAGTTTACCCAGTTCCGGCAGATCCTTTTCGCGACCAATCACGCACAGCACGTCGCCTTCGCGCAGGCGGGTATTGCCGGTTGGATGCAGCAGCAGATTATCGCGGAAAAGCGCGGCGATACGGGTCTCGCGCGGCATTTTCAGTTCGCGCAGCGCGGCGCCGATACACCATTTATCCCCGGCCAGCTGGTAGACAAACTGCTCCCAGGGATTCTCAGGGTGGATATCCAGGCCCACGCGGGAAACAGGCGAGGCGGTAGGCGGCACGATCACCCTGGCTTTGCGGGCAGCATAGCCGAGAGAGGTTCCCTGTACCATTAGCGAAACCAGCACCACAAAGAACGCGATGTTAAAGAACAGCGAGGCATGCGGCAATCCGGCCATCATTGGGAAAACCGCCAGGATAATAGGCACCGCGCCGCGCAGCCCGACCCAGCTGATAAAGAAGCGCTCACGCGTGGTAAACCCACGAAACGGCAGCAGACCAACAAAAACGGAGAGCGGGCGGGCAAACAGGATCAGCCACAGCGACAGCAGCATAGCCGGTAAGGCGATATTCCAGAGATCGGTAGGATTCACCAGCAGCCCCAGCACCAGGAACATGCCTATCTGGCTCAGCCAGGCCATGCCGTCAAAGGTTTGCAGAATGCCATGTCGGTTGCGTATTGGGTTATTGCCCAGCCAGAAGCCGCAAAGGTAGACCGCCAGAATACCACTGCCTTCCAGCACGGTAGTCAGTGCAAACACCAGAATACCGCCGCTGACGGCCAGCAGCGGATAAAGCCCGCTGGCCAGCGATACGCGATTAATCAGCTGCAACAATGCCCAGCCGCCGCCCAGGCCCAGCACGATACCCAAACCAAACTGCTGGATAAGATGCACGATAAACATCCAGCTCAGGCCGGTCTGACCCTGTTCCAGCATTTCAATCAGCGTAATAGTCAGGAACACCGCCATAGGATCGTTGCTGCCGGACTCCATTTCCAGCGTGGCGCTGACGCGTTCATTCAGTCCTTTACCGCCGAGCAGCGAAAATACGGCCGCCGCGTCGGTCGAACCGATAATCGCCCCTACCAGGAAGCCCTCGATCATGCTCAGGTTAAACAGCCAGGCGGCCGCCATGCCGGTCAGTCCGGCCGTAATCAGCACGCCGATGGTCGACAGCGAGAGCGCCGGGCCCAGCGCGACTTTGAACGAGCTGGCCTGGGTGCGCATTCCGCCATCCAGCAGGATAACCGCCAGCGCCAGGTTACTGATAAGGTAAGCGGCAGGATAATTATCAAAAGCGATGCCGCCAATGCCGTCCACGCCGGCCAACATGCCCAGCGCGAGAAAAATAACCAGAATAGGGATGCCGAGCTTTGAAGAGAAGGAACTGAGCAAGATGCTTGCCGCTACCAGCACTGAACCGATGATAAACAGACTATAGATAGCACTGGCTTCCAATGGGGCAATCTCCTGTATCTGACAAAAAAGCTGCGTTGATGGCGTGCCGTAAGCATACCCTGAATATGTGAATAGGGGCAATTTTGTTTCGCCACGGCTGTTTTGGCGTGTTTTCTACTGCTTCGGCTAACAAGTGTATGATAATTTAGAAATTATGGAACGATCGCGGGAATAATAGTAACAAATAGCCTGTGCTTTTGACATCGGAATACGATTAATGTCGTTAACCTGAGAGGGACTGGCGCGAAGGATGAGAGCGAAACGGGAGAAAGAAGGGGTATTTACTGCCTAATCAGCAGCGGCAAGCGTTGTATCGCAGCCCGTTTTCGGCGTTAGTCTGGCCTGACGGCGATGAAGCATAAGGCAAGGATAAAAACGCTTTAAGGCATTGAGAGCGAAACGCGAACCACTCTGCAGGAGCAGGTTTTTCAGAAGGCTGCTTGCTGTCTGACCGCTACGCCATTTTGCAAAAGCTGTAAAAAGGGCCTGGGGTTGAAGGGCGGCTGCAGGCAGCGCTGGATGTTGATAAGGCGGGAAAGAAGAAAATCAGCCAGCCCAAAATGCTGACTGATTTATCACTGCTTTCAGGCATTTTCCGCCTGCTTGTGGAAAAGCTCGCGGAATACCGGATAAATATCTTCCGGCTCACGAATATGTTGGATAGCAAAGTTGTCGAACACCGCCTGTAAATGCTCGTATTCGCGCCATAGCGTCTGATGGGCGCGGCGGGTAATTTCGATGTAGCTGTAATAACGTACTACCGGCAAAATATGTTTAGCCAGAATTTCATGACAGAGCGGTGAATCGTCCGCCCAGTTATCGCCATCGGAAGCCTGAGCAGCATAAATATTCCACTGCGCCGGATCGTAACGCTCCTTCACCACCTCATCCATCAGCTTCAGGGCGCTGGAAACAATGGTACCGCCCGTTTCCTGCGAGTAGAAAAATTCCTGCTCGTCCACTTCTTTCGCCTGCGTATGATGGCGAATATAAACCACCTCAACGTTTTTATAGGTTCTGCTCAGGAACAGATAGAGCAGAATATAAAAGCGTTTAGCCATATCTTTGGTGGCCTGATCCATGGAGCCGGAAACATCCATCAGGCAGAACATCACGGCCTGACTGGACGGCTCGGGACGCTTCTCAAAGTTTTTATAGCGCAGATCAAAGGTATCGATAAAGGGCACGCGTTTAATACGGGCGCGCAGGTCGGCAATCTCCTGGCGCAGATGCTCTTCTTCCAGCAGCTGGGCCGGTTCGGCTTTCTGCACCGCTTCCAGCGCGGCCTCCAGTTCACCCAGCATTCGCCGCTTCCCGGCCGTCATAGCCGTACGCCGCGCCAGCGAGTTCTGGAGCGAACGCACCACGCTGATATTTGCCGGCACGCCGTTAGACGTGAAGCCGGCGCGATGCACCTTGTACTCGTTCAGCTGACGATGCTGATTCTTTTTCAGGTTCGGCAGGGCCAGATCTTCAAACAACAGATCCAGATACTCATCTTTAGAGATATTAAAGACGAATTCATCTTTGCCCTCGCCATCCTGACTGGCATTGCCCTGACCGCTACCGCCGCCGCCGCCGCCTCCCTGAGGACGCTCGACACGATCGTTTTGCACAAAATGGTCATTGCCGGGATGTACGCGATGGCGCTGACCGCCTCGGCCCTGATGAAATACCGGTTCGTTGATATCATCAACGGGGATAGAAACTGACTCGCCGCTCTCAACGTCGGTTACCGAACGCTTATTAATGGCCTCGGAGATCGACTGTTTGATTTGCGACTTATAGCGGCGTAAAAAGCGCTGGCGGTTCACCGCGCTTTTGTTTTTACCGTTAAGACGCCGATCGATAAAATAGGCCATAATTCCCCCAAACAACGTTGCCGTTGGGCCAGGTTTGCTGACCCACGGGAATGCATTTATGAAGTCGGGTTTAGGATGATTTTCTCACGCGCAGATACCATTCGCACAGCAGACGAACCTGCTTGCGGGTATAGCCTTTTTCCATCATACGGTCGACGAAATCATCATGTTTTTTCTGTTCATCCGTGGACGTTTTGGCATTGAACGAAATAACCGGCAGCAGTTCCTCGGTATTCGAGAACATCTTCTTCTCAATTACCGTGCGCAGTTTTTCATAGCTGGTCCAGTTTGGATTACGCCCGCTGTTATGGGCGCGGGCACGCAGCACAAAGTTAACGATCTCGTTACGGAAGTCTTTTGGATTACTGATCCCGGCAGGCTTCTCGATTTTTTCCAGCTCCGCATTCAGCGATTCGCGGTCGAACAGCTGGCCGGTGTCCGGGTCGCGGTATTCCTGATCCTGGATCCAGAAATCGGCATAGGTTACATAGCGGTCAAAGATATTCTGACCATACTCTGAATAAGATTCCAGGTAGGCGGTCTGGATCTCTTTGCCAATAAACTCGGCATATTTTGGGATCAAATAGCCTTTCAGATGCTCAAGGTATTTTTCAGCTAAATCCTGCGGGAACTGTTCGCGTTCGATTTGCTGCTCCAGCACGTAGAACAGATGCACCGGGTTGGCGGCAACTTCGGTATGATCGAAGTTGAACACGCGTGACAGGATCTTAAAGGCGAAGCGGGTGGACAAACCGTTCATGCCCTCATCGACCCCGGCATAATCACGGTATTCCTGGTAGGATTTGGCTTTTGGATCGGTATCTTTCAGGCTTTCGCCGTCATAGACGCGCATTTTCGAGTAGGTGCTGGAGTTTTCCGGCTCTTTCAGGCGAGAAAGAATTGAGAAGCGGGCCAGCGTTTCCAGCGTGCCGGGCGCGCATGGCGCGTGCGTCAGCTCGCTGTGATCAAGCAGCTTGTCGTAGATCTTGATCTCTTCCGACACACGCAGGCAGTAAGGCACCTTGACGATATAAACACGGTCAAGGAACGCCTCGTTGTTTTTGTTATTACGGAAGGTCACCCATTCTGATTCGTTGGAGTGCGCCAGAATGATGCCGTTGAAAGGCAGGGCGGAAATCCCTTCGGTACCGTTATAGTTACCTTCCTGAGTCGCCGTCAGTAAAGGATGCAGCACCTTGATTGGCGCTTTAAACATCTCGACGAATTCCATAATCCCCTGGTTAGCCCGGCACAGCGCACCAGAATAGCCATAGGCGTCCGGATCGTTCTGCGCGTGGTTCTCCAGCTTGCGGATATCCACCTTACCCACCAGCGCGGAAATATCCTGGTTGTTTTCATCGCCCGGTTCGGTTTTGGCAATGGCGAGCTGTTCCAGAATCGACGGCCAGACTTTAACTACCTTAAAGCGGGAAATATCGCCGCCAAACTCATGCAGCCGTTTGGCCGCCCAGGGGGACATAATGGTGCCGAGATAACGCCGCGGCACGCCGTACTCTTTTTCAAGAATATTGGCGTCTTCCTGCGGATTAAACAGGCACAGCGGATGATCGTTGACCGGACTGCGTTCGCCGTCGGCGCTGAGCACGTAAATGGGTACGCGCTGCATTAAAGACTTCAGACGCTCGGCAAGCGAGGATTTACCGCCGCCTACCGGGCCCAGCAGATAGAGGATCTGTTTCTTCTCTTCCAGCCCCTGCGCGGCATGCTTCAGATAAGAAACGATTTGTTCAATCGCTTCCTCCATGCCGTAAAACTCTTCAAAGGCGGGATAGCGTGCAATGACGCGATTGGAAAACAGTCGGGAAAGGCGTGGCTCCTGAGCAGTATCGACCATTATTGGCTCACCAATAGCCATTAATAGCCTTTCTGCCGCGTTGGCGTATGCACTACGATCTTGCCGGCAAACGGTAAGAAATTCCTGCAGTGTGAACTCTTCGTCCTTGGCAGCTTCATAACGCTGACGATAGTGATCGAATATATTCATAGCGATGCCCGTCCTTTCGTTTTTAGCACAGGTACCAGGAGCCTAATGAGGGAAAGCCCCTGAAGGAACTTATAATGAGTACAGCAACCCTTATGCCAACCTGACTTCTAATCGGGATACACAACAAAGATGGTTACTCTGCTCTTCAAACTTAGCGTCTTTGATTAAAGCTTAGTTGGCATTCAGGAAATTTCCTGAACCTCCTCGCATTTCTGATGCAATTTCAATAACAAAGTCAGAATTGATCTTAGCGCTGCCCCTTGCCTGATGCGGGCTGGCGGGATTTTGTAAATAAGCGCGCCTGGTATCTTCAGGCGCTGGCGGTGTTAAAGTTGATTCTACGTGCGGCAGTATCTTTAAAATTTTAAACAAATGATGTAACACTGATAAACTCCTCTGGCTGATTGTTATATTTATGGAATGAATTAATTGTGAACTATTTCAAAGTTAGCGCGCTTGCCGTGCTTTTACCCGTTTGTTTTACCGCTGGCATAGCTCATGCCAACCCGTTAACGCTTGGTGCCTCGGTGATTTACAGCCAAAGCCCTTATAAAGGCGGAGACGACCGTTATTACCCGGTACCTGTCATTAACTATGAAGGCGACAGCTTTTACGTGCGCAGCCTAACGGCGGGCTACTACCTCTGGAAAGATTCGCAGGATCAGCTGTCGCTGACGGTGCTGGGCTCGCCGCAGAATTTCGATCCTGATGATACCGACAACAAACAGCTGAAAGCGCTGGATAAGCGTCATATGACGCTGATGGGCGGCCTGGCTTATCGCCATACGGCTGACTGGGGTACGATCAGGACGGTGCTGGCTGGCGATATGCTGGATAACAGCGACGGCTATATCTGGGATCTGACTTATCTCTACAGCTTCCACTTCGGTGATTTCACCCTGACGCCGGGCATCGGCGCGCTCTACAGCAGCGAAAACCAGAATGATTACTATTATGGCGTTTCCAAAAATGAATCGCGCCGTAGCGGGTTGCGTAGCTACGATGCCGACGACAGCTGGAACCCTTACCTGGAGCTGACGGCTGCCTGGGCGATCAATAAAAGCTGGAACGCCACGGTTGCCGGTCGCTATACGCGCCTGAGCGACGAAGTCAAAGACAGTCCGATGGTAGACAAGGATTCTCAGGCCAGCGTCTGGACCGGCATCAGCTACACCTTTTAATTAAGGTTGCATCATAAAAGGGCGTCCGGCGCCCTTTTGCATCATGATGGCGATCTGAAACAGTGCAGGAGGGCATGATGACCAAAATCGTAACTTTCTCCGACCAGAGCCTACCGGCTATCGGCCAGGGAACCTGGTATATGGGCGAGGAAAGCAGCAGGCGAGGCCAGGAAATCACGGCATTACAGGCCGGGCTTGAGCACGGGCTGAAGCTGATTGATACCGCTGAAATGTATGCGGACGGCGGCGCGGAAGAGGTGGTAGGCGAAGCGCTGCGCGGCCGCCGCGACAGCGCCTGGCTGGTTTCAAAAGTTTATCCGTGGAACGCGGGCGTAGTGGATGCCGTGGAAGCCTGCGAACGCAGCTTACGTCGTCTGCAAACTGACTATCTCGATCTTTATCTTCTCCACTGGCGCGGCACGGTTCCGCTGGAAGAAACCATCACGGCAATGGAGAAGCTACAGCAGGCGGGTAAAATCCGACACTGGGGCGTGTCAAATTTTGACAGTAGCGACCTGAAAGAACTGCTGGCCGAAGAGGGGGGGCAAGCCTGCGCGGCTAATCAGGTACTTTACCATCTGGCTTCGCGCGGTATTGAATATGATTTATTGCCGGACTGCCAGCAGTATGCGATCCCGGTAATGGCCTATTGCCCCTTGGCGCAGGCTGGCCGACTGCGGCACGATTTGTTGACTCATCCTGTTGTGAACAATATTGCACAACAAAAGGGCATTACCACGGCGCAGCTGCTGCTGGCCTGGGTTATTCGCAAAGAAGGCATTATGGCGATCCCTAAAGCCAGTTCGCTGCAGCACGTGGCTGAAAACGCCGCCGCGCTGGACGTTGTATTGAGCAATGAGGAACTGGCGTTAATCAACGAAGCTTTCCCGCCGCCTAATCGCAAGATGCCGCTGGACGTGGTGTAGTACCGCAGGCGGGCATTGCGCCCGCCGTCTTCACTAAGCGCGTTTGCGCACTTTAATCGTGGTTGCCAGCCGGGCCGGAGACTCGCCCGCGCTTACCATTGGCTGCGTCACGTGAGCCGTTTCCACGCAAACCATGCTTTTATAGCCTTCGTTTGCCATATCGCTCATGCTGCACGAAAGCGCCGGGCCGGGATTCCAGGTGACAACGTCACTATGATAGTGATGATAAACCTCTATGATCCTGTTGCCCGCCGTATCGTGGATAGTGCTGCAATCTTCCGGCTGGGTAAAAATGCGATCGACACGATCGGGATAGGTTTGCCTGCCGTTTTCGGCACGGCCTTCAGCATTATCTTTTACCTTATCGATATAAGGCTGACCCAGGCCGCTCACCTCTACGCCCGCGATATCCGCCACGGCAAAGTAAGTGTGCAGGGCGCCGGTGGCCTCAAAGTCGCCGTGCGCTTCCAGCTCAATTTCACAGCGATCGCTGAAGCGGAAACGAGCAAACAGCGTAAAATCGTGCGGCCAGAATTTTTTCGTCTGCTCGCTGCTTTCCAGCGTCAGCGTCAGCATCACGCTTTCTTCGTTCTCGTCGTGCGCCGACAGCGTCCAGGGCAGCGAGCGGGCAAAGCCGTGCGCCGGTTCGCCGGCCGGGCCGAACCATGGCCAGCAGACGGGCACGCCGCCGCGGATGGCTTTGCCGGACGTCCACGCCGTTTTCTCACTCAGCCAGATAACCGGTTTCTCGCCGCTGGGCTGCCAGGCAACCAGCTGCGCGCCCTGCAGCGTCACGGCCGCGCGCACCTTCGGATGCGCGATAACCACTACGGGCAGCTCGCCCATTGTGCGCAGTGAAATGTAGGGCGTGATTTGGTCGGCTACGGGCAGCGAAAAAAGTTTTTCGTTCATCGGAGCTCCTGTTACTCAACGAAAAAAAAGGGCGACCGTAGTCGCCCTCAGAATCAGCTTATCGCGATTATTTTGCGATATGTGCGATCAGATCCAGAACCTTGTTAGAGTAACCGGTTTCGTTATCGTACCAGGAAACCAGCTTAACAAAGGTGTCGCTCAGTGCGATACCGGCTTTAGCATCGAATACGGAAGTCAGGGTTTCGCCGTTGAAATCGGTAGAAACCACTTCGTCTTCGGTATAACCAAGAATGCCTTTCAGCTCGCCTTCAGCCGCTGCCTTGATAGCTTCACAAATTTCTTTGTAAGAAGCAGGCTTAGCCAGACGCGCGGTCAGGTCAACCACAGAAACGTTAGGGGTAGGCACGCGGAAAGCCATACCGGTCAGTTTGCCGTTCAGCTCAGGGATCACTTTACCTACCGCTTTAGCTGCGCCGGTAGAAGATGGGATGATGTTCTGAGATGCGCCGCGGCCGCCGCGCCAGTCTTTGTGAGACGGGCCGTCAACGGTTTTCTGCGTAGCGGTAGTGGCGTGAACGGTGGTCATCAGCGCTTCAACGATGCCGAACTTATCGTTGATAACTTTTGCCAGCGGCGCCAGGCAGTTGGTGGTGCAGGATGCGTTAGAAACGATTTCCTGGCCAGCATACGCCTTGTGGTTAACACCCATAACGAACATTGGGGTGTCATCTTTGGAAGGACCGGTCAGAACAACTTTCTTCGCGCCAGCCTGGATGTGTTTGCGAGCGGTTTCGTCGGTCAGGAAGATACCTGTTGCTTCGGCAACCACGTCAACACCGACTTCGTCCCACTTCAGGTTAGCTGGATCTCTTTCAGCGGTAACACGGATGGTTTTGCCGTTAACAACCAGATGGCCATCTTTAACTTCTACAGTGCCGTCGAAACGGCCGTGCGTAGAGTCATACTTCAGCATGTAAGCCATGTACTCGGCGTCCAGCAGATCGTTGATCGCAACGATTTCTACGTCGGAACGCTGCTGAGCAGCACGGAAAACGATGCGACCGATGCGGCCAAAACCGTTGATACCTACTTTGATAGTCATATATTCCACCAGCTGTTGTTAGTGAATAAAAGGTTGGCTGTAAAATTACAAAAACCTTATCAGGCGTCAAGCGGAATCGCTTCAATAGTTGCGACAAATCAAACCCTGGAGCAGGAATAATCGCCTGAAAACGCCTTCCGCGACGAGCGTCTTACCTTTAGTTTGGGGCATTCGGCCCGAATATAAAGGGGTCGGGATTTTAAAGGGTGATCTAAGTCACAATTTCATTGCCCGGTCACTTTCAGACTCCGCCTGAGCATGAAAAATCCCCTGACGTTGTTATGCATTTGTTAGAATGTAGGAATCTTCAGACCACTTAGCCAGAGATACCTGATATGGCCGAACGCCCACTGAAACCTGAAACCGACCTCAACGAAATGCAGCGCTACGTTACGCAGCAGCGCGGTACAGAGCCGCCGTACTCCGGCAAGCTGCTGCACAACAAGCACGAAGGGATTTATCATTGCCTCGTTTGTAACTCGCCGCTGTTCCTGTCCGGCACCAAATATGATTCGGGCTGCGGCTGGCCGAGTTTTTATCAGCCCTACAGCGATGACGCCATCCGCTATCTGGAAGATGACTCGCACGGGATGCAACGGATAGAAATCCGCTGCGGTACCTGCGATGCCCATCTGGGGCACGTTTTTCCCGACGGCCCTCAGCCGACGGGCGAGCGCTACTGCGTCAACTCTGCTTCATTAAGTTTCACCGATGAAGATGGCACTCAGATTAAAGGATAGACGCTATGGAGCTGGATGAGATCATCGCCGCCATGACGCCCGAGGTTTATCACCGCCTGGCTACGGCGGTCGAAACCGGTAAATGGGCCGACGGCGTGGCCCTGACGCCAGAGCAGAAAGAGAACAGCCTGCAGCTGGTGATGCTATGGCAGGCGCGTCATAACGACGAGCCGCAGCATATGAGCGTGGGCAAGGGCGGCGAAATGGTGACCAAAAGCAAGAAACAGCTGAAAGAGGAATTCGGCATCGACGACGACATCACCCCTATCAGGCTGCACTGATATTGTCTGATGCCATGATAAAGCCCGGTGACCTGATGGTAACCGGGCGAGCAGGCCCGGTTAGCCTGGTGACGAAAAGCGGCATGGATGTGCCGGCGGGAGGTGCAGCGTCTGCGGCACGGTTTAAATAACGATCGCGCCTTTATTCGCCATTTCTGCCAGCGCAATCTCACTGTCCTGCGGTGACAGGTTTACGCCCCGACACCCTGCGGCGACGACCTGAACCTGATAGCCGAGCGCCAGCGCGTCCAGCACGCTGTATTTTACGCAGTAGTCCGTCGCCAGGCCCATCATCGTCAGGCTGGTGACGCCCCGGCTTTTCAGCCAGCTATCCAGCGCCGTTTTGCTGCGGTGGCCGTTATCAAAAAATGCGCTATAGCTGTCGATCAGCGGCTGCTCGCCTTTATAAATCTGCATGCTCAGATAGCGCCGGTTCAGCTCAGGATGCAGCTCTGCGCCTGCGCTACACTGTACGCAATGATCCGGCCACCATATTTGCGGCAGGCCGTCCAGTTCGCCCAGCGTGCCCGCCGGCTTGCCCGACACTGACGCAAAGCTGCCGTGGTTAGCCGGATGCCAGTCCAGCGTCGCCACCACCGGCCGCTGAACCCGATGAAACTCTGCCGCATACCGGTTAGCGACCGCGAGGGTGCTGTCGCCGTCCTTCACGGCCAGCGCGACGCCGGGGCAAAAATCATTTTGCAGATCGATCAGGATCAGGGCCTGGCTCATGCTTATCTCACTTTTCGTCAGGAGTCAGCTCGCCGCGCAAATTCACCTGCATTTGCTGGCGAACTTCATCGCTGGAAAGGTTCTGGCTGAGCAGAAAATGCAGCTTGGTCAGCGTTGCCTCCACGGTCATATCGTAGCCGCTTACCACGCCCGCCAGCGCCAGCGCGTTCCCCGTAGCGTAACCGCCCATGTTCACCTTGCCGGACATACATTGCGTCAGGTTCACTACGACAATGCCGCGATCGGAGGCTTCCTGCAGCTCTTTCAGGAAAGCCGGATCCTGCGGCGCGTTGCCAACCCCGTAGGAGCGCAGGATCAGCGCTTTTACCGGCTGACGCAGGAAATTGCTCACCACGTCGGCAGAAATCCCCGGATAAATTGTGACCACGCCCACGGGCTGAGGCGTTATTGAGCGCACGACAAGCGATCCCTGGCCGCCGGGGGCCGGAGGGGTGTTCAGGCGACGAATATGGATACCCGCTTCCAGCAGTGGCGGCAGGTTAGGTGAGGCGAAAGCGTTAAAGCCGTCGGCATGGGCCTTAGTGGTACGGTTGCCGCGATAAAGCTGATTATTGAAGAAAAGGGCAACTTCATTAATGGGATAATTAGCCGCGACAAACAGCGAATTAAGCAGGTTTTGCTGCCCGTCAGAACGCAGCTCCGCCAGCGGGATCTGTGACCCTGTCACAATCACCGGCCTGGCCAGATTTTCCAGCATAAAAGAGAGTGCGGAGGCGGTAAACGCCATGGTATCGGTGCCGTGCAGGATCACGAAACCGTCGTACCTGTCATAGTTAGCCTGAATATCATCCGCAATCGTTTGCCAGTCCTGCGGCGTCATGTCGGAAGAGTCGATCAGCGGCTGGTACTCGTGAATAGTGAAATCCGGCATTTCGGCACGATGGAATTCCGGCATCTTCGCCAGCTGATTTTGCAGATGACCAGAAACGGGCACATAGCCATGCTCGGAACGCTGCATCCCGATGGTGCCGCCGGTATAGGCTACATAGATGGATTTTTTTTGCATGTGATTACTCAGGCTTGAAAAAGAGGGCAGTATAAGGGGAAAAACCGGGAAAAGCAGCCCGACCAGCGGGCTGCTTTTGGCTTATTTGACCTGGCTACAGGTCAGGCAGAACGCATAGCGGTTCTGCGGGTCGTTCAGATTGTCGAGCAGGCCCGGCTGGTTTTTCATCGCGGCCATTACGTCATACATCGGCGCAGGCAAATACGCTTGCAGCGCCTCGGGCAGCGCCGCACGTGCGGATGCGTCCATCTGGCTGAACAGCAGATCCATAAAGCCTGGCTCATCCTGATACCAGTTGAGCTGATATTGCTTGAGATGGGCCAGTTCCGCCGCCTTCGCCACCGCATCGTCGAAGTCGCCCAGCGCGTCGACCAGGCCGTTGCTTTTGGCGTCGCTCCCTGTCCAGACGTGGCCCTGAGCGATTTGATCGATCTGCTCCGGCGTTTTCCCACGCGAGCTGGCTACCAGACCCAGGAAGTTTTTATAACCGTTTTCAATGCTCAGCTGCATCAGCTGCTGCACTTCCGGCGGCAGCGCTTTGGTCGTGGTCACGTCCGCCAGCGGCGAAGTCGCCACGCCGTCGGTATGTACGCCAATCGCATCCAGCGAGTTTTCAACCGTATTGATAACCCCGAAGATCCCGATAGAGCCGGTCAGCGTGCTCGGGCTGGCGATAATGTAATTCGCCGGCGTAGAGATCCAGTAACCGCCGGAAGCCGCCATACCGCCCATTGACACCACTACCGGCTTGCCTGCCGCTTTGGCCGCCGCCAGCTCCTCACGAATGGTTTCAGACGCGCTGACGCTGCCGCCAGGGCTGTTGACGCGCAGAATAATCGCCTTGACCTTGTTATCCAGGCGCGCCTTGCGAATAGCCAGCGCGGTGGTATCGCCGCCGACGTTGCCCGGCGTTTCTTCGCCATCCATAATCGCGCCGTTAGCCATGATAACGGCAATATTGCCGTTGGCCGCCGGTTTGTCCTTCAGCGAGTAATCGTAGATGCTGGTGCCGTTAAAGTCCTGCGCCTGCTTGTCCCAGCCAAAAACTTTGCCCAGCTGCGCATCCACAACTGAACGAGAGGCCAGTTCATCCACCAGTTTATTATCTTTTGCATAGCGTGCGGTATCGCCGCCTACTTTCTGCAGGCCATCAAGCACGCCCTGTGCGCCCGGGAAAAGCTGCTGCGGCGTCACCTGGCGATTGGCAGCGATAGTATTAAGATAGTTCTGCCACAGCTCGCCAATCCAGCGGCTGTCTGCATCACGCGCGGCAGGCGACATATCATCGCGCAGGAAAGGCTCTACGGCAGACTTATAGGTACCGACGCGGAACACATGCGAGCTGACCTTCAGCTTGTCCAGCAGCGTTTTGTAGTAAAGCCCGTTAGTCGCGAAACCGTGTAAATCGACCGTGCCCTGAGGCGACAGGTAGATCTTATTGGCGAAGCTGGCGAGATAGTATTGCGCCTGGCTGTAGCTGTCGCCCGTGGCGTAAATCTGTTTGCCGCTGTCGCGGAATTCGCGCAGCGCTTTGCCCATATAGCTCAGCGAGGGCTGATCGGCCCCGGCGAAATCGCGCAGATCGAGCACCATACCGGTAATATTGGCATCGCTTTTCGCCTGGCGAATAGCATCCACAACGTCAAACAGCGAATTCTCTTTCAGCCGATCGCTGCTGGTGCCAAGCAGCTGGCGGCCAAGCTTGCTGAGCTTATTGCTGACCGAAGGCTTGTCGACAATCACACCGGCAAGGTCGACCACCAGCGCGCCTTTCTGCGTTTCCACAGGCGCGGAAGATTTGGTGAACTGAAAATAAGCCACGGCGCAGATCAAAATCAGCAGCACCAGGAAAAGATTAAGAATAAATTCCCGAATAAAATTCAGCAGGCGCCAGGCCCATTTAAAAACGCCAGCGATCGCTCGCCACAAAGTGCGCATAGTCTCTCCATAATCGCGATAATAAACCCGGAAAATCGACTGAAACCAGCCCGTGCCGGGTCGGGATGGTGACATCCTAAAGAGCAGGGGCAAACTTGTCAGCAGGAAAAAGCGGAATGCTGTAACAAATCATCATCCTGTGCTAGCTTCAGCTGCTCAGCATTCTTATCAGGAGTAAGTTATGGACGCACTGGATCTGGTAGTCAACCGTCGTTCCGCCTCACGTTTAAGCGAACCTGCGCCCGCCGGAGAAGCGCTGGAAAATATCATCCGCGCCGGGATGCGCGCGCCCGATCACGGCACGCTGCAACCGTGGCGTTTTATTGTCGTAGAGAACGAAGGACGCGACCGCTTCAGCCAGCTGCTGGAAAAAGCCGCGCGTGACGATAATATGGAGCCAAAAGCGATTGAGAAGGCAAAGCAGTCGCCGTTTCGCGCGCCGATGATTATCACTGTGGTGGCCCATTGTGAAGAGCACCATAAGGTGCCGCGTTGGGAACAGGTAGTGTCCGCCGGCTGTGCGGTGATGGCGATGCAGATGGCAGCCGTGGCGCAGGGTTTTAACGGCATCTGGCGCAGCGGCGCCTGGACCGAGCATCAGGCCGTGCGCGAGGCGTTTAACTGCCGCGAGCAGGACGCCATCGTTGGTTTTCTTTATTTAGGCACGCCACAGCTGAAATCCGCCACCACGCTTGTTCCGCCGGATACGACGCCTTTTGTCAGCTATTTCTGACAGATTGTCACCTTCAAAAAATGCAGAATAGTCGCCTGACCGTCATTTTGCCGGGATAATAAGCGAACGGACGGTGGAACGCTTATCACCGTCTGTTGAAAACGCTACCATCTACCCACTGTTATCCCCTGAAGGAATCCATCGCCGGATGCGTTTGTTTATTGCCGAAAAACCCAGCCTCGCTCGCGCGATTGCGGACGTTCTACCCAAGCCGCATCGTCGGGGAGACGGCTATATCGCCTGCGGCAGCGATGATGTCGTGACCTGGTGCGTCGGCCACCTGCTGGAGCAGGCGCAGCCCGACAGCTACGATAGCCGCTATGCGCGCTGGTCGCTGGCCGACCTGCCTATCGTGCCGGAAAAATGGCGCCTACAGCCGCGTCCTTCCGTGGCAAAGCAGCTTAACGTCATTAAAACGCTGTTGGAGAAAGCCAGTGACGTCGTGCACGCGGGCGACCCCGATCGGGAGGGGCAGCTGCTGGTGGACGAAGTACTGGACTATCTGGCGCTACCGCCGCAAAAACGCGAGCGGGTGCAGCGCTGCCTGATCAACGATCTGAACCCGCAGGCCGTCTCAAGGGCAATAGAGCGTCTGCGGGAAAACCGGGAATTTATCCCTTTGTGCGTTTCGGCGCTGGCGCGGGCGCGGGCGGACTGGCTTTACGGCATCAATATGACCCGCGCCTGGACGCTGTTAGGCCGTAATGCGGGTTACGATGGCGTGCTGTCGGTCGGCCGCGTACAGACGCCGGTGCTGGGGCTGGTAGTGCGGCGCGACGAAGAGATCGAGAATTTCGTGCCGAAAGATTTCTTCGAGGTAAAGGCGCATATCGTTACGCCAAAGGATGAGCGCTTTGTCGCTATCTGGCAGCCAAGCGAAGCCTGCGAGCCGCACCAGGATGAAGAAGGACGGCTGCTTAATCGCCAGCTGGCCGAGCACGTCGTCGCGCGTATTGGCGGCCAGCCAGCGCAGGTTACCAGCTATAACGACAAGCGCGAGAACGACACCGCGCCGCTGCCTTTCTCGCTGTCTTCTTTACAAATCGAAGCGGCCAGGCGCTTTGGCCTGAGCGCGCAAACGGTGCTGGATACCTGTCAGAAGCTTTATGAGACGCATAAGCTCATCACCTATCCGCGTTCGGACAGCCGCTATCTGCCCGATGAACATTTTGCCGGCAGGCATGCGGTGCTCAATGCCATCAACGCGCATCAGCCAGAACTCACGCCGCCAGCCGATTTCGACAGCGATCGCCGCAACCGCTGTTGGGATGATAAAAAAGTAGACGCGCACCACGCGATCGTCCCTACGGCGCGCAGCGGGCAGGTCAGGCTGACGGAAAACGAAGCGAATATCTATCGCCTGATCGCCACGCAGTATCTGATGCAGTTCTGTCCCGATGCTATTTACCGTAAATGCGTGATCGAGCTGGATATCGCGGGCGGAAAATTTATCGCTAAAGCACGCTTTCTTGCTGAAGCCGGGTGGCGCGCGTTGCTGGGCAGCAAAGAGCGGGACGAGGAAAACGACGGCACGCCGCTGCCCGTAGTGGCGAAAGGCGATGAGCTATTGTGCGAAAGCGGAGAGGTGGTCAGCAAGCAGACCCAGCCGCCTCGCGCCTTTACCGATGCCACGCTGTTATCGGCCATGACCGGCATCGCGCGATTTGTTCAGGATAAAGATCTAAAGAAAGTGCTGCGTGCGACCGATGGTTTAGGAACAGAGGCGACGCGCGCCGGGATTATCGAACTGCTGTTTAAACGCGCTTTCCTGATTAAGAAAGGGCGTTACATCAATGCGACTCCCGCCGGGCGCGCGCTGATCCACTCGCTGCCGGAAATGGCGGCGCGTCCGGATATGACCGCCCAATGGGAATCCACGCTGACCAAAATCAGTGAGAAGCAATGTCGCTACCAGGACTTTATGCAGCCGCTGGTGGGGACGCTCTATACTCTGATCGATCAGGCGCGAAAGCAGCCCGCTGCGCACGCGTTCCGTGGCCTTCCATCACCGGCGGGTAACCGTAAAAAGCCGCAGCGTAAGGCGGCGAAAGCGAAGGGGAATTAAGCGATGAAAAGCATTTTAGTCACGGTCGCGCTGCTGTTTTGTGCTCCACTGTATGCGGCAGGCGGCATGCATCTCAGCACCGGCCACGGCGATTATGAGCAGGAACCGCCGCAGGGCGGCGTTAATGCGGATGTGATGGTGGATATGCCGCCGGAAGCGTGGACGCAGGGGCAGAACAATCAACCGCCGTGCCTGCGCTGCTGTACTTATCAAAATCGCAGCTACACGGAAGGTTCGGTAGTGAAGATGGAGGGCGTGCTGTTGCAGTGCAGCCGCGATGAAAAATCTTACGGCACCAATAATCTGATTTGGCAGACCGTTAAGTAATCTGTGCGAGCCAGGCGGCCAGCAGGGGAATATCGGCTGGCGCCAGCTCATAGCGCATTGCTTCCTGCGGCAAACACCAGGCGAGGGCCTGATGACAGTTAAGCCGGAGTTCACCGGTGAAGGTTTCTACCAGCCAGGCGTGCAGATGGATCTGCCGCCCGCTGACCTCCCGGCTCTCGCTGGCGATATAGCCGCCGATAGCGGCCTCAATGCCCAGCTCTTCTTTCAGTTCCCTTTGCAGTGCCTGAGGCTGGCTTTCGCCTGCCTCCACTTTGCCGCCCGGAAACTCCCACAGGCCGGCCTGATCGCCATGTGGGCCGCGCTGCGCCAGCAAAATTTTCCCGTGACGCACAATCAGCGCGGCCACTACGTCAAGCCGTTCAGCCGCCATCAGAAGCGGAATTCGGCCCAGACGGGCGCGTGATCGGAAGGCTTTTCCATGCTGCGGATGTCGTAATCAATGCCGGTTGCTACGCAGCGCTCGGCCAGCGGCTGGCTGGCCAGCAGCAGATCGATACGCAGGCCCCGGTTGTCATCGAAGCCCTTAGAACGGTAATCGAACCACGAGAAGCGATCGTTAATGTCAGCATTCTGCGCGCGCCAGGTATCGACCAGACCCCAGTTCAGCAGGCGATCCATCCATTCCCGCTCTTCCGGCAGAAAGGAACATTTACCGGTGCGCAGCCAGCGCTTGCGGCTCTCTTCGCCGATACCGATATCCAGATCGGTCGTGCTGATATTCATATCACCCATAATCAGCACCGGATTGGCGGGCTGATGCGCCTGCTCAAGATAGCTTTGCAGATCGCGGTAAAACTTCTCTTTTGCCGGGAATTTAGTCGCATGATCGCGGCTTTCGCCCTGAGGGAAGTAGCCGTTGATCACGGTAATATTGCCGATTGGGCTGGCGATATCCGCCATAATCAGGCGGCGCTGCGCATCCTCATCGTCACCGGGAAAACCGCGACGTACCGCTACCGGCTCGCTTTTAGTCAGCAGTGCGACGCCGTAGTGGCCTTTCTGTCCGTGGTAAAACACGTTATAGCCCAGGCTGGCGACTTCTTCGAGCGGAAACATGTCATCGTGAACTTTGGTTTCCTGTAGCCCGATGACGTCCGGCTGGTGCTGCTCGACGAGGGCGGCAAGCTGATGGGGGCGGGCGCGCAGCCCATTGATATTAAAAGAGACAAATTTCATAACTGCACCCGGTAGCGGGAAAAAAGATGTGCGGATGGTAGCAGAATCGGGCGCGGGCTGTCATTAGTCTGTGGCGCAGCGCGCCGGAGCATCAGGTTATTCAGAGGTTGTAAGCGGCGGTCTCGGTAAGGAGGAGGAAAATTGCGCTTTAATATTGGAGTTTGAAGATATCTGAAATGGTGGTGCTGAGGGCGGCATCGTGCAGGAAGGATCCACGTCACTGCGTTCCGTGCCCTGCGGGTCAAACCTTCGAGGTCGAAGCTTCTCATCCTTCCCCATAAGCGATCTGGGAAATTGCGCTTTAATATTGGAGTTTGAAGATATCTGAAATGGTGGTGGGGGAAGGATTCGAACCTTCGAAGTCGATGACGGCAGATTTACAGTCTGCTCCCTTTGGCCGCTCGGGAACCCCACCAGGGGAAGCGTACTACTTGTAATGTGGCTTAAACGCCGAACCAACATAAGTTGGAAATGGTGCATACTAACTTTTACTGCTGTGCAGGAAGGATCCACGTCACTGCGTTCCGTGCCCTTCGGGTCAAACCTTCGAGGTCGAAGCTTCTCATCCTTCCCCATGAGGAATATGACAGAGCGTGCTTAAACGCCGAGCCAACATAAGTTGGAAATGGTGCATACTAACTTTTACTGCTGTGCAGGAAGGATCCACGTCACTACGTTCCGTGCCCTTCGGGTCAAACCTTCGAGGTCGAAGCTTCTCATCCTTCCCCATGGGGAATATGACAGAGCGTGCTTAAACGCCGAGCCAACATAAGTTGGAAATGGTGGTGGGGGAAGGATTCGAACCTTCGAAGTCGATGACGGCAGATTTACAGTCTGCTCCCTTTGGCCGCTCGGGAACCCCACCACTGGCCTTGCTTCCTGCTTGCTGAAGCGGGGCGCATCATATCAAATGCTGGCCCGCTGTAAAGCCCGGATTCAGCAATGACGAGCCGTTTGCCGCTTTTTTATTCTGACTGCTGCTTTGTCCGACAAAACAGCAGTCTTTAACCTTTACAGGATGATAGTGCGATTGCCGTAGACAAATACGCGCTGCGCCAGCACCTGATAAAGCGCGCGGCTCAGCACATTTTTCTCCACGTCACGTCCCGCACGCATCATGTCTTCCGCCGTGTAGGTATGATCCACATGGATGACGTCCTGCATGATAATCGGGCCTTCGTCCAGATTGTCATTAACGTAATGCGCAGTAGCCCCGATGATCTTTACGCCACGCTCGTAGGCCTGGTGATAAGGCCGCGCGCCGATAAAGGCAGGCAGGAACGAGTGGTGGATATTAATAATCTGATTAGGATAGCGCTGCACAAAAGCAGGCGTCAGCACGCGCATATACTTGGCCAGCACTACATAATCAGGCTGAAAACGGTCAATCTCCGCCGCCATGTTATTGTCGTGATCTTCCCGCGTCAGGCCTTCATGGCTCACCAGAATAAACGGAATATCAAAGCGTTCGACCAGCGTCCGCAGCGTTTCGTGGTTGCCGATAACCGCCGCGATTTCAACGTCCAGACCGCCATAGGTGCTCTTCATTAACAGATCGCCCAGGCAATGCGCTTCTTTCGTTACCAGGATCACCACGCGGCGACGGCCCGCAGCGTTCAGCTCTCTGAACGATCCGGCAGGCAGGGCGTTGTCCAGCTCGGCCAGCAGCGTGGCGTCGTTAAAAACGCCTTCCAGCTCGGTGCGCATAAAAAAGCGACCGGTGCGATGATCGACAAACTCATTGTTCTGCACGATGTTCAGCTCGTGCTGGTAACAAATGCTGGTGATTTTGGCGATCAGGCCTTTGGCATCAGGGCAAATGGTTCGTAAAACTTTTCGTTGTAGTGTTTGCGCTTGCATTGCGATGGTAATCCTGTCAAAGCAATTCTGAGGGAATGCGGGGGACCATTACTGGCCACAACATTTTTTAAATTTTTTTCCGGAGCCGCACGGGCATCGGTCGTTTCGCCCTGTTTCGGGGAAGGTTCCGTCAACATAATACCAGCGTTGCGCCAGACGAAGAAAGCGCGAACGCTCATGAATAAAGCTGTTGCGCTGATTTTCAGAGAAACGGGCGAAGAAGGTGACGTAGCCTTCTGCATTATCCCCTGGTGCTTGTGCCTCAACTATATGTAAACTAAGCCATCTGGTGACGGCAAAGCTCTCTTCCAGGCTCTCGCGGAAGCGCGCGGCATTGCAGTCAGGATGCCAGGTGGCAATCAGGTAATCGGCGTCGCCTTTGGCATAGGCGGTATAGCGCGAGCGCATCAATGCTTGCGGCGTAGGGGGAATGCCGTCACCATTGAGCCAGGGCTGGCAACATAAGCTATACTCCAATCCGCTACAGCATGGGCAGGATTCAGACACGTTGTCTCCAGAGGATAATAAAAAGCAGGGTGAGTTTTGGGCGTCATGGTAACCGAGCCGTGTGAGTGGCGCCATTGGTTCGTTAAGCAAACACCAGAGGTGGAATGAGACAGGTTAAGATTGGGCTGGCACTGGGATCGGGTGCAGCCAAAGGGTGGGCTCATATCGGCGTGATTGAGGCGCTGGAACGAGCCGGCATCAGGATTGATGTGGTGGCAGGTTGCTCCGTGGGAGCGCTTGTCGGCGCCGCTTATGCCAGTCAACGTCTTCCTCTTCTTGCCGGTTGGGTGCAGGGTTTCAGCTATTGGGAAGTGCTTCGCCTGATGGACTTCTCCTGGCGGCGAGGCGGGCTGCTGCGCGGCGAGCGCGTGTTCAGCCATGTACGTCGCCTGCTGCCGCATACGCACATTGAGGCTTGCAGCCTGCCGTTCGGCGCCGTCACCACCAATCTCAGTACCGGACGCGAACTCTGGCTGACGGAAGGGGATCTGCATCAGGCCATCCGCGCCTCATGCAGCATGCCGGGTCTGCTTTCGCCGGTCGCCTGGAACGGCTACTGGCTGGTGGACGGTGCCGTCGTCAATCCCGTGCCCATATCTTTAACCCGTGCGCTGGGCGCCGATATCGTTATTGCCGTCGATTTACAGCACGACGCGCATCTGATGCAGCAAAACTTACTCTCCGTTACGCCACAAACCGTGAAGCTCCCCGCTGCCGCCGATGGCTGGCGCGGCAAGCTGCGACAAAAACTGAGCGAGATCGCCCAGAAAAAAGTTAATCAAACGCCGGGAGCGATGGAAATTATGACGACCTCGATTCAGGTGCTCGAAAACAGAGTCAAGCGCAACCGGATGGCCGGCGATCCGCCGGATGTGCTGATACAGCCTTTCTGCCCGCAGATTTCTACCCTGGATTTCCATCGGGCGGAAGAGGCTATTGAGGCGGGCAGGCTTGCCGTAGAGAAAAAGATGGATGAATTGCTTCCGCTGGTCCGTCAGTACGCAATGCCGGAAGAGAAATGAACAGACTTCGGGCAAATCTGAGAGGCGCAATTGTGGTTTTTGAGCCACTATTGACTTATCTGGCGCACAAGGGGGGACAATGGAGAAGCCATTAAGCGGAAAACAGATCCTGATAGTTGAAGACGAAGTGGTTTTCCGTTCTCTGCTGGATAATTTTCTGAGCGCGCTGGGCGCCACTACCTCGCTTGCCGATGACGGCGTTCAGGCTCTGGAAAGTATGCAGCACCAGGTCTTTGACCTGATGATATGCGACCTGGCTATGCCGCGCATGAACGGTATCAAGCTTGTTGAACATCTGCGGACCCGGGGAAACCCCGTGCCGATCCTGGTGATCTCCGCCACTGAAAACATGTCTGATATCGCCCACGTACTGCGCCTTGGCGTGCAGGATGTGCTGTTGAAACCGTTAAAAGATCTGGAAAGGCTGCGCGAGGCGGTTTACGAATGCCTCTATCCCTCTATGTTCACTTCCAAAGTAGAAGAGGACGAGCAGCTCTTTCAGGACTGGGACGCCCTGGTGCGCGATCCGCAGGCGGCGGCAAAGTTGTTAAAGCAGCTGCAGCCGCCGGTACAGCAGGAAATCGCTAACTGCCGCATTAACTATCGTCAACTGACAATGGCGGAACAGCCGGGCCTGGTGCTCGACGTTGCGGCACTTTCTGATAAAGACCTGGCTTTCTATTGTCTGGATGTCACGCGCGCGGGCGATAACGGCGTGTTGGCCGCGTTATTATTAAGGGCATTATTTAACGGCCTGCTTCAGGATCAGCTTTCTGGCCAGGCGCAGCGACTGCCTGAGCTAAATAGTTTGCTGAAACAGGTTAATTTACTTTTACGCCAGGCCAACCTTCAGGGTCAATTTCCATTGCTGGTCGGCTATTATCACCAGGGATTAAAAAACCTTATCCTGGTTTCTGCTGGTTTAAACGCCACTCTGAATATTCATTCTCATCAAATACAGCTGAGTAATGGCGTTCCGCTTGGCACGCTGGGCAGTACGCATCTTAATCAAATCAGCCAGCGCTGCGATGCCTGGCAGTGCCAGGTATGGGGCGCTGGCGGCAGGCTGCGCCTGATGTTGTCTACCGAATAAACAGCCCTTTTCTTTTTATCGCTGCGTGCCTGGCACAGGACCAGCGATAAGCTTTACACTTAGGTAATAGTCTTAAATTGCGTGGAAATGAATGAACCAGGATAAATCCATCCGGGTTCAGCTGATATACTCACTTCGTTTTTTAACTCGACATATCAAGTAATAACTTGAACGGCCTAAAGAGAGGTACTTAGATGTCTGCCTATAAGTCCAAAGTAAAAAAAGCGGTTATCCCTGTTGCTGGTCTGGGAACCCGTATGTTACCTGCCACCAAAGCAATTCCTAAAGAGATGCTGCCGCTGGTTGATAAGCCGTTAATTCAGTATGTCGTTAACGAGTGTATCGCTGCTGGTATCACCGAGATCGTGTTGGTAACGCACTCATCTAAAAACTCTATCGAAAACCATTTTGATACCAGCTTTGAGCTGGAAGCGATGCTGGAAAAACGCGTTAAGCGTCAGCTGCTGGAAGAAATCCAGTCTATCTGTCCGCCTCATGTGACCATCATGCAGGTACGTCAGGGTCTGGCGAAAGGTCTGGGCCACGCGGTAATGTGCGCTTATCCGGTTGTCGGTAACGAGCCGGTTGCCGTTATCCTGCCTGACGTTATCATCGACGAGTACGAATCTAACCTGGCTCAGGACAACCTGGCCGACATGATGCGTCGCTTCGACGAAACCGGCCACAGCCAGATCATGGTAGAGCCTGTAGAAGACGTGACCGCATATGGCGTGGTTGACTGCCAGGGTGCAGAGCTGAAAGCGGGCGAAAGCGCGCCAATGGTCGGTGTGGTAGAGAAGCCTAAAGCGGATAAAGCGCCATCTAACCTGGCGGTTGTGGGTCGTTACGTGCTCTCTGCGGATATCTGGCCTCTGCTGGCGAAAACGCCTCCAGGCGCAGGCGATGAAATCCAGCTGACTGACTCTATCGCTATGCTGATGGACAAAGAAACCGTTGAAGCTTACCACCTGAAAGGCATCAGCCACGACTGCGGTAACAAACTGGGCTACATGCAGGCATTCGTCGAATACGGCGTACGTCATAATACGCTGGGTGCAGATTTCAAAGCATGGCTTGAAAGCACCGTTGGCAACGAGAAATAAGATTAATTTTTTAACCGGGACAATTCAATGAAAGTCACCGTATTTGGTATCGGCTATGTGGGTCTGGTTCAGGCTGCGGTTTTGGCCGAAGTCGGACATGACGTTCTTTGTATCGATGTCGACGCAAACAAAGTCGAGAATCTGAAGAAAGGGATCATTCCAATTTTTGAACCAGGCCTGACGCCGCTGGTGATGCAGAACTATGAGGCCGGTCGCCTTAAGTTCTCCACCAATGCGGAAGAGGGTGTTAACCACGGCATTATGCAGTTTATCGCTGTGGGCACGCCTCCGGATGAGGATGGCTCTGCGGATCTGAAATATGTCACCGCGGTAGCGCGTACGATTGCCCAACATATGAACGATCATAAAGTGGTTATCGACAAGTCAACCGTACCGGTAGGAACGGCTGATCGCGTGCGTGGCGTGATGGAAGAAACGCTGAAGGCGCGTGGCAAAGAGATCGCTTTCGATGTGGTATCTAACCCGGAATTCCTGAAGGAAGGTGCGGCGGTCAACGACTGTATGCGTCCTGAGCGTATTGTGGTAGGTACCGACAACGAAGCGGTTGTAGAGCTGCTGCGCGAGCTGTATGAGCCATTCAACCGTAATCACGATCGTATGATCCTGATGGATATCCGCAGCGCCGAGCTGACCAAGTATGCGGCTAACTGCATGCTGGCAACAAAAATCAGCTTTATGAACGAGATCTCCAACCTGGCTGAACGCCTGGGTGCGGACGTCGAGAAAGTGCGTCAGGGTATTGGTTCCGATTCCCGTATCGGTTACTCCTTTATTTACCCTGGCTGCGGCTACGGCGGCTCCTGCTTCCCGAAAGACGTTCAGGCGCTGATCCGCACCGCCGAGCAGATTGGCTATAAGCCACGCCTGCTGCAGGCTGTGGAAGACGTTAACGACTCGCAGAAGCACAAGCTGCCGGACTTTATCAAGCGTCACTTTGGCGACAACCTTCAGGGCAAAACCTTTGCGCTGTGGGGACTCTCCTTTAAGCCAAACACTGACGATATGCGTGAAGCTTCAAGCCGCGTGCTGATGGAAGCACTGTGGCAGGCCGGGGCTTCCGTTCAGGCTTTCGATCCGGAAGCGATGGACGAAGCGCAGCGCATCTATGGTCACCGCAGCGATCTTAAGCTGATGGGTACCAAAGAAGCAGCATTGCAGGGCGCAGATGGCCTGGTTATCTGCACCGAATGGCAAAACTTCCGCGCGCCGGATTTTGATGTCATTAAAAATGCGCTGAAAGAACCCGTGATTTTTGATGGTCGTAACCTGTATGATCCAGAAAGAGTCAGCAAACGCGGTTTCGTTTATTATGCAATCGGCCGCGGAGCTTCTATCCAAATTGCATAATTAACGAGGGAAGTATGAAATATCTGGTTACCGGCGCAGCAGGCTTTATCGGTTTTCATGTCGCACAACGCCTGTCAGGCGCCGGTCACCAGGTTGTCGGTCTCGACAACCTGAATGACTATTATGATGTAAAACTCAAACTCGCCCGCCTGGATTTACTTAAACCTTTTTCAAACTTCACTTTTATTGAGCTTGACCTTGCCGACCGGGAAGGGATGGCCGCGCTTTTTGCCGCCGAAGGTTTTGACCGCGTTATTCACCTGGCCGCGCAGGCAGGCGTTCGTTATTCGCTGGAAAACCCGCTGGCCTATGCCGATGCCAACCTTATCGGCCATTTAAATATTCTGGAAGGATGCCGCCACAATAAAGTCGGCCATCTGCTTTATGCTTCTTCCAGCTCCGTATATGGCCTGAACCGCAAAATGCCGTTCTCAACCGACGATACGGTAGACCATCCGGTTTCTCTGTATGCGGCCACCAAAAAAGCCAATGAGCTGATGTCTCATACCTATTCTCATCTTTATGGTATCCCGACTACCGGCCTGCGGTTTTTCACCGTCTATGGTCCGTGGGGACGCCCTGATATGGCCTTGTTTAAATTTACCCGCGCCATGCTTGCGGGTGAAAAAATTGACGTATATAACAATGGCCAGATGCGCCGCGACTTTACCTATATCGACGATATCGCCGAGGCCATCGTACGCCTGCAAGACGTTATTCCTCAGCCAGACGCCAGCTGGACGGTAGAAAGCGGCAGCCCGGCAACCAGTTCGGCGCCGTATCGCGTTTATAATATCGGCAACAGCAGCCCGGTTACGTTAATGGCCTATATCGAGGCGCTGGAGAAAGCGTTAGGCATGACCGCCGAGAAAAACATGCTGCCTATGCAACCAGGCGACGTGCTGGAGACCAGCGCGGATACAACAGCGCTTTATAAGGCGATTGGATTTAAGCCACAAACTGGGGTAGAAGAGGGCGTAAGCCGATTTGTTAACTGGTATCGCACTTTCTATCAGGTATAACGGTAATAAAAAAAGGAAGCCAAAGCTTCCTTTTTTTATGTCGCCCGGATGAAAGTTCATCCGCTGAAGAAATTTACAGCATGAAATCTTCGAGTTTTTTACCCTGTTCTTCGATAGCTTTTTTGATTACGGCTGGCGTACGACCCTGGCCGGTCCAGGTTTTCGTTTCGCCATTTTCGTCCACATATTTATACTTGGCAGGACGGGCAGCGCGCTTGGTTTTACCTACGCTTTTTGCAGCGTTCTGCGTAGCAAGCAGTTCATTAGGATCGATGCCGTCGGCAATCAGCATTTCACGATATTGCTGCAGTTTACGGGTGCGCTCTTCGATTTCAGCCTGAGCGTGGCTCTCTTCATCACGGCGTTCGTGCACAACAACTTCCAGCTTCTCCAGCATCTCTTCTAAAGTTTCCAGCGAGCATTCTCTGGCCTGTGCACGCAGAGTACGGATGTTGTTCAAAATTTTAAGTGCTTCGCTCATTGTTCTGATCTCAAAAATTATAATGGGGGAATGTTCTGCCTGATAATAATAGAGTGCGTCATAATGAACTGCAATAGCTAATTTTGTAAGGGAAAGAAATGTGATTATCTTCTGACGCTGACAATCCCTTATTAAACCTTCGACAAAATAGGCATAAGGTGAATAACGGATTGATTATTGCAACAGATAACCACTTCAGCTTACCCCAACGCATAAAATTATAATCAAAGCCGC
Source organism: Erwinia sp. 198 (assembly GCF_003937915.1). GTDB lineage: Bacteria > Pseudomonadota > Gammaproteobacteria > Enterobacterales > Enterobacteriaceae > Erwinia > Erwinia aeris. The sequence goes on along the minus strand of NZ_RHUM01000002.1, from coordinate 309,099 downwards.
AGGCTTGTTTTGCTAAATGGTGTCAAAGCTAACCCACAGAAAACGCAGTGAATAATAGCAAGATCGCTAACCTTTTTTTAATCGTTAAATGCGATAAAAATAGCGGCGGTAAAATCCGATGCGAAAGAGGCCGGCGATTTCACCTGTCCATTAGTACAGTCTTTACGGCAGCGGCAACGCAATACCGGACGAAAAAGGCGCGACCTGGGGTCATCCTGGTCTTTGATGAGTGTGATACAATAAACTTAACCCGTTAAACTTTAATTTGGAGCAAGGCCAGATGGCTCAGCTTTATTTTTATTATTCCGTAATGAATGCAGGTAAATCGACTGCGCTATTGCAGTCCTCATATAACTATCATGAGCGCGGGATGCGCACGCTTGTCTATACCGCAGAAATTGATAATCGTTTTGGATCGGGCAAAGTGAGTTCGCGAATTGGCCTTTCTTCTCCAGCAAAATTGTATAATAACGACACGGCACTTTTTGATGAGATAAAAGCAGAGCAGCAAATGGAACCGGTTCACTGCGTGCTGATAGATGAATCGCAATTTCTGACCAGGGAGCAGGTAAAAGCGTTATCGGACGTGGTAGATAATCTGGATATTCCCGTTCTCTGTTATGGGTTGCGAACCGATTTTCGCGGGGAATTATTTAGCGGCAGCCACTATCTTCTTGCCTGGGCCGACAAGCTGGTCGAGCTGAAAACAGTTTGCCACTGCGGAAGAAAAGCGGGAATGGTATTAAGAGTCGATGAAAATGGCGAGCCTTACGATGAAGGCGAGCAGGTAGTGATTGGCGGCAATGAGCGTTACGTCTCCGTCTGCCGTAAGCATTATAAGGCGGCGCTTGAGCAGCACTCGCTGGAGGCGGTTTATGGGGAAAAAGGCCGTAAGCCAGCCTGAAAGGAGTAGAGGCGACACGACGAAACCAGAACGATTTTTAAGGCTGAATGCGCGCAGGATGATTAGCCTGGCTTAAGGATAAAAAAACCCGCCTTGCGGCGGGTTTCAGTCAGGTTAGATTATTTTTTCACTTTCTTGCGCATTTCGACCGGCTGCGCCACCAGAGCTTCGGCTACGGAATCGAAAGGCTCTACGTATTCACGACCGTAAAAGGTATCCATCATAATTTGCTTCAGCTCGGCAATCAGCGGATAGCGTGGGTTAGCACCGGTACACTGGTCGTCAAAGGCATCTTCCGCCAGCTTATCCACTTTTGCCAGGAAGTCCGCTTCCTGTACGCCAGCCTCGCGAATCGATTTAGGGATACCCAGTTCCGCCTTCATCCCTTCGAGCCATGCAAGCAGTTTTTCAATTTTCTGGGCGGTACGGTCACCAGGCGCGCTAAGACGCAGATGGTCGGCTATTTCAGCATAGCGGCGGCGAGCCTGCGGGCGATCGTACTGGCTGAACGCCGTCTGCTTGGTTGGGTTATCGTTAGCGTTGTAGCGGATAACGTTGCCGATCAACAGGGCGTTAGCCAGACCGTGTGGAATATGGAACTCAGAGCCTAACTTGTGCGCCATGGAGTGACAGACGCCAAGGAAGGCGTTGGCAAAAGCGATGCCGGCGATGGTCGCGGCGTTATGGACGCGCTCGCGAGCAACAGGATTTTTCGCGCCGTCACGATAGCTCGCCGGTAAATTTTCCTGCAGCAGCTTCAGCGCCTGTAGCGCCTGGCCGTCGGAATATTCGTTAGCCAGTACGGAGACATAGGCTTCCAGCGCGTGGGTCACGGCATCCAGACCGCCAAAAGCGCACAGTGACTTCGGCATGTTCATTACCAGGTTGGCGTCAACGATAGCCATATCCGGCGTCAGCGCATAGTCAGCCAGCGGATATTTCTGGCCCGTCGCGTCATCGGTCACCACCGCAAAAGGCGTGACTTCTGAACCTGTGCCGGAAGTGGTGGTAATGGCAATCATCTTCGCCTTCACGCCCATTTTCGGGAATTTATAGATACGTTTACGGATATCCATAAAGCGCAGGGCCAGCTCTTCGAAATGGGTTTCGGGATGCTCGTACATCACCCACATAATTTTTGCCGCATCCATTGGCGAACCGCCGCCGAGAGCAATAATCACGTCCGGTTTGAAGGAGTTCATCTGCTCCGCGCCCTTACGCACGATGCTCAGCGTCGGATCCGCTTCGACTTCAAAGAACACTTCGGTTTCAAGGCCGTGAGATTTCAATACCGATACCACCTTATCCGCATAGCCGTTGTTAAACAGATAACGGTCAGTAACGATAAAGGCGCGTTTAGCACCGTCGGTCGCCACTTCTTCCATGGCGATAGGCAGGGAACCGCGGCGGAAGTAGATAGACTTAGGAAGTTTATGCCACAACATATTTTCTGCTCGCTTGGCCACGGTTTTCTTGTTGATCAGATGTTTAGGTCCTACGTTCTCGGAGATAGAGTTGCCGCCCCAGGAGCCGCAGCCGAGCGTCAGTGACGGAGCAAGTTTAAAGTTATACAGGTCGCCGATGCCCCCCTGCGAAGCCGGAGTATTAATCAGAATACGCGCGGTTTTCATTCTGTCGCCGAAGTAGTTAACGCGCTCACGCTCGTTATCCTGATCGGTGTACAGGCAAGAGGTGTGACCGATCCCGCCCATTGCCACCAGTTTCTCCGCTTTGCTGACCGCATCTTCAAAATCTTTTGCACGGTACATGGCAAGCGTAGGGGAAAGTTTTTCATGCGCGAAAGGTTCGGACTCATCAACCAGCTTGACTTCGCCAATCAGGATTTTGGTGCTGGACGGTACGCTGATGCCTGCCATTTCGGCAATTTTCACCGCTGGCTGGCCCACAATCGCCGCGTTCAGACCGCCGTTTTTCAGGATGATATCCTGTACCGCTTTCAGCTCTTTGCCCTGCAGCAGATAGCCGCCGTGGCTGGCGAAGCGTTCACGTACGGCGTCGTAAGCGGAATCCACCACGATAACAGACTGTTCAGATGCGCAGATTACGCCGTTATCAAAGGTCTTGGACATCAGAATGGAAGCCACGGCGCGTTTAATATCCGCCGTCTCGTCAATCACTACCGGGGTATTACCGGCACCGACGCCGATAGCCGGTTTACCGGAGCTATAGGCCGCTTTCACCATGCCAGGCCCGCCGGTCGCGAGGATGAGGTTAATATCCGGGTGGTGCATCAGCTGATTGGAAAGCTCCACGGAAGGTGCGTCAATCCAGCCGATAATATCTTTTGGTGCGCCGGCGGCGATAGCCGCCTGCAGCACGATGTCCGCCGCTTTGTTGGTGGCGTCTTTAGCGCGCGGGTGCGGAGAAAAGATAATACCGTTGCGGGTTTTGAGGCTAATCAACGCTTTAAAGATAGCGGTGGACGTTGGGTTAGTGGTAGGTACAATGCCGCAGATCAGGCCGGTAGGTTCGGCGATAGTGATGGTGCCGAAGGTGTCATCCGTTTCGAGAATACCGCAGGTTTTCTCATCTTTATAGGCGTTATAGATATATTCAGAGGCGAAATGGTTTTTGATAACTTTATCTTCAACAATCCCCATTCCGGATTCCGCTACGGCCATTTTAGCCAGGGGAATGCGGGCGTCGGCAGCGGCCAGAGCGGCAGCACGGAAAATCTTGTCGACCTGTTCCTGAGTGAAATTCGCGTACTCTCGCTGGGCTTTCTTTACACGTTCGACCAGTGCGTTAAGCTCAGCAACATTAGTAACGGCCATAATGCTCTCCTGATGAAAGTTAAACTCTGTTAGTAAACAAGTCAGAACTGTAAATTATAGACAAGGGTGCCTGGTTGTTAACCAAACGTGCTGGCTTTTTGGCTTTCAGGTTCTACAGGTTTACTAAAAGAGTCTATGCATCATTACCGTTACAGGCGGTTAATCTGCGGGTAATTCCGTTTACTGAGTACAATAGTACGCACAGGTCTGGCCGATGATTTTGATGTAGATCAAGAACTATCCATGCTGACACCTTTCAGCAGAGGCTTTACGGCCTGTTGCCTGAATTTTCAATAGGCTACATTTGCCGGGCAGGCTAAATTATTAGCGCTATAGTTTGCTAATATATGAATTATTAGAGTAATTAACTGCTTAACAGGCTGTCGGAGCAGGCATGCCCACGGCAGTCCGGGCTTGACCGATGCGTTAAGCGACATCCCCCTTACTGGAGTAAAGTGTGAACCCGACCATCCTCGACCTGTCAGGCTATATAAAATTTTTCGTCGGGCTTTTTGCGCTGGTAAACCCGGTCGGCATTATTCCCGTTTTTATCAGTATGACCAGCTATCAGCTACCGGCCGCGCGGAACAAAACCAATCTGACGGCCAGCCTTTCCGTCGCCATTATCCTCTGGACCTCGCTGTTTTTAGGTGACGCCATTCTGCATCTGTTCGGCATCTCGATTGATTCTTTCCGTATCGCGGGTGGAATACTGGTGGTCACTATCGCGATGTCGATGATCAGCGGCAAGCTGGGCGAGGATAAACAGAACAAGCAGGAAAAGACAGAAACCGCGGTTCGCGAAAGTGTGGGCGTAGTGCCGCTGGCGCTGCCTTTAATGGCAGGACCTGGCGCCATCAGCTCGACCATTGTCTGGAGCACCCGTTATCACAGCTGGGTGAACCTGCTTGGCTTTAGCGTGGCGATTGCGCTTTTTGCCGTCTGCTGCTGGCTGCTGTTTCGCGCAGCGCCGCTGATGGTCAGGGCGCTGGGGCAGACGGGAATTAACGTGATCACCCGTATTATGGGACTGTTGCTGATGGCGTTGGGTATCGAATTTATCGTTACCGGCGTCAGAGCGCTGTTTCCAGGACTGGTGGGATAAAACTCCTCACTATAAAAAGGGGCCGTAGAGGCATAATCTGCGCTTAATTTACTGATGCAATAAAATGGCGCCCCAAAACTGTGCAAAACGAGGGCGCAATGCCCTTTTTTAGTGCAAATATTCTTGTGGCTTAACCAGCGGCGCAGATTATTAATGTAATTACTGAAAAATAATTCTTTTTCAGAAGCTCAGCAGAAAATGTTATTTCAATAACAAATTTTATCGCTGTTATTATGCGCATGTCACACATTAAACGTCATGATAAGGTTTTTACCTGCTATTTTATGCTGCGAAACAGAGCTTATAGCCTCAACGCTGCTGTGACAGACAATTAACAGGGAGAATTAGCGAATTTATAAATAAAACCATCAAAAATCAATATATTAAATTAACTTCTCTGTTCAAAATAAGTTGCACGCCCGTTAATTTATTCGTGATAAAAGAGAATTGGTTAACATTTTCGTTATTTTACCTTGGCGCGAAAAGTCGGCATCTGATAGGTTTTGCTTCAGCGGACAAAACTGGCATCAGATGTGCAAAGCCTGTCAGGCAACGTTTACGTCAGAAATTTTCGTACAGAGGTAGAAATCGTTTAATGAGATTATTGCTAAAGCCTCTGAAGCTGGCCGTCGCTGTCTGTAGCGCGTTGACCGCTTCCTCCCTGAGCGCTGCGCCCGCAGGCATTGCGCTGGCCCCGCAGCAAAGCATCACGATTAATAACGGCGGCGAAGTTTCCACGCTGGATCCGCAAAAAATTGAGGGCGTGCCGGAAAGCAACGTGGTCATTAACCTGCTGGAAGGGCTGGTGGCTACCGACAACAATGGCCATATCGTGCCGGGTATGGCGGAGAGCTGGCACAGCGAGGCGGGCAAAGTCTGGAATTTTACGCTGCGTAAGGCCACGTGGAGCAACGGCGAGCCGGTAACCGCACAGGATTTCGTTTACAGCTGGCAGCGCCTGGCCGATCCGCAAACGGCTTCGCCCTATGCCAGCTATCTGCAATACGCGCATATTGAAAACATTGATCAGATCCTGGCCGGAAAAAAACCACCGACAAGTCTTGGCGTCCGCGCGATTGACGACACGCATCTGCAGATAGTGCTGAGCAAGCCGGTGCCTTACTTTATCGCGCTGGCGGTTAACGCGGCGCTGAAGCCGGTAAACCGTAAAGCCGTCGAGCAGTGGGGCGAGAAGTGGACGCAGCCTGCGCACTATGTCGGCAACGGCGCCTATACCCTCAGCGACTGGGTAATCAATGAGAAAATCGTGCTGAAGCGCAATCCGCGCTACTGGAATAATTCGCAGACGACGATCGAAACGGCCACCTTCCTGCCCATAACTTCTGAAGCGACCGATGTTAACCGCTATCGCAGCGGCGAAATCGATATGACCAACAGCGTGTTGCCGCCCGAGCTTTTTCCCATGCTGAAGAAAACGCTGGGCACTCAGGTGCGCGTCAGCCCGCTGCTGTGCACCTTCTATTATGAACTGAATAATAAGCGACCGCCGTTTAACGATCCGCGCGTGCGTACGGCGGTCAAGCTGACCCTGGATCGCGATATTATCGCCAACAAGATTATGGGGCAGGGGCAAATCCCGGCGGGTGGTTTTACCCCGCCTTTTATTGACGGCGCGGATTTACCTCCACCCGCCTGGATGAAGCTGACTCAGCAACAGCGCAACGAACAGGCAAAGGCCTTGCTGAGCGAGGCAGGCTATAGCGCGGAAAAACCGCTGCGCTTCCGGCTGCTTTATAACACGTCCGATTTGAATAAGAAGCAGGCTATCGCTGCGGCTTCAATGTGGCAGAAAAACCTGGGCGCGCAGGTCACGCTGGATAATCAGGAGTGGAAAACCATGCTGGATACCCGGCGTCAGGGCGATTTTGAGGTGGCTCGCGCTACCTGGTGTGCCGACTACAACGAGCCCTCCACCTTTCTTAACGCCATGCAGAGCCACTCCTCCAACAACACGGCGTTCTATAAGAGCGATAAATTCGACGAGCTGCTGGCAAAAACGCTGTCGGCCGGCGATACCGCGCAGCGCGCCTCGCTTTATCAGCAGGCCGAGCGGCAGCTCGATCGCGATTCCGCTATCGTCCCTGTTTATTACCGGGTCAGCGCAAGGTTGATCAAGCCCTGGGTTGGCGGTTTTACCGGTAAAGATCCGCAGGATCAGCCGGATATAAAATATTTATATATTATAAAGCATTGATTTGTAAGGAAGGTAGTAGCAAGTGATGACAGCAGCCAGGGCAAATAAAAAACGGCCGTGACGTATTCGTTCCCCGTCATGAGCCGTGGCCCGGCAAAGAGGGACAGCTAAAGCGTCCCGGTAATAATAAAAACTGGAGTAGCAAAATGACCAACATCACGAAAAAGCGCCTGCTGGCGCTGGGTATTCTGAGCGCGCTGACCGGCATGGCATCGGCCGCCACGGTGCCCGCTGGCGTGCAGCTTGCCGCTAAACAGGAGCTGATCAAAGGCAACGGCGACGAAGTGCAGTCGCTGGATCCTCATAAAATCGAAGGCGTGCCGGAATCTAACGTCAGCTACGATCTGCTGGAAGGGCTGCTGATCAATGACGCCAACGGCCATCCGATCCCGGGCGTAGCGGAAAGCTGGGAAAACAAGGACGGCAAAGTCTGGACTTTCCATCTGCGCAATAACGCCAAATGGTCTAACGGCGAGCCGGTTACCGCCCAGGATTTCGTCTATAGCTGGCAGCGCCTGGCCGATCCTAAAACGGCATCGCCTTACGCCAGCTACCTGCAATACGGGCATCTGGCCAATATCGACGATATTATTGCAGGCAAACAGAAGCCCGACCAGCTTGGCGTAAAGGCGCTTGATGCCCATACGCTTCAGGTCACGCTGACCGAATCGGTACCTTATTTTTATAAGCTGCTGATCCACCCATCCATGTCGCCGGTTTATAAACCCGCTATCGACAAGGCTGGCGAAAAGTGGACGCAGCCGGAAAACTGGGTCGGCAACGGCGCCTATAAGCTACAGGAACACATTATTAACGAGCGCATCGTCGTGGTGCGTAACCCGCAGTATTGGGACAATGCGCATACCGTGCTGGATAAGGTCACTTTTCTGCCGATCCCGTCTGAGGTTAACGACGTTAACCGCTACTTCAGCAGCAACGGCAGCGATATGACCTATACCAACCTGCCGATTGAGCTGTTTAAAAAGCTGAAAAAAGAGAATCCGAAGGAACTGCGCGTCGATCCTTATCTCTGCACTTATTATTACGAACTCAACAACCAGAAAGCGCCATTTAACGATCCCCGCGTCCGCGCCGCGCTGAAGCTGGGGCTGGACCGCGATATCATGGTCAACAAGGTGCTGGCACAGGGCCAGCAGCCCGCCTGGAGCTATACGCCGCCGGCCATTGACGGGGCCGATTTGGTCAAGCCGGAATGGATGAGCTGGACGCAGGAGAAGCGTAACGAAGAGGCGAAAAAACTGCTGGCGGAAGCGGGTTACACTGCCGACAAGCCGCTGACTTTTGAGCTGCTCTATAACACTTCCGACCTGCATAAGAAGCTGGCTATCGCCGTTTCGTCGATCTGGAAGAAAAACCTCGGCGTCAATATCAAGCTTAATAACCAGGAGTGGAAAACCTTCCTGGATACCCGTCATCAGGGCAATTTTGACGTGGCGCGCGCCGCCTGGTGTGCAGACTATAACGAGCCGACTTCTTTCCTGAACACCATGTTGTCCGACAGCAGCAACAATACGTCGCACTATAAATCGCCAGCCTTCGACAAAATTATGGCATCGGCCACGGCGGCCAGCGACGAAGCGGTCCGCAGTAAGGCATATACCCAGGCGGAGCAGCAGCTGGATAAAGATTCGACCATTGCGCCGGTGTTCTACTACGCCAATACGCGCCTGGTTAAGCCTTACGTCGGCGGCTATACCGGCAAAGATCCGTTGAACTATCTGTACGATAAAAATCTTTACATCATCAAACACTAAAAAAATCGGGGGAAGACGCTTCCCCCATGTAATTCTTTTGAGCAGTGCTGAAGCACAGGCCAGCAGGTACGGGCAATGTTAAAATTTATTTTTCGTCGTTTTCTGGAAGCGATTCCGACGTTACTGATCCTGATTACTATCTCTTTCTTTATGATGCGCCTCGCACCAGGCAGCCCTTTTACCGGCGAGCGTACGCTGTCGCCCGAAGTGATGGCGAACATCGAAGCCAAATACCATTTAAACGATCCCATCTGGAAACAGTATCTGGACTATTTGATCCAGCTGGCGCGCGGCGACTTTGGGCCGTCGTTTAAATACAAAGACTATACGGTTAACTACCTGGTCGGGCACGCCTTTCCGGTATCGGCCAAACTGGGCTTGGCTGCTTTTATTCTGGCGATTGTGCTGGGCGTGACGGCGGGCGTAATAGCCGCGCTGAAGCAGAACAGCAAATGGGATTTCCTGGTGATGGGCGTGGCGATGACCGGCGTGGTGATCCCCAGCTTTGTGGTGGCGCCGCTGCTGGTGCTGGTGTTCGCCATCGTGCTTAAATGGCTGCCGGGGGGCGGCTGGAACGGCGGGGCTATCCAGTACATGATTTTACCGATGGTGGCGCTGTCGCTGGCCTATATCGCCAGCATCGCCCGTATTACGCGTGGCTCAATGATTGAGGTGCTTCACGCTAACTTTATTCGCACGGCGCGCGCTAAAGGGCTGCCGATGCGTCGCATTATTCTGCGCCACGCGCTGAAGCCTGCGATGCTGCCGGTGCTCTCCTACCTTGGCCCCGCGTTTGTCGGCATTATTACCGGTTCAATGGTTATCGAAACCATTTACGGCCTGCCGGGCATTGGGCAGCTGTTCGTGAATGGCGCGCTGAACCGCGACTACTCGCTGGTGCTCAGCCTGACCATTCTGGTCGGCGTATTGACCATTCTTTTTAACGCGATCGTTGACGTGCTTTATGCGGTTATCGATCCAAAAATTCGTTATTAATCGCGGAGTTCGCCATGATACTGAGTAAGAAAAACAGCGAAGCTCTCGACGCCTTTAGCGAAAAGCTGGAGATCGAAGGCCGCAGCCTGTGGCAGGATGCCCGCCGTCGCTTTATTCATAACCGGGCGGCGCTGGCCAGCCTGAGCGTGCTGGTGCTGATTGCGCTCTTTGTGATCTTCGCGCCCATGCTCTCCTCGTTCACCTACGATGATACCGACTGGGGCATGATGTCCAGCGCGCCGGATATGGTGTCTAAGCACTACTTCGGCACGGATTCGTCGGGACGCGATCTGCTGGTGCGCGTGGCGATCGGTGGGCGTATCTCGCTGATGGTCGGCATTGCTTCCGCGCTGGTGGCGGTGCTGGTCGGCACGCTTTATGGCTCGCTGGCGGGTTATCTGGGTGGCAAAGTTGATTCGGTGATGATGCGCCTGCTGGAAATCCTCAATTCCTTTCCGTTTATGTTCTTCGTGATCCTGCTGGTGACCTTTTTTGGCCGTAATATCCTGCTGATATTTGTCGCGATCGGGCTGGTTTCCTGGCTGGATATGGCGCGTATCGTACGCGGCCAGACGCTCAGCCTGAAGCGCAAAGAGTTTATCGAGGCGGCGCATGTCGGCGGCGTTTCTACCGCCAGCATCGTGCTGCGCCATATCGTGCCCAACGTGCTGGGCGTGGTGGTGGTCTATGCCTCGCTGCTGGTGCCGAGCATGATCCTGTTTGAGTCCTTCCTCAGCTTCTTAGGCCTGGGCACGCAGGAGCCGTTGAGCAGCTGGGGCGCGCTGCTCAGCGACGGCGCCAACTCGATGGAAGTCTCGCCGTGGCTGCTGCTGTTTCCGGCCGGTTTTCTGGTGGTGACGCTGTTCTGTTTCAACTTTATCGGCGATGGTCTGCGTGACGCACTCGACCCGAAAGATCGTTAAGGAGTTTCCCGATGACCGTTACACAACTACAGCCAGCGATGGCCACGCAAGCGGGAAGCGAACTGCTGCTGTCGGTAAAAGATTTGCGCGTGACTTTCACCACGCCCGACGGCGACGTAACCGCCGTCAACGACCTTAATTTTGACCTGCGGGCGGGCGAAACGCTGGGCATCGTCGGCGAATCCGGCTCCGGCAAGTCGCAGACGGCTTTTGCGCTGATGGGGCTGCTGGCCGGCAACGGGCACATCGGCGGTTCGGCTCGTTTTCGCGGTAATGAGATCCTTAATCTACCGGAAAAGCAGCTTAACCGGCTGCGGGCCGAGCAGATCGCGATGATTTTTCAGGATCCCATGACCTCGTTAAATCCCTATATGCGGGTTGGCGAGCAGCTGATGGAAGTGTTGCAGCTGCATAAAGGCATGAGCAGCGCACAGGCTTTTGAAGAATCGGTGCGGATGCTGGATGCGGTGAAAATGCCCGAGGCGCGCAAGCGCATGAAGATGTATCCGCACGAGTTCTCCGGCGGGATGCGGCAGCGTGTGATGATCGCGATGGCGCTGCTGTGTCGGCCTAAGCTGCTGATTGCCGATGAACCGACCACGGCGCTGGACGTTACCGTGCAGGCGCAGATTATGACGCTGCTCAACGATCTGAAAAGAGAGTTCAACACCGCAATTATTATGATCACCCATGATTTGGGCGTGGTGGCGGGCATCTGCGATCGCGTGCTGGTGATGTATGCCGGACGTACGATGGAGTACGGCAAAGCCCGCGATATCTTCTATCAGCCAACGCACCCTTATTCGATTGGTTTGCTCAATGCCGTGCCGCGCCTGGACGCGGAGGGCGAATCCCTGACCACCATTCCCGGTAATCCGCCCAACCTGCTGCGGCTGCCGAAAGGCTGTCCGTTTCAGCCTCGCTGTCCACACGCGATGGACATTTGCGCCACGATGCCGCCGCTGGAACCGTTTGGACAGGAGCGGCTGCGCGCCTGCTTTAAACCTGCGGAGGAGCTGGTATGAGCACGACAGAAAAGAACGTTCTGCTGGAAATCGCCGATCTGAAAGTGCATTTTGCGATCAAAGACAGCGGGCAGTGGTTCTGGCAGCCGCCGAAAATGCTGAAGGCTGTGGACGGCGTCAGCCTGCGCCTGTACGAAGGCGAAACGCTGGGCGTGGTGGGCGAGTCCGGCTGCGGAAAATCGACGCTGGCCCGCGCCATCATCGGGCTGGTCAAGGCCACGGAAGGGCGCGTCGCCTGGCTGGGCCGCGACCTGCTGGGGCAAAGCGAAGAGGAGTGGCGCAGAGCGCGTAGCGATATCCAGATGATATTTCAGGATCCGCTGGCCTCGCTGAATCCGCGTATGACCATCGGCGACATTATTGCTGAACCGCTGCGTACCTATCATCCCAAAATGGCGCGTCAGGAAGTCAAAGAGCGGGTCAAAACGATGATGATGAAGGTAGGTTTACTGCCGAACCTGATTAACCGCTATCCGCACGAATTTTCAGGCGGCCAGTGCCAGCGCATCGGCATTGCCCGAGCGCTAATCCTGGAGCCCAAACTGATTATCTGCGACGAGCCGGTTTCCGCGCTGGATGTGTCTATCCAGGCTCAGGTGGTTAACCTGCTCCAGCAGCTACAGCGCGAGATGGGGCTGTCGCTGATCTTTATCGCCCACGATCTGGCGGTGGTAAAACATATCTCCGATCGCGTGCTGGTGATGTATCTGGGCCATGCGGTGGAGCTGGGCACCTATGATGAGGTTTATCAGAACCCGCAGCATCCTTACACCAGGGCTTTAATGTCCGCCGTGCCGATCCCCGATCCCGACCTGGAGAAAAACAAAGTTATTCAGCTGCTGGAAGGGGAACTGCCTTCGCCGATCGATCCGCCTTCGGGCTGCGTATTTCGCACCCGCTGTCCGATAGCCGGGCCAGAGTGCGCCAAAACGCGCCCGCTGCTGGAAGGCAGCTTCCGTCATGCGGTCTCCTGCCTGAAGGTCGATCCTTTATAAACACCTGACCGCATCCCGGCGACGGGATGCGGTCAGGGTTTATTCACGCCACAGAATATGGCAGAGCTTGTGGTCTTTTTCGCGGCACAGCAGGACGCGAGCAAAGATATCGGTCACCGGGTCGCCATCGTTTTCTCCCAGGCCAATCACCACCTCGGCAAAAAAGTCCGGGTTCAGATCGAAATCCACATGCTCGGCCCAGTCCTCTGCGGGATCGTGCAGCTCTGCGCCGCCGCGCTCTTCAAACTGAAGATTAAAAAGCAGGATATCGGCCGGATCGAGATTATCGCCCGCCAGCTCCAGGAAAATATCGTAGGCCTGTTCCAGGGTTTCATCTTCGGTAAGACGGTTATTTAAATCCATAAAATTTCCCATAATGCCCGTCAGGGCTGTGCAATGCCGCTCGTTTTACAACAGCGGGCTGAAGAAATAAAACAGTCGTTCGACAATCCTCTGCCACCAGGCGCGGCGCGTCCACTGTTTTGCATCCAGCAGCCGCGAACGGGCGATATAATCATCCTGTACGCGCGCCAGATCGCCGCCGAAACCGTCATCATCAATCACCAGCGTAATCTCGAAATTGAGCCACAGGCTGCGCATATCCAGGTTCACCGTGCCGATGAGGCTCAGCTGCCCGTCTACCAGCACGCTTTTAGTATGCAGCAGTCCTTCTTCAAACTGATAAATTCTGACGCCCGCTTCCAGCAGTTCCGCAAAAAAAGCGCGGCTCGCCCAGCCTACCAGCAGTGAATCATTATGTCTTGGCACGATAATGCTCACCTCGACGCCGCGCTGCGCGGCGGTACAGATAGCGTGCAACAAATCGTCGCTGGGCACGAAATAGGGCGTGGTCATAATCAGCTGCTCGCGCGCCGAATAGACGGCGGTCAGCAGCGCCTGGTGGATCAGATCTTCGGGAAAGCCCGGCCCGGAGGCGATAACCTGAATGGTGTGGCCGCTTTCCTGCTCAAACGGCATAATAGTGCCGTCCGGCGGCGGCGGCAAAATGCGCTTGCCGGTTTCAATCTCCCAGTCGCAGGAATAGATGATGCCCATGGTGGTCGCCACCGGGCCTTCCATGCGCGCCATCAGGTCAATCCACTGGCCCACGCCCGCATCCTGTTTAAAAAAGCGCGGATCGACCAGGTTCATGCTGCCGGTATAGGCAATATAGTTATCGATCAGCACCACTTTGCGATGCTGGCGCAGATCCATACGGCGTAAAAAGACGCGCAGCAGGCTAACCTTCAACGACTCCACGACATCAATGCCCGCGTTGCGCATCATCGCGGGCCAGCTGCTGCGGAAAAACTGCACGCTGCCGGCGGAGTCCAGCATCAGCCGGCAGTGAACGCCGCGCCGCGCTGCCGCCATCAGCACTTCAGCCACTTCATCTGCCATGCCGCCGGGCTGCCAGATATAAAACACCATCTCAATATTATGGCGAGCCAGCTGGATATCGCGGATCAGCGCCTGCATCGTATCGTCCGTAGAGGTGAGCAGCTGTAGCTGGTTACCTTTAACCCCGGCAATACCCTGACGATTTTCACAAAGCTGAAACAGCGAGCGCGCCACGTCGCTGTTATCCCGGGCAAAAATATGGTGACAGGATTTCAAATCGTTCAGCCATTTGGCGGTGGAAGGCCACATAGTGCGGGCGCGTTCGGCACGACGTTTCCCCAGATGCAGCTCGCCAAAAGAGAGATAGGCGACGATGCCTACCAGAGGCAGAATATAAATAATCAGCAGCCAGGCCATCGCCGAAGGCACCGCGCGGCGCTTCATCAAAATGCGCAGCGTGACCCCGGCAATCAGCAGCCAGTAACCAAACAGCAGCAGCCAGCTCATTAAAGTGTAAAAAGTCGTCATAAAAGCGGAAGTCCTGTTCACTTCTGATTACAGGAGTTTACGTGCAGATCGGAGCGGACGAAACCTTTTCCTCAAGTCATCGGACTTGGCGTAGAGACAGAAGTCTTTATAATGCGGCGCGAGTTTTTGCAAGCGAAGAGGGTAATATGAGACGGAGTAGAAATGAAGTCGCACGCTGGCGCATGTCGCGTCAAATTCAGCGCCGACGGGCGCGCTGGCTGGAAGGGCAGTCGAGACGCTACGGACGGATGCACGCCATTCGCCATCAGCTAAGCCAACAGCAGCGTCGTTCTATTCTGTTTATTACCCAGCTGGTCTGAGCGTAAATACCCGGCGTTGCGCCGGGTTTCTTTTACTGCCTGCGCCTCAGGCGCCCGGCATCCAGGCGCCGCTGGCGATAAACCATATCAGCAGCGCCGCACCCGCTATACCGACCGCGGCCGGGAAAAGATAGCCAATTTTCATCAGGGTTCCAGGCGAAAGGCGTTAAAACGTGCGCTTAAAGGGTTTAACGGCAACCTGCTTATAAACGCCCGCGGCGATATAAGGATCGTCCTGCGCCCAGGATTGCGCCTCTTCCAGCGACGAGAACTCGGCGATCACGGTAGAGCCGGTAAAGCCCGCCACGCCAGGTTCGTTGCTGTCCACCGCCGGCATCGGGCCGGCGATAATCAGGCGTCCCTCATCCTGTAACAGCTGCAAACGTGCTACATGCGCGGGGCGAACCGCCTGCCGCTTTGCCAGTGAATCCGCATTATCTTCTGCATAAATTACGTAGAGCACGTTAACTCCTGTCCATCGCTAATGATTGGCGATCACGTTAAGGCATCGTTCGCTATTCTGCAAATGAAAGATGCTCTTGCAGGCGCGGCGCGTAGGGCCGCCCGATTTTGTGACAAATTCACGCCTGAAAAGAGGCGAGTTGTTGAAACTGATTGCTATTTGCATTTAAACTTACGCCTCAACTTTTACAGCAGAAAGATTATGACGACGCTGACAGAAACTTCATTTCCTCGCCGACTTTCGCTACCGACCCTGCTTTCCGTGGGTCTGCACGCCGTGGTGATTGGCGGGATACTTTATGCTTCTTTTCACCAGACCGTGGAAGTGCCAAAAGCGTCTCAGCCTATCAGCGTCTCTCTGGTCGCGCCGGAAGTGCAGCCGGAGCCGCAGCCAGCGCCCCAGCCTGCGCCGCAGCCGGTAGCGGAGCCCGAACCCGAACCCGAACCGGTGCCAGAGCCGGAGCCGCCGAAAGCGGAACCGGTGCCGATCCCAAAACCTGTTCCCAAACCCAAGCCCAAACCCAAGCCTAAAAAGGAAGTGGTGAAGCCGAAGAAAGAGGTGAAGCCGCGCGAGGAGCCTCGCCAGGCCGCGCCGTTGAATAACGATCGTACGGCCACCTCGACTAAACCTTCAACCGCGCCGAAAACGTCGGCAGCGCCTTCAACGACCGTCTCTTCCGGCCCGAAAGCGATGAGCATTGGCAAACCAGCCTATCCGTCACGCGCTTTTGCGCTGCGTCTGGAAGGGCATGTTCGCGTGCAGTTTGACGTGGACAGCTCTGGACAGGTGGGAAATATCCGCATTCTCGAGGCCGAGCCGCGCAATATGTTCGAGCGTGAAGTGAAAAATGCCATGCGCAAGTGGCGCTATGAGGCGGGCAAGCCGGGCAAGGATTTGAAAATGAACGTCGTCTTTAAAATCAACGGCGGTAGCAGCATTGAGTAACAGGCGGTCCTGCCGGCAATAAAAAAACGGGAGCAAATTTTGCTCCCGTTTTTTATGCCGTTACGCTTCACTAAAATGGCTTTTTTCCGGCGGTAGCGGCCGCGATTTGCCTTCGCTGTCAACGGCAACGTAGATAAATACCGCTTCGGTGGTGCAGTAGCGCTGGCCAATCGGCTCCGAAGATACCTTCTTAATCCAGACCTCTACGTTGATGGTAATCGAGCTGCTGCCGGTACGAATGCAGCGCGCATAACAGCTGACCACGTCACCCACCGCAACCGGCTTCAGAAAGGTCATGCCGTCAGCCCGAACCGTCACCACGCGGCCGCCTGCGATCTCTTTTGCCAGAATAGCGCCGCCCATATCCATTTGCGACATCAGCCAGCCGCCGAAGATATCGCCGTTGGCGTTAGTATCCGCAGGCATAGCCAGCGTGCGCAGTACCATTTCGCCCTGAGGCTGTCGTTGTTCGTCGCTCATTATCTTGCTTCCGCATAAAAACGCCGTATCCGGCGCTGAATTATTTTTCTTCCTGCGGCATCAGGCGATAGATATAGACGCCGCTGAGCAGGGTGAAGAGCAGAGTCAGGCCGGTCAGGCCGAACACTTTAAAGTTAACCCAGAAATCTTGCGGTAGCCAAAAGGCGACGTAGATATTGGCCAGGCCACAGGCGAGAAAGAATATCGCCCAGGCCACGTTCAGCCTGCGCCAGGCGGCCTGCGGCAGCGTCAGCTCTTTACCCAACATGCTCTGGATCAGCGTTTGTTTCATCCAGAACTGGCTGTAGAGCAGCGCGGCGGAGAACAGCGTATAGATGACCGTGACTTTCCATTTAATAAATTCGTCGTTATGAAAAACCAGCGTCAGCGTGCCGAAAACGGCAACCAGTACAAAAGTGACGATGGTCATCTTCTCCAGCTTGCGATAAAGCAGCCAGCTGGCGACCAGCGCCAGCGCGGTGGCAACGATCAGCGCGCCCGAGGCGACGAAAATATCGTAGAGCTTATAAAAAACGAAAAAGACCACGAGAGGAAGAAAATCGAGTAACTGCTTCATAAGGGCTTCCGGTTATCAAATCAACACATCGGCTGCGCGCCAGTGAAGCGCGCAGCGGCTGATTAACGTAACAGCATATACAGGCGGCTGAGGTAAATGATTAGCAGCGCCGAAACGAGATTGCTTAGCGCGTTCAGCAGCACCGAGGTGACGTTGGCTGGCAGGACGGTCAGCGACGAGGCCATCAGCAGCACCAGCACCTTTGCCAGCAGCCAGCCCAGGATCGCGGGCGCTACCACCTTAACGTGTCCCCAGACCAGCCGCGTACTGGCGCGCATCGCGGCGAAAATACCGACTTTTTCCGCCGTCATGATCATCGGCGACAGCGACAGGACGATGGCGAAAATAATGCCGGGCACCATCAACGCCATAAAGCCGAGCTGGATAATCAGCGTCATAAAAAACACCAGCGGCAGCAGTCGCAGCAGCATCGGTGCGGAAACACCCATGGCACGCAGGGCGCTGACGCGCTCGCCAGCGGTAACCATAGGGATCAGGCAGAGCATTGCGCCCAGCAGCAGCGTATTGCCGACCAGCGAGGCAAGCGTACCCGCAGCGGAGGCGTGCAGCAGCAGCTGCTGCTGTTCTGGCGTCATGGTACGGATCCACTCCATCAGGCTCATTGAGCCGCTGTTGCCATCCGCCAGTCCGGAAATATCAGGCGTCAGCGCATGGCCGATCAGTACCGTAATAAAAGAGGTTAACAGCGCGATCAGTACGATGGTAACAAACTGATGGCGAAAGAAATTTCCCGTGTCACGGTATAACGAAGCCGCCGTGAATGACATGTACACTCCTTGAGAGCCGAATTTAGCGATCCGGCGATTGTACATGGTCTTAAGCCAACCTGGCACCCTGGCTTACACAACTTTCGCTTTGGCGATTTCTCATGCCGCGCGGCGAGCGATGGTCGTTGGCCTTATATAACAGAACTTGTGTAATAAAACCGCAGTAGATCATTTTTTAACTTAATTTTTCTTTATGAAATAAAGGTGGTTTTGATCCAGATCAATTTTAAGTGGATTTGCTGTTTATTGTGGTTTCGTTAGGGTGATCTTTCTGAAAATAAAGATAAAATCAGCGCATTAAAAATAAGGGTAACAATTTGCGCTTTTTTCTATGTACACAGGAGTGATTATGAAAATTTCAGTATTGGCCTTGTTGGTCGCGGCCTGCGCGCCGGTAGCTGCTTCGGCGCATCAGGCCGGCGATTTCTTTATGCGTGCGGGTTCCGCGACCGTGCGTCCAACCGGCGGCTCGGATAACGTCCTGGGACTGGGCGAATTCGACATCAGCAACAATACCCAGCTGGGCCTGACGTTCACCTATATGCTGACCGATCACGTCGGCGTTGAGCTGCTGGGCGCCACGCCTTTCCGTCACAAGGTCGGGCTGGCCTCTACCGGCACGCTGGCTACGGTGCACCAGCTGCCGCCAACGCTGATGGCGCAGTGGTACTTTATGGATAACAACAGCAAGCTACAGCCCTATGCCGGTATCGGCGTAAACTACACCATGTTTTATGACACCGATTTTAATCAGACCGGCCGCGATGCGGGCCTGAGCAACCTGAGCGTAAAAAACAGCTGGGGCGTGGCGGGCCAGGTCGGCCTGGACTATCAGCTGACGCCGCAGTGGATGCTGAACGCCTCGCTGTGGTACATGGATATTAATACCAAAGTGCGCTTTGACGCAGCGGGCGCAGGCCGCCAGAGTATCGACACCCATATCAACCCGTTCGTGTTCTTCTTTGGCGCGGGTTACCGCTTCTGAGCGCAGCAGTCAGACAGCAAAAAGGCGCATACGCTGCGCCTTTTGTCGATCCTGTTACGCCCGAAAAGCGTTATTTAATCTGCATATTATTCACTACGGACTTCACGCCTTTCACGCTGCGGGTCACCTGCACGGCACGACTGGCCATCTGGGCCGAGCTGACGAAACCGCTGAGCTGTACGCGGCCCTTAAAGGTTTCCACGTTAATTTCACGGGACTTCAGTGCTTCATCGTTCAGCAGCTGCGTTTTAACTTTGGTGGTGATGACGGTGTCATCAATATAGCCGCCTGTGCCTTCCTGTTTTGCCGTTGGCGCACAGGCGCTAACTGAAACAGCCACAACGGCTGCGATAACCATACCCGTCAACATTTTAAACAGCTTCATGGTAAATCTCCCTGTTATTTCCGAATGGCCTGAGCCGTGATTACAGATTTGCTCTGTAAAAGAAGCGTAGACCTGGGCGGCAAATTTTCCACAAAGCAGCGCAAAAAGAGCGTGTTACTTGTTTACGAGGCGGTAAAGCCGCTGGCTAAAGCTACGTCGCTGCGTTTAAGCCGCTGCTCTCTATAGGGTGGGCGTAACGGCTCAGCAATCACTGCTGAGCAGCAACGAATGATAAAAGTACAGGATGCGCAAAGCCCTGCCAGAGCGACAGGGCAAGCAGCTAGCGCGTGGCGGCCTTCAGATCCGCGACGAAAGCTTCCAGCTCGGCCAGCATCGTGGCCGGTTCAGGGTGATGACGCTCGATAATTTTGACGATAGCGGAGCCGGAAATCGCACCCGCTGCGCCAGCGGCAAGCGCCTCCTTGACCTGGGACGGTTCAGAAATCCCGAAGCCCTGTAGCGGCGGCGCAGCGTGGTATTCGGTCAGTCTGGCCACCAGATGATGCAACGACTGGCTGACGCCACGGCTTTCCGTGCCGGTCACGCCCGCGCGTGAGAGCAGATAGGTATAGCCGCGCCCGTGTGAAGCGATCTCGCGTAGCAAATCGTCACTGGCGTTCGGTGGGCAAATAAAGATCGGCGCTATATTATGCCGCATTGCCGACTGGCGGAACGGCGCGGACTCTTCGACCGGCACGTCTGCAATCAGCACGGAATCCACGCCCGCCTGCTGGCAGCGCGCGTAAAAGTTGTCGATGCCGTTGGCGAAGACCAGGTTGGCGTACATCAGCAGCCCGATCGGGATGGTCGGATGCTTCTGGCGGACGGCAGCCAGCAGCTCAAAGCAGTGGCTGGGCGTCACGCCGGCGGCAAAGGCGCGCAGCGTGGCGTTCTGGATGGTCGGGCCGTCGGCCAGCGGATCGGAAAAGGGGATCCCCAGTTCCAGCGCGTCGGCGCCGCCCGCGATCAGCGCATCGATAATTTGCAGCGAAAGCTCGGGCGTAGGATCGCCCAGGGTGACGAAAGGCACAAAGGCCCCTTCCTTACGTGTGTTCAGCCGCTGAAAAAGCTGGTCATAACGTTCCATCAGATCTCTCCCTTCGCTGTCAGAATATCGTGCACGGTGAAAATATCTTTATCGCCGCGGCCAGACAGGTTTACCACCAGCAGCTGCTCTTTTTCCGGCGCTTCACGCATCATTTTCAGCGCGTGAGCCAGCGCATGGGAAGACTCCAGCGCGGGAATAATGCCTTCGCTGCGGCAAAGCGTTTTGAACGCGTCCAGCGCTTCGTCATCGGTAATGGAAACGTAGTCGGCGCGGCCGATGCTGTTCAGATGCGCATGCTGCGGCCCCACGGAAGGGAAATCCAGGCCGGCGGAAATTGAATAGGACTCCTCAATCTGACCCTCTTCCGTCTGCATCATCGGCGCTTTCATGCCGAAATAGATGCCGACGCGGCCATGCTTGAGCGGCGCGCCGTGCTCGCCGGTTTCAATGCCGTGACCGGCAGGCTCCACGCCAATCAGCCCAACGGAAGCCTCGTCGATAAAGTCCGCGAACATGCCGATAGCGTTGGAACCGCCGCCCACGCAGGCGATAATCGCATCCGGCAGGCGGCCTTCCTGCTCCTGGATCTGCACTTTAGTTTCTTCACCGATCATGCGCTGGAACTCGCGCACTATGGTCGGGAAGGGATGCGGGCCCGCCGCCGTGCCTAACATATAGTGGGCGTTTTCATAGCTGCCCGACCAGTCGCGCAGCGCCTCGTTACAGGCATCTTTCAGCGTAGCGGAGCCGCTGTGCACGGGGATCACCTCTGCGCCCATCAGCTTCATGCGGAACACGTTAGGCGACTGGCGCTCGATATCCTTGGCGCCCATATAGATGCGGCACTTCAGGCCCAGCAGGGCGCTGGCGAGCGCCGAAGCGACGCCGTGCTGGCCCGCGCCGGTTTCCGCAATAATTTCGTTTTTGCCCATGCGTTTCGCCAGCAGCGCCTGTCCCAGCACCTGATTGGTTTTGTGCGCGCCGCCGTGCAGCAGATCTTCACGCTTCAGGTAAAGACGGGTTTTGGTGCCTTTGGTCAGATTCTTACACAGCGTCAGCGCGGTAGGGCGACCGGCGTAATTTTTCAGCAGGCCGACGAATTCCGCCTGAAACTCAGGATCGCGCTGGGCGCTGACAAAGGCCTCTTCCAGCTGCTGCAGCGCGGGCATCAGGATCTGCGGCACGTACATACCGCCGAACTCGCCAAACCAGGGATTTAATAAAGTCATTTCGCTTCCTTATTCGCAGTTGCGCCGCCGTAGCGACGCCAGACGGTCAGTAGGCTCTCAGCGTTTGAAACACCGAGGCGATTTTGTCCGCATCCTTCAGGCCGGGCGCGCTTTCGACGCCGGAGTTAAAATCCAGACCGGCGCAGCCAAGGCGGGCGGCGCTGACGCAGTTGTCGGCGCTCAGGCCGCCCGCCAGCAGCACGTTATCCAGCTGTTCGCCTTCCAGCAGCGCCCAGTCGAAACGGTTGCCGGTGCCGCCGCTACCGTTGTCAAAGACATAGCGGTCGACGTGCGGCCAGTCGCGGGCGGGCAGCGCAGAACGAATGCTGAACGCCTTCCAGATTTTTACCTCACCCGGCAGCTGGCGGCGTAGTTCGGCGACAAAATCACGGTCTTCATCGCCATGCAGCTGCACAACAGAAAGGCCCAGCTCACGGCTAACAGTGACAACGTCACTAAGCGCATTGTTACGGAACACGCCGACATATTTCAGCGCGCCGCCCGCCATCACCTTTTTCGCCTGCTCCGGCGTTACTTTGCGTGGCGAGCCTTCTGCGAAAATCAGACCGCCGTAAACCGCGCCGGCTTCCAGCGCGCTCCGCGCATCTTCGGCGCGGGTCAGGCCGCACACTTTGTTATCGCCAATAATGACCCGACGCACGGCGGCGGAAAGATCCGCTTCCGACATCAGGGCGGAGCCGATTAAAAAGCCGTTGGCGAAGTGGCTCAGCTCGCGAACCTGAGCATAGCTGTTGATGCCTGATTCGCTGATCACCGTCACGCCATGGGCGACTTTAGGCGCAAGACGACGCGTACGGTCGAGATCGATAGAGAGATCGCGCAGGTCGCGGTTATTGATGCCGACCACTTTGGCGCCCAGCGCGGTGGCGCGCGCCAGCTCCTCGTCACTGATGACTTCAGTCAGCACGCCCATATTCAGGCTGTGCGCCACCGCAGCCAACTGGCGATACTGCTCGTCATTCACTACGGAAAGCATCAGCAGGATCGCGTCCGCCTGGTAATAGCGCGCCAGATAAATTTGATACGGATCGATAATAAAATCTTTGCACAGCACGGGCTGGGTAATGGCGGCGCTGACCACCGGCAGAAAATCGAAGCTGCCCTGGAAATATTTTTCGTCGGTCAGTACCGAAACGGCCGAAGCGTGATCTTTATAAACGCCCGCAATGGCGGCCGGATCGAAATCTTCCCGGATCACGCCTTTTGAGGGCGAGGCCTTTTTGCATTCCAGAATAAAAACGGTTCTGGCGCCTGACAGCGCATGATAAAAGCTGCGGGTCGCCGGCTCGATCTCGTTCTGAAACGAGGCCAACGGCTGGCGCTGCTGGCGCTCGGCCAGCCAAATCGCCTTATCCTGCACAATTTTGTTCAGTACGGTTTCCATATTATCCTCTTGCTGCCAGCGCGACCACGCGCTCATAGGCCTGGCCGCTGCGGATCGCTTTCAGCGCCTTTTGCGCATTTTCCCGTAAATCTTCCTGGCCGAAAATCTTCAGCAGCAGCGCGACGTTAACGGCTACGGCCTCTTCGTGCGCCTGCTCGCCTTTACCCTGGAGCAATCGCGTCAGAATGTCACGGTTTTCTTCCGGCGAGCCGCCCGCCAGCGCCTCCTGTGGATGATAGCTCAGGCCAAAATCTTCAGGCGTCAGCTGATAGCTGGTGATTTCGCCTTCGCGTAACTCCGCCACCTGCGTTGCGCTGTGCAGCGCCACTTCATCCATGCCGCCGCCGTGCACCACCGCCGCGCGCTGATAGCCCAGCACTTTCAGCGTCTGGGCAATCGGCAGCACCAGCTCCGGGCTGTAGACGCCGATCACCGCCAGCGGCGGTCGCGCCGGGTTGATTAGCGGGCCAAGCACGTTGAACAGCGTGCGGGTCTTCAGCTGCTGGCGCACCGGCATCGCGTGGCGAAACCCGGTATGGTACTGCGGCGCAAACAGGAAGCAGACGTTAAGATCGTCCAGCGCCTGGCGGGCCCGTTCGGCAGGCATCGCCAGATCAATGCCGAATGCCGCCAGCAGATCGGAAGATCCGGATTTGCTGGAAACGCTGCGGTTGCCGTGTTTTGCCACCTTCAGCCCGCAGGCCGCCGCCACAAAGGCGCTGGCGGTAGAGATATTAATGCTGTTGCTGCCGTCGCCGCCGGTGCCGACGATATCGGCAAAGGCATACTCCGGGCGGGGAAAGGGTTTGGCGTCCGCCAGCAGCGCCGTGGCGGCCCCGGCGATCTCTTCAGGCCGTTCGCCGCGGATCTTCATGGCGATCAGCGCGCCGGCCAGCTGGGTTGGCTCCAGCTGTCCGGTGACAATGGCGGAGAACAGCTGGTGGCTCTCTTCCCGGGTCAGGGTCTGCGCCTGGTACAGTTTTTCCAGTATTGCGTTCATTATGCTCTCCTTATTTCGCCAGCGCCCAGGCCAGGGTCTGCTCCAGCAGGCGTGCGCCCTGACTGGTCAGAATCGATTCCGGGTGAAACTGGAAACCGCAGACGCGGTCGGCGTCGTGACGCACCGCCATCACCATGCCGTTAAAAGTTGCGTTAATCGTCAGATCGGCCGGTACGTTGCTGCCGACCAGCGAGTGATAGCGTGCGACGGGCAGCGGATTGCTCAGCCCGGCGAACATGGCCGACTCGTCATGGGCGATGGCTGAGGCTTTACCGTGCAGGATCTCGCCCGCCTGGCCAACGTGGCCGCCGTAGGCTTCCACAATCGCCTGATGGCCCAGGCAGATCCCGATAATCGGCAGCTGTCCGCGCAGGCGCCGCAGCAGCTCCGGCATACAGCCCGCATCGGCCGGTGCGCCTGGGCCTGGCGACAGCAGCAGCACCGGATTGTCCATCTCCTGCAAACGGGCAATCAGCGTGTCGGCAGGCACGTTATTGCGGTAGATAACCACGTTATGGCCGAAGGCACGCACCTGGTCGACGAGATTCCAGGTAAAAGAGTCAATATTGTCGAGCAGCAGAATATCAGCCATCAGAAAATCTCCTTGCAATGATGGGCAGTGGCGATGGCGCGCAGCACCGCGCGGGCTTTATTGCGGCTCTCATCGGCTTCCGCCTGCGGGTTGGAATCCAGCACCACGCCCGCGCCGG
The DNA here is from genome assembly GCF_003937915.1 of Erwinia sp. 198. Taxonomy (GTDB): domain Bacteria; phylum Pseudomonadota; class Gammaproteobacteria; order Enterobacterales; family Enterobacteriaceae; genus Erwinia; species Erwinia aeris. The sequence continues at coordinate 284,162 of NZ_RHUM01000002.1, read as the reverse complement.
CCTGAACGGTAGCAATGCCATCCTCGACATAGGCTGAGCGGATCACGATGCAGGTATCCAGATCGCCGCTGGCGGTAAAGTAGCCGACCGCACCGCCGTAGCTGCCGCGCCGCGTGCCTTCCGCCTCGGCGATCAGGCGCATGGCGCGAACTTTCGGCGCGCCGCTGAGCGTGCCCATATTCATACAGGCGCGGTAGGCGTGCAGCACGTCCAGATCCTCACGCAGTTTGCCTACCACGCGGGAAACCAGGTGCATCACAAAAGAGTAGCGGTCAACCTTGGTTAAGTCGGCTACGTAGCGGCTGCCCGGCTCGCAGATGCGTGCCAGATCGTTACGCGCCAGGTCTACCAGCATCAGGTGCTCGGCGAGCTCTTTATGGTCAGTACGCATCTCCAGCTCAATACGGCTGTCGAGATCGCGATCCAGCGAGCCGTCGGCATGACGACCGCGCGGGCGGGTTCCGGCAATCGGATAAATTTCGATCTGGCGGCTGTCGGCCGAATACTTCAGCGAGCTTTCCGGCGAGGCGCCGAACAGGCTGAAATCCTGATCCTGCATAAAAAACATATAGGGGCTTGGGTTGCTGTGCTTCAGCGTGTCGTAGGCGGCCAGCGGCGACGGGCAGGGCAGCGAGAAGCGGCGCGACGGCACGACCTGGAAAATTTCACCGCTGCGGATGGCTTCCTGCATCTTGCGCACCACGGCGCAATATTCCTCGTCGTCCTGACTGACGGCAAGCGACATCGTCTCCAGCGACTGCACCGGAATAGCGGGCGCGGGCTGGAGCATCTGGCCGTGCAGCTGTTCGATACGGCGCTGCAGGCGTAAAAATTCGCCGGGCGCCGTCGTAAACAGGCTGGCCTGCAGGCGCGCGCTCTGGCTTTGGTGATCGATCACCAGTAACGTTTCGGCCAGATAAAAGCAGTAATCGGGACAGCGCTGGTTATTGTCCAGCGCGGGCAGATCTTCAAACCCCGCCACCAGGTCGTAGGCGAACAGGCCGCCAAGCAGCATCGCCTCGCGCTCGTCCGCCGGGCTTTTCAGCAGGTGTGGGATCAGGCGCAGCGCATCGAATACCGACAGCGTCTTCAGGCGGGAATCCTCATCCTGCACCGCATTATCCTGCGGAAAACGCAGCTCGCGGCCGTCGGGACGTACGGTATTGATCACCGACTCGGGCAGCGCGGCATCCAGCAGCGGCAGCAGCGCGCGGCCGTTTTCCGATAGCGCCTGGACGGTAACGGTATCGTCCAGTGCCTTAATGCGCAGCGCGCTGTCGATAATCAGCAGGCTTTTCAGGTTGCGCTTGCTGTCAATGTCCGCCGACTCCAGCAGCAGCGTGGCGGGACGCGCGCCGCAGAGCTGGTGGAAGAGCGCGGCCGGATCCTCACGGTAGGGCGCGGCGCCGGTAATCAACTTCACTGTAGTTTGCGTTTGCATAAGGTCAGTTCTCAAATTTGGCTAAAAAAAAGGCCCGCTTGCGGCGGGCCTGAGTAGCGTTACAGCGACAGCTGCGTGCACGACTTCTCCGCCCGTTCAGGAAGAAGTACGCCACCAGCCGTTCGTTGTCATTGTGTTTTTCATTTTTCGCTACCTTGTGTGTGAACTTGCGTACTAGTTAACTGGTTCGCGGCGGAAATGTCAATACTCTTTTTCTCTTGTGCGCAATTGCGGGTATCATGCAGCGACCTTTTTAGCGCTTTCCGGAGTCGTTTTGTCTGAAACCCCGCTTAATCCCTGGCCCATCTACGATTTACACAGCCATACCCGTGCCTCTGACGGCCTGTTAACGCCTGAAGAACTGGTACTCAGAGCGGTGGAACAACGGGTCGGCGTCCTTGCTGTCACCGATCACGATTCGGTTGATGGCGTGCAGCCTGCACGCGAAGCCATCGCCAGACACCAGCTGCCGCTGCGGCTGGTAGCAGGCGTCGAAGTTTCTTCGCTATGGGAAAACCATGAAATTCATATTGTCGGACTGGGCGTGGAAGAAGAGCATCCCGTGCTGAAGCAGTTTCTGCAGGCGCAGAGCGATCGTCGAATGGTTCGCGCGCAGCTGATTGCTGAACGGCTGGAGAAAGCGCGCATTCCCGGTGCGCTGGAAGGCGCGCTGGCGCTGGCCGAAGGCGGCGCGATTACCCGAGGCCATTTTGCCCGCTTCTTAATTGCGCAGGGCAAGGCCGATAATATGGCGCAGGTCTTTAAAAATTATCTGGCGCGCGGCAAAACCGGCTACGTGCCGCCACAGTGGTGTACAATTAAACAAGCCATTGATGCCATTCATCATTCTGGCGGGCGCGCCGTGTTGGCTCATCCGGGCCGCTACGGCCTTTCCGCAAAATGGTTGAAGCGTTTAATCGCCCACTTTAAAGAAGAAGGGGGAGATGCAATGGAGGTTGCACAGTGCCAGCAGGCGCCCAACGAGCGCACGCAGCTGGCGCGTTACGCGCAGGACTACCAGCTGGCCGCGTCACAGGGCTCTGATTTCCATCAGCCCTGTCCGTGGATAGAGTTGGGAAAAAAATTATGGCTTCCGGCCGGCGTGGAAGCCGTCTGGCTGCGCTTTCCTGAAATTTGATCCTGTTCGCCCGTCGCGCGACAGGCATGAGGTCGATTATGAGTCAGTTCTTTTATATACACCCGGAAAACCCCCAGCCCCGGCTGATCAAACAGGCCGTAGAGCTGCTGCATAAAGGATCGGTCATGGTTTATCCTACGGACTCGGGCTATGCGCTGGGCTGCAGGCTGGAAGATAAAAACGCGATGGAGCGCATCTGTCGCATCAGGCAGCTGGACAGCGACCATAACTTTACGCTGGTCTGTCGCGATCTTTCAGAGCTGTCTACCTATGCATACGTGGACAATACCGCGTTTCGCCTGATTAAAAATAATACGCCAGGCAACTACACGTTTATTTTGAAGGCAACCAAAGAGGTACCGCGCCGCCTGATGAGCGATAAGCGTAAGACGATTGGGCTGCGTGTGCCTTCCAATCCGGTGGCGCTGGCGTTGCTGGAGGCGCTGAACGAACCCTTGATGTCCACTTCGCTGATGCTGCCGGGCAACGATTTTACCGAATCCGATCCGGAAGCGATTCAGGAGACGATCGGCAAACAGGTTGATTTAATTATTCACGGCGGCTATCTGGGGCAGCAGCCTACTACGGTGATCGATTTAACCGAAGATACGCCGCAGGTTGTGCGCGAAGGCGCAGGCGATGTTAAACCTTTCCTCTGAATAATACCAGGCTCGTCAAAAAGGCGAGCCTTAATAAATAAACATGATTAATTCGCTTATTTCTTTTCAGGGATTTTAAGACGTCGTTTTTTGTAGCCAGTCTTTAAAGTCTGCATAAGGAATATAAAGTGACACATCTTTCAACGGTCCGCTACCGGCCTTATGCCTTTTAATTTGATTGGTAAAACCAACTATCACGCCGCCAATTGTATCATCGCCGTTATAGACCGCGCCGCCCGACATGCCTTTCACCACGCCCGCATTGGAAGCCATCGCTACGCAGGGGCGTTTATTCCATTCATTGCGAATACCGGTCAACGCCAGGTTCACGCCGGAAGATTCCACCGGCATGGCGGTAATAAAGCTGTAGCCGTACATTTTCACCGGCGCGCCAATTTCACCTTCGCGGAATTTCGGCAGGGTTTTCAGGTCGTTTTTATGATAGATAATCGCCAGGTCGCAGTAAGGATGATAAGCCTTAACGCGCTGTACGGATAGTTTAGCCACGTGAGCGGCAGTCAGGCTGTACTCGGGCGTAATCGGGATGCTGGTACCCAGTGAACCGACGCCCAGCACGGTAGGTATGCCGGTAAAGTTCATATCGACTCGTTTAAGCGCTTCTCTGCTGTACTCATATTTACCTACAGAGCAGCCGGTCAGCGTCAGCAAAGCCAACGCCGCGAGGGGCATTATTCTTTTCATAATAGTCACACTTTGTCGGACACGTCAGTAAATCCCTGGTGAAGATTGACGACGTGCAAGGCCGATGCCGATTGAAACCGGCGTTATACAGGGAGTCGTGCTCCCCTCTGTTTTTAACTGATGGTTACTGCAAAAATAATTTACAACTTAACTAAAATTTTTATTGTGACTGTTTAACAGTTCACTATGCAGGCTCTGTTTGGCCTGAATGAATTCTACACAAACTTATTAGCGGAGCAAATAAATAAAGAGCTGAAAATAATTAAAACCGTAATTACGATGAATTAACTCAATCTAAAATGGCAATGAGCTATATTTATAGAGATAGATTTAGTTTTTGTGTCTTTCATTTGCGTTAAGTTAGCTTTAATCACTGGCTCAGCGTAGAAAAGTGGTTTTAACATCCAGGAAACATTTTGCTTAATGGATTCACCCTCTACCGCGTTGAATATTTGTGTTTAATTCGGACGGGACTCAAAAACGGCGCAGTATCGGCAGAACGCGCATTAACTTTAATTTACTTTAAAATAGCCAAATATATATCAACAATGCGATAACATTTGCCTTAAATAACGCGTTGAGGCCTTGCGTTAAATTGGCTTAGGTCAGCCGCTTTGGTAAGCGCAGGGAATGAGTGACTGGTAAGCATGTCTGTCGATATCGAACGATGCCGCCGCTTTTCAGGATGCCGCATCTTTTCCCTGGCAAACGGCCCGGTAGCGTTATCAATAGCCGATGACTTAGTGTAGAATGCGCTTCCCCTGAAAATGGGGCGGGCGTCGTGTGCATTCAGCCGCAAAAAGCCCCGCCTCCTGAGTAACGGCCCATTCATTTTATGACGCCTGGGAAGGCGACAAAGAGGCAGCGCCATGAGCGAAAAATTACAGAAAGTCTTAGCGCGCGCCGGGCATGGTTCCCGCCGCGAAATTGAAACCATGATTTCTGCCGGACGCGTTAGCGTGGACGGCAAAATGGCCACGCTGGGCGACCGCGTAGAGCCAGGTAAAGCATTAAAAATCCGTATCGACGGCCATCTGGTCTCGGTAGCGGAATCCACTAATGAAGTTTGCCGTGTGCTGGCCTATTACAAACCAGAAGGTGAACTCTGCACGCGTAACGATCCTGAAGGCCGTCCTACCGTATTCGACCGTTTACCCAAGCTGCGTGGCGCACGCTGGATCGCCGTAGGGCGTCTGGACGTCAATACCTGCGGCCTGCTGCTGTTCACGACGGATGGCGAGCTGGCTAACCGTTTGATGCACCCAAGCCGGGAAGTGGAAAGGGAATACGCCGTACGCGTGTTTGGACAGGTCGATGACGATAAGCTGAAACAGCTGAGCCGTGGCGTACAGCTGGAAGATGGCCCGGCCTCGTTTAAAACGCTGAAGTTTACCGGCGGCGAAGGCATCAACCAGTGGTATAGCGTTACGCTGACCGAAGGCCGTAACCGCGAAGTGCGTCGCCTGTGGGAATCGGTAGGCGTGCAGGTCAGTCGTCTGATCCGTACCCGCTACGGCGACATCACGCTGCCGAAAGGGCTGCCGCGCGGCGGCTGGACGGAGCTGGATCTGCCGCCGACCAACTATCTGCGTGAGCTGGTTGGGCTGCCGCCGGAAACCACCAGCAAAGTAGCGCTGGAAAAGGATCGCCGTCGTACCAAGGCCAATCAGATCCGTCGCGCCGTTAAGCGCCATACTCAGGTCAGCGGCAACCGCCGTACGACCAGCAAGCGTTAACAGAAAAGGGCGAAGCGATTCGCCCTTTTTTACTTTTTACCAGTCGATACCTTGCTGCGCCTGGATCCCTGCATCAAAAGCGTGCTTAACCGGACGCATTTCGGTCACGGTGTCCGCCAGCGCCAGCAAATCGCGATGACAGCCCCGGCCGGTAATGATAACGCTCTGCTGAGGCGGACGGGCGCGCAGCGCCGCCATGACCTCTTCCAGCGGCAGATAGTCAAAGCTCACCATATAAGTCAGCTCATCCATCACCACCAGATCCAGCGACGCATCCTGCAACATCCGTTTGCCGTGCTGCCAGACCTCAAGACAGGCGGCGGTATCGGTTTCGCGGTTCTGCGTATCCCAGGTGAAGCCGGTCGCCATCACCTGAAACTCCACGCCGTGCGGCTCCAGCAAATTGCGTTCGCCGTTAGGCCATTCGCCCTTGATAAACTGAATGACGCCTGCGCGTTTTTGATGGCCCACCGCACGGGCGACAGTGCCGAAAGCGGCCGTGGTCTTGCCTTTGCCGTTACCGGTAAACACCATCAGAATGCCGCGCGTTTCCGTCGCGGCGGCAATCCGCGCGTCAACTTTCTCCTTCAGCTTTTGCTGACGCTGCTGGTGGCGATCGTCGGCCATTATTCTGCCGCTCCCGGTTTGCGTCCCGGCTGCGCATCAAAGCTGACGCCGCTTTCCGTGCAGTCATCGCCCATGACGTAAAGGTAAGTGGGCATAATATCCGCCGGGGTTTTCAGCTTGCCTGCATTCTCCTGAGGAAAGGCGCTGGCGCGCATTTTGGTGCGGGTGCCGCCGGGGTTAATACAGTTGACGCGCAGCTGGTCGCGATACTCCTCGGCCAGCACCTGCATCATGCCTTCGGTAGCGAATTTAGAGACGGAGTAGGCGCCCCAGCCCGCGCGTCCCTGACGGCCGACGCTGGAAGAGGTGAACACCAGCGAGCCGGCCTGCGACTTCAGCAGTAGCGGCAGCAGCGCCTGGGTCAGAAAGAAAGTGGCGTTAACGTTTACGCGCATCACCTGCTGCCAGACGGCGGGATCCTGCTCGGTCATTGGCACCACGTCGCCCAGCAGGCCTGCGTTGTGCAGCACGCCGTCCAGTCTTGAAACATGACGGGAAAGCTCATCGGCCAGCTGGCGGCAGGTTTCCGGCGTGGCGCTGTCCAAATCCAGTATAAAGAAAAGCGGTGAAGGCTTGCCGACAGCGGTGATTTCATCCGCCACGCTTTGCAGCTTCTGCGCGTTGCGTCCCAGCAAAATAACCTGCGCACCGTAGCGAGCGTAGGTGACGGCAGCCTCGCGGCCAATGCCGTCGCTGGCGCCGGTGACAAGAATAATACGATCGTTGAGCAATTGACTGGTGGGTTGATAATTCATTGATGCGCCTCTGGCGGTTCTTGGTGCGGAAGGAAAACAGGGTAACGCTGCTAATCCATTGACCGCAACAGTAAACCGCCCGAATGCCTGGTCTCTGCGCAGCGCTATCTTTGCGCCCGTGACGGATCCGGGCGACGCCGGGCACCGACTCGGCTACACTAGCCACTGATCTAATTGGATGTTAAATAAGGCGGAATGCGTGGAACTACTCTCTTACTACGGACTTTTTCTGGCCAAGACGGTCACGGTGGTCGTGGCGATCGCGGCCATTGCTATTCTGATTACGCATCTGGCCATGCGTAAACGCGCTCAGGGCGGCCAGCTGCGCCTGACTCGGCTGAATGAGGCGTATCAGGAGATAAAGGATGAAATGCGCCTGGCGAGCATGAAGCCGCATGACAAAAAGCGCTGGTATAAAGAGCAGAAAAAAAAGGACAAACTGGAGGCAAAAACCGCCAAAGCCGAGGCAAAACAGGGTATTAAGCCAGCCGAAAGCAAGCCCACGCTGTATGTGATGGATTTTAAAGGCAGCATGGACGCGCACGAGGTCGCCTCGCTGCGTGAAGAGATCTCGGCGGTTATGGCCGTCGCCAGACCGCAGGATGAAGTACTGCTGCGTCTGGAAAGCCCGGGTGGCGTGGTGCACGGCTATGGGCTGGCTTCTTCCCAGCTTCAGCGGCTGCGCGATAAGAACATTCGTTTGACCGTGGCGGTGGATAAGGTGGCGGCGAGCGGCGGCTATATGATGGCCTGCGTGGCCGATCGCATCGTGGCCGCGCCGTTTTCTATCATCGGCTCGATCGGCGTGGTTGCCCAAATCCCTAACTTCAACCGCCTGCTGAAGCGTAATGAAATCGACGTGGAGCTGCATACGGCCGGAGAGTACAAGCGCACGCTAACGCTGTTTGGTGAAAATACCGAACAGGGCCGCGAAAAATTCCGCGAAGATCTCAACGAGACGCATCAGCTGTTTAAAGAGTTTGTGCATCAGATGCGCCCGACGCTGGACATCGATAGCGTGGCGACGGGCGAACACTGGTTCGGCACCCAGGCACTGGAAAAAGGCCTGGTCGACGCTATCGGTACCAGCGACGATCTGATTATCGACCAAATGCAGGCGCGGGAAGTGGTTGCGGTGCACTACGTGAAGCGCAAAAAAATGATGGATCGCTTTACGCAAAGCGCCAGCGTCAGCGTCGAACGCCTGCTGCTGCGCCTGTGGCAGCGTGGCGAGAAGCCGCTGCTGTAGTTCTGTTAGCGCCTGCCTGGCGGGCGCTATTCCTGCAGGTGATAAAGTGGCGACAGCTCCGTGGCCAGAAACTTAAAAACGTTAAACACGACCGTGCTTTTACTGCCGGGCAAGCCTTGCTCATCCAAAAAATAGTCGCCGCGAAAAACCAGCACGTCGCCTTTCTGCTCCACGTCCGTAGCGCTCAGTCCGGGAAAAAAATCTTTGTGCTCCGCGATGAGCTCGTTTGCCTTTTGCAGGAGGGCAGATTTATCAATAGCCTGGGTATGCTTCACAGAATTCTCTCCTTTATAGAGACGGCAGGTGAGCAGTATAGTACGCCGCGCCGCCGCAAAAACTCAATGCCGATGGGCGCTTGCCTGCCCACACGCTTTTTTATGACTTTCTGGCGTAAATCCGCTGTGGATGCTAATTAAGTTGCGTAACAGATTTTATCAGGTAGAGTGTGGGCGTTTCGGGTTCCGGGCGTAAAACTGGCTTTACGCTTTGTTAGTGATGCGCTTAACAGTTTGTAAAAGGTGTCGTTAATCAGTGAGTTGGCTTCCTGAGCGGGAAGCGTTAACAGGGAAAGTGCCGGATTCTGCCGTCGGCCATGAAGGTTTTAACGCGCTGGATTGCCCGCAGGCTTTCGGCACAATTTACTCTCGGATGTTTTAATCAGGTAAAGGTAAATATGGGCAAAGCTCTCGTAATAGTTGAGTCCCCGGCAAAAGCCAAAACAATCAATAAATATCTCGGAAACGACTACGTGGTGAAATCCAGCGTCGGTCATATCCGCGATTTGCCGACCAGTGGATCAACAGTTAAAAAGAGCGCTGACTCTACAACCAGTAAGACCACCAAAAAGGTGAAAAAGGACGAGAAGGCCGCGCTGGTCAGCCGGATGGGCGTCGATCCCTATCACGGCTGGGAAGCGAACTATCAGATCCTTCCCGGCAAGGAGAAAGTGGTTTCCGAGCTGAAAGCGCTGGCGCAAAATGCCGACCACATCTATCTCGCAACCGACCTTGACCGCGAAGGGGAAGCCATTGCCTGGCACCTGCGGGAAGTGATCGGCGGCGATGATTCGCGCTTCAGCCGCGTGGTGTTCAACGAAATCACCAAAAATGCTATTCGTCAGGCTTTCGACAAGCCGGGCGAACTGAATATCAATCGGGTTAATGCTCAGCAGGCGCGCCGCTTTATGGACCGCGTGGTGGGCTATATGGTTTCGCCGCTGCTGTGGAAGAAAATCGCTCGCGGACTGTCCGCAGGGCGCGTGCAGTCAGTTGCCGTGCGGCTGGTGGTAGAGCGCGAGCGCGAAATCAAAGCGTTCGTGCCGGAAGAGTATTGGGAGCTGCATGCCGATCTGAATACGCCGGAAGGCACGCTGCTGCCTATGGAAGTGACTCATCAGCACGACAAGCCTTTCCGTCCGGTTAACGGCGAGCAGACCCAGGCCGCCGTCAGCCTGCTGGAGAAAGCGCGCTATCAGGTTACCGACCGTGAAGATAAGCCGACCAGCAGCAAGCCCGGCGCGCCGTTTATTACCTCAACGCTGCAACAGGCGGCCAGTACCCGTCTGGGCTACGGCGTGAAAAAAACCATGATGATGGCGCAGCGCCTCTATGAAGCGGGCCACATTACCTATATGCGTACCGACTCGACCAATCTGAGTCAGGATGCGGTCAGCATGGCGCGCGGCTATATCGAAAACGAATTTGGCGAAAAATATTTGCCGAAGACCGCCAATGCCTATGCCAGCAAAGATAACTCACAGGAAGCGCACGAAGCGATCCGTCCTTCTGACGTCGCCGTCCTGGCCGAACAGCTGAAGGATATGGAAGCCGACGCGCAGAAGCTTTATCAGCTAATCTGGCGTCAGTTCGTTGCCTGTCAGATGATGCCGGCGCAGTATGATTCCACGACGCTGACCGTTAGCGCCGGCGAGTTCAAACTCAAGGCGAAAGGGCGTACGCTGCGCTTTGACGGCTGGACCCGCGTGATGCCTGCGCTGCGCAAAGGCGATGAAGACCGTACGCTGCCGCCGGTTGAAGTGGGGAAAGATCTGGCGCTGCAGCAGCTGAAGCCAAGCCAGCACTTTACCAAACCGCCGGCACGCTTCAGTGAAGCCTCGCTGGTACGCGAGCTGGAAAAACGCGGTATCGGTCGTCCTTCCACCTACGCCTCGATTATCTCGACCATTCAGGATCGCGGCTACGTGCGCGTGGAAAGCCGTCGATTCTATGCGGAAAAGATGGGCGAAATCGTTACCGACCGGCTGGAAGAAAACTTCCGCGAGCTGATGAACTACGACTTCACCGCGCATATGGAAAACAGCCTGGATCAGGTCGCCAACAACGAAGCGCAGTGGAAAGGCGTGCTGGATAAATTCTTCGCCGACTTCAGCCAGCAGCTGGAAAAGGCGGATAAAGATCCGGAAGAGGGCGGCATGCAGCCGAACCAGATGGTGCTGACCACCATCGATTGCCCAACCTGCGGGCGTAAGATGGGGATCCGTACCGCCAGCACCGGCGTGTTCCTCGGCTGCTCCGGCTATGCGCTGCCGCCGAAAGAGCGCTGCAAGCAAACCATCAATCTGATCCCGGAGAATGAGGTACTGAATATTCTCGAAGGCGAAGATGCGGAAACCAACGCGCTGCGCGCGCGCCGTCGCTGTGGTAAATGCGGCACGGCGATGGACAGCTACCTGATTGATAATCAGCGTAAACTGCATGTGTGCGGCAACAACCCAAGCTGCGACGGTTATGAAATCGAGCAGGGCGAATTTCGTATCAAAGGCTATGACGGGCCGATCGTAGAGTGCGAAAAGTGTGGCTCGGAGATGCACCTGAAAATGGGCCGTTTCGGCAAGTACATGGCCTGCACCAACGACGACTGTAAAAATACCCGTAAGATCCTGCGTAACGGCGACGTTGCGCCGCCAAAAGAAGATCCGGTTCCGCTGCCGGAGCTGCAGTGTGAAAAATCGGATGCTTACTTTGTACTGCGCGACGGCGCGGCAGGCGTATTCCTGGCGGCTAACACCTTCCCTAAATCCAGGGAAACGCGCGCGCCGCTGGTGGAAGAGCTGCAACGCTTCCGCGATCGTCTGCCGGAAAAGCTGCGTTATCTGGCCGATGCGCCGGTTGCCGATGATGAAGGCAACAAGACGGTAGTGCGATTCAGCCGCAAAACGAAGCAGCAGTACGTCAGTACGGAAAAAGAAGGTAAGGCTACAGGCTGGACGGCGTTCTACGTCGACGGCAAATGGGCGGTCACCGAAAAAGCGGCGAAAGCCAGCAAGAAGTAACCTGTCGGGCCGGCGTCTCAGCCGGCCCGTTTTTCTCCAGCGGCTTCTGCCCTGCTATACATTCCACCCATCTTTGATATGATTGTTATAGATATACCTTTCCTTATTATAAAATCGCATTAGGCCGACGCGCGGTGCTCTGTCAGCACAGCCCGTCGGCGCGCGGCGCCAAACTGGACGGATCAAACATGAAATTGCAGCAGCTGCGTTACATCGTTGAAGTGGTCAATCACAATCTGAACGTCTCTTCAACGGCTGAGGGGCTTTATACATCGCAACCCGGGATCAGTAAGCAAGTACGTATGCTGGAAGACGAGTTGGGTATCCAGATCTTTGCCCGCAGCGGCAAGCATTTGACGCAGGTCACGCCCGCAGGCCAGGAAATTATCCGTATTGCTCGCGAAGTGCTGTCGAAAGTCGAAGCCATCAAATCAGTAGCCGGGGAACATACCTGGCCGGATAAGGGCTCGCTGTATGTCGCTACAACGCACACGCAGGCCCGCTACGCGCTGCCCAACGTTATTAAAGGCTTTATCGAACGCTATCCTCGCGTTTCGCTGCATATGCATCAGGGCTCGCCTACGCAAATTGCAGAGGCGGTGTCTAAAGGGAACGCGGATTTTGCTATCGCTACCGAAGCGCTGCATCTTTACGACGATCTGGTCATGCTGCCTTGCTATCACTGGAATCGCGCCATCGTGGTCACGCCGGATCATCCGCTGGCAGGTAAAGAAAAAGTTTCTATCGAAGAGCTGGCCGAGTATCCGCTGGTTACCTACACCTTCGGCTTTACCGGACGTTCGGAGCTGGATACGGCGTTTAATCGGGCTGGCCTGACGCCGCGTATCGTGTTCACCGCGACGGATGCGGACGTGATTAAAACCTACGTACGTTTGGGGTTGGGCGTGGGCGTCATCGCCAGCATGGCGGTCGATCCTGTCTCGGACCCCGATCTGGTCAGAATAGAAGCTACAGACGTTTTCAGCTACAGCACCACCAAAATTGGCTTCCGTCGCAGCACCTTTTTGCGCAGTTACATGTATGATTTTATTCAGCGTTTCGCGCCGCACCTCACCCGTGACGTAGTTGATACGGCCGTGGGGCTGCGTTCGAACGAAGATATTGAAGCAATGTTTAAAGATATTAAATTACCCGCCAAATAATTTTTCGCCCCCGCATTCCTGTTCAGAGTCGCGACGCGGCTCTGCAATAATCATTGGTCCTGCCTGTTACTGCAATTGATAAAATCTCTTTATTCTTTTTGCGTAAATGCCGTCCCCATCACATGTTTTTCCAAAGTTATTCATTAAATGAGAAACAGTACACATTTTTCAGCGGGCATCTTTGCGCACCTCCAGGATGATTCTCATACTCTGATTATCAAGGCACAGCAGGGTACGAACGGCAAGGAGGTTTCAATAAATGCTGATTTATCAATGGCGCGAAAAAACAGCTATTGTTACTAAATTTGGCTTAAAGGATAATTTGTTAACATGAGTTTGGTTAAGTGCGATCAATAGATTTCATAAACTTTAATGAATACTATTAATCGTTCGGCGTAATAAAAATAGCTGGATTTCACGCCATAAAATGTTTAGGATTCCTCCTAATTTCTGATTGCTCAAAACAATCGTTTCAATGAGAGTGATTATCAAAAACTATGGCTAGCAGAATTTCTGTAGAAACCGACTTCGGTCACAAAGCTCTGAAGGTTCAGCGTAACAGCAATCTGAGACGCAAAGCCTGGTTAGCGGTATTCGCCGCATCGGCGCTGTTTTGGGGAGCTGTTGCAGTCGTGATTTGGCAGATATGGGGGTAGCGATGCACCTGCAGTATTCGGATCAAAAACCACAGCAAGCTGTTAAGTCGAAAAAAGTAGAGTGTAAAAGCAAAGCGAGAGAGAGCATCATCCCGGAAAGCTGGGGACTGAGCGAAGTGCAACGCAACTTTATTGATTTTATGTCGGATAAAAGTAATAAAGATTAAGCCTTACGCTTATATTCACTCTTTGTTTTAAACATGACAAATATAAATATTAACATTATTTAACGGACCAGCTATTTCTGGTCAGGGCACGCTGTCGGCCCAACGATGGGAAACCACCATGGCAACCCATTGATAAACGGTAAAACCTGCTCGCAAAGGCGTGAGGTTTTGAAGTAATACGTTTGGTCTTATAAGACCTGAGTGAGGGCAAAAATGAATTTAACTCAAATGACATGGTTCAGTGCCTGGACGTTTTCAGCCTTATTCTGGGCCAGCCTGCTCTGGCTGAGCATGGTCATGCACTAATAAAGCATATTTAAACAGATATTAACGACGCCTCGCTGAGCAATCAGCGGGGCGTTTTTCTTTTATGCTTCGTTGATGTTATCAAAACGTTACGGCAACTTTGTACTATCTTTAAATCAAACCCTGCTTTTATTCAGGTTATGCGAAGACAAACGAAGGAGGAGTAATGTCGTCTACCCTACGTGAAATAACAAAAGACGCGCTGGAAGTTAAAGGTCAACGTTATCACTATTACAGCCTGGCCAAAGCCGCCGGGCAGCTTGGCGATCTTTCCCGCATGCCCAAGTCCCTGAAAGTGCTGCTGGAAAATTTGCTGCGCTGGCAGGATGAAGACTCCGTAACCGATGAGGACATCCGCGCGCTTGCAGGCTGGCTGGCTCAGGCGCATGCCGATCGTGAGATCGCCTATCGGCCCGCTCGCGTGCTGATGCAGGACTTTACCGGCGTGCCCGCGGTGGTCGATCTGGCCGCTATGCGCGAAGCAGTGAAAAGGCTGGGCGGGGATGTGGCTAAAGTAAATCCGCTCTCGCCGGTCGATCTGGTTATCGACCACTCGGTCACCGTCGACCGTTTTGGCGACGACGACGCCTTTGAAGAAAACGTGCGTCTGGAGATGGAGCGTAACCATGAACGCTATGTCTTTTTACGCTGGGGGCAGAAAGCCTTTAACCGTTTTAGCGTGGTGCCGCCGGGAACCGGGATTTGCCACCAGGTCAACCTGGAATATCTCGGTCAGGCGGTATGGCATGAAACGCAGGACGGTGAGGAAGTTGCCTATCCCGACACGCTGGTTGGCACGGACTCGCACACTACCATGATTAACGCGCTGGGCGTATTGGGCTGGGGCGTGGGCGGTATCGAGGCGGAAGCCGCTATGCTGGGGCAGCCGGTTTCAATGCTTATCCCTGACGTGGTTGGCTTCAAGCTTAACGGTAAACTCAATCCGGGCATTACCGCCACGGATTTAGTGCTGACCGTCACCCAGATGCTGCGTAAACACGGCGTGGTAGGTAAATTCGTTGAATTCTATGGTGATGGCCTGGCTGAGCTGCCGCTGGCGGATCGCGCTACCATCGCCAACATGGCACCCGAATATGGCGCAACCTGCGGATTTTTCCCCCTGGACGAGGTTACGCTGGGCTATATGAAACTTACCGGACGCAGCAGCGAACAGGTGGCGCTGGTGGAAGCCTACGCCAAAGCGCAGGGGCTGTGGCGTAATCCCGGCGATGAGCCGGTATTTACCAGTTCACTGGCGCTGGATATGGCCACCGTGGAAGCGAGCGTGGCCGGGCCGAAACGGCCGCAGGATCGCGTTTCGCTGGGTGAAGTGCCGCAGGCTTTCCAGGCCAGTAACGAGCTGGAAGTCAACCAGGCGCAGAAACAGCACCAGCCGGTCAGCTATCGCGACAGCGCGACGGGCCAGGAGCATCAGCTGGAAGATGGCGCAGTAGTGATTTCAGCCATTACCTCCTGCACCAATACCTCCAACGCCAGTATCCTGATGGCGGCAGGCCTGCTGGCGAAGAATGCGGTGACGCTTGGCCTGGACCGTAAGCCGTGGGTAAAAGCGTCGCTGGCGCCGGGATCCAAAGTGGTTTCCGACTATCTGGCGGCGGCGCGACTGACGCCTTACCTGGACAAGCTGGGCTTTAACCTTGTTGGCTACGGCTGTACTACCTGTATTGGTAACTCCGGCCCGCTGCCTGACGCGATCGAGAGCGCAATTAAAAAGGGCGATCTGACGGTTGGTGCGGTGCTATCCGGTAACCGCAACTTTGAAGGCCGTATCCATCCTTATGTCAAAACCAACTGGCTCGCTTCACCGCCGTTGGTGGTGGCCTATGCGCTGGCCGGCAATATGAATATCAACCTGGAAACGGATCCGCTTGGCAACGACAAGACCGGCAAGCCGGTATATCTCAGAGATATCTGGCCGTCGCCGGAAGCGATTGCGGAAGCGGTGCAGCTGGTTTCCACCGATATGTTCCATAAAGAGTATGCAGAAGTATTTGAAGGCACGCCTGACTGGCAGGCCATCAGCGTCAGTGAAGCGGCCACCTATGACTGGGACGAAGGCTCTACCTATATTCGCCTTTCACCGTTCTTTGACGATATGGAAAAAGAGCCGAAACCGGTTGTTGATATCAAGGGTGCCAGGATCCTCGCGATGCTTGGCGACTCGGTCACTACCGACCATATTTCGCCTGCCGGTAGCATTAAAGCGGAAAGCCCGGCCGGGCGCTATCTGCTGGCTCATGGCGTCGAGCGGGGCGATTTTAACTCTTACGGCTCGCGACGCGGCAACCATGAAGTGATGATGCGCGGCACCTTCGCCAACATTCGCATCCGTAACGAAATGGTACCGGGCGTGGAAGGGGGCATGACGCGTTTTGTGCCTGGCGACGAGCAGCTGGCGATCTATGACGCGGCGATGAAATATCAGCAGCAGGGGACGCCGCTGGCGGTGATTGCCGGGAAAGAATATGGCTCCGGCTCCAGCCGCGACTGGGCGGCTAAAGGCCCACGTCTGCTGGGCGTACGCGTGGTTATTGCCGAATCCTTTGAGCGTATTCACCGTTCAAACCTGATTGGGATGGGCATACTGCCGCTGGAGTTTCCGGAAGGCGTAACGCGTAAAACGCTGGCGCTGACCGGTGACGAGCAGATCGATGTGGAAAACCTCAGTCAGCTTAAGCCCGGCGGCACGGTGAAAGTTACGCTGACCCGTGCGGACGGCAGTCAGGAAACGCTGCAAACACGCTGCCGTATCGATACCGGTAACGAGCTGACCTACTACCGCAACGACGGCATCCTGCATTACGTAATCCGTAACATGCTGGTCGAGAACTAAAACAAAAATGCCCCTGAAAAGGGGCATTTTTTTGCGCGGAAAGGGAAAATGCCGCGCGGAAAATAAAATGGTGCGCTGCCGGCTCCGGATCCGTTACTCTTTCGGCAAGAGGTGACCCATCTTCTCGGCTTTGGTATCAAGGTAGTGCGCGTTTTCAGGGTTACGCCCGACAATCAGCGGCACGCGCTCGATGATATTAATCCCCGCCTCGCTAAGGATCTCGACCTTACGCGGGTTGTTAGTCAGCAGACGCACTTCATTAACGCCCAGCAGCTTAAACATGTCCGCGCAAAGGGTAAAATCGCGCTCGTCGGCTGCAAAGCCAAGCTGGTGGTTAGCCTCAACGGTATCGTAGCCTTTATCCTGCAAGGCATAAGCGCGAATTTTATTCAGCAGACCGATATTACGGCCTTCCTGACGGTGATAAAGCAGAACGCCGCGGCCTTCTTCCGCAATGTGGTTCAGCGCCGCCTCCAGCTGGAAACCGCAGTCGCAGCGCAGGCTGAACAGAGCATCGCCCGTCAGGCACTCGGAATGCACGCGCGCCAGCACCGCCTCGCTGTTCGTTATATCGCCATAAACCAGCGCCACATGATCGTGGCCGGTTGCCAGTTCTTCAAAACCAACCATGAGGAAATCCCCCCACGGCGTGGGCAGTTTGGCTTCTGCTACCCGTTTAAGCTGCATGTGACTCTCCAGATACATCAGGGGCTGCGCTAACCTTTGCGCCGACCATTCATAATAGCTATTTTGCCACAATCGGGCGTCGGGCGGTTAACCTCTTAGAGCGATTGTTTTAATACCGCACAATTATCGCCATCTCAATCAATATGTTATTATTTTTTATCACGTTGTCATCAGAAATAAATCAATGCCTTACTGAATCGCCGGGGAAAACCATGTTTGAGATCGCCAAACGCACCACGCTGGGTGCTCTGTTGCTGCTGATTATGCCGTTCGGCGTGCTGCTGTCTGGCTGGCGCTGGCAGCCGGTGGAAACAGGGTGGGGCCATCAGCTGCTGTTCTGGCTGACCGAAACCGTAACCAGTCCCTGGGGAACCTTAACCAGCGCGATCCTTTGCGCGTGGTTCCTGTGGTGCCTGCGCTATCGCCTTAAGTCAGCGATTATTCTGTTGCTAATCGTGGTGTCGGCAATCCTGCTCGGGCAGTACACTAAGACGTTTATTAAGGATCAGGTACGCGAGCCGCGTCCTTATGTGCTGTGGCTGGAACAAAACCACGGGCTGGATGAAAAATACTTTTACGAGCAGACCCGCAAGCAGCGCAGCGTGATGGTGCGGGAAGCCATTGCGGAAGATCCTCGCCTGCCAGACTGGCTGAAGGCGCACTGGGAATTTGAAACCGGCTATGCTTTCCCTTCTGGTCATACCATGTTTGCAGCCAGCTGGGCGCTGCTGGCGATAGGGCTGTTGTGGCCTCGCCGCCGCATCGTCACGCTGTGCGTGCTGGTGGCGTGGGCGATTGGCGTGATGGCCAGTCGTCTGGTGCTGGGAATGCACTGGCCGCGCGACCTGATCACCTCGACGCTCATCAGTTGGGTGCTGGTCACGCTGGCGACCTGGCTGGTGCAGCGCTACAGCGGGCCGCTCACCGTTCCGCCGGCGGAAGAGCAGGAAATAAGCGAACGCGACGAGGCGTGATTGTGTTAGCGCCGTTTGCCCCCATAACCTGAAGATTGGGCAGGCATTTCATGCGCCCTGCGCGCATCAGGCAAGCAACAGGGCTAATTTTTTGGCATAATTCATCTGGTTATCACCAGACTATGGGACGGACTGTGAAATACTTGCTGATTTTTTTACTGGTTTTAGTGATCTTCATTATCTCTGTTACGCTTGGCGCGCATAACGATCAGGTGGTTACCTTTAACTACCTGCTGGCGCAGGGTGAATATCGCGTTTCAACGCTGCTGGCTACGCTGTTCGCCGCGGGTTTTTTAATCGGCTGGGCGATTTGCGGTCTGTTCTGGCTCCGTCTGCGCGTGGCGCTGGCTAATTCCCAGCGTAAACTGAAACGTCTCCAGCAGAAGCTGGGGCAGGCAGAAGAAGCGGCGGCTCAGCCAGCCGTTCCTGCCGTTAAGGAATAATCTCCTATGTTGGAACTGCTGTTTCTGTTGCTGCCTGTTGCCGCTGCCTATGGTTGGTATATGGGGCGCAGGAGTGCGCAGCAGGATAAGCAACAGGAAGCGAGCCGCCTGTCGCGCGATTACGTCGCCGGCGTTAATTTCCTGCTGTCCAATCAGCAGGATAAAGCGGTCGATCTCTTTCTGGATATGCTGAAGGAAGACAGCGGCACGGTAGAGGCGCATCTTACGTTGGGCAACCTGTTTCGCTCGCGTGGCGAGGTCGACCGGGCCATCCGCATTCATCAGGCCCTGATGGAAAGCGCTTCGCTCACCTACGATCAGCGGCTGCTGGCCGTGCAGCAGCTGGGCCGCGACTATATGGCCGCGGGTTTTTACGATCGGGCGGAAGAAATGTTCAGCCAGCTGACCGATGAGACGGATTTCCGCGTCGGCGCGCTGCAGCAGCTCCTGCTTATCCATCAGGCAACCAGCGACTGGCCAAAAGCCATTGAGGTGGCCGAACGGCTGGTAAAGCTGGGCAAAGAAAAGCAGCGTCTGGAAATTGCGCATTTCTATTGCGAGCTGGCGCTTCAGGCGATGGGTAGCGACGATCTGGATCGCGCCATGGCGCTGCTGAAAAAAGGCGAATCCGCCGACAGGCAAAGCGCCCGCGTCTCGATCATGATGGGCCGTATCCACATGGCAAAAGGCGACCATGCAAAAGCGGTTGAGTTTTTACAGCGCGTGATAGAACAGGATAAAGAGCTGGTCAGCGAAACGCTGGCGATGCTGGAAACCTGCTATCAGCAGCTGCAACAGCCCAACGCCTGGGCAGAGTACCTGAAACGCTGCGTCGAGGAAAATACCGGCGCGGCTGCCGAGCTTTACCTCTCTGACGTCATTGAAAAAGACGAGGGCGGCGAAGTGGCGCAGATCTATATTAATCGCCAGCTGCAGCGCCATCCAACCATGCGTGTTTTCCATCGCCTGATGGATTACCATCTGCACGAGGCGGAAGACGGCAGGGCAAAAGAGAGCCTGATGGTGCTGCGGGATATGGTCGGCGAACAGATCCGCACCAAGCCGCGCTATCGCTGCCACAAGTGCGGCTTTACCGCGCATGCGCTTTACTGGCACTGTCCTTCCTGTCGAGCCTGGTCCTCGGTGAAACCGATCCGCGGTCTGGACGGGCAATAAACCGGCCAGCGGCTCCTGTTGTGGAGCGCTGGCTATTTTAATCGGCCGCAAGTAGTTACAACATACTAAAGATAAACTGCACATCAGGGTTTCAGCAGCAGTGAAAGCCGCATGGTCAGGCAGGAGAAAAGGGAAAACTTAGCGCTAAACTGTGAATTTAACGACGTCGCAGGTAGAATGCTTGCCGTTTATCTCCTGCACCCTGCGGTGCGCTATTTCAGAGGGTTTCAACATGCAATCATCTCACGGTTCCCGGATCCTGGTGGCGCTGGACTACGCCAATCACGCCAGCGCCATGGCCTTTGTTGACCGTATCGATCCGCGCAGCTGCCGCCTGAAAGTCGGCAAAGAGATGTTTACGCTGTTTGGCCCCCAGCTGGTGCGGGATTTACAGCAGCGCGGCTTTGAGGTGTTTCTGGACCTGAAATTCCACGACATCCCCAATACCACCGCCCATGCCGTGGCGGCGGCGGCCGATCTGGGTGTCTGGATGGTTAACGTCCACGCCAGCGGCGGCGCGCGGATGATGACGGCCGCTCGCGAGGCGCTAAAACCATTTGGTAAAGACGCGCCGTTGCTGATTGCCGTGACCGTACTGACCAGTATGGAAGCGGAGGATCTGCGCGGGATTGGCATCGAGCTTTCGCCGGCGGAGCATGCTGAAAGGCTGGCACGGCTCACGCAGCAGTGTGGTCTGGACGGCGTGGTATGCTCAGCACAGGAAGCGGCCAACTTTAAACAAGCGCTGGGCAGCGATTTTAAACTGGTCACGCCGGGCATTCGTCCTGCGGGCAGCGAGGCGGGCGATCAGCGGCGCATTATGACGCCGCAACAGGCGCTACAGGCCGGGGTAGATTATATGGTGATTGGTCGTCCCGTCACCCAGGCCGCCGATCCGGCTGCTGCGCTGAATAACATCATCGCTTCACTTCAGGAGGTATAATGGCCGATAACAACAGCCGTCTGGTCTATTCCACCGCAACCGGACGCATCGATGAACCCAAAACGGCGGTGCAGCGGCCAAAAGGCGACGGCATCGTGCGCATACAGCGGCAAACCAGCGGCCGTAAAGGCAAGGGCGTATGTCTGATCGCGGGCGTCGATCTGGCGGATCCCGAACTGGAAAAGCTGGCGGCCGAGCTGAAGAAAAAATGCGGCTGCGGCGGATCGGTGAAAGAGGGCGTGATTGAAATTCAGGGCGACAAGCGCGATCTGCTGAAAACGCTGCTGGAAGCTAAAGGGCTGAAAGTGAAGCTGGCGGGCGGCTGAAACAAAAAGGCCGCGTTTTGTCGCGGCCTTGAGCTTTTTTTACTTAACGGCCAGCCGTTAGCGGCTGATCTGATGACCGATGATCCCGCCTACAGCGGCACCGCCAACGGTGCCCAGACCGCTACCGTTAGAAAGAATAGACCCGCCGATAGCGCCCGCGCCCGCGCCGATAGCGGTATTGCGATCGCGTTTCGACCAGTTTGAGCATCCGCTTAAGGAAAGCACCAGAGTGGCGGCCAGCAGGCCAGCGGTAATACGTTTAATTGTTACTGACATAGTCACTTCTCCATCATTGCTGCTGCAGGAATAACGCTATAAGTATAGAGGTTTACCTTGCCTTTTGGCCCGGACACCCCCGTTTCTTAGCGATTTATCTCACGTAAATAAAACATTGCCATCATATATCACGTTGTTCTTACCTTACTCGTGAAGCAACACTTACACATTTGTTAAGTTTCAGACTTATTTCTGTAAAGGTATTGCTGGCACGTATTCTAAGCATAGACGATCGTCTTTACAGGTAAAAAATCTTAATTTCCCACGGTTTTTAGCGTCACCCAGCTAATTTCTGCCACGCATCCAGCGATTGCCTCCATACCCTGATGGCAGGCCAGCGAGGACAATGTAGAAAAAAGCGGGAGAAACCAAATGCTGGAAGAACTGAAACAACAGGTGCTGGAAGCTAATCTGGCGCTGCCTCGCCACGGTCTGGTGGTGTTCACCTGGGGTAACGTAAGCGCGGTCGATCGTGAGCAGGGCCTGATAGTGATTAAACCTTCCGGGGTCAGCTATGAGGCGATGAAGCGCGAAGATATGGTCGTGGTCGATCTGCACAGCGGCGAGGTGCGCGAAGGCAGTATGCGGCCTTCTTCCGATACCGACACGCATCGCGCACTCTATCTGGCCTGGCCTGAGGTAGGCAGCATTGTCCATACGCATTCCCGCCACGCCACCATTTGGGCGCAGGCGGGCAGAGAGATCCCCGCCTGGGGCACCACCCACGCCGATGATTTTTACGGTGCTATCCCCTGTAGTCGCCAGATGACGCCGGAAGAAATCGGCTCCCGCTATGAGTGGGAAACGGGGCAGGTGATCGTCGAAACTTTCCGTGAAAAAGATCTGGATCCGCTGGCGGTGCCGGCCGTTCTGGTCAATTCCCACGGCCCGTTTTGCTGGGGAAAAACGCCGGAAAAAGCCGTACATTCGGCGGTAGTGCTGGAAGAAGTCGCCTATATGGGTATTTACAGCCAGCTGTTAACGCCTTCGCTGCCCGCCATTCAGCAGCCGCTGCTGGACTGCCATTATTTACGCAAGCACGGCAGCAATGCCTGGTATGGTCAGATAAAATAAATTAATCAGAAAACATAACGTTATTTCCCTCCATCGGTTATTGTCGAAAAAACTGTCTGTTATTAACGCCTCGCTGGCTTTCAGGCCAGCGGGGTAAAAATAATTTACCTTTAAAATCAAACGAAAGTACAGCCGTCTCGTACTCTGCATTACGCTTGGAGCGCGCTTAAGCGCACCCATAAACAGAGGATGAGAATATGACCGTAATTAATCAGACCACCTGCCGGCTGTTTAGCGAAGCTGGACAAACCACTCAGCTTTCCGCCTACTACGAAGAAGGACGACGCACGTTATGGATGATGCTACGCGCGCAGCCGCGCCCCAGCTTTAACCATGAGCTTATCGAAGAGATAATGAACCTCAGCTATGCCGCGCAGCGTTCCGGTTTGCCCATCGACTTTTGGGTAACCGGCTCGCTGGTGCCGACGATGTTTAACGCGGGAGGCGACCTTGGATTTTTTGTTGAATGCATTAAAAACGGGCGTCGAGAAGCGCTGCGGGCCTACGCGCGCGCCTGCGTGGACTGCATTCACGCGGCGGCGCGCGGATTTGATACCGGTGCGGTGACCATCGCCATGATCGAGGGCAGCGCGCTGGGCGGCGGCTTTGAGGCCGCGCTGGCGCACCACTTTATCCTGGCGCAGGACACGGCGCGCATGGGCTTCCCGGAAATTGCGTTCAACCTGTTTCCGGGCATGGGCGGCTATTCGCTGGTGGCCCGGCGTTCGGGCATGAAGCTGGCGGAAGAGCTGATCTGCGAAGGAGAGTCGCATTCAGCGGAATGGTTTGAAACGCGAGGGTTGGTTGATCGCCTGTTCCAGCCGGGCGAAGGCTACCAGACTACCCGCACCTTTATCGACACGATGAAACCGAAACTCAACGGCGTCAGAGCGATGTTAAGGGCGCGTCAGCGAGTATTGCAGCTGACGCGGGCAGAGCTGATGGATATCACCGAAGATTGGGTGGAATTTGCCTTCTCTATCGAACCCAAGGATATAGCCTATATGGAAAGGCTGGTACAGCTGCAAAACCGCCACAGCGCGCAGGTTATGCGTAAGGCGGGTTAAGCACCGGCGTAACGTTTCGCCAGCCATTGCTCCAGCGCGTCTGCGGGCATAGGCCTGGCGTATAAAAATCCCTGGCGAGCGTCCACACCGCTCGCCATTATAAATGTCTCTTCCTCTGTCGTTTCGATGCCTTCCGCGATAACCTGCAAATTTAACGCCTTAGCGACCGCGACAATCGCTCGCACCAGCGATTGTGATACCGGCTGACTGTTAACGCCGCGAATAAAGCTCTGATCCAGCTTGATGGCGTTAATCGGCACGCGCGCCAGCTGCGAAAGGGAAGAGTAACCGGTCCCGAAATCGTCCAGATGCACTTCTGCTCCCAGCGCCTGGAATTGATTCATCAGCGTCAACGCCTGCTGCTCGTTTTCAATCAGGCAGCTTTCGGTCAGCTCAATATCCAGCGGGCAGCTCGCCAGGTTCGCCTTGCCCAGCGCACGCTTCAGATCGATATAGATGCTTTCATCAAGCAGCTGGCGCGGCGAGACGTTAACGGCCACGCGCAGATTAATGCCTTTTTTGCGCCAGGTGAGGATCTGTTCAAGCGCGGTCAGCATAACCCAGCGGCCCAGCGGCACGATTAGCCCCGACTCTTCGGCATAGGAGATAAAGTCCGCCGGCGAAACCAGCCCGCGTTCCGGCGACACCCAGCGCACCAGCGCCTCTACGCTGTGCACTTCACCGGCCC
Organism: Erwinia sp. 198; assembly: GCF_003937915.1. Lineage (GTDB taxonomy): Bacteria > Pseudomonadota > Gammaproteobacteria > Enterobacterales > Enterobacteriaceae > Erwinia > Erwinia aeris. The sequence continues at coordinate 259,763 of NZ_RHUM01000002.1, read as the reverse complement.
GATCCAGCTTGGGCTGATAATGAATAATCAGCTGATCCTGCTCCAGAGCCTTGCGAAGATTGGTATCCAGCCAGAGGTATTCAAATACGCGCTGATTCATTTCAGCTGCAAAAATGCAGGACTTGCCGCGCCCGTTCTCTTTTGCCGTATACATAGCCGTATCCGCGTTGCGGATCAGGCTCTCGCGATCCTCGCCATGCTGCGGACTCAGCGCGATGCCGATAGAGCAGCCGGAATAAACTTCAATCAGCCCGATGCGGAAGGGCTGTTTGAGCCTGTCAAGAATGCGCGTAGCCATCGCTTCCAGCTCTTGCTGCGTCGCGCCGACCGCCAGCACCAGGAATTCGTCGCCGCCCAGGCGCGCCAGCGTCTGGTTTTTTGCCAGGCAGCTTAAAATAGCCAGCGACACCGCTTTTAACAGCTGGTCGCCGAACATATGGCCGTAGGCGTCGTTCACCTTCTTAAAATTATCCAGGTCGAGATAGACGATACCGATCTGCTGCTGCACCTCTTCCGCCAGCGCTTCCGTGATAGCGTTATTGATCGCATTACGATTAGGCAGGCCGGTAATGCCGTCGGTGTTCGCCAGTACCCGCAGGCGCTCCTGCGCCCGACGCTCTTCGGTAATATCGGTGCCGGAGCAGATCAGGAAGATTTCATTTTTTCCGCTGCCGCTGTGGACAAACTTGTTTCGGAAAAGAAATAAACGTTGTCCCTGACGGGTTTTCACCCATCTTTCCACTTCGTAAGAGTTGCCGTCGCGGAAAAAACCGCTGATGTTGCGGCGTGACGAGGCGGCCTCCTGGCGAGTCATAAACAGCTGAAAGACGTTGCGGCCGATAACTTCCTGTTCTTTCAGCCCGGTATACTCTTCGCTTTTGCGGTTAAAGCGCTGAATATTGCCGCGCTGGTCAAGGATGACGATCACCGAGTTGGCCTCCGACACCACCTGTTCGGCGAACGAAAGGCCCAGCGCCAGATCGCGCGCCACGCTTGCGGTATCGCCCCAGGCGGAAGCGCTGCCCGCCCATTCAGTCTGGTTAACGCGGCGGCCAACCAGATGCATGGAAAGCGGTTCGCCATACAGCGACACCGTCAGGTTCACGCTGGAGGTGATCACGGTCATCGCGCGCAGCAGGCTTGCCTGCGTAGGCGTTAAGGGGATAACGACGTGCGTATCGGCCGATTCATCCTCTGCAAATAAAAGCGCATCGCTGTCGGACTTTAAACGCCAATGAGGGCTGTTAGTACCAAACCAGGTATAAAGTAGTGATTGCCCTTGCTCATCGGTCATCAGATTTCTCCCTGGAGGATGCAATACAGGCTGTATCTTATTATTTTAGCAACAGTATTCGGCAAACAGGATAATCACAAGCGCAATGTTTAAGATATTTTTTATGTCGGAAATTAACTATGGCGAAAAAAGCCCCGATCGCACGATCGGGGCCGGGATCAGCAGGGACATTTTCCGACTTTTCCCGCCACGGAAGGAAAGCGGGCTTCCAGACAGTAGCGGTGAAACTCTTTTTCCGTCATAGCTTTATTAGCGGGATGATGCTGCTGCATATGCCGCAGGTAGGTTTGATAGTCCTGAACGCCAACCATCAGGCGAAAACACTGCGCCAGCCGCGACATTAACAACCGTAACGTTAGTGATCCTTTTAATACCGTTGTGGCTAAAGGTCGACAGCGGATCACCTGCAGCCGGTTTCTTACGGGCCGGGAAAAAATAGCTCTAGCCATGGCGTGCCTCGCTTCGCAGGGAAATATCGGCTTCGTGCACCGTTGGAGTTTGACTGTTTAATGCGCGGCGAATGACGAAAAAAGCCGCAATAAGCATGGTAACGGCAACCAGCATAAAAAAGGCGCAGAGCGCGGCGTTGATCTGATTGCTGAAAACGATAGTCTGCATATCCACTACAGTTTTGGCTGGTGCGATAATTACGCCCTCCTCAATGCCTTTAGAGAACTTTCTGGCCTGAGCAAGAAAGCCAATGGCTGGTTTCTCGTGGAAAATCTTCTGCCAGCCTGCATACATTGAGGTGATAAAAAGCCATGCCGTCGGCAGGATGGTTACCCAGGCGTAACGCTGTTTTTTCATCTTAAACAGGACAACGGTGCCGAGGATCAGCGCCATTGAGGCCAGCATCTGGTTGCCGATGCCGAACAGCGGCCACAGCGTGTTAATGCCGCCAAGCGGATCGACCACGCCCTGATAGACAAAGAACCCCCAGCCCGCTACCGCCACGGTGGTGCCCGCCATATTGCCCAGCCAGGAACGGTTGTTCGCCAGCGACGGCACCACGGTGCCCACCAGATCCTGCACCATAAACCGGCAGGCGCGGGTGCCCGCATCCACGGCGGTCAGAATAAACAGCGCCTCAAACAGAATGGCAAAGTGATACCAGAACGCCATCATGGCGCGGCTGTTAAACACTTCAGTAATGATATGCGCCATGCCTACGGCAAAAGTAGGCGCACCGCCGGCACGAGAGAGGATAGTGCCTTCGCCAACATCTCTGGCGATGCCGCTCAGCATTTCCGGCGTCACCACAAAGCCCCAGCCGTTAATAGCCTGCGAGGCGGATTCTACCGTAGTGCCGATTAGCGCAGCAGGCGAGTTCATGGCGAAGTAGACGCCAGGCTCAATGACTGAAGCGCAAATCAGCGCCATAATCGCGACAAACGACTCCATCAGCATCGCGCCGTAGCCAATCATACGGATATGGCTCTCACGCTCAATCAGCTTGGGCGTGGTGCCGCTGGAGACCAGCGCGTGAAAGCCAGAGATAGCACCGCAGGCGATAGTGATAAACAGGAAAGGAAACAGGCTGCCGGCGAAAACCGGGCCGCTGCCGTCAATAAAACGCGTCACGGCGGGCATTTTCATCTCCGGCATGGCAAACAAAATGCCGATAGCCAGACCGACGATCACCCCGATTTTCAGGAAGGTGGAAAGGTAGTCGCGCGGCGCCAGCAGCAGCCATACCGGCAGCACGGAGGCGACAAAACCGTAAATCACCAGTACCCAGGTCAGCGTGGTGCCCTTCAGGGTAAAAAACGGCCCCCAAAACTCGTGCTGCGCGATGGTGCCGCCGTAGATAATCGCCGCCATCATCAGTACAAAACCAATCAGCGACACTTCTGCGATTTTACCCGGCCGCAGAAAGCGCATATAAATCCCCATAAACAGGGCGATAGGGATGGTGGCCGCGATAGTAAACAGTCCCCAGGGGCTGTTGGCCAGCGCTTTAACCACCACCAGCGCCAGCGCGGAAAGAATAATGATCATCACGCCCAGCGCGCCCAGCATGGTTACAACGCCCGCGAACGCGCCCAGCTCCTGTTTCGCCATTTCGCCCAGCGAGCGGCCGTCGCGGCGGGTGGAGATAAACAGGATCAGGAAATCCTGTACCGCACCGGCAAGCATCACGCCGATCAGGATCCACAGCGTGCCGGGCAAAAAGCCCATTTGCGCCGCCAGAATCGGGCCGACCAGCGGGCCGGCGCCGGCGATAGCGGCAAAATGGTGGCCAAACAGTACCCATTTATTGGTGGGCACGTAGTCCAGCCCGTCGTTGAGCCTTTCGGCGGGAGTGAGCCGACGGTCGTCCAGTTCAAACACGTTTTTGGCGATAAAGCGGCTGTAGAACCGCCATGCGATGCTGTAGCAGGCCACGGCGGCCACCACCAGCCAGAGCGCGTTAACCTGTTCACCGCGGCTGAGCGCCAGCATAGCGAAGGCGATCGCGCCGACTATCGCCACGCCGCCCCAGACAATAGCCGATTTTACCTTGATCATCACAATACTCCTTGTTATCTCCCAGCGAGATAACGCTAAAGTAATGTTGATATTTTGTTAGCGAAAGCAGGGGGAATAAGAAGTGTGAGGCGGGAGGTTTTTTTAGCATGGCGAACGGTGTTTGCTCATCGCTTTCTGATATACCGTTTATTTACTTTTTGGGTTCTATTATAGAAAAAATATTAAACACAGGGGTAAGTTAAGTAAGCATGAAAAGCGTCATAACCGTGATATTAGCATTATTCTTAACGGGATGTGTGGAGTACCGCTGGGTAAAGGAAGGGGCGTCAGCTCAGGATGAAAACGTGGCGGAAACGGCATGTAAAGCCCAGGCCCTAAAAACCTTGCCGCCGGATAATATGGTCAGCGCCCGTTATACCTCGAAAGATAAAAAGCATCAAACAACGGATACCAGCTACTCAACCACCGATGCCAACCAAAGCAACCGTAACATTCTGGTGAAAGATTGTATGTATCATCGTGGGTGGTCGCAGGTAGAGATTAAACACTGAAACCGGACGGGAAAACAGCACAGGCGGGACAGGGCGTCCCGCCTGTTAAAGCATCAGGCCGCCGGACGAGCCACGATGCTGCGGGTTTCCATGCGCACTTCTGCGATGGTCACTTCGATCAGATCGGTCACGCGATAAACCACTTCGCCTTTGATCTGCACCGTGCCGCTTTCCTGGCTGCATACCATCTCATCACGTACCGCGTGAATAAACGGCGCAGGGATAAAAGCCACGGCGCCGTTGGCGGTCAGGCGTACGCGCATACCGCCGCGAGACACGTCGATTATCTCTGCCGCAAAGCGCTCGTCGGTGCCCGCCGCTTTCTGCAGGAAACGAGAGTAGAGCCAGTCGCCCACGTCACGCTCTGCCATACGGTTCAGGCGGCGGCGCTCGCTCATCTTCACGGTGATCTCATCCTGCGGTCGGGAAGCCGCTTCGCCTTTAATCATCGCTTTCAGCAGGCGATGGTTGATCATATCGCCGTACTTACGAATAGGTGACGTCCAGGTTGCATAGGCTTCCAGTCCCAGACCGAAGTGCGGGCCAGGCTCGGTGCCGATTTCGGCGAACGACTGGAAACGACGAATGCGGCTGTCCAGGAACTGGGTCGGCTGCGCGTCCAGTTCGCGACGCAGCACGCGGAAACCCTCCAGCGTGGCGATAGCCTGCGGATCGACCTTCACGCCGTGGTTTTCCAGCACGCTGGCGGCCTGCTCGGCGTTCACCAGGTCAAAACCGTGGTGAATATTGTAGATACCAAAGCCCAGCTTCTCGCGCAGCACGGTGGCGGCGCAGATGTTGGCGGTGATCATCGCTTCTTCCACAATGCGGTTGGCGATGCGGCGGTGTTCGGCAACGATATCCAGCACTTCGCCTTTTTCGCCCAGCAGGAAGCGGAAGTCAGGGCGATCTTTAAACACCAGCGCGTGGGTTTTACGCCACTCGCCGCGCGCAAGGCACAGCTTGTGCAGCAGGCGGATCTGGCTAGCGATCGCGTCGCTTTCCGGCTGCCAGTCGCCGCTGTTTTCCAGCCAGTCGGAGACCTGGTCGTATACCAGCCTGGCTTTGGATTCAATCCAGGCCGCGAAGAAGTGAATATCTTCGCCCAGCGTGCCGTCGGCCGCTACCGTTACGCGGCAGGCAAGCACCGGGCGACGCTCGTTGGGGCGCAGCGAGCAGACGTCATCGGAAAGCTGGCGCGGCAGCATCGGAATGTTAAAGCCCGGCAGGTAGTTGGTGAACGCGCGCTCGGCGGCAATAGCATCCAGCTCGCTGTTTGCCGCCACGTAAGCGGTCGGATCGGCGATAGCAATAGTCAGGCGCAGCTGCCCTTCCGGTAATTCTTCTACGTACAGCGCATCGTCCATATCTTCCGTGCTGGCGCTGTCGATGGTAACAAAATCCAGCGCGGTCAGATCTTCGCGCTCAAGCTGTTCGTCGAGCATCTCGCCAGCCGCGGCTTCCGGCGCTTCGCGCTCCAGATTGTGACGGGAAAGCGTCACCCACCACGGTGCCAGATGATCGTCAGCGGTGGTGATAAAAGCGGTCAGCTCGGCATAGAAAGTGCGATCGCCTTTCAGCGGATGGCGCTTCATCTCGGCCACGGCCCAGTCGCCAGCCTGAAACTCGTGATTCAGGTTGCGGTCGGGGCGGCACTGAATAGCGTCTTTGAGCAGCGGATGATCGGGCACGATAGAAAGACGATCGTCTTTCTTCTGCACGCGGCCGACAAAACGCGTCAGGAAAGGCTCAACGAGTTTTTCCGGATCGGCGACTTCACGATCCTTATCGGTTTGCAGCACGGCAACAATGCGGTCACCGTGCATCACTTTTTTCATGAACGGCGGCGGAATAAAATAGCTTTTCTGGGCATCAACTTCCAGAAAGCCGAAGCCTTTTTCGGTGCCTTTTACCACCCCTTCAACACGCGGCGTCTGGGAGTGGAGTTTCTCTTTGAGCTGCGCGAGCAGCGGGTTATCCTGGAACATAATCTCAACGTTTTCGTGGCCTAAGAGCGGCAGACAGTTTTACGCGATTAACCGCCCCGCGGCAAGTAAAAAGCCCGGAAAATCGCGGGCTTTGCGAGGGTGTGCGCTGAATTGTCGCGCTTTTTTGGGGCGGACTGGCGGCAGCGAAAAGGGCGGAAGGATTTCCCGATCGCCAATGCCTGTCGCCAGCCGTAGGAAGTAAAAAAGCCGGGAAAATCCCGGCTTGGTGTTAGCGCACTGCGGCTCAGGCGATACGCAGGCCTGGTTTCTCTTCGGAGAGGGTGATTTTCACCGGCACCGATTTAGAAGTTGGCGTACCGCTGCCGTCGCCAAAGCTGGAGAGCGGCACCAGCGGGTTGGTTTCCGGATAGTAGGCCGCCAGGTTGCCTTTTGGAATGTTGTAAGGCACCAGCTTGAACTCGGATACTTTACGCACGATCCCGTCGTTCCACAGCGTTTCGATATCCACCTTGTCGCCCGCCGCAAAGCCCAGGCGCGCCATATCTTCCGGATGGATAAACAGCACTTCGCGCTGGCCATACACGCCACGGTAGCGGTCATCAAGGCCGTAAATCGTGGTGTTGTACTGGTCATGCGAACGTAGCGTTTGCAGCGTAAACGGCACTTCCACATCCAGCTGCGGGAACAGCGACGCCGGCAGGCCGGCGGCGCTGAACTGTGCTTTATTGTTCAGCGTATTGAAACGGAACTCCGCCGCGGCATTACCCAGATAGAAACCGCCCTTGATATCGCACTTAGCGTTGAAATCCGTAAAGCCCGGAATGGTCGCGGCGATATGGTCGCGGATCAGATTGTAATCGGCCGCCAGGCCCAGCCAGTCTACTTTTTCCGAACCCAGCACGGCGTGCGCGATACCGGCAACGATGGCCGTTTCGGAACGCTGCGTGTCGGCAATAGGCTTGCCTACGCCTTCCGAAGCGTGAACCATGCTGAAGGAGTCTTCCACGGTGATAAACTGCGGGCCGGTCGCCTGGATATCCTGCTCGGTACGCCCCAGCGTCGGCAGGATCAGCGCGTCAACGGCGCCAGGACACAGGTGGCTGCGGTTCAGCTTGGTGCTGATCTGCACGGTCAGGCCGCAGCGACGCAGTGCCTCTTCGGTGCGCGGGCTGTCCGGCGCGGCGGCAGCCAGGTTGCCGCCCAGCGCGATCAGCACTTTGATTTCGTCACGCAGCATCGCTTCCAGCGCTTCAACCGTGTTGTGACCGATTTCGCGCGGTGGCTCAAAGCCAAAGTGTTTTCCCAGGCTGTCGAGGAAGGCCTGAGAAGGCTTCTCGTCAATGCCCATGGTGCGGTTGCCCTGTACGTTGCTGTGGCCGCGCACCGGGCAAAGGCCTGCGCCTTTTTTGCCCAGCTGGCCAAACAGCAGCTGCAGGTTAACGATCTCCCGCACCGTATCCACAGAATGCTTGTGCTGCGTGATGCCCATCGCCCAGGTACAGATCACGCGCTCGGCGCTCTGGTAGATAGCGGCCGCTTCGCGGATCTGCTGTTCGGTCAGGCCGGACTGCTGAACGATATGCGACCATGTCGTCGCCTCGACGGCAGCCAGGTAAGCTTCCATCCCTTCAGTTTTGGCATTGATAAAGACTTCATCAAACAGGCCAGGTTCGCCAGCCGCCAGCCGGGCATAATGCGTTTCCGCCAGCGCTTTCACCATGCCACGCACCGCTGCCATATCACCGCCGAGGTTGGGCTGATAATAGGTAGAGCTGATGGTGCCCGCTTTACTGGTTACCACTTCCAGCGGTTTCTGCGGATCCGCAAAGCGCTCAAGGCCGCGTTCGCGCAGCGTGTTGAAGGTCACGATTTTCGCACCGTGATCGGCGGCATGACGCAGGCTGTGCAGCATACGTGGGTGGTTGGTACCAGGGTTCTGGCCGAAAACAAAAATGGCGTCCGCGTGATCGAAATCATCCAGGCGAATGGTGCCTTTGCCCACGCCGATGCTGCGCTTCAGGCCGGTGCCGCTGGCCTCGTGGCACATATTCGAGCAGTCCGGGAAGTTGTTGCTGCCGTTCATACGGCCAAACAGCTGATAAAGCCAGGAGGCTTCGTTGCTGGCGCGGCCAGAGGTGTAAAGCTCCATCTGGTCAGGATTGTCCATCGCCTTGATATGGCGGGCGATCAGGGCAAACGCGTCGTCCCAGCTGATGGGCTCGTAATGGTCGGTTTCACGATTGTAGCGTAGCGGCTCGGTCAGGCGACCCTGATATTCCAGGAAGTAGTCGCTCTGCTTATAGAGGGCGGACACGCTGTGCTGAGCGAAAAAGCTGGCGTCGATAAAGCGGCGCGTCGCTTCCCAGGTCACGGCCTTGGCGCCGTTTTCGCAAAAGCTGAAGGTGCTTTTGTTATCGTCGCCCCAGGCGCAGCCGGGACAGTCAAAGCCTTTGGCTTTGTTCATGCGCATCAGGTTGCGCATATTTTTCAGAACTTGTTTGCTGTCAAAAACGAAACGGGTTGTCGCTTCCAGTGATCCCCAGCCGCCCGCCGCCGCCTGGTAGGGTTTTATTGCAGTTTTAAATTTCATAGTGCTTCGCAGGTGGTTACATGTTTTTGTCTTGTTAAGAAGTTATTACTTCTTTTATCGGCACAGTCTGTGACTTCTTAACAAAATTGTCTAATTGATTGCTTTAATCATGCGATAGGTGGGGTTTATCGCTAAAGCGTGAGACATATCAAAGAATCATACGGAAGCATATGCATTTCTCCGCGGCCGGTCTTGCGCTGGATCATACTCAGGCTTTCAGCCGGAAAGACGAGGGGCCTGTGAAAGAATTTGCCAGTAAAATTCATGCTTTCGGCAAAGCGCTGATGATGCCGATCTCCGTTATCGCCGCCGCCGGTATCTTTCTGGGCGTGGCGGCCGCGCTGCAAAACCCGGCGATAACCGGCGATGCGTTTGCCAGCCTGCACGTTCCGCAGCTGATTATTGGCTTTATCCGCAAGGTGGCGGGCGCGCTGTTTGCCAATCTGCCGCTCTTTTTTGCCGTTGCCAGCGCGATTGGCCTGGCGAAAGCGGAAAAGCCAACCGCCGCCTTTGCTGCCGTTATCGGCTTTATCGCCATGCATGTCGGCGTCAGCGCTACGCTTGCCGCGCAGGGATTGACGGCGGCTACGACCACGCCGGAGGCGCTGCAGGCGAAAGGCATGGAGCAAACGGCCGCCATGATGACCTCGGCGGAGTACATCCCGATGCTGGGTATCTTTACCTATAACATGAGCGTATTGGGCGGCGTTATCGCCGGTTTGCTGACCGCGACCATTCATAACCGCTTCTATACCACGCAGCTGCCTACCGCTATCAGCTTCTTCGGCGGACGACGTTTTGTGCCGATCGTGACCGTGCTGGTGCTGCCGCTGGTGGGCGTACTGCTGGCGGCAATCTGGCCCACTATCGGTGCCGGTATCGCCTGGGTCGGCGAGCTGATCGGCAAAAGCGGGCAGTATGGGGCTTTCCTGTATGGCACCAGCGAACGCCTGCTTATCCCTACCGGCCTGCATCATATCCTTAACGAAACGGTGCGCTTCACGCCTATCGGCGGCGTCGCTACCGTGGATAATCAGACCATCGTGGGCGCGCTGAATATCTTCAATACCGCGCTGACCCATCCCGGCTCGGTGCCGGATGACATTATCAGAAACGCCACGCAGTTCCTGGCTCAGGGAAAAATCCCGGTGATGATGTTTGGCCTGCCGGCGGCCGCGCTGGCGATCTATCACTGCGCGAGGCCGGAGCACAAGCAGCGGGTCAAAGCGCTGATGCTGGCGGGCGCGCTTACTTCGTTTACGACCGGCATCACCGAGCCGCTGGAATTCTGCTTTATCTTTGTTTCGCCTGTCCTTTATCTGCTGCACGCGCTCCTTAGCGGCCTGTCTTTTATGCTGATGTCGATGCTGCACCTGATGATCGGCAACATTCAGGGCGGCGCTATCGATCTCGTGGTGTTTGGTATTCTTGGCGGCAGCAAAACCCAATGGTGGTGGACGCTGGCGCTTGGCGCCATCTACGTGCCGGTTTACTACTACGGTTTTCGCTTTGTTATCCTGCGTATGCGGGTAGAAACGCCGGGCAGGGAAGCGGAAGAAACGGAGCCGGAAAGCAAAACGGTCGCGGCCGACCAGCGTATTCGCGTCATCATTAGCGGGCTGGGTGGCGAAGGCAATATAGAGGACGTCGATTGCTGCTTTACCCGACTGCGGGTGCGGGTGAAAGAGATGAAAGAGGTCGTCGATCAAACACTGATGACCACGGGCGCCAACGGCATCAATCGCGTCAGCGACCACGATATCCAGGTCATTTACGGGCCGCAGGTTGAAAAAATCGCCAGCGAAGTGAAAGCTGCCCTGGGCGTCGCCTGACGGCTGCCGTCCCTGGCAGGCTGCGTTTACAGAACGTTCGCCTGGTCAGGCTTGCCGGGCGAGGGCGGCGGCGACCAGGCCATCCAGCGGTGCCTGATGGCCGTTAATCATCGGGTTTGGCGTTTTTTCGCCAGCGCTTTAGCCGGGTTCCCATCCCGGGTTTCCTGGGTCAGGATACGCGCCCGCCAGCCAAATCTTCCAGCAGCCAGGCATGATACACATCCAGCCGCGTTTCGCCTTCGCCGGACCAGCCATGCCCATCCCTGGCTTTAGCAAAATTCTGAGGTGGCACGACCACACGCATCGTGACGTGTGACACCGCTGGCTGCGAGCATTATTTACCGCTCTGTTCAGCGACCAGCCGTAATCAGACAGGAATGGATACCGCTTCTGTCGTCTTGCAATTGTGGCAGGTGTATTTTACGGCAGAAATAAAGGCAGGCTCTTACTGGTTTTTATTTGGAAATATTATAAATAATTCTGAAAAGTTATATCACATTCGTCGCAGTGATATATTTTGCTGATTTTATTTGTTTTTTTCATAAAGGTCTTTAGCGAAACTGTGAAATATAAAAGTAGACGGGCGTTCTGGCGTCAAATAAGGTTTTCACTTGCAGCCTGACGAGAGGTTGCTATAGTTACTTATGCACGACGTTCACCGGCTTTCGGTAAAAAAGTAGTAGCCGAGCTATATTATCCGGTGAGAAATTGAATACACGAAGAGGAAGATATTATGACTCAGCATCGTGGAAACTCCGGCAACTTCGCCGAGGATCGTGAAAAAGCTTCAGAAGCAGGTAAAAAAGGCGGCCAGAGCAGCAGCGGTAATTTCAGAAATGACCGCGAAAAGGCCTCCGAAGCCGGTAAAAAAGGTGGGCAGAACAGTCACCGCAGCTAAGTAACACGGGACAGCTACAGGTATCACCCGGTTGATTAAATCGGCTAAAACCTTTATCCGGCTGTAAGCAGGCCGAAGAAAGTAGTGCAGGGCTGTTTCGTAACCGGCTAAAACCCGCATCCCTCTGTTTCAGGGTTAGCGGGTTTTTTTATGCCTCGCTATTATTTTGTTCAGCTCCCTCAGAAGCGTAAATTTTTCTGTCTCTTTTACCCTGTTTTATACCTTCATAGCCACCTTGTCGCCGCTTCGTTTATATCTTTTTAGAGAGAATTCAGATAACGAGAAAGGGCGTATGGCGTATAAGACAGCTTTTTACGTTCGCCATTTGTATGAGAATATGCGGCCTTCATTTTTTCAGGAGAAAACCATGTCTGCCCAAACCCTGGCAATTGGCCTTTTGCTTTATCCCGATCTAACCCAGCTCGATCTCACCGGCCCTTTTGAAGTTTTTTCCCGTGCGCCTGGCGCGCAGGTGCATCTCATCTGGAAGACAAGGGAGCCGGTCGTTTCCGATCGCGGCATGGCAATCCTGCCTTCCACAACCTTTGAGGCTTGCCCAAAGCTGGATGTGCTTTGCGTGCCCGGTGGGCCAGGGCAGATTGCCCTGATGGAAGACTGCGACACGCTGGCGTTTATTCGCCGCAAAAGCGCAGAGGTTAATCTGCTTACCTCTGTTTGTACCGGCTCGCTGGTACTGGGCGCCGCCGGGCTATTACAGGGACGCAAAGCGACCTGCCACTGGGGATCGCTGTTGCAGCTGGCGTTACTGGGCGCCGAGCCGGTGAGCGAACGCGTAGTGCGGGACGGTAACCTTATTACTGGCGCAGGCGTGACTTCCGGCATCGATTTTGCGCTTGGCGTGGTGGCCGCGCTTTATGACGATGAAACTGCTCAGGCTATCCAGCTGCATATGGAATACGACCCCGCGCCACCGTTTAACTGCGGTTCCCCTCGCGTGGCTTCAGCAGAGCAGGTCGAAAGAGCCAGCGCCCAGACGGCAGCATTCGTTGCTAAAAGGCTGAAGGCAACGCAAAAAGCGGCGTTACGGCTTAACAATCCTGCCTGCGGGAAGTAACCGGAAGAGGCGTTGGCGTGACGTTGTCACATAAAAGCATCGTACTGGCACGTAAACTAACATCAGGCACCAATTTATAAATACCGGACCGGGAGCACCTACAAATAAGAATAATCCGTTTCGCCCGAGGGTTGTTAATATTAAAAGATGCCAATGCAGACCTGGTCTGATTCTGAATATAAGCGACAAAAGCATTATCAGGGTGCATTCTTTAACGAAGTATGGAATAACTGGCAGCAATTTAACAGCTAACGCTTTTCTGCCAGGCAGGCAGGCTTACGGGGAATATAATGCAGACTGAAACCGTTCAAACCGACGAACTGGAAGGCAAAGCCCTGGAATGGGCCGTGCTTAAAGCTATCGGCGGCGCCTGGCCGAAAGGGGCTGCCACGACGTGGGACAAGGCCGGATATCTGATAAACAATCTGAATATATTTCTGAGCAGCGGCGGCCATAAGCAGATGTTTATCGCTTATCTGGACGAAAGAGCGCCTTCCGTGGGGAAAACCTTACCGGAGGCGGTTTATCGCGCCGTGGTTCACGCTTCAATAGGCAGCTGGATATCGGTACCGGTATCAATTTTAAAGGCTTAGCAGCAGTAGGAATAAAGATAACGGCGTTTAGAGTAATGCTTTTCCTGTATTTTACTGTGGCACTAAAACCTTGTGTTCTGAAATCCTCTTATCAAACGCGGATAGTTAAGGCTGCGTGCTGCTGAATACAGTTATTATAATATCTGACTTTGCTTTAAATTAACTATCTGCTTTCTGTCACGCTTTATGCGTAACCTCTCTGATAGAAAATATTAGCGCTTATCTCAGTCCTTATTAGATTAGAGCCCTGCACGCTTTTGGTAAAAATAGCAGCTATATCATACTCATCCCTGTTCTGGTGCCGACAGGCAAAGCTTTATCCAGGGTTATTTATATAAAAAAAAGCCCGCAGGGAGCCGCGGGCAAAAAACGAAGTTAACTCTATTTTGCCTCACCACCCTAAAGTAATACGTGGATCATAAAGTGATCCGAATCACATCCCGGTGGTTGAATTTTGTTCTGAGACGAATCTTATTAAGAGAAGCCTGTCCTGAAATGCTGCCAGTACTATCGCGCGAACCAAAGTATGGAGAGACGTTTAGCAGCATAAGTACCACCATCAGGCCACTTTAAGCCGCTATTACCGGCGCGGTGGCTGGCTATCTCGCCTGAACCACAGCGCCTTGCCATCATCCCTTAATTTGCTATTTGCTAAACCATAACTATGCTTAATCAGGTAGTCGTCAATGCGCCGCCCGACCAAAGGACTGACCCTTAATCAGTGATGATAAACAGGCGCACCAAATTTCAGGCTCTGCTCAGGCAGGGCCTTTTTTCTGTCTGAGATGTACTACACTACCAGCACATGCTGTTGTGCGCAGGACGTATCAACAATGCTTTTCCTCAGGAAGACGAGTGGGCAGGCCGCGCTAACGATTTTAGCGGAACGCAGCCGGCATCAGGTTACCGGAACGTAACCGGCATCAGGATTAAACCGCCGTTAGCTCACCTGGAGAGAGCATCAGCCACGGAGCTGAAGGTTTGGGGTTCGAATCCCTGACGGCGGTCCAGTACTTGTTCTTAAGGTCACCCTGGGTGGCCTTTTTTTGCGCCTGCGTCTTATCATAACCTAATGATATAAAAGATATTATATGGGTATCAGCCTAAGGGGTGACGTTCTGAGCGTTGTCTGCCCGTTATTTGAATAAGGCGCGCAAACAACCCAAGCCTCGCCAACGCGGGGCTTTTTTACGTCCGGAAGAAGGAGAGTATTATGCTGACCGTTAAAAGTATCATCGGAGGTGTGACGCATATCTGTGAGGTAAACAATATCACTATTGCAAGACGCGGTTCGGAAACCTTCGGCTATGTCCTGACGCTGACCAAAGAGCATCCCAATCCCGATTTTGCCGAGGTGATGCCTGCTATCTATGAAAACGAAGAGAAAAGCAAAGTCTTACAGCAAGAGGCCATCATGATCAGTGAAAGGGATGGCGTACTGGTCAGGGACGCTGTAGCTGTGCTCATCAGCGAGGTGGATAGCGTGAAAATGCCCGGCCTCAAAGAAGCGGACGGAACGCTATATCAATACATCTATCCGGGAGACAAGGTATATGTGATGAATTCGCACGGTTCAACCATTGAGACACTCAAATGATCGGGGCTTACAGAGCAAGCTATACCTTGAAGTGTGGCGACCTAATCCAGAGCGGGCACGCAGGTTAGTTGGGTAAAATTTGCGCAGGAGTGGTATAATCAGGCTCACTTCTCACAAGGCCAAATACCATGTCCTTTTTCGCTCAGATGATGGGCCGTATCGCCAGGATAAACGCTGACGCCAAATGCCCTGTATGCGGAAAAAGCTCCAGGCATTCAGCTGCAAAAATTTCCCGAGAGCAGGCATTGCTCTGCCCACATTGCAAATCCCTTTTTGTTATCCATGGTTGAATAATGCTAAAACGCTAAGCCGCCTCCGGGCGGTTTTATCGGCGTGATTAATACTGGCCGCTTCAGGAAGGGCCGTTACGGCGTCAGGAACAGGGACGTCCGGTCGGTTTATCCTTAAAACATGAAACATAACCCTCTCAATTAATTAACATATGCAGTGAGCTTTGGCTTACAGGCTAACGATTAAAGCAACAGAATAACCAAAAAGATAAAAAGCATTGCTGGTAGCATAATACGCATTCTTTGCATGTCAGCATTACGTGAGCAAATGTAACTTAACTAATAAAATCAATAGTAATAATGGGTTACATAGTCCTGCAAGAAAAAAAATTTAAACGCGATGGAAAAGCTAATTTTTTTCAGCGTCATACCGATAACCTTACCCTGGGGACAAAACGTCTTCTGAGGGCTTATTAAATTATCAGGTTTGAGGTAGGTATGAATATTACGCAGCGTTTGTTCCTGACGTTTACCCTGCTGGCTGTGGCTTTATGCACGCTGGCAGCGGTATCTTTTTCAATTATATCGGGTTTTCAATCCCGCTTTGAATATGTGCAGAATAATGCTATTCCCAGCATTAAGGATCTTAACAAATCCATTAGCGCTGCCAGCGGCCTGGGCCTTGCCTTATACAAGCACCAGGCGCTTAACGATGATACAAAGCTGCCTGCCGCTGAACGCCATATTGACGACACGCTGGATGAATTAAAAAAGCTGACTGATTACTATATGGCTAATGACATCTCCAATGCTGAAGATCGTAGTATGACAGAGCAGATCTATCGTGACATAGACGCCGTACGGGCTGATTTACCGGCGTTTCTTAACGCTTCCCGTGCGCAAAACGAGAGCGTAACGCTGGCCTTGCTTCAGGGTGAATCTGGCATAGGTGCCGCAGGCAGAAAATTAGCATCGGATTTGAATAAGCAGATTGAACTTAATATCCAGATTGGCAATGAACTAAAAAAAATCAATAAAGAAATCTATTCAAAAACACTCTGGATGATGTCAACTGCGGTTCTTTTGGTGATTGTGCTACTCAGTTTTTTTGCTGTAAAAACCATTCTGAATATCAGAAGAAGCCTTCTGAATATAGAAGGGACAATGCTGGAAGTCAGCAACACGTTAGACCTTACCCGGCATGCTGACGACAGCCGCGCTGATGAAATAGGAAAAACCGCTTCTGCATTCAACAAATTACTGACTAAGTTTTCAGAGACGTTAACGGCTGTTAATAGCGCATCGTTATCCGTAAGCTCTGGATCTTCGCAAATTGCTGCGGGTAATGAAGATTTGTCTTCCCGTACCGAGCAGCAGGCGGCTTCGCTTGAAGAAACCTCTTCGAGTATGGCTGCACTGAGTGAAACGGTAAAAAACAACTCTTTCAGTGCCAGCGAGGCGAGCACGCTGGCCGATAGCGCTAATAGGCTGTCGGCAGAAAACGGCCAGTCCGTGAAGAATATGTTGGATACGATGGAAGATATCCGCACCAGCTCCGGAAAAATTTCCGAAATAACGGGGCTGATCGAGGGGATTTCATTCCAGACCAATATTCTGGCGCTGAACGCTGCCGTTGAGGCGGCAAGAGCCGGCGAGCATGGCAGAGGTTTTGCGGTGGTGGCAAGCGAAGTGCGTAATCTTGCACAGCGTTCTTCCTCTGCGGCAAAAGAGATTAAAGATCTGATCAACGCCTCCGTTATGCACGTCGAAAGCGGGGCGCAGCAGGCGGCCAGCGTGGGTGAAAACTCAGCAAAAGTGACCAGCTCAATCAACCAGGTCGCGACTATTGTCAATGAGATTGCTACTTCGGCAGCGGAACAAAGCCGCGGTATTGAGCAGGTTCATTTGGCTATCGGGCAGATGGACGAAGTGACGCAACAAAATGCTGCGCTGGTCGAGGAAGCCTCGTCCGCGTCCAGATCGCTACAGGATCAGGCGGAGACGCTCAGCCAACTGGTGTCTGCTTTTAAATTAACTTCAGATACGCCGACATACAAAAAAACCGAAACTTTCGTTAAGCCATCCGTGAGCCGTACGCCCGCGAAGGCGGCTGCTGTATCAGCCGGAGATTGGGAAAGTTTCTAATGTGGTTCGCCCCCAGTAATGGGGGCTTTGGCATTGACCTGCTCGCCGTTGATTAACACACCCCGATATTAGTAATGTCTTCATAAGCCACGTGAGGACATCCCCATGAAGAAGCGTTTTTCCGACGAACAAATCATCAGTATTCTCCACGAAGCCGGGATATCCGCCCGTGAACTCTGCCGCAAGCACGCCATTTCCGATGCCACGTTTTATACCTGGCGTAAAAAGTATGGCGGCATGGAGGTGCCCGAGGTTAAGCGGCTGAAGTCGCCTGAGGAAGAGAACGCACGACTCAAGAAGCTGCTGGCCGAAGCTACGCTGGATAAGGAGGCGCTTCAGTTGGCCGCGGGCCGAAAGTACTGACGACAGACCAGAAACGGGAAGCCGTGGTGTTGATGTGTGATGCGACCGGTCTGTCGCAACGTCGTGCCTGCAGGCTCACAGGTTTGTCCCTGTCGATCTGCCGTTATTTGGCTCAGCGTCCGGCTGCGCCGAACCTGACATGGTCAATGGATTTTGTCATGAATGCTCTTGCCAGCGGCCGCCGGGTTGAGTGTCTGACCTGCGTGGATGACTTCACGAAGGAGTGTCTGACGATCACCACGGCATTCGGGATTGCAGGCGTTCAGGTGACACGCACTCTGGACAGCATTGCGCTGTTTCGTGGCTATCCTGCAACGATAAGAACCGATCAGGGTCCGGAGTTTACCTGCCGTGCGCTGGAGCAAGGGGCTTTTGAAAATGGTGTTGAGTTGCGCTTAATCCAGCCAGGCAAGCCAACGCAGAACGGATTTATTGAGAGCGTCACCTTTGCATGCGGCGCTTATAAATTGTGAACCTCGCCCCGGCGAGGTTTTTTGCTTTCTGACTTTGAAAGGACAGGTAGTCTGCCCGGGGGGTATCACCGGCGGCCGTGCGGCAGCCCGGGCGCTCGCTTATTTATAGTAACGGCGCTGTAATGCCGCTGAAGGGCGATGAGATTATCGGATTGGAAGCACTACTTACGCAGCTTTTAGAGAAAAGAGGGTATAAAGTATCGGATGCCGAACAGGGCTACCGCCGAGTACAATTTAAATGAGTACATAATTGAGTACATAACTTTTTTATCAGACGCAAAGTATACTGTGTAACTCATTGAAAAAAAGAAAAATGGACATTAAGCAATTAATTTATTTATGTAACCTTGAGCGCGAGCGCCATTTTGGCCGCGCGGCGGAGGCCAGCTTCGTCAGCCAGCCGACGCTGTCGATGCGTCTGAAAAACCTGGAGCGCGAGCTGGGGCTATCGCTGATCAACCGTAGCAATAACTTCGACGGCTTTACGCCAGAAGGCGAAAGGGTGCTGACGTGGGCACGGGAAATCGTCTCCGTCTATCAGGGCCTCAAGCTGGAAGTCGAATCGTTAAAACATGGCGTCGCGGGCACGCTACGTATTGGCGTGGTGCCCCAGTGCAGCATCTCGCTGCCGCTGGTGCTGAAAGGCATCCAGGAACGTTATCCGCAGCTTAACTATCGCGTCTCGGTGCTTAGCGCCGACCAGCTGCTTGACGCATTGAACAGCTATACGGTGGACGTCGGCATTGGCTTTTTTGAGCTGGTCACGCTGCGCGAGCTGCATTTCCAGGCCGAACCGCTGGCGGATAATGGCGTGGAAGTGGTTTTCCATCCCGAACATTTTCCGCAGCTGGTAGGCGAAGCGCCGCTGAGCCTGGACGAATTAAAAGAGATCCCGCTGTGTCTGGCGGAGCAGACGCGCTATTTCCGCCGCTATCTGGACACCCATTTTCGGGAAGCCGATATCCATCTGCGGGTGATACTGGAAACCACCTCCGTGTTTCAACTGGCGCAGGGCGTTCAGGTAGGGCTGGGCTGCCTGATTTCGCCTCGTGGCCATCTGCTGCCGTCCATGACGCCAGAATTGCAGTCTCGCCCGCTGGCCATTGCGCCGATGAGCCGCCAGGCAGCAGTGGTGATTGCCGAGCCGGGCAGAGCGACGCCGCTGTCCCAGCACTTTTTTGACGAGGTACGACGCTGGCTTAGCGAACGTCAGCCCTGACGAACGCTAACTCCCCAGCGACTGCATCAGCCGGTTATTCCAGCCTGCCAGCGCCGTACTGAAAATCACGTTCATCATTTTCTGCAGCGAAAAACCCACCTCTTCCAGCGGCTGTAAATGCGCGGCGCTGAAGCGCTCCGGCGAGCGGGTCAGCTGCGCGGCGGTCTGTATCACTGTCCGATCGACGGCGCTGGCGCTTTCGATCGCGTCATCAACGCCTTTTTTCAACGCGCTACGCAGCGCTTCCGGCGCGTACCGGTTAAAGCAGGCTGCACTACCGTTGATCCGTGCGGCTACGGCGGCGGCAAGCCGGCCTTCCGGCGTCGTCGTTCGCTCTTCCAGCACCTTAATCAGCTGTCCCCAGCCGTACAGGGCGTCCCCGTCGTGCGCCAGCAGCCAGGCGCTGCGGCTTAACGCCTGCTGCGGCTGGCAGAAGGTCAGCGCTTCCAGCTGGCTGTGCGTGGCGTAACGCAGCTCAACGGGCGTCAGCCGGGGCTGCCAGCTATGCTGGCTGGTAAAGCCACATTCGTCCGCATCTGGCGGAACCGTTACGCCAGGCATCCAGCGAACCGGCAGGGCGAGCAGGGCATGCACGCCAGCCGCCACTCGCGCCTGATAACAAACAAAGCCGATAATCTGGCTAAAGGTGATGATATCCGGCGCGGTCAGGCCTGCCTCATCCAGCCGCTGCAATGCCGCCTCGTCAATCAGCGTCGGCTGCATCGCCAGCTGGCGGGCATATTCGGTAATTTGCGTCAGGCGACGGTTGCTCTCACGTGAGGAGTCCGGGCCGCTTAGCGGATTGAGGCGAGCGGCGTAATGGTTACACAGGCGCTGAACGCCAGTTACCTGCGCCACGGTAAGTGCGGTGCTGAGACGATCGTATAACGTCAGCGTATGCGTCAGCGAGGCAGTCAACGACGAAGGAAACAGCAGCGAGTAGAGATCTCTGGAAGCCAGCAGCGCGGGCTGCGCTTCCTGTAGCGTCTGCCGCAGCTCGCCTTCACAAAGCGCGGCCAGTCCCAGCAAAAAACGGTCTTCAATATCAGCGGCCTCGGGCACCAAAGGCTCTGCCCGGCCGGCGAGCGTGGCCTGGGTTTCGTGATACCAGTGGCTATGGCTTTTAAGCCGACGCTGTTCCATAGTCATTCCTTTTCAAGTTGGCTGGCCCTGAGTACGGACCGGAGGGCAAGCCTATCCTCGCGCAAGCGGAATAACCGACAAAGACCGATCGGTGCTAATAAATAGCGGAAAAGCATAATGGTGAAAGAAACAGCGGAACCGGCTGGAAATTCGCCCATTCCTGGCGGAACGGGCGTTTAAAAGAGCGGGACTAACGATCTTTACGCCAGGCGTCCGCCGTCAGCGCTTCGCCAAAGTGGCTGGTAATCAGCCTTTTCGTCAGATCGTGCAGTGGGCAGGCCAATACGTCGGCGGTGCTGCCGCGCTCCACCACTTCGCCGTGATGCATAACGATTACCTGATCGCTGATATGCTTCATCATGCCCAGATGCTGCGTCACATAAATATAGGCGATGCCATGCTTGTCCTGGAGCTCCAGCATCAGATTAACCAGCTGCGAGCGCATCGACATATCCAGCGAGGCCAGCGCCTCGTCAGCGACAATCACCTTAGGTTGCAGGATCAGCGCGCGGGCAAGGCCCACGCGTTGCTTCTGTCCCGGTGCCAGCATATGAGGATAATAAGCGGCGTGATCGCGCAGCAAACCGACCTGGCGCAGGGTGGCGATAATGCGCTTTTCCCGCGCTTCAGCGGTCAGATCGGTATTCAGACGCAGCGGAAAATCCAGGATCTGGCCGATGCGCTGGCGTGGATTCAGCGAAGTGGACGGATCCTGAAAAATCATGCGGATACGCTGGCTGCGGTAGCCGTAATCGCCGTATTGCAGCGGGCGATCGTCAATCAGGATATCGCCCGCGCTCGGCTCAATCATGCCGCTGAGCATTTTCGCCAGCGTCGACTTGCCGGAGCCGTTCTCGCCGATAATCGCCAGCGTCTGTCTTTCGCGTAGCGTAAAGCTGACCTCTTTGACCGCCTCAACATGCTGACGCCGGAACAGGCCGGTTCGGTAACGGTAGGTTTTACTGAGGTTGCGTACCTCCAGCAGCGTTTCAACCATTACTGACTCTCCATATTCAGCGGGAAATGACAGGCGAACAGGTGCGATTTTCCACCCGCCAGGCGGGGCGTTTCGATACATTTTTTCTGTGCATAAGGGCAGCGCGGCCCCAGACGGCAGCCGATGGGCAGGTGCTCCAGCGAGGGGATAGCGCCGGGCAGGGTGTTCAGACGACTTTTATGCGGCAGCGAACGGCCAAAGTCCGGCATCGCCCTGATCAGCGCCTGCGTATAAGGATGGTGCGGCTGCACGATTAAATCTTCGCTGGTGGCGGTTTCCACCGTCTGGCCGCAATACATCACGTTGATGCGGTTCGCCCAGTGGCTCAGCATCTGCAAATCGTGACTGATCAGCAAAATCGTGGTGTTGTTGTTCTGATTAAGCCGGGAAAGCAGACGGAAAATCTGCGCCTGCGTCGTCGGCTCCATCGCGTTGGTGGGTTCATCGGCAATCAACAGGCGCGGCTGGTTAGCCAGCGCAATGGCGATCATCACTTTCTGACATTCGCCTTCGGTCAGCTCATAGGGAAAACTGCGCATAATATCTTTATGATCTTTGATGCCCACGCGGTGCAGCAGCTCGATAGCGCGACGATGCCGCCAGCGAAAACGCTGGTACCAGCGGCCTTTCCACGTCCAGCGGGGGATAGCCTGTTTTAGCTGTTTACCCACGCTTTCAGAAGGATCAAGGCAGGACTGCGGCTCCTGGAAAATCATCGACACGTTATGCCCGACAAGTTTACGCCTCTCGCGCGGCGACAGCTTAAGCAGGTCGATATCGTCAAAGCGCATACGATCGGCAGTAACCCGCCAGTTATCTTTGGTCACGCCGCAGATCGCTTTGGCGATCAGGCTTTTGCCCGAGCCGGATTCGCCCACCAGGCCGCGAACTTCCCCTTCGGTCAGCGTAATACTGACGCGATCGACCGCCTTTACCGGGCCATCGGCGGTCATAAACTCAATGGTCAGATTACGAATATCGAGCAGCGGCATTATTCAACTCCCGCAACGATGGCGCGACGAATACCGTCGCCCAGCAAATTGACAATCAGCACGCTGAGCATTATCGCCGCGCCGGGCAGCATCACCGTCCAGGGCGCGACATAAATCAGCTCCAGCGCATCACCAAGCATGGCTCCCCATTCGGGAGAAGGCAACTGCGCGCCCAGATCCAGAAAGCCCAGCGCGGCGATGTCCAGGATAGCCATCGACAGCGCTCGGGTAAATTCTGAAACCAGCAGCGCCAGGATATTAGGGAAAATCGCATAGCGAAGAATATTCATGCTGGAGGCGCCATCCAGTCGGGCGGCGGTGACATACTCTTTTTCCAGCTCGTCGTGCACGGCGGTATAGACCGAGCGCACCAGACGAGGAATTATCGCCAGGAATACCGCCAGCCAGGCATGACTTAAACCTGGGCCGAAAAACGCCACTACGATGATAGCCAGCAGCAGTGAAGGAATGGAAAGAAAGGTATCCAGAATATGGTTCATCACCGCCGAACGTAATCCTCTGGTGAGTCCGGCAAAAACGCCCAGCACCATGGCACAAAGCGAGGCCAGTACGGTAATGGCGATAGCCGATCCTACCGTTGGCGCCGCGCCGCTCAGCAGGCGGCTCAGCAGATCGCGCCCCAAATCGTCCGTGCCGAGGAAAAATGAAACATCGCCGTAGCGCGACCAGGAAGGCGGCAGCAGTTGATAACCTAAAAACTGCTGCGCCAGCCCGTAAGGCGCAAGCAGGCGACCAAACAGGCACAGCAGCAGCAGCGCGATAAACAGGTAGAAACCGATCATCGCGGTGGTGTCATGATAAAACAGCCGCCAGGTGCTGCGGAAAGTGCTGGGCAGCCGTTTTTCGGCGTAAATGTTATCGGAGGGCATACCATTCCTTATGCTTCAGCGGCGTCGTCAGCGCGCCCAGAATATCGGCCAGCACGTTGACGGTAATCACCAGACCGCCAACCATCATTACGCCTGCGGAGATCGCCGCGTAGTCCTGCTGCCTGATGGCGTCCACCAGCCAGCGCCCCAGACCTGGCCAGCTGAACACCACTTCCGTGATCATCGCCAACGTTAGCATGGTAGAGAATTGCAGGCCCAGGCGTGGCACAACCGGCGGCAGCGCATTATGCAGCACGTGACGGCGGATAATGGTCAGCCGTGAAAGACCGCGAGTGGCGGCAGCTTTAATATAGTTTTGCTCCATCACTTCGCGCGTGCTGATACGCAGTAGACGTACTACTTCCGTAGTAGGCGCCACGGCCAGCGCCGTCACCGGCAATATCAGGTGCAGCAGCACGCTTTTTAACATCTCGTGTCGCCAGGGCGAGTCGCTCAGCCAGGCATCAATCAGTGCGAAACCGGTGATGTTTTTCATGGGATAAAGCAGATCGACGCGGCCAGAAACCGGCAGCCAGCCCAGATCCAGTGAGAAAAAAAGCGTCAGCAGCAGCGCCAGCCAGAATACGGGCATTGAAAAGCCCAGCAGCGCCAGTGCGCTGATCGCTTTATCCTGCCAGCGGTTACGCATCACGCCGGCGGCAATGCCAAACGGGATGCCAACGGCCATCGCCAGCACGAAAGCGAGAATGCACAGCTCAAGCGTAGCGGGGAAGACTTCCAGCAGCTGCAGGGAAACCGGCTCGCCGTTAATGCTGGATACGCCGAAATCAAACTGCATCAGTCCCTGATACCAGAACAGTATTGCATCGCTAAACGAAGCGCCCTGTAGCGGCGCGTGGGGCGTAAAATAGCTCAGGCTGAAACCGACCACCGTCAGCAAAAATAGCGTCACAAGCCACAGCACCAGCCTTCTCAGCGTATAGATAATCATGGCTTGGTCCTTGGGTCGCGGTAAACGCCGGCAAAAGAGGCGTTGCCAAACGGGCTGAGCACCAGGCCGTGAATATCGTGGCGATAGGCCTGAAGGCGCAGCGAATAGGCCAGCGGCAGCACCGGCAGCGACTGCGCCAGCATAGCCTGCGCCTTGCCGTAGTACTCGATGCGCGACGCCAGTTGCTGCGAGAGCAGTGCTTTTTGTAGCGTCTCGTCAAAAGCGGCGTCGCACCAGTGCGCAAAATTGGTCTGCGAGCCGATAGCGGCGCAGCTTAACAGCGGGCGGAAAAAACTGTCGGGATCGTTACTGTCGGTAGCCCAGCCCGTTAGCGTCAGATCGTGATTCATCTCCATCAGGCGCGCTTCCTGAAAGCGCCCCTCGACGGGCACAATTTTGACCGTGACGCCAACCTGTGCCAGATCGGCCTGGATCAGCTCGGCGGTTTTCAGCGGGCTGGGGTTCCAGGCCTGCGAGGTGGCCGGTACCCACAGCGTCAGCTGGAGATCTTCCACGCCCAGCGCCTTAAGCATCTCACGTGATTTTTGTGGATTGTATTCGGTGACGCGCGCGTTGTTATCATAAGCCCAGGAAGCACGTGGCAAAATAGAAGCCGCCGTTTCCGCCGTGCCGTAGTAAACGGACTCCATCAGCCGCTCATTGTTGATCGCCAGCGCCAGCGCCTGGCGCACCTCGGCGCGATCCAGCGGCGCTTTGCGCGTGTTAAACGCCAGATAGGCGATATTCATCCCTGGCCGTAGCGTCAGCCGCAGGCGCGGATCGTCACGCAGCACCGAAATCTGGCTGGCGGCAGGATAGGCCAGCACGTCGCATTCGCCGGTCAGGAGTTTGGAAAGGCGCCCGGTGCCGCCCGCGCCCATATCGATCACTACCATCGGCATCCGCGGTTTTCCTTTCCAGTAATTAGCATGGCGGGCGAGGCGGATATACTGGCCGGTGCGGTATTCGCTAAGCTTAAACGGCCCTGTGCCGACAGGCTGGCGATCCAGCAGCTCCTGCCGATCGACTTTACTCAACTGCGCAGCATATTCAGCCGAAAGCACCGGCGCATAGTGGGTCGCCAGGTGCCACAGAAAGGAAGCATCCGGCGCGTTCAGCCGGATCTCGACCGTGTCGCTGCTCAGCTTTTTTACGCTGGCAACGCTGTCGGCGAACTGCAGGCTGTCAAAATAGGGATAGCTGCCGCCGTTGACGCCATGCCAGGCGGAGTTGCGATCGAAAATACGCTGAAAGCTGAACACCACGTCGTCCGCATTCATAGGTCGGCCAGGGGTGAACCATGCCGTTTTCTGGAAAGACACGTTGTGCCGCAGATGAAAGCGATAGGTAGCGCCGTTATCCAGCGTCTCCCAGCTTGCCGCCAGTTCCGGGATCAGGCGATAGGTATAGGGATCGACATCCAGCAGGCGATCGTAAAGCTGCGCGGCCAGCGTATCGACCACCAGCCCGCCGCTGACCAGCTGCGGATTAAAGGTGGTCGCCGCGCCGTTCACGCAATAGACAAAGCCGCTCTGGCGGATGTTTTCCGGCGGAGCGGCGGCAACCAAAGCGCTGAACAGGCTAAGGCCGACAAGAAAAGTGCAGAGTAGTTTGCGCATAGGTCATCTGAAATATCAGGCAATCCTCACAGTGTACCGCACTCTTGGTGCTCCCCCAAAGTTTGCGGGGACAACTGACGTTTTTTCATACTCGGGACGTGCTGTGCTTTGGAACTGCTGCCCGTTTGTTACTGATGAAACATTGCACCGCGCCGGGCAAAACGCCGGGTATTATTTAACAGCGGGCAAGATCAGTTTGGCGAAATACGCCCGATCTTAGTGTGGTAATGAGAATTATTCTCAATAAATACTTTACAGCTGTGTGTGAGAATGATTATTATTCTTCTGTGCTTCAACGGTGGCTCTACCGGAGAAGGGCACGACATTGCTCACATTGCTTCCAGTATTTTTAGCCCGCCCTGCGCGGGCTTTTTTTTTGCGCATTCTGCGGTGGTTTACGACCGTGCCGCGGTGAAAGAGAGGCTATGGCCGACTATACTGGTAGCTAAAGGGAGGCGCTTATGTCTGATAAAATTAAATTATTACAGGGTGATATCACGCAAGTTCCTGTAGAGGCGATGGTCAACGCGGCTAATTCATCGCTGTTGGGCGGGGGCGGCGTGGATGGCGCAATACATCGCGCCGGGGGCCAGGCCATTCTGGAAGAGTGTAAGGCGATCCGCGCCCGGCAGGGCGGCTGTAAGGAAGGCGATGCGGTGATCACCGGTGCGGGCAACCTGCCTGCCCGTTACGTTATCCATACCGTGGGGCCGGTGTGGAACGGCGGACAGCACGGCGAGCCGGATCGGTTACGTAGCGCTTATCACCGCTGCTTCGATTTGATTGACGACTATAAAATTAAATCCGTTTCATTTCCTAATATCAGCACCGGCATCTATCGTTTCCCTAAAACGCTGGCGGCAGAAATTGCTTTTGAAGCGATTTCCGCCAGGCTGAACGAGGCGGTAGAACAGGTCAATATCGTCTGCTTTGAGCAGGAGAGTTACGCTATCTGGCACAATTTGCTCCAGCAGCGCGGCTAAAACTGCCTATAGCTCGCCGTCTTCAGCGCCGATCTCCACGTTGTGCTTTTTCATCATCGCCCGCAGCTGATGATAGGTGACGCCCAGCAAATCTGCCGCGCGACGCTGGTTGTAGAGCGCCTGCTTTAAACTCTTTTGCAGCAGATCCCTTTCCTGCTGATTCTGCCAGCGGCGCAGATCCAGCGGCAGTGCGGGCAGCCGCTCAGCGGCTGGCGCTGTGGGGGCAGCATACAGGCGCTGAAAAGGATTGATAATAATGGTATCCAGCTCCTGCTCCGTTTCGCTGTGACGATAGACCGACCGTTCCACCACATTTTTTAGTTCCCGCACGTTGCCCGGCCAGCCATAGTCCAGCAGAGCCTGCCGCGCCCCTGGCGAGAAGCCGGGAAAGAAAGGCAGGCCCAGCTCCCGACACATCTGAATAGCAAAATGCTCCGCCATCACCAGGATATCGCTACGACGCTCGCGCAGCGGCGGCAGCTGCACCACGTCAAAAGCGAGCCTGTCCAGCAGATCGGCGCGGAATTTTCCCTCCCCGGCCAGCTGCGGTAAATCGGCGTTGGTGGCGCAGACCAGCCGCACGCTGACCTGCAAAGGCTGGTTGCCGCCGACGCGTTCCAGCTGTCCATATTCAATCACCCTCAGCAGTTTTTCCTGTACCAGCATTGGCGCCGTCGCCAGCTCGTCCAGAAACAGCGTACCGCCGTCAGCGCGCTCGAACCGGCCCAGATGGCGCTTCTGCGCGCCGGTAAACGCGCCGGCTTCGTGGCCGAAAAGCTCGGAGTCCAGCAGATTCTCGTTCAGCGCCGCACAGTTTAATGAAATAAAAGGACCCTGCCAGCGCTCGGAAAGATAGTGCAGCCGGCTGGCGATCAGCTCTTTACCGGTACCGCGCTCGCCGATAACCAGCACCGGTTTATTGAGCGGTGCCAGGCGTGAAACCTGCTCCAGCACCTCCAGAAAATTATTCGATTCGCCAAGCAGCGTTTCTTTTTCCATTTTTTTCACCAGGTATTGGTTAATTACGCCACTTTAGAGAAACAATGCGCGGCTGTAAACCGGCGTAATTAAGTAAAATCAATAAGATAAAAGTTGGCACGCGATTTGAATAGTAATACTCGTAACGCCAAAACTAATTTAAGAGGATGAAGATTATGGGTATTTTTTCTCGCTTTGCCGACATCGTGAACGCCAACATCAATTCGCTGCTGGAAAAAGCAGAGGATCCGCAAAAGCTGGTGCGCCTGATGATTCAGGAAATGGAAGATACGCTGGTGGAAGTGCGTTCCACTTCGGCCCGCGCGCTGGCAGAGAAAAAGCAGCTGCAGCGCCGCATTGAGCAGGCCGGGATCCAGCAGGCCGAATGGCAGGAGAAAGCGGAGCTGGCGCTGCGTAAAGATAAAGACGATCTGGCTCGCGCCGCGCTGATTGAGAAACAAAGACTGAGCGATTTGACTGCCTCGCTGACGCGTGAAGCCGAACAGGTCGAAGAAACGCTGACTCGCATGAAAGGCGAAATCGGCGAGCTGGAGAAAAAGCTGAGCGAAACGCGCGCTCGCCAGCAGGCGTTGACGCTGCGTCATCAGGCCGCGTCTTCTTCCCGCGACGTGCGTCGCCAGCTGGACAGCGGTAAAATTGACGAGGCGATGGCGCGTTTTGAATCCTTTGAGCGCCGCATCGACCATATGGAAGCCGAGGCGGAAAGCCACAGCTTTGGCAAAAAGAAAACGCTGGATCAGCAATTCGCCGATCTTCAGGCCGATGATGCCATCTCTGAGCAGCTGGCGGCGCTGAAGGCAAAAATGAACCGTAGCGAATAATCTTTGCCGGTGGCATTCCCCGGAATGCCCGGCATATCAATTCAAGGAGAATGAATGAGCGCGTTATTTCTGGCGATCCCGCTGACGATATTTATGCTGTTTGTAGCGCCCGTCTGGCTATGGCTGCACTACAGCAAGCGTCAAAACAGTGATGCCACACTGTCGCAAGGCGAGCTACAAAGGCTGCAGCAGCTGACTCAGGATGCCCGCAGGATGCGCGAACGTATCAAGGCGCTGGAGGAGATCCTCGACGCTGAACACCCTAACTGGAGGCAGCCATGAGCAGCAGGAAACTTTACCGCATTCCCGCGCGCGGCAAGGTAAAAGGCGTCTGCGCCGGGATCGCCGACTATCTGGATATCCCGGTTCGGCTGGTGCGGGTTATCGTCGTGCTGTCGATGATCTTTGGCCTGTTTATGCTCACGCTGCTCGCCTATTTTCTGCTGGCCTTTGTGCTGGACGAGAAGCCGCAAAGCGCGGAGGAAAACGCCCCGACGGCACATATGCTTTTAGACCAGCTGGAGGCGGAGCTGCGCGGCGGAGAGCCAGGCGTACGCGATATAGAACGCTACGTCACTTCTGAAACCTTTAGCGTGCGCAGCCGATTCCGTCAGCTGTAGGCGCCCGGAGAACACCATGCGTAACTGGCAATCTGCTTTACACCGCAACGCCGCGCCCACGCTGAAAAAGGCCGGTAAGTTCGTGCTGCTGGGCGCGTTAAGCTACGGCCCGGCCGGCCTGACCGGCTGGGCGGTAAAATCCGTCGCGCGTCGGCCGCTGAAAATTATATTAGCCTGGGCGCTGGAACCGCTTATTCGCCGTGCGCTGCGGGGCGCAACGGCGCGCTGGAACAAACCCTGAACGTCGCGGCTATGCTATTCTGAGCCGTCGGCCTTAAGGATATGGACCAATGAAACGACTTCAGACAGAACTGCTTTCATTAATGAACCGGGGCGCAGATCGCCATTTGCGCCTCGCCGTCACCGGCCTGAGCCGCAGCGGCAAAACGGCCTTTATCACCTCGCTGGTCAATCAACTGCTTAACGTCAACGCCGGCGCGCGTCTGCCGATGTTTTCCGCTGCGCGGGAAGGCCGTCTGCTGGGCGTTAAGCGCGTGCCGCAGCGCGATATGGGTATTCAGCGCTTTACCTATGATGAAGGCCTGGCGCAGCTGTATGGCGAGCCACCCGCCTGGCCGACGCCGACGCGCGGGGTCAGCGAAATGCGTCTGGCGCTGCGCTATCGCTCGCAGGGATCTCTGCTGCGCCATTTTAAAGATGCCTCCACGCTTTATCTCGAAATTGTCGACTATCCCGGCGAATGGCTGCTGGATCTGCCCATGCTGGCGCAGGACTATCTCGGCTGGTCGCGACAGATGACGGGGCTGTTGAATGGCGATCGAGCCGGCTGGTCGGCGCCATGGCGCAAGCTTTGCGCCGGTCTGGATCCGCTTGCGCCTGCGGATGAAAACCGGCTGGCGGCAATCGCGGCGGCGTGGACAGACTACCTGCATAAGTGTAAACGGGAAGGGCTGCACTTTATCCAGCCTGGCCGCTTTGTGCTGCCGGGCGATATGGCCGGCGCGCCAGCCTTACAGTTTTTCCCCTGGCCGCAGGCGGAAGAGGCGGACGCCTCCAGGCTGGCGCAGGCGGATGCCAACAGTAATATCGGGATGCTGCGCGCGCGCTATAACTACTATTGCCAGCACGTGGTCAAAGACTTCTATAAAAACCACTTCCTGCGCTTTGACCGCCAAATCGTGCTGGTGGACTGTTTGCAGCCGCTTAACAGCGGGCCACAGGCGTTTAATGATATGAGGCTGGCGCTGACACAGCTGATGCAAAGCTTTTCCTACGGCCAGCGCACGCTGTTCCGCCGCCTTTTCTCGCCGGTAATCGATAAGCTCCTGTTTGCCGCCACCAAATCCGATCACGTTACCAGCGATCAGCACGCCAACCTGGTGTCACTGTTGCAGCAGCTGGTACAGGATGCATGGCAGAATGCTGCTTTTGAGGGTATCGATATGGAGTGCCTGGGCCTGGCGTCGGTGCAGGCTACGCAAAGCGGGCTGGTCGATCATCAGGGCGAAAAGATACCGGCGCTGCGCGGTCACCGGCTGAGCGACAACGAGCCGCTAACCGTCTATCCGGGCGAGGTACCGCCGCGCCTGCCGGGCAACGTATTCTGGCAGCAGCAGGGGTTTCATTTTGAACAGTTCAGGCCGCAGCAGCTGGACGCAGACAGGGCTTTGCCGCATATCCGTCTGGACGCGGCACTGGAATTTTTACTGGGAGATAAACTGCGATGAACGCACCGCTCAAACCGCGTATCGACTTTGCGCAGCCGCTGACCGAGGAAAAAGACGCCGCTATAAAATCCGCCAGACATTTTACCCCGCAGGAGGCGAGCTTTATCGCTGCGGAGCCGGAAGCGCATGTCGAAGAGGAAGACGCGGGCGAAAAGGCGGTCGAGGCCGCGCTGCGACCCAAACGTAGCCTGTGGCGTACGCTGGTGAAAACCGGCCTGGCGTTGTTTGGCCTGAGCGTGGTGGCGCAGGGCGTACAGTGGACTTATCAGGCCTGGCAGGCGCAGGACTGGATCGCTCTGGGAGGCTGCGCGGCGGGCGGACTGATCGTCGTGGCCGGAGCCGGTTCCCTGACAGGCGAGTGGCGACGGCTTTATCGGCTACGCGAGCGGGCCGAAGAGCGCGATATCGGCCGCGAGCTGTTAAACAGCCAAAGCATGGGCAAAGGGCGCGAATTTTGTGAAAGGCTGGCGCGCCAGGCCGGGCTGGATCGGGCCAACCCGGCGCTACAACGCTGGCATGCCTCGCTGCACGAAACGCATAACGATCGCGAGGTGGTGGCGCTTTATGCGCAGATAGTGCAGCCGATGCTGGATAACCAGGCGCGACGCGAAATCGGCCGCAGCGCCGCCGAGTCAACGCTGATGATCGCCGTCAGCCCGCTGGCGCTGGTGGATATGGCGTTTATCGCCTGGCGCAACCTGCGGTTGGTTAACCGCATCGCCGCGCTGTACGGCATCGAGCTGGGCTATTTCAGCCGCATTCGTCTGTTCCGGCTGGTGCTGTTAAACATTGCGTTCGCTGGCGCTTCCGAGCTGGTGCGGGAAGTGGGTATGGACTGGATGTCGCAGGACATTGCCGCGCGCTTCTCCGCTCGCGCCGCGCAGGGTATCGGCGCAGGCTTGCTGACCGCCCGTCTGGGCATCAAGACCATGGAGCTGTGCCGTCCGCTGCCCTGGCTGGAAGGCGACAAGCCGAGGCTGGGCGATTTCCGGCGCGACCTGGTGGTGAAACTGAAAGAGACGTTGCAGAAGTAGGCAACTGTCAACTTTTCCTTCCAGAACGCTTCTGACCCCTGCGGCAATGGGGTATTATTAATATCCGCCCGGAATTGATAAAGGTTTATACATGCGTCTGGAAGTCTTTTGCCATGACCGACTTGGTCTGACCCGTGAACTGCTCGATCTGCTGGTTGAAAGGAACATCGACCTGCGCGGTATCGAGATTGCCTCAATCGGCCGCATCTACCTTAACTTTTCAGCTGTGCCCTTCGAGCAGTTCAGCCAGCTGATGGCGGAAATCCGTCGTATTACCAGCGTCACCGACGTGCGTACGGTGGCGTTTTTACCGTCGGAACGCGAACATCGGGCGCTGAGCGCGCTGCTGATTGCGCTGCCGGAGCCGGTGTTTTCCATCGATATGAAAAGCAAAATCGAGCTGGCGAATCCGGCGGCTCAGGCGCTGTTTTCGCTTAACCAAGAGAAAATGCGCAGCTACGGCGCAGGCGCGCTGATTGGCGGCTTTAATTTTCAGCGCTGGCTGGAAAACGAACGCCTCGAGCCGCAGGCGCACCATGTGATATTGCAGGGGCGCGACTTTCTGATGGAAATTACGCCTATTTTTACCGCAGGCGATCACGAACAGGCAGACCGGCCCGCTGGCGCGGTAGTCATGCTTAAATCCACCGCCCGGATGGGCCAACAGTTACAGAACCTGGCGGTTAATGACGACAGCGAGTTTCAGCATATCGTGGCGGTTACGCCAAAAATGCGTCAGGTCGTGGAGCAGGCACGCAAGCTGGCGATGCTGGATGCGCCGTTGCTGATCGTAGGCGATACCGGCACCGGCAAAGATATGCTGGCACGCGCCTGCCATCTGCGCAGCGCCCGCGGTAAAAAACCTTTCCTGGCGCTGAACTGCGCCTCGCTGCCGGACGACGTGGCGGAAAGCGAGCTGTTTGGTCATGCCGCCGGCGCCTATCCCAACGCGCTGGAAGGCAAAAAGGGCTTTTTTGAGCAGGCCAACGGCGGCTCGGTGCTGCTGGACGAGATAGGCGAGATGTCGCCAAGAATGCAAACCAAGCTGCTGCGTTTTCTGAACGACGGCACTTTCCGCCGCGTGGGCGAAGAGCATGAAGTGCACGTGGACGTGCGGGTAATCTGCGCCACGCAGAAAAACCTGACGGAAATGGTGCAGCGCGGCGAGTTTCGCGAAGATCTCTTTTATCGACTGAACGTGCTGACGCTGAATCTGCCGCCGCTGCGCGATCGTCCTCAGGATATTTTGCCGCTGACGGAAATGTTTGTTGCGCGTTTTGCCGACGAGCAGGGCGTCGCCAGACCCAGGCTTTCTCCTCAGCTTAATGCCTTTCTTAGCCGTTATACCTGGCCCGGC
The DNA here is from genome assembly GCF_003937915.1 of Erwinia sp. 198. GTDB lineage: Bacteria > Pseudomonadota > Gammaproteobacteria > Enterobacterales > Enterobacteriaceae > Erwinia > Erwinia aeris. The sequence goes on along the minus strand of NZ_RHUM01000002.1, from coordinate 226,390 downwards.
AACGTCCGCCAGCTGAAAAACGCGCTTTATCGCGCGTTGACCCAGTTGGAAGGCTACGAGCTGCGGCCGCAGGATATCGTTCTGCCGGAGTTTTCGATGGATATTCAGCTTGGCGAAGAGGCAATGGAAGGATCGCTCGACGACATTACCAGCCGCTTTGAGCGCTCGGTGCTGACCAAACTTTATCTCTCTTATCCCAGCACGCGTAAGCTGGCGAAACGTCTTGGCGTCTCGCATACCGCTATCGCCAACAAGCTGAGGGAATATGGACTGAGTAAAAAAGCGGACAGTGAAGGGAAATAATTAAAAAGCAGAGCCTCGGCTCTGCTTTTGATTTATGAGCAGGAAAAGGATTTATTAATGAATAATAATGTTCATATCCGCGCCGTTATCGAAAATGAAATTACAGAAGAATTAAAAAAAATTGGTGATTTCACCTGGGCTTACGTGGTCATGGAAAAAAAGAGCATGTTGCTTTCTTTCTATGCCACAACTTATCCGGAAAAGTGGGTGAAACACTACTATGAAAATAATTTGCAATGCACCGATCCGGTAGTCATTACCGCTTTAAGACGGCTGACGCCATTTGCATGGAATGAGCAAATCAAAGCGGAAAATTATCATCATGGCAGCGGACTGCTGGGTAAAGCGGCGCAGCACAGTATCAGTGAGGGCTATACCTTCGTTCTTCATGATTACAATAATAATCTGGCTATGCTGTCGCTACTTATTAATAAAGAGGTATCAGAAGAAATTCAACATCTTCTTCAGTTTCACCAGAGCCGGCTGAATTTATTTTTGGCTGCCCTGCATGAAAAATATCTTTCCCTGGCTTTATCGTCCCAAAGCGAGTCGGCGCCAGCCACGCTTTTCACCACCAGAGAAAATGCGATCCTTTACTGGGCCAGCGTGGGTAAGACCTATGAGGAAACCGGATTGATACTGGGCATTAAAACGACCACGGTTAAATTTCATATGGCGAATATAGTGAAAAAACTGGGTGTGGCCAATGCCAGGCAGGCAGTTTGTCTGGGCGTGGAGCTTAAGCTGGTAAAGCCGGTGCAATAATGAAAGAGGCCGGTCGGCGACCGGCCCGGCGAATTACTTCAGCACGGCCAGTGCGGCGTCATAATCCGGCTCGGTCGCGATTTCATCGACCAGCTGGCTATGCAGCACCTTATCCTGTTCGTCCAGCACGACGACGGCACGCGCCGTCAGTCCTCTTAGCGCACCGTCGTTAAGCGCCACGCCATACGCTTCTTTAAACGTCTCGCCACGCAGGGTGGAAAGCGTAACCACGTTATTCAGGCCTTCCGCGCCGCAAAAACGCGACTGGGCAAATGGCAGATCGGAAGAAATGCACAGCACTACCGTGTTTTCTACCTTTCCGGCAAGCTCATTAAATTTACGCACCGAGGCGGCGCAAACGCCGGTGTCCACGCTCGGGAAAATATTCAGCACCTTGCGCTTGCCCGCATAGTGCGAGAGCGAAACATCAGAAAAATCTTTAGCTACCAGCGTAAATGGTTTCGCGGTCTGGCCCGGCGTCGGCAGCTCGCCTGCCACGGCGACCGGATTGCCCTGAAAATGTACGGTCTGAGTCATAACTTTTCCTTATTAACGCGGTAAACGAATGTCTGAGTGTAAGCTATGGGGCTAAACTCCAACAGCGCTAAACACAACATTTCCCGCTTTATTGTCAAAATCCCCGTGGAATGGCTATGGTGTGGAAAGAATCATTGCTCTGCCAAAAGGAACCTTTAATGAGAAGTGTCAAAGTCTGGCCGGAAACCTGGCCGTTGCGCGCGCCTTTTGTTATCGCACGCGGCGGCCGCAACGAAGCGGACGTGCTGGTGGTGGAACTGGAGGAAGAGGGGATCGTCGGCACCGGCGAGGCTACGCCCTATGCGCGCTATGGTGAAACGGCGGCTTCAGTGCAGGCACAAATCACGGCGCTGACCAAAGATCTGGAGCAGGGCATGACGCGCGAGCAGCTACAGCAGGTGTTACCCGCTGGCGCGGCGCGTAATGCTATCGACTCCGCGCTGTGGGATCTGGAAACCCGCAGGGCAAACAGCGATCTGTGGCGGATGACTCATGTTGTGCGTCCCGATGTGGTGGAAATGGCTCAGACCATCAGTATCGACTCGCCGGAAGTTATGGCCAGCGGCGCGCTGGCGCTGTGGCAGAACGGCGCGAAGGTATTGAAAATCAAAATGGACAACGCGATGATCACGGAACGGCTGGTGGCTATCCGTACCGCCGTGCCGGACGCCACGCTGATCGTCGATGCCAATGAGTCCTGGCACAGCGAAGGCCTGGCGGCGCGCTGTCAGCTGCTGGCGGATCTGGGCGTGGTGATGCTTGAACAGCCCTTACCGGCGGCGGACGATGCGCTGCTGGCCAACTTTATCCACCCGCTGCCGATCTGCGCCGATGAAAGCTGCCACACCCGCGAAAGCCTGCCTCAGCTGGCGGGACGTTATGAAATGATTAACATCAAGCTGGATAAAACGGGCGGGCTGACCGAGGCGCTGGCGCTGGCCGCCGCCGCCAAAACGGCCGGGCTGGAGGTGATGCTGGGCTGTATGCTTTGCACCTCCAGAGCCATTCGCGCCGCGCTGCCGCTGGCCGGCACGGCCCGCTTTGTCGATCTGGACGGGCCTACCTGGCTGGCGCAGGACGTGACCGCCTTGCCGTTCCGCTGCGGCAGGATCGCGCTTTCAGAAAGTCTTACTCAGTAGTTCGACCAGCGCGGTCAGATATTTTTCGCTGGCCTCGTCTGCCGAAACGGGCGGCAGCTCGGCGGTGATCACCGGCAGCCCTAAATCAGCGCACCAGCTGCCGAACGAGCCTGGCGTGGCGTAGCCGACAGACGTCACCAGCGGCAAGCCCATCTTTTCGGCCAGCCAGCGTCCCGCCTCGCTGTCGAGCGGATCCTCAATGCAGGCCAGCGGCTCGTGAAAACTCACTACCCAGGCGGGTTTAAGCTGGTGGATCAGCGCACACAGCGCCTGCGTTTCCGGTTCTGATCCGGCGCTTTCCCCTGTGGAAAGCGTCACGTCCCGTTCATTCGCCGCGCTGTTCCAGCGATAAACTGTCTCGCCCGGCTGCCAGTTAGCCGCAGGAAAATTACGGTTCAAATCCACGCCGCGCGCGTTTGCCCGCAGGCCAAGCTGGCAGCCGTCGGGATTAACCGCCAGCACCACGTGATGGCGACGATGCCTTTCGTGCAGCGTGCGCATGGCGCAGGAAAGGGTGATCACCGCCGCCGTTTCGTCGCCGTGTGTCCCGGCCAGGATCAGCCCGCTGGCATCATCCGCATTCGGCGCGGGAAACCAGAGCAGGGGGGCGCCCAGCACGCTGCTGCCATAGCGCAGGCGATCGGCCTCCAGCTTGCCGCGCCGGGGCCGTGGATGATTCTGAGGCATAGTGACTCCAGAGGATTTGTCCAAAAGCTTTTTATAGCAGACTCGGCGTACTGAAAGGAGGATGTTTTCCGTGTTGTGAACTGACGAGCCGGAAAATGCTGTAATTATCACAATCAGTTGCGCTAAAGTTCCCTCTAAATTCCGTTGCCCTGACTGAGGTATCCTGATGAGGAACGCTTTTCGTTTTACGCTGACGCTGCTGGCCCTGAGCGTCAGCGCTTCTCTCTGCGCTGCAGAGGTGCCGGCCGGCACCGAACTGGCCGCTCGCCAGGAAATCGTTCGGCATATCAAAGATGAACCCGCCTCGCTCGATCCCGCTAAGGCGGTAGGGCTGCCGGAGATCCAGGTTATCCGCGATCTCTTTGAAGGATTGACTAATCAAAACGCGCAGGGCGAAAGCGTGCCGGGCGTGGCGACCCAGTGGCAAACCACCGACAATAAAACCTGGATTTTCACGCTGCGTAAGGATGCCCGCTGGTCGAATGGCGATCCCGTGACCGCCAGCGATTTTGTTTACAGCTGGCGGCGGCTGGTCGACCCGAAAACCGCCTCCACCTTCGCCTGGTTTGCCGATCTGGCCGGGATCGCTAACGCTGCCGCTATCACCAAAGGCGACATGACGCCGGATAAGCTGGGCGTTAGCGCGCTGGACGACCACAGGCTGAAAGTGACGCTGGACAAGCCCGTGCCTTACTTCGTCAGCCTGACCGCTAACTTCAGCCTCTATCCGGTACCGCAAAAAGTAGTTGAGCAGCAGGGTGCTGCCTGGACGCAGCCCGACAGGCTGACAGGCAACGGTGCCTATAAATTGCAGCAAAGGGTGGTAAATGAAAAGCTGGTGCTGGTGCGCAACGATCGCTATTGGGATAACGCACATAGCGTCATTAATAAAGTAACTTTCGTGCCCATCAACGAGGAGTCAAGCGCGACCAAACGCTACCGCGCAGGCGATATCGATATTACCGAATCTTTTCCTAAAAACATGTATGGCCTGCTGAAAAAACAGATCCCTGACGAGGTGTATACGCCGGATCAGCTGGGCACCTATTACTACGCTTTTAACACGCAGAAGGGGCCGACGGCGGATGTGCGCGTGCGCAAAGCGCTTTCGTGGAGTATCGATCGCCGCATTATTGCGGAGAAAGTGCTGGGCACCGGCGAGAAACCCGCCTGGCATTTTACCCCGGACGTCACCAACGGCTTTAAGCCACAGCCGGGCTTTTTGCAGCAGCACGCTCAGGCAGAGCTGGACGCCCAGGCTAAAACGCTGCTGGCGGCGGCGGGCTACGGGCCAACGCACCCGCTCAGCCTGACGCTGCTGTATAACAGCTCTGAAAACAATCAGAAGGTCGCCATCGCCGTCGCGTCTATGTGGAAGAAAAACCTGGGCGTTAACGTGAAGCTACAGAATCAGGAGTGGAAAACCTATATCGACAGCCGCAACAGCGGCAGTTTCGATGTGATCCGCGCTTCCTGGGTGGGCGACTATAATGAGCCGTCCTCTTTTCTGAGCCTGCTGACCGCCAGCCACAGCGGCAATATTTCGCGCTTTAAAGATGCGGCCTATGACGACTTGCTGACCAAAGCGAGCCGGGAAACCGATGCCGGTATCCGTAATGATAATTACAATCGGGCGGAACAAATCCTGGCGGATCGGGTGCCCATCGCGCCTCTTTATCAACTCTCTAACGGCCGCCTGATCAAGCCATGGGTCAAAGGTTATCCGATAACGAACCCGGAGGACGTGGCGTACAGCCGGATGCTTTATATCGTTAAGCATAACTAAGAACAGGCCGGAGCAGCTCTCGCTCCGGCCATAGCAGCATCGCCACAGGCGGGCTTTTCGCTAACGCTCAATAAACCAGCTAATCGTGCAGGTGCTTTACGCATCGTTATCCGATTGACGAGAGATAATAGCGGACAGTGACTCCCCGTTATCAGGTGCTTTATGACTAAAATCGTTACGCTGCTTTCTTTAATAGTGCTGCTATCCGGCTGCGCGTTGAAACACTATCCCTCCTCACCCTCGGTGAGTGAAGTACAAAAAACGACCCTGGACTGTCCGGCAGTGCAAAAGGAAATTGCCAGTCAGCAGCAGGTACAGCAGCAGATTGATAAAACCGGCGAGTTCAGCGGCCTGACCGTCCTCGGCTTTATCGGAGACTTTGGCATTGGTAACGGCGTGGCGAAAAGTCTGGCGCAGAAGCATGCCGACCAGCGGATGATCCAGTTGAAACAGCTGGAAAAAACCAAATGTTCCGCCATGCTGCCGGGCTGAAAAACGCTATTTACGAGAGATCTCACAGTTTTATCACGCCGTACTTGAGCTACCCCCGCAATGATCTATGGTAGCGACTGGATTGCTACTGCTTCGCTGCAGGCAAAACCTGACATCGGCGCGAACCGAACGTCAGGTTTTTTTATTTGTGGGTAACTAAATGGATATTATCAAAGTACTCAATAACAACGTGGCGATAGTGCTGGATAAACAGGGCAAAGAGCAGGTCGTGATGGGGCGCGGGCTGGCCTTTCAGAAACGACCGGGCGAGCGGCTGGATCCCGCGCGGGTGGAAAAAGTCTTTGCCTTGCAAAGCAGCGAGCTGACAGGGCGGTTAGCCGAGCTACTGATGGAGATCCCGCCAGAGGTGCTTGCCGTTAGCGAATGTATTATCGCGCAGGCGAGGCGGGTGCTGACCACCACTCTGCATGAGAGCGTGGCGATCGGTCTGACCGATCATATCCACTTCGCGCTTCAGCGCCAGCGGCAGCAAATTCCCTTGCGCAACGTGCTGCGTTGGGAAATTCGCTCGCTTTACCCTAAAGAGTACGAGCTTGGCCTGGCGGCGCTGACGACTATTGAGAAGCGGCTGGGCGTGCGTCTTGAAGAAGACGAAGCGGGTTTCATTGCGCTGCATCTGGTTAACGCGCAGCTGCATAGCGCCATGCCGGAAGTGCACGCTATCACGCGGTTTATGCAGCAAATTTTGGATATTGTGAAATACCATTTACAGATCGAATACCAGCCTGACTCGCTAAGCTATAACCGCTTTGTCACCCATCTCAAGTTCTTTGCCCAGCGGATGTTGGGAAAAAACGGCGTGGCCAGTGACGACCGCTCGCTGCACGACGTGGTACGCAACCGCTACCCACAGGCCTATCGCTGCGTAGAAAAGATTGACCGTCATACCGTAAAAAATTATGCCTATACGCTGGGAACGGAAGAACGCATGTTTCTGACCATTCATATTGAGCGGGTCAGAAAAGAGACGCTGGCGTTAAAAGAAAGTGAGGATGAGGCTTAGCCCATGCAGGCGCTGGCAAAGAGCACGGTGAAGACATGTGCCGGAAGGGATTAACTGCCTTCCGGACTGAGCCTGGCCGGGCCTGCTTTCTCTGCCGCTAACGCAGCGTAGCTCCCTGGGTTTTTATCACCTCGCGATACCACCAAAAACTCTTTTTGGGCCTGCGCGCCAGCGTACCGTTTCCCTGGTCGTCGCGATCGACATAGATAAAACCGTAGCGTTTGGAAAACTCTGCTTTCGAGGCGCTCACCAAATCAATTGGCCCCCAGCTGGTATAGCCCCAGACCTCCACGCCGTCGTTAATGGCTTCACGCACCTGTACCAGATGATCGTTCAGATAAGCGATGCGATAGTCGTCGTTGATTGTGCCATCCGCTTCTGCCTTATCCCTGGCGCCCAGGCCGTTCTCCACGATAAACAGCGGCTTTTGATAGCGATCGGCAAGCATATTCAGCAGGAGCCGCAATCCCTGCGGGTCGATCTGCCACCCCCATTCCGAGGCGGGAAGATGTGGGTTCGGCACCATATCCAGCACGTTGCCACGCGCCAGAGCCGCTGTTTTATCCGCTGTGGCGCAGCCGCTCATATAATAACTGAAGGAGATAAAATCGACAGGTTCGCGCAGATCGGTGTTGTCCTGCTCGCTGATAGCTATTTCGATACCCCGCTGTTTAAAAAAGCGTGCCATATAGGGTGGGTAAGCGCCGCGCGCCTGTACATCGCCAAAGAACAGCCATTCACGATTTTTTTGCAGTGCTGCCAGCATATCTTCAGGGCGGCAGGTCAGAGGATAAAGGAGGCCGCCCAGCAGCATATTACCGATTTTGCCGTCAGGCACAATTTGATGGCAGGCTTTTACTGCCCGTGCGCTTGCCACCAACTGGTGGTGAATGGCCTGGTATATTGCCTGCCTGCTGCTGTTTTCCGGCAGGCCAACGCCGGTGAAAGGCGCATGCAGTGACATATTGATCTCATTAAAGGTGAGCCAATATTTTACTTTGTGCCTGTAGCGCTCAAATACCGTGCGGGCATAGCGTTCAAAAAAAACAATTGTTTGACGGTTGCCCCAGCCGCCGTAGTTGCTGACCAGACCGTAAGGCATTTCGTAATGCGAAAGCGTCACCATCGGCGCAATATTATATTTAGCCATCTCGTCAAAAAGGCGATCGTAAAAAGCCAGTCCGGCTTCGCAGGGTTGCTCCTCGTCGCCCTGCGGGAAAATGCGCGTCCAGGCAATGGAGATGCGTAATACCGTGAAGCCCATTTCGGCGAAAAGTCGGATATCTTCCGGGTAGCGATGATAAAAATCGATGGCAATATCCTTGATGTTAAAATCGTTCGGCTGACGCGCAATGCGTTCGCCGAAAATGCCATACGGTTGCAGATCGGAGGTGGACAGACCTTTACCACCTTCCCGCCATGCTCCCTCAACCTGATTAGCGGCCATCGCGCCGCCCCAAAGAAAGTTTTGTGGAAATTTAGTCATAATCGCTCCTTAAGCAGCTACATAATCAGATTCAGCAACGCGCCGTTTTCCGCAATCTGTTCCCGATCGCTGGCGGGAAGCACGTCAAGATAGTCGTCGCTGTTGCTGACGATGATGGGCGTGGTCAGGTCATAACCGGCTTCACGCAGGGCCGGAAGATCGAACTCAATCAGCAGCTCCCCACGGCGCACCGGCTGATCCTGCACAACGTGAACGGTGAAATGGTTGCCTTTCAGCTGTACCGTATCCAGCCCGACGTGGATCAGTAGCTCCACGCCGTTTTCGGCGATCAGGCCAACTGCGTGTCCGGTGCGAAACAGCGAAGCCACGCGGCCGTCCACTGGGGAAACGACGCGACCGCAGTCGGGCACGATCCCTACGCCTTTCCCCAGCAGGCCGCTGGCAAAGGTTTCATCGGCGATCTGTTCCAGCGGTACTACTTTGCCGCTTAGCGGGCTGTTCAGGGTAAAGGCGTGTGCCCGTTTTTCCGGAGAGGACTCCGGCGTCGCATCGACGATGGTTTCGGTTTCCTGCTGTGGCGCAAGACCAAAAAAGTAAGTGGCGACGGCAGCAAAAATCAGCGACAGCAGGGCGCCTGCCAGCACGGCATAAACGGTGATATCAATGCCCGTTTTAGGCACGCTCTGAAAAACCGTAAAGATACTGGCCAGGCCAAACGAATAAACGCTGGCATGGTAAAAACCGATCAGCGCCGCGCCCAGCGCACCGCCACAACAGCCAAAGATAAAGGGACGACGGTTAGGTAGAGTGACGCCATAAACCGCCGGCTCGGTGATGCCAAAAATTGTGGCGCTGAAGGCGGAAGCGGCAATGCCTTTCAGCTTGCGATCGCGCGTTCGCAGCATCACGCCCAGTGTCGCGCCGCTTTGGCCCATTACGGCGGCGAACAGCAGCGGCATCATAAAGTCCTGACTATGCATGCTGAGGTTATTAATCATCAGCGGTACCAGCCCCCAGTGCAGGCCAAAAATAACCAGCACCTGCCAGAAACCGCCGAGGAAAAGCCCGGCGATCAGCGGACTCAGGGCGTAAATCCACAGATAGCCATCGGCCAGCAGGTTACTGAGCCAGGTGGCGACCGGACCGATAACTAAAAAACTCAGCGGCACCACCACCACCAGACAAAGCAGCGGCGTCACAAAGTTCCGAATGGCATCCGGCAGGCGTGGGTTGACCATTTTCTCCAGCATGCTGGCGACCCAGGCGGCAAGCAAAATGGGGATCACCGACGAGGCGTAGTTGATGAGTATCAGAGGAACGCCGAAAAAGTAGAGCCGCGCTTCGCCGCTCTGCGCCTGGCTAAAGGCTTCCAGCATTAAGGGATGAACCAGCGCAGCGCCAATCGCCATTGACGTAAAAGGGTTGCCGCCGAATTTTTTACCGGCACAGTAGCCGAGCACGAGGGGGAAAAAATAAAACAGCGCATCGCTGGCGACGAAAAGAACCCGATAGCTGCCGCTCTGCTCCTGCAGCAACCCGGTCGCCAGCGCCAGCGCCAGCAGGCCTTTCAGCACGCCGGAAGCGGCCATCACGCCAAGAAACGGGGTGAAAATGCCCGAAACGATATCGATAAAACGATTGAAGAGAGACAGTTTTACTGGCGCAGTGGAAGCCTGTTCGCCTTCACTTAAGCCGCCCTCGCTCAACAGCGCCTGACAGACGTCGCCGACATGATTGCCTATCACCACCTGATACTGACCGCCGCTCTCGACGACAGTAATAATTCCCGGATTGTTTTTTAGCGAGGCCGTATCGGCCAGCGCTACGGATTTAAGCCTGAAGCGCAGCCGGGTCGCGCAGTGTACCAGTGACGCAATATTTTCCCGGCCGCCCACGCCTTGCAGAATTTGTTGGGCCAGCTGCTGATAGTTCATAAAACGCTCCCTGCACCTTCGCCTTAGCTGAAAAAAAACAAAAAAAAACCTGAACCGCTTATTTTCATACCGGTGGCGAAAATAAGCGGTTCAGGTTTTGCCTGCGTAGACAGTGACAACCCTGATTAGCATTCAGGATAGTTTCTTAAAGGCGAACAAATAACAAGCATCGGTGGTGAGTGGATGACTGAATCGTGAGGCGGATCGAGTTTTATTTGCACACTGACACGCTTTTTAACCTGTGTGGTCAGAAAGGAGGTTTTGCATTGGCATTCGCGCAGGCTAGACTGTATCGCATTGATTATGCTGCGAGGAAAGGTTGTGGAAAGCATAGCAGGCAAGGCCTTACAGGTATCGGACGCCATTATTTCCTGCCAGCTGGACGGAAAGGGCGGACTGATCCCGATTGATGATAAAGATGTAATTCACTGTGACAAGCCCTGCTGGCTGCACCTTAATTACACCCACCGGGAAAGTGCAGAATGGCTGATGTCCACGCCGCTGATCCCGGACGCCGTGCGTGACGCGCTGGGCGGCGACAGTATGCGCCCAAGAGTCAATCGTCTGGGCGACGGGACGATGATTACGCTGCGCAGCGTCAACCTGAACAGCGAATCACGTCCCGATCAGTTGGTGGTCGTCCGGGTATTTATTAATGACCGGCTCATTGTTTCTACCCGCCAGCGTAAGGTTTTCGCTATTGATGAAGTGTTGACCGATCTGCAAAACGGCAACGGCCCGATCAATGGCGGCGGCTGGCTGGTGGACGTATGCGACGCCTTAACCGATCACACCAGCGAGTTTATTGAGGATTTACACGATAAAATTATCGAACTGGAAGATGCGGTAGTCGATCAGCAGGTACCGCCCAGAGGCGAGCTGGCGCTGATCCGTAAGCAGCTGATTATTATGCGGCGCTATATGGCGCCACAGCGCGACGTATTTTCGCGTATTGCCAGTGAAAGGCTGCCGTGGATGAGCGATGACGACCGCCGACGCATGCAGGATATCGCCGACAGACTGGGTCGCGGACTGGACGATCTTGATGCCAGCGTGGCACGCACGGCTGTCTTGTCGGATGAGATCAGCACGGTGATGGCGGAAGCGATGAACCGGCGTACCTATACCATGTCGCTGCTGGCGATGGTCTTTTTACCGACAACCTTTCTCACCGGCCTGTTTGGCGTCAACCTTGGCGGCATCCCGGGCGGCGAGTGGCGCTTCGGCTTTGCCACCTTCTGCTTTTTGTTGGTGGCGCTGGTACTTGGTGTTGCCTGGTGGTTACGTCGCCGTAAATGGCTGTAATTTACCGCCACTCTGCCGCGATAAAGCGCAAAAAGGGGCAATAAAGCTGATCGATATCAATAAAAGGAGCAGGCGGCTGGGGCAAACTCTTTCTCGCAGGTGAATGCAACGTCAAGCGATGGGCGTTGCGCTCCATATTGTCTTACTTCCTTTTTTGAATTACTGCATAGCATTTTTAATTCATACAGGCCGGCGTAAGCCGGCTTTTTTTCGCCCGTTTGCCAGCGCTGGCGGTGGTGCCTATGCTTACAGTTCACCTTATGTTCGAGGAGGAAGATATGCTGTCCGACTACGTAATGGATACACCAAGAGCTTCCGATCCGGTGCCGACCGATCCCGTACCGATTCCCGATCCGATTCCAACACCGCAGCCGATGCCCGATCCGCCGCCTGACATGCCGGATCCCATCACCGATCCGCCGCCGCACATGTAGCTCGGCCAGGCCGGCGAACATCGCCGGCCTTTTTTGCTGCTAACTGACGCTTCCCGAATATTTCCACCTCTGTTAAAAACCCGTATAATCCGCGACAGTCCAACGCTCAACCAGGAAACCCACCGCCGGTTTATCCGCTCGGTGTAATAAGTATTTATGAATCAGACTGATACAAGAAAAGAGACGCTCGAATTCAACAAGCTGCAAAAGCGCCTCAGAAGAAACGTCGGCAACGCCATCATTGATTACAACATGATTGAAGAGAACGACGTGGTGATGGCCTGCATGAGCGGCGGTAAAGATTCCTTTGCCATGCTGGATATTTTGCTGGGTCTGCAAAAGGTCGCGCCCGTCAAGTTCGAGGTGGTCGCGGTGAATCTCGACCAGAAGCAGCCTGGTTTTCCCGAGCATATTTTGCCAGAGTACTTCGAGAGCCTGAATATCCCTTACTATATCGTGGATAAAGACACTTACTCTGTTGTAAAAGAGAAGATCCCCGAAGGCAAAACCACCTGTGGACTCTGTTCAAGACTGCGCCGCGGCACGCTCTATTCTTTTGCAGAACGCATTGGTGCCACCAAAATCGCGCTGGGTCACCATCTTGATGATATTGTGGAAACCCTGTTTCTGAATATCTTTCACGGTGCGCGCATGAAGGCAATGCCGCCCAAGCTGCGTTCCGACGATGGCCGCAATGTGGTTATCCGGCCGCTGGCTTACTGCCGTGAAAAAGATCTGATCGCCTTGTCTGAACAGAAAGATTTCCCGATTATTCCCTGCAACCTTTGCGGATCGCAGGAAAACCTACAGCGTCAGGCGATTAAAGCAATGCTTGCCGAATGGGATAAAAAAGAGCCGGGGCGCGTGGAAAGCGTATTCAAATCGCTGCAAAACGTCAGTCCAAGCCAGCTGGCGGATCGCAATCTGTTCGATTTCGTCAATCTGCCGTTGGATCGCGAAGGCGAAAGAGAGGAGTACGCTTTTACCGAAGCGACGGTTTCCTCCACCAACATTGATAAAGCAATGTTTATCGACGTCACTAATATCTGAGTAAGCAGGGGGAAACTGCTCCCTGCAGTTAACCGTGCAGCGGCAGCCGCGCCTGCTTTTTTCAGTCGCTGCTTCTGCTGCCCGCGCATTCCTTCTTCGGCCCTGAACACAATTCCCTCTGCGGCAGTAACGTCCACCAGCGCTTTTCTGCTACACTCAGCGGCAATTTCCCCTCCGGTTTTTCAGAGAGTAATTTGTGAGCGCTTTTTCAACCCTGACTTCCCTGCCAGCCAGCCAGATCGCCAATCTGAACGAGCTGGGCTACCACACCATGACCCCCATTCAGGCCGCGTCGTTACCGGCGATCCTGGCAGGTCGCGACGTCCGCGCGCAGGCAAAAACGGGCAGCGGCAAAACGGCCGCTTTCGGCCTTGGCGTGATGCAGCGCATCGACGCCACGCAGTTTGTTACCCAATCGCTGGTGCTTTGTCCGACGCGCGAGCTGGCCGATCAGGTCACCAAAGAGCTGCGTCGCCTGGCGCGTTTTACCGCCAATATCAAAATCCTGACCCTGTGCGGCGGCCAGCCGATGAGCGCCCAGCGTGATTCGCTGGTGCATGCACCGCATATCGTCGTCGGCACGCCGGGGCGTATTCTGGATCATCTGAAGCGTGAAACCTTGCAGCTGGGTCAGCTAAGCACGCTGGTGCTGGACGAAGCCGACCGCATGTTAGAGATGGGCTTCCGCGATGATATCGACGCCATTATCAGCTACACACCGCCCGCGCGTCAGACGCTGCTGTTCTCCGCCACCTGGCCGCAGGATATCGCAAAGATCAGTCAGCGTGTTCAGCGCGATCCGCTGAGCGTGGAAACGGATGTGGTCAGCGATCTGCCGGCGGTTGAGCAAAGTTTTTATGAAGCCGGCTCGCGAGAGAAATTGCCCGCATTAATCGGCCTGCTTAGCGATAAGCAGCCGTCTTCCTGTGTAGTGTTCTGCAACACCCGACGTGAATGCGACGATATCGCCGCCGCGCTGGAAGGGCAGCAAATCAGCGCGCTGGCGCTGCATGGCGATTTGGAACAGCGCGATCGCGACCAGGTGCTGATCCGTTTTGCCAACGGCAGCTGTCGCGTGCTGGTGGCTACGGACGTCGCCGCGCGCGGGCTGGATATTAAAGCGCTGGCGATGGTGGTCAACTATCAGCTTTCTTACGATCCGGAAGTGCACGTGCACCGCATTGGCCGTACGGCCCGCGCGGGCGCAGAAGGCCTGGCAATCAGTCTGGTTGCACCGGACGAGACGATCCGCGCCCACGCGCTGGAGGACTTTTTACAGCAGAAGCTGAGCTGGCGAAGCGTGTCGGAGCTCAAAAGCGTGGCGCCTCGTCCGCTACCGGCGGAAATGGCGACGCTCAGCCTGGACGGCGGGCGTAAGGCAAAAATCCGCCCTGGCGATATTCTGGGCGCGTTAACTGGCGAGGCAGGGCTGAGCGGCGACGCTATCGGTAAAATCGATATTGGCCCAACACAGGCGTATGTCGCTATCCGTCAGAGCAGCGCGCGTCAGGTGATGAAGCAGCTGCAGCAGGTGAAAATCAAAGGGAAAACCTGCCGCGCCCGACTGTTGAAGTAGCGGCCCCGGCAGGCCCGGAACACCCTTAACAGGGTGTTCTTGCTTCAGAACTTCAGCACTTCCGGCGGCTGCGCCAGTAGAGGTTCGGCATCGGCCATCAGCGTTTTAAAGTGTGGCTGATTGCCATGCGTCTCTACGGCCTGCGCGTCCTGCCAGGTTTCGTGAAAAAGGAACACGTTGCCGTCTTCTACACTGCGGTACAGGTCATAATGAATACAGCCTTCCTCCGCGCGTGCCGGCTTAACGCCTGCGTTAAGCACTTTCTTTAGCTCGTCTGCTTTACCTGCTCTGGCGGTAAATTTCGCCACGATACGCACATGTTTGTCGCTCATTTTATTCTCCTTAGATAAAACCCGGTGTAAGGCCGTTTCCGTTCGACAGAATTAACTGCCGAAGAGAGAAAGACATCATGCCATAAATTGCTTAAGCCTTCAGGTCGTTACGCTATTTATTCAGCCGGGCTTCAGTTTCAACGCACGTAATGCCAACAGCTAAAAGCTGCTGCATGTGACAACGTCACGTACATGCTCCGCTTCAGGCGGGCGCTAAGTTGATGGTAGTGACACCGTCACTATTTTTTACGTCAATGAACGTATTTGTGAAATCAGACCAGTGGCTATTGCCATTCATTATTTTTAATTTAGTAAATATTCGTGACTGCGCTCGACCCTGGCGGCATCCTGACATATGCTGACCCACGCCCAAGTCCTTCTTCCGGAGTTTTCTGATGAGAGCAGCGATATTTCTGCTTGCTGGTTGCGTCCTGCTGACCGGCTGTAGCCACGATAACGAGCCGCCGCAGCAGGCTACCAGCGCCCACGTGCCGCCTAAAGTCGTGATGTCCGATTTGGCCGCCAGCGCCTGTTCAGACGCCGGGGGAACGCTGGCGCTTTCGCGCCAGCTGGATGGAAGTGCTGTAGGGATGTGCCAGCTGGCCAACGGGCGTCGCTGCGGCGAAAGCGCGCTAGCCAGCGGCAGCTGCGCTCGCTAAAAAGCGGCGTTAGCCCGTTAGCCCGTTAGCCCGTCAGCTCGTTATCGCACACTTCGCCTTTTTTCAGCTGTTGCAGATTTTGCAATGTGGTCGCGGCGATGCTGGTCAGGGCTTCTGCCGTCAGGAAAGCCTGATGGCCGGTGAACAGAACGTTATGGCAGGCGGACAGGCGACGGAAGATATCGTCCTGAATAACGTCATTAGATTTATCTTCAAAAAAGAGATCGCGTTCGTTTTCGTAAACGTCCATACCCAGCGAGCCGATCTTCTGCATTTTTAGCGCGTCAATCGCCGCCTGAGAATCAATCAGGCCGCCGCGGCTGGTATTGATAATCATCACGCCATCTTTCATCTGCTGGAAAGCCGCCATATTCAGCAGGTGATTGTTTTCAGGCGTTAGCGGGCAGTGTAGTGAAATCACATCCGATTCCCTGAACAGCGTTTTGATATCGACGTAGGTGGCGCCCAGTTCCAGCGCCTGCGGATTGGGATAAGGATCGAAAGCCAGCAGCCGCATACCAAATCCTTTCAGGATACGCAGCGTGGCGAGGCCGATTTTCCCTGTGCCGATAATACCGGCGGTGCGGCCGTGCATATTGAAGCCGATCAGGCCTTCCAGCGAAAAGTTGGCGTCACGGGTTCGCTGATAAGCCCGGTGAATACGGCGATTCAGCGTCATCATCATACCAACGGCGTGTTCCGCTACGGCTTCAGGCGAATAGGCCGGCACGCGCACCACTTGCAATCCCAACGCTTTTGCCGCCTCCAGATCCACGTTATTGAATCCGGCACAGCGCAGCGCGATATATTTGACGCCCAGCGACGCCAGCTCCTCCAGCACCTCGCGGCCGCCATCGTCGTTAACGAAAATGCAGACGCCATCGCAGCCGGCCGCCGTCTTCGCAGTGCGCGCGGTCAGCAGGAAATCAAAATATTCCAGCTCAAATCCATAGCTTTCGTTAACCTGCTCAAGGTATTTCCGGTCGTACTGCTTGGTACTGTATACCGCAAGTTTCATGCATGATCTCCTGTATCCGTCAGACAGCTCTTCCTTAACAATACTTCGCATTGGGCAGCTAGTCAGCCAGCGGCAGGCAATATTTGTTCGGCAGGTGAATAATTACCCGCTAAAATCTTCTCGCGGCGCGCAGGACGTGCCATGATTTACGCCTTAACGTAAGGAATGGATTGAAGTATGGGCCGGGGCTGGAAGCTATTTATTATCGCCATCGCAGCCGCTGCGTTTTTAAGCGGCGCCGGACTGCTGACGCTGAGCTGGTGGCTGCCGCGGCTGGCAGGCTTCTGGCTACCCGCTGCCACCACGGTCAGGCTGGATGGCAACCCCCGCTGGCGTTCAGGTGCCTTGTGGCTGCCCGGCATCCGCTACCGCACAGGCGACTGCGAGCTGGCGAGGGCGAGCAACGTGACGCTGGGAAGAGCCGTAGGCCGCTGGGCGCTGGGCGCGACGCTGCTTGAAGTCAACAGCGCCTGTTTCAGCAAGCTGTCGGCAGGCGGCGATCGGCCTGCCGCGCCGCGTTCGCTGGCGGAGTGGCAGTCAATGCTGCCAAAAGCAGACGTTGCCATTGAGCGCGTCAGCCTGCTTCCCTGGCAAAGCTGGGCGGGAGCGCTGCGGCTTAACCTCGATCCGCAACGGCAGCTTATTCACTGGCAGGGTGAAAACCTTTCGTTACAGGCCGTTCTGGCGGGCCAGCAGCTGGATATACAGTCGCTGGCGCTTAGCGCATCGGGCATGACCGATCCCATTACCGTGAGCGGTTTGCTGACGCTGCCGAAAATACCTGACCGGCTGCCGGATAGCGGCGAGCTGGCGGCGACGCTGAAAACGGCAAGCATTCCACAGCCGCTGCGGGCCAGCCTCAACTGGCAGCAGAACAGCGGCACGCTGATCCTCAGGGCGCAGGATCTGGAGGAGCCGCTGTTGCTGCTGCCGTGGCGGGTTTCCGCGCAACAAATTGCGATTAGTCAGGGCAAATGGCGCTGGCCCTGGACCTCACAGCCGGTATCGGGCGGCGTGGCCCTGACGCTAAAGAACTGGCGGCAAGGGCTGCCGGATATGGAAGTCACAGGTCGACTCAACGTGCTGACGCAGGGCCGCGGCGGCAAAGGCAATGTCGTGCTGTCAGTAGGGCCGGGCCATCTGGACTGGACGCAGAGCCAGTTGCCGTTTCGCCTGACGGGCGAGAGCAAACTGGCGCAGCTGCTTTTTTTCGCTGGCATTCCCGGCAGGCTACAAGGGCCGCTGCTTGATCCCGTGCTGCGCCTTCAGCCCGGCGCGCTGCTGCGGATGCGCGGGCGTCTGCTTTCTACGCTGGAAGTGGACGAAGCGCGCTGGCCGCTTTCCGGGGTGGCAGTCTCTTCAGGGGGCATCGAGGGGCGGCTACAGGCCATTCTTACCGCGCATGATACGGAAAAAGGGCATTTTCGCCTGCATCTGGACGGCCGCGCCACGGAATTCTGGCCGGATAAAGGCCGTTGGCTGTGGCGCTATTGGGGCGACGGGCTGATGGCGCCGCTGGCGGCCAAATGGGATGTGAAAGGGCATGGAAGCTGGCAGGATCGGCAGATCGAACTCGCTTCTTTGTCCACGGGGTTCGATCAAATTCGTTACGGCGGGGTAACAATGGCCGCGCCCAGGCTAACGCTGGCGAAGCCGGTTCGCTGGCGGCGCGACGAGCAAAACCCCGCTTTTAGCGCAGGCTTTCGACTACGCGCGCAGCGCACCAGCTTCGGCAGCGGTGGCTATCTGCCGCCCGCAGAGTTAACGCTTGGCCTCAACGGTAGCGATCCCGCTCATTTTCTCTGTAAGGGTAAACTGACCGCCGATCCGGTCGGCCCGGTACGGATACAGGGGCGCTGGGACGGTACGCGGCTGCGCGGCCAGGCCTGGTGGCCGCAGCAGTCGCTAAAGGTTTTCCAGTCACTGTTGAACGACGATCTGAAAATGTCTGTTCGCGGCGGCACGCTAAAAGCTCAGGTCGCTTTTTCAGCGGCAGCGGATCAGGGATTTGCCGCGGGTGGCCACTGGGTGGTTAGCGACGGCAGCGTGCGCACGCCGGACAATCAGTTTACCGGCATCGATTTCTCTTTGCCGTTCAGGCTGCAAACGGGCCAGTGGTACTTTGGCGCGAAAGGCCCGGTTTCGCTGCGCATCAAGGCAATCAAAAACCAGTTTGCGCTAAAAAATATTCGCGCCGATCTGCAGGGGTGGTATCCATGGAGCGCGGCGCGGCCGCTGCGCCTGAGCAACGTCGGGGTGGAGGTGCTGGGCGGCGAGCTGAGTTTGCTTAGCCTTCAGCTACCGCAAACCGAAGCGGCCACGCTACGGCTGAAAGCGATCAGCATGAGCGAGCTGGTAACGGCCGTTCAGCCGAAAAAAATCGCTATGTCCGGCCGCGTTGACGGCGCGCTGCCGCTGTGGCTGCAAAACTCTGCCTGGCTGGTTAAAGAGGGCTGGATCACCAACAGCGGCCCGCTGACGCTGCGGCTGGATAAAGATTTCGCCGACGCGCTGGCTTCCGGTAATATTGCCACCGGCGCGGCGATGGACTGGCTGCGCTATATGGAAATTTCCCGCAGTCGGGCCACGCTGAATATTGATAATAAAGGCAACATGGCCCTGACGGCGCAGGTCAACGGCACCAGCCGCTTCAGCGATAAAAATCAGCACGTTTCGCTGCACTACACGCAGCAGGAAAATATTTTTCAGCTGTGGCGCAGCCTGCGCTTTGGCGACAATTTGCAATCCTGGACAGAGCAGCACGCCGCGCTGTCAGCACAAGGAAAAACTGAATGAAAACAGCTCTGCCGATCCTCGCCGGGATGCTGCTCAGCGGCTGCGTGCCCCGTATTGAGGTCGCTGCTCCAAAAGAGCCGATTACCATCAATATGAACGTGAAAATCGAGCATGAAATCGTGATTAAAGCGGACAAAAACGTGCAGACATTGCTAAAAAATGGCGAGGATGCGCCGCTGCGGCAATAAAAAAGCAGCCGGGCGGCTGCTTTTTCAGGCGAGATCGGAAGAAAAAATCAGGCGTTAACCAGCTGGTTCAGCGTAGCTTTCGCTTCTTCGCTGGCTTTGGTGGCCGCTTCCGGGCCGTATGCCATGCCTTCAGCGTAGACGAACTGCACGTCGCTCAGACCCAGGAAGCCCAGGAACAGCTTCAGGTAAGGCGTTTGCAGATCGGCTGGCGTATCTTTATGGATGCCGCCGCGGCTGGTGATCACAATCACTTTTTTACCGACGATCAGACCTTCCGGGCCTTTCTCGGTGTAGCGGAAAGTTACGCCGGCACGGGCAATCAGGTCAAAGTAGTTTTTTAACTGCGTCGGGATGTTGAAATTGTACATTGGCGCCGTAATAACAACGGTATCCACAGACTGAATTTCAGCAATCAGCTCGTCGGAAAGCGCCAGCGCTTCCTGCTGACGTGGCGTCAGAGCAGCATCGGAAGGACGCAGCGCGCCGACCAGTTCGCCGTCCAGTACCGGAATCGGATTTGCAGCCAGATCGCGGATCACGATCTCATCGCCGCTGTGCGCCGCTTTCCACTCTGCAACAAAGTGTTCGGCCAGCTGGTTGGACTGTGAGTAGCCTGCGAGAATGCTCGATTTCAGTACTAAAACTTTGCTCATAATGAATTTCCTTTGTTATGCGGATGTGTCCGCTCAATGACTTACACTCTATTGGCAAATCAGCCGTAGGGATAGTGCAATATTCTGAAGCCCGTGTTCGAATTTACTGAATAAGGTTAGCGCGTCGCAGCCGTAGCTAAATGGTTCGTCGCCGGGAAGCAGCGGTTCGTCTGTGAAAACCCTACCGACCGGACGCACTGACAGAACGCCCAGCGCGATTTGCGCCAGCGCGGCCACGTCGCCGGGCTTCGCACTATCTGTTTTCGTCAGGCGCTCCAGCTCGCCGCACGAAAATTTAAAATTCATGGATAAATAGCCCTCTCTGATAAATTCTGGCAGTGAGACGCCCAATGCAGCCGCTGTGAATCTCCGGTTCTGCCGGTTTTAAAGGGTTGCGTCCTGATACACGTTCGGGCGCATCATGCACAGATTCAGGCGCACTCATAGCCGGTTCATGTGTAGGAGGACTCGAGCAAAAGCGCCCGGATGAGAACGCACTACTGGTGGATCACTACACAAGGATATTTCAAAACGGGCGATTGGAAGACGGCTGATGCTGTCAGAGGGCACGATCAGGATAAAGTTTCAAATGGCCGAAGGATTTGTAGAAGGTTGTCTGTCGATGCGGGATGTGAAGTGGGAGATGGACAGTTAATTTAATGAAGGAAACAGCCCACAACGTGGGCTTTTGCAGATTATCCGGGAAAGTAATTTTCAAAAATGAATTTGGATAAAATCATTAATAGAATAAAAATACAGGAGAATATACAGACAAGTGTGACGACGTCGCGGCGCCTTATAACACGCGACAAGGCGGGTTCGCGCCCGCATTCAAATTAAGGCCACTTCGGCAGGCCTTTTTTATTTAAGCGCCTCATATGGCAAAACCGTTAGCGACCAGTGCCACGGTGACGGCGGCAGGCTGGGGATTAGTCGCATCAACACTTACAGGGTTTATAACACGCGTCGATTATTCAATCGTATTTGGGGCATTCGCTGACTTGATGTTTTTTATTGTCATAGCGCAGGAACTAACGCGCCGGCAGACGCCTGGATATTTCGTTTTTGGCTATGCAGCAGGAATTTTCGGTGCCGGGTTTGTGCTACAATACGCAAAATTTTATTCATACTTTATTGTTTGCCAGCCTGCTGGCGATTAGCGAGCTTTTTTATGTCTGATACTCCCCGTATGCCTTTAACGACGCTGGCGCCGCGCCTGGAAGCGCTAATGCTCAGAGATCGTCAGCGGCTGCAAAAGCGCCTGCATGGCGCAAAAAAAGTGAAGAACCCTGCGGCTCAGCAGGCGATAGCCGATGAGCTGAGCGGCGAAATCGCGGCGGCGGAACAGCGCGTGGCGCTGCGGAAAGCGGCCACGCCGACCATCCGCTACCCGGAAAACCTGCCGGTCAGCCAGAAGAAACAGGAAATCGCCGAGGCTATTCGCGATCACCAGGTGGTGATTGTGGCAGGCGAAACCGGCTCGGGGAAAACCACCCAGTTGCCGAAGATCTGCATGGAGCTGGGCCGGGGCATCACGGGGCTGATTGGTCACACCCAGCCGCGTCGTCTGGCAGCGAGAACCGTGGCCGATCGCATTGCGGCCGAGCTGGAAACCTCGCTCGGCGGCTGCGTGGGCTACAAGGTGCGCTTCAACGATCAGGTCAGCGAAACGACGCAGGTCAAGCTGATGACCGATGGTATCCTGCTGGCGGAAATCCAGCAGGATCGCCTGTTGATGCAGTATGACACCATCATTATTGATGAGGCGCATGAGCGCAGCCTGAATATCGACTTCCTGCTGGGCTATCTGCGCGAACTGCTGCCGCGCCGCCCCGATTTAAAGATTATTATTACCTCAGCCACTATCGATCCGCAGCGCTTTTCCCGGCACTTTCACCATGCGCCGGTGATTGAAGTCTCCGGCCGCACTTATCCGGTCGAAGTGCGTTACCGGCCGATTGTGGAAGAGGCGGACGACACCGAACGCGATCAGCTACAGGCGATTTTTGACGCGGTTGACGAGCTGGGGCAGGAAAGCCGTGGCGATATCCTGATCTTTATGAGCGGCGAAAGGGAAATCCGCGACACCGCCGATGCGCTGAACCGGCGCGATCTGCCGCATACGGAGATCCTGCCGCTGTATGCGCGCCTTTCCAACGCCGAACAGAACCGCGTTTTCCAGCCGCACAGCGGCAGGCGCATCGTGCTGGCCACCAACGTGGCGGAAACGTCGCTGACCGTGCCCGGCATCAAGTACGTCATCGATCCCGGCACGGCACGTATCAGCCGCTATAGCTTCCGCACCAAGGTTCAGCGTTTGCCGATCGAGCCGATTTCCCAGGCGTCGGCAAACCAGCGTAAAGGGCGCTGCGGCCGCGTTTCCGAGGGCATCTGTATCCGCCTTTATTCGGAAGAGGATTTTTTAAGCCGCCCGGCCTTTACCGATCCGGAAATTTTGCGCACCAATCTGGCCTCGGTCATTCTGCAAATGACCGCGCTGGGGCTGGGCGATATCGGCGCGTTTCCTTTTGTGGAAGCACCGGACAAACGTAATATTCAGGATGGCGTTAAGCTGCTGGAAGAGCTGGGGGCGATAACCCTGGACGACCAGCACTACAAGCTGACGCCTTCCGGCCGTTCGCTGGCGCAGCTGCCGGTCGATCCGCGCCTGGCGAAAATGGTGCTGGAGGCGCAGAAATACGCCTGTACCCGCGAAGTGATGATTATTACCGCCGCGCTTTCAATTCAGGATCCGCGCGAGCGCCCGGTAGAGAAACAGCAGGCATCCGACGAGAAGCATCGCCGTTTTGCCGACAAAGAATCCGATTTCCTCTCCTTCGTCAATCTGTGGAACTACCTACAGGAGCAGCAGAAAGCGCTGTCGTCCAGCCAGTTCCGACGCCTGTGCAAAACGGACTACCTGAACTACCTGCGCGTACGCGAATGGCAGGATATCTATACTCAGCTGCGGCAGGTGGTGCGCGAGCTGGGCATTCCGCTGAACAGCGAACCGGCGGACTTCCGGGGCGTGCATACCGCGCTGCTGACCGGACTGCTTTCCCATATTGGTCAGAAAGACGTCGAGAAGCAGGAGTACTCCGGCGCGCGCAACGCCCGCTTCTCCATTTTCCCTGGCTCCGGGCTGTTCAAAAAGCCGCCGAAGTGGACGATGGTCGCCGAGCTGGTGGAAACCAGCCGCCTCTGGGGCCGCATTGCCGCACGTATCGAGCCGGAATGGATCGAGCCGCTGGCGCAGCATCTGATTAAACGCAGCTACAGCGAGCCGCACTGGGAAAAAGGCCAGGGCGCCGTGATGGCCAGTGAAAAAGTCACGCTGTACGGCCTGCCGATCGTAGCGGCGCGCAAGGTCAACTACGGCCCGATCGATCCGGTGCTGTCGCGCGAGTTGTTTATCCGCCACGCGCTGGTGGAAGGCGACTGGCAGACGCGTCACGCCTTCTTCCGCGCCAATCTTAAGCTGCGTGAGGAGGTGGAAGAGCTGGAGCATAAATCGCGCCGTCGCGATATCCTGGTGGATGACGAGACGCTGTTTACCTTTTATGACCAGCGTGTTCCGCACGAGGTGATTTCCGCCCGGCATTTCGACAGCTGGTGGAAAAAGGCGAGCCGCGAGCAGCCCGAGCTGCTTAATTTTGCTAAAGAGATGCTGATCCGCGAAGGCGCCGAGAACATCAGCAAGCTGGATTACCCTAACTTTTGGCAGCAGGGCAACCTGAAGCTGAAGCTGAGCTATCAGTTCGAGCCGGGAACCGATGCGGATGGCGTCACGGTGCATATCCCGCTGCCGTTGCTGAACCAGGTTGAGGAAAAAGGCTTCGAGTGGCAGATCCCCGGCGTGCGACGGGAGCTGGTTATCGCCCTGATTAAGTCGTTGCCAAAACCGTTACGCCGTAACTTTGTCCCCGCGCCCAACTACGCCGACGCTTTTCTGGCGCGTGCGGTGCCTCTGGAGCTGCCGCTGGTGGACGCGCTGGAGCGTGAATTCCGTCGGATGAGCGGCGTCACTATCGACCGTGAGGCCTGGCAATGGGATCAGGTGCCCGATCATCTTAAAATGACTTTCCGCGTAGTGGACGAACATAACCGCAAGCTGGCGGAAGGGCGCGATCTCGCCGCGCTGAAAGAGCAGCTGAAGGCCAAAGTGCAGGAAACGCTGTCGCTGGTGGCGGATGACGGGCTGGAGCAGAGCGGCCTGCATATCTGGAGCTTCGGCGATCTGCCTGACCATTTTGAGCAGAAGCGCGGCAGTTACAGCGTGAAGGCCTGGCCCGCGCTGGTGGATGAAAAAGAGAGCGTGGCGATCCGGCTGTTTGATTCCGATCACGAGCAGAAAAAAGCGATGTGGCGCGGTCAGCGCAGGCTGCTGCTGCTCAATATCCCTTCGCCGATTAAATATCTGCACGAAAAGCTGCCGAACAAAGCCAAGCTGGGGCTCTATTTTAACCCTTATGGCAAAGTGCTGGATTTGATAGATGACTGCATCGCCTGCGGCGTGGACAAACTGATTGCCGAATATGGTGGCCCGACCTGGCAGGAAGAGGGATTCCGCCAGCTACATGAAAAAGTGCGAGCGGAGCTGAACGAAACCGTGGTGGAAATAGCCAAAAAGGTCGAGCAGATCCTGACGGCAGTCTTTGCTATCAATAAGCGGCTGAAAGGGCGCGTGGATATGACGATGGCGCTGGCGCTTTCGGATATCAAAGCGCAGATGAACGGCCTGGTATATCGCGGTTTCGTTACCGGCAACGGCTGGAACAAGCTTGCCGACACCCTTCGCTATTTGCAGGCTATCGAGCGCCGTCTTGAAAAACTGCCGGTCGATCCGCACAGCGATCGCGCCAGAATGGTCAAGGTAGAAAAAGTTCAGCAGGCCTGGCAGGGCTGGTTTAACAAGCTGCCGCCGGTTCGCCGTGATGATGAGGATGTAAAAGAGATCCGCTGGATGATTGAAGAGCTGCGCGTCAGCTATTTCGCCCAGCAGCTGGGCACGCCTTATCCGGTTTCGGAAAAGCGTATTCAGCAGGCGATGGATGAAATAGTGCTCTGAGGAATTCGTCCGCTGGCAATACAGCCCAGCGGACGTTCTTAAACTTAACCAGCTATTGCTAAAAAGAGTTAGCAGTAAAAACGCGCTGAGGCCTGGTGGGCGGCTTTGCCTGCTGCACCCGCATGGAGATAATAAAACTTCTCCGTTCCGGACTGGCGTATTTCCTGAACAGACAGGACTTAACCTATGGCTGGCTTAATACCGGTGAAAGGATCTTTAGCGTATTTTCACGCGCTTTGATCTTATCAGGGGGGAACTCAGTCATTCGATTATTTACCGATTCAACTCAGCAACGCAACGTTTCAGGCTTAAGGTAGAGACGCTGTTATGGCTTACAGAGTCAGCTGCGAGAGCCTGAACGATCGTGTTGTCGTTATCAGCTGCAACCTTAATTGCTGTTTCTTTTTTTGAAATTCCCAAATGATATTCAAGAGTAAAGCAAGCAGCCCGGCTTAAAAAACTGCCTGAATGCCGCAAGCCCACGGCGTTCCTTTATTCCTGCGCCAACGTTTCCAGTCTGTCCCGGAAAGCGGTGACGGCAATGGCGCGGTTATCCGCTTCGTAACGATCTTTCGCCGCCGGTGCAGAGCTTTGTACCGCAATCAGCTGCCAGCCGCTGTCGCTTTTTAGCAGGAGCGGCGAACCGCTGTCGCCAGGCAGGGTGTCGCACTGATGCGACAGCACATTTTTCTGCGCCCAGCCGGTAATCAGACAGTTGCTGTGTGAATAGAGCGTATCAAGATGATCTTCCGGGTAGCCCGCCTGGGTTACCCGACGCTGTTGCGTTTTCAGCGCGGCGGTCAGATCGCTGCGGCTGCCGTCAAACAGCGGCACGGGCGTTATGCCGGAAGGCGGATTATGCAATACGACCAGTCCGTAATCGTAAGGCGCGGCCGATGAAGGCACGATCCAGCCGTCGCCGTCGGCCTTAAGCTTTCTGCCTAAAGCGGGATCGACTCGGGTATCCACATCGTGAATTTCGTAGCGCCAGTCGCCATCATGCCCAATAAAACGCAGCGCAACGACTTTATCGATTTTGCCCGGCGGCGCAAGCAGACAGTGGCCGGCAGTCAGGGCTAAATGGGGCGAAATTAACGTAGCGCTACACAGGTTGCCGCTGGCGGTTTCCAGCTGGCCTATTGCTTCCCACGGCTGGCTGGCGGTGTCGCTGACAGGGTGACGATCGTCTTTGCCGAAAAACAGCGTTCTGACATCCTGTGCGTCGTCGTCACCGGCGTGGCTACAAAATGAAAGGGCTAAACATCCCATTAAAAAAAAAGCTTTCAGGCGCATGTCTCTCTCTGAATGGAGATTAAAAACCGCAGGTGGTAATAACTATAGTCGGCTGGCGGTAAAAAGGAAGTTTAATTTATAAATCAGCAGGCTACGGATTTTAAAGATAGAAGCTAAAGGCGATAGCGCCGCAGATAATCATACAGGCCAGGATAATTTCGAATAAATAGCGGCGCACCATCATCCGATACTCCAGGAAAAAAACACCCGGCTGAACCGGGTGTTTAAGTGAACAGACTAAGTTGAAGGCTTGCTTCGGCAATTAAGCTTTAGGCGCGGCGGCTTTCTTAGCGGTTTTCTTGTGGTGTACTTTCTTGGCGGCCTGAGCTTTCTGCGCTACTGGCTTGGCTGCTTTTTTATGGTGCACTTTCTTGGCAGCCTGCGCTTTCTGCGCTGCTGGCTTAGTGGCTTTTTTATGGTGCACTTTCTTGGCGGCCTGCGCTTTCTGTGCAGCTGGCTTAGCGGCTTTTTTATGGGCCTTCTTGGCTGCCTGAGCTTTCTGGGCTACCGGCTGCTTAGCGGCTTTCTTGTGTTTTTTAGCTGCCTGCGCTTTCTGCTCGGCTTTCTTGTGCGCTTTGTGATGCTTGGCTGCATGAGCTGGCGCGGCGGTAGTAGAAGCAGCCGGTGCGGTAGTGGCTGGCGCGGCGGTGGTTTCAGCAGCAAAAGCAACTGAAGACATACCCATAGCAGCGGCTACAACCAGAGCGAATAATTTTTTCATTGCACAACCCTCAAAGTGTTATTTCATTTTCAGCCCACTGCGGGGCCGGTGAAGAGACTATAAGGGAAGGGAAGCGGGCTTTCCGTGAGTGATTGGTATCGGCGTGTTACCGATTGTACAAAGCCCGCCGGCGCGACGGGCTTGCGGATTGGTTACAGGTAGCGGTTTTCCAGATGCTGCCGGAAAAAGCGCGGATTAAGATCTTCGCCGGTGGCGTTTTCAATCAGCTGACGGGTGGTGAAACGGCTGCCGTGCTGCCAGATATTTTGCTGTAGCCAGTCAAAAATCGGTTGCAGATTCCCCTCGCGGATATCGCTGTGCACCTGCGGCAGCGCCTTTTTCACGCTGTGGAAAAGCTGTGCCGCATACATGGCACCCAGGGTGTAGGTCGGGAAATAGCCGAACGAGCCATCCGTCCAGTGAATGTCCTGCATACAGCCGTCGCGATAGTTGCCGGCCGTGTCCAGCCCCAGCAGCGCCTGCATCTTCTCCTGCCACAGCGTCGGGATGTCGTCCACTTCAATCTCGCTTTCGATCAGCGCGCGCTCGATCTCATAACGCAGAATGATATGCGCCGGATAGCTTACTTCATCCGCATCCACGCGGATTAAACCAGGCTTAACGCGCTGATTGAGGGCGATAAAGTTAGCTTCTTCCAGCTCAGGACGGTCGCCCATCAGCGTTTTAACCTGCGGCAGCAGCAGGCTCAAAAACGCCGCGCTACGGCCCAGCTGTTTTTCAAAGAAAAGGCTTTGCGACTCGTGGATCGCGGTGGAGCGTGCCAGCGCAACGGGCTGACCGGCCCACTGCTTCGGTAGATTCTGCTCGTAGCAGGCGTGGCCAGTTTCGTGGATCACGCCCATCATCGCGCTGATAAATTCGTTAGCGTTATAGCGGGTAGTAATGCGTACATCTTCCGGGACGCCACCGCAAAACGGATGGGCACTGACGTCAAGTCGCCCGGCGTTAAAATCAAAATTAAGCAGTTTCATCAGCGCGTTGCCCAGCAGCTGCTGCGACTCTGTCGCGAAAGGGCCGACCGGTACGGCAACCGGCTGGCGCGACTGCTTTTCGACAATGCGCGCCAGCAGCGAAGGCAGCCACTGTTTCAGCTCGCCGAAGGTGCTGTCCAGCTTAGCGGTGGTCATGCCAGGCTCATAGAGATCCAGTAACGCATCGTAGCGGGAGCAGCCGTTCGCCTGCGCGCGCAGCTCGGCCTCCACCCGGCTCAGCCTCACCACTTCCTTCAGATTGGCGGCAAAACCCAGCCAGTCATTGGCGGGGCGCTGCTGACGCCAGGCGTGTTCGCAGCGGGCGCCGACGAGAGATTTTTCCTCGACCAGCGCGACGGGCAGCAGGGCGGCCCGATCGTAAGCGCGGCGCATCTCACGCAGGTTGGCGCGCTCCACGTCATTCAGAGTTTCATCGGCAGCCTGATCAAGCCATTGCGCCACGGCTTTATCGGTCAGGATTTCATGACGCAGCACGCTCAGTTCGGCCAGCGCCGCGCCGCGTGCGCTGCTGCCGCCGGGCGGCATCATGGTCATCATATCCCAGCCGGCGATGGCTGACAGATGACCGAAGCGGGAAATACGGGTGAAGGTTCGGGTCAGGTTTGCATAGGCGGATGACATAGATATCCTTTTAGTCATGGCGCTGTCAGACAGCGCGAGGAGGCGTTAAGGGTAAATCAACCGGCCAGCAAAAGCGAACGCTTGCGCCGCCAAGCGGGCTGGCGTCAATAGTCACGGTGCCGCCAAAGGCCTGCGCCACCGAGTGCACAATCGCCAGCCCAAGCCCGCAGCCGCCGGTGGCGCGGTCGCGGCTGGGGTCAAGACGCACGAAAGGCTCGAATACCCGCTCGCGTTCGGCCAGCGGAATGCCCGGCCCGTCATCCTCTACCTGCAGGCAGGCGGTATCGCCGTCGAACCACAGCCCGACGCGCAGGCGCTGTTTGGCATAGCGCAACGCGTTATTGACCAGGTTATCCAGCACTCGCTCCATCAGCCGCGTGTCCGCCACGCCCAGGTTTTGACGCTGCGGCGTATCCAGCTCCAGGGTAAATTCGGGGTGCACCATGCGGATATCGTCCAGCCGTTCGCTGAGCCAGGCAGCCAGATCGAGCGACTGAAGATGCAGATCGACCTTTGGTCTGTCCAGGCGGGCGTAGGTCAGCAGTTCTTCAATCAGCGACTCCAGCTGGCCGATATCGCGATTCAGCGCGGCGGCTTCGCTGGCGCTAAGATTATCGCTCATCTCCAGCCGGTAGCGCAGGCGCACCAGCGGCGTGCGTAGCTCATGGGCGATGCCGTCAATCAGCTGTTTTTTACTGACCACCAGCGTATTGATATTGTCCGCCATCTGATTAAAGGCTACGCCGAGTCGGAACAGGCTGGAGGCGTTATCGAAGTGGATCCGCTCATCCAGATGGCCCTGGCCGAAGCGCTGCGCCGCCGACTCCAGCCGCAGCATGTCTTTCCAGTGCGGCCGCATCCAGATAAACACCGGCAGCGCCAGCGAGATGCCGATAAAGGCCAGCAGCACGATATCCAGAATGCGCATTTCATGCAGGAAAAAGAGATAAGGGATCGGCCCTACGGCCAGCACATAATGGCTGCGCGGAATGTGCTGTAAAAAAGTGTATTCGTCATCAAGCGCGACGATGCCGCCCGCACGCAGGCGGCGCATCGTAGGCGCATCCAGCTGGTACTTGCTCATCGGCTCGATATGCAGCTTAAAGGAGAGGTTAAGATCCAGATTATCGATGGTTTTATTCCAGTCGCGGGGCGGGATTTCCCGTAGCTCGCTGCGCATCAGGTAGAGCGAGCTTTTCATCAAATCGTCCATTGACTCGCGCCCGGCGCGCTCGGCGGTAAATTTATATACCAGCCCCACCAGCATCGCCATGACCAGAAAGCAGACAAACAGCAGCAGATAAAACTGAATAAACAGCTTCTTCATTCGGTGTCCCAGGCGTGCGGCGCAAACAGATAGCCTTTATTACGGATGGTTTTAATGCGGTAAGGCTCGGTTGCGCTGTCCAGCAGTTTCTTGCGCAGGCGTGAGATCGCCACGTCGATGCTGCGATCCATGCCGTCATAGCTTACGCCGCGCAGCGTTTTCAGCAGGGCATCGCGGTTAAGAATCGATCCGGCATGCGTCGCCAGCTCCCACAGCAGATCGAAGTCAGCGGTGGAAAGGGCGATAATTTCACCGCCCAGCGTGACCTGCCGGTTAACGGCGTCCACGGTCAGCGTGCCGAAACGCAGGGTTTTCTGTGCGCTCACGGCCGGGGCGATAGCCGCCTCGTCGCCGCTGTGCGTCGCGGCCTGACGCAGATGCAGCCGCAGGCGCGCCAGCAGCACCGCAGGGGGTGTGGTTTTAAGAATGTAATCGTTGGCGCCCATCTCCAGCGATAAAATATGATTCATATCGCTGTCCAGCGAGGTCAGCAGCACAATCGGGCCGGACCACGTTTGGCTGGCGCGCAGATCGCGGCACAGCGTCATACCGTCCTTACCGGGCAGCATAATATCCAGCATCACCAGATCCGGCATGGTGGCCTCAATAGTGGCTTCGGCCTGATCGCCACGGCTTTCTACGATCACTTCAATATCATGACGCTTCAGGTAGGCGGCGATAAGCTCGCCCACATCCCGATCGTCCTCAACGAATACTATTTTATTCATAGCGACATTTTTTTACCTGAGAGTAACAACATTACCCAATGTTTACGCTGACTACTATAAGTCAGGGCTAAATAACTCTCGATGTGTAGTATAAATGACGTAAAATATGTCATTATATTCGACAGGGTTGTTGCCTGACGACGCGGTGCGTTGATTAACGGAGAAAGGGGAGAAAAGGGTGTCTGATAAAGAGCTGGCTTCAACGGGACGGGATTGCCATATCTGCCTGAACTATATCGATTTCCTCGCGGCTTCCTGTAAAAAACGCTGGAGCTTTGTCGACGCTATTTATGGCGTAATGCCTATTTTCGGCATGGTGACCAAAAACTCGCCGGATCAATCCTGCCCACCGTCAGAAAGACTGAAAGCGCTGGCGCTGCAAATCATTTCTACCCAGGTGAGCGATGAGATAAATATCGCCCGATTGATAACCCTGGCTGAACAACAGCATATTGAACGCTTTGAAATCCTGCTGCCTTATCCGCTTTCTGAACAGCAGCTTGAGGCTATCCGTGAAGAGTACGTCAAGCCGCTTTCGCTGGAACAGCATGACGATCGGTTAACGATCGCCATGCCTGCTTTTTCTCACTAACGCAGCAGCATCCACGTTGCCGGTGCCGCACCGGCAATCAGCACGCCCATCGCTATTTTTTCCAGCTTATTCAGATAGCCATTTCCACGGCCGTTGCGGCGCGCCCAGATAAACAGCAGCATCCCGGGCGCATAAAGTACCACGGAAAGCAGCAGGTGCAGCGGCCCGGAGGCGTACAGCAGCCACAAACCGTAGGCGCTGGCACCCAAAGCGACGACCAGCGCCGCCGTTTTCTGCTGCGCGCGAGCGACTTTAAACAGGTAGGCGCCGACCAGAAGATAGGGCACCAGCACCATTTCGGAAGCGATGGTCAGCAGCGTGTTGTAATCGGAACCGGTCAGCCAAATCAGGATCAGGCAGCCCTGAACGCTCAGGTTGGTCAGCCAAAGCGAGGCAGAGGGCGCGCCGCGCGCGTTCTGTTTCGCCAGCGAGCGCGGGAAGGTGCCGTTTCCGGCCGCCAGCATCGGCACTTCCGCTGCCATAATCGTCCAGCTGAGATAGGCGCCGCTGACCGAGACGATCAGCCCCAGCGCGATAACCATATCGCCCCATGAGCCAATCAGGCGATTCAGCAGGCCCGCCATCGAAGGATTACGCATCTGGGCCAGTTCCGCTCGCGGCACAATGCCAAGAGAAAGCAGCGTAACCAACAGATAGACCACCAGCGCGGCGATCACCGCCAGCAGCGTGGCGCGTCCCACGTCTTTTTTGTTCCTTGCGCGTGCTGAAACCACTACCGCGCCTTCCACGCCGATAAACACCCACAGCGTAATCAGCATGGTATTTTTGACCTGCTCCCAAACCGGCACGCCCAGCTCGATGCCTGAAAAATCAAAACGGAAGCGATCGAGATTAAAGGCCGCTATCGCCAGCACCACAAACAGCCCCAGCGGCACCAGTTTGCCCAGCGTGGCGACAAGGTTAATACTCGCTGCCGTCTGCACGCCGCGCAGCACCAGCCAGTGCACCAGCCAGAGCAGCACCGAGGCACCCAACATGGCCTGCCAGGTATTGCCATCGCCAAACACGACGTGGCCCGGCGAGTCGGTAAAGAAGCTCAGGGCGGAGAACACTATCACCAGATAGGAGACGTTAGCGATAACCGCGCACAGCCAGTAGCCCCAGGCCGAGCAGAAGCCGACCAGCTCGCCAAAACCGGCACGGGCATAGGTATAGATGCCGCCGTCCAGCTCGGGTTTGAGGCGGGTCAGCAGCAGCAGCGCCAGCGACAGCATAATAATGCCGACGCCGGTGATCGCCCAGCCGATCAGCAGCGCCGCCGGCCCGGCCACCAACGCCATATTTTGCGGCAGACTAAAAACGCCGGCGCCCAGCATGGAACTCAGTACCAGCGCCGTCAGCGCGGTAAGACCTAATTTTTTGTCCAAAAAAGCATCCCAAAACCAGAATAAAAAACCATAACAGGATGAATGGCTCGCAATTTATACGCTTTGCACGGCTAAACCCGAAGAGATCCCCTGAAACCGGCGGCGATTTTACGGAGTGGCCCAGCGAGATGCAATGCGAAAGAGGGCGAAAAGTGATTGAGTATGCAAATAATGGCGGGAAGTTATGCAGGCAGGCGGCGGTAAAAGTCGTGGCATTTTGCGTAAAAGAGGCGCGCCTGAAGCTCAGACGCGCCTTTGTTGACGTTTACTTAAACAGGTCGGCAGAAACGGTCAGGTTGCCGCCGCTCTGGTTAGACCACTGGCGAGTAATATGATAGTACTTGGCGCCTTTCTCAATGGCGGCGCGGCCCACGGCATCGGAGATCTCCGTAGGCGTACCGAAGTGGCCGGTAAAGGTTACGCTGTCGAACGGCTGCATCTGCGCTGCGGTAATGGCGTTGACTTCCTGTACGCTTTTGCCCTGCGGCGTTCTCACGGTATAGCGTTCGCCGGTAGAGGACTGCGTTTCAAAGAAGCGGCCGACTTTGTTGCTTGGCGTTTCGGAAGAGGCGACGCCCGGGATCTGCACGGTCTTCGCGGCGGTACCGCCTGCGGCGATGGCGGCTTTACCTGCCTGGGAATCGGCCGGGATCAGATCCGGAGACTGCACCCGGCGCGCTTTCGCATCGGCTTTGTAGACATAGGCGGTAATATACTGATTGCCGCCGCTGTTAGCGTCGATCTGACGGATAATAAAGAACGAAGCCGCGCCTTTCTCTTTCGCTTTTCGGGTAATAGCGTCGTTAACGTCAGGCTGGCTGTGGTAGAAGCCGCTGACGGAAACCGTATCAAAAGGTTCCAGCCTGTAGGCTTCCGACTTGGTCAGCTCGCGCACGCCATTAATCACACGATCCTGCGATTTTGGCGCTGGCGGCGCATCGTCGCGATAGATATCCGCCACCACGCGCCAGTTGCCGCCATTGTTGTTGCTGTCGTTAATACTTTGTACGTAAAAAGCTTTCGCGCCCAGCTCGTCGGCACGTTTTGACATTGCCTCGTTGGCTTCGTTAATGGCATTAAAACGGCCGGTAATGCTGATGCGGTCGAAAGGCTTCAGCGCCGCCGCTTTTTCCGGCGTCAGTTCCTGGGCCGCATAAGCGGAAAGTGAGGTGAGCGACAACAGGGCTGATGCCAGAATAGTAATCTTCAGCTTCATAAAAATAATCCTTCGCCTTGCGCAAAAAAATGAGTACGAAAACGTGCTGGACTCTTGATGTGTAACAGATTAGCTCTCGATTATTGCATGTAATAATACGTCCTGTCTCAGCCATTTTGAGTCAGGCGGCACGGCGACAGGCGCAGCGGCGGCAGGGTATATTAAAAAAATGTTAAATAATACCTTTGGTCACGGCTTTACCACTTAAGCCACTAAATACTATCGTTATTACAGTTAATTGGCTGTTAAATATTACCTTTTATCGCCGTTCTTTTACCGTTTGATTATTTTTCTTTAGCAGATTATGCGAGGTATAACGCGAAATAAGCGCTGAAAATCGCGTTTTTGCCGCCTGTACCGGATTTTTCAGATATAAAAAGAGCAAAAGGCACGGCAACGGCTGGTGTGACCGTGTCGTTTTCAGTAGTTTATAAGGTGTTCGTAGTAAAACAGGCGGCGCTTAAGCCGCGCCGCCGCAGTAAGAAATCGTCTTACCTCTGATGAAAGGGAATACTATGCTGATTGGAATTACCAAAGAGCGGTTGCCCAATGAAACGCGAGTTGCCGCCACGCCAAAAACGGTTGAGCAGCTGCTGGCGCTGGGCTTCAGCGTGGCGGTGGAGCGGGGCGCAGGCAAGTTAGCCAGTTTTGACGACGACGCCTACGCCGCAGTGGGCGCTACGCTGGTCGATACCGACGCCGTCTGGCAGGCGGATATCGTGCTCAAAGTCAACGCGCCCGGGGATGAAGAAATTACGCAAACCCGTGAAGGCAGTACGCTGGTCAGCTTTATCTGGCCTGCGCAAAATCCGGCGCTGCTGGAGAAGCTGGCGGCACGCAATGTCACCGTGATGTCGATGGATGCAGTGCCGCGTATTTCCCGCGCGCAGTCGCTGGATGCGCTCAGCTCGATGGCTAACATCGCGGGCTATCGTGCGATCATCGAGGCCGCGCATGAGTTTGGCCGCTTCTTTACGGGCCAGATCACCGCCGCAGGCAAAGTGCCACCGGCTAAGGTGATGGTTATCGGCGCAGGCGTCGCCGGGCTGGCGGCCATCGGTGCGGCGGGCAGCCTTGGCGCTATCGTGCGCGCTTTTGATACCCGCCCGGAAGTGAAAGAGCAGGTGCAGAGCATGGGCGCGGAATTCCTTGAACTTGATTTCGAGGAGGAGGCGGGCAGCGGCGACGGCTATGCGAAAGTGATGTCAGAGGCCTTTATTAAAGCGGAAATGGCGCTGTTCGCCGCGCAGGCGAAGGAAGTGGATATCATTGTCACCACTGCGCTGATTCCCGGCAAACCTGCACCGAAACTGATCACCGCCGGGATGGTGGCTGCCATGAAGCCAGGCAGCGTTATTGTCGATCTTGCAGCGCAAACCGGCGGCAACTGTGAGCTGACCGTAGCAGACCAGGTCACCACCACTGAAAACGGCGTGAAAATTATCGGCTATACCGATCTGCCGGGCCGCCTGCCTGGCCAGTCCTCACAGCTTTATGGTACCAACCTGGTCAACCTGCTCAAACTGCTTTGCAAGGAGAAAAATGGCGAGATTGTCATCGACTTCGATGATGTGGTCATCCGCGGCGTAACTGTGGTGCGCCAGGGCGAAATCACCTGGCCTGCGCCGCCGATTCAGATTTCCGCCGCGCCGAAGGCAGCGCCTGCGGCCGCCAAAGCGCCGGAGAAACCAGAAGCGAAGCCCGCCTCACCATTGCGAAAATATGCGCTGTTTGCGCTGGCTATTGTTCTGTTCGGCTGGCTAGCTAACGTTGCGCCGCCCGCATTCCTGACCCATTTTACTGTGTTCGCGCTGGCCTGCGTGGTGGGTTATTACGTGGTATGGAACGTCAGCCACGCGCTGCATACGCCGCTGATGTCGGTTACTAACGCTATCTCCGGCATCATCGTGGTCGGCGCGGTACTGCAAATGGGGCACGGCGGCTGGGTCAGCTTCTTCTCCTTTATTGCCGTGCTGATTGCCAGCATCAATATCTTTGGTGGCTTCACCGTGACTCAGCGCATGCTGAAAATGTTTCGTAAGAACTAAGGGGTAATCAATGTCTGGCGGATTAGTGACTGCAGCATACATTGTTGCCGCAATTCTTTTTATTTGCAGCCTGGCCGGGCTGTCGAAGCATGAAACCGCTAAGCAGGGCAACCTGTTTGGCATCAGCGGCATGGCGATTGCGCTACTGGCGACGCTGCTTGGCCCCGACAGCAGCAGCGTCGGCTGGGTGCTGCTGGCGATGGTGATTGGCGGCGCGATTGGCGTACGGCTGGCGAAAAAGGTTGAAATGACCGAAATGCCGGAGCTGGTGGCAGTGCTGCACAGCTTCGTTGGCCTGGCCGCGGTACTGGTGGGCTTTAACAGCTATCTCGATCACGCGCCCGCAACGGATGCGGTGATAGAGAATATTCATCTCACTGAGGTCTTTATCGGCATCTTTATCGGCGCGGTGACCTTTACCGGTTCGCTGGTCGCCTGGGGCAAGCTGTGCGGGAAACTCTCTTCCCGACCGCTGGCGCTGCCGCACCGGCACCGGCTTAACCTGCTGGCGCTGGTGGTATCGCTTTGCCTGCTGATTATCTTTGTGCGCACCGACAGCACGGGATGGCAGGGCTTTGCGCTATTGCTGATGACCATCATTGCGCTGGCGTTCGGCTGGCATCTTGTGGCCTCTATCGGCGGCGCGGATATGCCGGTCGTGGTATCTATGCTCAACTCCTATTCGGGCTGGGCGGCGGCGGCGGCGGGCTTTATGCTCAGCAACGACCTGCTGATCGTGACCGGCGCGCTGGTCGGTTCAAGCGGTGCCATTCTTTCGTACATTATGTGTAAGGCGATGAACCGCTCCTTTATCAGCGTTATCGCAGGCGGTTTCGGCACCGACAGCAGCTCGACCGGCGAAGGCGAGGAGGCGGGCGAGTACCGCGAAATCGACGTGCAGGGCACGGCGGAACTGTTGAAAAACTCGCGCAGCGTGATCGTCACCCCGGGCTACGGTATGGCGGTAGCGCAGGCGCAGTATCCCGTAGCGGAAATTACCGAGAAGCTGCGTGCGCAGGGCATTAAGGTGCGCTTTGGCATTCATCCGGTCGCCGGACGTCTGCCGGGCCATATGAACGTGCTGCTGGCCGAGGCGCGGGTGCCTTACGATATCGTGCTGGAAATGGATGAAATCAACGACGACTTCGGCGACACGGATACCGTGCTGGTGATTGGCGCCAACGATACCGTCAACCCGGCGGCGCAGGAAGATCCGCGTAGTCCAATCGCGGGGATGCCGGTGCTGGAAGTGTGGAAAGCGCAGAACGTGGTGGTCTTTAAGCGCTCCATGAACACCGGCTATGCCGGCGTGCAGAACCCGCTGTTCTTCCGTGAAAACACCCAGATGCTGTTTGGTGATGCGAAAGCTACCGTGGATGCCATCCTGAAAGCGCTGTAACAGGCGCACACAGCAAAAGGCCGGGGGTTCCCCGGCCTTTTTTTGTTTAACGATCAGTCGTCTTCGTCATCATCCAGTTCGATCGGCGACACGAAGCCTTCCGGCTTGATCGCCAGCAGATCGCAACGCAGATGATCGATTACCTGCTCCGCCGTATTGCCCAGGAAAGCCGCTGACAGTCCGGTGCGACCAATGGTGCCAAGCACCACCACGCCAGCGTCCAGACGGTCCGCCAGGTCCGGGATCACTTCTTCCGGCAGGCCTTTTGCGACATGGGTAAACTTTTCGTCGATGCTGAAGCTTTGCCGTAACGCCTTCATCGCCAGCAGGTGCTGACCACGGATCGCATCGTTGTAAACGCTGGGATCGAAGTCGGGCAGCTCAATGGCAATATTTACCGGGGTAATGGGATAGGCGCCAACCAGATGGACTTCGGTATGGTTGACCTGTTTCGCCAGCTCCAGCGTTTCTTTAACCAGTTGAGTGTTTAGCGGGTCGTGATGCGGCTCTTCGCTGGCCAGGTTTACCGCCACTACCGCCTTGCCGCCTTCCGGCCAGGGCTGATCTTTTACCATCCATACCGGGCAGGGACACTTGCGCAGCAGGTGCCAGTCGGTAGGCGTAAACACCACCGACTGAAGCCGGTCGTGCTGGTGGGCCATTTTCAGCAGCAGATCGTAGCCGCCGTCCAGCACTTCCTGAATAATCGCCTCGTAAGGACGGTTATGCCAGACCACCTTGATATCGATATTCACGCCCGCGGCCAGATAGGCTTTTGCCTGCTCGCGGATCCATTCGGTGCGCTGGCTGATCACCCCTTTGCGCATGGTGACGCGCTCGTCGGGCGACAGCAGCGTCGTCATTTCGTAAGAAAAATCATAGATAGGCAGAAAAGCCGTGATCTGACCACCGAGGCGCTGATTGAGATAGACAGCACGGCGCAGCGCTGGCTGGTCGTCCTGTTGCGCGTCGATCGCCACGAGAATGTTTTGGTACTTAGCCATAACGGGTCCTCCATACGCTGGTTAGCTTAAAAGATAGCCCAATCAACGTCGGGAAAGAAAGAAAAAGTTATAGCCAGATCAATATTATAACAAAAGGTTCGCCAAAAGCGGCTGGTACGGTCTTCTGTCCGCTTTGGCACCGTGAGAAAACCGCTAAAGGGGGCGATGACAGTCTGGTAAAGGGCAAGTGAAAAGAGGCAAGTCAAGCGGCAGGATGGGCAAAACAGCCAGGTCAGCGCGCCGGGCCAGGCAATGGAAAACGGCCGCATTGGCACCGGGCCACCGAGCGAAAAAAAGCAGCCGGACTGGCGAACCAATCCGGCATGGCATCAGGCAATCGCGCGGCTTTGACCAGCCAGCTGCGACAGCACCTCATGATTTTCGATAGTGATGTATTTGCCTTTTACCGCCAGCATACCGCTTTTCTGAAAGCGGCCCAGCAGGCGGCTGATGGTTTCAACCGTCAGGCCGAGGTAGTTACCGATATCGCCACGGGTCATGGTCAGACGGAATTCGCGCTGGGAGAAGCCGCGCTCGCCGAAGCGGCGGGAGAGGCCATAGATAAAGGCGGCAAGACGCTCTTCCGCATTTTTCTTCGACAGTAGCAGGATCATCTCCTGATCGCCCTTAATCTCGCCGCTCATCAGCCGCATCATCTGCTGACGCAGGCTGGGCATTTTGCCAGACAGATCGTCCAGAGTTTCAAACGGAATTTCGCAGACCATAGCGGTTTCCAGCGCCTGGGAAAAGCTGGGGTGCTGACCGCCGCTGATGGCGTCGAAGCCTACCAGGTCGCCCGCCAGGTGAAAGCCGGTGATCTGCTCGTCGCCCTGTTCGGTAATGGTATAGCTTTTGATGGTCCCGGAACGAATGGCGTACAGCGACTTCAGTTCGTCACCGGCTTTGAACAGCGTTTGCCCTTTCTGAATAGGCTTTTTCCGCTCGATGATGTTATCCAGCTGATCGAGTTCATGCTCGTTCAGCGTGAAAGGAATACAGAGCTGGCTGATGCTGCAATCCTGACAGTGAATCGCACAACCGCCAGACTGGATACGTCTGTTGATAACACGTTTTTCCGGGATCATAGTGTTGGCTCGAGTGATTATTGATTGAGGTCAATTTTAACATTTTTTGCTCAGCAAAGGGAACTCATCCAGGCCTTTTTAGCCACATAAAAAACAGGGACGTCACTTTTGGTGACGTCCCGTTTAAAAAAGTGTCAAAAGCCAAACCTACGTTTTATCAGGCGTCACGGCCGTTGAACCGTAGTTATTAAGGTTGCTTTTAGCGCTTTTTCTGGAAGGTTGCTCTACCTGAATAATCAATGTCAGCACCCCGGCAAACAGGTAAAGCGCGGTGTAGGTCCAGACCACGCCCTTGATATCAAAAAAGGGCAGTATCAGCGAGGCGATCGCGGGCGCAAGAAAATTGCTCAGGCCAGCGGAGAGGTTGTAAATGGAAATCGCCGCCCCCTTATGCTTCGGCTCCAGCACGGGAAATACCGCCGTCATTGGCACAAACGCCGCAACCGTAATACCCAGCATGACGGCGGGCACCAGCGCCATCCAGAAGTTATGACCAAAGGTCACCGGCAGATAATAGAATGCCAGGCTGGATATCGCGCAGCCCAGACAGCCAAACCAGCGCACCTGACGGATCCAGCCGATATATTCGCCCAGCACGCCCCACATAATATTGGTGAAGATGGTAACGAAAAAGAATACCGCCCAGATTTGCAGCCATTCCGACATGGTAAAGCCCAGGCGACCGACAAACAGCATCGGCATAATCACCGCAAAGCCAAACAGCGACAGCGTATTGATAATGCGGATCAGGCAGGCCAGGAAAATGTTACGGTTAGTGAAGAGAATAGTCACCGCCCGCGACAGCTCGGTCAGCTTTTCACGCGGGGAAAGATTGGCTTTTTCGCTTTCGCCGCCGACCTTGCGCAGCAAAGTCATCGCCATCAGCCCGCCCGCCGCTACCCAGGCAATAGCAAACCACAGGGTGCCGGTTTCACCAAGCCAGGGAATGGTAAAGCTGGGCAGATAGCTGCCGACGCAGCCGATGCCGATGGAATACATCGCCCAAAACCAGCCCATGGCGGAAGAGAGCTGGTGTTTAGGCACGTTCTGCACAATCAGCATTACAAACGAATAAATGAACAGCGGATAGGCGAGACCGCGAATGCCATAGAACAGCAGCATCAGCGGGTAGTTGCGCAGCCCCAGGCCCAGCGTCATAAACAGAATATGCATCACTACCCACAGCAGAAAACCGATACGCATTGCGCGCTGCGGCGTAATGATCTCCGCGACTACGCCGGAGCTCCAGGCCGCCAGCGCCGCTGCGCCGCCGTAAACCGTGAACACCAGCGCAGACTGCGCGGGCGAAAAGCCGAGATCGGTAATGTGCTTCGACAGGAAGGCCATTTCAAAGCCGTCCCCGCTCATAAAGACGGCGATAGCGATATAACCCCATATTAACGACAAGGGGAGGCCGAACCAGTTAGTGGCTGATTTCATCATATTTCCTCTCAGGCATGCAGGTGACGGACGCCTGATGCGTCCGCATCAGTGTTCAGAAACCGAATACGCGAGCATCGCGCTGCTGTTGGTAGAGCAGGCGGAAATGGTCGAGCCGCCTTTGCAAATAATGATGACGAAGCGCATTGGGCAGATAGCGCCGCAGCACGGCAGGTTTACGGCAGACCTCGGCCGGATCGCCGCCGTCGGCCAGCCAGCCGAGACGCGCCGCGCCCAACGCGCCGCCCGCTTCGCCGCCCTGATGGGTGACTATAGGGAGATCCAGCGTATCCGCAATCAGCTGCGCCCAGAATCCGCTACGCGCGCCGCCGCCGGTCAATGAACAGCTTTCCAGCTCGGTGCCGGCCGCCCGCAATGCCTGTAGGCCGTCGGCAATGCCGAAGGCGACGCCCTCCAACACGCTGTAGGCCAGCGCTGCGCGATTAGTGGCATGGGTCAGACCATGAAAAGCGCCGGTGGCCTGCGGATCGTTATGCGGCGTACGTTCACCGGAAAGGTAAGGCAAAAAGAGCGGGGCGCTGCGCTGAACCGTCTCGCTTAGCGCCGCTACCTCAGCCAGCAGGTCGGTTTCGGTGACGTTCAGCAACCCGCACAGCCAGCGCAGACTGGAGGCCGCCGTCAGCATAACGCTCATCTGATGCCAGCGATCGGGCAAGGCATGGCAAAAAGCGTGTATGGCCGAGTCGGGCGCGGGACGAAAACGATCGTTGACCGCGAACAGCACGCCGGAGGTGCCAAGGGAAATAAAAGCGTCGCCGGGTTCGATCGCCCCCAGCCCAACCGCGCTGGCCGCGTTATCGCCACCGCCGCCCGCAATCACTATGCCTTCCTGCAGACCCCAGCGTCGCGCGACGTCAGCCTGTAGCCTGCCGCCGGGCTGCGATCCCTCCGTAAGCCGCGGCATCCGATCGCGGTTCAGTCCGCAGGCCGCCAGCAGGGCGTCCGACCAGTCGCGCCTGGCGATATCCAGCCACAGCGTGCCGGCGGCATCGGACATATCGCCGATCATTTCGCCACACATCTGCCAGCGCAGATAGTCCTTAGGCAGCAGAACGCAGGCGATGCGAGAAAAAATCTCGGGTTCATGGCGAGCGACCCACAGCAGCTTCGGGGCGGTAAAACCGGGCATCGCCAGATTGCCCGCCACGCTGTGCAGGTCGGTAGCCCGTTGCGTCAGCTCCTCGCACTCGGCTGCGCTACGCGTGTCGTTCCATAATATGCACGGGCGCAAAACCTTATGCTCAGGATCCAGCAGCACCGCGCCATGCATCTGGCCGGAAAGCCCGATGGCGCGAATTTGCTGCCAGCGACAGCCAGTCCGCTGGCGCAGCTCGTCAATGGCCTGCTCCAGCGCCAGCCACCAGCTGTGCGGATCCTGCTCCGCGTAGTGGGGCTGTGGCCGCTGTACGTCCAGTTTTACACCGCTGGCGGCCACGATTTCGCCTGCGGCATCGATAACCAGCGTTTTGAGTTCAGAGGTGCCAAGATCGATCCCGAGATACATTACCGACTCCTCACTCATTCACCGGTTGAGGGACTTTGGCCCATTCATCGAGCGTGGCAACCGTCTCCGCCAGCAGCGTGGCAAAAGCGTCATCGTGGGCAAGCGGGCCAAACAGCGCCTCGTCGGCGGTAAAACGGGCAAGCGCGTCCGGGCTTGCCATAAGGCGGTGCCAGCTTTCCGCTTCCAGCGCGCCATCCTGATAGACATAAGGAAGCTCGCCGCGATGCCAGCGCTGTAAAAACAGGAAGAAAAGCGCGGGCAGCACTGCCGTCGCGCGAGGCGTCTCGCCACGGGCGTAGCATTCCGTCAGGGTTGGCGTAATAAATCCCGGAATTTTTGACAGGCCGTCCGCTGCGACCCGCTGGTTGGTATCGCGGATATAAGGATTGGCAAAGCGGGCCAGCACTACGTCGCGGTACGTCTCCAGCTCAAGCGGGCTGGGCGACAGCGAGGGAATAACGTCCTGGGTCACGTACTCCCAGGCCATCTCTTTGATCGCCTGTGTCCGCGTGCTCTGGTGAATAAAGTCCTGTCCGACCAGCGTCCCAGCCCAGGCAATACAGCTGTGGCTGGCGTTAAGAATACGGATTTTCGCCTCTTCCCACGGCAGAACGGTATCGACCAGGGTCACGCCGACCTTCTCCAGCGCCGGTCGTCCGGCGGCAAAATTATCTTCAACCACCCATTGAATAAAGGCTTCGCCCATCACCGGCGCGCCGTCGGCAAAACCGGTCGCTTCCAACACGCGCGGGGCAATATCCGCCGTCGGGCGCGGAGTGATGCGATCCACCATCGTATTAGGCGAGGTCGTCTGCTCCGTTACCCAGTCCAGCAGCGCATCGTCGTGACATAAACGCAGAAAAGCGAGAAAGCCCTCACGGAAACGCTCGCCGTTATGCCGCAGATTATCGCAGTTTAACAGCGTAACCGGCTGACCGTGCGCCTGCATTCGCGCCTGCAAAACGCGGCGTAAAGCGCCATAAAGCGTACGCGCTTCGCCCTGCAAATCTGCGGTAATATCAGGGTGACGCGGATCGAGACGATGGTCGCTATCCAGGTAATAGCCGCTCTCGGTGACGGTAAAGGCGATCACTTTCGTGGCGGGATCCGCCCCTCGCGCAACCATGGCCGTCAGCCCGGCATCCCAGGGGACGATATGTTTGATTGAGGTGATTTTCTCATACTGACGTTCGCCTGTCGGGGTGACCGTTTCCAGCAC
Organism: Erwinia sp. 198; assembly: GCF_003937915.1. GTDB lineage: Bacteria > Pseudomonadota > Gammaproteobacteria > Enterobacterales > Enterobacteriaceae > Erwinia > Erwinia aeris. The sequence goes on along the minus strand of NZ_RHUM01000002.1, from coordinate 182,578 downwards.
GTATTCGCCGTTTTGCTGCGTCAGGGCATTCAGCAAGGGAACGGCATCATCGCGAATATTGCTGAGCGCGATTTCCCAGCGCGGGCCGTCCTGCTGCAACAGACGATGCAGATACCAGGCCTGATGGGCGCGGTGAAAAGAACCGGCGCCAATATGTAGCCAGACAGAGGGGGAAGCAGCGGTCATCATTCTCTCCTGTAAATGGGCTTTTGCTCTTGTGTTGAGCTTTTGCTTGGTTGCGTTACAGCCTGGTGAATTTTTTACCAGCGGTCTGCGGGAGCGATCACAAAATTTGCTTTTGCCCGTTAATCGGGCAATTATTCGGACCGGGCTTAAGGAGCGGGATATCACGATGAGCAAGCACGACAAAAAGCTGGATCTGGCGGCCAGAGCTGCCTGGATGTATTACGTGGCGGGACAAACCCAGCAGGATATTGCTGAAAAGCTTGGCGTATCGCGTCAGGTGGCGCAGCGGCTGGTGGCGCTGGCATCAGAGCAGGGGCTGGTGAGCGTCAGCGTTAATCATGCCGTAGCCGACTGCATGACGCTGGCGCAGCAGCTGCAGGAAAAATTCAGCCTGGCGTTTTGTCAGGTAGTGCCGTCTGGCAATGTGGAAGGCGACGGCTTACAGCAGATGATTGCCGTAGCGGGTGCAGAAGTGATGGCGCAAACGCTGAAAAGCGAGCGGCCGCAAATTGTCGCGGTAGGATCGGGAAGAACCCTGCGTGCCACTATTAACGAGCTGCCAGAGCTGGACAGGCCTCAGCACAGCTGCGTATCGTTAATCGGCGCTATCGCCAGCGACGGCTCCTGTACCCGTTACGATGTGCCGCTGTGGATGGCGGAAAAAACCCAGGGACGCTATTTTATCCTGCCCGCGCCGCTGTATGCCGACAGCGTCGACGATCGCGATTTGTGGTGCAATCATCGCATCTACCGCACCGTCACGGAGAAGGCCGCCCAGGCGGATATTATGTTTGTCGGCATTGGTCAGGTTTCGCCGGGCTGCCCGCTGAATGCGGACGGCTTTATCAGCGACGATGAAGTGGCCACGCTGTTGGCGGATCGGGTGGCCGCAGAGATGCTTGGCCATTTTATCGGCGAAGAAGGCGAAAGGGCGGCAACCGATCTGGACAGCCGTTTGACCAGCGTGCGGCTGACGGCCCACACCCAACGCAATATCGTCGCCTTTGCGGGAGGCAGCGAAAAGCATCGGGCGATAGCCGCCGTGCTAAAGGGCGGTTGGATCAGCGGGCTGGTCACCGACGAGGCGAGCGCGCGTTATGCGCTGGCGACATCCGCCTGAAGTTTTGCCAGAGCGGCCCGGTGAGGATACCATTACACTATCCTTAATCGTGGCCACCGGGGACCTGTATCATGAGCTTTAATGATGAAGACCTGTTTAAAGACGCCATGGAAGACGTCACGCCGCTCAAGGACTGCAGCAACATTCTTTGGTTAAAATCCCCTTCGACGAAATCGTCCCGCCAGCGCCAGGAAGAGCAGCAGCTGGATAATCCGCTGACCAGCGGCTTTTTAACCGTTATCCCCCGGGAAACGCCGCTGGAATACAAAGCGGAGGGGATCCAGCAGGGCGTGTTGGATAAGCTGCGGTTGGGTAAATATCAAATTGACGCCAGCCTGAATCTGCTGCGTCAGCCGGTGGAAATCTGCCGGCAGTCGCTTTACAGCTTTATGCTGCAGGCGGAGCGTGAAAATTACCGCAATCTGCTGATCGTGCATGGCAAAGGCAAAGAGGACGAATCGCACGCCAATATCGTCCGCAGCTATCTGGCGCGCTGGCTACAGCAGTTTGATCAGGTACAAACGTTTTGTAGTGCTCAGCCGCAGCACGGCGGCAACGGCGCCTGCTATGTGGGGCTACGTAAAAGCGAGCAGGCGCGCCTGGACAACCGCGAACGGCACGCCAAGCGCAGCCGCTAGCCGGAGTGGGATTTACGGATGGTCGCCATCAGCACTTCGGCGCTGCGGCTAAGGGGCGCACCGGTACGGGTAATAATGCCGACCGGTTCGCCCGGCCCATGTGAGGCGACAGGCAGCGCAACCAGCGCATTATGCAGCAGGTCATCTTTGATCGCGCCGGAAGGCACGAACCAGACATAGTTATAGCGAAGCGCCAGCTGACGGGCGAGCGAGGTCGCAGAGGTTTCCACTACCGCATCCGGCAGGCGGCAGCCGTGATCTTTGAGCATCGCATCGGCGATACGGCGCGGCGCGGTGCCCTCCGGCGAAATTACCACCGGCCAGCTAAGCGCTCGCGACAGCGTGACGTTGTCACTTAATAACGGGTGTTCGGGCCTTACCACCAGCCGCAAAGACTCCAGAAATAACAGCTCATAGGTCAGGCCGGTCATCATTTCCGTTTCGGCCATGCGGCCGATGCCTACTTCAAATTCGCCCGCTCTCAGTCCGGCAAGCAGCACGTTGTTGTGCAGCGTAGCGACCTGAACCAGCGTTCTGGGCTGCTGCTGATGAAAGCGTTCCAGGATTGAAGGCAGCATTCCCAGCGCTACCGTGGTCAGCACGCCGATGCGCAGCACTGCCGGATCGCGTGCGACCACGGGGCTGAGCGACTGCCCGGCATGGTTAAGCGCATCCAGAATCCGTACTGCATGGGTCAGAAACTGCTCGCCCGCCGTGGTCAGCTGCGCGCCAAGACGGCCTCGCTCAAACAGTCTGGCCCCGGCCATCTCCTCCAGCTCGTTCAGCGTTTTTGACAGCGCAGGCTGGCTAAGCGACAGCACCTCGGCGGCGCGCCCCAGCGTGCCTTGCTGAGCCACGGCGACAAAAGTATGCAGATGGCGCAGACGAATGCGCTGATTAAAAAGGTAATTATTTTCCATAACTGCAGCGTAGCCAGCAAGGCAGCGGGCAGGCAAGCGGCGCGTTGGAATACTGTTAACCTTATTGCAAAATTTCATTAACATAATAGCGTTTTTCCATCACTTTTCGCTGCCCGGAGGCAATAGCCTCATCACCTTTACTGATAAAAGCCCTTTTTTTCCTTGCGGATGCTTGCTTTTTGCGGGGGAATTGCTAAGCAAACGGGTAATTCACTGGGTGAAATCGATAACAATCCGTTATGATAGCCAACACTTTTTTTCGGAACCGACGCCAGCCGCTTTGCACATTGCTGGCCATGGAGCGCTAACGTGGAGAGTATTGTTGCGACAGATGTCCGCACCCTGATCAACGAAGGCAGCGTCAGTCGCTATCAGCAGCGTATTATCGCTCTCTGTTTTGCGGTGGTGGCGATGGACGGCATGGATATTGCTCTGATGGGCTTTATCGCGCCGGCGCTTAAGGTTTCCTGGGGCGTCACCACGCAGCAGCTGGGCGCTATCATCAGCGCCGCGCTGATCGGTCTGGCGCTGGGCGCGCTGTTTGCCGGCCCGCTAGCCGATCGCTTTGGCCGTCGCGTCATCATCATCAGCAGCGTTTTTTTCTTTGGCCTGTGGACGCTGGCGACCGCTTTTTCGCATAACGCCGATCAGATGATGCTGTTTCGCTTTCTTACCGGCCTTGGGCTGGGCGCGGCCATGCCCAACGTCGGCACGCTGGTGGCGGAATACTCTCCCGATCGCAAGCGCGCTTTCATTATTACCGTGGTGTTCTGCGGCTTTACCTTCGGCGCGGCGGGCGGTGGCTTTGCTGCGTCCTGGCTGATCCCTCATTACGGCTGGCACGCCGTGCTGATTTTAGGCGGCCTGCTGCCGCTGCTGATCGTCCCGCTGCTGTTGAAAGGATTACCGGAATCGGTGCGCTTTTTGCTTTCGCGGCAGGCGCCCGTAGAGCGTATCCGACAGATTGTTGAAAAAATGGCGCCGGGCCAGGTGCAGCAGGGCAGCCAGTTCGCCATGGTGGAAAAAGCGCAGCGCGAGGGCGCGGTGAAGCTGGTGTTGACGCGCCCTTATCTCTCCGGCAGCGTGCTGCTATGGGGCAGCTACTTTATGGGGCTGTTTCTGGTCTATCTGATCGGCAGCTGGCTGCCTTCGCTGGTGAAAGATATGGGCATGACCGTCACTCAGGCCGCGCTGGTGACCGCCATGTATCAGGCCGGCGGTACCGTTGGTTCGCTGTTTGCCGGCTGGATGATGGATCGCTTTAACGCCAATCTGGCGCTGGCCGCCATCTATTTTACCGGCGCTATCGCGACGGTAGCGATTGGCTACGCGCCGGCAAATACGCTAATCCTGAGCCTGGTCGCTTTTTGCAGCGGTTTCTGCCTTAACGGTGCTAATACCGGTATGAACGCGCTGTCGGCCAGCTACTATCCTACCCACGCCCGCGCGACCGGTTCCAGCTGGATGCACGGCGTAGGGCGCATGGGCGCTATTCTCAGCGCCTTTGCCGGCGCGCAGATGCTGGCAATGGGCTGGCACATTACGGAAGTGTTCTCCAGCCTGGCCATTCCGGCGGTACTGACCTCGCTGATGCTGCTGGCGAAATACCGCTTCGGCCACCAGCGTAACGAAGAATAGTTTTCGGTCAGCCGTCGCCATTTCGTTATCGAAGCCTGTCGGAAACGATATGATAATAGCTTCCAGCCAGCCATCGCCCTTTTGTTATCACATCCGTGTCGGAAACGGCGCGGCTTTAGCTGACTTTGGCTGTAAATATCCTCTTACGCCCTGTAAAAGAACGCCGTTGCTTTCCTGGTTCTGTTGACCGGCAGGCTGCAAATTAAAGCATAAAATTAACGGTGCGATAAATGGTATTTAATTGATTTATAATAAAAAAATTAAAATACTTTGTCTGAGTGTTAATAGACCGTAAGCATTTTCTGTAAATGAGGTCGCCTGTTGGACTTTGCCGTGGCGCTTGCAAATAATAGTCAGCAGATTACTCAGGACGCAGCAATGAAAAACGAACGCTTAATAAGCATAAGGACGGCAGAGGGAACCCTGTGCGGCAGTCTGGATAAGAACGTTTTTGTTTTCAGAGGCATACCTTACGCCGCCCCGCCTGTCGGCGAGTATCGCTGGCGGTCGCCCAAGCCGGTAACGCCGTGGCAGGGAGAGCGCGACGCTACGACATGGGGGGCGGCCAGCTGGCAGAACCGGCAATATTGCATGGCGGTGGGCGGCGGCGATCCGGGCGCGTTCAGTGAGGATTGTCTCTATCTGAACGTCTGGACGCCGGAAACGGAGCCGGCCGGCCCCATGCCGGTCATGGTCTGGATCCACGGCGGCGGTTTTACCATCGGCGCGGCGGGCCTGGCACCCTATATCGGTCAGCCGCTGGCCTCGCAGGGCGTGGTGGTGGTAACCCTTAACTATCGGCTGGGTCATCTGGGATTTTTTGCACATCCGGCGTTGGATAAGGAGTATGCGCCGGGCGAGGTCGTCAATAATTTTGCGCTGCTGGATCAAATCGCCGCTTTGCAGTGGATACAGCGTAATATTGCTGCCTTCGGCGGCAATCCGCACAACGTGACGATCTTTGGAGAATCATCCGGCGCGCGCAGCGTGCTTTCGCTTTTCTCCTCGCCGCTTTCGGTCGGATTGTTCCATAAAGGCATCGCGCAAAGCCCCTATGCGCTGCCCGATTTGCCGCGTGAAAAGGCGCTGGCAAACGGTGAAAAGCTGGCCCGCCATTTTGATTTGCCGCACGCCACGGCCGGACAGCTGCGCGCGCTGCCTGCCGACGCATTCTGGCCGCTGGAGAGTTCGCTGGCTAACGGCCCGGTAGCGATAGCGGGCGATCGGGTTTTACCCGTACCCATGCTGACAGTCTTTAACAATGCCGCCCAGCACAAACTGCCGTTAATGATCGGCAGCAACAGCGATGAGGCCAGCGTTCTCAGCTATTTCGGGGTCGATCCGGCGCTGATTATCCGGCAGCTGCGCGCCACCCAGCGTCTGGGATTGCGTATGAAAATGATCCGCCTGCTGTACGATGGCCTGTACGATGACGATAAGCTCGGCAGGCAGGTGGCGCGTGATATGACCTTCACCGCAATGGGCTATATCGCCGCGCTGTCCCACGCCCGCAAAGGTATTCCTGTCTGGCGCTACTACTTTGATTACGTCTCGGAAAATTCACGCGACCTTTATCCTGACGGGACCTGGCACGGCAATGAGATCCCCTATACGCTGAATACCCTTGACGAGCTGACCACGCAAATGAGCGAGTGCCCCTTTACCGCAGGCGATCGCGAGTTTGCTAAAAAGGTGAGCGGTTACTGGCTGAATTTTGCCCGCCACGCCAGCCTCTTTTCTCACCGGCTCGAAGGCGAACCTGACTGGCCGGTTTGGCAGCCTGGCGCAGACGTGATGATGCGCTTCGGCGAAAAGGGCCCGACGCTCAGGCTGGAGAAAAACTTTATGCGCAGGCGAATGCAGCTGTTTCGCCTGCTGATGAAGAATATTGTTAAACTCCGGGAATAATTTTTTTAACATTGTCCGGCCGGGTTTTAACGGACTAAAAAACAAATAAGAGCCGCAGCAAGGACTTAACGCTGTGCCATGGTCAGTAACGCCCTGAATAAGAAAGAAATAATTACTCATGATTTTGTAGGCGATGCCGATAACCCCTGTCAAGCGTCCACCACGCAGGACGAGCACTCGGGTTTTAACATCGTTACGGAGTAGTTATGAATTTGCTAAAAGATTTTACCATCCGCAGCGTATTGCTGTCGATCCTCGGGCTTTTCTGCCTGCTGTGGACGGCGGTGGGTATTTACAGCGTCTGCGCGCTGAATTCGCTGGGCCAGGGTAACGAGGTTGACCGTGAGCTGGTGAACCAGATGACCACCCTGAGCAAGGGCAACGATCAATACTTTCGCTTTATTACTCGTCTGACACGCGCAGTGGAATCTCGCCAGGCGGGAAGCCCAACGGCGGCTGCGGATATGGCCTCGGTACAAAAAGCGCTGGATAACATGACCACGCTGCTGGCCGATTTCAAAGCCGAAGCGCCAGGCCCACTGGCGCCAGGCTATGCTGCCGCCGTTATCGCCAACTGGCAGAAACTGCTGGACGAAGGGGTTCTGCCGCAGATGCAATTGGCGCAGCAGGCGTCGCCGGACGATTTTCGTCGTCATGCCGCCAGCGTGACGCCGCCGCTCAGCCGCGCTTTTGGTGCCAGCGTGGATAAATTCAACCTTGCCGCTGGCGAGAAGCTGGACGTCACGCGGGTCACCGTCGATCACCTGACCGACATGACTAAAATGATCATTGTCATGGCGGTGATTGCCGGCCTGCTGATCCTGCTTTTTACCGACCGCTACCTGGTAAAAATGCTGGTGCGTCCGCTGGATGGAATGCGCGAGCACTTCCGCCGCATCGCCGAGGGCGACCTGAGCCATCCGCTGGAAGATACCGGCCGCAACTGCGTTGGCAGACTGATGCCGCTGCTGCGTGCCATGCAGGATAGCCTGCGTGAAGCCGTCAGCGCCATTCGCAGCGGTACGGATAATATCTACCGTGGCGCGGCGGAGATTTCTTCCGGTAACAACGATCTTTCTTCCCGCACTGAACAGCAGGCCGCCGCGCTGGAAGAAACCGCCGCGAGCATGGAACAATTAACGGCCACCGTGAAATTCAACGCCGACAACGCGCGTCAGGCCAGCGAACTGGCGCAGAGTGCCTCAACGACTGCCAGCAAAGGCGGCAAGCTGGTAAAAGACGTGGTGGATACCATGCAGGGCATTTCCGGCAGCTCTCGCAAGATTGCGGAAATTACCAGCGTGATTAACAGCATCGCTTTCCAGACCAACATCCTGGCGCTGAACGCAGCGGTAGAAGCGGCGCGGGCAGGCGAGCAGGGCCGGGGTTTCGCCGTGGTAGCCAGCGAAGTGCGCAATCTTGCCCAACGCAGTGCCGGGGCGGCTAAAGAGATTGAAACGCTGATCGCGGATTCCGTTACTCGCGTAAATCAGGGATCCCGACTGGTTGGCGAAGCCGGTAGCACCATGGACGACATGTTACAGGCGGTAGCGGAAGTCGTGGAGATCATGAAGCAGATCGCCTCCGCTTCAGAAGAGCAAAGCAAGGGCATTTCGCAAATTGGTACCGCCATTACCGAAATGGACAGCGTGACGCAGCAAAACGCCTCGCTGGTGGAAGAGGTTTCTACAGCCGCCAGCGCGCTGGCACGCCAGACCGAAGAGCTGACGCTCTCCGTTTCTAAGTTCCGTCTCTCACCGGCTACAGCCGCCAGGCCGTCACCGACGCCTTACGTCAAGGCCGCGCCGATTAGCGCACGGCCAGCCGTGGCGAAAGCCAGCGCCGATGACTGGGTTTCTTTCTGATCCTCGTTATGCCTTAGCCTGAAGCGCCGTAACCCGGCGCTTTTTTTATGCCTGCCGCGCGGCAAGCAGGCAAAGCTGCTCTGCCACCTGGTAAGACTTCACAAAGGAGGAGACCGGCAGAAATTCAAAGCGGGAGTGAAAGTTGTGCGCGCCGGTGAAAAAGTTTGGTGTCAGCAGGCCCTTCGCCGACAGCGCCGCGCCGTCGGTGCCGCCGCGCATCGGCGTAACCTTCGCGGTAATGTTCAGCGTCTCCAGTGCGGCAAACAGCAGATCTATCGCTCGCCGGTCTTCGCCAATAGCGTTGCTGATATTGCTGTAGATCTCGCTGATGCTGACCTCCACCTTGCCGGTCGGATACTGTGCGGCAATTAAGGCGGCGACCTCGTTGATTTGCTGCTTGCGCTGCGCAAAGCCCGTCAGGTTGAAATCACGGATAGAGGCTTTTAGTCTTGCCTCGCTCGCGTTTGCCGTCATCTCATTAAACCAGATATAGCCTTCGCGTCCGGCCGTGTGCTCCGGCGTCTGTCGGCGGTCAAAATGGCTGATAAAATCCCAGGCCATCAGCAGGGGGTTCACCAGTACGCCTTTGCCTGACATCGGATGCGCCGGCACGCCGGTGAAGCGGATATCCGCCGACGCCGCGTTGAAGTTTTCATAGACCACCTCGCCCAGCTCGCAGCAGTCGATGGTATAAGCGAAATCGACGTTAAAGCGTTTCTCCAGATCCAGCGCTTTTGCGCCGCGCAGGCCGATCTCCTCATCGGGCACAAAGGCGACCAGGATATCGCCATGCGTCGCCGCATCACGGAGATTTTCCAGGAGCGTCATCACTACCGTAACGGCCGCCTTATTATCGGCACCCAGCACGCTGGTACCATCGCTAAAGATAATTTCCTCATGCTGATAAGGGACGAGCTCCGGGTGTTCAGCCACCCGCAGCCAGATCTCCTGTTCACTGTTCAGGCAGAGATCCTGGCCTTCAAAGCGCAAAATCTGCGGGTGAATATGGGGGGAGAGGCCGACATCGACGGTGTCGATATGGGTGATAAAACCGATACGCGGCGCGCCCGCTGCCTTACCGGGCAGGACAGCGGTAACGGTCGCGCAGTCATCGACTTGCACATTTTCCAGCCGCAGGGCGCGTAGCTCTTCCGCCAGCAGGTTAGCCAGCGTCTGCTGACCGGGCGTGCTGGGCAGGCTGGTCGCGGCGGCATCGCTCTGGCTGGTGACAGCAAGATAGCGGAAAAAACGGCTGGTTAACTGGCTGGCCAGTTGATGAGACATAGACAATCCTGTGCTTAAGAGAAGAAAAGGGCCGGACGGCCCTGCTTATCAGCAGACGCCAAAGTCGCCGTCTTCATGGTAAAGGTTGACCGAGCTGGCAGGCACCTCGATCTCTTTTTTGTCGGCGTCATCCACTCTGGCACAATAAAGCGTCTCGCCTTTAACCTGCAACACCACCATCTTTGGGCCGCCGGTTTTACTTTGCACAATATCATCAGTTTTAAACATGGTATTTCTCCTGTGGTCTCCTTCTATTAACGGTCAGTAAATGAGCATTTGCAAGCGCTTCGTCAGCAAACGGCTGAAAAGTCACTATACTTACCCTTCACGCAAAGCAAACGGGAGGATATTGATGACTATTCATAAGAAAGGTCAGGCACACTGGGAAGGTGATATCAAGAAAGGTAAGGGGACTATCAGCACCGAAAGCGGCGCGCTGAAAGAACAGCCTTACGGTTTCAATACCCGCTTTGAAGGCAAGCCGGGCACCAACCCGGAAGAGCTTATCGGCGCGGCACACGCTGCCTGCTTCTCGATGGCGCTCTCGCTAATGCTGGGCAACGAAGGTTTGGTGCCGGACAGCATTGACACCACGGCGGACGTCTCGCTGGATAAAGTTGGCGAAGGGTTTAAGATCACCAAAATCGCGCTGCAGAGCCAGATCGCCCTGCCGGGCGTTGACAGCGCCAAATTTGATGAAATCATCAATCAGGCCAAAGCGGGCTGTCCGGTTTCCCAGCTGATGAATGCGGAAATTACGCTGGATTATAAGCTGAACTAATCGGGCCCCGATACCCTGCCGCCCGGCAGGGTATTATCTGTTTTTCTCCTGAAAATCTTTTTATAGCGCACTGGCAACGTGTTGCTAATTACCCGTTAACTGAATCCCCACGGGAAATATCCTCTGAATAGCCGGCCGATGCTGGCAGCAGGTCTGTTTAATCAACGTTATCTTCCACACGTTATTTATTTCGCTTCGGGCGGGTGGCCTGTTCAGGATTAACCGCAACATCAGTAATTTGTATGGATAAATAGTAAACCCAATTCCCTTTGCTATTTGGATAAAACAAGGTTAATAGTGGTTTGCGGCTCGATTCCGACTCAGGCTTCACGGCATTGATATCCGGCACTGACCTAATCTATTAATCAGGGGAGAAAGGGATGAAGCAATCGGTATTGAAAGGGGTAACAGCCGCTATGCTACTGGCAGCGGCATCGGGCGCGGCGGCCAACACGCTGGTATTCTGCTCGGAGGGGTCGCCAGAAAATTTTAATCCGCAGCTTTATACGTCAGGCACCAGCGTGGATGCCAGCGCCGCGACCGTTTATAACCGGCTGGTGGACTTTAAGCCCGGCACCACTGAACTTATACCGAGCCTGGCAGAACGCTGGGATATCAGTGCGGACGGCACCGTCTACACCTTTCATTTACGCAAAGGCGTGAAATTTCAAAGCAACCGCTATTTTCATTCCACGCGCGATTTTGGCGCGGACGACGTCATTTTTTCTTTTATGCGGCAGAAAGATCCGCAGCACCCTTATCACAACGTTTCCGGCGGCACCTACGCTAATTTTGAAAGCCTGGAGTTCGGCTCGCTGATTAAAAATATCGAGAAGCTGGACGAGCATACCGTGCGCTTTACGCTGGCCCATGCCGAAGCGCCGTTCCTGGCCGATCTGGCCTGGTATTTTGCTTCTATCCTTTCGGCTGACTATGCCGATGCCATGCTGAAAGCGGGCACGCCAGAGAAGGTCGACAGCGATCCGCTTGGCACCGGGCCTTTTGTACTCGCGCAGTATCAGAAAGATTCGCGCATTCTTTACCGCGCATTCCCTGAGTACTGGCAGGGGAAAGCGAAGCTGGACAGGCTGGTTTTCTCTATTACCCCGGATGCCTCGGTACGCCTCGCCAAGCTGACCAAAAATGAATGCCAGGTGATGCCGTTTCCCAACCCGGCCGATTTGCCCAAAATACGGGCGGACAGCAATCTGGTGGTGATGCAAAAATCCGGGCTGAACACGGGCTTTCTGGCTTTTAACACGCAAAAAGCCCCGACGGATAACGTCCGGGTGCGCCAGGCGCTGGCGATGGCGATCAACAAACCTGCGATTATCGATGCTATTTTTCAGGGTACGGGCACGACGGCGAAAAATTTGCTGCCGCCTGACGTCTGGAGCGCCGCCAGCGATTTACAGGATTATCCTTACGATCCGCAGCGCGCTAAAGCGCTGTTAACAGAGGCGGGGGTGGCGCCGGGTACCGCCATAGAGCTGTGGGCGATGCCGGTTCAGCGGCCTTATAACCCCAACGCACGCCGTATGGCGGAGATGATTCAGGCCGACTGGCAAAAAGTGGGCATCAATGCCCATATCGTCACCTTTGAATGGGGCGAGTACCTGCAGCGCGTTAAAAACGGCGAGCATCAGGCGGCGCTGATGGGATGGACCACCGCAACAGGCGACCCGGATAATTTTTTCGGACCGCTGTTTAGCTGTACCGCGGCGAAAGGCGGATCGAATTCGGCTAAGTGGTGTTACAAGCCGTTCGATGCGCTGATTACCGAGGCGCGCTCGGAACAGGATCATCAAAAGCGCGTGGCCCTTTACCGCCAGGCGCAGCAGATGATGCACGATCAAATGCCGGCGGTGATGATTGCCCATTCCACTATTTTTGAGCCGGTACGCAAAGAGGTAACGGGTTACCAGGTTGATCCTTTTGGCAAGCATCTCTTCTGGCAGGTCGATCTCAAATAGACGCGGCTATCCGGTGCGGGAGCGGACCATTTCAGCGTCCGTTCCCGCTGTGCTTGCCTAATTCTTCACAGGTATAGGCGAGGAACAGATTTAGCGCCGCTGAACGCTGACGGCCGGTCACGGTCTGAACCTGCAGTGTACGCTGGGTCAGCTGATCGATCCCGAGAGAACGCAGCGCCAGATCCAGTCCGGCGTGTTGGAACAGCACCGTGAACGGGCTGCACAGCGTGATCGCCAGCGGGTTTTGCTGTAAAAATGCATAGAGCGTGCTGAAATTATTGCAGGTGAGTACCGGCTCGATAAAGGTGCCGTTCATCTGACAGGAGAGGTCAAACAGCTGGCGCACCGTGGTAGCGCGATCGGGTAGCGCCATCGGCCAGGCGGATAAATCCTGCAGCCGGATCGACTTTTCCGCCAGCGGATGGTCTTTACGCATCACCATCAGCACTGGCGCAGGCCAGGAGCCCAGCACTTCGACGCCGCGCTCCGGATGCAGGCTGAACTGAAAAGCCGCGTCGCATTCACCCTGGCGCAAAATATCCGCTACCTCTTCAACGCTTCCTACGGTCAGGTTAAAGCTGACTGCCGGATTGAGCTGACGGAACCGCGAACACAGCCCCGGCAGCAGGCTGAACGCCATACCGTCGGTACAGGCGATGCGCAGCGCCGTGCGCCGTACCGCTTTCAGGCCTTTGATTTCCGCTTTTGCCTGCTCCATGCCCAGCAGGCTTCGCCTGACGTGGCCCTCAAAAATCCGGCCCGCATCGTTAAGGATCATACCGCGCGCATGACGCTCAAACAGCGGCGCACCCATATCCGCCTCCAGACGCTGGATCTGACGACTGATAGCCGAAACGGCCACAAACAGCTGCTGGCTGGCAGCGCTAAGCGATCCCGTACTGGCGACGGCCAGAAAATAGCGGACTTCAGGACTAAGCATAATTCTGCCTCTTTATGGTGCATGCTGCCTGGTAGTGCAGCGAACCTTTGCTTTTTCAGCAAAGCTTGTTTGATATTTTTATAATTGTGGCAAAGCCAGATTTTAGCTTAGATGGAAGCCATAACGCTATTAAAGCAAACACAGGTGATTTATGACCCTCGAGCAGCTTCTGACGCAGGCCACGGCATGGTTTGACAGCGGTGAATTTAAACAGGTGCTGGCCAGACGCATCGCCATTCGTTCCGAAAGCCAGCGGGAGAACCGCGAGGCGGAGATCCAGCGTTATCTGCAGCAGGAAATCGCCCCGGCAATGCAGGCTATGGGCTTTGAGCTAATCGCAATCGATAATCCCCAGGCGCCGCGCTGTCCGTTTCTGCTGGCCTCGCGCATCGAAGACGCCTCGCTGCCGACGTTGCTCTGCTACGGACACGGCGACGTAGTGTTCGGCGACGATGAAAACTGGCGCGAAGGGCTGACTCCCTGGCGGCTGACGGAAGAAGGCGACCGCTGGTACGGGCGAGGCAGCGCGGACAACAAAGGTCAGCACTCGGTCAATATTGCCGCGCTCGAACAGGTATACGCGGCTCGCGGCGGCAGGCTGGGGTTTAACTGCAAATTTTTGTTCGAGATGGGCGAAGAGATTAGCTCGCCCGGTCTGGCGCAAATCTGTCGCGAAAACCCGGAACTGCTCGGCGCGGATATTTTTATCGCCTCTGACGGCCCCAGGCTGAGCGCCGAAAGGCCCACGCTGTTTCTTGGCTCGCGCGGTGCGGTAAACGTTCGCCTGAGCATCAACGCCCGCGATCGCGACTACCATTCCGGCAACTGGGGCGGTCTGCTCAGCAATCCTGGCACCCGGCTGGCGAACGCTTTTTCCGCTCTGGTGAACCAGCACGGCCAGCTTCAGGTTGCGGCGCTGAAGCCGCCGGCGCTGACGGAAGCGATCCGCGCGATCCTGAGCGACATTACCCTGCAACAGGATGACAACGGCCCGCAGATCGATGCGCAATGGGGCGAAGCGGGGTTGACGCCCACTGAACGGCTCTACGGCTGGAACACCCTGGAGCTGCTGTCTTTTCTGACGGGCAATCCGGCGCGGCCGATGAACGCTATTCCCGGCAGTGCGACGGCGGTCTGCCAGCTGCGTTTTGTGCCGGGCACCGACTGGGAAAACATTGAGCGCCATCTGCGTGAGCACCTGGCCGCAGCAGGATTCAGCCAGGTAGAAGTGAAGATGCTGCGCGGCTCGCCAGCAACCCGGCTCGATCCGCGCAATCCGCTGGTGGGCTGGGCGCTGGAAACTATGCAGCAGGTCAGCGGCAAAAAGCCCGCGCTGCTGCCAAACCTGGGCGGTTCGCTGCCGAATGACGTCTTCGCGCATATTCTGAACCTGCCCACGCTCTGGATCCCGCACTCCTATCCGGCCTGTGGCCAGCACGCCGTGGATGAACATATGCTGCAATCCATCGCGCGTGAAGGTTTGCAGATAATGACCCGACTGCTGTGGGATTTGGGTGAGAAGGGCAGTGAACTGGTTGCCAGCCACCAGCGGTTCAGGCAGCAACAGGGAGGCGCACAATGAATACATTAATCGGCCGGCAGCGTTCTGTAGCGGCCACGCCCAGCCTGTATAAAACGCTGTTCGCCACCTGTATCGGCAACGCGCTGGAGTGGTTCGATATTGCGATTTATGGTTTCTTCGCCAGCTATATCGCGCAGGCTTTTTTCCCGACGGCGGATCCGGCGGTGTCGCTGCTGCTGACCTTCGGCAGTTTTGGCGTTTCTTTTCTGATCCGTCCGCTGGGCGCGGTGGTGCTGGGTGCCTACGCCGATCGCGTCGGGCGCAAAAAAGCGCTGCTGATGTCCATTTCCCTGATGATGCTGGGCGGCGCTGTCATTGTTTTTATGCCCGCTTACGCCACTGTCGGCCTGGCCGCGCCGGTGATGGTGCTGCTGGCTCGCCTGATCCAGGGGTTTTCCGCCGGCGGCGAATTCGGCAGCTCGACGGCTTTCCTGGTTGAGCACTTCCCGCATCGCCGTGCTTTTATCGCCAGCTGGCAGTTCGCCACTCAGGGAGCCAGCACGCTAATGGCTTCGGCGTTTGGTCTTGGGCTGGCACACTCTCTGAGCGAGGCGCAGATGGAAAGCTGGGGCTGGCGTCTTCCTTTTGCCTTCGGCCTGCTGATTGGCCCGGTCGGGCTGTACATTCGTCGTCATCTGCACGAGCCGGAAAGCTTCAGCCGTCGTGAGAAAATTCGTTCACCGCTTCGGCTGCTGGTCGGGCAGCAGAAAAGCCTGATGCTGCTGGCGATCGGCCTGATGATTATCTCAACCGGCATCAACTATATGCTTAACTACGTGCCGACCTATGCCACCAAAAGCCTGCATCTTTCGGCGACCACGGCCTTCAGCGCCACGCTGCTTGCGGGCATAATTCTGACGGTGGTCACGCCGCTGATGGGGCTGTGGGCGGAAAAAATCGGGCGCAGGCCGCTGATGTGGGGCTCGCTATCGCTGCTGTTGGTGACTATCTATCCGGCTTTCGCGCTGGTGGTGAACCAGCCGACGGCGGGCAGATTGCTGCTGCTGGTCGGCTGGCTGGCGCTGCTGAAATCGGTCTACTTCTCCGTGGTGCCCTCAATGATGGCCGATCTCTTTCCGGTGACCACGCGCGCCAGCGGTATGGCAATTAGTTACAACGTCGCTGTAACCCTGTTTGGGGGTTTTGCGCCGCTGATCTGTACGTTACTGATTAGCGCGACCGGTACCAGCCTGGCACCGGGCTATTATCTGATGGCACTGACGCTGCTCAGCGGCTGGGCGCTACTGAAAAGTCAAATCAGGCCAGGAGAAGAAAAAACGGGCGAGCGGGGTGAAGCGCTATAAAAGCAGCCCGAAACGAAAGTTTCATGCCTTTGTTAAAAACGCTGGCAACCCAGGAACAAAAGATACGTGCCTTATAAAACCAGCCTGAAACAACGGATATGCGTCTTTCAGGCTATGTGTAGCAACCAAACGCGACAGGCACGCGCGTTGCTAAAAGCGATAAAAAGCCCGCGTGGTTGTGACGCGGGCCAAACAGGGCGGCGATCGATAAGGCTAAGCCAACCCTGGCTTAACTGGCGGTGACCACTTTAATTGCCAGGCCACCACGGGAAGTCTCACGATACTTAGCATTCATATCTTTTCCCGTTTCATACATGGTTTCAATCACCTTATCCAGACAGACCCGAGGCTCGCTGACGCGATAAAGCGCCATCCGTGCCGCGTTAACCGCTTTGACGGCCGCGATGGCGTTGCGCTCAATGCAGGGTACCTGCACCTGGCCCGCCACCGGATCGCAGGTCAGCCCAAGATTATGCTCCATGCCGATTTCCGCCGCGATGCAAACCTGGGCTGGGCTGCCGCCCAGCAGTTCGGCCAGCCCGGCGGCCGCCATGGAGCAGGCGACGCCCACTTCGCCCTGGCAGCCTACTTCCGCGCCCGAAATCGAGGCGTTCATCTTATATAGCGAGCCAATAGCGCTGGCGGCCAGGATAAAACGAGCCAGCGACCCGGCGTTGACTTTACGAATAAACTTATCGTAATAGGCAAGCACCGCCGGGATAATACCGCAGGCGCCGTTGGTCGGTGCGGTTACCACGCGGCCGCCCGTAGCGTTTTCCTCGCTGACCGCCAACGCAAACATATTGATCCAGTCAACTACCGCCAGGGGATCGCTGCTGGTTTTATCGCTGCTGACCAGCGTGCGGCGCAGGGCTGCCGCACGACGCGGCACCCGCAAACTGCCTGGCATAATGCCTTCCGTAGTCATGCCGCGGGCAATGCCGTTACTCATTACTTCCCACAACCGCAGCAGATAAGCATCCAACTCCTGCGGAGAATGTAAAGCCCGCTCGTTTTGCATCATCAGCCCGGAAAGCGACAGTCCGGTTTCGGCGCAGTGCTGGCGCAGGTCGGCGGAATTTTTATAGGGCCAGGGCACCGCAACGGCGCTTTGCCGTGGCTGATGAAAATGCGCTTCATCAACGATAAAGCCGCCGCCCACGGAGTAGTAGACTCTGGTCAACAGGCGCCGGGAACCGGCAAAAGCGGTAATACGCATCCCATTTTCATGAAGCGGCAAATTCACGCTGTGAAAAACCATGCACTGCTCAAGCGGAAAGGCGACTTTGTGTTTGCCTTCAGCCACGGGAAGAAGACCCGTAGCTGCCAGCTGCTGCATAAAGGGCGCAATGGCATCAATATCGACGCTTTCCGGCAACCAGCCGGCCAGCCCCATAATAATAGCGGTGTCGGTATTGTGCCCTTTGCCCGTCGCCGCAAGCGAGCCGTATAAATCCACAACCAGCGAGGTGGCGTCAGGGAGCAGATGGTGGGCGATTAATTCATCAACAAAAGTTTTACCGGCCTTCATTGGCCCGACGGTATGCGAGCTGGAAGGCCCGATACCGATTTTAAACATGTCGAAAACGCTAATCATAAAAACTCCGCGCGAAAGGAGAAGGCCCGGCCGATTAATTCATCAGCGAGTAAACAATACCCGAAATGGCGACCAGGCCTGCCAGCACCACGAAAAGGTTACTGAGATGGCCGCGATACTGCTGCATCGCCGGGATCTTGCGGATCGCATACATCGGCATCAGGAACAGGATCATGGCGATCACCGGCCCGCCGAGCGTTTCAATAATGCCCAGAATGCTGGGGTTCAGCGTGGCGACAAGCCAGCAGGTCAGCAGCATAAACAGCGCCGTCAGGCGGTTGAGCTTTTTCGGCTCGATCTCTTTCCCGACGGAGCGCAACGATTTTGCTACGATACCGTTAAAGCCCTCGCGCGCGCCTAAATAGTGGCCCAGGAAAGATTTTGTTATAGCGATCATGGCGATAATCGGCGCCATCCAGGCGATAACCGGGGCGTTAAAATGATTGGCCAGATAAGAAAGAATGGAGATATTTTGTACTTTAGCCGCGGCCAGATCGGCCGGCGTCAGGCTGAGGACGCAGCTGAAAACAAAAAACATCACCGTCAGCACCATCATGCCGTGTGCGCGTGCCAGAATGCGGGAACATTTTGGCTCGGCGTCCGCGCCATACTCTTGACGTTTGGCGACGGCAAAAGAAGAGATAATCGGCGAATGGTTAAAAGAAAACACCATTACCGGTATCGCCAGCCAGAGCGTCAACATCAGGCTGCCTGAGCTGGCCGTATTAAAAGAAAGCGTATCCAGCGCGGCGCTGTTCCAGCGAGGGATCAGATAAACGGCCAGCGCCATCAGCGCGGCGACAAAAGGAAAAACCAGCACGCTCATCGCTTTTACGATCGTCTGTTCGCCAAACCGTACGATAGCCATCATCGCCACGATCAACAGCAGCGACAGTACCATACGCGGCGGGCTGCTCATCCCCAGCTGATGCGTCAGAAAACTCTCTACCGTATTGGTTATCGCCACGCTGTAAACCAGCAGAATAGGGTAGATAGCTAAAAAATAGAGCAGGGTTATCAGCTTGCCTGCGCCGCGACCAAAATGTTCTTCCACCACTTCCGTTATATCTTCGCCGGGACTTTTACCCGACAGCACAAACCGAGTCAGCCCGCGGTGGGCGTAATAGGTCATAGGGAAGGCGAGAAGGGTCATTATAATCAGCGGAATTAGCCCGCCAACGCCGGCATTGATCGGCAGGAAAAGCACCCCTGCGCCGATGGCGGTGCCGTATAGCCCCAGCATCCAGACGGTGTCGGTTTTACGCCACGTAGTAGCGGCATGCGGTTCTGCGGCTGCCTGAGGAATATGCATTATACTCTCCGGTTAAAATAATAATCTAAAAATCTGCCAGATTATCAAAATTTAGTATGGGTTATTCCGCCCCGAGCGCGATATTAAACTACCCAGGCGGCGGCAAGAAAGCTAACCTGAACATGCCGGATAAACAGTGATCCGGATCTCGCATCGGATATTAAAAAGCCTTAACGCGCGCTTTATTATTTTGCTGAGAGGGTTTGTTGAGGGTTAATAATCAGGAGGGATAAAAACCAGGCTGAAAATATAATATATTTTATAATTTAAAAATTAATTAAGAGGATGTAAGACGCAGAACTATAAGCACGTGATAACTTTTGAGTGAAAAAAGGCCGACTACCATCGGCCCTGGTTATTCAGCGTGCCTGCAAATAAACGACGTGGGTCTGTAGATATTCTTCCAGACCGTGACGGCCGTCGGCGCCGCCAATGCCGGATTTACGCCAGCCAGCATGGAAACCCTGCATTGCTTCAAAATTTTCACGGTTAACGTAGGTTTCGCCAAACCGCAGCTTTTTTATTGCCTGCATCGCCGTGTTCAGGCTTTCGGTAAAAATGGAGGAGGTTAGTCCATATTCGCTGTCGTTAGCCAGCGCGATCGCGTCATCCAGCGTTGCAAAAGGGATAACCGGCAGCACCGGGCCAAAGGTCTCTTCCCGGACGATAGCCATATCCTGGCGTACGTTAGTCAGCAGCGTTGGCTCAAAGAAGAACCCGCGGTCGCCTTTGCGTTTGCCGCCAGCCGCCACAGTCGCCCCCTGTTCCACAGCATGGGCCACTTTGTGCTCCAGCCGCGCCAGCGCGTCGGCAGAAATCAGCGGGCCCATATCCAGCGTGTCGTCCTGCGCGGGATCGCCGCAGCTGACCGCATTAAAAGCCGTCGTCAGGCGGTACACGACCTCATTATAAACGCCTTCCTGGACATAAAGACGCTCCGTACAGTTGCAGACCTGCCCGGTATTAATCATGCGCGAAGCCACTATGGCTTTTACCGCCAGATCCAGATCCGCATCGTTCATTACGATGGCAGGCGCTTTGCCGCCCAGCTCCAGCGCGACTTTGGTGACGTTCTTCGCTGCCGCCTCCAGCGTGGCGATCCCGGCGTTTACGCTACCGGTCAGGCTGACCATCCCCACTTGCGGGTTGGCGGCCAGAGCCTGTCCTACCTCTGGCCCATAGCCGGTTACCAGATTAAACACGCCGGGCGGCAGCCCAATTTCTTCAACGATTTCAGCAAATATTATCGCGTTGGCCGGCGTCAGCTCGCTGGGTTTGATCACAATGGTATTGCCGGTTATCAATGCCGGAGCGGCTTTGCGGGCAATCAGGAAAAAAGGGAAGTTCCACGGCAGGATCCCTGTGGTTACGCCAATCGCTTTCTTTAATATCAGGATGGTCTCATCAGGGCGATCGCTTTGTACGATCTCCCCTTCATAACGGCGCGCCCATTCGGCCATATAGTCCAGGTAGTCTGCGGTAAAAAGCACTTCCGTTTGGGCCAGCTGCTGCGTTTTGCCGCCTTCCGCCACGATAGTGGCGGTCAGCTCAGCTTCACGACGACGAATGCCTGACGCAATCTGGCGCAGCCAGCGGCCACGTTCAACGGCCGGTAACGCTTCCCAGGCGGGTTGGGCAGCTTTGGCCGCACTGATGGCGCGATCGGCCTCTTCTTTATCGCTTTGCGGGATGCGGCACAGCAGCGCTTCGGTAGCGGGATTAATCACGTCAATCCAGCGGTCGCTGCGATTTTCAACAAACTGGCCGTTAATAAAACAATGATACAGGCGCGTCACAGGCGTAGCCTCCGTAAATAGTGTTTTAAGTTTTGGTTAATTTAATGTTGCGATTATGCTGTTGTATTGCGAGGGATGGCGCCTTTCTCTGAGCGCCACGCAACATATAAAACTGGCAAAAAGGCAAAGAGATTTGATGAGGAGTACTGAATAAACAGCAGGTTAATGGAAAGATTGGCTGTTTTCAGAATAACCTGTATCTGTGATCGCAGACGGGATAAGAGGGGGGATTTTGCCATTTTCACGCTGGCGCAGGCAGCCAGCCTAAGGTATGGAGAGAGGCAACCTTCGTAGACTCAGCCTACCGGGAATTTTACCCTCCTACGAAGGAAAAAAGCATGAGCCACCTTATTTTTGCAGGTATTTTCTGGCATCTGGTTGGCGCGGCCAGCGCCGCCTGCTTCTATGCGCCGTTTAAAAAAGTGCGTCACTGGTCCTGGGAAACCATGTGGTCCGTAGGCGGGATCATGTCATGGCTTATTCTGCCCTGGGCCGTCAGCGCCGCGCTGCTGCCCAATTTTTGGGAATTTTACGGCTCTTTTTCGCTCGCGCAGCTGCTGCCTGTTTTTCTGTTCGGCGCAATGTGGGGGATCGGCAATATTAACTATGGTTTAACCATGCGCTACCTGGGCATGTCGATGGGTATAGGGATTGCTATCGGCGTAACGCTGGTAGTCGGCACGCTGATGACGCCGCTGCTACAGGGGCGATTTGTCGAACTGTTCAGCTCCACGGGCGGCCGGCTGACGCTGCTGGGGGTACTGGTAGCGCTGTGCGGCGTGGCGATTGTTTCCCGTGCCGGGCTGCTGAAAGAGCGGGCGATGGGCATTGCGGCGGAAGAATTTAACCTTAAAAAAGGGCTGGTGCTGGCTGTGTTCTGCGGGATCTTCTCCGCCGGCATGTCGTTTGCGATGAACGCCGCCAGGCCGATGCACGACGCCGCGCTCGAACTGGGCATCAATCCTTTATATGCCGCGTTGCCCAGCTATGTGGTGATTATGGGCGGCGGCGCGCTGGTTAACCTGGGCTACTGCTTTATCCGGCTGGCTAATCTGTCCAGCCTGTCAATAAAGGCGGATTTCTCGATAGCGAAACCGCTGCTGGTCAGCAATCTGCTGCTGTCGCTGCTGGGCGGCACCATGTGGTATCTGCAATTTTTCTTCTATGCCTGGGGCCACGCCCGTATTCCCGCGCAGTATGACTTTATCAGCTGGATGCTGCACATGAGTTTCTACGTGCTGTGCGGAGGGCTGGTCGGGCTGGTGCTGAAAGAGTGGAAGAACGTCGGCAGACGTCCGGTCAGCGTGCTGTGCGGCGGCTGTCTGGTTATTATTCTTGCCGCCAACATCGTTGGCCTGGGGATGATCTCCTGAGCGGGATGCCACAGGGAGACGTCGCTTACCATGCGGCGGCTTTTTTCTGACTGTGTTGCTCGAACTGCTGACGAAAGGCGCTGGGCGTTATGCCGGTTTCCCTGGTAAACACGACGGAAAAATAGTTGCTGTCCTCGAAGCCGCACAGCGCGGCCACGTCGCCAATCAGCGAAGGCGTGCTGCGCAGCAAAAATTTAGCCTTACACATGCGCAGCTGCCGCAGATACTGGCCTGGCGTCATGCCGGTCTGCTGACGGAACAGCTGCTTGAGCGCGCGCTCCGACAGCTGATGCTGGAGACAAAAATCGCTAAGATCGAAATGGGCCAGCTGGCCCTGAATAGCCGACATTAACAGATCCAGCTGTTCGCCCTCGGGCAGCTGCCAGGCAACGTCCGCCGCATAGCGGTGACGCTGTAGGATCAACACCAGCTGTAAAAACAGCGCCTCCGTCAGCTGACGCGACAGCCGATCGCTTTTGGCGCTCTCCTGCGCCAGCTGCTGTATCACGCTTCTCGCCAAAGCCATACCGCGCGTCGTCAGCCGCCAGGCCTTTTTTTCCTGCGGCAGAAACTGCGACCAGTCCAGGCCAAGACGAAAGCGCTCCGGACAATAGATCACGTTGTCCAGCACCAGCTCGTTGACCGACTCATAGCTGTGGCAGTCTTCAGGGCTGATGTAGAACAGATCGCCGCAGGTAATAAGCCAGGGGCGATCGTTCATCACGTGCAGCCCGTTGCCGCGCCAGACGATCACCAGCTCGCAGAACTCATGAATATGGGACGGGAAAGTTTGCTGGGGCGCGCGGTCGGCAATAGCGACCGGCATCAGCCCGGACGGAAAATAGTCGGCTTTCGCCAGACAAAGCGGCTTGCTCACGTGTCACCTCACAGGTCGTTTTGCCTGATGGTACGCGGAGAAAAGCCAAATTCACGCTTAAAAAGGGTAGAAAAGTGATTGCTGTCACCAAATCCGCAGTGGTAGGCGATATCGGTAATACGCATTTCACTGTGGCGTAGTAAATGCCGCGCCTGCAACAGACGCAGGCGATTAAGGTAGCGCTGGGGCGTGCTGCCCGTCTGCTGTTTCAGCTGACGATGCAGCGTGCGCAGCGAAAGTGAAAACTTATCCGCCAGCGCATCCCAGTCCACTTCCTCGCTGTAATGGTCGGCCAGCCAGTCCAGCAGGCCGCGAATTCTCCCGCTTTGATCGTCACCAGGCTGCTCGCTGCAGCCGCGCCGCAACAGCACCAGCAACTGCATAAAGCGTAGCTCCTGCTCGGCCCGCGCTTCGGGCTGTTTCGGGTCTACCGGCGCGCCCAGTTCTTTAATCAGCGTTTTCGCCTGGTCCATCACCCGGCCGCTGATACGCCAGTGCGAGGGGTAATGTCCTTCTTTTTCCTGAGGTAAAAGATGCTGGATGTTGGTAACAAAGCGAAACGCCTCCGGCCCACGATAAAGCACATTGGTCAGGATCAGACGATCCGTTTTTTCATAAAGATGGCGGTCGTGATCGCGCACAAAGCAAACGCATCCGCCGCAAAGCGTACGAGGCTCGCCGTTGAAAACGTGTACCCCCGCACCCTGTTCGACCAGCACAATTTCATGAAAATCCTCATGATGATGCTCGGGGAAAGCGCCCTGCGGCATACGAGGTTCAATGGCGACAGGCAAACCGCCGCCGGGAAAAAAATCCACGCTGTGGAGTAGGGTCATGGCGCATCTCCTGGGGTGACTCTGCAGCCAGTTTACCGCCGTCGATGCCTGACCCGTCTTGATTTTTTGACCGGAAACATCGGTAAATCCGCTTGTTTTTCAAGAAAGTGCGCAGGCAAGTTGGGAAGTGCGCGTCGCGTCACACCGTTAATTCGCCGGCGTCTCAGCAGGAAATGTGAGCTGCTTCACGTTCACCTTTGTCCTGTTGCCAGCAAGGGATCGCGCCTGGCACTGGCAGGAAGGTGCCAAAAGCAGCGGCTTTTAGACTAGGGGGCACTAAACAGACAGGAAGCCATCGCCATGAGTCTAAAAAATTGTGTTGCCATCGACATGGGCGCATCCAGCGGACGCGTGATGCTGGCCCGCTATGATCTGCAAAGCGGCAAGCTGGCGCTGGAAGAGGTCGCCCGCTGCGTCAATAATCTGGTCGTCAGGGAAGAGCGGCAATGCTGGGATGTGGATGCGCTGGAACATTTTATCCTTGCTTCGCTGGATAAGCTGATTCAGCAGGGCATTGTGCCGGACAGTATCGGTATTGATACCTGGGGCGTGGATTACGTGCTGCTGAATAAGCAGGGTGAGCGGATTGGGCTGCCTGTTTCCTACCGTGACGACCGAACCTGGGGCGTAATGCAGAAGGCCTGCGCTGAGTTGGGACGTCAAGCCATCTACCAGCGCACCGCAATCCAGTTCCTGCCTTTCAATACCCTTTATCAGCTGCGCGCGCTGTGCGAGAGCCAGCCAGAATGGCTCAATGATGTGCGTCACGCTTTGCTGATCCCGGACTATTTCCACTATCGCCTGACCGGCAAGCTTAACTGGGAATACACCAACGCCACCACAACGCAGCTGCTGAATAGCCAGAGCGGCGAGTGGGATAACGCGCTGCTGGAATGGACGGGTGCCAGTCCCGCCTGGTTCGGCAAGCCCACCGCGCCCGGCGTAAAAATTGGTGACTGGAAGGCTAACAGCGGCCTGTCCGTACCGGTCATCGCCGTCGCTACGCACGATACGGCCAGCGCCGTGCTGGCGGCGCCGCTCACCACGGACAACGTCGCCTGGCTCAGCTCCGGCACCTGGTCGCTAATGGGCTTTGAAAGCCGGCAACCCTATAACGATGCCGCCGCGCTGGCCGCCAATATTACCAACGAGGGCGGCGCAGAGGGGCGCTACCGCGTGCTGAAAAATATTATGGGTCTTTGGCTGCTGCAGCGCGTCTGTCGTGAACTGGCTATCGCCGATCTGCCGGCGCTGGTGCGGAAGGCAGAAACGCAGCCCGCCTGCCGGTCGATTATCAATCCCAACGATGAACGCTTTATTAATCCGGTCAATATGGTGCGCGAAATTCAGGACGCCTGCGCCGGACAGGGGATGCCGACGCCTGCCACGGCCGCCGCGCTGGCTCGCTGTATTTTTGACAGTCTGGCGCTTTATTACCGCTTTGTGCTGGAAGAGCTTGCCGCCGTGCGCGGCGCGCCTTTCTGCCAGCTGCACATCGTCGGCGGCGGCTGCCAGAATCCGCTGCTGAATCAGCTTTGCGCCAACGCCTGCGGTATGCCGGTGGTCGCCGGCCCGGTCGAAGCCTCCACGCTCGGTAATATCGGCAGCCAGCTGATCGCCCACGGCAGCGTCAGGGATGTCACCCATTTCCGCCAGCTGGTCAGCCAAAATTTTCCGCTGAACACTTTTATCCCACAGGCCAGTGACGCTTACCGCCGCAGCTGGACGCTTTTTCAGTCACTGACACATTCGGTTAAGGAGCTATGCGTATGACCCAAGCAATTGAGCAGGCGTTTGAACTGGCAAAATCACGCTTTGCCGAGCAAGGCGTGGACGTAGACGCCGCACTGAAGCAGCTGGATCAGCTGCCGATCTCAATGCACTGCTGGCAGGGCGATGATGTCCGCGGTTTTGAAAATCCTCAGGGCACGCTGACCGGCGGCATCCAGGCGACCGGCAACTATCCGGGAAGAGCCAGAACGGCCGTTGAGCTTCGCGCCGATCTGGAACAGGCGATGTCGCTGATCCCGGGCCCGAAAAGGCTGAACCTGCACGCCATTTATCTGGAAAGCGACAGCCGGATCGAACGCAACGAAATCAAACCGCAGCACTTTGCAAACTGGGTGGAATGGGCAAAAACCAACGGCCTGGGGCTGGATTTCAACCCGTCCTGCTTTTCGCATCCGCTGAGCGAAAACGGCTTTACGCTGGCCAGCGTCAATAAAGAGATCCGTGAGTTCTGGATCGAACACTGTAAAGCCAGCCGCAAAATTTCGGCCGCGTTTGGCGAGCAGCTGGGCACACCGTCCATGATGAATATCTGGATCCCGGACGGCATGAAGGATCTGCCTGTCGATCGCTTTGCACCGCGCGAACGCCTGGCGAACTCGCTTGACGAGATCATCAGCGAAAAGTTGGATCCGGCGCACCATATCGATGCGGTAGAGAGCAAGCTTTTCGGCATCGGCGCGGAAAGCTATACCGTTGGCTCTAACGAATTCTGCCTGGGCTATGCCGCCAGCCGCCAGACGGCGCTGACGCTGGACGCCGGTCATTTCCATCCGACTGAAGTTATCTCCGACAAGATCTCCACCGCCATGCTGTACGTGCCGCGTCTGCTGCTGCACGTCAGCCGCCCGGTACGCTGGGACAGCGATCACGTTGTGCTGCTCGATGATGAAACTCAGGCCATCGCGCATGAAATCGTGCGTCAGCGCCTGTTTGACAAAGTGCATATCGGTCTCGACTTCTTCGATGCCTCCATCAACCGTATCGCCGCCTGGGTTATCGGCACGCGCAACGCCAAAAAAGCGCTGCTGCGGGCGCTGCTGGAGCCGGTGGGCAAACTGAAAAAGCTGGAGCTGGAAGGCGACTACACCGCGCGTCTGGCCCTGCTGGAAGAACAAAAATCGCTGCCGTGGCAGGCCGTGTGGGAAGCGTACTGCGTACGTCACGATGTCCCGGCGGGCGCAGGCTGGCTTGACAGCGTTCGCCATTATGAACAACAAACTCTCAGCAAACGTTAAGGATGCAACATGCAACACATTCTGACTTCATGGTTCGTCCAGGGAATGGTAAAAGCCACTACTGATATGTGGTTAAAAGGGTGGGATGAACGCAACGGCGGCAACGTCAGCTACCGTTTGCTTGATGAAGAAGTCCGGCCGTTTGCTCAGGATTTCTACCGTGAGCCGCGCACGGTAGAGCTGACGCAGCCCGTACCGGAACTGGCAAACTGCTGGTTTATCGTCACCGGCTCCGGCAAATTTTTCCGCAACGTGCAGCTGGATCCGGCGGACTGCCTGGTGCTGCTGCGCGTCAGCGAAGACGGCCGCGCCTACAGCATTTATTGGGGATTGAGCAACGGCGGCCTGCCAACTTCCGAACTGGCCTCCCATTTCCAGTCGCACAGCGTGCGCATGAAAGTGACCAACGGCGCCGATCGCGTCATCATGCACTGCCACGCCACTAACTTTATGTCGCTGAGCTATGTGGTGGAGCTGGACTCCGCGCTGTTTACCCGCCTGCTGTGGGAAGGCAGCACCGAATGTCTGGTGGTGTTCCCGGACGGCGTGGGCATTGTGCCGTGGATGGTGCCGGGCACCGACGGCATCGGCGAAAAAACCGCTGAGCAGATGGCTTCGCACAGCCTGGTGATGTGGCCGTTCCACGGTATTTTCGGCGCAGGCCCGACGCTGGATGAAACCTTTGGCCTGATCGACACGGCGGAAAAATCTTCCGAGGTGGTGGTAAAAGTGCTGTCGATGGGCGGAATGCGCCAGAGTATTACCACTGAGCAGCTGGTCGCGCTGGGCGAACGGTTTAACGTGCAGCCATGGCACGCCGCGCTGGAAGCAAGGCATCCGCATGTTGCGTAAAGCTTTCGTGATGCAGGTGCATCCTGATAAGCATCAGGAGTACGAGCAGCGGCATAATCCCATTTGGCCGGAACTGGCGCAGACGCTGAAAGCGCATGGCGCGCATCATTACAGCATTTTTCTGGACGAGTCGCGCCACCTGCTGTTTGCGGTGGTGGAGATCGAATCGGAAGAGCGCTGGAACGCGGTGGCCAGCACGGAAGTGTGTCAGCGCTGGTGGCGGTCAATGTGTGAACTGATGCCGTCAAACCCGGACTTCAGCCCGGTCAGTAAGGCGCTTAAACCGGTATTTTATCTGGCATAAGCCAGCATTTTATCCGGCTGAACTTAACCGGTTTACGCTCAAAAAGCCTGATAATTAATATCAGGCTTTTTGCCTGGCGTAATGATCAAAGAGGCTATGCATGCAACTTCATACGTTAACCTATCCCGAGGCCGTTCAGGAGATGCGCAGGCCAGGGAAACAGCTGACGATTAATCGGAATGTTGATTAACCGTTAATCCGCAGCTGCGGATAGCGTTTCATACTCCAGGCGCACCAGGCCAGCGAAAAGAGGCCGATTGCGCCGCCGGCATAGCCGATATGCGCCATCCCCAAATGCAGGCTCACCTGATTGCCCAGCAGCGCGCCGCCGCCGATGCCCAGATTGTAGATGCCGGACATCAGCGACATCGCCACGTCGGTGGCATCCGGTGCCAGCGTCAGAACTCTGACCTGAACCGCCAGGCCGATAATCATCATCGACAGCCCCCAGATAACGCACAGCGTAGAGATCGCTACGGTATGCGTTGCCGCGATTAACAGCGCGAGCATACAGACCGAGACCAGCGTAATCGCGCCCAGCAGAAACGTCGCCGGAAACTTGTTGCCCAATGCGCTGAACAGCACGCTACCGATAATGCCCGCCGCGCCGAAAATCAGCAGCAGGAAGGTGGTAAAATTACCGCCCATCTGCGCCACGGCCTGAATAAACGGTTCGATATAGCTATAGGCCGTATAGTGCGCCGTAACAATCAGCACGATCAGCAAATACAGCGATACCAGCGCAGGGCGACGGAACAGCATCGGCACGCTTTTCAGCGAGCCGGTATGTTCGCTTGGCAGCTTCGGCAGCAGTTTCGCCAGGGTTAGCATAGTCATCAGCGCCACCACGCCAATTACGCCAAAAGTGATACGCCAGCCAAGATACTGTCCGATGACGCGGCCAATCGGCAGACCCAGCACCATAGCCAGCGCCGTACCGGTCGCCAGCATACTCAGCGCCTGGGTTTTCTTGCCGGCTGGCGCCACGCGAATAGCCAGCGAGGCGGTAATTGACCAGAAAATAGCATGTGACAGCGCGATGCCGATGCGCGAAACCACCAGCACGTTGAAATTCCACGCGAACGCGGAAAGCGCATGGCTGGCGATAAAGAGCAGAAAGATAGCAATAAGCAAAAAACGCCGTTCGATCTGCCGCGTCAGCAGCATCATCGGCAGCGACATCAGCGCCACCACCCAGGCGTAGATTGTCAGCATCAGGCCGACCTGGGCGGTCTGCATGGCGAAGCTGCTGGCGATATCGGAAAGCAGGCCAACCGGCGCGAACTCGGTGGTGTTAAAAATAAATGCGGCGATGGCCAACATAATGACGCGCAGCCATGCGGTCTTACGAGAAACGGTTATTGATTGCATCAGGTTTAACGACTTGTTGATAAGTGAGTTCCGCATTACGCGAAAACAGAAAAGTACCCATATTGTGTTTGATTTGTGCGACAGATGACATTGAAAAACGCCGTTTTTATGTAAATCAGCATAATCGGCACGCGGCGAAGGTCATTCACCGCTTTTCACCCTTGTTTCTTGATTTAACGGCGAAAAATCTGTCGACCGGTGAGTATAGCCACAATTGTGGGATGCGCCAGGCAGTGAACACCTTCTTACATAACCGCTGCGGGAAAATCAGCATTCCGCACGGGGTTGCGCTACCCTGGAAAGAGAATACCGTTATTGATCGCTTACGATAAGGAGTCTGTTATGAATCAACGTTCCGCGGTAGCCGTGTTGGGATTGGGCGCGATGGGGCACGCTTTTGCCGCAAACCTGCTGAAAAACGGCTTTGTTACCAGCGGCTGGAACCGTACCAGCGCGCGCGGTGAAGATTTGCAAAGCGCCGGCCTGCGGCTGGCGGAAACGCCGGAACAGGCGGTGAAAGAGGCCGACGTGGTCATCAGCATGTTGGCGAATGCGGAAATCACCGGGGAGGTGCTGCAAAAAACGCTGTCGAGCCTGAAACAGGGCGCGATCCTGGTGCAGATGGGCACAATTGGCGTGGAAGCGACGGAAAAACTGCTCGCCATCCTGCACGAGAAGCGTCCGGACGTGATTTTGCTGGATGCGCCCGTTTCGGGCACTAAAGCACCTGCAGAAAATGCGCAAATCCTGGTGTTGGCCAGCGGCGACCGGGAGAAAGCGCAGGCCGTCGAGCCGGTCTTTGCGGCAATCTCAAAAGGCGTGAAGTGGTTGGGGGAGGCGGGCGCGGCGTCGCGCATGAAGCTGGTGGTCAACGCCTGGCTTATCTCTATGGTGCAGGGGCTGGCGGAAAGTACCCAAATGGCGGAAGAGTTTGGCTTTACGCCGGATGAATTCTGGGACGTGCTGGACGGCGGGCCGCTGGCGGCTCCCTATGCCAAAGCGAAACTGGGTATGATTAAAGAGGGCAGCTATGAACCGCAAATGCACCTGACCTGGGCGCTAAAAGATGCTCGCCTGGCGCTGGCGGCGGCAAAAGAAAGCCGTCTGCCGGGATTAACCGCCATCGCTAAACTGTGGCAGCAGGCGGTGGATGCAGGCTATGGCGAAAAAGATCTGTCGGTCATCTATCGCTATTTGCAGGAAAACAGGTAAGTTTCCTGTCAAAACAGAGGGAATAATCCCTCTGTTATTCAGGGTTATAGCGTAAATAGCAGGAACTGCTTAACGGCTTTCTTCTAAAGTGCAACACTATTTGGTATATTAATTTACTATCATCTTTATTAGTTGATTGATTTTAATGCTTTTTTAGATCACCGCCGATACGGTGAGGCACAGCTAAAAGCAAGGATCTGAACATGCTTGATATTCGTTTTCCTACAGCGTTACAAATGGTGCTCTGCATAGCCCAGGCGGAGCGGGAAGGTAAACGCAGCACCAGCAAAATTCTGGCAATGGGCCTTGAGGCCAATCCCAGCTTTGTCCGTAAGATGATGGTGCCGCTGACCCGCGACGGCATTATCGTCTCTACGCTGGGCCGTACCGGAACTATCCGGCTGGGGCGTCCGGCGGAGGAGATTACGCTTTGCGATATCTATACTTCCGTGCTGGAGGATAAACCGCTGCTGGCAGGCCGCCCGGAAGTGCCGGCGCGTTGTCTGGTCAGCGCCAACACCTGCTGGTTCTTTAAAGAGCTGGCTCACGAGGCCGAGCAGGCGTCGCTCAGTGTGCTGGCGAAGCGGACGGTTGCCGACGCGCTGCGGGAAATCTATGAGCGCGACCGCCGCTATCCCGAAGGCAGCTGCGAAGCGATGAAAACCCGTGAAAATGCGGAAACCTGACGGGCTGCATAACCCTGAATAGGGCCGGACACTGACAATGTCCGGCTTTTTTATTGCCTGAAATCCTGTCGGGCCGCCACGGCTGCCGTAATCTTTGCGCGCTACGCCGCTTGTTCTGCGCTGCCTTTGTGCCGCTTCGCGATCGCATTTAATGCAACAATTATACTTGCATTAAGCTCGCGTCTGTTTTACCGTTAATAAATGCACTAATGACAGTTACCTTTTACCCCGCCCGGCGGCGGAGGTCAACAGCTAAAACAGGTTATAATTCTAAGGGGAAGACAATGAGCCATGATGATTTTATCAGCGACCTGGTAATGTGGATCGACACGCATATTGAAGGCAAGATGGATTTGGATACCGTGGCCCGCCGGGCAGGCTACTCCAAATGGCATCTGCAGCGTATGTTCAAGCAGCATACCGGCCACGCTTTAGGCGAATATATCCGCGCGCGTCGTCTGAAAAAATCCGCCGAGCGCCTGGCTAAAGGCGGTGAGCCTATTCTGGACGTGGCGATTTCATTTGGTTTCGATTCCCAACAATCTTTTAACCGCAGCTTCAAACGTCAGTTCGGCCAGTCGCCGGGCGCATGGCGTCGTCAGGTACAGGTCAGCGCCTGATTGCTTTTCAATGGCGGGCGTAGCGGCCCGCTTTGACTTTTCTGTCCCGCCTCCGTTTCGTTCTTCGCCGCAGTACATAAATATAAGTTCGACCAAATCAAAACAGGCCTGAAAAAACGCGGTGGATTGTATACTGTCTGAATTATAATGCTTTTTGACTTCAGACAGACAGGAATCCCTATGGAGATACGGAACCTCACCAAACGCCAGCTTTGCGAAGCCGCCAGCTATCTGCTGGTCTTTATCGCGCTGCTGCTGATTTTTCCTTTACGCCTGCTGCCTTGTTTTCTGGCCGGATTTATCGTTTACGAAACCATTCTGGCGCTGGCGCCCTGGGTAGAGAGGCTGGTAAAAGGGCCGCTGGCGCGTTGGATCACTATTTTCTTTCTCACCGTGGTGGTGTTGTTAGCGCTGGCGGGCGGTATCACCAAACTGATTGGCTTTTTGCTGCACGACTTTCACAGCCCGGCGGCTTTCCATGCTGCCGCCAGCAAGCTGCTTGAGGACGCCCAGGATACGCTGTCGCCGGTGGTCACGCGCTATTTGCCCGCAGATATCGATGAACTGCAGCATCAGGTCATGGCCTGGCTGCGCGAGCATCTGGTCGTGGTGCAAACGCTGGGCCGTACCGCCGCGCACACCTTTGCCACCATGCTTATCGGGATGCTGCTGGGTGCGATTATCTCTCTGCGCATCAGCGGCAGCGATACCAGCAATGCGCCGCTAACCCAGGCGTTGCTTAAACGTCTGACGCTGCTTGCGGCTTCTTTTCACGATGTGGTTTTCGCACAAATCAAAGTCTCGCTGGTCAACACGCTGCTGACCTGCGGCTTTCTGTTCGGCGTGCTGCCGCTGTTCGGGCTGCATTTTCCGTTTGCCAAAACAGTGATCGTCCTGACCTTTATTGCTGGAATGCTGCCGGTGATCGGCAATCTGATCTCCAACACGGTTATTGTGTTGATCGGGCTTTCCATCTCTTTGCAGGCAGCGCTGATCGCGCTGATTTTCCTGATTCTGGTGCATAAGCTGGAATACTTCATCAATGCCCGCATCTTTGGCTCCCGTATCAACGCTAAAACCTGGGAAATCCTGCTGGCAATGCTGGTGTTTGAATCCGCCTTTGGCCTGGCGGGCGTCGTTGCTGCGCCGGTGTTTTACGCCTATCTGAAAAGCGAACTGCGCCACGCCCGCCTGATTTGAACTGCTTTACTGGCCCCGTCCGGGGCCAGTCTCCGCTATAAAGCTTCTTTATTTGTCTGCCGATAACTTCCCCTGAAGAACCGGAAAATTGCTTCCGCTTCGTCTACCAGGGCATCAAATGAAACTTTCTAATTATAAAATCGGCGTGCGTTTAGGCCTGCTGGCTGCAGTATTGCTTTGCGCCACGCTATTTATTGGCCTGCGCGGCCTCGCTATCAACGAAAACGCGCTTAAGCAAAGCAGTCAGATCATGCAGCAGGAAATGCAGATTGAGCGGGTTATCGACACCGCGCGAAATGCACAGGTGCAGTTTAAGATTCAGGTACAGGAGTGGAAAAATACGCTGCTGCGCGGCGGCCAAAGTCCGGAGGCTTTTGCTAAGTACAGGACGGCTTTTATTGAACAGGGCGACAAGACTCAGCAGCTGCTTGCCACGCTGATCGAAACGATGCCGACGGTGGGAATGGATAACCGTGAAGTGCGGGAGACGCGTAAGCTTCATGGCGAGCTGCAAGAGCGCTATCTCAGCGCGCTACAGGCTTACCAGCAGGGCGATGCCGACAGCGCGCAGCGTGTCGATCGTCTGGTCACCGGTGTCGATCGTCTGCCGACAAAAATGATCGACGAAGTGGTAGCCAACGTCCTGACGCACACGCAAAGCCTGCATAAGCAGATCGCCGCCGCTAATCAGCAAAGTTATCAGCACACCAGACTGATCCTGGCCCTGTCGATGCTGCTGGCGCTGTTGACCGGCTGCATTATTACCTGGTGGCTGGTACGCAGTATTACCCAGCCGCTGGCGCAGGCAGTAAAAATCGCCCAGACGGTGGCGGCCGGCGATCTGCAGACGCAAATCGTGGTTAAAGGCCGGGATGAAACGGCCTCGCTAATGGCCGCGCTGAAAGAGATGAACACCAATCTTACGCGTATCGTTTCCGACGTGCGGGAAGGCACGGAAACTATTGCCTCGGCTTCGGCACAGATTGCCCTGGGCAGTCAGGATCTCTCCGGGCGTAATGAGGCCCAGGCCGGCGCGCTGGAAGAAACGGCGGCCTCGATGGAGCAGTTGACATCCGTAGTCAGAAAAAATGCTGACAACGCGCGTCATGCCAGTGATATCGCTCAGGATGCCACGTCAGCCGCGCAGCTGGGCGGCAGCGTGGTGAAGGAAGTGGTGCATACGATGGGCGAGATTCAGCATTTTTCCAGCCAGATTAGCAATATTATCAGCCTGATTGACGGCATTGCTTTCCAGACCAATATCCTGGCGCTGAACGCCGCCGTTGAAGCCGCAAGGGCAGGGAGCGAAGGACGGGGTTTCGCCGTGGTGGCCGCTGAAGTACGGGCGCTGTCGCAACGTTCTGCCGCTGCCGCCAGGGATATTAAAACCTTAATTGACAGCTCGGTCAGCCGTATCAATACGGGTAACGCGTTGGTCGAACGCGCGGGCCATGCGATGGAAAATATTGTGGAAAACGTGCACCGCGTCAGCTCGCTGGTGGCAGAGATCTCGCTGGCAAGTAATGAGCAAAGCGTCGGGATCGATCAGGTCAACCTCGCCGTAACGCAGATGGATGATGCCACACAGCAGAACGCTTCATTGTCGCAGGAATCAACCGTAGCGGCGCAGTCCCTGCAGCAGCAGGCTGAAAATCTGCTGCGTAGCGTCAGCGTGTTTAAGCTTTCCGCTATTGTATAACGCCACAGAAACGCGACGGCAGCCCGGCTGCTGTCGCATTCTCTCTCTAATAAATTAACATGCGGGAGACCTGCCCAAGGTTCCTTTTTTTTCTGCTATTTTTGCAACAGAGTATGCTGTTAAATAACCATCGTTTCTCTATTAAAAAAAAGCAATTATTTATCGGCAGGGTTAATGGCGGGAGGTTTTATTGTTAATTCAGCAGTATATTTTTATTTTGCTATTGTTTTCTTTGTGGCGTTTACCCTTTTGTTAGTCAGGAAAATATTTTTCCCTCCATTTTATAATTGCCTGCTGTCAATAATTACCGCCTGACGATGGCGCTTGCCTGATATCTTTCTTCTTACCTGAAACCTGAGAAGAGAATAATCATGACAACCCTGAGTAAAGTAAAAAGCATATATTCCCTGGAAAGGCCGCAATGGATGGATGCGGCCGGTCTGAGCAAGGGGATCAATCACGATCGTCAGCATCTGGGAATTATCCTGCCTGCGGGGCGATCGATTAAAGTCCGCCAGCTATCGCCCAATAACGGCTCATTGACGCTGCGTTTACTGAATAATAATGATCAAACTGAAGCTTCTGTCGGCGTTGGATCCGCCTGGGTTACGTTAAGTGCCAGCGCGCCCTCTGTGCCTTTTATTGATACCCCTTATGAGCTTTCCACGGTCGTTGTGGAATATGAATATGACGATATGGCTACAGCGCTTCCTGTCTATGAGCAAGGCGGTAGCGAAAGCGCTTTCTTTCATCTCTGGGACAGCCAGAACGCTGAGTTTGCATTAATCACCAGCGAGTTTGTTAATATTTTAATCCCGGCGGCTGATAAACAAAGGCTGCGTACGCTCCACGCGCAAAATAGCGTCGACCGTTTATTAGAAGGCTACAAAAATATCTTTGATTTTTATAACACGCTTATCGGCCTTTCGTTCCAGACGCCTGTTGTTACCGATCGTAATATCCGCAACCGTTACTTTATCAAAGCGGACAAAAGCGGCCCGGGCGCGGCTTATTACAGCGATCGCTGGACCGCCGAAACCAGCCCAACCGTTAGCGACTTCTGGCTGTTCAGTAAAGAGCCCGGCTGGGGCTGCCTGCACGAAATTGCCCATGGTTATGAAGGCAAATTTATGTCGGACAGATTTATCGATGTGCGTGAGGTCTGGAACAATATCTACTGTGCCTGCTATCAAAATGTGACGATGGGCGACAGACAGTACCAGCAGGGCTGGCTGTACGACTATGGCAGACAGGCCGCCGTTGAAAAGATTATTAATGATTTTGTGCGTAACGGTACGCCAGTAAATCAGTGGGATCTGCGCTCGAAGCTCTACTTTATGATGCAGATGGTCAACAAGGCGGGAATGGAAGCCTTTACCCGTTTTAATCAGCACTACCGTCAGCTCAGCAACCGCAGTGGCTTTATTGCTGAAGCACATTCGCTGCTGGATATGCTTTCCGTTAGCTTTGCCGAAGCGGGCGCTAAAATTGACGTTACACCTTTTATGCAGCTGGTTGGCGCGCCACTCACTCGCCAGCAGCGCGACAGCAATCTGTTTTGCCAGGGCAAGGCGGTCTATCCTTTAAATCAGCTGGTGGAAGAGGGACGGCTGACGGCGTTGCAGCAGCAGCTCGACTTGCATAGCCCACTCGCGCTGGTGGATGTTCAGCAATTGAAAATAACCGGCCTGACGGGCAGCGTCAGTCTGACGCTGGATATCGATGACTTCCGTCAGATTGAAAATGAAACCCTGACGCTGCTTGATGGCGCAACGGTCGTACGTCAGGCCAAAATTGACCGGCAGGAAATGCTGCTGGAGGATCTGCCTGTTGGCGTCTACACGCTGCACTTACCCACGGGTAAAAGCCAAAAGTATGATGTGCAGCCAGGCTACCCGATCGTTAAAGCCGGGCAGTCGGCGCAGCGTATCAGCTACCGGCGTAAAATAGCCTCGCCGTTACTTAATCAGGCATTTAACCTGTTAGGGCTGGGTGACGCTCTTTTTGCCAGCGTCGAGCTGGATCACAGCAAAGGCTTGCTCAGCGTTCATGCCGCCGGCAACAGTCCACACGTGTATTTCCCGGATCAAACCTATGCGCAGATTAAGATCCGTGACGGCAGTAACAGAGAAATCTATAAAAGAACTTTTCTGGGTAACGACCGTCTTATTGTTCACGACGAAATTGCTTTCTCTTACGGAGATCGGATTGAAATTTATCATCGTGAACCTACTCGTTTACGGTTGTTGCCCGCAGCATCCGGCATAATCGACACCCTCAGCGAAACCAATCATTTTGTCATTACGGCCAGCGGCCTGAAAAATGAAAAATTAAATAACAATCCAGAGTCGGATCTGGCCGAAAGACTGGAAAGCGCTTCGCTGGCGATTGCCGCTAACCATGCGGTTGGGGCCGCGGATTATGCTGCGGCGAAAGACGATCTCTGGCTGGCCGTTATGGCCCTGAGCCGTCCGCTGCGTGATACTTTATACGCAAAATATTATCTATATCTTTCAATGTATAACGAGCTGGTGGACCATCCTGAAGTGCCTGAAGTGCCTGAAGTGCCTGAAGTGCCTGAAGTGCCTGAAGTGCCTGAAGTGCCTGAAGTGCCTGAAGTGCCTGAAGAACCGGTGGTGCCGGCTCCGCCGCTTTATCCGCTGTGGGAAGCCAGTCGCGTCTACGTTGGCGGCGACAGAGTGACTCATAAAGGACGAAACTATCTGGCTAAATGGTGGATTGGGCAGGGCACTGAACCCGGCCTGGAGAGCACGACCGGGGCGGCAGACGGCGACGGTCGTCCATGGACAGAGATCTAATCCAGGCCTGAGCCAGGCAGCCTGAAGCGTATTAAGCCATTTCGGGCTGCTGTTAAAGCGCAACGCGCAGAGAACTTGAGTAAAGTGCTCTGCGTTTTTTGCCTTTATTGAAAGTAAGCCGCGTTGCAATAAAGCAGCCGGCAACGGCTACTTCCGTGCCTGCTACTTTCCTGTCTGTTTCAAAATCTCAGCCAGCTGCACGCGGTGCTCGCCGTCAATCTCCCGAGCGGCGGAGTAACCGGCGTTCAGCAGAATGGTTTCATTCAGCCCTACCAGCCAGTCATAGATATAGTAGGCGGCATGGTTATTAGGCTTCAGCGCCAGCTTTGTCAGCCGCTGGCCCGGCCCCAGGCTGGCGGCCTGGGTTTCCGGACGGGCGAAAATCTTCTGACCACGGTTGATTTTACTGTCGGGGCGCGCCGCCTCTGGCAGATGCTGAAAGCCCAGCCAGGCGACGAAATCGCCCAGCACGCTCAGCGCGCGGGAGACCTGGCGATCGGCCAGCATCTCGGCCGGGGTATTCGCCGCATCTTTATCCGTCAGGATTTTCACCAGCGCGCCCTCAATATCCAGACGAATACTGGCCGTGGTCAGCTCTTCTGTCAGCATCTCCAGCGTGGGGCGCGTCACCCCCAGCAGCTCCAGCAGCGCGTCCTGTTCAGGAAGCTGTCCCAGCAGGTTGATCCAGTAACGGTAGACCTGCTGCGCAAAGCCATTCTCCGCTTCGCTCTCCTCACCCGTTTGCTGCGCATCCAGCGGCAGCGGTAAAGGATCGTTGCTCAACAGATCGATACTCATCCCGATGCCAAAAGGATCTTCTTCCGTCAGGGCGTATTCTTCGTTGCTGCGGCGCTCGGCGGGGTGTTGCTGCTGCATAAACAGGTGACGCAGCGTTTCGCGCGTTGGCAGCAGCCGCTCCAGCAGCTCGCCGTGCACGCCGGTCCTGGTTTGCAACGCCTTTAGCAGCGTTTCGGCAACGTGCAGGCGAGCCTCCGGCTCCTCTTTTTCCGCCGCAAGATACCAGCGGCCCAACAGGTTATCGCTCAGCTCACGACGGATCTCGCTAAGCTGTTCCTGTAAGCGCGCCATTTTGTTTTCGCGGCTGACTTCGCTGGTCAGCCAGCCCGCCATTCGCTTCACACCCTTGTCATCCATCGTCAACATGGTGCCCCAGGCGTCGCCGGGATTGCCCACGTAGCGCTGTACGGCAGCGTCGTGGTGCTGACCGTGCGTAATACGCTGGTCAAAAGGCGTCAGCGCCCAGATTAGCGCAGGTTTACGGCCGCTGTGCGGCTGGCCCTGGGTCTGCTTCACCCAGTTGTCCAGCACGCGGCCCACGATGCGGGTATCCGCGCGCTGGCTGGAAGCGTTACAGACCATCAGCAAATCGACGTCCTGCCGCTCTGCAGCGCGGGTTAACAGGAAAGGACGCTTGGCGACGGTAAAGGCCAACGCCAGCTCGTGTGCACTGTCATCCGGCAGAAGCGACGGCTCCTCAAAACCGGGAAAGTCCAGCAGGTCGACCTGTTCAAACAGGCTTTCACGCGGTGCGCTGTAGAACGGCAGCAGCACTTCGCGGCTCAGCAGGTTCAGCTCGCCCAGCGCAAGGTTAACCGGCCTCAGGCTGCGCCCGTTATGCTGCGGCACCACCTGAATAACGCGATCCGATGAGGCGTTAAAATAGCGCAGGCCGCTGCTGTTTAATACGCTCAGGCCGGGATCGTCCACCGTGCTGATGGGCGCCAGCACGCGCCGCGCGCCGGAAAGATGATGCAGCACGTGCGCCAGCTGGCGATAAAGCGCGGAAAGATCGCGATCTTCATTCCACAGCAGGGAAAAGAGACGGGCACGATCGTCCACGCCCAGCATCGGCGCCAGCTCTACGGCCTGCGGCCAGAAATGGCTTTCCAGCGCCTTACTGCGGCAAATCTGGGCGGCGTTCAGCCGATGCCA
Organism: Erwinia sp. 198; assembly: GCF_003937915.1. Classification (GTDB taxonomy): domain Bacteria; phylum Pseudomonadota; class Gammaproteobacteria; order Enterobacterales; family Enterobacteriaceae; genus Erwinia; species Erwinia aeris. The sequence goes on along the minus strand of NZ_RHUM01000002.1, from coordinate 142,906 downwards.
CAGTGCCACCACGTTATTACTGCTCATGCCTTCCACGCTCTGCGCCTGGCGATAAACGGCGACGCTTTTCATGCGCTCGGCAATCTGCTGCTCGTCCAGCGCGACGGTTTCGCTGCCGCTGCGTTTGGCCCAGATTTGTGCCAGCACCCCGGCGATCTCTTCTTCGCTCATCAGCGACAGCTGCACCGGCCATTCGTTATCGGTGCTGGTCTGCCGGCCGCTGAAGCGCATGACCATTGTGGCGCTCTGCTGCTGCGGATTAAGCTGCGCATAGTCAAAGGTGGTATTGCCCAGCGCCAGCTCCATCCGGCCTTTTTCACTGGCGGCCAGGGCGGCGATCAGCCAGGCTTTGCCCGCCTGCGCAAGGCCAAAAAAGCCGACCGCGCACTCTTTGCTCGCAGCCTCATTCAGCCGGGTTGCTTTGTTGTGCTGATGCCGTAGCCGGACGCCAAGGCGATCCGCTTCCATATTAAGACGTGGGGCGGTGGTACGGGCGCTTTCCAGCCAAATCAGCGCGCGATCGATCCCCCTGGTCACGTTTTCCAGTTTTTTGCCGAACTGCCCCGATGGCTTAGGCGTCAACGCTTTCATTTTTTATATACGCTCCCACTGTCAATCCAGTAATGGGTTAATCCTGAGCCGCTGCTGGCCAGCGTATTCAGCCTGAGCCGCAGATGTTCCAGCGGCACGCGGCTGCCGTCGTCCAGCGTTGCCTCGGCAATAGCAAATCTTTCCGGGCCGAATTCGCCTTTGGTCTCCGCCACCGCCAGCTTGATCTTCAACACCTTGTCGCCTGCTACGCTGCGCGCCAGCTGTGGATCGGCGATCGACAGGGTGTAAAGCGGCGAAGCGGGCCAGCGATCGTTATCCAGCTGCCGGAATCCCAGCGTCAGCGCGCCGCGAACCTGAAAACGTTCGCGTGGGTCGAGCCGGAAATTATCGTCATCCAGATCGATATCGGCATACCAGACGTTCTCGGCGCTCAGGCTGCCGTTACCGTCCAGCATGCCCAAATAACGAATGGTGGAGTACGGCTGAAAATCGCCCGCCTTAAACCAGAAGTTCGCCAGCCTTAAATCCAGCGACAGCAGGCACAGCATAGCCCCGACCGCCGCCGTGGATTTCGGATTCTCAATCCGGCCCTGCTTGTTAAAGGGATACCAGTCGTTAGTGTGGTAGCCGTCCAGTGACAGAATACGGCTTACCGGCAGCGGCTGAAGATGACGGAACAGCGCCTGCACGCCAGGGAAGCGCGAAGGGCGTCCCGTCAGCAGCAGCACGTCGCAGTCGTACACGGCGACCACTTCTGACATCGAGCGCAGGCTCTGGGTAATATTCATGCGCGGCGACAGGAATTCTGCATGAAGCTTGCTCAGCCTGACTACCAGCGGCACGCGCAGCAGATCGAAAGCTTCCGCCTCGTTCGGCAACTCGCGCTGGATCTCACGGTTGATATAGTCAAGCAGCTTTTGCGTGGGTGGCTGGGCCAGCAGCTCGCCAAAGCGCGCGTCCAGCTCCGCATTCAGCTCCAACGGATCGAATTTCTCATAGGCTTCCAGAATCGCCTGGCCCACCGGAATGAAAATTTGCAGCGTAACCTGCTGACGCAGCGTGGAATGTCCGTCCAGCCGACCTTCATGGCCGAACAGCCGCGTCATTACGCCTTCCGGGTTCACCATACCGGCTTCTTTGAACGCGTGCTGCAGGGCAGGCAGTACATAAAGCTGGATCACATCCAGCAGAATATCGTCTCCGGCCTGTTTAAAGCCTTCGCGGAACAGCAGGCGCGGCATAATCTTCACGTTGTTGCCAACGCCGTCATCCAGGCGATACTGGGTGATCGCCAGATCGGTGGTGCCGCCGCCGATATCGATAGAGGCGATACGCAGCGTTTTGCCCACCGGCTCGTCGGGCGCGCGGACGCGATCGGGACGCGCCATGCTGACAAAGAACGCCTCGGCGCGGCCACCGAAGTTCACCTGCGTTTCGTTATAGAGATAAACCATCTGGCCGCAGGTCGCTTCATCCCATTCCATCTGTACGTCCGGCACCGGCACGCTGCTTTTCGCCTTGTCTTTGGCACTGGTAAAATCGTCGTCGGCCGGATGCCAGCCCATCGCTTTCCAGATCAGCGCGATCGCTTCCTGCATCCGACGGCGGAAGATCTCGCGCTCCGGTTTAGGCATGGCGGAAGGCAGCGTCAGAATAATATTACGCAGCTGGCGCGGCGCGCTGCTGTGCAGCATCTTCTGGCGCTGCGCCGGGCTGTTCATTTGCAGCAGCGCCTGCGCCAGCAGTTCGCCAAGCATAAACGTCATGACAGAGCTGCGGCTGTACTGCGGCGTAAAGACCGGCAGGCGCTCTTCCAGCGGCTGGCTGAACAGCGGCTCGCCTTCGTCATTAACCAGATTGGTCAGCGGCGCGGCGGTTGCCAGCGGCTCCAGCGCGGCGTTGCCCGGCGTGCGGCTAAAGCGCCAGCCCGGCGTATAGGCATCCTCATCCCAGAGATAGCGGCGCGGGCTGGAAATGCCGGTTGCACCTTCCGTGCCCAAACGCTGCAGCGCCAGGTTGCTCGCCTCGCGGCCTACGCGGGTAATCGAAGGCCAGATAAAGGCGTCATCGCGTCCGCTTTCCATTGAGAAGTTCTGCTTGCCGAAGCTGGCCTGGGCAAATTCAACGCGGCTCTCAAACAGCTCGTTATAGACGCGGTGCGGCGTGCCCAGATCCCGCAGATGCAGCTCATAGGTGTGCTTGAGGCCGTGATGATCGTCAACGTGATCTTCCACCATAATGCCGCAGGTATGCGAGTTACCGACGTCCAGGATCAAATCGACCGGGATGGCCGGCTCCTGTAACGTGGCGGCGCTGATCTTCAGCTCCGGCAGCGCCAGCTGGTGGCCAAGCATATGCAGGATATTCAGGTAATGGGCCTGATATTCGAATTCACGCAGCGCGGTGCGGATATTAACCTGTGGACGTTGCTCGACGGCGGCAGCCTGCTGACTGAACACCTCACGCAGCCAGCCGTCGATCCAGGTATGATCCAGAAACTCGCCCAGCTCGTTGCTACGGTAAGCCAGCGCGAAGCTGACGCCGTTTTTGACATCGCTCTCCACCAGCGCCAGCGACTCGTCTTCGCCTTCCGGCCAGGTGCGGGTTTCAAAAGCCAGGCAGATACGGTGCGTCTTGCCGTTTTGATCGGGTTTCTCCAGCGCGACGATCTGCACCCGCGCCCAGTTATCAGGCCCGCCGATAAAAGTACGGGGCGGATTAAAGCGAAAGAAAGGCAGCGGCAGCCACACGCCGTCCAGCAGCGCCAGCGACTGCGCCAGCGGGAAACTGAACTCGGGCTTCACCACTTCCGGCATACCGCCCACCGCGATCGGCAGCAAATATTTGCCGCTCTGTGCGTTAAAGTTCAGACGCAGCAGCGGGCCGTTGGCCGTCTGGCGGACAAATTTGCCCGGCAAATCGTTTTCCGGATCCGGCGTCAGGGCAAAATCCAGGAACTGGATGCCGCTGTTCTGAATCAGCGTCATGTTCGGTTTAAAATCTGCGGTCGCCAGCATCATTATTTACTCTCGCGCTTCATCGTCATCGGTAATACGGTATCGGCATCATATTGGCCGCTACAGGCGGCGGCGGTGCCTTCGGCGCCCTGTACGCAGGTCAGCTCAGGCATGTGGTAGCGCGAACCGTCGCTGCATTTCGCTCGGGTGCGGCTGTTGATCACCAGGTTGCCGGACTTCATCACGCCCGCGTAGACCTCAACGCGACAAACGGTGCCGTCGCCCTGGGTCATCTGCGCCTGGCCTTTGCCATTGCGCAGCTGATAGCGCAGCACGGGCGGCTTGCCGGTCAGCGGGGTTTTAATGCCGACAATTACGCGCCAGTTGCCGTTAAGGAAACGGGTAGAGCCTAGCTTGACCGCGTTCGTCGGCAGAACCAAATCATCTTTACCCGCAGGCACGGCAGGCGGCTGTGCAACCGGGGCTGGCGTCGCCTCAGCAGCGGTCTGCGTCGGCGTTGCCGCAACGGCCGCAACGCTGGCGGGCGCTACCGGCAGCACCGCGTCCTGTTCGGCAACAGGCTGCGTTTCGGCAGGTTGTTTAATCGCATCGGCAGCAGGCTTCGTTTCAGTGGTTTGTTTAGCCGGTTCGGTAGCAGGTTGCTGTCTGTCAGCAGCGGCTTTCTCGGGCGCAACCGCAGGTTTCGGCGCATTTACGTTCGCTGTCGGTGACGCTGTCACTTCCTGACGCATAGCGGAGAAATAGTTTTTCATCTGTACGCCAAAAACAACCAGCAGCGCGGCAGCAGGCAGTATCCAGCCATAGCGCAGCAGGTTTTGCCTGGCGGTATTTTTTACTGGTTTTGGTTTCACGGGCGCTGATGCAGCGGGCGGTGGCTCAGGCGTATTTTCCGGCTCGGCGGAGGTCTGATAAGCCGCGATGGCGGGCGCAGCGGCAGGCGTGACAGCAGCAGCGGCAGGCGTCGCGCTTACTGCAGGCGCGACGGCAACTACCGGTGCGGCCGCCGTCATTTTCGACAGCGTCAACGGCGCTTCTTCTTCGACAGCGCGCAGACAATCCAGCGGATCCAGCTGGCCTTTTTTCTCCAGGCTGACAAATCCCCAGAAGGTCAGAACGGGTTTGCCGCCGACCAGGTACACAAAGTTTTGATCGGGAAACTGAATCGCTTTAGCCAGCAGTGCGCCAAAAAGTTTCTGGCTGTTTTTATCCGACTGCAGCGCACGCTGACACAGGTCGGCCACCGTTTGCTGACAGGCGACCAGCTGATTTAACGCGTGCGCCCGTGCGCTATCGCTGGCCGCGGCCCAGGAGATAACTTTGCCGGAGATGGGCGAATACCAGTCCAGACGATCGCCGGCATCGTTGGGTTGAGGAATAGCCAGACAGTCAGCAATCTGCTGCTGTTTCCGCAGGCGCAGCGTCTCGCGCAGCTGCAGGGCTGATAAATAAACGGGCTGACCGTTTTCGCCAAGAGGCAGAACCGCGTCCAGGCTTCCGCTGCGTAAAAATAGTTTAGCCACGCAAAGACCTTTTTTAGTCAGGATTCAATAAGTTTTAATCCAAATTTCTATTTACTGTAGTCGAGTGGACTTAAATCAAATGCAGAAATAAGAGGGTAAAGCATGTTTTACTCAGCTCATGATGCAAAAAAAAGTCAGGAACAGGTTAATTTTTAAGGAAAATAGCTGAAAAAAGCGGCGCCTATTGCATTAACAGGCGCGGCCGGGGTTAATTTATTGCCAAAAATGCCGATAACGATTTTGTGACGAATACCATAAATATGACAAAAGGTTACAACATGATCGACTCTACAAAATCGGGGATATTGTCCTGGCTGAAACCCAAAGCCCGCCATTTACGCGCAACGCTCAGCTCGCTGAGCAATGCCATCGCCATGATCGAATTTACGCCACAGGGGCATATCCTGACGGCAAACGCGCTTTTTCTGGAGGCAATGGGCTACAAACTGAGCGAAATCGTTGGCAAGCATCATCGGCTTTTCTGTACTGACGAGCTAATCCACTCGCCGGAATATGATCAGTTCTGGCAGCGTCTTGCGCGTGGCGAAAGCTTCAGCGATAAGTTCCTGCGGCTGACAAAACATCAGCGCCCGATCTGGCTTGAAGCTAACTATGTGCCGGTACAGGATCGCCACGGCCGGGTGATTAAAATTGTTAAGCTGGCTTCCGATATTACTCGCCATATCCAGGATGCGCAGGAGCAGCGGGCGATGACGACCGCTATCAGCCGCTCGATGGCGGTGATCGCTTTTAACCTGAAGGGTGAAGTCTTACGCGCCAACCAGAACTTTTTAAAAACTACCGGTTATAGCCATGAGCAAATTATCGGGCGTCATCACCGCATGTTTTGCGCGCCGGAAGTGTATAACAGCCGTGAATACAGCGAGTTCTGGCACAAGTTGCAAAAGGGCGACTTTGTCGCCGGGCAATTCCCCCGCGTTAACAGCAAAGGCGAAACGATTTGGCTGCGCGCCACCTATAATCCGATTTTTGACGCTAACAACGAGCTTTATGAGGTGGTCAAATTCGCTACCGATGTAACGGCGCAGGTAGAGAAAAACCAGCAGGAGCGCGAAGCGGTCGATCACGCGTATAAAGCGGCGGTGGAAACCAGTCAAAACACGCGGCTCGGCGTCAGCGTGATTGAAAACAGCGTGGCGCGCATGAACGAAGTTGCCGGCGAGATGCATAAAGTCTCAGCAGACATCCACGGCCTTAGCTCCCAGTCTGCGCAAATCGGCGAGATAGTGGAAACGATCCGTTCTATTGCCAATCAGACCAACCTGCTGGCGTTAAACGCCGCCGTTGAAGCGGCCAGAGCGGGCACGCACGGACGCAGTTTCGCTGTCGTGGCTAACGAGGTGCGCAGCCTGGCGGCCAATATCAATAGCGCCAGCCAGGAGATCGCGAGCGTGGTCGATCGTAACCAGCAGCTGGCACAGCTGGCGCAAAAAAATATTACCGCAAACCTGGCGCGGGCCGACAGCGGCGTAGCGCTGGTAAAAGAAGCGGGCGACGTTATCGTCAATATTCAGAACAATTCCGAGCAGGTGGTGGAAGCCATCGGCAACGTGACGCAGCATCTAATCAAATAGTGACTTCATCTTCCGCCGGGTTGCCGCAATAATAGGCATGTTGCGGCGCAGATCGTCAATTTTTACATCCTGATACACTCCCTGCGACTAATGACTCGTTTCGCTCCCTGACCATCCGGCGAGCTTTGCTAAACTCAGTCCGTTAACGAAACAGAGGAAGAGAGCATGAAAATCAAAAGCTATGCAGCAATGGAAGCCGGTAAGGCCCTGGAGCTGTATGAGTATGATGCGCCGGAGCTGAGCGCCGAGGAAGTGGAAGTCGAAGTGGAATATTGCGGCGTCTGCCATTCCGATCTCTCAATGATCGATAACGAGTGGGGCATCTCACGCTACCCGACTATTGCCGGCCATGAAGTGATTGGTCGCGTATCCGCCATGGGCGAAGCGGCGAAGTCCAAAGGGCTTTCCGTCGGCCAGCGTGTGGGCATTGGCTGGACGGCGAAAAGCTGTCAGCACTGCGACGCTTGTATTAATGGCGAGCAGGTTAACTGCGAGCAGGGTTCAATCCCTACCATTCTGAATAACGGCGGCTTTGCCGAGAAGCTTCGCGCCGACTGGCAATGGGTTATTCCGCTGCCGGAAAACCTGGATGCGGCGACTGCTGGCCCGCTGTTATGCGGCGGCATTACCGTCTTTAAACCGCTGCTGATGAGCAACATCACGGCGACCAGCCGCGTGGGCGTAATTGGCATTGGTGGCCTGGGCCATATCGCTATTAAGATCCTGCGCGCAATGGGTGCGGAAGTGGTGGCGTTCAGCTCCACGCCGGATAAAAAGCAGTCTATCCTGGAAATGGGTGCGGACGAGGTCATCAACAGCCGCGATCCGGAAGCGCTGAAAAGTCAGGCGGGCCGTTTCGATCTGATTATCAGTACCGTAGCTGTGGATCTGGACTGGAAACCTTACTTCGACGCGCTGGCGCCGCAGGGCAAATTCCACACCGTGGGCGCCGTGCTGAAACCGTTTGAAGTCTCCGCTTTCCAGCTGATTATGGGCGATAAAGCGTTGACCGGTTCGTCTACCGGTTCTCCCGGCCAGCTGCGTTCGCTGCTGAAGCTGGCTTCACGCCGCGATATTGCGCCGCGCGTGGAATATTTCCCGATGTCAAAAATCAATGAAGCGCTGGATCACGTGCGCGCCGGTAAGGCGAACTATCGCGTGGTGCTGAAAGCGGATTTCTGATGCGGCCTTTTAGCTGCTGATATGCTGAACGGCGACCCTGCGGTCGCCGTTTTTTTTAGCTTACCCAGACCGGGCAGGCAATGATATGTTCTTATCCCTGGCCTGCGTCCGTTTCGGTAAAGGCTGGTTTCTTCAGGCCCGTCGTATAGGCGACTTTTTTTACTTTTTCCGGCGTGGTGGTAACTTTTACCGCCGGGATAGTGACACGCCCAAAGCCGAGCAGGGTAGGGACATAGCCGCCAACCTGATGCTCGCCTGCGGGTAGATGAAGCTGCAGGCTCTGACCACGGATCAGCGCGCCGGCATCTTTACCGTCCACGGTGACATAAACGGCAGAGCCGTCATCGGTGCGGCTGGTGACGTGGGAAACGTCAACCTGGGTTGGCCCCGTGGAAAAATCTTCGGCCGAAACCACGGGCGGGCCTTTAAAGAAATCTTTAGCCGATGCCGTTATCGATGTTGTGGCCGGTTCATCTTTCTTATGGCTGGTGCAGCCGGTCAGGGTTATGGCGGCCATCGCTACGGCCAAAGTGAAACGACAGATCATTATACCTCACTATCCTCTACGGCTTTTAAGGCACTATTTTAACGTCTGTCCGCGCCCGAAAACAGTCAGGTCTCTTCTTAAAAAGTGCCTTATCGCATTTTTTAACCGGCGCAAACCAGGACCTGACGCGCCTGAGAGGGCAAGATCGCTGTTTTCCGATAATCATGGTGGATAAAACCGGCTCACGGAGGCCTTGCGCTTATTTTAGTTACATCATGCTAAGCATACCGATAACATCTCCATACCTGAACTACAGAGATAACACGCGTTTATGCAGGCTAAAATCCAGCCAGGTCAAACACAGGCTATCGCATTTTTTAAGGGAAGGGTGCCGTGTCAAATCGGGCACGAAGCGGCTATTCCCGCCAGCAGCGCAACCGCCACCTCTACCAGGCTTAACCCAATCGTAAACAGCAGCGGAATCGACCAGCTGTCAAAATCCTCGTGCAGCATGGCAAAAAACAGCGGCTCAGCATGGTCAGATAGTCGGAGAATAACTTACGCATTGCGCCATGCCTGATGACGATTGTCCGACCGCAGACCGAACAGAGAAAGGCTTATCACCAAAGAGGCGCCTGCCTCCAGTACGGCAATAGTCAGCCAAAGCCCGGCAGAGCAGGGAACGGATAAAGGCCGCAAGGCCCGGTAAAAATTGCCAGCGAAGCCAGCAGGGCACACATCATCAGCGCAATAATAAGCGTCGCTGTAAACCTTTCAGAACGTCTTTATGTAGCGGAATTACCCATCGTGGTTTACGTCTTACAAAATCCTGAAAAGTTCATTAATAGTCTTTTACATAAGAAATAAAAAAAATTATAGTTCTCATTCGCATTTGTAGATGGCTGTATCATTCGGCGATCGCCGGGGTAGCAGCGTCGGTAAAAGCGTTCAATAAAACCAAAATCACAGTGGCTAAACGGCTCAGACCGTTTATCAATAATGACAAGATCGAGGTAGTGATGTTTTCTGCTCAGCACATTAACAGGGAAATCCGTCGGCATGGCGGCGTAGCCACTTCTTACTCCATCGTCGCCGCGCTGGTCGCCGTGGCATTACAGATGCCTCAGGCAGCAGCGGCGGAAACCACAGAACAAACGCTTACGGTAAGCGCCGCGTCGGATAATGCCACAACTGACACTTCTGCAACCGATTACAGCGTTCCCGTCACCTCTTCAGGCACCAAAATGCCGATGATTGCGCGCGATATTCCCCAGTCGGTCAGTATTATCAGCAAGCAGCGCATGGCGGATCAGCAGCTGCAATCGCTGGGCGATGTGTTGAACAATACGACGGGCGTGATGCAGTCCGTGGCAGATATGGATCGCCGCACCTATTACTCGCGTGGTTTCCTGATCGACAACTATATGGTTGATGGCATCCCGACCGTATTTGAGGGGCGTTGGAATCTGGGCGACGCCCAGTCCGATACGGCGCTGTATGAACGTATTGAAGTCGTACGTGGCGCAACCGGCCTGATGACCGGCGCGGGCAACCCTTCCGCTGCGGTCAATATGGTGCGCAAACATGCGGACAGCAAAACCGCGACCGGGGAGCTTTCCGCCACTTACGGCAGCTGGGACAAGCAGCGTTACGTAGCCGATCTCTCTTCGCCCTTGAGTGAATCCGGCAACGTACGAGGCCGTGTCGTTGCTGGTTATCAGGACAACAACAGCTTCGTTGAGCGCTACGGCGCAGAAAAGAAATTTATCTACGGCGTGGTAGATGCCGATTTGACCGATTACACCACGCTTTCCGTTGGCTACGAATATCAGGAAACCAACGCGGACAGCCCAACCTGGAGCGGCGTGCCTCGCTGGCATAGCGATGGATCCTCTACCGACTATCGCCGCGGCTATAACACGGCGCCAGAGTGGGCCTATAACGATAAAGAAAGCAAAAAGGTTTTTGTTAACCTGAAGCAGCGTTTTGACAACGGCTGGATGCTGACGCTGAACGGCACCCATAACGAAACCTTCCTTGACAGCCGTCAGCTCTATATCGACGGTTTCTTTGATAAGAACACCGGTGCGGGCGTCTCCTCCTATGCGAATTACCCGGTCGTAGGCGGCACCGGTTATAACACCGGCAAACGCAAAGTCGACTCGGTCGATACCTTCGCCAGCGGCCCTTACGAGCTGTTTGGTCGCCAGCACGAGCTGATGGCGGGCGTCAGCTACAGCAGGCAGAAGAACACTTATTACAGCGCTTTTGACAACATTTCTTCAGAGATGCTGGGCGATTTTAACAGCTTTAACGGCCAATACCCGGAAACCGAATGGAGCGGGCGAACGCTCGCCCAGGAAGACGTTACGCGTCAGAAATCTGCCTATATGGCGACCCGTATTACCCTGGCCGATCCGCTGCATTTGATCCTCGGCGCGCGCTATACGCGCTGGAGCACCAATACGCTGACCCAGGATATGGAGAAAAACAACATCACGCCTTACGGCGGCCTGGTGTATGACATCAACGAAAACTGGTCGGCCTATGGCAGCTATACGTCGGTATTCCAGCCGCAGACCTATCGTGATATCAACGGCAGCTACCTGTCGCCGGTGGTGGGTAAAAACTATGAGGCAGGCCTGAAGTCTGACTGGATGAACAGCCGCCTCACGACCTCGCTGTCGGTGTTCCGCATTGAACAGGACAACGTAGCCCAGAGCACCGGACAGATCATTGCCGGAACGACCGATACCGCCTACGTAGGCAAATCCGGCACCGTTAGCCGCGGGATTGAATTTGAAGTGAACGGCGCGCTGACCGATAACTGGCAAATGACCGTGGGCGGTACCCGCTACGTAGCGGAAGACAGCGAAGACGAAGCGGTTAATCCTTATCTGCCGCGCACGTCGCTGAAGCTGTTTACCAGCTATCGTCTGCCGTCGCTACAGGCGCTGACGGTCGGCGGCGGCGTAAACTGGCAGACGCACGTCTGGCAGGATGTGCCCGCGCCGGAAGGCAACGGCACCTGGCACGCGGAGCAGGGCAGCTATGCGCTGGTGAACCTGTTCAGTCGCTATGAGGTAACTAAGCAGCTGACGCTACAGGCCAATATCAATAACCTGTTTGATAAAGAGTATGACACCAGCGTGAACCAATATATCGTTTACGGCGAACCGCGTAATTTCTCATTAACGGCAAGCTATAAGTTCTGATGCGGTACAGATAAAAATAGCTCCTGCGGGAGCTATTTTTTTGGCCGTAAGTCAATGCGGGGAGCCAGTAGAGGGCGGCTGATTCGCTTGCAAGGCTACATGCGCTATCCGGGACAATCCGATGACCATCGATATAACAGCAAAGCCCCCTGTGATTTTGCGGCTATGCTGTCATCGACCACTTTTTGCTTATATTTTCAGGAGCATGATGAAAACCCGGCGCCAGGCCGGGTGCTCTCAGAGAAATCAAAACCTATAGGAGAGATTGACCTCATAATTACGCGGCTGACCGTAAACCGCAGAGTCGCTTAGCCAGGTATATTCAGTGCGGTCAAACAGATTATTGACGTTGGCCTGCACGGCCAGCTGCGTCGTTACCTGATAGCGGGCAAACAGGTTAGCCAGTGGATAGCTGCCCTGATAAAGCCGTTTGGTTTCGCCGTCCGGGCCGGTTGCGTCCTGGAAAGTACGATTCTGCCAGTTTACGCCACCGCCGACGGTCAGCTGCTGAAGCATCGGCAGACGGTAGCGGGTAAACAGTTTCAGCTGGGTTTGCGGCATCTGGCTGTTGTAGCGCCCGGTAGAGTCCGTCGCGACAAAGCGCGTCGCGCCGAAAGTCATTTGTAGACTATCCGTCACCGCGCCGTTCAGCTCGAATTCCGCGCCTCTGCTCACTGCGCCCTTGGTCGCAACATAAGCCTGTTCGCTGGAGCCGTTCACATAATTATCGCCATCGGCTTCAGCTGCGTTTTCCTGTTCAATACGGAACAGGGCGAAAGTGGCGGTCAGGCGACCATCGTCCCATGAGGATTTCAGGCCCGTTTCGTAATTTTTGCCGGTTACCGGCGACAGATAGCCGCCGTTTTTGCTGCGATACGTTTGCGGCTGGAAGATCGAGGTATAGCTGGCATAGGCTGACCAGGTATCATTAATGTCATACACCAGCCCGCCGTAAGGCGTGATATCGTTCTTTTTCACATCGCCGCTGCTGCCGGTGGTGCGCCATTGGGTATAGCGTGCGCCGACAATCAGCGACAGCGGATCGGCCAGCGAGAAGCGGGCGGCGCCGTACAACGCTTTCTGCCTGACCATATCGTCCGCATTCTGATACCAGTTTCCCCAGGCAGGCTCGTTCGCATCGCCGTTCCAGCCGTCGTGGAAGCTGCCGATCTGGCCTTCGTCGTAAGGGCCGTCGGCGCTGTAGGTCGCATTATGCTGACGGCTGTAGCTGCTGCCAGCCACCAGCTCGTGCTGGCGGCCAAACAGCCTGAACGGGCCGCTGGCATAGGTATCGAAAGCATCCAGCCTGCGCTTGCCTCTGTCCTTGCTGCCGAAGCCAGTCGTGCCTTCGCCCGTTTGTTCATCCGGCCACTGCTGCAGATAAAGCAGCTTGTCGTTAAAGGTTTCTTCCGCATGGGTACCATCGGCGCGGAAGATCCAGCCGTTGTCGAACTGATGGCTGATATTGGCGAATACTTTACGCGAATCCACGCTATAGCGCGTCCAGTCCGCTGCCGTACTGGTGTGGCGATCGTAATGCGTACGCGTGCCGTTGCTGTACCAGGTCGGCAGGCCGCCCCAGGTAGGGTTACCGGTATGGGTCTGCTGATAGTCGTAACCGAGCGAAACCGTGGTGCTGTCGGTCACATCGGCATCGATAACCCCATAGACAAATTTTTTGGCTTTATGGTAGCGATCCAGCCAGCTATCGCCATCCTGATAGCCTGCCACCACGCGGCCGCGCACGTTGCCGGACTCGCTCAGCGGGCCGGAAGCGTCAACCACGTAGCGCTGTTTGTGCCAGCTGCCGTAGCTGGCCGACACGTTGCCGGTAAAGGTTTTACTGTCGGCGTGTTTGCGCACCATATTAACCGAAGCGGCAGGGCTGCCTGCGCCGGTCATCAGGCCAGTCGCACCACGTACCACTTCGATACGGTCATAGATAGCGGTATCTTCCGCCGCATCGCCAAAGTTCCAGGTATCGCTGACGGAGGTGGGAATATCGTCATAGGTAAAATTAGTAATCTGGAAACCGCGTGAAAAATAAGCGGAGCGTTCACTGTCGATAACCTCGCTGGCGATGCCGGTGGTGTTATCCAGCACTTCGCCGACCGACTGCAAATTTTGATCCGCCATGCGCTGCCTGGTTACCACGCTGAGCGACTGCGGCACGTCGCGCGGCGTCATCAGCATTTTTGTGCCCGCGCGCGTGGTTTTAACGCTGTAATCCTGCTGTTCGCTGGTGCTGCCGTCATCAGAAGCCGCATTAACGACCATATCAGACTCTTCGGCCAGGGCCGGAGTAAGCAGGGCATGGACAGCCAGCGCCAGCAGCGAGACGGTAAACACCGGCGCTCGCGCACCGTTTCCCCTGAGGTTTAAAGACATAACATTCTCACAATAGGCCACTGCTTTTTTATTGTCCGGTGGGACGTGCGTTCACGGCGCTCCGGCTGCGCTATGCAGCGAAGAGATCGCAGTGAGAATGGTAATGATAATTATTGGCTTTTAGGTAGTCTCTAAGCAACCCGTTAGTAAAGTGTAACAACTTGTTATTTTTACAGGGGAAACGTGTTAGCCGCGCCGCTCTATCCCGTCCGACGCATGGCGCAGATTTACATCTCCTTTGCTAATGCGTATGATTCTCATTCTTTTTAGCGGCTATCAGGCCGCTTATCCATTGATGGAGTCCTGCATGAAATCTTTTAGCCCGCGTAAAGCAGCCCTTGCGGTCGTTGCTGCATTCAGTCTGGCCGCCTGTCAGACCCCGGCAAAAAAACCAGAAGCGCCCGTTAATTCTGCCGCGACGGCAAAAGCGCAAGCGCAGCCTGCCGAGCGTGCGCTGGGCGATGGACTGTATGAAATGGCCTGGACGCCGAAAGCGCTTTACGTCGCCAGCGCACAATCTTTTAAAAACGTCAACGGCGGCATTCTGTATCGTCTGGATCCCGCCACGCTGGCAACCACCGGTGAAACCCACACCGATCTGAAAAACTTTGGTATGGCGGTCGAGCCGGACGGCAGCGTGTTCTACACCACTAACTCGCTCGACGGCACCATTTCTAAAGTAGATGCAGAAAGCGGCAAAGTGTTGAAACGTCTGGCATTCAGCGAGAAGGGCAAAGACGGCTCGCCTTACGGCGCGCGTGAAATTTTCTGGCACGAAGGGAAGCTTTACATAGGCGGCGTGGGCGATCCGGGCGTGATTTGGGTGGTGGATGCCAAAACGCTGAAGCTGAGCAAGACCATCAGGAACGCCGGCAAGTGGGTGACAGGCATTATTTATTCGCCGGTAACCGACCGTCTTTACGCGGCTAACGGCGGCGGCGAAGTGCTGGTGATCAACCCGCGTACGCAGAAAATCGAAAAACGCTGGACGGCGGGCGATGGCAAAGCTTATCTGCTGCTGAACCTGGCGGAAGATCCGGCCACCGGCCGCCTGTTCGTTACTGACAGCTCGAAGGCAAAAACCACGCTGGTGTTTGATGAGCGCAGCGGTAAAGTGATTAAACGCATCGAAGGCGATGCGCTGGGCATCAAGTTTAACGCGAAGCGTAACGAGCTGTATATCAGCCAGCGCGGATCCAGAAAGGTGTTACAGCTGGACGCCACCAGCTATGCAGTGAAAAACAGCTGGTCGTTCGACAGCAGCCCGAACAGCCTGCTGGTTTCGCCGGACGGGCAGACGCTTTACGTCACGCTCAAGCAGGATTTCAACAAAGATGATTCTACTAAAGGCAAGGACAGCGTAGCCCGTATCGCGCTGAAATAAGCAAAAGGCACCGCCTGCGTGTTTTTATCGGCTGCTTAACGGACGCGTTTCCGGCTCGTATCAGGGAGAAGGTGAATGAAATCCTGATGTTGAGACAGATTAAACGATAAAGCCTCAGGTCAGAAAATTACCGGGGTTATATAACGGCTAAATTTAATTTTATTCAACAAAGACAGGGGCGTAGCTTATTAAATAAGCTTTGCCTGCCGGTAAAACCGGCAGGCAAAGGGATTAGCGCGACGCCGAATCCGGCTCTGAAATAATGCGGTGGCGCTGCGCCTTTTGCGATTCGCTCTGAAGGCGGTTCAGCACGTCGCCCTCATGTTCAGCCTCATCGCTGCCGTAAACATATTCATGACCACTCATTAATGCATACCACGCGCGTTCAGCCACTTCCGCGGGTTTGGTCGGCTGACTGGCACCGACTTTGGTATTGGCCTGGCCCGCGTTCTTAAAGAAGTTGGTTTCCGTCGCGCCGGGCATCAGCAGCGTCATATTCAGGCCCGACCCTTTCAGCTCGTTGCGAATGGCCCAGAAGAAGGAATTGACGAAGGCTTTACTCGCGCCATAAATCGCCTCGAAAGGCACAGGCGAGGTGCCGGAGATGGAAGAGGTCATCAGGACGTGGCCGCTTTGACGTTCGATCATCGCGGGCAGGAAAATTTTAGCCATATGGACGTAAGAATCGACATTAAGACGGATTAGCTGTAGCTCTTTTTCCAGCGACGTGCCGCCAATAAAGCGGCCGCCCAGACCCTGACCGGCATTGATAACCAGCGCATCCAGCGCCAGCCCGTCGTTATCAATACGCTGCTTCAGCTTTTCGATCTCATCATAGCGGCTTAAATCCGCGCTTAGTGCATGGATCCTGGTGCCGTAGCTGCGCAGCTCCTCGCAGGCCTTGTGCAGTTTTTCCTCATTACGCGCTACGGCCACAATGTCATAACCGTTTTTCGCAAAAATCCTGGCCAGTTCCAGTCCGATCCCGTTGGAAGCCCCGGTAATTAATGCAATTTTATTCATACCCGATCCTCTTTTATATTCTGCGTTAGCGCTCTTTTAATCCTGGCAGCAAAAAAGCGAGGCGCGGGCGGTCGGCGGTACCCCCCCGCAATTTTTACTTATAAAACCAGATAAATCATGACTTTAAGTGAGTTGAACATTATTCAATGGTGGGTTGAGCAAAATTTCTCTTTCTGATGAAGCCGCCTGCGTGACCGGCGGCCAGCATGCCGTTAGACAAGAAAATAATAAGGCTATAAGGGCGTCGTACAGTGAGTCACGGCGTCAGGCATCCGGCGCTTTTTCGCCCAAAAACCAGTACCAGAGCGGAATAGCCAGCAGCCCGGTAAAGACCAGCGAATAGACGACGATCATAAACAGCTGTGGCGCCAGCATGCCCGCTGACCAGTCATGCAAAGGGATATGGTATTCGTCAATCGCGCCGCCGATCATCACTTTTGACATCACCGTAAGCGCAATAACCAGTACCACAGCCAGCGCGGCGATAAACCGCTTTGTTTCTTTCCGTTTCATAACCCGTTTCCACAAGCAAATAGTGCGCCGCAGTATAACAACTCCCTTTGCAAAGCGTTCCTGAAACCTGGCAAAATCGTCTCCTCAATCCGGCCGCGAGCGGTTTTTCTCAGTAGGGCGGAATTATGTACAGTTATAGCGGGGCATTTGCAGTAGAATTGCGGGCTTAACGTCATTTATTTAGCAGGAAACTTATGAGGGAGAGTTCGTTAGCCCGCCATCGGCCTTCGGTATGGTGGGGCGCCATGATCGTCTGCGGAACCGTGGTTGGCGCCGGTATGTTTACGCTTCCCGTGGTCATGGCCGGCGCATGGTACGGCTGGTCATTGCTGATCCTGATGGTCAGCTGGGTCTGCATGTTGCTGACAGGATTACTGTTTGTGCAGGCCAGCCAGCATTATCCGTTGGGCGCCGGTTTCGATACCATCACGTGCGATCTGCTGGGGCGCGGCTGGGCGGCCGTAAACGGGCTGAGCATTCTGTTTGTGCTGGGCATTCTTACCTATGCCTATATCTCCGCCAGCGGGCCGGTCTACCAGAGCTCTTTAAATCGCGCGGGTCTGCATCTTTCCGTGGCGGATGCCAAAATCATGCTCACGCTGTGCGTGGCGGCAGTGGTCTGGCTGGGCACCAAAGGCGTCAGCCGACTGATGACCTTCTGCGTGCTGGCGAAAATCCTGCTGCTGGTCACGCTGTTTGGCGGGCTGTTGACGCAGCTGGATATTGCCACGCTGGCTAACAGCGGCGCCTCCGGGCAGGCCTACTGGCCCTATACGCTGGCAGTGCTGCCGTTCTGTCTTGCCTCCTTCGGCTATCACGGCAATATCAGCGGCCTGATCGGCTACTACGCGGGCGATAAAAAACAGGTAAACAGGGCGCTGATGCTGGGGACTTTTATGTCGCTGGTAATCTACCTGTTCTGGCTGACCGGCACGATGGGCAATCTTCCGCGCGGCTCTTTTCCTGCCATTATCGATGCGGGCGGCGATATTGAGGCGCTGATGGCGGCCTTACGACGCTATCTGCACGTGAGCGCGCTGGCGCTGCTGATGGATGTTTTCTCGCACTTCGCGGTGATCTGCTCGTTTCTTGGCGTAACGGCAGGGCTGTTTGATTTTATTGCCGACCGATTGCAGATGGCGGATACGCGGCTGGGCAGATTAAAAACGGCCTGTCTGACGTTTTTACCGGCGCTGTGCGCCTCCCTGTGGTTTCCAGACGGGTTTATCGCCGCGATTGGCTTTGCCGGGCTGTTCGCCACGCTGTGGGCGGTGATAGTGCCTGCGCTGCTGGCGGGTAAAGCGCAGCAGAAGTTTCCGGAAGCAACCATGCACGCCGGCAGGCAAAATGTAGCCATTGTCGTTGTTATGCTGTTTGGCGCGCTGAACGTGCTGGCCTGGACGCTGAGCTGGTTTGGCTGGCTGCCGGTGTTTCGCGGCTAGCTATTCGGCCCGGTCATTACCGGGCCGTTTTCTTTAATGATGCAGCATCTCATCAACGACCTGAGCGTTGGTCAGCTGCCATGGATAAAAAGTGGGCCAGTTGTCCATTTCCTTTAGCAACGCTTCCTGAGAGGTGTCGCCCATAAAAATATGGAAGTGAGCCGATTTGCGGGGCGTAATGGTGTGATCGCTGAACTGCACGTATTTTGGTGCCTTGCTGTTGGCGTCGCGGCATTCAAACAGATAGCGAACGCCTTTTTTTCCCGAAGCATATGTCAGGATTTGATGACCATTGTAGTAGTAGTGACAGCTGCTGGTTTGGTCGCCGCGACGAAACTCGATAACATCGTTTTCAATCGCCAGCGTATCGATATCGGTGGCATAGCCCTTGCGGTAATACGCTTTAAGCTGCTCAACGGTTTTGCTTTTATCTTTTTCGGCTTTCTTTTGCAGCACGGGATCAAGCTCGCCGCTGTCCAGCAGAGGGTAGACCGACTGCCAGACGCCGTCCCAGTCCGTCAGGCTTCTTTCCTTAACGTCCTGGTTGTCAAAAACGCCTTCCGCCGCTTTTTGCTCGGCTTCGCTCAATTGCGAGTGGGCACTATGTGCAAAAACCTGTCCGCACATCAGCAGGGCGCCTAACGCCAGGCCCGACTTCTTTATGTTTAACGCCAACATATAATCCTCCGTGAGAATGAATTAAATTATGTTATAACATAACGCTTAGGCGGACAGCAATGAAGTTGCGCCGCCAGTGACGGAGGCCATAGCTGGCTATTACTCTTTAGCAGAAAGAACCGCAGTCATATGAACGCCGTTGTTATAATTGGCTTCGGTAATGCGGTAAGAGGCGTTGGCCGCTTTCGCCTGGGCTGAAATCTGCGCTTCGGCGGCGTCCAGGGTGGAAGCACAGGCGGTGACGCTTTGGGCGAAGCTCACGGAAGAGAACAGTGAAAGGGCGGTAATAACAACTAATTTTTTGATGGCTTTCATGGAAGGTTCCTTACTTTAATTATCAGATTTAAAGGCATTTCGCCTTGATGTAAGAAATGATAAGCGCGTTAGTGCGGGTTTGAAAGCCGATAGTTTTGCCATTCTTAATCAATAAAACTGAAAAATAAGAGGGCGCGTACGCCCTGTAAATAAGGGTTATGGCTGTTCTGAAGCGCGGCAAAGATAAAAGATAAGAAAGATACCCGGCGCGCTTTCCACTTCCAGCGCGCTATAGGTGTAATGATTGATTTTTCCCTGGCTATCGATAATAGCCTTGTTGCCCGTGCCGAACTTGCTGACGTCCTGCCGATGCCACATCTCACGGAACGCCTCGCTGCGGGCGGTAAG
Organism: Erwinia sp. 198; assembly: GCF_003937915.1. Classification (GTDB taxonomy): domain Bacteria; phylum Pseudomonadota; class Gammaproteobacteria; order Enterobacterales; family Enterobacteriaceae; genus Erwinia; species Erwinia aeris. The sequence continues at coordinate 123,286 of NZ_RHUM01000002.1, read as the reverse complement.
ATCGTCAATCACCCGCCCGAAATCTTCTGCATAGTTGCTGGCAGCGTAATAGGTGCGAAAGGCGGCAATAGTATGCTTCGCGGCCAGCTCCCAGTGATGGATTTTTTGCTTATAGTCGTCGCTGATAAACATCAGCTTCAGCGAGTTACGATCGTCTTCGGGGATAGTCGACCAGTCAAAAATCTGGCTTCTGGCCGCTTCGTTCCAGTAGAGAATATCCATATTGGCGCGCCGGATAAACGCGGGATGCGGCGCCAGCGCGTCCGCCATCACTTTAACCTCATGCGGTATTGCGCCCGGTTTCGGTGCATTTTTCGCGCCGAAAATCAGCCTGTCCAGATAATCCTGTTCGGTGGTGGAAAGCTGCAGCACGTTGCCGATCCGCTTCAGCGCGGCGGGCGAAATACTGATATCGCGTCCCTGCTCAAGCCAGGTATACCAGCTGACGCTGACGGCGGCGAGCTGCGCCACTTCTTCTCGTCGCAGGCCTTTTACCCGCCGCGGTTGCAGCGTAAAACCATAGTCTTCAGGATTAAGCCGTGAACGGTGATGCGTCAGGAAGTTTTTAATATCCTCGTTGCGTTCCCGGGTATGACTGCCTGTCATAGGATAATTCGCCCCATTTTTCATTCAGCGATTGCGAAATAGTATGGCCGCCAGATTAAGATATTTCGCAGGAGCAAAGCAAAAATTATGTCTACTCAGGCCTCGCAATATACCGGCGCGCCCGGCGTCATGCTTACGGGGATAATTACCCTTGTCGCCGTGATGGGCATTGGCCGTTTTTCTTTAACGCCACAAATCCCTTTAATGATTGAGGATGGCTTTCTTACGCTTTCCAGCGCTGGGATCCTGGCGGCGATGAACTACATCGGCTATTTGCTGGGCGCCATCCACGTCAGTAAATTAAAACGCCATCATACCTTTTATTTAAAAACGGGCCTGATGGCGACGGTGCTGGTTACGCTGCTCTCCGCCGCTACCTCCAGCTTTATGCTGCAATGCCTGTTCCGCTTTGTTTCTGGCGTGGGCGGCGCGTGGGCGCTGATTATCGTGACTTCCTGGACACAGCTGGTGCTGGCGGGCAAGCAGACGCCAAAACTGTCGGCGGCGGTATTTACCGGCCCCGGAGTGGGGATTACCTTAACCGGCGTGCTGGCCTGGACGATGGCCTGTCTGGGCTTTCATGCCTCACAGGCCTGGCTGGTTTACGGCGTGGTGGCGACTATTGCCGCCCTGATGATTTTTACCCGGCTGCCAAAGACGCTGGCGACCACCAACGGCAAAACAAAACCCGAGCCGCTAAACCGCAACCTGAAGCTTTTGCTGGCGGCCTATAGCCTGGCGGGCTTCGGCTATATTCTGCCGGCAACGTTTTTATCGCAGATGGCACACGCTATTTTTACGGTCGGCAACCAGGCCGCCTTTTTCTGGCCGCTGTTTGGGCTGGCGGCGGTAGCGGGTGTGCTGCTGGTTATTGCCTTTGCCGCGCGTATCCGTACGCAGCCTGCGCTGGCTACGGCCATGATAGTGCAGGGTGCGGGCGTCGCCAGCGTGGTTTTTTTCCATGATGCGAAGGGGCTGCTTATCGCCACGCTGTTAACCGGGCTGGGTTTTCTTTCCATCATGCAGCTGGCGATGCGGCTGGCGCGTGAAGTTACGCAGGGTGCCGTGGCGCGGACGGTAGCGGTACTGACTTCCGGTTACGCAACGGGGCAGCTGATTGGCCCGCTGATGTCGTCGTTAAGCGTGACGCTGTTTCATTCGCTGGAACCGGCGCTGTTGCTGGCGGCGGCAGGGCTTGTTGCCGGCGGCATCCTGGTGCTGTTCGGCATTAAAAATACCGCGTAAATCAGTGGCAAGGCCGTGTTGAACGCCCCGTTTTTTAGGGCAAAGTTTTTCTCCATTCCGCCGCTGCAGGGGCATAATCCAAAGGCGATTTTTCTTGCGGCAGGAGACGTCATGGAAAGAGAGACATTATTCAGCTACGTTCGGGAAAACTTTCAGTCAGAACCGGAATACCTTTGGCGCAACCAGCCGGGTTATGCCGTACTTCGTCATGCCAATGGCAAGAAATGGTTCGCTATCGTTATGAACGTGCCCGGTACAAAGCTGGGGCTGGAGCATGAAGAAAGGGTAGATATCCTTAACGTAAAAGTCAGGCCGGAGCACATCGGTTCGCTGCGTCTCAAAGAGGGCATTCTGCCCGCTTATCATATGAATAAAGGACACTGGATCAGCGTGATCCTTGTCGGCCCTTTATCATCATCAGAAATCTTTGAATTACTTGCAGACAGCCACGGGCTGACTTTCTCACCTAAAAGGAAATAAAAATGCGTGTTCGTCCGGCAGCCCGGCTTTTGATCCTGGATGAAGGCCAGCGGATATTGCTGTTCAGATATAGCCACACAGCGGATGCGCTGGCGGGACAGACCTATTGGGCAACGCCCGGCGGCGGCGTTGAGCAGGGCGAATCTTTTGCTCAGGCTGCCATCAGAGAGCTGCGCGAAGAAACCGGAATTATTTGTGCCGATATTGGCAGCAGCATCGCGCAACAAAGTTTTGTCATGACGCTGCCGAATGGCGAGGAGGTCAGAGCGCTGGAGAAGTTTTACATGGTGCAGGCAACACGCCACGGCATCAGCACCCACGGCTGGAGTCACAATGAAAAACGTGTTATCAGCGACCACCGCTGGTGGCGCGTGTCTGAATTACAGGCCACCGCTGAGATTATCTATCCTCAGGGCCTGGCCACCATCCTCGCTTCGCTATCCGCCTGACAGTACCTGAATCTTTAGACTACCCTTACTTTTTACTCACAGAGGAGAAGCAAGATGGCTGATTCAGTTCTGATCGACACGCTACAGTTTGGTCCGCAAGACGCGCCGGTGCAGAAATATGAAATTTATGGCGATGACGAGAGCACGCCAACCCATGCGTTAATTTACCGCAAAGACGGCGGCGGCTGGCAAAAGCTGGATGAGACGCTCAGCTTTGCCGCAGAGGATGAACAGAAAGAAGCCACCGAAGCGATGGGTTACGGCTCTGGCGACAGCCTGCCGGACCTGCGCGATCTGCCTGCCGAAGCCAGGGAGCACTGCGAGCAGCACTGGCAAAATAGCCAGCAATAAATCCTGCCGGGGATAGCCCGGCGCCTGTTGCGCCCGTAAAGCGCGATTTCGCTCGCAGCATTCGCCTTTCTGGACTTAACTCAAATATACCGAACGCCGCTTTTTGTACCTTACAGGGGGAACATTTGGCCAGAAAACCGCTACCTGAATCCGCTAAAGAACTGACGCTCCGCCGCTGGATCTCCATAGGACTTCCCGCCACCGATCTTTTTGCTCTCTGGCTGGCGCCGGATACCTTGCCGCGCATTATGAGCCATTTCGCAGAGGTCACGCCGATCAATAAAAGCGATGCGCACTGGCAGATCGATGGCCCGGCGGGGAAAAAATATGGCTGGGAAAGTCGTATCGTCGAGGCGCAGCCGGGCGAGATTATTGCCTGGCAGTCGCTGGAAGGCGCTGATATCCCTAACGAGGGCAAGCTGGTGCTGACGCCTGCGCCTGGCGAATGGGGAACCGAACTGGCATTAACCCTGACTTTCACGCCGCCTGGCGGCACCCTGGGTAAAAAAGTGACTACCTTTTTCGATCTGCTGCCCAAAGAGATTGCCAGCATAGCGCTGCATCGCTTTAAAAGCCTCGCCGAAACCGGAGAGATCCCTACGATTAACGGTCAGCCCGCTGGCCGTCATGCCGAACGTCAGGATAAGGAGACATAAATGCGCGCACTTTGCTGGAATGGCGTTAACGATCTCAGCGTTGAAACAGTGGCGGATCCTGGTCTGCTTAACCCTCACGATGCCATTATTCGCGTTATCCTGACCACCACCTGCGGCTCCGATTTGCATGTTATCGACGGGCTGATCCCCAGTATGCGCGAGGGCGATATCCTTGGTCATGAATTTATGGGCGAAGTGGTTGAAACAGGCAGCGCGGTGAAAAATATCCGCCGTGGCGATCGGGTGGTGGTTCCTTCCTTTATCTCCTGCGGTTCCTGCTGGTATTGCCAGCATGAGCTGCCTTCCTGCTGCGATAACACCCATCCCCAATGGGAAAAGGGCGAGACGGTGCTGGGCCATCCGACCGGCGGCATTTATGCCTACAGCCACGCCTTTGGCGGCTATGCAGGTTCCCATGCCGAATACGTTCGCGTACCTTTTGCCGATAACGACTGCTTTGTGATCCCGGATGGCGTAACCGATGAGCAGGCGCTTTTTCTGTCCGACGCGGCGCCCACGGGCTATATGGGCGCGGACTTTTGCAATATTCATCCCGGCGATACCGTGGTGGTCTGGGGCTGTGGCGGCGTTGGCCTGATGGCGCAGCAGAGCGCATGGCTGATGGGTGCACATCAGGTTATCGGCATCGATCGCTATCCGGAGCGGCTGGCGATGGCGCGCGACTATGCCGGCAGCCTCACGCTGGATTATACCCAGGTGGATATCAACGAGGCGCTGCTGGAACTTACCGGCGGACGCGGCCCGGACAGCTGCATCGATGCGGTCGGTATGGAAGCGCGAGGCGAAGGCTTAAGCCAGGTGTACGACAAAGCTAAACAGCTACTGCATCTGGAGACAGACGTCGGCGCTGCGCTGCGCCAGGCGCTCTATGCGTGTCGTAAAGGCGGCAATATTGCCATTCTTGGCGTATATGGCGTGATGGATAAATTTCCGCTTGGGCTGATGATCAATAAAAGCCTGACCATCCGTACCGCGCAGCAGCACGGGCAGCGTTATATGCATCGGCTGCTGGATCACGTGGCAAAAAACGAGCTGAATCCGGCCTTTATGGCGACGCACCGTTTCTCGCTGGAAGACGCGCCGCGCGGCTATGAAATGTTCAAACACAAGGAAGACGGCTGCGTCAGAGCGATTTTCGCTCCCTGAACATTCACTGTGCGGTATGGCCGGAGATGTTGTTGCGGCTGGCAACTTACCGGCATGAACGTGATGATATTAATGAAAGAAAAGGGCGCCGCTGCCCGGCGGTGCCTTACATTTTTTTGCAGTGTCTCAGGCGATAAAAGAAACCCGTGTTGGTGTTTTCAATGATAAAGCGATCGTCATATTTAGCTTGCCAGAAAAATGTCACCCCGTTAACAGTGGCCTGCTGTTTGACCCCGCCCAACACGCTTGCCAGTTCTGGCGACGCCACTTCGTTACCGGGCATTTTCACCTGATAGTCACTGCCATGATCCTGAACAAGCGCCGCTTCCGGCAATACCAGCGTTTCAGTTCGGGAACTGGTTATGTGGATATCACACATATGTTCCCGGTCCGGGATCTACAGCAGCGGAACTGCAAAAGGAAAAGGCCATAGCGAACAGTGGAAGGATACTATTCATGCAAACACCATATAGAGGTTATCGGCAACGGTCAGGTGGGATTCAGCGTAGACAGTAGCCAGGTGGACTTCAGCCATCAGGGCTAATGTCGGGATCGACGCCGCAATCAGTGCGTTGCAACAAATCAGGACGTCCGTTCAATCTTACTTATCCTGGTGCGCATAATGTATATTATGTTAAATATGGTGGGTTTGTTCTTAAGTTCATGAGTTCCTCTCTTTCAGGAACTTACTGATGAATCAGTAAGTTGCCAAAGTTTAGTTGTGGACTTACGATGACTTCATAACGCAAAAATTACGGGGCATCCGCTAAGTTCATGGCATATTCCATCTTACATTTATCGAGGAACAACCAGAGAACTCATCTCATAGTTGATGATGTGACTACCCTACCGGTCATGTTCGCCACAATTTATGGAATGAATGAACTGAGCAAGAAACATCTGGGGACTCAAGAAAACATTCTGTGTTCGCTGCGTTTCTTTTACGTCTATTACTTTAAGAAGCACAAACAAACATTTGACTACGATTTCTATCGGTCTGGCTACAATATCTCCTGTTTTATCAGGGAGCTTGATGGCTTCTTTACTTACCTGCTCGGGAAGCAGCACCTGAGTGACGAGACCGACATAATCTCTACCGGGTTTTTACATTCTGCACTCTCCAGAACCAACAAGTCCACCTATGGTAACCACGTCAGAAACGTTGGCCGATTCCTTAAGTATCTCAACTATAGATATATGAATCTGGCATATCAGGATATGTCACCTGTTGAAGCTCACCAGATTAACCAGGCGAACCACAGAGATCTCGCTGACAGAATTAAGGTCTTCAACAGAGTTGAAGTATCCAGGAACGAACCCGCACACCGATACAAAAGTATCACCAGTCAGCAAAGTGTCGAACTAACGAACATGTTAATCCCCTCCACTCCTGAATTTTCAGATATCGAGACCGGCGAATTATTCACGGCCGTGGTTAATCCCCAAAACCCATTCGATTCAGGATTTCAACAATACCGTAACTACCTTATCCACCGGTTAATGTTTAACTATGGCTTACGTGTTGGTGAAGTTCAATTGTTGTTGAAGGATTGCGTGGGGCCAACCCTTCCAGACTCACGAGGTAACATTCGCTTCATCCTGATTGTACAAAATCTACCAGATGATGTAGTTGATCCAAGGAAACAACAATCTTCACTCAAGACTGAGCATTCACAGCGAAAAATCGAACTGACCGAAGATGACTTCATTATGTTTACCATTTATATGGAGCAATATCGGTCCCCATTATTTGAAGAGAAAAAAATTGATGACCATGAATTTTTTTTATTAAAGGCTCAGGTAGGTTAACTCCATTAACTTATGACCTGCCCCCAGTGTTAGATACAACGATCAGTTAGTAATATCGGTTTGGTTACCTTCTATTTTTCCATTTCTCCAGCCTGCTGCAAATTCAGCCAGCGTCTGATAATTCAACGATGAATGAGGTCTGGACTCGTTATAGTCCTGCCGCCAGTCATTAATGATTTTCCGGGCATGAAGAACATCGCTGAACCAGTGCTCATTCAGGCATTCATCCCGGAAACGGCCGTTGAAACTCTCAATAAATCCGTTCTAAGTTGGCTTGCCCGGCTGAATTAAGCGCAATTCAACACCATGTTCAAAGGCCCATTGATCGAGCGCGCGACAAGTAAATTCCGGGCCTTGATCGGTTCTTATCGTCGCAGGATAGCCACGAAACAGCGCAATGCTGTCCAGGATGCGTATCACCTGAACGCCTGTAATCCCGAATGCAGTGGTGATCGTCAGGCACTCCTTTGTGAAATCATCCACACAGGTAAGGCACTTAATCCGGCGGCCATTGCCGAGTGCATCCATGACAAAATCCATCGACCAGGTCAGGTTCGGCGCATCCGGGCGCAGCAATGGAAGCCGCTCAGTCGCCAGCCCTTTACGACGCCGTCTGCGTTTTACGCTCAGGCCATTAAGGTGACAGATGCGGTAAACCCGCTTGTGATTAACGCAAAGACCTTCACGCCGCAGAAGCTGCCAGATACGCCGGTAACCAAAGCGGCGGCGTTCAGGTGCCAGCTCTGTGATACGTAGAGATAGCTGTGCGTCAGCAGCCGGGCGCTGAGCCGAATAACGGCAGGTTGAAAGGGACAGACCAGCCAGCCTGCAGGCCCGACGTTGCGACAGGCCCGTTGCCTCACACATGGCCTCTACGGCTTCCCGCTTCTGGTCTGTCGTCAGAACTTTCGGCCCAGAGCCACCTGAAGCGCCTCCTTATCCAGCATGGCTTCAGCAAGCAGCTTCTTGAGGCGAGCGTTCTCCTCTTCAGATGACTTGAGCCGCTTCCCTTCGGGAACTTCCATACCGCCGAACTTCTTGCGCCAGGTATAGAAGGTAGCGTCTGAAATAGCATGCTTGCGGCAGAGTTCCCTGTCCGAAACCCCGGCTTCGGCCTCGCGGAGAATACTGATGATCTGTTCGTCGGAAAATCGCTTCTTCATGGGGATGTCCTCATGTGACTGATGAAGACATTACTGACATCGCGGTGTGTTAATCAACGGGGAGCAGGTCACCAGTTAACGGTTTGGTTAATAGCCAAGTTATGTTGCCGCACTTCTGGGTTCCGCTAAATTCATGGTTGCACAAAATCAACATGGTACGCACCAATGCAAGATAAAAGTTCCAAACCTGCTTTCGAACGTTCAGGAAGCACTAAGAAAACATTCGTTTCGAACATGAATTGATTGAGGAAATTAACAAAGCTGCTGGTCCTGGGCAGTTCAGCTCATGGGTAAAAGAAGCTAGCTGGGAAAACTAGCTAAAATAGAGATGGAGTCGACAGGGAGTAAAAAGTTAAGAATGTTCTCTCCCTGTAATAAAAGAAGCTAAGTAGTGTTTTCTAAAACACCTCTTATCTCTTCTTTTTAGGCTTAATGTGAATTTTAATATCATTTAGCTTCTGAAATCCATTTTCAATCGCTAAAATCACAGCCGAAACGTAAATATACATTTCTTTTGCTGAGTCAACGTCTATATTATCAATTATCTCATCATCATCTCTACCATGCGCAATGGTGTTTCTAACAAGTGTATAATCGCTTAACAGTGAATTTAACTTAGAGAAAGTTTCATGGGTTGTTAATCCAGGCACTGTATCATATGCTTTTTTAAACTTATCTGAAAACCGCTCATCGGTATCTTGACCGTATATTTTTTGATTTATATAACTCTCTAATGCCGCATATGACATAAAACAGGACATTTTGAAATTATTCTCATTGAGTAATGCGTATGCTTCTATGAGTAGCTCAAAGTAAAAAGGCTGGTGGTTTTTAGCCCCTACAATATTTAACTCGCAAACAACTTCATCTGAGTTTCCATGATCCATACCCGTAGAGTAATATGAACCGCTATAAATAATCTTGCTTAAATTATTATCTATAGCATCAATTTCCATCGCCGATATATATGGCGGATTATTACCATCCATGTGAAATATGCAATCATCAAATTCAGATAGATTTTCTTTGTGAGGATTGCTCGCGAAATATGAATTAATAAAGTCATCAGAGTTCAATGAGTTGATATTAGAAAAAGCCGCTTTGGTTGCAGGGCACACAGAATTTATCTTTTGTTTTATTTCATCCAAAACAAAAATCTTGCTCACAATCTCCACTTCAAAAACCTTAAAGAAATCGTAATCAAACCCCCAATTTCCTTTGAAGTAATAGTTCTTTTCTGCATAGCCATCATAACCATTGGAGTATGAATAATCGGGATCGACAGATGTAGTATAAAACAACCTATATTTCTTTATAATACCCAAAGATGAATTCACCAAGTCAATATCATCACGTAAAGCATCATACATTTCATTAATTTTCATTTCACACCTTATTAAATTAACCACTCACCTCTAATCCAAGCTTGCACTTCAGATAGACGATAAGCAGTAGCACCAATTTTAATACGTTTGGGGAACTTACCTTCCTTCCCAAGCTTACAGCGTGAGCTGCTCGCAAGAGTAGTCAGCCCGACAATCTTTCTCACGAATCATACGGTCATTGTTAGAAATTTTCTCAAGACCCTTTTTATCAATAACTGCCATTTTTTCATATTAGCCAGCCTTTTGTTTGAGGATTGTCACTTTTGACTCAACGCATGAGATGTTATTGAGGTATGTCGTCCAGAGCTCTAACGCTTCCAGTTTCTTCACCATAAATTTACTTCGGTTGTAAATACCCGCCACACCGGGTAATGCAAGGCCTAACTGATCTGTTCCCTATTTATTCATACAGGCAGAGGCTAGTAACGTCGGCTTCAGACACAAAGCGTACAGCCTAAAACACCGTAAGGTCTGTTCAGAGCGATCTGCGGACATAGCTAACAGCATTCAACGGGGAGCAAGTCACAAGGCTGTCTAACCTTATACACAACTCAAAAAATAATGGCTCTGTCGCGTTAGACGCCACGCAATTTCGCCCTGTCAGGGAGTTAAATTTTTTCAGATGTCATAGCCGATATAAGCTAGCGTTGAGGTAGCAAACAGGGTAAAAATGATGACAACGTAGCGGAATCTACCCTGACTTGCGGCAATTTGCGCCTCCAGATAGCTCTTTTGCTGGCTCACTGCCTCGGTCAACGCCTGCTGGCTGGTTTGCAGAGACTCAATTGCCTGGGTTAGTGGGGTCAAATGCTGCACCAGTGCTGCCGGGACGTCGGAAGACAACGTTTCAAGGCTGCTTAACACTTGCCTCCGATCGCTTTCCTGCCGTTCCGCGAGCATGGTTCGCGTCGTTTGCACTCCTTGGCTCACGCCCTTGAGCTGCTGGTCAAGTTCGCTTATCGACTGCTTTATTTGCTGCTGGGCCTGCATGATACTTTCCAGCCGTTCAGCCAACCGCTGGTCACGCTCTCGCGTCGACTGTTGCTCGCTGGCATTCGCAGCGCAGGTTTCCTCCAGGAAGCGATTAGCATTCAGCAGTTGCTGCAATAAGGTCTCAGCACTGTCGATACCCGTTTGCTGATACTGCTGTATTGCTGCCTGGACACTCTCATTTTGCTGGCCAAGAACATCCGACAGTTTTTCAAAGACCTCACCGGTCGCGGCTTTCAGCTGGCTATCATAGTGTGCCGATTGTTGGCTAAGCGCGGCACTAATATTCTGTTTTTTTTCTTCAACCTGCGTCGAAATAAAATCTCTCAGCTTACTTATCGCCCCAGGGACATCGTCGTCTTGCAGCTCACGTAACGATTTTTTCAGTGGATTAATGATTTCTTCGGTGTTTGCACCTACCGCATTAATGGCATCATTGATTTCTTCAACCTTATCTTTGGTGTCCAGAACCTCTGTGTTGAGTTTTTTTAACGAACTCTCAAGGGGATTGAGCGGCTCCTTGAGTATTTTTACCATTAACTCGGCGAGCGATTTTTCTTTATTTTTTATTTCACTGGTCACGTTCATGCCTTATCCAGAATGCTTTTCAGTTAAATTCATTAAATTTTCCCGCTGATTTTTCAACGCAACGCAGGAGAAAACTTGTAATAACGCATCACAATCATCACGTTCCTGAAAGACTGAATCCAGACGCGTACTTAATGTTTTGAGATACTCTTCATCAAGAAAGTGAACAAACTGCTCGCAGCGGACAAGATCCTCTTGTGATTCAACAGCAATTCTCTTTAACTCGTTTTCGCACGATACGGCCTGTTGCTTAAGTGATATCTGTTTCTGAAGGGATTTATTCTGCTCTACCCGCAACTCCTCGAGAATTACCCCATCTTTGGTGAGTTCGCTTTTGTATTGATTATGGACGTTCTCTGCGGCAGCCATCCATTGTGAGGTCCACAACCGAATGACTTCCACTTTGGCATTATCAGCGGCATGGATGACACTGTTTTTATCCGATAAATAATTCGCAGAACTAAGATAGGTGTCGATCCAGTAGTCATTGAGCCTATAGCGAATAGCACTGAAGTTTTCATCAAGAATATCCTGAACCGCCTGTCTCGTAGGTTCAACTTTGTTGCGGGCCACTTTTTGCCAGTAGACCGCCTTATTTTTCACATCCAGCTGGATATTCTTAATTTTAGAGCAATAGTCGGCGATCATGCTATGTAAAGTGGTACATTTTTCACTGCTGTAACTTCCCTTCAATTTAAAGTTTGCGGTCTCTTTCGCAGCTTTATCGATAAGCCGTCGGCTGACAGGTAAAGCGTTATCTTTTAATAACCTCTCCGTTTTTTTTAATTTCTGCTGCGTCTGAGTAATAGCGTTTTTCCAAACCGTCAGTTTATCTTTTGTCTCTTGTTGCTGTTTTTTTAGCCCCAGCAGTTCTCTTCCGATTGCCGCCGTTTTTTCCTCCTGGATATATTTAACGCTGAGGTGGGTATCCAGGGTACTTCGCAGCCGTCCGAGTGGGCTTGTCGATGTTGCAATTTGTTCCAACAGTTCGCTACGCAAGTGGCTGACCATGGGGGCAACCCGGGCGTAAAGGGCGGTATCGTTTTCGGCCATACTCAGCCAACTGCTGCCAAACTCGAGCGGAAAGTAGAGGTTCCGATCTTTCGCCGCGTCGCTCAGGTTGCTAAAGCGTTCAATCTGTTCAATAAGGCGCTGACGTAACTGCGCGATATCGATAGCCGGATCGTTGCGAATCAGCGTCTTCACCGACTGCGCTGAGTAAGAATAGGTCGTCACGATACGAAACCGATGCGGCATCGCCTGCCAGTCCTCAATACCCGGCAGGGTGATAACCTGTGGCTGCAGGAAGCTCAAATCGTCGCCACGACCAATCAGCAGGATCAAATCAGCGAAGGGAAGATAGGTCTTCGCCATGTGATTTACATGCTTTTGCTCTTCCATATTGGCGGGATTATCACCAGGCAGATCCAGAATACGCACGCCGGGTGCTCCCGAAGTTTTTATCCTGAAAAAACGCCTCGGAATATGCACAATACAGGGAGAATCAACAACCAGTTCACCCCGTTCCATCTGCTTTCTGAGCTGCGCTAAGGTCTCTGTCATATCGTCGTCAGAGGCAAACCAGTGCGTTTTCGATTGCACAAACAATCCCCAGCGCTGGTCCGTTGAACGACGATATTCCATGGCGGTGGCGGTGGATGATTTTCCGGCTTCCCGCCCGCCGCGTAGCACGTGCGATAGCGTTGCCATCTGCTGCAGATCGATATCCATCAGGTCGAGCAGTAAGGTGGTTTTGCCGACCTGCGTCTTACCAAATATGACCACGTACGGTTCGGCATCGCTTTCCTTAAGTTGTATCCTTTCCTGAACGTCATGACTTAATGTCTTAATCAGCCGATCGTAGGCGCGAAAAGCCCACTCCGACTGCCGTGACTCTAACCGCTGCCAATAATCAATAACTTTCCCGGACGTCATCTCACTCACCACGGCTGGTGATTAATACTTGCAGGCCCGTAGCCGATGAACCCAGCTCATTGCGCAGGTCGTCGATAAGGGCATTCACATCGGCGATGGCTTTCGCGAGCCGATCCTTGCGCATCAGCATTTCGTCCATGTGATAACGCGCACGTAACGTTTCGCTAATCCGCTTACGCGCCGCGCTCATCGTGTCATCGAATTGATTGCGTAAATGCTCAATATGGTGGTCATGAACACTGGCAAGCATGACGTGTGCCTGGCTGCTCGCTTTTTTCTCAAAAGTACGCATTCGCGTTACTGCAGCCGCGGTCACGTAGGCCGCCGCCACAACGGCTGTTACCGCAACGGCAGCAGGATGCATCATCACCGGTGCGGGGGGAAGAGGTGAACCCGTCGGGTCAGCAGAAGGCTTATCCTGGCCAAAGAGCGTGCCGAGGATATCGGAATCGCCATCGCTGACAACGTCTATCGCCAGCACCGCAGCCAGTGATTTTATTGCGGTCTTGCCAAGATCAACCCCTGCGTTGAGAGTTTGAACCCCTTCTGCCGCGACGTTACCCGCGGATGTCTCGCCATCGTCCTGCTCAAGCGTGACGTAGGGCCGCAGCTCTTTGCAAATCTCAGGCATGGCGTACACAAGGCGGGTGTACTCTAGCGAGAGCACCGGGATCAATTCCACGCTCTTCCTCAGCTGTTTATTCACCACTGGGATGTTTTCCGCATTCGACGTGGCACCAAGATTTAGCAAAATTTTGATATTACTTATTTTTTCCGCATCCAGCTGTTCGTGTTGCACGGGCTGCCCGGCGCTATTCATATAGCCAAGTGCTACCAGCTTCTCCAGCTTCGGTGATGCAGGCAAGTTTGGGCGATCGTTGCCGTTTGGAATGGGCTTGAGTTTCGCCGCCGTCAATTGTTGCAGACTGTTCACATAGTCGTCGAAGAAATCAGCTGATGCGTCCTGCCATGAATCCTGTACCAGTTGCTGCAATTTGCCTTTTGTCTCACTGGTGGTATCAAATGCATTCGATATCCAGTTGGCAAATCCCTCATGCTCCTTGACCAGCCTACGGTCCATATTAGCCTTCGCCGCCTCAAAAGTTTTAGCGATGCACATTTTTACCTTTTTGGTATGCTCCTCCCGCAGTTCCTGCACGGCAGTGTCAAACACTTCCAGAGCTTCGGCCAGCACCTGGCTGCCATCGTCCTGGCCGCCTTTATCACTGTGGTAATACAGACGTGACTGGGTGCGGATCATATTCATAACGCGCGGCAGATCCTTACTAACAATCCCAGTAAGGTGGGTTAACTGGAGATAACGGTTGGTTTGTCCGGAAAAGTTAAGGTCGTCAATGGCCCGACGAAGGTGCGGCATCCATTCTGTTACGTATTCCGGATCGTCGGTGCCGGTTAAAATAATGTTGTTATCGGCATATTCGGCAGCGACATTGAAGGTTTCGGCCGCGCTTTTTCTTAATTCAGCTTGACGTTGCGGATTGTGGCGAAACGCTTCTGTCTTGGAGATAACAATATAAGGTTTACAATTCTTAAGCTCTTTTTCCAGCATATCTTTGACGATTTCGAGCTGCTGCTGGTTTGCCAGTCGCGTCTCATCGGTCACGATAATACAACCGCCTGCCGCTATCATCGCCTGACGCATCAGTTCCTGCCACTCACGATTTTCACGCTCTTGTTTTTCATAACCAGGAAGCAGTAACCAGGCCTGGTTATTGCGGGTAAAATAACGCTGCGGTACCTTCAGTATCGGCAGTAAATCCCCGGCATCAGGATCGCAGACCGCGCGCTGAAACTCGTTGACGTCGACGCCGATATCATCCAGCGTCAAACCATTTCCAGTTTCGACCAGGCGGCGGACATAACCCTGCGCTACTTTAGTCTCACGACTCTCGAGGATCAGTACCGGCATTTTCTCGCCGCGTCCTTCATTACTGCGTAACCAGCCGCTATTGTCATGATGCAGGTTATACAGGCTCGCCATCAGCGTCGTTTTACCCGCCCCTTGCGAGCCGCCTATCGCCACGATCCAGGTATCGGCGAGCACCTCAGCAAGCAGCAGTCGTCGCATGACCTCAAGTAATTTTTCATCAAGCTCCTCACCGTCAAGTGCGGAACAGGCCCCACGTAAACGACGCAAAGCATTATTCAGAGCCTTGAGCTGAATTTCAGGTGATTCCATTGGCATTTCTTATCCTCAGCAGGTCTTAATTATCCATCCTTATCGGTCGGCCCGTAGCCTGGTACGATAAGAACAACGGCGGTTGGTTTTGAAGTTGGAGTGAGTAACGTCCCTTTCAAAGAACCTTTTGTCCCAGCAGCATCCACGACAGTTTCGGAAAAGGTCACCGGCACAGCCACCAGTCGTACAAATGTACACGCGCTTAAAAAAGCAATGGAAGCGGTAATATGTATCGGTGATGTTCCTGTAATAATTAGCGCACCAGTCAATTTATATTAAAAATATGACCTGCTCTTCATGGATTAATACATCAGCGGCGTTAGTAAAGTCCGCTCCTGGCACACGTCAAAGGTCTCATCCGCATAGTCAAATGCGCCCTGAAGGGACCAGTCGCTCACAGGCTATAATTAGAAGCTTGTGTGTAGTCACTGTAGTTGCTTCAACGGATAAGAATTGGAGCTGCTGGAACCGTCGCTGTAGGCCTCAGTAATAATGATTTTTTTACCCTCAACAGCATATCTGACCGTGCTGTCTGCAGGATCATCCCGCCAGCGACCGGTGCTGTCAGGATTGTCAGATGCCCACATCACTTGATTGCCGATAAGTTTGCACTTGATGGCCCAGCGGGTTCCATCGTTCTGTCGGATATAATGTACGTAAGCAATACCTGACTCGACTTTATCCAGCCGCATGATTTTGAGGTCACGACCGAACATTGCCGCAGAAACAGCCTTGCAAACCTGACCCACCGTCACTTCAGAAGCCAGTACCGGAGCAGCAAACACGAGCGGAACAAGAAGCAGCAGTTTCTTCATATGGATCCATCCTTTTAGTTATGTTCTTGAATAACGCTTATCGTATATTTCGGCAACCTGAAGCATTTCTTGACGAATATTTAGCATTAGGATGACAGGACTGACTAATAAAATCCCTGGCGTAATCTCACGCACTCTCTGACGGTTAGCCCTGCTCCTGCTGTACATCCTCAGCGTGGTACGCGAACAAAACATCGGGCATGAGGCCCGTTTTCTCTATGGTTGCCAGCACGGACTGCGTTGAAGCCTCAGCGATAACCTTCATCGCTTCATCACGAATTTCGACATACGCTGGGTCTTCACGGGGCACGAAAGGCTCAAGGAGGTGGGCGATAGCTTTACCGTTAACAGAAAGGCCGAACGTGCCAGCGGCACGATCCACATTCCAGATGTAGATGAGTGGCCATAAACCCAGTTCGTCGCATTCGGCCTCACTGCGGATCCCCGGCAGATACACAGGCATTGACAGCTTTTCATCACTCAGCGTCAGCGCGATAAACTGTTACGCCGTCAGTCGGGAACCCTGCCCGGGCGCAGCGTCAGGTTTTTTCTTTTTAAAGAATCCGAACATGGTCTTTCCTTGTTTATGATGAATCGGAGGGATAGTCACTGTCTTACAGAGCGGATGAATCAGAGCGTCACGGACCACAGCGCAGACTCGCGGTAACTCTCATTCGGCAAAAGTGATTTTTACACATTTCATGTCACCAGAAACGAGAATTACTTATCGCTTTTCCTGGCAAGATAGCCATGATGATGGCCAACACATTGCTAGCGTGGATGCTGGCACTATCACGAAGAAACGAGGGAGATTCCTTCGATTACATATGCAGCATTATTGGTTGCTGTTTTATTGGGAAGTGGAGTCGTCACTTTTCTTAACGTCCTTCTGCCCTCTTCCGCCAGATCGAACCTCATAAAGTTGTTTAGAAATCAGCAGGTATTCAATAGCAGGCCATGCTGTGGTTCACGCTGCATTTCAAAGGCGTCACCAACATCAGCAAATGCTCCGGACAAAGACGCGCTGTTCATGTGGGCCAGATGCCCAAACGTCCTCTTCCTGCTACTAACCAATCCTGTCATGCATCCATTTGATATGGCCGCTTTGAGCGAGAAGCGGATCGTCCGCCAGAATATCTAAAAAGCGGGACAAAGACCTTATGACGAAGCTCTAACGACCCGAATACCAGTACATCTCATATGAAGTGAAATAGTGTGCTGTCTTAAGACATTTCCATGTTAAAAAATAAGATTAACCTACATGGAGATGTTGTTCTTTATAGCTTTTTTTCCGGAATTACTGGGCGGCTGTTCCTTATAAACGTAATGACCGCCATTTCATATGCCTTCATTTTGCCTGTCATGAGTCTTTTTTTAATAAACGGATTACATGCCAGCCCGATTTTTATCACTTTCTACAGCCTGGGGTTTGCCCTCTCAGGATTATTTTTCAGCCAGTTGATGGGATCGCTTGCAGATAAGGGACATCCAGTCCGGCAACTTTTCATGATTTCTGTTACGTCGCTTTTTCTGGCGGGTTTAGCCTTCAGTTTCTGTCGTCAACCCATCGAGGCTCTGGTCATCGGTATTTTCTTGATGGGGCCAGGCAATGCGTCTATCCCGTTACTCCTGTCGATGATCCGAAAACATTCACTGACGGCAGGGCTTAACGCTACACGGCTCAATACGCAAATGCGTTCGGGCGTGTCAATTGTGTGGATTGCCGGGCCAGCTCTGGCATTTGTCTTCGCCGACCGATTTGGCTTCACCTTTAATTTTCTGACCTCAGCCCTGCTTGCGGCCATCACCTTACTTGTCAGCCAGTTGCTGTTTTCGAAGGATAAAAACAGTGTCGATACCGGCAGAGCAGAAAAAACTCAAGCCAGTAAAGCCCCTGTCACGGGTATGATTTGGGCACTCGGCGCAGTAATGATGCTGGCAAATTTATCCAATAACATGTACCTGACCATTATGCCGCTGTACCTGGTACACGAGCTTAATTTACCCGCTTCGTTTCCGGGCTTTCTGCTTGGCGCAACCGCGATAATGGAAATTCCCGTTATGCTTGCCGCTGCTCATCTGGCAGAGAAAACAGGGAAAGAGCCACTGATTATGGTCGGATTTCTCTTTGCAGCCGTCTATTACAGCCTGCTTCAGTTGGCCACTAACATGACCGAACTGATTGTGTTGCAACTTTTTAACGGATTATTCTTTGGTATTTTTGTCGGCTTGGGCATTTCTGTTATTCAGGACGCGTTGCCAGAACGTAGCGGCTTTGCATCAGCATTTCACTCCAATGCCATGCGCACAGGCATGATGGCTGGCAATGGGATTGCCGGTCTGATGGCGCAGCTGGCAGGTTTTAAAATGACTCTGCTTGCTCCACTGTTATCAGTGTGTTGTGCTGCTTTGCTAATGCTTTGTATAAACAGAAATCTCTCTACAAAAAAGAGTTCACCAATAGGCTGACAGTTCTCATAAATATGCGTACAAAGCACGATTAACCGGCGCTGTTGCTCCAGTTTTATTCTGATTAATGCAACGGCCGCTTCTGGCACAAAGCGGACTAACTAACGGATCTGAAGGTCCGCTGTGAGCGATAAGCGGGCCTAAATAAAAATGTGATATTAATCACGAATCGATCGCGCTACGTAAATTCTGCAGGACCAGAGCCTTGCAGAATTCACGTAGCTGGCTTTGATATCGTCTTTTTCAGGCGCCGATATCCCGCAGCGCTTTGCCTTTCATCAGGTTACGCTCAATATGCTCCAGCGTGACGTGTTTGGTTTCCGGCACCAGCCATATCGTCAGCAGGATAAATGCCAGATTAAGCGCGGCGTAGAACCAGAACGTATTGGCGTTGCCAAACTTCTCCAGCATGGTCAGAAACGTCGCGCCGACGATCATATTACCTACCCAGTTAGTAGTCGTGGAGGCGGTAATGCCAAAGTCGCGGCCTTTCAGCGGCTGAATTTCCGAACACAGCAGCCACACCACCGGGCCGGCTGCCATCGCAAAGCCGACGATAAAAATCAGCAGCATCGCAATCGCAAAATACTTACGAAAATCGGTTTCAACGCCCAAATGCAGCAGCGTGCCCAGCACGCCCATACCGATGGCCATCACCAGGAAGCTGGTCGTAAGCATCGGTTTACGACCCCAACGGTCGACCAGACCAATAGCGATTAAGGTTGCCAGCACGTTGACCAGGCCAACGATCACCGTTCCCCACATTTGCTCACTGGTGCTGGAAAAACCGGCGATGCCGAAAATTTTCGGCGCGTAATACATCACCACGTTCATGCCGGTAAATTGCTGCATCAGCTGCAATAACATCCCCAGCCATACTGCACGGCGAAAGTTGCCGTTATTTCTGAACAACGACCAGCCGTGCTGCTTAACCATCAGGCTTTCCCGGATGTCGTCCAGCTCCTGTTTCGCCTGCTCGCTGGTATTACGCAGACGATCCAGCACGCGCTGCGCCTCGTTAAAACGTCCGTGCGAAGCCAGCCAGCGTGGGCTGTTAGGCAAAAACAGCACGCCGATAAACAGGATCACCGCCGGGATAGCGATAACGCCCAGCATCCATCGCCAGCTGCCGCTATAGCTGAAGGCGGTATCGGAAAGATAAGCCACCACGATGCCGGTGGTCAGCATCAGTTGATACATGGAGATCATAGAGCCGCGGATCCGCTCCGGCGCAATTTCGGCCAGATACAGGGGGGCGGTATAGGATGCCACGCCCACTGCCAGCCCAAGCAGAACGCGGGAAAATATCAGCGATTCCACATCCGGCGAAAGCGCCGACCAGAGCGAGCCGATAATAAACAGCGTGGCCCCGGCCAGCATACTTTTTTTGCGTCCCAGCTTCGAGGACATCCAGCCCGCGGCCAGCGCGCCAATGGCTGCGCCAAACATCATCGAGCTGACTACCCATTCCTGCTCGTGATTGCTGATATGCAAATCTTTTGCTAAAAAAGGCAGCGCGCCTGCAATAACGCCGATATCAAGCCCGAACAGCAGACCCGACAGCGCCGCCATCATGCAGACAAACCAGGTAAACCGATTCCCTGAAACTTTACTGGCCTTCATGCCGTATCTCCTCGCCTAAGTCAATTTACATCAAGAATGTTAACTTTATGTAAATAAGCGGGGTGTCGATGCGTTACCGGTCACATTTTCAGATACGACCGGCGGCAGGATAATGCGGAAGGCAAAACAAGGCAGCCGCTGCCTACTCTTCTTTTTTGCTTTTCCAGTTGGCCCACGGGCTGTCGGCAGGAAGTTCAGGTGTGACGGCAGCATCGCTTAAAGACGCAATATACAATGCCTCCACCTCTGCCCGCGCCCACGGCGTACGACGCAGAAACTTCAGGCTGGATTTAACGCTGGGGTCGCTTTTAAAGCAGTTAATATTAATGCGTTTACCCATCTCATCCCAGCCGTAGCGTGCCACCAGCGCGTTAATAATGGCTTCCAGCGTAACGCCATGCAGCGGATCTTTTGAAGTGTGGTTACTCATAGCACTCTCTCAGCGAAAATAATGCCGCTACCATACTGACTGTGATAGTCAGGTGCAAACCGGGCGTGTTTATTACACGGCAGTTGCCGCTGCTTTATACAAAACCTTGCTCAAAACGCACATTTTGAGACATCTGGCTCAAACTTTTCATCAGCCTGCCGATAGTGGTTTACAGACAGGCTTTTTCGCCCGTTACTGCACATCAGGAAATTTACCAAGACAAAATCCCGGCCTCCGCACCTAAGTGCGAAAAGAGATACGGTTCTTTGCTCAGAAGCAAAGGATAAAACGTTCCACCCGGGAAAATCATGCGTCACCGCGCTGACGGTCGCCGCACAGTATTCATTGGCGAGGATAAAAGTCCCGCAATGGATCGTTGAGATCATGAAAACTTCCTGGGGTTGTCTATGTTTGGTGTAAAAAAATCGAGTTTTTCCCTGTCTTTATCTAAAGGCAGCGCCGTTGTTAAGGACATTAACGCGATTAAGCAGCATGTGGCGTGGATTGAGTTTTTGCCCGATGGAGAAATACTCAGCGCCAATCAGCAATTTATGGAGATAACTGGCTATTCGCTAAGCGAAATCCAGGGTAAGCATCACCGTATTTTTTGCGATACGGAATATGTCCATTCATCGGAATACCGTCATTTCTGGCAAACGCTGGCATCAGGCGAGTCGGTCACGGGTATCTTTGAACGCTTCAGTAAACAACATCAGCGCTTTTACCTTAGCGCCACCTATTTCCCCGTTTGTGATGATAAGGGTGAGGTTTATAAGGTCATTAAGATAGCCTCTGATATTACCGCTCGCCATCAGGAGCTGGAGCAGAAAGAAGCGGTGATCACCGCGCTGGATCGTTCTATGGCGGTCATTGAATTCACAACCGACGGCAAGATAATCACCGCTAACAACAATTTCCTTAACCATATGGGCTATGCGCTGTCGGATATCGTCGGCCAGCATCATCGCATTTTCTGCTATGACTGCTTTTACCGGGAAAACCCCGAGTTCTGGCAAAAAATCAGCAAAGGCCAGCATTTTGTCGGGCGCTTTGAGCGTAAAACCGCCAGTGGTGAACGTATCTGGCTTGAGGCAAGCTACAACCCCATCTATGACGCAGATGGCAAAGTCTGCAAGGTTATCAAGCTGGCTTCAGATATTACGGCCCGCGTTGAGGCGGCGAAGCGCGTGGCGGACATAGCGGTCACCACGTCGGAGCAAACCTCGCAAATCACCCACAACGCTAATGAAGTGCTGGATGAAACCGTGCGGAACTCCGGCCAGGTCGCCTTGCAGGTAAGCACCGCCACTGAAATTGGCACTCAGCTGAACGCATCGGCAAAAAGCATCAGCGAAGTGGTCGATACGATTAACGTTATCGCCTCGCAGACCAATATCCTCGCGCTGAACGCCGCGATTGAATCCGCTCGTGCCGGCGAAGCTGGCCGCGGGTTCAGCGTGGTAGCGGCTGAGGTTCGCCGCCTTGCCGCTTCTACCGCCAGCGCCACGCAAAAAATTACTGCCGTGGTGGAGGTTAATACGCAGCTGATCAAGCAGATGTATCAGGAGCTGGATTCGGTCAAACAGTTTATGGTTACCGAGCAGGATAAAATCAGCGAGCTTTCGCGCAGCCTGCGTGAGATCAACAGCGGCGTACACCAGTTTGTCAGCGTTATTCATCGGCTGGATGTGTAGGCACAGGAAAAGGGAGCAAGGCAGCTCCCTGCTCTTCTTATTCTGCTGCTTTCACGGGCAGTGATAACCTTTGGTGCGTAAGCGCACCATTAAAGCGCTAACGGGCGTGATAAATAAACCTGCCTTATGATTGCAATCTTTAGGCTTCGGGCTTAGCAAACTTCCTCCTGCGCCGGAAAACAGGCTTCTGCAGCTATTACATGATGTTAACAAACGGCGCTTGGTCATCTACCGCGGAAACTGGCATAATTACTGCATTCTCCTTTTTGTCATCGATTAAAAAGGAGAATGTATGATGAATGTAATGGTGAATGATCACGAGGCCGTGGATGCAAAACGCAGATCCTTACTGAAGCTTTCCGGCATCATGGCGGGCGGCGCGGCGCTAACCGCCGGATTTAATGCTGCGACCTTTGCCGCCGCACCGCTCAGCAAATCAGCCTTTGCCCCGCCCACGCCGGATCGTCCTGTCCGCATTAATTTCAACGAAAACCCGCTTGGCATGTCGCCCAAAGCGCAGGCTGCCGCACGTGATGCCGTCTTAAAAGCAAATCGCTACGCTAAAGCGGAAATTATCGGGCTGCGTCAAAAAGTTGCTGAACATCACCAGGTTTCCCCGTCAGCCATATTGCTTACCGCCGGCTCATCAGAAGGGATTCGGGCGGCGGTGGAAGCCTGGTCACCACAGGGATCGCAGCTGGTTATCCCGGAATTGACCTATGGCGATGGCGAACATTTCGCAAAGATTGCCGGTATGAAGATCGCTAAAGTTAAGATGCTTGATAACTGGGCATTTGATATTGCGGCAATGAAGGCGGTCGTAGCCAATCATCGTGGCCCGTCGCTGGTTTATCTGGTAAACCCTAATAATCCGACGGCGACTATTACCCCAGCCGACTTGATTGAACCATGGATAACCAGCAAGCCTGCCGATACGATGTTTATTGTTGATGAAGCCTACGCCGAGTTTGTTAACGACCAACGTTTCCGCTCCGTCTCGCCGCTGATTGCGCAAGGCATGGATAATATTATTCTGCTGAAGACCTTTTCTAAAATTCACGCTATGGCCGGAATGCGCGTCGGCTATGCGGTGGCGCACCCGGATGCAATTGCGCGGCTCGAAAAGCATGTTGCCGGAGAAAAGATAAATTTCTGCGGCGTTGATGCGGCGTTGGCTTCTATGGATGACCATGCGTTTATCGCATACAGCAAAAAGAGCAACGATCTTTCCCGTCAGATTTTAGTGAAAGCGCTGGACGAGCTACAGCTCCCTTACCTGCCGTCTGAGGGAAACTTTGTTTTCCACCAGCTCAGAACGACGCTGCAAACGTATCAAAAGCGGATGGCAGAGTCTGGCGTACTGGTCGGCCGCGCTTTTCCACCAGCCGACAGCTGGTGCCGGATTTCGCTTGGCACACCGGAAGAAATGCAGTGGGTCGCCGATAAGCTGCGTGAATTCCGTAAGAAGGACTGGGTATAGTTTTTGGCTATTCTTGTATAGTTCAGGGGAGCGATGAGGCTCCCCCTGTGCTATTTATATCGCAACGCAGTTTCAACAAGCGTTTCAGTAAAATCATAAATTTCATCAAGCGTAGTAATCGGATGTCGGGTTTCAACTTTGTTTGCGTCAAACAGGCTAAGATATTTTTGGCTGCGATTCAGGTGCAAACGACATATCGGCTTTCTGTTATTATCATCTATCAGAATGCCAAAATAGCTTCGTGTATCCCTGTAAGATATCCTTTCTGAAGAGATATGTTTTCTGATAATAGATTTAACTATATGGAACCCCTCAATTTCCTCCGCTGTTGTGATAATACCGTCATCATCTTCAGGCTGAGGAGTATCGCCTTCATTAAGTAGACCATTAGAATCCTTTTCAGACTTCGTTGTTACACTACCGCTAATGGCAGATTTAAGTCTCTCATTAACCTGGTCATT
Source organism: Erwinia sp. 198 (assembly GCF_003937915.1). Lineage (GTDB taxonomy): Bacteria > Pseudomonadota > Gammaproteobacteria > Enterobacterales > Enterobacteriaceae > Erwinia > Erwinia aeris. The sequence continues at coordinate 99,290 of NZ_RHUM01000002.1, read as the reverse complement.
CAGCCATTGGCTTGCCGCTTTTTTTGTCAAGACAAAGAAAAGTTCTTTAACCTTTTGCGTAAAAACGCCCTCGTACACGCGAGATCCTACAAGTTTAACAAAATCGTCTTCAGGATTTTGAAACTGGGCTGAGATTATCTTTTTGATTTGGCTTACATACTTAAGTTCCCCAGCGGCATTCACTATAGATTCGACATCGAAAGCGCTTCTGGTTAGCTTTAATAGCTCGGGAACAACATGTTCGTCAATGTTAAGGAGATCCAACTCAAGGAAAGGTTTCTCATCCATCTTATTAGGCGCATCCAGGTCAGTAAAAAACTTGTAGACTTGCCCATTGGTGAGGATGGATATCCTTGCAGTAGTAACATGGAAATATCTAAAAAGTTGGGAAGCATGTTTAATGTTAAGCGAGTCGCCTATTTTCTTACACTCAACAAGCATCTGAATTTCATCATCCCTGACAATTGCATAGTCAATTTTCTCCCCTTTTTTTGTGCCTACATCGCAAATAAATTCTGGAATGACCTCTGTTGGATTAAACACGTCATACCCTAATATCTTGCTTATAAAGGGCATAACTAATGCACTTTTGGTTGCCTCTTCTGTTTGGATTAAAAGTGATTGCTGCTTTATTTTTGCTGCGAGTGCGTTCAATTCATCTAAAATTTCCATTCATCACCATTAGCGTTTTAAGCCTGGACCCAGCCCCGGCTGATACTGTATTGAGATATGGTTTGATGTTAATTAAATATAAATGGCGTTTTTGACTAAAAAATTTTAAAAATGCTAAATTTTATCTTCAGCAGAAACATAAAGCTGAATATTGCTTATGATATAAGCGATGGCGCAATCTTTGTCAACAGATATAAGCGAGACGATTACCACTTATTGCGCATGACGTTAAGAGTTTGGCCGAAGATCATTACTCAATTTTTTTACACTAAGGGGAGTGCCGGCCCCGATCAGGAACCGTGCACTGGGCTGATGATTTATGTAAAGCCGTCATATTTAACAGATACCGCTGGTTACCAAATATTTTATAAATGCAGCTTCAGTGAGTACAGGAAAAAATTATCTATATAAATTGAATCCATTCCCTGTCTCTATGGTGTCCTGTCATTAATCCAGCCGGATCCAGCGTCTTCCCGCCAGCACGGTCACGGCGATAATCGTGATGCCCGCCGCCAGATGCATAATGAAATCCAGCATATGCAGATGTGTTTGATGGCACAGCGACAGCAGCATGGATGACATAAAGGCGATGCCGCCGCCCGCCAGCGCCAGGCTTTTGCCCGGATAAAGCGAGCGGGAACGATGCAGCGCCGCCACGGCAATCACCATCATCGGCAGGCTGGCCGACAGCATAAACAGATAACAGTGTATGCCCTCGCCAAACTGTCCGCCGCCCGCCGGTGTGGTGGCAGTCATATTACCTAAATTAAGCGCCAGCCAAATGAGCGCCAGCAGGCCCAGCCATCTCAAACGCACGGGGGGGCGCCCGGCCAGGCTGAGCGTAAACGCGCCCGCCATAGCGCCGCTGCCAAGAATAAAAGACAGCAGCAGGCTTAGCAGCGCAGGCAGCGCATCGGGCCGTGACCAGTCGGTGAATCTGCTGTGCAGCGCCCAGCTGCTTACCATGCCGCAGGGCAAGGCCAGCGCTATCCAGACAGCCACGCGCCAGCCAGTAGGCCAGAGGCGTTTAACCGGCCGCGCCGAGGCGCTAAGTTGATCGATAAACCGATCATGATTTCTCATGATTGCTTTTTCCTGATTTGCGAAGGTTAAGCATTGCGCGATGCAAAAGCGACTTTACGGCGGCTATCGACAGATTGCTTTCCGCCGCGGCCTGAGCAAGGCTCTGTTCGCGCAGATGAACGGATTCCACAATTTCCCGCTGCCTTACCGGCAGGCTGTCCAGATAGCCATTCAGTTCATGACCATCGGTATCCGTTTCCGGCAGGACAGCAGCCTGGCGGTTTACCGCCTCCTCGTCCTGAACTTCCTGACTTCTGCCGCGCTGCCGCAGAGCGTCAATCGCCCTGGCCGAGGTAATCGCCGCTACCCAGGGCAGAACGGGACGCTGCGGATCGTAGGTATGGCGGACGCGATGGATCGCCAGCAGCGTTTCCTGAATAACATCTTCAAGCAGCGCTTCATCACTGATTTTTTGACGCGCAAAGGCGCGGATGGCAGGTACCATCGCTTTCAGCAGCCGGTTATAGGCTTCGCGGTCGCCGGCCTGCGCGCGCGCCATCAGCGCAGGCCAGTGCTGCGTCTCAGTGATGGGCATTGCCCGCCTGCAAAACGTTATCTGCCGGGCTTGTAGTCACTACGCTTGCTCACGATTTTTTCCCGTGTTCAGTGGCGCGATCCAGCGCCGAGATAACAATACCAGGCGTCAGCACCTGCGGCAGCACAACCGGCTTGCCGCCGTCCGCCGGATATACCACGTAAAGCGGCAGTCCGCCCCGGCCGAAATCGCTCAGCGCCTGTTCCACATCCGGATTGTACTTAGTGGAATCCGCAACCATATAGATGGTATCGGTACGCGCCATCGCTGCTTTAACAGCCTGAGTAGAAAGCGACGTGCGATCGTTTACCTGACAGGTAATACACCAGGATGCGGTAAAGTTTACCAGAATCGGTTTGCCCTGCCCTTTAATCGCCTCGACATTCTGCGGCGTCCAGGCAACGGCTGCCGCAGCCTGTGCAGTTTCAGCGCCGTTTTGCGGCGTGGCGGTGGCGTTAAGGTTAAGCAGCGGCACCGCCACCAGCAGCAGAAATACCACGGTTGCGCTATGCAGCGCCCAGTGACGCCTGCCCATCATCTGACGTTTTTGCGCCATGCCATACAGCCAGGCGGCAAAGCTCAGCAGCAGACAGCAGGCCAGGATAGCCGCCAGCGCCGCCGAGCCGGCCTGCCGCTCCAGCACCCAAATCAGCCAGCCGACCGCGCCCAGCATCGGAAACGCCAGCCCCTGTTTCAGCGTCGACATCCAGGCGCCGGGCGCAGGCAGCACTTTCGCCAGCACCGGAAAAAAAGAAATCAGCGTAAAAGGTGCAGCAAATCCCAGCGCCAGCGAGATAAAGATCATCAGGCTGACCGCCGGCGGCTGAGTCAGCGCATAGCCGACCGCGCTGGCCATAAAGGGCGCGCTACAGGGCGTCGCCACAATAATTGCCAGCGCGCCGGTCAGCGCAGAGCCGGTCAGACCGCCGCGATCGCCGCCTATTCCCCCTACCCGCTGCACCGAAAGCCCGACCTCAAAAAGCCCAAAAAGATTGAGGGCCGAGCCAAGCATCACCAGGATCAGCAGCGCGATCACCAGCGGCGACTGAAGCTGAAATCCCCAGCCGACCGACGATCCGCCCGCCCGCGCCAGCAGCAGCACGCCCACCAGCGCTACCATGGTCACCACCACGCCGAGCAGAAACGCCAGGCCTTCGGCGCGGGCCTGTGCGGGCCTGTCATGATGGCGCAGCAGGCTCAGCGCCTTCAGCGAAATCACCGGAAACACGCACGGCATTAAATTCAGGATAAGGCCGCCCAGCAAGGCGGCAGCGATAGCAGTCAGCATAATAAACCTACTCCGTTATGCCGGGTTGGCCTGGCGATATTTTTTCACCGCGTCCATCGCTTTTTGAATATGCGCGTCCGGATTTTTGTCGGTATAGCTGAGCAGGATCTTGCCGTCCGGCGCAATCACATAGGAAGTGCGGTCGGAATAGGTTTTCCCTTTCATCTCCAGCGTATTTTTATATGCTGTCGCGACTTTCGCGCCCGGATCGGCGGCTACGGTAAATTTATCGCGGCATTCCAGCTGGGAAAACTTAGCGATCTGGTCGGTATTGCCCGCCGTCACGCCAATCACCGTCGCGCCCTGCTTGTTAAACTCATCGGTCGCTTCGGCAAAGTCATGCGCTTCCAGGGTACAGCCCGCGCTAAACGCGGCCGGGAAGAAATAGAGCACCACCGGGCCTTTTTGCAGCGCCTGCTGTAGCGAGAACGTGGTCGATTTACCGGCCAGCGCGGCATCAAGCTTAAAATCCGGCGCTTTTTCACCGACCTGCAGGGCAGCAAAGGCGCTGGTCACGGGCAAGGTAAGCGCCAGCAGCGTGGCGGCGGTCAGGGCTTTCAGGTTCATACGCATAAACATCTCTCCATTATTCGACAGGTGAAAGGAAACCATCTCCTTAATCAGAGGTTCGTCGAACCACAGGGAAAAGTTTCGCTGAGGTAAAAAAAATTTTAGCTATTCGTCTAATGGAGGCGAATTGTGTGATCGCCTTAACAGAACTACCCTTTGCTGCACGTCATTCAGCATCGGGACTGCTTTGAACGCCCTGATGCTGTCAGCCACATCAATTTTTACAGGGATACTATGTCGCCGACCAGAACTGAACGCGCCGCTCAACAGAAAGTCGACAACACTGACGTAAGCGTACACGGAGCGAGAACACACAACCTGAAAGATGTCTCACTCGCTTTCCCGCGCGATGCCATCGTAATCTTTACGGGCGTCTCCGGCTCGGGAAAATCCTCACTGGCCTTCGATACGCTCTATGCGGAAGCGCAGCGAAGGTATCTGGAATCCGTCGCGCCACATGTGCGTCACCTGATTGAGCAGGCTCCGGTGCCGGACGTGGACAATATCGACGGTTTGCCACCGGCCGTCGCGCTCCAGCAGAGCCGCGCAGGCGCTCAGGAGCGCTCTACGGTAGGCAGCCTGACCCGCATTTCGGTCACGCTCCGCCTGCTTTTTTCCCGTGCAGGGCATTACCCGAAGGGCATCCCTTTTATGCCTGCCGAGGCGTTCTCTCCCAATAATCCGCAGGGAGCCTGTACGCTGTGCCAGGGGACGGGCAGGACGCATGAAGTGAAGGCCGACGCGCTGGTGCCTGATGAGTCGTTGAGTATTCGCGAAGGCGCGATAGCCGCGTGGCCAAACGGCTGGGGAGCAAAAAATCTGCGCACCATTCTTGAAATGCTCGACTACGACGTGGATGCGCCGTGGAAAACCTTATCGGCAAAGGATCGGCAGTGGATACTGTTTACCGACGAACAACCCTCCGTGTCCGTGTTTCCCGATATGAATGCTAAACAGCAAAAAGCGGCGATCGCGGCCGGGATGAAGCCCGACTATACCGGCACCTACACCAGCGCCAAAAGATATCTGCTGCAAAGCTATGCCGGCGGTAAAGAGTCCGTTAAAAAGCGGCTGTCCCCTTTTATTGCCACGGCGCCGTGCCCTGCCTGCCAGGGTAAAAAGCTTAACCCAAACGCCCTTGCCGTCACCTTTGCCGGCTACGATATCGCCGGGATGGGCGAGCTGACCCTGACGCAGCTGAAAATGCTGCTGCTGCCGTTTGCCGGGGGCGAGTCGCCCTCTTTGCCAGAGGAAACGGCGCTGCGGGAAGCCACCACAAGAATGGCGTCGGACATCTGCGGCCGTCTTGAACAGCTGGAGAAGCTGGGGCTGGGCCACCTTGCTCTGGGACGGCAGACCACCATGCTCTCTTCCGGGGAGCTTCAGCGGATACGGCTGGCGACCCAGCTTATTTCACAGCTTTTCGGGGTGCTGTACGTGCTGGACGAGCCTTCCGCCGGGCTGCATCCGGACGATGTGCAGGCGCTGCTGCATTCCCTGCGTTCGCTGCTGGAGGCCGGCAACTCGCTGGCGATTGTAGAGCACAATCTTGATGTGATTGCCGAAGCCGACTGGCTGATTGAGGTGGGACCAGGGCCGGGCCGTCAGGGAGGCGAAATCGTCTATAACGGCGTGCCGGACGGACTGCGAAAAGTGACGGCGTCACGTACGGCGCCTTATTTGTTCAGCCAGCAGCAGCCGGGTTTACGCCAGCGGAAATCGCCTGCCGGCTGGCTCAGGCTGGAGCAGATTAGCTGCAACAATATTTCCGCGCTCGATGTGGCCATTCCTCTTGAAAACATGACCGTGATCACCGGCGTGTCGGGTTCGGGGAAATCAACGCTGTTGACCCGGGTGCTGCCGGGCTTGCTGGCGCGGCTGGATAACACGCCAGTGGATGAGGAGGTCGAAGAAGAAGACGGGACGTCAGACGTGCAGGGGAAAATCACGGCCGGGGGCGACAGCCTTAAAAGGCTGATCCGCATCGATCAGCGCCCTATCGGACGCACGCCTCGTTCCAACCTGGCGACCTACACCGGCTTTTTCGATACCGTTCGCAAGCTGTTTGCGGCAACCGACGAGGCAAAGCGGCTTGGCTTTACCGCAAGCCGCTTCTCTTTCAATCTTCCCGAGGGACGCTGTCCGGCCTGCGAGGGCCAGGGGCAAATCACCATTGAACTGATGTTTATGCCAGGCGTAAGCGCACCCTGTTCCGCCTGCGGCGGCGCCCGCTACAACGAGGAAACGCTGAAGATACGGTGGCAAAACCGGACAATTGCTGACGTCCTCGCTCTGACCGTGGATGAGGCCGTTGCCGTTTTTGACGGTAATGACACTATTCAGCGCTCTTTGACGGCGCTTACCGCCCTGGGGCTGGGATACCTTAAATTAGGCCAGCCGGCCACGGAATTGTCCGGTGGCGAATGCCAGCGCATCAAGCTTGCCTGGGAGCTTCAGCGCGCGCAGCGGGGGAAAACGCTTTATCTGCTGGACGAGCCATCTTCAGGTCTCCATCCTTCCGATACGGACAAACTGCTGGGCGTACTGGATCGGCTGGTGCAGCGTGGCGATACCGTTATCATGGCCGAACATGATATGCGCATCGCCGCCGAGGCGGACTGGGTGATCGATTTAGGGCCGGGTTCCGGGAGTAACGGCGGCCGCATCGTAGCGGCAGGAACACCTGAAACGGTCAGCCAGGCGGCTGAGAGCCTGACCGCGCCTTATCTGGCCAGCAAGCTGAAAAACAGAACCGCCGTTCCGCAATAAGCCTTAACGGAGGAAGGAAAGCAGGCCTTCCTCCGTTATCGCTCCGGTCAGACCAGCGCCCACACCAGCCACGTCAGCGCAAAGCCGCTCAGGCCCATTATCGTGGTTAACACCGTCCAGGTTTTCAGGCCGTCGACCACGGACAGCCCCAGATAGCGCGTTACCACCCAGAATCCCGCATCGTTCACGTGCGACAGGCCCAGTCCGCCAAAGCAGGCGGCCAGCGTCACCAGTACCCTGTCCATCTCATTTGCGCCGCCCACCGCCGAGGTCAGCAAGCCGCTGGTGGTCAGGATCGCCACCGTGGCCGATCCCTGGGAGGCGCGCAGCGCCAGCGACAGAATAAACGCCGCCGGTACCAGCGGCAGATGCAGCGTTTCCAGCGTCAACGCCAGCGCTTTACCCACGCCCGACTCCACCAGCACCTTGCCAAATGCGCCGCCCGCGCCCGCCACCAGGATCACGCTGGCCGATCCCGGAATGGCACGACCGGTCAGATCTTCCAGCTTGTCTTTGCTCCAGCCGCGACGCAATCCTAGCAGCCATGCGGCCAGCGCCAGCGCGATAAGTAACGCGATTGGCGGCGTGCCGATCACCGTCATCACCTTACGCAGCAGGCTCTCTTCCGCCAGCAGCGAGTGCGCCAGCGTACCCAGCACGATCAGCGCGATGGGCACCACGATCAGGCCGGAAATCATCAGCGCGCCCGGCGTCCCGCTCTTTTTCTCTAGGCCTTCCGGCTTCGCCATTTGCAGGCTCTCCAGCACCTCCACCGACAGCTGGAAACGCTGGCGATTCATCGCTTTCGCCACCAGATAGCCAACGATGCCCACCGGGATCGAAATCACCAGGCCCAGCAGCATTAGCCAGCCCATATCGGTATGCAGGATCCCGGCGGCTGCCGCCGGGCCAGGATGTGTAGGCAGCGCCACGTGCACCGTCAGCATGACGCCCGCCATCGGCAAACCGAACTTGATTGGCGAGACGCGCGCAACTTTGCTGAAGCCGTAGATCAGCGGGATCACGATAATAAAGCCGACCTCAAAAAACACCGGGATCCCCAGGATAAACGCCGCCATGGTCAGCGCCGCTACGGTGCGCCGGATGCCCAGCGTCCTGCTGAAACGCTGCGCGAGCGACTCTGCGCCCCCCGATGCCTCAATAATCGCGCCGAGCATCGCGCCCAGTACGATGATAATGGCGATATGGCCGAGCAGCCCGCCCATGCCGCTCATAATGATCTCCATGATTTTTTCAGACGGAATGCCGGTGGCGATAGCGACCAGCAGGCTCACAATCAACAGCGCAACGAAGGGATGGACTTTGGCTTTAATGACCAGCAGCAGCAGAACAACGACGCTGGCGGTCGCGATGGCTAACAGCATAGCGGTGGACATGGTAATCCTTCTATTCTTATCGTATTCACAGACCCGGTGCAGGTAAATGGTGAGGTAAACCGGCGCGAAGGCACCGGGTAACACGGGCTTAGCGTTTTTTCGCCCAGGGTTCAAACCAGCCAAGCCCGGCGAGCGTGCCGTTGCGTGGAATATATTCGCAGCCTATCCAGCCGTCGTAGCCCACTTCGTCCAGCAGGGTAAACAGCCACGGGTAGTTGATTTCGCCCTCGTCCGGCTCGTGGCGATCCGGTGCGGAGGCGATCTGCACGTGACGATAGCGTCCAACGTTTTCCCGAATCAGATGGCTCAGGTTGCCGTCCACCATCTGCGCGTGAAACAGATCGAGCTGGGTAAAGACGTTTGGCCGCTCGATACGCACCATCATCGCCAGCGTCTGGTACTGGCTGGCATAAAGATAGTTGGGCTTGATTTTGGGGCCGAGCGCCTCCAGCAGGATGGTGATGCCGTGTGGCGCAAAACGGTCGGCCGCATAGTGAATATTGCTGACAAACGTCTGCTCACAGGCTGCGCGATCCATACCTTCCTGCACCACGCCAGCCATGATATGCACCTGCGAGACGTTCAGCGCAAGCGCGTAGTCCAGCGCGCTGTCGATATCGGCGCGGGCATCGGCCTCGCGCCCCGGGATCGCCGTTACGCCCCATTCTCCTGCCTGCACGTCGCGCGGCGCGGTGTTAAACAGCACCAGCTTAAGGTGATGTTTATCCAGCCGCGCTTTCAGCTGCTGCGCCGGATAGTCGTAGGGAAACAGAAATTCCACGGCCTCGAAACCGGCGTCGGCCGCCGCGGCAAAGCGCTCCAGGAAAGGCACTTCGGTAAACTGGGTGGAAATATTCGCTGCAAACTTCGGCATTATCGGCTCCTTAACTCGTCAGTTTCCGCTTCGCTGAGGTAGCGGATCTCGCGGTCGCCCAGCGTGAAAATCAGGCGCGCCGTCTCTTCCAGCTCTTCCGTATTATCCGCCGCCTCGCGCAGCGAGCTGCCTACCACTACCGAGCCGTGGTTCGCCAGCAGAAAGCCGCGATAGCGCCCCGCCAGCGCGGCGAGATCGTCTGCCAGCCGCGTGTCGCCCGGCCTGTAATATGGCACGACCGGCACATCGCCGACGCGCATCACCACATAGGGCGTAAACGGGCGGATACAGTTCTGCCGATCCAGATCTTCCAGACAGGAGAGCGCGGTCAGATAGTGGCTGTGCAGGTGCACCACCGCTTTGCAGCCGGGATCGTTCAGATAAAGCGCCCGGTGAAAAGCGATCTCTTTGGAAGGCTTATCGCCGGCGATCCATTCGCCCTGCGGCGTCACTTTAGACAGGCGTTCACCATCCAGCTCGCCCAGACAGGAGCCGGTCGGCGTCGCCAGCAGATTACCGTCCTCCAGCAGTACAGAAAGGTTGCCGGCAGAGCCGGTAGCGTAGCCGCGCTGGAAAAAAGAGGCGCCCAGCTTCACCATCTCCTGGCGGGCCTGATGTTCAGTCATAATGAAAACTCCGTTTGCGCGCGGCGGAAAAACTGCTCGTCGCCAAAATTGCCTGACTTCAGCGCCAGCGACAGCGGCTGATGAATATCCCTTACCCAGGGCACGCCGGGAGAAATGGTCGGCCCGATATGAAAAGCGGTCACGTCAAGGCTCTGCGCCACCACGCCGGAAGTTTCGCCGCCTGCCACGATAAAACGCTGCCAGCCGAGCGCCTTCAGATTGCGGGTGACGGCGGCGAACAGGGCTTCTATCGCCTCGCTGCTGCGCTGTGCACCGTACTGCTGCTGAATAAGCTGTAGCTGTTGCGCATCCGCCGTGGCATAAAGCATCGGCGCCAGCGGCCGGGCATTGTGACTGGCAACCCAGTCGGCAAGCTCGCGGGCATAGTCGTCTACATTGTCCAGACAGCGGCTGACCTCTACTTCCCGCGCGGGTGCCTGCTGGCGATAGGCGTTGACCTGACGATTGGTCATCTGCGAGCAGGATCCGGAAATCACCACCGCGCGCTCGCCGCGTGGACGCCCTGCCGTTTCGGCCTCATCATGATGGTTTTGCGTCGTGGCCCACTGGCGCGCCAGCCCGATAGCCAGGCCGGAGCCGCCGGTGACCAGACGCATCTCGCGCAGCGCCTCGCCCTGCGTCAGTAAATGCTGTTCGCTGAGTGCATCCAGCACTACGTAAGTCACGCCGGCGGCCTTCAGCTCGCTTAATTTTTCGCGCACTGCCTCGGCACCGCGATCCAGCGTAGCGGCGGCAATCAGGCCCGCTTTGCCCTTAGCCTGGCGCGCCATCAGGCGCAGCAGATTGCTGTCCGTCATCGGCGTGACCGGATGATGACGCATCCCCGACTCCGACAGCAGCTGCTCGCCCACAAACAGATGGCCCTGATAGACGGTACGGCCGTTCACCGGCAGCGCCGGACAGATTGCCGTCTGCGTTTCGCCAAGCTCATACATCAGCGCGTCGGTGACCGGGCCAATATTGCCTTTTTCGGTACTGTCGAAGGTCGAACAATATTTAAAATAGAAACGATCGCAGCCCTGCTCCCGCAGCCAGCGCAGCGCGGTCAGCGACTGCTCAACCGCCTGCTCAACCGGGCAGGAACGCGACTTAAGGCTGATAACGATCGCCTGCGCGGCAAGACTTTCCTGCCGTTCAGGCACGCCGTTAAACTGGATGGTGGCCAGGCCGTTCTGCGTCAGAAAGCTGGCGATATCGGTCGCGCCGGTAAAGTCGTCGGCAATCACTCCCAGACGCATCATGCCTGCTCCTTGCCCTGAGGCAGCGTGATGCCGCTGAAAATCTTGATCACCGCGCTGTCGTCCTCACGGCCATAGCCGGCGTTGCTGGCTTCGGTAAACATGTTCAGCGCGGTAGAGGCCAGCGGCAGCGGAAAATGCAGCGCTTTCGCCGTCTCGGCCACCAGGTTGAGATCTTTTACAAAGATATCGACCGCAGATTTCGGACTGTAGTCGCCGTCGACCACGTGGCGCATCCGGTTTTCGAACATCCATGAGTTGCCCGCCGCGTTAGTGACGACCTCATACATGGTATCAAGCGGGATACCGGCGCGGGCGGCCATCGCCATCGCTTCCGCGCCCGCCGCAATATGCACGCCAGCCAGCAGCTGGTGAATGATTTTTACGGTGGATCCCAGGCCGATTTCGCCGCCGACGCGGTAGACTTTTGCCGCCACCGCCTCCAGCACGGGCTGCAAGCGCTCAAAGGCGGCATCGCTGCCGGAGGCCATCACCGTCATCTCTCCGACAGCCGCTTTGGCCGCGCCGCCGGAAACGGGCGCGTCCAGCATCAGCAGCTGATGCTGCGCCAGCCGCTGTTCAATCTGCTGCGCATCCTGCGAAGAGATAGTGGACGACACCATTACCACCGTGCCCGGCTTCAGCCTGGCAGCCAGCCCGCTATCGCCGAATAAAATAGCGTTAACCTGTTTAGCATTGACCACCAGCAGCAGCACGGCCTCCAGCTGGTCGACAAACCCGTCGGCGGTGCTTTGCGCATCGCGAGCGCCCGCCTGGCGCAGCGTTTCCAGCGCCGCTGGGTTAAGATCAACGCCCCAGGTGTTCAGCCCCGCACGAATGCAGGAGGTAGCTGTACCCATCCCCATCGACCCTAAACCGATTACGCAAACGTTTTGAATTGGCACCGTGGCCTCCGTTGTTAAATTAAGTGATTATTTGTTCAATGTTGTTAATCGTGCCAGCTTATCGGATGAATAAATGTGCCGCGCATCACAAATTGAAGGTGGCGAACAAAAAAGAACATTTCTTCACAAGCGCTGTCAGCACTGAATCTTGAGGCGAAAAGGCGGAACCACACCGCAGAACCGGCAAATTTTCTATTCGCGCGGCCATCCCTTTCCATTACAATGTGAAAAATTGATAATTTCACAGGAGCAGACGTGATCCCGGTTGAACGACATCAGCAGATCCTGGCGATGGTGGCCGAACGCGGCGTGGTGAGCTTTTCGGAACTGACCGAGCGGCTGGGCGTATCGCATATGACCATTCGACGTGACGTGCAGAAGCTGGAGGAGCAAGGAGCGCTGCTGGCGGTATCCGGCGGCGTGCGTTCGGCGGAACGGCTGGCGGCGGAACCGTCGCACCAGACCAAAACCTCGCTCTATAATGCGGAGAAAAATGCGATTGGCCGCCGCGCCGCGCAGCATATTCCCCGCAACAGCTGTATCTATATCGATGCGGGCACCACCACGCTGGCGCTGGCTGGCGAGCTGCTGGATCGCGACGACCTGCTGGTGGTGACCAACGACTTTATGGTGGCGGCCTTGCTGATGGAGAAAAGCCGCTGTCGGCTGATCCACACCGGCGGCACGGTATGCCGCGAAAATCGTTCCTGCGTCGGGGAAAGCGCGGCGCGCAGCCTGCGCCATCTCGCTATTGATATCGCTTTTATCTCTGCATCCTGCTGGGGGCCGCGAGGCCTCTTTACCCCGGACGAGGACAAGGTCACGGTAAAGCAGGCGGTGTGCGACGTCAGCAGCAAGCGCGTACTGCTCAGCGACAGCTCCAAATACAATAAAATCGCCACGTTTATGGCGCTGCCGCTGGAGATCTTCGACACCATCGTCACCGATAGCCGCCTGAGTGCTCAGGCGCGCGAAGCGCTGGGCGAAGGAAACTGGAAGCTGGCTCTCGCGGATTAACCTGCGTGGCGGTCAGTCGGCGGCTGGTGCGCTATAGTGCGGCCAAAGGAAAGCCGGACAGCAGTGGAGGCTGGTATGCCCGCCAGAAAAAGGAAAAAAATCACCCGCACGCCGCACGATGCGGTTTTTAAGCAATTTCTGACCGATCCCGCTGTCGCGAAAGATTTTATGGCGCAGCATCTGTCCGAGTCGGTGCGGGCCGCCTGCGATTTTTCGACTCTGCGGCTGGCGTCCGGCAGCTTTGTTGAAGAGAGCCTGCGCGCCTGCTTCAGCGATGTGCTTTATAGCCTGAAAACCGCCGGCGGCGACGGCTATATTTATGTGCTGATTGAACACCAGTCGACGCCCGATCGTCATATGGCCTTCCGGCTGCTGCGCTACGTGGTTGCCGTGATGCAGCGCCATCTGGACGCCGGTCACACTAAGCTGCCGCTGGTGATCCCGGTGCTGTTTTATAACGGCAAACGGTCGCCCTATCCTTTTTCGACCCACTGGCTTCATGGATTTACCGATCCCGATATGGCGGGCAGGATCTATGGCACCCATTTCCCCCTTGTCGACGTCACGGCGATCCCCGATGACGAGATTGTGCATCACCGGAAGATGGCGGCGCTGACGCTGGTACAAAAGCATATTCACCAGCGCGATATGACGGACCTGTTGGACAGGCTGACCGCGTTTATTTTAGCGGGAGATCTCACAGAACAGCATTTGATTTCACTGGTAAACTATTTATTGCTTGCAGGTGAAGCTTCAGACGCAAAGGTATTTGTACAGCAGCTGGCACAGCGCGTGCCGCAACACGAGGAGAAACTGATGACTATCGCACAGCAGCTCAAGCAAACAGGCGTTCAGGAAGGGATGAAAATGGGCGTCGAAAAAGGAATGCGTAAAGGAATGCGGCTCGGTCGAAAAGCGGAGGCGCGCAATATCGCCCGGGCGATGCTGCGGCAGGGATTTGACCTTCAGGCCGTGGCAACGCTAACCGGGCTGAGCAAGGTTGAACTGGCGCAGCTTTACCCGTGATTTTTCCACCAGGCCTGTAATAAGCACGTCCGGGCCGTCGCCAGGCCCGGTAAAACCCAACCTCATCCTGCTTTTTGCGCCCTGCCGCATACCCTTCACTTTCTACGCAATAGTCTATGATTTCTTCAAAGCTTACATCGCACTCCTTGCGATGTCGTCTATCGCTCACCGCTGTGCTTAAAGAGGCTATTGAATGGGATCCGGAACATTTAGTAAGAGCTGGGGGGCCGAGTATGTGGCCGACGGTAAGATTCGTTTTCGCCTTTGGGCTACCGGGCAAAAAAGCGTCACGCTCAGGCTGGCCGGAAAAGATATGGCCATGTCCGCCAGCGGCGACGGCTGGTTTGAGGCGGAGGTTAGCGAGGTAGCGCCCGGCGCGGAATACAACTTTGTGCTTGCCGACGGCATGGTGGTGCCGGATCCGGCATCGCGTGCGCAAAAGGCGGACGTTAACGGCCCCTCTGTGGTTATCGATCCCGCCAGCTATAGCTGGCAGCATGAATGGCGCGGTCGTCCGTGGATTGAAACGGTGGTGTACGAAATGCATATCGGCACCTTTACCCCGGAAGGCACCTTTCGGGCCGCCATAGAGAAACTGCCTCACCTGGCGGAGCTGGGTATCACCATGCTGGAAGTGCTGCCCGTTTCGCAGTTTGGCGGCAATCGCGGCTGGGGCTACGACGGCGTGCTGCTTTACGCGCCGCACTCCGCTTACGGCACGCCGGACGATTTCAAAGCCTTTATCGACGCCGCGCACGGTCATGGCCTGTCGGTGGTGCTTGATATCGTCCTGAACCATTTTGGCCCGGAAGGCAACTACCTGCCGCTGCTGGCGCCTGACTTCTTTCATAAAGAGCGCATGACTCCCTGGGGAGCCGGAATCGCTTATGACGTCGCGGCGGCTCGCGACTATATGGTGGAAGCGCCGCTGTACTGGCTACAGGAGTACAATCTGGACGGGCTGCGTTTTGACGCCATCGATCAGATTGAAGACACCTCGGAAAAACATGCGCTGATCGCTATCGCCGAACGTATTCGTGCAGAAATCACCGACCGGCCGGTTCACCTCACCACCGAGGACAGCCGCAACGTCATTTTCCTGCACCCGCGTGAAGAGGACGGCAGCGTGCCGCTGTTTACCGGCGAGTGGAACGATGATTTTCATAACGCCATTCACGTCTTCGCCACCGGCGAAACCCACGCTTACTATCGCGACTTCGCCAACGAGCCGGAAAAGCTTATTGCGCGTATCCTGACGGAAGGCTTTGCTTATCAGGGCGAAGTCTCGGCGCAGTCGGGTGAAAAACGCGGCGTGAAAAGTTCAGGTCAGCCGCCGACCGCATTTGTCGATTTTATTCAGAACCACGACCAGACGGGCAACCGCGCCCAGGGCGACAGGCTGATCCAGCTGGCGGGCGTCGATCGCACCAGGGTGCTGCTGGCCACGCTGCTCTGCTCGCCGCATATTCCCCTGCTGTTTATGGGCGAAGAGTACGGCGAAACCCGGCCTTTCCTGTTCTTTACCGATTTCCACGGCGATCTGGCTAAAGCGGTGCGCGAAGGACGCGCGCGTGAATTCCAGGGCCATGCCGGACATGAAGACGAAAGCGTGCCCGATCCTAATGCCAAAAGCACGTTTGACGCTTCTAAGCTGGACTGGCAAAAGACGCAAAGCCCGCAGGGACAGGCGTGGCTGGCGTTAACCAAAGAGCTGCTGGCCGTGCGGCAGCGCTATATTGTGCCGCTGCTCGCCACTGCGGGCGGCAACAGCGGCAAAGTACTGCAAACCGCCGCCGGTTTCGTCGCCGTCAGCTGGACATTCCCTCAGGGCACGCTGTCGATCGCGCTGAATATCGGCGAGAAAACCCAGCCCGTGCCGGACATGCCGGGCGAGACGATTTTTAGCTGGCCGCAGGCCATCACCGAACTGCCCCGGCACGCCATCCTTGTTCGCCTTGCTCCGGGAGAAACCGCGTGACTATTCCAGCCTCGACCTACCGTATCCAGTTCCGCAGCGGCATGACTTTCGATCGGGCCGCCGCGCTTGTGCCTTACCTGAAACAGCTGGGCATCAGTCATCTCTATGCATCACCCATTTTTACCGCGCTTTCCGGCTCTACTCACGGTTATGACGTTATCAACGCCAATGAAATCGATCCGGCGATTGGCGGCCGTGAGGGCTTCGACCGTCTGGTGAAAACCCTGCAACAGGCTGGCCTGGAGCTGATCATCGATATCGTGCCGAACCATATGGCGTCATCGCTGGAAAACGCCTGGTGGCGCGACGTGGTGGAGCACGGCGAAAACAGCCGCTACGCCCGCCATTTTGATATTGACTGGTCACGCCGTCTGACGCTGCCTTTCCTGGGCGACGATTTTGATGTCGAGCTTGAAAACGGCGCTATCGCGGTGAAATCCGATCCGCAAACCGGGCAACCGGCGCTGGCTTACTACGAGCATTTCTATCCGCTGACGCCTTCAAGCTGGCAGGATCGGGCCGAGGCGGTGCTGCAACTCACCGACAATGCCGATATTGCCGCGCTGCACGACAGCCAGCCCTACAGGCTGATGTCCTGGCGGGACGCGCCGCGCGACCTCTCCTTCCGCCGATTTTTTGAAATCACGGGGCTGGCCGGCGTGCGGGTGGAAGACAAAGCCGTATTCGACGACGCGCACCAGCTGATCCTTGAACTGGTGCGCAGCGGCGCAGTTCAGGGCCTGCGCGTTGATCACGTTGACGGGCTGGCCGATCCCAAAAGCTATCTGGAGCGGCTGCGTCAGGAAGCCGGGCCGGAATGCTATATCACGGTAGAAAAGATCCTGGCCAAGGGCGAGCATCTGCCCGCCGACTGGCCCATCTCCGGCACCACAGGGTACGAATTTATTGCTTCCCTGTCCGAAGCGCTGGTGGACGGCAAACAAATTCGCCAGCTGCGGCAGGCCTATGAAACGCTGCTGGGCAAGCCGGTTGACGTGCAGGCGGAGCTGCGTGCGGCCAAAATGCTGATGGCGACCCGCAACTTCGCCGGTGAAGCGACCAGGCTTTTGCAGCTTGCCACCACTATCGCCGCCGCCGATAACGAGCCGCTGGAAGAGAAAGCGCTGTTGACGGCGCTGCGGGAGTTGCTGGTCGCCTTCCCTGTTTACCGCACTTACGGCACATCGGAGGGGCTGCCGCCTGAAGATGCCGACCTGCTGCTGAAAGTAGCGGACGAGGTGCGCCAGGGCGCTAAGGCGCCGGATCCGGAGGCGCTGGGCTTTTTAACGCGGATTATGGCGGGTGAAGTTTCCGCTGCCGCCCTTGACGACGCTGCCAGCTTCCGCACCCGCTTCCAGCAGCTGACCGGGCCGCTGATGGCAAAATCGGTCGAGGACACGCTGTTTTTCCGCCTGCATATGGCGCTGGCGCTGAACGAGGTCGGTGCAGAGCCGATGCCGGACGATTTTTCGCCGGAACGTTTCCATCAGGAGATGCGGGAGCGGCTGGCCCGTCAGCCAGACGCCCTTTCCGGCACCTCGACCCACGATACCAAGCGTGGCGAGGATGCCCGGGCGCGCCTCTATACGCTGAGCGAAGCGCCGGAGCGCTGGGCGGAGTGCGTCTCTCGCTGGCGGCAGAGCAACCAGTCTCAGGTGGTGCAGCTTAAGGACGGCCCGGCGCCGAAACCCGCCGTAGAATGGATGCTGTACCAGTCGCTGGCGGGCGCATGGCCCACCGATCTGGCACCTGATGATGCCGCAGGCCTTAAGGCGCTGGAGGAACGCTTTACCGGCTTTGTAGAAAAAGCGCTGCGTGAGGCGAAACTGCGCACCGACTGGGCCGACAGCAATGAAACCTACGAAAACGCCGTGCTCGACTACGTGCGCCATCTGCTGTCGCCCGATAATCAGGCTTTTTTGCAGGACTTCACCGCGTCACTTCAGCCTTTTATCCACGCAGGCCTTGTCAACAGCCTGACCCAGACGGCCATCAAGCTGACCGCGCCGGGCGTGCCGGATATTTATCAGGGCAGCGAAACGCTGGATCTGAGCCTGGTCGATCCCGACAACCGTCGCGAACCGGATTTCGCCGCGCTGGAGCAGCTGTTAAAACATGTTGAGCAGGCCGATCCCGCTAACGAAGCGCACTGGCTGGACGGTCGCCTGAAGCAGCAGCTGATTGCTAAAGTGCTGCCTCTGCGTCAGCAGCTGCCGGATTTGTTTCGTAAAGGCGACTATCTGCCGCTGAACGCCACGGGTCAGCAGGCGGAGAACGTGCTGGCTTTTGGTCGCGCCAACGACGAGGCGGCGCTGATTGTGATCCTGCCTCGCCTTGCGTTTAACCGCTTGCAGGAGGCGCACTGGGCGCCGGCGGAAATCACCCTGCCGGCGGCGCTGGCTGGCCGACGCTATATCAATCTGATCAGTGGCGCAGAATCTGCGCTGGAGACAAGCTTTAGCCTGGCGGGAGGGGATCGGCGGATGCCGGTTATCCTGCTTAGCCGATAAGGCTGACTTTACAGCACAAGGACGTGCTGCCACACCTTATCCCTGTAGTTAACGCTGGTATTGTGAGAGCAGCCGGTAATTTGCATTAACGCTTGCCGAAAGCGGCATTGCTGAACCATCCCGCAACAGATGCTGCGCTTTTTCCCGCCTGTATGTAACTAAATTAACTAAAATATGACATTTTTTAGTTTTGTAACTAAAAACACATACAATCTGCCATAACAATATTTTAATATTTATGGACACTTTTTAACTAATGTCAAATCCCGACTATCGACACCTGCCATGATTAAATCAAAAAAACTGATTACCTCAGTTTCGCTGTCTGCGTTACTGATTTCTACAGCCATTCATGCTGAAACTGCACCAGAGAAAACCGACGTTCTGCTGATCGGCGGCGGCATCATGAGCGCCTCGCTGGGCACGATGCTGGAAGACGTCCAGCCAGACTGGAAACAGATTATGGTTGAGAAGCTCGACGGCGTCGCCCTTGAGTCTTCCAACGGCTGGAACAACGCCGGTACCGGCCACTCCGCCAACATGGAGCTGAACTATACGCCTGAGCGTGCCGACGGCACCATCGACGTCAGCAAGGCGCTGGAGATCAACGAAGCCTTTATGATCTCTCGCCAGTTCTGGACTTCTCAGGTGAAAAACGGCGTGCTGAATAACCCGCACTCCTTTATCAACTCTACGCCACACATGAGCTTTGTCTGGGGCGACGCTAACGTTGAATTCCTGAGCAAGCGCTATGCTGCGCTGCAGAAAACCACCCTGTTCCAGGGCATGAAGTTCTCTACCGATCAGGATCAGATCAAACAGTGGGCGCCGCTGGTTATTGAAGGCCGCGATCCTAAGCAGAAAGTCGCGGCCACCTGGACGCCGGTAGGCACCGACGTTAACTACGGTGAGATCACTCGTCAGCTGACCGCCAGCCTGAAGAAAAACAGCAACTTTAAGCTGGAAACCTCTTCAGAAGTGACCGACTTTAAGCGCAACAGCGACAACTCCTGGCACGTTACCATCAAAGACGTGAAAAACGGCGGCGAACGCGCTATTGACGCGAAATATGTCTTTATCGGTGCTGGCGGTGGCGCGCTGAAGCTGCTGCAGAAAACCGGCATTCCGGAAGCGGACAACTATGCAGGCTTCCCGGTTGGCGGCTCTTTCCTGGTCACCGAGAACCCGGCCATTACCAGCCGTCACCTGCAAAAAGTGTACGGTCAGGCTTCCGTAGGCGCACCGCCAATGTCCGTTCCGCATATCGATGCGCGTAACCTGGACGGCAAGCGCGTGGTACTGTTTGGGCCGTTCGCGACCTTCTCTACCAAGTTCCTGAAAAACGGTTCGCTGTTCGACCTGCTGAGCACCACTACCACCAGCAACTTTATGCCGATGACCCACGTGGGCATGGATAACTTTGACCTGGTGAAATACCTGATTGGTCAGGTCATGCTGAGCGACGACGACCGTTTTGCCGCGCTGAAAGAGTACTATCCGGATGCGAAGAAAGAAGACTGGAAACTGATCCAGGCGGGCCAGCGCGTGCAGATCATCAAGAAAGATGCGGATAAAGGCGGCGTGCTGAAGCTGGGCACGGAAATTGTGACCGATCAGCAGAAAACCGTGGCGGCCCTGCTGGGCGCATCGCCGGGCGCTTCTACTGCGGCACCTATCGCTATCAACGTGATGAAGAAGCTGTTCCCGGAGCAGTTCAACTCGCCGGAATGGCAGGAGAAGATCCATAAAGTGGTGCCAACCTACGGCCAGACGCTGAACGGTAACACCGAGCTGACGCAGCATGTCTGGGATGACACCGCGGCCACGCTGCAGCTGACCAAGCCACCGGTCATTAATATGCCTGCTCAGGAACCTGCGCAGTCCACTATTACCGGCCAGGCTGAGAAAACGCCAGCCCGGCACGATATGGCGCTGTAAATCCTGTTTTCCGCGTCGAATGGCGCGGGATACCAATAAAAAAGCCTGCCGGTTTCGGCAGGCTTTTTCTTTTACGGTGCTGACGAATTTAACGCAGCGTGCCCGACGTTTCGGTCGCTTCTGCGTGCTCCAGCGCGACAGGAATGCTTTTATAAGCCGGGATACCGCTTTCGGTATCGAAGCTGTCCAGCGGCACCAGCACGTTGGCTTCCGGATAGTAGGCCGCGACCGAGCCAGGCGCCATGTCGTAAACCACTATCGTCAGATTATCCAGGCGTCGCGAGGTCTGCTTGCCGTCCGGATCCAGCGCCACCATATTAACCTTGTCGCCAACCCGCAGGCGGCGTTTTTCCGCCTCATCCGCCGAGATAAACAGCACGTCCCGCCTCCCCGTCACGCCACGATAGCGATCGTTCAGCCCGTACAGCGTGGTGTTATACTGATCGTGACTGCGCAGCGTGGTCAGCACCAGATCGTGACACTTCAGCGACCGCGGATCCTCGTTAATGCCCTGCATGATCTTAAACTGCGCTTTGCCCGACGGCGTCAGCCATTTGCGTTCCGACGCGGCGTTGTAAAGACGGAAGCCGCCCGGCTGTAGGATCTTGCGGTTAAAATCCTCAAAGGCCGGGAAAACGGCCTCGATAGCCTGACGGATAAAGCTGTAGTCGCCGATCATTCTGTCCCAGTTTACCCTGGTGTTGGGCAGCGTGGCTTTCGCCAGACCCGCTACGATGGCCGGCTCCGACTTCAGCCATTCCGAGGCGGGCTTCAACGAACCGCGCGAGGCGTGCACCATCGACATGGAGTCTTCCACGGTTACGCTCTGCTCGCCCGATGCCTGCCTGTCGATTTCGGTTCGGCCAAGTACCGGCAGCAGATAGTTATGTTTACCCAGTAGCAGATGCGAGCGGTTCAGCTTGGTCGCCATATGCACCACCAGATCCAGCTTGCGCATCGCCTCGAAGGTTTGCTGCGGATCGGAGATTGCCTCCGCCAGGTTACCGCCCAGGCAAAGCAGCGCCCTGGAATGGCCATCGCGGATCGCCTGAATGGCCTGTACCGCCCCGTGTCCATGTTTCTGTGGCGGCTTAAAACCAAACGCTTTTTCCAGGTTGTCCAGCAGCGACTGCGGCGGGATTTCAGTAATGCCAACGGTACGATCGCCCTGTACGTTGGAGTGACCGCGCAGTGGGCAGATGCCCGCGCCTTTCTTACCGATGTTACCGCGCATCAACAGCAGGTTAGCGATTTGCTGTACGTTCTGCGTGCCGTACTGATGCTGGGTGATACCCATGCCGTAACAGATAATGGTTCTTTCTGCTTTGGCATACAGGTGGGCAATATTCTGGATCTCTTCAAACGTCATACCGGAGACTTTCAGAATATGCGGCCATTCGGTGGCATCCAGATCCGCCTTCAGGGCGTCAAAACCTTCGGTATGTTCGCTGATAAAGCTTTCGTCCAGCACGCCGGGCTCTCCGGCCGCCAGCGCGCGCTCGTGCATTACCAGCAGACACTTCATCACGCCTTTCAGCATGGCGGCATCGCCGCCAACGCGCACCTTGTAATAGGTAGAAGCCAGCGTGGTGGAGCTGAGCGACAGCATTTCTACCGGGCTTTGCGGAGAAGTAAAACGTTCAAGCCCCCTTTCCCGCAGCGGATTGATCGCCACGATGGTCGCGCCGCGTTTGGAGACTTCACGAAGCGTACCCAGCATGCGTGGATGATTAGTGCCGGGATTATGGCCGATACACAGCACCAGATCGCAGTGATCGAAATCTTCCAGCTCGATGGTGCCTTTGCCTATGCCGATGGACTGTGGCAGGCCGACGCTGGTCGGCTCATGGCACATATTGGAGCAATCCGGGAAATTATTAGTGCCGTATTCGCGCGCGAACAGCTGCCAGAGAAACGCTGCTTCGTTAGAAGCGCGGCCTGAGGTATAGAACTCCACGCTATCCGGATCCTCGTAGCTTTGCAGCTTTTCACCGATTTCACGGAAAGCAGTTTCCCATTCTATAGGCTGATAGGTATCGGTGGCCGCATCGTATTTCATCGGGTGAGTCAGACGGCCTTCGCCTTCCAGCTCAAAAGCGTTGCGTTGCCAAAGCTCACTGACGGTATGGGCAGAGAAAAACTCCGGCGTGGTGCGCTTGCTGGTGGCTTCCCAGGAAACGGCCTTGGCGCCGTTTTCGCAAAATTCAAAGGAGGAACCGTGCTGAGGATCGGGCCACGCGCAGCCGGGACAGTCGAAGCCCTGCGGCTGGTTGACTTTAAACAACGCGATCACGTCCTGTTTGACCGACATCTGGCCGCGGATCGCGTCGGCAACGGCCTTTAACGCTCCCCACCCTCCCGCTGAACCACCGTAAGGGGCTATTCCAACAGTCTTATTTTGTTGTTTCATACGACTCCGCATCACATTACAAACCAGTTTTTAGCTTAGAACAGCATGCGGCTTCCGACCGTTTTTTTGCTTTCAGAATGTTACCGAATAGCGCCATTAATAACCCACAGCGGCCAGCGGCCTGACCCCACAATGGTGCTGATCCCGCGCATTGTAAACAGAAAGTAAATACCGTATAACAATAGGCACCGAGGGGTGTCCTGTTACGGGCTGAGATGGCGCAAGCCGAACCCTTTGAACCTGATCTGGGTCATGCCAGCGAAGGGACGGCTGAGCCAGATAACGCACGTTCCCGCGCCTGACCGGATCTCAAGTATTAAGGAGGTTCCGTGTTTGACGGTTTCTACGGACGGCTGCGTCAACAGACCGGCGATCGCTGGCTGCACTATATCCATCACCCTTTTGTTCGCCAGCTGGCTGACGGCACCCTGCCCGCGTCGGCTTTTCGCCGTTACCTTACCCAGGATTATCTGTTTCTTATCCACTTTGCCCGCGCCTACGCGCTGCTGGTCAGCAAATTTCAAACGCTGCCGGAGATGCGTGCGGCAACCCGCTCGCTGAACGCCATCGTCGACGAACTGCCGCTCCACTTGCGCTACTGCGCCCAGTGGGGCCTGACCGGGAAGGAGATGGCGGCGGAAACAGAGGCACCGGAAACGCTAAATTATACCCGCTATGTGCTGGATATCGGTCACGCGGGCGACGCGCTCGATCTGTTGACCGCTCTGATGCCCTGCGTCGCTGGCTATGCCGAGATCGGCATCGGCTTGCTGAACGATACGCAAACCGTATTGACCGGCAACCCCTACGCGGCGTGGATTGAAAACTATGGCGATCCGCTTTACCTGAGCGGCGTGCAGGCTTCGCTGACGCTGTTTGAAAACCTGGCCGTCCAGCGCGGCGGCGCGAGCCGCTTTGAGGCGCTGGCAGGAATATTCGCCACCGCGACGCGGCTGGAAACGGCATTCTGGCAGATGGGGCTTGACGCTGCCTCCACTATGCCGGAGGCGCGATGACGCCGGGCATAGAGGTCAAGGCGGTCAGCCTGCACTTTGGCGATCGTACGTTATTTGAGCGGCTGAGCGTTACGCTGGCAGGCGGCCGCTTTACTTCTCTGCTTGGCCCCAGCGGCGTCGGTAAAAGCAGCCTGCTGAAGATCGTTGCGGGGCTGCTTGCGCCCTCAACAGGATCGGTGCTGGGTAGCGATGGGCTGCCGGTTGCCGGGCGCATCGCCTGGATGGGACAGCGGGATCTGCTCTACCCGTGGCTTAGCGCGATCGACAATGTCGCGCTGGGTGCGCGTTTGCGCGGCGAGAAAGCGGACAAACCATGGGCAGAACATCTGCTTGAACGCGTGGGCCTGGCGGGTAATGCCGGCGCGCTGCCCGCCACGCTGTCAGGCGGAATGCGTCAGCGTGTCGCGCTAGCCCGGACCTTGTACGAGCGGCGACCCATAGTGCTGATGGATGAACCTTTTTCCGCTCTGGATGCCATTACCCGCGCCCAAATTCAGGCGCTGGCCGCAGAGCTGCTGGCCAACTGCACCGTACTGCTGATTACGCACGATCCTGTGGAAGCCTGTCGCCTCAGTCATC
Organism: Erwinia sp. 198; assembly: GCF_003937915.1. Taxonomy (GTDB): domain Bacteria; phylum Pseudomonadota; class Gammaproteobacteria; order Enterobacterales; family Enterobacteriaceae; genus Erwinia; species Erwinia aeris. The sequence goes on along the minus strand of NZ_RHUM01000002.1, from coordinate 74,838 downwards.
GCCTGCTGATCCTTTCTGCTGCCGGGCTTAGCGAACTTCCCGGACTGGACGGTCAGCCGCCACGAGCGCCCGACGATCCGGCTTTGCTGCGTAGTCAGGCGCAACTTATGCGCCAGCTGACGGAGGACCCGGCATGAAAGCGGCAACGATACGCCGTGGCGTCACGGTATTTTTCGGGCTGATGGCGCTGTGGCAGCTGGCCACGCTTGGCAACGTCCCGGCTTTTCTGTTGCCTTCGCCCTTCGCCGTGGCTGCGGCTATGCTCGATAACGCTGGCTATCTCGCTTACCACATGCTTATTACCGCTACGGAAATTGCCGGCGGGCTTATCGCGGGCGTGCTGCTCGGCGCCCTGCTGGCGCTGCTGATGATCTTTTCGCCCGGCCTGCAACGCTGGCTGATGCCGCTGATATTGACCAGCCAGGCAATACCCGTGTTTGCGCTGGCGCCGCTGCTGGTGCTCTGGTTTGGCTTCGGTATCAGCGCCAAAATTGTGATGGCTGTCCTGGTTATTTTTTTCCCGGTTGCTTCCGCTTTTTTTGATGGCTTACGGCGGGTCGAACAGGACTATCTGGATCTGGCCCGCACGATGGGCGCCTCTTCCGCTTCGCAGCTGCGGTATGTGCGGCTGATGGCGGCGCTGCCGGCCTTTGGCTCAGGGCTGCGGATGGCGGTCGCCGTCGCGCCCATTGGCGCGATTATCGGCGAATGGGTGGGCTCCGCCGAAGGGTTGGGGTTTGTGATGCTGAATGCTAATGCGCGAATGCAGAGCGATCTCTGCTTCGCCGCCCTGTTTGTGCTGGTAGCCATGACGATTGCGCTTTGGCTGAGTACCGATATCCTGCTGCGCTGCCTGATCCGCTGGTCGCCGGAGCATTAATCACCGTAAGGACAAGATAATGAAAAAAACGTTAGTTTGTGGGCTGGTGGCAGCAACTCTGTCTCCTTTAGCCAGCGCGGCGGAAAAGCTAACGCTGATGCTGGATTGGTATGTTAATCCCGATCACGCGCCGATTATGGTGGCGCAGCAGATTGGCGCTTTTAAGGCTCAGGGACTGGATGTGACGATTATTCCGCCTTCCGATCCGGCGCTGCCGCCGCGTCTGGTCGCGGCCGGTAAGGTGGATCTGGCGGTGACCTATCAGCCGCAGCTGCACTTTTTTGCCGACCAGGGCCTACCGTTGGTACGCGTCGGCACACTGATTGATTCCCCGCTCAATACGCTGATTACGCTTGATAAAAGCGTGCATTCTCCGGCAGATCTGCAAGGAAAAACGGTAGGATATTCCGTGAGCGGCATCGAACAGGCCACGCTCGCCGCTATGCTGCGGCACGACCAGCGGCAAATCAGCGACGTTAAGCTGGTTAACGTCAATTTTCAGCTGACCAGCGCGTTGCTGACCGGCAAAGTTGATGCGGTCATCGGCGGCTACCGTAATATTGAAGCGCTGGAAGTCAAGCTGCAGGGCAAAGATCCCGTGGTGTTTAACGTCGAGAACTACGGTGTGCCGGCCTATGATGAGCTAATCGTGGTGGCGAATCGCGATAGCCTGAACAGATCTGCTATCAAAAAATTCCTGCTAGCGCTGAAACAGGGCGACGACTATCTACAGGCCCATCCTGAAGAAAGCTGGCGGTCATTCGTTAAATTGCACCCTGAGCTGAATACCGGGTTAAACAGGCAGGCATGGGTAAAAACGCTGCCGCTGTTTGCCCATGACCCGGCCCGCCTGGATCGCCAGCGCTACCGGCAGTACGAAACTTTTCTTTTTGACCATCGGCTGATTAAAAAAATTACGCCGGTTAACGACTACGCCGTCGAAATCCAGTAAGCTCGCGGCCTGACGCCACAAGCTGAATTTCACTGGATTTCAAATTGCGCTGGACAACACCGCAAAGGCATCTGGTAAGGTATGCACAAAATAGCGAAAAATCTGGAAGCCCTCATGCTGTCAACCATCATCTATCGTAGCCATATTTCCGACGACGTCGCGTACAGGACGCTGGGGAAACTGGCCGAAAAAGCCAATCAGGTCAACGAAACACACAGCGTGACGGGCATTTTATTGTTCAACGGCACGCATTTTTTCCAGGTGCTGGAAGGCCCGGAACAGGCCGTGCTCGCTATCTATGAGGGGATCTGCAACGACCCCCGGCACCATAATCTGGTGGAACTGATGCGAGACTACGCGCCCGCCAGACGTTTTGGCAACGTCGGCATGGAGCTGTTCGACCTGCGTGAATACGATCCGGAAAACGTGCTGCAGGCCGTGCTCGATAAAGGCACCTCTAAGTATCAGCTGACTTACGACGATCGCGCATTGCAGTTCCTGCGCGTGTTTGTCGACGCCACCGAACGGGAAAACTATTTTGAGATCCCGCCGGGCGACTCCTGGGAGTTCGTTGTCGATCGTGAGGAAGCGCTGCCCCGTGATGCCGTTCCCTCGGCCACGAACGACTACAGCTTCGCTTTTCAGCCGATTATCGATCCGCTTTCCCGCCAGATCGTGTCGCTTGAGGCCGTTATGCGCCCAACATCGGGCATGTCGGCGGCCGATTATCTTGCCGGGCTACCGCGCAGTGAAAGGTATGACGTCGATCTTAAATCCAAACAGCACGTTTTTGCGATGGCGAAGCAGCTGGGCATCAATGGCCTGACGCTGTCGATTAACCTGCTGCCGATGTCGCTGGCGATTGTGCCGGATGCGGTCGATTTCCTGCTGGAGGCGATCCATGCTAACGGGCTGGTGCCTGAGCAAATCGTTGTTGAGGTCACGGAGAACGGCACGGTATTCCGCGCGGACGAATTCGAGGCGGCGATTAAAAAACTCAAGGCCTCTGGTATCAGCCTGGCGATTGATGGCTTTGGCGCCGGTTCTGCCGGACTGGTCCTGCTGACCCAGTTTCAGCCTGACAAAATCAAAATCGATCGTAACATCATAGCCGACGTGCATAAAAGCGGCCCGAAACAGGCTATCGTACAGGCGATTTTGAAATTTTGCTCCTCCTTGCAGATCGCCGTGATTGCCGAAGGCGTTAACAAGGCGGAAGAGTGGATGTGGCTGGAGTCGGCAGGCATTTGCAACTTCCAGGGCGCGCTGTTCGCGTCATCCACGCTGAACGCTTTCCCTGTCGTGGCCTGGCCTGAAAAACTGGAAAACGATTAACCTCCAGCCTGCGAACCGGCAGCCAACGCCGCCGGTTCGTTCACCCTCAGGCAAATTTTTTTGCGCCCGCCACGCATCCCAGCGCGGCCAAAACGCATGCCAGCATAACGTTGCTGATGCTTTCGTGTAGAAACAGCGCCGCAAAACCAAAGCCGATAAAAGGTTGCAGCAGCTGCAGCTGCCCTACCGCCTCCGTGCCGCCCTTCGCCAGGCCGTGATACCAAAAAATAAAGCCTGTCAGCATGCTGAACAGCGAGACGTAGCCTAATCCCATCCATGCGGAAAACGTTACCGTATGGAACGAAGCCGGCAAGGTCAGCGCGGCAATGGGCAGCGCTACCGGGAAAGCCAGCATTAACGCCCAGGCGATAGTTTGCCAACCGCCCAGTCTGCGCCGCAGACGATCACGGCCGTTTAAGCAAGGCTGATTGACTTTCCTTCGCGGCGAAACTTTTCCTTTTAACGCTATGAATAACCAGGATACTTTGTTTGTGTTAAGCAATCATGCTTTACACCGTCGGATGACGGCCGGGGATCGGTATAAGGAACGCTTTCGTGATGCAATTTTCCAGCGGTTTTTTTCTCAGCCTGTCGCTCTGCCTGGATATCGGCATCGCCAATATCGCTATGATCACGCTGGCTATGCAGCGTGGCTATTTTCACGGCTTCTGGCTTGGGATCGGCACCTGCGTGGGCGACCTGGCGTACGCGCTGCTGGCGCTGGCCGGTATGACGGTGCTGTTACAGTTTGCCGCAGTGCGCTGGGTGCTGTGGATTGGCGGCGGCGCGATGCTGCTGTGGTTCGCGCTGAAAATGGCGCTGGCGGCGTTTCGCCGTCAGGGTGAACTGCGTACCGACGAGCCGCAGCAGGCCAGGCCGCTACGCAACGAGTTTGGCCGCGGCGTGCTGCTGGCTATGTCCTCCCCCACGGCAATCCTGTGGTTCGCTTCCGTCGGCGGCGCGCTGATTTCACGTATAGGGCAGCACAGCACAACGGATTCAGGCTGGTTTCTGAGCGGTTTTTTCCTGGCGGGCGTCTTCTGGACCTGCGTTTTATGTCTGGTCGGCAGCTTCGGCGGCAGGCTGTTGGGCGCTCGTCTGCTGAAATATTCCTATATGGCCTCTGCCATAATTTTCAGTTATTTCGCGGTTTACGTGATTATTTCTGGCTATCGCGAGTTTATTGCTGTCTGAACCATACCAAGCCGCCGGCAACCTGTCGGGCTGTGGGCGGCGGAGCGGTAAGCAGGAAAATTCGTGCTTAGTTTGCCGGAGATCGTCCTCTGGCAGTCCGGCCACTTCCATCACGGCTGCGCGATCGAAATAAAGCCTCACTTCAACTGGCCGCTCGTTAATATTCATCTTAATGGTCATCGTACTGGCGTGGCCTGAAAAAGAACGGGTCAGAAAGGATCCGGTGATTAAAGCATCAGAAAGTTTCAGCCCCCTTCTGTAAAAGTCGCCGCACCCTTCAGAATGCGGCTTCAGATATTATTTTAAAGAATTTTTAAAAAATGAGGTCAGCCTGGCAAAAGGGGTTAAATCGGTACGGTCATACAGATCGACATGGCCCGCGCCCGGTACGATATATAACTCTTTCGGCTGTCCGGCACGCTGGCAGGCATCTTCGCTAAATTCTCTGGAATGCGCTTTATCGTCGATAATAAACAGCATCGGACGTGGCGAAATGGTGTCAATATCATTGAACGGATAGAAGTTAATAAACTTCCCGATACTGCTTAACATTGGTTTATGAAACGCAACCTGAACGACCTGCTCTATTTTGTTACCGTCGCGCGTGAAAAAAGCTTTACCCGCGCCGCCGCGAGACTGGGCGTGATTCAGCGCGTGATTCAGCCTGTCTCAGCCAGGAGGGACAGCTAATCCGCGTGCTGGAGCAGTGGTGCAGGCCTTTTCCCGGCTACTGCCTCTATTATCCCAGCTGCAAACAGCCTTCACCCGCCTTCTTTCTGGTAGCTGACGCGCTTCGGGTAAGCCGAAAGCGCAGGCCTGCCAGCGAGTCGCCTGAAGGTTAGCGCAGCCCCTTTCGCGGCAGCGTCAGCCGTTCGCTGCGCTGGCCCTGACGCATGTAATGGAATGCAAATAACCTGCTGCGGATCGCCTTTAAATGTGAACGAAGATTTCTTCACGCCTGATTAGCAGCAATAGCTAAATACGGCGCGGCGGAAAGGCGTTGTATAGCTCTTTGGGTTTACTTTTTATTAACAATAAATCCATATGCGTAACACTGTACGCCACGGGCGACCTTTAATCAGGAGTGAAGTTATGAAAGCGTTAGTTCACGATGTGCTCTCTATTTTTTCAGCGAAATCGATCGAGCCGGTGCTGGTTCGCTCAGGCCTGTCCCAGCGGGAAAAAGCTCTGATCGCGCCATTCGGCGTAACGGAAGTCAGCTGGGCGACCTCGCTGGAAGATCTCCACGATGCGCTGGTGCAAAAGGCGCTGGCGGCAGGTGCCGTCGGTTATCATATTACCCATGTGGAATCCCATAAGCCGGGTCAGGAGGCGCAGCCGGTGCTGGCTGCCACCGCCACGCTGTATAACATCAGCGACAGGCAGATCGTTGATAACGCCGCGCTTTAAACGGATAGTGCCGAGGCCTGCGTTTTCTGAATAGCGCGTGTGCTTTACCGGAATCTAACTATGGCAATCTCCTGAAGACTGGTAGGCTTTCTGGCCTGTTATCACCGGTCTGACGGGACTGCTGTTATCTCAGCCAGAGCGATGCATTTTTAGCCGCTAAACAAGCGGCGGCGCCGCCTGGTGGGCCAGGGCAAACGCCGTAAATGAAGAAAGGAGCCTCGATCCAGCTCCAGAGAATCGCTGGCTGAACGGGAGAGCATTATGGCGCAACTTGTAAATTATCTGCAGCAGGTACGTCACCATCTGCATCAGTTCCCTGAACTTTCGGATCAGGAAGTCGCCACCACGGCTTATCTGCGCGAGCAGCTGGCCGAACACGATATTACCGTGCTGGATCTGCCGCTGGCGACAGGCCTGGTTGCGGAAATTCGCGGCGATCGGCCTGGCCCGCTGGTGGTGGTGCGCGGCGATATCGATGCTTTGCCGATTGAGGAGCAGACCGAACTGGCTTTCCGCTCGCAAATGCCGGGCGTGATGCATGCCTGCGGTCATGATTTCCACGCTTCGGCAGTGCTGGGCGCGGCGATCCTGCTGCAACAACAGCGCTTCCCGCTGGCAGGAAGCGTGCGTATTCTGTTTCAGCCCGCCGAGGAAACCGGTCAGGGCGCGCCAGCCGTACTCGCGAGCGGCGCGCTGGACGAAGCCAGCGTCATTTTCGGCCTGCACAATGATCCAGGCCTGCCGGTCGGCGTGGTGGGTTGCAAAGCGGGTGCGCTGACCGCAGGCGTTGACCGTTTCGCCATCCGCATTACCGGCACGGGCAGCCACGCCGCACGCCCGCATGAAGGTAACGATCCGATCGTGATTGCCGGCCAGCTGATTACCGCTCTGCAAACGCTGATCGCCCGCAATCTTCCCTCCGGGCAAAACGCCGCCTGCGCCAGCTACTTAGCGGCCTGGCCGTCTCGTTTAATGCGGAACTCAGCCTGGACTGGCAGCCGGGGCCGCCTTCGGCCAGCAACGACACACGCTGGGCGGCTTTCGCGCTTGAACAGGCCAGCGCCAGCGGGCTGGAAGCGCGTACCGTTGCGGCCAGTCCGATAGGCGAAGATTTTGCTTTCTATCAGCAGCGGATCCCCGGTGCTTTTGTGATGGTTGGCTCCGGCGGCCCCTGGCCGCTGCATCATCCTGAGTTTCGCGTTGATGACAGCGCCCTCTTTCCGGCGGCTCGTTATCTGGCCAGGCTGGTGTTTACAGCCGGCAAAATGCTGGCGGCAGAAGCGGAAGTGACAGCCTGAGAGTTCATCCCGGCCTGTCAAACAAAGAGGATGCCCCATGCTTAGCTTTTTCTTTCTGAAGCAGCTTGTTGCATCACCGTTTTTCCTGCCTGGCGAGCTAACGCAATGTTCTCGGCCTGTTGTAATACCTGCTGTAGATCCTCTTCGTCAATATCAAGGAATTCCCCTTTCATTAACGCTTCGTGCAGATCCTGTCGTGAAATGGCGACCTCCATTTGTACGGGTTTTGGCAAGGTTTCAGCAGCAGAAAGCGTATGCGGGTAACGACGACCGATCAGATTATTGAAAAGGATTGCCACCAACGTCAGCGAGACTGAATTAAGCAGCACCGGGACAAAAGCGAAATGGTAGCCGCTCATTCCTGCCGCGTGGCTGCCCATCACGGCAGTTAACGCTATCGCGCCGCCCGGAGGATGAAGACAGCGCAGCTTAAACATCAGCACCACGGACAGGCCAGCAGCGAGCGCAGCCCCAATCACGGGCTGTTCAATATAGTGCGCGACGGTCAGGCCAGTTAATGCTGACACAAAATTACCGCCTATAACTGACCATGGCTGAGCCAGCGGGCTGTTAGATGCAGCAAACAGCAGGACGGCGGAGGCGCCCATGGGCGCAATAAACCAGACGTTAACTTCGCCCAGCGTCCAGTGGCTGAACAGGCTGGCGAACAGCAGGCCTGTGAAAGTCCCCAGGCTGGAAAGGATTATCTGACGGGGGGCTACTACCACCGGGCGCGGCCAGAATCTTTCTATAAAATGCTTTATTTGAGAAACAGTTATCATGCAGGCGATGTCTTATCTGATAAAAAAGGCGCGCGAATAGTCGCTGAATTTACCGCGAAACACAATGTCAGATCTCTCGCCAACCCTCTGGCGTTCAGTGCCCTTGCTGGCCGTGGCTCAGGTGTCGTCGGGATCGACACAGGCCCCAAAACGATGACGATGCAATCAGAATTTGATCTTATACTTCCAGCATGGTCGGTTATTGATTAGCCTTATTGATAGCATTCCCTTTTCTGTCGTTATTGTATGCACTTGCCAGTGCCGGACTTAGCGTGCCCTGCAGCCTGGCGGATGCACCCACAAAAATAGAAACTTATTCAGCCGGAATCACAGCGTTAAAAATGAGTTTTATTGCCGGTAATGATAACACCACGGTAATGCTGGTATTTTTCAGAGCAAAAGCGCCTGCCCCAGATTTTAAATCAAACGGCGTCTCCTTTTTTATCTCAATTCCTCCGAGGAAAGAAAAGGAAAAGGCTCCTGTGATTCAAATGTTATATCGACAGGGGATGATTTTTTCATTAAAGAAATTAAAAGTGACATGCCCCCCCTGTCAGGGCTATGATTTAAACCTGATATATTCTTTTGCGGCAATATACTTCTAAGTCGTTATATTACTCCCGCTTTATTTAAATTTTTAATTCGCACCAGAGTCAGGCTGGCGCTGAGGCCCCGATGATTATAAACAGTAACAGCAATAACGGCCCTCGTCTTCGCGCATTACAGGCACTTCTTAGCGCTGATGAAAGCAGGGATGAGGTGCTCAGGAAATTTGTTCAGCTTTCCAGCCAGACGCTGGGCATTCCGGGTAGCTTTATCTCCGTACTGGATGATGATACTCAGTATGTTCGCGCTTCCCATAATTTTTCCCTGTCACACTCTTCTCGCGAAGAGTCGCTGTGTCGTTACGTGGTAGACAGCGACGATCCGGTTGTGGTGCCTGATACCCTGCTCGATATTCGATTTGCCGCTCATTCTCTGGTCATCGGGGCGCCGTATATCCGCTTTTACGCCGGTGTCCCGCTAAAAAACAGCGAAGGGGTTGTGGTCGGAACGCTGTGCGTAACCGACACGAAGCCCCATCTTTTCAGCGCCAGCCAGATTACCACGCTCAGAATGCTGGCTGCCCTGGTGATCTCTTTTCTTGAGGCGTTAAATTCCGCCAGTTTTAGCGATCCCGTTACCGCCCTGCCTAATCGTCAGCGCCTTATCCAGGATCTGCAAAACCTGACCCAGGCAGAGAACCAGACGTCGCGTCGGTTAATCATCATTGACTGTATAGATATGCCTCGTGCCTGCGAACTCGCACGTTCAATGGGCATGGGGCCGGTAGAAAACCTGCTCAAAGATGTGGCGACGCTGCTGCCACTCCGTCTGAGGCTGGCGCCGGGTGACAGGCTTTATACGGTTGCTACCGGCCGCATTGCCCTGTTGACGCGTCCGGGCAGTCACCTTAGCGCTGAACGGGTCATCGAGAAGCTGGAGGGCATTAGCGTCGATCTGGGCGATGGTCTTGCTATCGCGCTAACAATTTTTACGGGCGAGACGGACTTTATTCCAGGAGAGGTCGCTGCTCAGGAGACGCTTCGCCGCGCAGTCAGCGCGCTGCATGAAGCTATCGCCCGGGGGTTGTCATCACTTCATTTTGTTGAGGTGGTCAATGCACGGCACACGCAGGATGCTGCGCTGATGAACGATCTGGCCTCCGCGCTGCGGGAAGGCCAGGGGCTATGGCTGGCCTATCAGCCCAGAATTTGTCTGCACAGTGGTAAGCCTGTCGCGCTGGAGGCGCTTATCCGCTGGCGCCACTCTACGCGGGGCGAGCTCTCTCCTGCTTTTTTTGTCCCGCAGGCTGAACAGGGTCAGTTATTATCCGTCCTGACGAACTGGATGACAGATCGTGTGATTAGCCGGCTGGCAAGACTGAAAAACAGCCATATTCAGTTACCAATAATCATTAATGTCAGTGCACGCGACTTCTCGCATAAAGGCTTTGCTAACATGCTGGAAAATAAAATGCTGAAAGAGAAACTGCCTAATGCTCTGCTCGGCATTGAATGTCTCGAAACCGAACGTATTCTTGAGAGCCCGGCGGCACTGAGCGGGATGGAAATGTTAAAACTCAGAGGGTTTAGTATTTCACTGGATGATTTTGTCACAGGCTACCGCAATATCAGCTATCTGCGACGTATGCCACGCGACGTGATAAAAATCGATCGCTCTTTGATCCAAAATATTTCCTCGGATACCTCTTCACGGATCATTTCCCGCAGTATCGTAACCATGCTGAAAGAGCTGGATTACACTGTCCAGGTAGAGAATGGGGAGGCGGATGCGGCGTTAGCAGAATATGGTAGTAACCAGGAGCAGGGCTATTTCTATGCCAGGCCGTTGCCGGAGGCAGAGCTGGATCAGTGGCTGGAATGGAGGCTACGCGACCTGGGCAAGTCGTCTTAACCGGTAAAAGCGGATGAAAAAATGAAAGTATTTAAAGGCAATAAAAAAACGTTGCCGGTGCGTTACTGCAAATATTGTCATAAGCCCATGACATGGCGTAAAAAATGGGAGAACTGCTGGAACGAGGTGCAATATTGCTCTGAACGCTGCCGCCAAAACGCGAAGCGCCCCTTCTCCCGCAAAGATGAACATTCCTGAAATCAACGCCTTATTACAGCGGCCGTGAACGCACTGGCTGACTCCGTTTCACCCGCTGTTTTTTGTGTCTTCGCCCGATCGTTTAACTCGCCGCTTTGCCAGGCGTTTTTCGACACTACCATGCCATGTTTTTCTCTTGTCCTGGGTACTTAATTCCTGAATTGTTCAAAAAGGCCCTGTGCCTCACCTTCCCTTGTGTCCTTTTCCTTCAGATTATTCTCAATAAAATCCGACTTTTACCGCCATTAAATGTGACATGTATCACACTTTTGGCATCAGATAGTGAGACGGGTGATTTGTACCACCAAAAAAGTTGAATGATAATGATTGTTATTTATAATCGCATTCAAACAAAAGCTGTTAACAGTAATTTAACCAAAGGGTTGCACACGGGATATCGCCTTTACAACGAGTAAGCATAAATGACTGCTTTTTAAAGCGTTTTCCTTTTTTTGCACCTCTTGTTTTTATTGAAATTTTCGAGCAGGTAATCCTGCCTGGTTAACGTTGGCAGAGTCTTTGCGTCTTAAAGTACAGGAACTAAATATGGTCTTACGCTCATTCGCTCAATCAGTCCCCTCTTCTGCTGTCTGTGATGTTAGCAGCCCTGAAAAATACATTTTCAATAACCAGCAGCTGCCTGCATGGAATCAGCAAACCCAGGAGGTGCTGGCGCTAATGTCCAGAACACTGGAGGCCGTTGAGAAGCCATTTAGCGGCATCCTTCCACATGAGCTGGCCACAGAGTTCAGCGAGGTCGATTTGGATCGTCCGCTGGGAAGTAACGAAGAGGCGCTGGCAGAGCTTAGCCAGCTCTACCTCCGTGACGCCGTCTGGTTCCATCATCCTAAATACCTGGCGCATCTCAACTGCCCGCTGGTCATGCCTTCTCTTATGGCTGAGCAGATCATGGCCGCCGTAAACAGCTCGGTAGATACCTGGGATCAAAGCGCTGGCGGTACGCTGATTGAGCAAAAAGTTATTGACTGGACCCTGGGCCGCATTGGCCTGCCTGCCGATGCGGATGGGATTTTTACCAGCGGCGGCACCCAGTCTAATTTGATGGCCATGCTTCTGGCACGGGACAGCTGGTGTGAAGCACACCATCCCGGCCACCTTATTAAACATCGGGGGCTGCCTGAAGATGCTGCTAAGTGGCGCGTGTTCACTTCAAAACTCAGCCACTTCAGCATTCAAAAGTCGATGGCAATTCTTGGGTTAGGTTATGACGCCGTTATCGCTGTTGATTACGATGCGCATTACCGTATGGATGCGAAGCAGCTTGAAAGAGAGATCCTGCGCTGCCACGAACAAGGATTAATCCCGATTGCCGTTGTTGCCACCAGCGGCACCACCGATTTTGGCAGTATCGATCCGCTTCAGCAGATAGCGGGCCTTTGCCAACATCACGGCCTGTGGATGCATGTTGACGCAGCCTATGGCTGTGGCCTGTTGGTTTCGGAAAATCATCGCCACCGCCTGAACGGTATTGAACAGGCCGATTCAGTGACCGTCGACTATCACAAATCGTTCTTTCAAAGCGTCAGCTGCGGCGCTTTCTTCGTGCGTGACCGAAAACATCTGAAGCACGTTACCCACCATGCTGACTACCTTAATCCGTTAAGCGCCCAGCAGGAAGGCACGCCGAACCTGGTCAATAAAAGCATTCAAACTACGCGTCGTTTCGATGCCCTGAAGATGTGGATGACGCTGCGCATCATGGGGCCACGCATGCTGGGCGAAGCTTTCGACAGCATTATCAGCCTGACGCAAATCGCCCATCAGCTGCTGAATCAGCATCCCGCTATCGAGGTGCTCCATGCGCCCGAGCTGACCACGCAGATTTTCCGCTACGTTCCCGAGTCAGCGATGAGCGAGGCACAAATTGATGACATTAATATAGCGATCCGTAAGGCGCTGTTCCGTTCCGGAAATGCAGTCGTTGCCGGTACCAAAGTAGAAGGACGTCAGTATCTGAAATTTACCCTGTTAAATCCCACCACCACCCCTGCTGACCTTGAAGACGTGGTCAGTCTGATTGCGTATTACGGGCGGGAGCAGATGCGGGTTTCTCTATTGACCCCGGCAAACCAGTGAGAGCTTTAAAATGAATAAGACTGTTTACGATTTTATCGGTATTGGTATTGGCCCTTTCAACCTGGGGCTGGCCTGTCTTAGCGAACCGGTTGAGGACCTGAACGGCTTCTTTCTCGATCGTAATCCGGGATTTGACTGGCACACCGGCATGATGTTGGAAAACGCGCATTTGCAAACGCCTTTTATGGCCGATTTGGTGACGCTGGCCGATCCTACCAGCCCTTACAGCTTGCTTAACTACATGAAGGAAAAAGGAAAGATATACTCATTCTATATTCGGGAAGATTTCTTCCTGATGCGCAAAGAGTATAATCAGTACTGCCAGTGGGCCTGTTCGCGACTCAGCAATCTGCGCTGGAATACGCATGTTGATTATGTCAGCTACGATGAAGAAACGGGCGCCTATCGTATTTCCGCCACCGATACACGCAGCGGCACACGGCATGAATGGTTCGCGCGCCGCCTGATCCTCGGCACGGGCCCTACCGCCTGGTTACCTGAATGCAGTATTCCGCATCGCCAGCGCCTGACGCATTCCAGCGAATATCTGCTGAATAAAGCAGAGCTGCAGAAAAAACGTTCGATAACCGTTTTGGGCAGCGGACAGAGCGCCGCAGAAATTTATTACGATCTGCTCACCGATATCGATCGCTTTGGCTACCAGCTCAACTGGATAACCCGCGCGCCGCGTTTTTATCCGCTGGAATATACCAAACTGACGCTGGAAATGACCTCGCCTGAATGGGTGGACTACTTTCATGATTTGCCGCCGGGCAAACGCGACGAACTGAATGCCCGTCATAAGAACCTCTATAAAGGTATCAACAGCAGCCTTATCAACGACATCTACGATCTGCTGTACATCAAGCAGCTGGACGGCGAACTGGACGTGAATCTTTTTACCCACTCGGCGCTGACGGATATGCGCTGGCTGCCGCAGGGGGAGTTTGAACTATCGCTGCATCAGCAGGAGCAGGATTGCACATTTACCCGACGCACCGAAGGGTTGGTTGTGGCTACCGGTTATCAGTATCGCCCGCCGGCGTTTCTTGAAGGCGTGACTCAGCGTCTGCGCTGGGATGAAAAGGGTCGTTATGATGTTCAGCGCAATTACAGTATCGATGAGCATAACCAGATCTTTGTACAGAACGCCGAGCTACATACGCATGGGTTTGTGACGCCCGATCTGGGCATGGCCTGCTATCGCAACTCGGTTTTGCTGCGTGAGCTGACCGGGCGAGAAGTCTATCCGATCGAACGGCAAATTGCCTTCCAGACCTTTCCTGCACAAACGGAACGATAACATGTCATCGCCCACAATTTTTAGCGCCGACCGCCCGGCCGGCACGTTCAGCCTCCGGCCTATGCGCGCAGAAGACGCCTCGCTGATCCACAGCTGGGTTACTCGTGAATATGCACGCTTTTGGGGAATGCAGACACATAGCCCTGAGCAGGTTGCCGCTTTTTACCAGGATTTAACGTCCTCCGATCCTCACGCAGCGCTGATCGGCTGTTGCGACGATCGGCCTGTGTTCCTGATCGAATGCTACCGCGCCAGCGACGATGAGGTAGGTAAATTTTATCCTGCCGCGCCGGACGATTATGGCATGCACATTTTGATTGCCCCTGCCAGCCAGCCGGTCAGGGATTTCAGCTGGCAGGTTTTCACCCTGGTGATGGATTACATGTTCAGCCGACCGGAAGTGAATCGCGTAGTGGTTGAGCCAGACGTACGTAACGACAAAATTCATGTGCTAAACAAGCGTGCGGGTTTTCGTTATCAGCAAACTATTGATATGGGACACAAAACGGCCTGGCTGGCCTTTTGCCAGCGGGAAGATTACCAACACGCTCTACTGCAGGAACAGCTGAATATGACCACTGAAACGACCGCACTGCTGAACGGCGCTCATCTGACGGACGGCAACTGGACCCAGGCTAACCGTTTGCTGATCCGCAAAGCTATTGCCGAATTTGCTCACGAAAAAATCGTAACGCCTGTTGAGACGGATGATGGCCGCTATATGTTGTGCGTACCGGGAAGCGAGTTAACCTACCATTTCCGGGCAATGCGCCTTGCGCTGGATCACTGGGAAATTGAGGTTGAGTCGCTGAGCAAACAGGAGAATGGTCGTTCTCTGCCGCTGGATGCGCTGCAGTTTATCGTTGAGTTTAACCAGCAGATTGGCATCCCACAGGCGCTGCTGGCAACGTATATGGAAGAGATTAGCAGCACGCTATGCAGCAGCGTTTTCAAGCTACAAAAGAACCAGCCTGACAGTCAGGCACTGGTAAAAGCGGATTTCCAGACCGTTGAAGCCTCCATGACCGAAGGTCATCCCTGCTTTGTAGCCAACAATGGGCGTATTGGCTTTGATGCCCGTGACTATCTTGCTTTTGCGCCAGAGGCCGCTACGCCAGTCAGTCTTATCTGGGTAGCGGTTCACCAACGCAATGCCCACTTCTCCAGCCTGAGCAACCTGAGCTACGAGCAGCTAATGCGCGATGAGCTGGGGGAAGCAACCGTGGAGCACTTTACTCAGCAACTGATTAAAACAGGGCTGCCGGCTGATGAATACATTTTCATGCCCGTTCATCCATGGCAGTGGCAGAACAAGCTGCTGACCGTTTTTGCGGCGGACATTGCGAATAACGATATCGTCTATCTGGGCAGCGGCGAAGATAGCTATCAGGCCCAGCAGTCTATTCGCACTTTCTTTAACCGCAGCCAGCCCGGCAAGCGTTATGTCAAAACGGCCTTGTCCGTGCTTAATATGGGTTTTATGCGCGGCCTGTCGCCTTACTATATGTCTACCACGCCGGCGATTAACGAATGGCTGGAAAAGCTGGTTGTTGGTGATGCATGGCTGCAACGCTGCGATTTTCGGATCCTGCGTGAAGTGGCGGCAGTGGGGTATCACAACCGCTATTATGAGCAGGCTATCAAGGGCGATTCCGCTTATAAAAAGATGTTTGCCGCGCTGTGGAGGGATAACCCGGCCGCCAGCCTGAAGCCCGGCCAGCGCCTGATGACTATGGCGTCTTTCCTGCACAGAGACCATCATCAACAAGCCCTGCTGCCGGCACTGATAGCCGATTCCGGTTTACCGGCTAAAGCGTGGGTTTCACGCTATCTGACCTGCTATCTCAGCCCTCTTCTGCACTGTTTTTATCAGTACGATTTGGTATTTATGCCGCACGGCGAAAACCTGATTATGCTGTTAGAAAACAATGTTCCGGTTAGCGCCTATATGAAAGATATTGGCGAAGAAATTGCCGTAATGGATCCCAATGCGGTTCTTCCTGACAAAGTACAGCGACTGGCGGTGGACGTGCCGGAAAACCTTAAACTGTTATCGATCTTTACGGATGTCTTTGACTGCATCTTCCGCTTTATCAGTGCGATCCTGCATGAATCGCGCACCTTGCCGGAGGAAGACTTCTGGCAGGCAGTAGCGCAGTGCGTTAAAGACTATCAACAGGCACATCCTCAATTTGCAGAGAAATTTTCTCGCTACGACATGTTTGCGCCGGAGTTTACCCGCTCCTGTCTGAATCGTCTGCAGCTGGCAAATAATCAACAGATGATCAATCTTTCCGATCCGGCTGAAAATCTTAAATTTGCCGGAACGCTGATCAACCCGATAGCGCGCTGGCGTTAACGCTCCCGTTGTTTTCCTTAATACAGGCTTTACTGACGCGACCGCTCTGGCGGCCGCGTTTTCCTTTTTTTATTCCAGGACAGTATACAGATGGCTCTTTATCATCCCCTATCGCAGCTGACCCGCCGACACCTGATCTTTCCGCTGTCGCTGGTGTTATTTGAGTTCGCAACCTATATAGCCCACGATATGATCCAGCCCGGCATGCTGCTGGTCACTCAGGAATTTGCCGTCGGCCCTGAGTGGGTTTCCACCTCGCTTACTGCCTATCTTATTGGGGGCCTGATGCTGCAATGGCTGCTCGGCCCCCTTTCCGATCGGGTTGGGCGCCGTCCGGTATTACTCTCCGGCGTGGCTTTTTTTATGCTCACCTGTGTGGCTACGCACTGGGTACAAAGCATTGAACAATTTGTATTACTGCGCTTTCTGCAGGGAGTTAGCCTGTGTTTTATCGGCTCGGTCGGCTACGCCGCCGTGCAGGAAGCGTTTAATGAATCACTCAGCGTAAAGATAATGGCATTGATGGCAAACGTCGCTTTACTGGCGCCGTTAGCCGGGCCGCTGGCAGGCGCTGCTTTTCTCTCGGTTGGCGACTGGCGCACTATGTTCTGGTTATTTGGCGGCCTGTCGGCGATTGCGCTGGTCGGACTGTGGCAGGCTATGCCTGAAACCGCTGGCGACAAAGGCACGCCGCTATCGCTGAAGTCGATTGGTAAAGGCTATTTTGCGCTTCTGAAAGATCGTCAGGTAATGAGCGGATCCCTGGCAATAGGATTGGTGACTATCCCTTGTCTTTCGTGGGTGGCCTTATCACCAGTGATCCTTATTCATGACAGCGGGCTTAGCCGCATGGAGTATGCTCTGCTGCAGCTGCCGGTCTTTATGGCCATGATTGTCGGCAATTTCACGCTAAGTCGACTTGCCAGCCGTGTATCTATTACGCAGCCGCTGCGTCTGGGTGCCTGGCCTGTTGTCTGCGGGTTAGTTATGGCGGCAATTGCCACAACCTTTAACCAGCACAGCTACCTGTGGTTGACTACCGGGCTAAGCATTTACGGTTTCGGGACCGGCCTGGTCAGCGCCGGGCTTTACCGTATGACGCTGTTTTCCAGCCGTGCCAGAAAAGGAAGCGTGGCGGCCATGGTTGGCATGGTCACTATCCTGGTCTTTGCTCTGGGTATTGAAGCCGCGAAGGCCTCTTACTTCAGCATCGGTAGCCGGGGATTCAGTCTGGTAAACCTTACCTGCGGCCTGCTGTGGCTGGCGCTGGTTCTGGCTTTTCTTCGCGAAAATCAGCGTCGACAGTCGGTGGCTCACCCGTAATAAATGCTGGCAACAGGGCGGCTTTCCCAATCCTACCGCCGGTTGCCAAAACGAAACGATCGGCGTTTTTTTCCGGATCGACCTGGGAAAAATCCCGATCGCTTTCATTCTGCTCAACATCGGCACAAATCACTTTTCACGTGCACCCAAAGCGTAGCGATATTCGTTTACGGCGTCATTCTGAACACGGGCGCCACGATCTTATCTTGCTAAGTTAATATAATGGGCATTATATGAATTCAGAAAAAGCGGACGATCCGCCTGGATGAGAATAATAAGATCTGTGGCGAGCTATTATATGTACTCAGGATCGACAAAAACGATCGCGCTACGTGAATTTTGCAGCACATTACCCCTGCGCATTCTACAGAATTCACGTAGCGCAATCATTCCGAAGTAGCCTAAAAAACGGACGGTTCAGAACAGAATTCGCCATCGAAGCGCCAGGCGTTTTGGATAACAAAGCTCCCCAGCCGGTATCGTCCGACCGGGGCGGCCGCACCGGCGAAACGGAAAGTATTTCCAGGAAGGTGGTTTTTCGACGAGCCGCTCGCGAGTACGACGTAACAGCGGAAAATAAATGAGGCTCAGCCCGATCAACATGTGGGGGAAACTTGATGCGCCCTGCTGCCTTCCCGTCTGGTATTTGGCAGAAGGGTGCAATCACGATTTCCTCCCCCACACAGCTATATCTGCTCCCATTCAGGCAGGTGATTAGCTTTCTTTCGCCACAGCTGAAAAACGGACATCACGAGGTTAAACATCGTGCCCGCGATGAGTATGGCTATCGAGGCAGAGAGTAAATACACGTACTGTGCTTTCCAGAACACAAACCACATTACGATCCCCCAGAATGGCGTGTAAACAACCGTAAAGCTAGAAAAGTTAGTCATAAAAGAGGATAACGGCGGCGGCACTACATTGAAGCCCAGGTTCCACAATAGACAATGGCATGGCGGAGCGTAAGTGCTATGCCACATCCCTTTCGCCCTCATCATTGCAAAGGCACGCCTTTTTTTTCCATCGAAAATCGGGGAGCTGTTCATAATAATTCCCTGGGTTTTATGTTGTTATTTGAGTGTAACAGTTTCCTTAAGGAATGATTTCTTATTGGCACCGTTTAACGGAAACAGACAGTTAAACCATGCTAAAAGGTATAATGCCGGAGGATATCGCGTACTCAGCGGGCTGGAAAGCAGGTTAAAATATATCCTTCTGCGTTAAAGCCGCCTGCTTTACTAATCATCACCCCGCTATTAGCCACCCCCTAAAGCAAATGGGTGTTAAAATATACAGAAAATAGCAATTTTTTATTTACATTTAATCAGAAATAAAGCCACACCTGTTACCTGAGGAGGGGACGCCAGCTGTTTTAATTGAGGTGAAATTAAATAATAAACTATTTATGTAAAAGCATAACGGCGATCACAGTTTTATTATTTAAACAGAATAGTATCCCATCCAGCAGGTAACAGGAATAAACCACCTCATTGTCAACAGAGCCCAATATGGCTATTGTATAAGCGTTTCCCCCTCACGGAAATTTATACCCCTGCCATTATTAAAATATTCATCCAGAGAAGGTAATAATAACCAGTTATTTTTTCAGGCATTTTGCGCTCAGGGTTAAAAGATGAACAATGCCGAAATAACTGCGTTAACAATAGTTACGGAAATTGACATAAAAATCACCGTTATTCCGCTGAAAGAAAATAAGGCTTCGGCCCTGCTATTCTACAACGCTATTGCCGGATAGCTTTGTTCAGCATTTTTCTCGACCATTCCGGCAGCAAAAAACCAAGAAAATACGAATTATGAAAGCTTATTGCACAACCTGAAACTTAGTTTTGTTAAAAAATTATTTAACGTAGCGGAACAAAAGCAGCTGATTTTTACATGGAGTTAATATTTATGCAGGGACTTGCTTCTTCAAATAAGATGTCGGCAACGCAAAAATGTCTGGCGTTGTTCACCCTGGCAGCTGTGCTGTCAGGCTGTGCCGCCCGACACGAGGAAACCGAGGCGCGCGAAGGGTATTTTGTTAACCACACCTTCAGCGCTTCAGCACAAAATGAAAGAGTCCGCTTTCTTATCCTGCACTATACGGCACTGGATGATAGCCGCTCATTAAAGACGTTAACCAAGGATCAGGTAAGCGCCCATTACTTAATCCCTGCAGTACCCGCCTTTAAAGAAGGTAAGCCTGTGGTTCTGCAGTTGGTTGATGAGAATAAGCGGGCATGGCACGCTGGCGTCAGCAACTGGAACGGCAGAAACAACCTGAACGACTCCTCTGTTGGTATCGAAATCGTCAATCCCGGCTACACGGAAAATATGCTGGGAAAACGTACCTGGTACCCTTATGGGGAAAAACAGATCGAAGCTATTGCCGTTCTGGCAAAAGACATTATTCATCGCTACCAGATTACCCCCGATAATGTCATTGGGCACAGCGACATAGCTCCTCTTCGCAAACAGGATCCAGGAAAGCTGTTTCCCTGGGCGCATCTGGCTGCGCTGGGCATTGGCGCCTGGCCTGACCAGCCGACGGTAATAAAATATCTTGCCGGGCGTTCCCCTTACACCCCGGTAGAAACAAGCATCGTACAGGCCTTGCTGAAACAGTACGGTTACGATCAAATCCCACAAACCGGCACGCTGGATGAAAATACGCAAAAAACTATTGCTGCATTCCAGATGCATTTTAGGCCAGCGGATATCCGGGGTCTGGCTGATGCAGAAACTGAGGCCATCGCGCGAGCGCTGATTGAAAAATATCGACAAACTTAACGCTGACCGATGTCGATAGTTATACCGCGATAAAAGGTCGGCTCAACCTGTAGCGGCCTGGCGATCAGCCCCTGCTGCTGATAAAAATCGGCCGTTGCCTGCTGCTGAGCCACCGTTTGTGGATCGATAGCCTGCCAGTGCGCTTTTCTGCGGCTGAACGAGAGTTTTACCGCCTGCTGAGGAAAACCGATAATGTTGGCCAGCGTTGCCGAATAGCCGTCAATATTGGCGTAGGCCAGCTGCTCAGCACGAGCCAGCAGGGTTACATAATGTTGTAGCGCCTGGCGTTTTTCTGCATTGCCGAGGGCGCTGTTGGTCGCAGCCAGAAAACTATTACCTGCGATCAATTGCTGGCCATTAACCAGAACGCGACCACTGCCGGAGGTTTCCGCCAGCGCGGTATAAGGATCCCACGTTGCCCAGGCATCTATTGCGCCGCTGGCCAGGGCGATCTTCGCGTCACCAGGCGTAAGATAGCGAAAATGAACGTCTTCTGCCTTAATCCCCGCCTGCGCCAGCGCTTTCAACGCCACGAAATGACCAATAGAACCTCGCCCCGTCCCGATACTCTTTCCTTTAAGATCGACCACGCCATGCAGCGTGGAATCCTTATTAACCACGATGGCTGTTCCTATTGGGTCAGATTTATCGACGGCGATAGCCTTCACCTGCGAGCCAGCCGCTATGGAAAATAACAGCGGCGCGTCGCCGATAATACCTGCATCAACCGCGCCGGCATTAAGCGCTTCAGCCAGCGGCGCGGCGGAGGGGAATTCCGCCCATTCAATATTAAAAGGCAGATTTTTAAGCAAGCCGGAGGCCTCAAGCTGCGCACGCATATTGCCTTTCTGATCGGCGATTCTTAATGTTGTTACACCATCAGCACAGGCCGACCCGCTTATGGCCAATGCCATCAATATTATTAAATTTTTCATGCCGCCCTCCCCTGTCAGAAATAATTCTAAGTATTTGCTTAAACCAAAATAAGACCCAACCAGCAGAGTGCCAGCACGCCGCCTAAAAATCTTATTTTTGCTGCCAACTCCAGATAAAAATATCTTATTGTTTTTTACCTGATAAGTCCGACCGGAACTTATAACAATACTTCCATTACATTACTGAATAATAACTTTTAACGAAACGGAACTACGATAAGGCGCCGCCATACGCTCATCCTGGGCGTATGCACAAGCCTCAATGACGTCAGCCATAGCTATTTTATCCATATGCAGAGCGCCTGGAGATAAAAGAGCGGCCTCAGGAAGGATTTAAAATAATTTATCTATTAAATTCATAAAGATACTATAAAAAAGGCTATACTTATCAACTGGTCGATTTTTCGACCAGGTCATGCGCTTTCTGGCTACGGTTATCCACAGAAAATGGGGATTACCTGTGCATAAAAAAGTATAAATCGCGCTAAAAAGCGTTACCGTTGCGGTGAAACCCCTTAATTATGTTGATGATTTGCGCGGAATGCGGCTTCAGGCGTAAAAAACGAGCGCAGCCAGGCGGTATAAGCTCAGAAAGAAAAAAAGCGGGCATGCAGACGCTGTGCCTGACGCTCTGGCGGTTTACCTACAGCAATAAAAACGCTAAAGGCAGTGACCATCTGCTGGTTCGCCTCAAAGTTGCTTTTTACTCAGCTGGATAATAAGCGCAGCGTACGGCGAAAAAGAAAACCTTTTGCCGCAGGCTATAAAAGCCGCTTAATCACAATAAAAACCTACCTTTTTACGGGGTATTTTCCTGAAGCGATTATCTTCAAAAAAACTTTAGGGGGCTAATTTTACCGGGACAGGTTAGTGAAAAATAAAATCAAAAAACGCTTATAAACTCAGGCGGGATACGTGCAAAAGGAAGATGTTCAGGATTTTAACCAGCTGTAATGCCGGTACATATTTGTCATCTGCCTGACGATTATCATGCAGCGCCTTTAAATGCTACCTCCTTTATTAGTCAGCATATTTATGCATCGGGTAATATTTTGCTCACAATCAAAGCATTACCTTAAGTCGGGATTGTTTTACGGCGGCCGGCGCTCTTTTTAAAGACATTATTTCCGATGAATGATGCTAAAAATTATTTCGATGATTCACTCTTTTCTTACAAACAGCCTATTTGCTGCATGGCACCCCTCGGGTCACCATCCCACACCAGATGGTCATCCTGCGGGCGTACGCGTTCTCTCCCCTGCCCTGTCCTTCAGGATCTTTCAGGCTGGTCAGGCAGCAAGCCTTACGGGTAAGCAAAGGATGCCCATTAAATCTCTGCCAGGCGCCTGCTGCTCGGGGTTTATGTGAGGCTATAAGTATCGCAGATAATTGTATGTTGTAACTATTTAAAGTCGCTCAGCCAGCTCAAAAACCATAAAATGAAGCGGAAAAGCAGAAAGTCCCGCTCTTTGTAGCGGCCAAAAGCCGTACGGCGGGGTTGCCAGCATTCAATGAAAAAAAGAGGCATGCTTTAGCAGGACTAATGGCGACTGGGATGAAAGGGATGTGGCACCGCACTTAGCAATAAGGTTGTATTTTAGAGAGGTGCCACACAGGCGAGACAAAAGGGAAAACGTTACGGCCGATTTTTTTCTGAGAAAGTCAGGCATCTGGTTGATTTTTATTTCGCCCGGTTCATGCGCCACCGGGCTATTTAGCCTTCAGGTACTTTTTTGATTGCGCCTTCCCTGAAAGATTTAAGCGAAAATTATCATACAGCCGTTGGCATGGCGGGAATACGTTTAACGGCGTTGCTGACCGTCGCTACAGTCAGCACCTTTTTGTGCTTAATAATATTACTTTCTCGTCGCTAACAGCTCTGTCTTTAACCGGAAAGGCTGCTCCGGCTCAGCGCTACCGCCAACCCAGCTCCGGGGCGACATATTTAAGGATGGCTTCCAGCATATGTGTGCAATATGCCACGCCAAGCTGATTAGGGATGGTCAACAGCAGCGTATCGGCCTCGGCAATCGCTTCATCCTTTGCCAACTGGGCAATCAGCTTCTCCGGTTCGGCGGCATAGCTACGCCCGAAAATGGCACGCGTCTTTTCGTCCAGGTAGCCAATCTGATCGCCACCCTGCCCGCTGCTGCCAAACCAGGCGCGATCCTGTTCGGTAACCAACGCAAAAATACTGCGGCTGACCGAAACGCGTGGCTCGCGCTGATGACCCGCTTCCCGCCAGGCGGTGCGATAGGCACGGATCTGATTTGCCTGCTGGATATGGAAAGGCTCGCCGGTCTCGTCATCTTTCAGCGTCGAGCTTTGCAAATTCATCCCCAGCTTCGCCGCCCAAACCGCCGTCGCGTCCGATCCTGACCCCCACCAGATCCGTTCACGCAGCCCGAAGGAAAAGGGTTCAGGCCGCAGCAGCCCAGGCGGATTAGGAAACATCGGTTGCGGATTAGGTTTTGCAAACCCTTCCCCCTTCAACACGTCCAGCAACGCTTCGGTATGGCGCCGTCCCATATCAGCATCGCTTTCGCCCTCCTGCGGGCCATAGCCAAAGTAGCGCCAGCCTTCAATGACCTGTTCCGGCGAGCCGCGACTAAGGCCTAACTGTAAGCGTCCACCGCTGATTATATCGGCCACGCCGGCGTCTTCCGCCATATAAAGCGGGTTCTCATAGCGCATATCAATGACGCCGGTACCGATTTCAATTTTATGGGTACGGGCCGCAACCGCCGCCAGCAGCGGAAACGGTGCGCTAAGCTGGCGGGCAAAGTGGTGCACGCGAAAATAGGCGCCGTCGGCACCCAGCTCTTCTGCGGCTACCGCCAGATCGATAGATTGCAGCAGCGCATCTGCCGCCGATCGGGTGGCCGACTGTGCAGAGGGCGTCCAGTGACCGAAAGAGAGAAACCCAATTTTTTTCATAGCATAATGACCTTTAGCGGCGCGCATCTGGCGCGTTGAAACCGTCATACTAACGCTGAAGCCTGAGCTTGTCTGCCGTCAACCGGTTAAAACTCCGCAGGCTCGCCGGGCAACGGCTCCGACAACGGCAAGCCTTCAGCACCCGCATAGAAGATGACCAGCTCAGCGGCTTCGTCAGTGGTATAGCCGCGATGAATATCGCCCGTTGCCTCGTTCAGCGCTTCGCCTGCTTTTACTTGATGCGTTCTGCCGCTCTCTTTATCTTCGATGGTCAGCTGACCAGAGAGCAAATAAGCCATATTTGGCATTGGATGCGAATGCCAGGGCAGCGACGTATGCGGCGGAATAGTCATCTTCATTACCGTAAGCTGGGGTTTGCCGGCGGGATAAGCGGTATAGGGCGTACCGTTCCAGGCTTCGCTGGTTTGAAGCAGTTCGGTAGTCTGGATTGTTTCCGGATCGTTCTTTTGGTCAGTCAAGGCGGTCTCCTTTATAAAATAGCGTCCTCATGTTTAACTTAGTAGAAGATCGGCCGCCGTGTCACAAAGGAGATGCCGCTCGCCTCTTCCAGGCAGAAAAACAGCGCCCGGCCTCCCCCTTAAGAAGAAAAAATGCCGGAACAACCACGTTGCGAAATGACCGTTACCTGCCAGGCTTTTACTGACATTTTGTATCAGCATTAAACAATTTCAGACACTTTCAGTTTACGGAGACAAAATGAAAGGAACCCTGCCTTTGATCGCCCTGCTGCTGTGCGGCTGCGGCGCGCACAATTCGCCCTCGCAAGTTACCAGCCCAGGCGCCCCGACCTCGACGGAAAAAAAACTGCTGGATACCGGTGCGGCAGCAATGCAGTCCCGCCCGCCCATTGACGCTATTAACGCCTATCTGGACGGCTTTCATTTCTATAACGGCGATCGCAATGGTCAGATGGAGGCGCATCATTACGTCACTATTCTTAACGACGACGTGATGCAGGCGGTAATATACGACGGCAACACGCGCGATGCGAAGCTGATGGGCGTGGAATATATTATCAGCGAAAGACTGTTTAAAACGCTGCCGCCGGAAGAGAAAAAGTATTGGCACAGCCATCAGTATGAGGTGAAATCCGGCACGCTGATCGCACCTGGCCTGCCGCCGCTGGCTGAAAAAGCGCTGATGTCGCGTATTGTTAATACCTATGGCAAAACCTGGCATACATGGCATACCGATCGTGATAAAACGCTGCCGTTGGGCATTCCGGCGCTGATGATGGGCTTTACCGCCGACGGCCAGATGGATCCGCGTTTGCTGATCGATCGCGATAAGAGATTTGATGTGGACACGAAGAAAATCAGAGCGTCACGCAAAGATATCATTGCGCATCCGGCAGCGGCAGGCGCGAACGCCTGGGAACAGGGTGATACCGTTCAGCTGAAAAGCGTCAAAGGCGGCGGTGATATCGCGCATGGTGAAACCCATTTTACCACCTCAGAGCAGACCCGCAGCGGCAAGCTCTGAGCAAGGCGGGGAAACGGAACATGTGCGCCATCGCGCATGTTCCGCGTGCGCTAATCCTGTTGTTTGCCCTGCCCGGCATAGTTAAACAGCCGATCCCTCGCCAGGTTCTTCATTTTCACTTCGCACATGATATCGAAATCTTTGAACGATAAAGCCCAGTCATTCAGCGTATCGTTAAAATAATAGTCGGAGTGCGCCCGCAGTTTGGTTCTTGCTACGCCTAATTCTTCCTGATTTGGCCAGCCGTGTGGCGGAATGATACCTTCCTGTGAAATCGAATAGTGCAGCACCGGCCTGACGCCGCGCCAGGAAGCTTTTATCTGCGGGATACGCGGATCGTCTGGCCGGATAAATTCGTTCTCTTTTACCCAATGGTGATGAATATCCAGCACGATGGGACAGAGTTCTTGCGCCTGAAGCACATCATCCAGCGAGCAGGAAATCTCATCGTTTTCCACCGTCAGCATGTTTTTCGCTTCCGGGCTAAGGCGGTTAAACGCGGTTTTAAATCCCTCAAAACCGCCCTTGCCGTTCATATGGATATTGATTTTAAAATCCTGGAAGGTTTTGCCGTAGCCCATCAGCTTCGCGCACAGCGTATGATACTCTACGTCTTCAATGGCTCGTTCCACCACCAGTGGATTATCTGACGCCAGCACGGAATATTGTCCCGGATGGAAAGAGAGGCGGATATGATGGGCTCGGGCGAAATCGCCGCATTTGGCCAGCGCCGAATACAGTTCCGGCAAATAGTCCTGATACAGCTCGTTCGCTTCCGGCACCGTAAATAAAGGCAGCAGATCGCTCCCCAAACGCATCATACGGAGCGCTTCCGGCTCTTTCGCCAGCGCTTCCAGCGTCAGGTAAAGATTGCTGAGGTTATGCTGCGATATGTCGCTGATTAGCGCCAGTCGCGCTGCTTTATCCAGGCTTAAAAATCGGGTGCGCGTGGTGGCTCTTAATGGAAAAGGCTGTTTTGCCTCGGTATTAAAATATTTACAAGCAAAGCCCAGTTTCATGATTACTCCTGTTGAGACACCAGAACTGAGTGTAACAACTCAGGAAGAATTGTGGGGCGTCAGGCTGCCGGTCGCGCGGTTTTTCAACAATATTGGGAAAACGGCGACGCCCGCGTGACCACGCCCCGGCAGTTTGCCCCCTTCCTCAGCAACAGGCGCGACGGCCCGATGGCGATCGTTTCTGACTATCCGGCCATCTGTGACGCTCCGAATACTGAAACCGACTGTCAGCCGGATCTCTACCGCAACAGAAAGCAGCGTTAAAAATTATCGTGGCGTAAAGGGAATGGCATCGGTCAGGTCAGTCAGGCAATGATTACCAGGAATAGTCTTAAATGATATTTAACGCTGTTAAATCAGAATGTTGTTATATAAATTCAGGGTGAATCCCAGCCTGTGTTTGCCGGAGAAAAATACTTTGCATGACGGTCTGTTAATTAGCGTCGGCGAACGGATACGTCTGTTCCGCAAACGCAAGCAGCTAAGTCAGATTGCCCTGAGCAAGCGTAGCGGCATCGATCGTACTTATCTTAGCGATATCGAAAACGGCAAGCGTAATATCAGCTTGCTGACCCTGAATAATCTGGCTCTGGCGCTCGACGTGCCGATTGAAGTGCTGGTTTCTCGCCCGCCAGCGACGCTTTAATAACCAACACGTCTGCACCATGCTATTCGCGGCCGCGCTTATTACGCTATTACCCCCTATGGTGCGGCCCGGGCGCCATCATGCCGGGCGCTTTACCTGCGCAAGCTGAAAACTTATCTATACTTTTCAATCCAGAGCCTGATGTCATTCGGTGAGCCATCATGGTTTTATGGCTCAGGCCGCCTATATATTCTGAACAAGGGACGTCGAGTGAAAAATAAAACCTACCGCTCTCCCGTGCGCAAAGAGGGTTTTGCCGGTCTCGGCGACTATGCGGCCATCGGCGAGGGGCGCTCCGTGGCCCTGATCGCGCCCGATGGCGCCATCGACTGGTGGTGCGCACCCAATCTGGACTCGCCGCCGCTGTTCGATCGCATTCTCGATCCCGGCATCGGCGGTTTTTTCCAGCTGGAGCCCGAAGGCAGCTACCGCGTCGAGCGGCGCTATCGCGAGGACAGCAACGTCCTGGAAACGCTATACAGCACAGAAAGCGGCTCGGTTCGCCTCACCGAATCGCTGAACAGCTCGCTGGCGGGCCGTCTGCCGTGGAGCGAGCTGGCGCGACGTGTGGAAGGCGTTGAAGGCGAAGTTGTGCTGAACCTGCGCCTTAAGCTGGGCACGATGGCGGAAAGCCGCTCGCCGTGGGTAGCGGATACCCATCACGGCGCGGTTTTTCATATCGGCGATCTGATGGCCATGCTGCGCACCAGCGAAGACGTAACGATTAGCTGGCTGTGCGATGAAGCGGTCGAAGGACGCCT
This sequence comes from Erwinia sp. 198, assembly GCF_003937915.1. Classification (GTDB taxonomy): domain Bacteria; phylum Pseudomonadota; class Gammaproteobacteria; order Enterobacterales; family Enterobacteriaceae; genus Erwinia; species Erwinia aeris. The sequence goes on along the minus strand of NZ_RHUM01000002.1, from coordinate 46,659 downwards.
GGTTACCTCCCCCGGTTCGCATTCGCTGATAGCGCTGCTGGCGAGTGAAAAAGAGCCGTTAGCCGTGCCGGATCTCACGGCGATCGACGACAGGATTGAAACCAGTCATACCGCCTGGCGCGACTGGGTCAACCATCTTTCTTATCAAGGGCTGTTCTCGCCGCACGTTAAGCGCTCCGCGCTGTCGCTAAAATTTCTCTGGTATTCGCCAACCGGCGCGCTGGCGGCTGCGGCGACGTCATCCTTACCCGAAGGCTTTGGCGGCGAGAAGAACTACGACTATCGCTACGCCTGGGTGCGCGACGCCTGCCTGATCATCAAATCCTTCGTCTACCTGGGGGCGCTGGAAGATTGTAAGGCCGCTTTCTCCTGGCTGACGCACACCATTATCCGCCACGGCGTGAAGCTGCGCGCCTGCTATACCCTGGACGGTAGTCTGGTGCCGGAAGAGCGTTACCTGCCGCTCCGAGGCTATGAGGATTCGCAGCCGGTGCGCGTGGGTAATAATGCGCGCGATCAGGTGCAGCTCAGCATGTATGGCGATATGCTTGCTACCGCCCGGCTGTTTATCCAGGCGGGCCACGTGCTGGATATTGCCACCTCACGAATGCTTGGCGAACTGGCCAACTGCTGCGCTGACAGCTGGCGGCAAAAAGATTCGGGGATCTGGGAGCTGCCCGACGAACAGCACTACACCCACTCCAAAATGGCCTGCTGGCTGGCGCTGGATCAGGCCGTCGCGATGGCCGAAGGCAAACATATCGAACCTACCTGGGTTGCCCGCTGGGAGCGCGAGCGCGATCGCATCCGCGACTGGATCGAAGAGCACTGCTGGTCGGAGAGCCGCCAGGCCTATCTGTTTTATGTCGGCTGCGAAGACAAGCTGGACGCCTCGCTGGCACTGATGCACCAGTATGGCAACAGCGTCAATCCCGAACGCATGCTGAAAACTTATGACGCCATCCGCCGTGAGCTGGGCCACAACAGCGCTATGCTGTATCGCTACAGCGGCGTGGAGCAGGAAGAAAGCACCTTTGTGGCCTGCTCTTTCTGGCTGGTGGAAGCCTGCGCTTCAATGGGGGATACAAAACGCGCGGAAGCGTCCATGCATGAAATTCTGGAAAGCCTGTGCGACAGAGGCAACGTGGAAATCTTTAACGAGATGTTTGACGTCAGAACCGCCAGCTGGCGCGGCAACCTGCCGCAGGGGCTTAGCCATCTGGCGCTGGTCTGCGCGGCCCAGGCGTTAACCGAAGCCAAAGGCGAATGAAAAAAGGTTAAGACAGGGATGGCTCTCGCGTGGCCATTCTTGCCGCCAGGCGCTGGCTTATTGACGCAGCGCTAAGGCTTTTCTTTATAGCCAGGCCGCTGCCCGCGCATCGGCAAGGTACGCCTGGCCAGGCAAAGCATGGGTAACGGCGGCATCCGGCAGGTTTTCAGGCTTGAGCGCACAGGCGGCTTTTGCTTTCGTTTGCGCTTTTCCTAATACGGCAGCCCTGTCCTTTACGCCTGCCTGATAAACAGCCTGAAACCGGGCCGTGTCATGCGGATGGAGCCGGCCAGCTGCATGCGCATATCAGGGTTGGAATTGGCCTTCGCAATTTATGTACGCCATGGATAGTATGGCGTTCTATGCTGCCCTGAGGCGCGCAGGCAGAAAGCAACAGCGCCAGCGCGCTGATTATCTTTACGTCCTCGTCATCCCTGCTTTAACTGATTGCTATTCCCCTGGGTATGGTCGGGCAAATTTTGCACAACTCGTATCCGGCAAGCAAGTCACCATGACCGAAAGCCGTGAGCTGTGAGCTGTGAGCTGTGAGCTGTGAGCTGTGAGCTGTTGCCATTTTTTACCTCAGCCGCCTTCAATGCCAATATGTTTTTTCATGCTAAGGACAGCAGATTTACTCGTTAAGCGTCGCGCAACCGATTTGTTATGGTGCGCTGAAGACTTTTACGGGGAAAACCATGAAAAATTATCTTGTTAGCAGCGTTGCCGCGCTGGTTATGGCGGCAGCTTCACAGCAGGTGCTGGCAGCAAGCCAGCCGGAAACGGTCAATATTGGCTATCAGAAAGCGAATATTTTCGCGCTGCTGAAATATCGCGGCACGCTGGACGATGAATTTAAAAAACAGGGCATTCAGGTACGCTGGGTGGAATTTCCGGCCGGGCCACAAATGCTGGAAGGGTTGAACGTTGGCAGCATCGATCTGGCGGCGACCGGCGACGCGCCGCCGGTTTTTGCCCAGGCCGCGCAGGCCGAACTGGTCTATCTGGGCCACTCGCCCGCTAATCCTGAAACCGAAGCCATCGTGGTGCCGCAGGCTTCTCCCATTAAAAACGTCGCCGATCTGAAAGGCAAGCGCGTGGCGCTGAACAAGGGCTCGGACGTTAACTATCTGCTGATTACCGCGCTGGAAAAAGCCGGGCTGAGCTATAAGGATATCAAGCCGGTTTATCTGCCGCCTGCCGATGCCCGCGCCGCCTTTCAGCGTGGCGCGGTGGACGCCTGGGTTATCTGGGATCCTTACCTGGCGGAAGTAGAAACTCACGCCAGCGCCAGAATAATGAAAAACGCGGAAGGACTGGTGCCGCACTACACCTTCTATCTGGCCAGCCGTAAATTTGCGGAAGCGCACCCGCAAACGGCGGAAAAGGTGCTGGGCGAATTGGGCAAGCTCAGCGACTGGGCTAACGGCCATCCCGAAGAAACGGCGAAAATCCTCTCGTCCTCAACCGGCCTGCCGCAGCCGATCTGGCAGAAAGCCCTCGCCAGAATGCCTTTTGGCGCGCAAAGGATGACCCCGGAAGTGTTCAGGCAGCAGCAGGCGCTGGCCGATAAATTCACGCAGACTGGCCTGCTGCCGGTAAAGGTGGAAGTCAGCAGCGCCACCTGGACACTGGATAAGCAACCACACTGAGCCTGACCCGGCCTTGCTACGGGCGGCACGGCGCTGTCCGTCATCAATCTTGCTGGATTTCAGTCAGTTCCGGCACCGGCTCAGCGTAACGATTGACTTTAAACGGCAGCCCCAGCCTGCCGCGCAGCGTGGTTTCGTCAGAAGGCCGTCAGTAGCCGCATGCCGCCAGTATCGGCAGTACATCACGCGTGATATCGCGTAGCGACTCCACCAGCACCGGGCCGCTGAGGATAAAACCGCTCGCGCCGCCCTTTTCCACCCATGCAATCAGCGCGTCGGCCACCTGCTGCGGGGTACCGAAGAATTCGCCGCGCGGCAGCGTGGGTAGTGGTCACGCATGAGATAGGCTTCGCGCGGCAGGTCGCCGATCGCGTGGTGTTTATGGTGGACGGCAAAATTATTGAAAGCGGCAGCGCCGAGCGGGTGCTGAATCGCCCTGTTCATCAGCGTACCCGCCGCTTTCTGGAAAAAGTGCTGTAGGCGAAAGGCAAATATTCTGTCTCTTTTTAGCCCCGGTACAGCTCGGCCACGGTCATTGTAAAGACCAGCCGGCTGTTGGTCTCGTTAGCATAGCGGTGCGCCATATCCGTTCTGGCGACGGCCGAGCAGCCCGCGTTGACCGTCAGCGCGGCGTTTTCGGTTTGCAGGTTCAGCGTGCCTTCTTCAACATGCAGCAGCTCCAGCGTGCCCGCCGGATGACCCGTCGAGGAAAAGCTTTCGCCCGGATGCATTTCCCAGCGCCACAGCTCAATCATATCCGGCCCGCGCGTGCCGGCCAGCAGGCGCGCGGAACCGCCCTTTTCGCCCTGCCATAGCGTAGGGATCTCCTCGCGGGTGATAAGCCATGCGGCAGGCGAATCAGTAACGTTAACGATATCCGCCACCGACAGGCCAAGCGCGGCGGCAATTTTACATAAAATACCGATACTGGGGTTCGCCGTACCCTTTTCGGTTTCCACCAGCATCCCTTTACTGACGCCCGCGCGGCGGGCCAGCTCGTCCAGCGAAAGCTTTTGCGCCTTGCGATGGGTTTTAATAGTGCGCGAGACGGCAGCGCTGACGCTGTCGATATCGGCTCCCGCATCGGTCGCTTTATTGACTTTTTTGGTCATTGGTCATTAGTATAGGATAAATTAGTCACCGAAGGATTATGGAATGATTACAGTCACCCCGTCAATCGCCCCGGCTATTGCCGACCTTGCACCGGGCTTTCGCGCCCTGAGTATCGCCGTTAAAGCCGCGCCGCTGGCTGACCCCTCGATTGCGCAAGCGTTTCTTGCACAGGCCTGCGAGGCGGTGCTTGCCGATTCGCCCGCCTGGGCGGCAGCGCACCTGGCCGACTGGGCGGAAACCTTTAAAAAGTTCGGCGCCAAACCCAGGCGCACACCCTGTTCAGCGGAAGCGCTGCGGAAACGCGTGCAGCGCGACGGTACGCTGCCGGGCATCGATCCGGTGGTCGATCTGTACAACGCTATCAGCCTTCGCTACGCCATTCCGGTCGGCGGCGAGAATATTGCCGCCTATGTGGGCCAGCCGCGCCTGGTGATAGCCGACGGCAGCGAGCTGTTTGATACGGTTAAAGAAGGCAGCGCGGCCGTGGAGTCACCGGAGGTCGGTGAAGTTATCTGGTGTGACGACCAGGGCGTGACCTGTCGCCGCTGGAACTGGCGTCAGGGCGTGCGTACCCGGCTGGATGCTCAGGCCACGCAAATGTGGTTTGTACTGGAAAGCCTGCCGTCAATGCCGTATGAGGCGCTGCTGGAAGCGAGTGATGAGCTGATCCGCGGCCTGACGTTGATGATGCCGGGCGTGCAGACTGAGGTAAAAACGATTGGGTCGGGCTGTTTGAATAGCGGCATCTGATTTTGTTGCCCGCAGCGCCTGACTATTTTGGCGCTGCGCTTTTGTATAAAAACCGCCGACGATACGTTTCATAATTATCAAAACATAAGTCGTAAACCAGTGCATAAAAAAGAGAGATCGCCCTCCCGAAAAGAAAGATTCTGCTTTTGCTGTAAAAGCAGGGAATGATAGAGTTCTTCAGCTTATAAACGCAAGGAGAGCAGAATGAGCGGGCAGGAAACCAAATCACGACATTTAACGTCTGGAGAAATCAGGCTGGCAGAAAGTATTTTCAAAAACGCTATCAATTACTCCCGGGTTACAGTTCATAAGGGCAGCTACTTCCCATTTAATCTGCAGAATAAAGATACGGCCGTTACGCCTGACGGCGAGATATATTTTATGCCACAACGTTATTGTTCTGACTTTTCTCAGACTCTGCCGTATGAGCAGCACTGGTTTATTCACGAAATGTCTCATGTATGGCAATACCAGACAGGCCTTAACGTAAAGCTGCGAGGCACACTGAGCTGGGCAGTTTCTTATCGCTATTCACTGCCCAACTATAAGCTAATTTCTGACTACGGTATGGAAGCACAGGCCTGCATCATTGCCGACTATTTCTGGCCAATAACGTTTGGTCGATCGAATTTTGAAGCGGTAGCTAACTTCGAGGGTCTTATCGGGCCCGATCTTCTTGCTAAGTATGAATGGGTAATGCGGGGGTTTCTGAGCGATCCTTCAGCTAAAAGGGATTTACCATGATAAAAATAACGCTAGCCTGCGTGATGCTGGTGAGCGGCTGTCACCTTGAAAAGCCTTACTTTTACCCGCTGGACGTCGAGCTAAAAGAAAACATGCCTTGCTTTTCCGCGCCTTATAATATTCAAAAAAAAAGCCGCCTGCTCCAAAACAGAGGCGTATCCGTAACAAAAATCACCGGAAAAAAATGGCAAACCTTCTGGCAATCTGAACCTCAGTCTACCTTGCCTGTGATTCCGGTAGGCGAATGCGTTTCTTATCCTGACATTAACTGGCAGGAGGGGGATTACGCCATACTTATGGGAATATCCACGAATAACGATGCTGAAAGATACAGGTTAAGCAAGACTATCCGACTGCAAAAAGATAAAGCCGGCAATTTTATGCTGCAGGAGATCCGGCAGCCTGATTTATAATATCGTCGTTCCGTTAGCCATCGACAACAAAGGCACTGCCTGTTTTCTGTGCTGACTGATGGAGGTTCTGTAAGTGTGCGAGCGCCACTAAAGGCCGGTTTCCCGGCCTTTTTTATTAAACAGCAATCAGTTATTAACAGGAATAACCGCGCCTTTATATTTGGTGCGGATCCAGTCCTGGATTTGCTTAGAATGCAGCACCGTCACCAGCACTTTAATATCCGGCTTATTTTCGTCGCCGCGATGCACGGTGATAATATTGGCGTAAGGGTTATTTTCGCCGCTCTCAACTGCAATCGGATCTTTTACCGGATCCAGGCCTGCGTCGATAGCGTAGTTAGCGTTAATTACTACCGCATCGCCTTCGTCGTTATTATACATTTGCGGCAGCAGCGCGCCTTCCACGTTAGCCAGGAACTTCAGATGTTTCGGGTTTTCCACGATATCGCTGATGCGCGCGTCAACTTTGCTCACGCCCGGCTTCAGTTTGATGACGCCTTCTTTCTCAAAGATAGAAAGAATACGCCCTTCTTCCGATACTGCGTCGCGCATAATGACTTTGCCATTCTGCGGCAGATCTTTCAGCGATTTGTACTTTTTAGAGTAGATGCCGATCGGCTCGATATGGATTGCGCCCGCGCTGACAAAATCATAGCTCTTGTCGTCGGCATGATCTTTCAGCACGCTGTTCAGATAAGGTACGTGCTGGAAATAGTTCGCATCGATATCGCGGCTGGCCAGCGCGGTGTTCGGCAGGATGTAGTCCTGGAAAGGTTTGATTTCCAGATCGATGCCCTGCTTCGCCAGGATCGGTTTGGCCTGCTCCAGGATTTCCGCGTGCGGCACGTTGGATGCGCCGATGGTCAGGGTGTCTGCCCATGCGCTCAGGCTCAGCGCGCCCAGGGTTGCCGCAGCCAGCAGCGTCAGTGTCTTTTTCATTATTACTTCCTTCGTGAGTTAGCGTTTGTCGAGCCGTGTTGTGATGAAATCGCCAATAAACTGAATAATAAAAACGATAATCAGGATCATAACCGTCGCCACCAGCGTGACATCGCTGTGGTTACGCTGGAAGCCTTCCAGATAGGCCAGGTTACCCAACCCGCCCGCGCCGATTACCCCGGCCATCGCGCTGTAGCTGACCAGCGCAATCAGCGTTACCGTCATACCGGAAACCAGCGCCGGTGAAGATTCCGGCAGCAGTACGCGAAAGATCAGCGTGCTCAGCCGCGCGCCCATTGAGCGGGAAGCCTCAATGACGCCTTTATCCACTTCGCGCAGGCCAATTTCGACCAGGCGAGCATAGAACGGTGCCGCGCCGACAATCAGCGCGGGCAAAGCCGCATCCGCGCCCAGAATGGTGCCGATTAACGTTTTGGTGAACGGGATCAGCAAAACAATCAGGATAATAAAAGGAATGGAGCGGAAAACGTTAACCAGCACCGAAATCACCGAATAAACGGCGCGGTTCTGAAACAGGCCGCCGCGCGCGGTCAGAAACAGCGCCAGACCGAATAAAATGCCCAGCACAAAGGTCGCCAGACCGGACAGCGAGGTCATATAGAGGGTTTCACAGGTTGCCGCCCAAAGCCGCTCAAGCTTCAGATGGGGAAAAAGCGTCTCAGTCATGGACCACCTCGGTCATAATAGCGTGGGCGTGTAAATCGGCCAGGATGTTTTCCAGCGTGCTGCCGGTGGCGGCAACCTGTAACCACAGCTCGCCGAAAGTGCCGTTGGTGGTTTGCGTCATCTTGCCGTGCAGAATATTAAAAGGCATACCGTATTTCAGCGTCAGTTCGCCTACAATCGGCTGCTGCGTGTTTTGGCCGACAAAGGTCAGCTTCAGCACGCTACCCGCCGTGCGGTCAATCAGTTCAGGGTTAAACGGCGTCTCGGCACTGCTGTACTCTGCCGTTTGCTTGACGAACTGCCGGGTAATCGGCTGCTGCGGATGAGTAAATACCGACAGCACTTCGCCTTCTTCCACAATTCTGCCCGCTTCCATCACCGCCACGCGGTGACAGATTTTACGCACTACGTGCATTTCATGCGTAATCAGCACGATAGTCAGCTGTAGCTTGCGGTTGATATCCAGCAGCAAATCGAGGATGGCGTCAGTGGTCTGTGGATCCAGCGCCGAAGTCGCCTCATCGCACAGCAACACTTCCGGATTATTAGCCAGCGCGCGGGCAATACCTACGCGCTGCTTCTGCCCGCCGCTCAGCTGGGCAGGATAGGCGTGCTCTTTGCCCTTCAGGCCGACCAGTTCGATCAGTTCCTGCACGCGCGTTTTAATGGCGGCCTTGGGCGCGCCGGCGATTTGCAGTGAAAAGGCAATATTTTCGCTGACGGTACGCGACCACAGCAGGTTAAAGTGCTGAAATACCATGCTGATTTTCAGACGCGCCTGACGCAGCGCTTCGCCCTTCGCCTGTGCGATATCTTTACCGGCAATAGTGACGCTGCCGGAAGTCGGTTTTTCCAGTCCGTTCAGCAGGCGGATCAGCGTACTTTTCCCCGCGCCGCTGTAGCCGATAATGCCGTAAATCTGCCCCTGTTCGACGGTGAGGTTAACATCGTCAACCGCCGTCACCGGGCCAGCCGCAGCGTGAAAGGTTTTGGAAACATTACGCAAAACTATCATTTGTCGCCTGTTTTATCCCGTGTTGTGCAGCCCGCAGGCTGGTTAATAAACTGACTGTTTTTAATATGTTATTGGTGATGCTTATGATACGGGATAGCGTCAGGCCGGTCGCGGGTCAGCAAAGACCCAAATACCATGATATATAGCCAAAAGGCATAAGGTAGCTGGTGCTGGCGCGGCCTGTCCGCATCATAGCTGTGCTGTTTATAGCTGATTCACTATAGCGGTTTTTATCACTACTTCATTTCAGCAAAGCAGCCAAATATTAACAGTATTAACTGGAGCGCAATGTTACCAGCTATTAATGCGATTTGTCTTTCTTGCCGTCTGGATGGCTATTAATCGCGCAATAAATAACCATTTATTAACGTGTGTACTGCCATAAAATGCCGCCTCGCTGTTGCCGACAGCCCATAGTAAGATTTTGAGACAATAATCTTTACATAGTAATTTGTTGAAAAGTAACATTGTTACACCCAATCACGCCTTTCTCCGCACCGGCTATCTTTGCAAAACTTTGCATCCTCTATGCTTGCCTTACCTGTTACTCACTTATTAAAACCTTATGCAGAAAAAATTTTGGTTCACCCTACCTTCCATCACCGGGATTGTCGTCGGCCTGTTCGGCCTGGCTTTCCTGGTGCTCGGCGGCTGGCTGGCAACGCTGGGTGGCACGCCCTGGTACCTGATTTTTGGTGCCGGTTTCTTCCTTAGCGGCATTTTTATTGTTAAACGCCGTCCGGTCGGTCTCTGGCTTTACCTGCTCTCCTTTCTGATTTGCCTGGCCTGGTCGCTGTATGAAGTCGGTCTGGACGGCTGGAAGCTGATGCCGCGGCTTTTCGCGCTGGCCGTACTGGGCGTCTGGTGCAGCCTGCCGTGGATCGTCCGACCGGTGATGCACACGCAGCGCCGCGCAGGCACCCTGGCTGGCGTGGTCTATCTGGCCGCTATTGTGCTGGTGTTCTGGTCAGGCTGGCACGTAACGGCAACGCGCTTTGTGCATCATCAGCCGGTATCGGCAGCTCAGGCCGCGATCGCGACAGATAATGATAATGACTGGCAGCATTATGGCCGTACGCGCGATGGCCAGCGCTTTTCGCCACTGACGCAGATTACGCCCGCCAATGTCGGTCAGCTGCAGCCCGCCTGGCAGTTCCATACCGGCGATACCCTGCGTAAAGGGGAAGATAAAGCGGGACGCGAGTTCAGCTTTGAGGTGACGCCCATTAAGGTTGGCAACACGCTCTTTATCTGTACGCCGCATCGCCAGGTGATTGCGCTTGACGCCACCAGCGGCAAACAGCGCTGGAAGTTCGATCCTGAAGTGGATACCTCGGCCAATGAATATCTGGCCTGCCGCGGCGTGGCTTACAGCAAGGCTGTGGATGACAGCACCTGCCCGGAAAAAATCATCACCACCACCAGCGATGCCCGCATGGTGGCGCTGAATGCGCAAACTGGCAAACCCTGCACCTCGTTTGGCAACAAGGGCTACGTCAGCCTGACCGACCATATGGGCCAGGTGCCGCCGGGCTTTCATTTTATTACCTCGCAGCCGATGGTGATGGAAGGCCGCATCGTGCTGGGCGGCTGGATATATGATAACCAGACCACCGGCGAACCCTCCGGCGTGGTACGCGCTTATGACGTAAAAACCGGCCAGCTATCCTGGGCCTGGGATCTGGGCAGAACGCCGCAGAACGCGCCGCTGAAGCCTGGCGAAGAGTATACGCACGGTACGCCTAACGGCTGGGGAACCTATACGGCGGACGAAAAGCTGGGCCTGATTTACATTCCGCTGGGCAACGCGACGCCGGATTATTACGGCGGCAAACGGCGACCTTTTGACGAGAAGTATTCCAGCGCGCTGGTGGCACTGGATATTCATACCGGTGAAGAGCGCTGGCATTTCCAGACCGTGCATCATGATGTCTGGGATTTCGACGTGCCGGTTGGCCCAACGCTGGTCGACCTGCCGGGCAAAAATGGCGAAACCGTGCCTGCGCTGGTGCAGACCACCAAAATGGGCAAGCTGTTCCTGCTGGATCGCCGCAACGGCAAACCGCTGGCGCAGGTGGATGAGAAGCCGGTGCCGACCTCACCTTCGCTGCCGGGCGAGCATTTGTCGCCTACGCAGCCAGATCCGGTCGGCATGCCGAACCTTGCGCCGCCAAATCTGAAAGAAACCGATATGTGGGGCGCAACGCCGATCGATCAGCTGATCTGCCGTATTCAGCTCCACCGCTATCGCTATCAGGGCCAGTATACGCCGCCTGCGGAAGGCACCTCCATTGCCTATCCCGCCTTTGACGGCGTCATGGACTGGTACGGCGCTTCGGTGGATCCGCAGCGGCATTTACTGATAGCCAACACCAGCTATATTCCCTTTACCATGGAGCTGATGAAGCATGACGAGGCGATCAAACAGGGCCTGATGAAGCCGTGGGCAGGCTGGGCCAGCGGGCAATCCTATCCGAAACCCAAAGAGTTCGCCGTAGGGCCGCAGTATGGCACCGGCTGGGCGGCCGTGGTGAAACCCTGGCTGACGGCGCTGGGCGCACCTTGCAGCGCGCCGCCGTGGGGCAAGCTGATCGCCATCGATCTCAACACCCGGAAAATCGCCTGGGAAAGACCGGCGGGCACCACGCGCAATATGAATATTTTCGGCACCCATACCAACGCGCCGTTGCCAACCGGCATTTTTATGATGGGCGGCAACATCATTACCCGCAGCGGGCTGATATTTATGGGCGCTACGGCGGATAACTACCTGCGCGCTTTTGACGAAGCCACGGGCCACGAGCTGTGGAAAGCCAGGCTGCCTGCGGGTGGCCAGGCGACGCCGATGACCTATACCGGTAAGGACGGTCGTCAGTATGTGGTGATTGCGGCAGGTGGACACGGCGGGCTGGGTACCACTTCCGGCGACGCGCTGGTCGCGTACGCGCTGCCGAAAAAGTAAGCATAAAAAACCCCACGCGGCATCGTGGGGTTTCTTTTAGTTCGTCCCTGCTTCCGGGCGTTTTAACGGCTTAGCGTTCAGGATATCTCTTCCGGCAGCAGCACATGTCTTTGCTTTTTCTTGCGTTCTTCCTCGTCCGGCGGCGTTTTGCGCGTGTGCTTAAGCATGGCAACGTGGCGGGCGAAATCCTCATGAACTTCCTGGCTTTGTAAATTCACCGACGCCGCACCGTCCTCATCGATCAAAATACGTTCGCCGTCATTTTTAGCTTCCTGCATATCGTTGCGGGACATGGCGTTAAGCAACCTTTCCGGGCTGGTAAATACGCTGGCGATCATTTTTAACACGGGCTCTCCTTTTCTGAGCGGGCATCTTCAGATAGCTCATATTACAGGCTCTGCTGCCGATACCGGTTATTTCTCTGCTTCAACCAGTATAGAGGAATATTCAGCGCTGGGTCATCAGGAGACGGAAGTATCAGAGGGAGCGGAAGTGAAGGTAAGCGCAACCGCCACCGTCCGGAGGGCACGATGGCGGCAAGCCTGCGCACGGCAGGCGCATTACACTTTAGCTGCGGCGGCTCTTCTCGCCACCTTTTTTGCCGGCTTCAGAGGCTTTTTCACGGTCGTTTTTAAAGCTGCCGCTGCCGCTACTGCTCTGTCCGCCTTTTTTACCTGCTTCTGACGCCTTTTCACGATCTTCTGCGAAATTACCTGAATTTGAATTACCACGATGCTGAGTCATACAAATGTCCTCTTCGTGTTAAATAATACTCAATGGTTTTTTCTCAATTATTTAATTCCGGGGGGAATTAAAAATCAGTGAATGTGTTACGTAGTTAAATCTAGCAGCCACGCTTATAATTGCAAGGAAACGGCGGCATAAAAATAAGTAAAAATTATGACCTGATATCTTGTTGATTAACAAGATAAATCACAAAAAAAACCTAATCGATTTTAATTTTATATTTAAAAAATACTTATCCCGCCTCAGGAATTATTAGCTTATACACGGAGCAAATAAGAAAATATTAATCCTTCACCAATTTCTGCCGTTTCGTTATAACCTACTGCCGCTTCGTTCTTTTTTTACTTTCTTCTGCGTAACAGCGTTGCGGACGCCGCTGCCTGGATACTGGCCTGGCACCTTCCTGATAATGCCAATAACCACACAAATAGCTGGACTTAATTAACGAATTTTTACAAAATCGATTAAACCGCCAGTGGCTCCGCGCCAGCGAAGAGCGGACACCATTTTTTTCTTCGGCCACGGCCGGACGGCTTCAGGGAATAGCGATTCTGGTTCAGCGCGCAGCATGACTGCCGCACAATCAGCCCCTTAACTGTGCATAGTACGGTGGAGCATGGAAAAACAACATTTTCTGACCCGTTTGGGACAATGGCCGAAGATCCAGTTTTCCGAAGTTTGTATCACTGCCTGCGGCGGTAGCGTCCAGCCTGAACTCTACGTGCGCGACCGCGCCGAGCCGCCACGCTGGCTGTTTATCCGCCGCCTCGGCGACAGCGAGAACCACGACGGCTTACTGGCCCTTTACAGCCAGTGGCTGACGGAGTTTCATCAACAGCGCGGCACCGATTTCTGTTTGCTGCCGCCCTTTGACAGGGCTTTCAGGGACGAGCTGCCGGCACAGAATTCGGACAAGCCTCCAAAAACGCCGCCTGGCGCCGCATTGCGGCCATTACTTATCGCCGAACGTTAAACGCCCCCGGCCCCTTCTTCCCGTAAAAATTTATCTATACTTTTCAGCGGAAGCCTGACGCTCAGGCAAGATAGATAAAAAGGGAGAGCTTATGAAAGCTTTAGTCTGGCATGCTGTCGGCGACATTCGTCTTGATGATGTCCCGGAGCCAGCAATAGAAAAATCAACCGATGCGGTGATCCGCCTGACGGCTTCCGCTATCTGCGGCACCGATCTGCATTTTGTTCGCGGCACCTTCAGTAAAATGCAGCCCGGCACCATTCTGGGACACGAAGGCGTTGGCGTAATCGAAGCGCTCGGCGACGACGTCCGCAATTTCGCTGTCGGCGACCGGGTAGTGGTTTGCTCGACCGTTTCCTGCGGCACCTGTCCGCCCTGTCGGGAAGGCAATACCGCCCAGTGCGATAATGCCAACCCCAATGGGCCTGCCGCCGGTACCTGTTTCTTCGGCGGCCCGGCCGCGACAGGCCCGGTAAACGGGCTTCAGGCGGAAAAGGCGCGCATTCCCTATGCCGCCAATACGCTGGTAAAAATTCCCGATAACGTCAGCGACGAGCAGGCGCTGATGGTTAGCGATATTTTCCCCACAGCCTGGTTTGGCGCGGAAGCGGGCGAAATCAAAAAAGGCGATGTTGTCGCAGTCTTTGGCTGCGGTCCGGTCGGCCAGTTCGCTATCGCCAGTGCTTTCCTCAAGGGTGCCGCCCGCGTGATTGCGGTGGACGGCCATGCCGATCGCCTGGCTATGGCGCGTCGTCAGGGCGCATTCACGGTCAATTTTGAAGAAGAAGATCCGGTAGAAACCCTTAAGCGTCTGACGGGCGGCATCGGCGCGGACTGCGCTATTGATGCGGTCGGTGTAGACAGCCAACATGCGCACCACGGCCCGGCAGCGGAAGAGGCGCAGCAAAAAGCGGAAAAATTTGCGGCGGAAGTGGATCAGGTTGCGCCGGAAACGCATCCGCAGGCGGGCAGCTGGGTGCCGGGCGACGCGCCCACTCAGGCATTGGAATGGGCTATCGCCACGCTGAAAAAGGCCGGCCGTTTAAGCATTATCGGTGTTTATCCGCCGGAAGCGGAAACTTTCCCTATCGGCAAGGCGATGAATAAAAATCTGACCCTTAAGATGGGCAACTGCAACCATCACACTATTATACCGGGCCTGCTGGAACTGGTACGCACCGGTGCCATCGATCCGGTTAAGGTATTAACGAAAGTAGAACCGCTTAGCGACGTACTTGAAGCTTATAAAGCCTTTGACAAGCGTCAGCCAGGCTGGATTAAAACCGAACTCGTGCCACAAAGCTGACAACTCTGCCCCGTCATCGCGGCGGGGCCACTAGCAACGGGGTCTCTCAATGGATAAGGAATTACTTAATACTGCCGAAAGACTCGGCAAAATTTTACTACAGGCCGGGGCCAAAGTGGCCGCCGCCGAATCCTGCACGTCAGGTCTGGTCAGCTCCGCACTGGGCGCGGCAAGCGACAGCAGCAGCTATTTCACCAGCGGTTTTGTAACTTATACCGACAGCGCCAAACACCGCATTCTGCACGTCAGCGAAAAAACGCTCCAGAAATACACGGCGGTAAGCGAGGCGACCGCGCGCGAAATGGCGGCCGGCGCAAAAGAAGTGTCGGGCGAAAAAGCCAGCATTGCGGTAACCGGCTATGCCGGGCCGGACGGCGGCGAAGATGGCACGCCTGCGGGTACGGTGTGGTTTGGCTGGGGCTTGCCGAATGGCGAGGTGCATGCGCTAAAACAGCATTTTTCCGGGGATTGCGAAGAGGTGGTAAGGAAAGCCGCCCTGTTTGCTCTGCAACATCTTACTGAACTGCTACAAAACCAACGCTGAACGGCACTGGGCGAACCTTAGCGTTCGCCCTTAAGCGTGTTACGGATCGCCAATCTGTTTTACCGCGATTTCCGTTTGCTTATTTTTATGTTTTACAAAACCGCTCACCCGTACCAGATCTTTGGCATCGTACTTTTCTCCCCCCCAGGCAGATTCGGGAATAACCAGATTAATATTGCCTGATTTATCCTGGAAGGTATAAATATTACCAGAAACCTTTTTGATGATGTTCCCTTCCATCGTCACCCAGGAGCCTTCCTTCAGCGTGCGGACCGACTTCACCAAACTCTCGTTAGTATCTTCCGAGCCTTTATAGCCTGCATCCTGCTTGTGCGGCGGTGGCGGCGTTTCTCCCGCTTTAAATCCCCCTTTGTCCTCGGCCATAACGTTCAGGCTAAGGGCAAGCAGCGCGGCCAGCGTAAGCACTTTTTTCATAAACACTCCTTTCGTTTAAAAAGTCCGATCTTGTTTCTGCATCACTTAAGCCTGGCAGAAAGCCGCTACTTTTCAGGTACAAAGTGTAAAAAACCTGAATTAATCAGGTTTTATCAGACGAATCGCGTGTTCCAGCACCTTCTGCTCGTCCCGATCTGCATCTGTTCGCTCATGGCGCGTTCTGACCAGCAGGTTTGCCAGGATATCCCGGCTGGTATTGTGTCCGCTTTCAGCCAGCACGATGGCCGCATCGCCAATCACCCGACAGACTTCGTCATAATATTCTTCGCTCAATACATCACGTTTCATAAGACCTCGCTTTTTAAACCAGCATCTTTTCCGCCTTGAAGGAAAAGCCGACCAAAAGTATTAATCCTGAAACGTCGTATCGCCATTGGGCCACCCGGCCCGGGCGACTTATTGTGATGGCAATCACAATAAATCGCCGACGCATCCGGAGGGTCAGCGGCTATAGAACGGGAAGGCGCCAAACAGCAGGCCGCCTGCCAGCAGAGCCATACTGACCAGGATCCCCCACTTAATGGCAAAGCGCTGATGGTCGCCAATATCCACTTTCGCCAGTCCAACCAGCAGATATACCGAAGGCACTAACGGGCTGAGCAGATGGAAAGGCTGGCCGATGATTGAGGCCCTGGCGATTTCTTCTGCGCTGATACCATAGTTCAGCGCCGTCTGGGCAATCACCGGCAGGATGCCGAAATAGAACGCATCGTTAGACATAAAGAAAGTGAATGGCAGGCTGACCAGCGCGGTGAAGATCGCCAGATAAGGCCCGAAGCTATGTGGGATCACCGCCAGCAGGCTTTTCGCCATCGCGTCGACCATGCCGGTGCCGGACAGAATGCCGGTAAACACGCCGGCGGCGAAAATCAGCGAGGTGACCGCCAGCACGTTGCCTGCATGGGTATTGATACGTGCTTTCTGCTGTTCCAGCGATGGGTAATTCAGCATTACCGCGATAGCAAAAGCCAGCATAAACAGGATCTGGATAGGCATCAGTCCGGTAACCAGCAGCACCAGCAGCACGGTGGTCAGGATAAAGTTAGGCCAGAACATTTTTGGCCGCCGGTTCGCTTCGCATTCCTGCGCGTCGCCCAGACCCAGCTCGATATTATCCAGATGATCGTTATCAAGTTTCATTACCCCCAGCCTTCTGCGCTCGCGGATGCCGAACAGCACCGCCATCCCGACAAGCGTGACGCAGCCCAGAAACATGGCGGGCAGCATAGGGATAAAGATGTCCAGCGCATCAATATGTAAGGCCGCCGCCGCGCGCGCCGTTGGGCCGCCCCACGGCGACAAATTCATAATGCCGCTGGCAAGGTTGACCAGACAGGTCATCGCCAGCACATTCATGCCCAGCTTGCGATAGAGCGGCAGAAACGCCGCCACGGCAATCATATAGGTAGTGGAGCTGTCGCCGTCCAGCGAGACCAGCAGCGTCAGAACCGCCGTGCCTACCAGTACCTTAAGCGGATCGCCGCGCACGATTTTCAGGATAAAGCGTACCAGCGGGTCAAACAGCCCGGCGTCGATCATCAGGCCGAAGTAGAGAATGGAAAAGGTCAGCATCACGCCCGTCGGCGCCAGCGCTTTTACGCCATTCAACATCATTTCGCCAAGTCCATGATAATAACCTGCCGCCAGCGCGAAGACCGTCGGCACGATAATCAGCGCGATCAGCGCCGACATCCTTTTGGTCATGATCAGGTACATGAAACAGGTCACCATCGAAAAACCCAGTATGGTCAGCACATTACTTCCCCTCTTTCGAATGCTTATCGCGGGCTGCGGCACGACGGCCATCAGCAAAAGTTATCGTTCAAATCCGGGCAGGTATAAAAAGTAAGACGGGCGTTTCCGCCTGTCGCGTTAAGCTATTGTTTTATGGCTGTACCACCCGAATGTTGATAATAATATGTAATAAAAAATCATCATTTTTTTAACAAAGAACAGTGACGACGATCGGCTTTACCGGCCGTAAAAGCGGGTTATTGTGATTGCGATCAAACTACCTGTGGCCCTGAAAGAGGGAAGAGAAGAAAGGGTAAAACGTGGGCCCTGTGTAGCGCTCGGATGCGTTTTCGACTGCAGTAAAGGTGATACATTACGACACCGGACAGCGAGATGCGGCAGCCCGGCACTCTTTTTACAGGGATCAGTACTGCTTTTATGTGACAGCGTCACTTATAAAGGACCATTGTTTCCTGTCAGCATCTCTTATTTTGTGACAGCGTAACAAATAAAGGTGAACATATCTTTTTATCCCGTTAATATAAGTGACACCGTCACGCAAATCGTTAGCACCCTCCTTTTAATTATGTTCTTTAATAATCCTGCTTTTCATAAGCTATGGATGCATTCGTACCAACACGAAAGCATTGCGTTACCGTGTCACCTCTGTACAACCCTTTGATTTTGCCTGACAGCCGATATATTCCTCTGCCCCACCGGCCATAAGACTAAATCTTTAGCGCAATTTGCCGATAGAGAAAGCATCCTATTTTCTTTAAGGCTAATCAGATGTCCCTGAAAAGATCGTCGCTTTTAGTTCTGCTATTCCTGTTTATCATTTTTTTTACCAGCATGATCGCTAACGTCTGGCTGCTAACCCGCAGCAATACGTCACTGGATGCCGTGAATAAAGAGATCCGCGTAGTGCTGTCTATTATCGATCCTATTAACCACAGCCGTACCCTGCGCGTACGCCTGATGGAAAATATGAAAACGATGGAAAACAGCGGCAATCTGCAGTCTGAGCAGACGATTAGCGGGCTGAACGAGGTGCTGGGCAAAGCGGATAAAGCTTTCCAGGCCTATCTGGCCGCGCCGAAGCTGGATGGCGAAGCCAGCCTGGCCGATGAGTATCGCACCACCTATGAAACCTACCGCCGTCAGGGTATCGATCCGCTGCTGGACGCGGCTAAAACCAACGATCAGGCGCGCTTTAAAGCGCAGCTGCCGACCGTAATCAGCCTGGATCACCAGTATGAAGTCGTGCTGGATAAAGTGCTTGCGCTGCACGAGCAGTACGCGAAGCGCCTGAACAGCGACGCGCAGGATCACTTCACCTTTGGTATCGGCCTGATCGTCGCCTTCGGCGTGCTGTTCCTGGTGGTTATCGCAGGCGTACTGATGTTTCTGAAGCGCTACGTGCTCAGCCCGCTGGACAGCGCTAAAACGCACTGCAGCCAGATTGCTCAGGGTATCCTGGATACACCGGTGCCGGTGGTGGCCTCTTCCCGCAGCGAAATTCAGGATCTGATGGGCACCATGGAGCAAATGCGCCGCTCGCTGACCGATATCATCAGCCAGGTGCGTAACTCCACGCAGACCGTGTCGCACGCCTCGCAGGAAATTGCCGCCGGTAACGTCGATCTGGCTTCGCGTACCGAGCAGCAGGCCGCTGCGCTGACGCAGACCGCCGCCAGCATGGAAGAGCTGGGCGCGACGGTAAAACAGAATACCGAAAACGTCTTTGAAGCCAGCCGCCTGACCAGCGAAGCGGTGAAGAACGCGAAAACCGGCGAAAAAGTCTCGCAGGAAGTCATCGTCACCATGGGCAAAATCAACAGTAGCTCTAGGAAGATTGAAGACATTACCGGCGTGATTAACAGTATCGCTTTCCAGACCAATATCCTGGCGCTGAACGCGGCAGTGGAAGCGGCGCGCGCGGGTGAACAGGGCCGCGGCTTCGCGGTAGTGGCGGGCGAAGTTCGCAACCTGGCGCAGCGCAGCGCGGTAGCGGCAAAAGAAATTGAAAGCCTGATTGCCGAATCGGTCGCCAATATCAAAGCCGGCTCCGATCAGGTCAGCCGTACCGGCGACGCTATCGGCGCGATTATCGCCTCGGTAAGTCAGGTCGATGTACTGATGGATCATATTTCGACCGCGTCTGACGAGCAGAGCCGCGGTATCAGCCAGATTGAACAGGCGGTAACCGAGATGGACAGCGTGACCCAGCAGAACTCCGCGCTGGTGCAGGAGTCGGCAGCGGCTTCCGCCTCGCTGGAAGAGCAGGTGCACTTCCTTAACCACTCTGTTTCCACCTTCCGTCTGTCCGAAGTGTAATTTCCTTACCCCCGGCATCCCGCCGGGGTTTCACTATAACAATAAGCCTTAATGCGCCCACGCAGGCGCTCTACTTTTGTGAGAACACCATGGCAAAATTATCTGCATTCTGGAACGCACTGATTCCAAAAAAACTTAATCCGCTGGCCGGTCGTCCGGTCAGCAACACCTACGACTGTCGCGCCCTGCCGACCGCTTTCGGCAGCCTGGGCACCGGCGGCGGCAAAGGCCTGCTGATGGTCTTTGTCCCGCCGGAAGCCGATTTTGCCCGCGTGAACGACGCGTGGCAAAAGATGAGCGCGCCGGGCCGTACCGTTTTCGCTATCTCCTCTACCGGCGCGCTGTGCGCGCAGAAAGGCCGCTCCGCCTACTGCGCCACCAACGGGCCTCAGGGAAGCTGGCTGTGGCTGCCCGAGCAGACGGTCGCTCGTCATGAGGTGCACACTATCGATCTGCAGGTGCCACGCGGCGCTACCGTTGCCGATCGTATCGACAGCATTCGCGCTCAGCTTGACCGCCTTCAGGTCAATATGTCGCTCTCTGCCGAAGAAACCTTCGCTATGATCTACTGTGATGGCCTCTCCTCTGCCGAAGGCTTTATGATGCAGGCCTGGTATGACAGCGCACGCTTCCCCTGCCTGGCTATCGGCGGCTCGGCGGGCGGCCGCACCGATTTCCAGAATACCTGGATGGCCACCAGCGGCCAGCTGCTGCAAAACAAAGCGGTGATCGTGTTCTGTCGCATGGCGAAAGGGAAATCCTTTGCGCCGTTTAAAAGCCAGAACTTCGAGCCCACGCAGCAAAGCTGGCTGGTGGCAGAAGCCGATCCCGTCGCGCGCACCGTGAGTTCGCTGTTTGACGCAACGGGTCGCCAGCAACCTGCGGTAAAAGTGCTGGCCGACGCGCTGCGCTGTAAGCCTGAGCAGCTGGAGCAAAAGCTGAAAGGCAAAACCTTCGGCGTGAAGGTGGCGGATGAGTACTTTATCCGCTCCGTAGCGAAAATCGACGCGGAAAGCCTGACGTTCTTCTGCGATCTGGAGTTTGGCGACCGTCTTTATCTGCTGGAGGCGGGCGATTTCGTTGCCGCCACGCGTAAGGACTGGGACAGATTCGTCGCCGCGCATGGCAAACCGGCCGGACTGCTGCTGAACGACTGCCTGCTGCGCCGCCTTAATAACCCGGAAAGCCTGCCTGCGGCGGAGCTGTTCGACGGCGTGCCGGCCGCCGGCTTCTCCAGCTTTGGTGAAATTTTCGGCGTGCCGATCAACCAGACGCTGTCCGCCCTCGCCTTTTTCGATCGCGACGTCAAAGCCATGAGCCGCTTCCCGATTGAATACGCCGACTACGCCGGGCACTATGCCCAGCGCTCGCTGCGTCGTTGGGAAGCGCTGCATACGCTGCAAACGGACGTTATCGATAAAGTAATCGACTATCAGCAGCAGATCGGACCGGTGGTGCAAACTTTCCCGCTGCTGGAAAAAGCCACCAGCCGTCAAAGCGCAGCGCTGGATGTGGCCGGCACGAATATCGGCGAGATCGGCGAGGCGGCAACCGTCACGCTGCAGGCGCAGGATGAGCTGGGCCTTGAAATCGGCGAGCTGGAAAGAATTTCGCAGGGCATTACGCAAATCACCAGCGGCATCAGCACCATTGCCGACCAGACCAACCTGCTGGCGCTGAATGCGGCGGTGGAAGCCGCCCGCGCCGGATCCGCCGGTCGCGGCTTTGCCGTAGTGGCGGAAGAGGTACGCCGCCTGGCTCGTTCTTCTAAAGAACAGGCCGACGCCACGCGTGAAAGCATCAACGAAACGGTGGCGACCATCGCACGTATTAAAAAGACGGCCTCTAAAACCGTTACCACCACCGAAGATATGGCGCAAAAAAGCCACGCGGCACGGGGGCAGATTGCCAGCCTCAGCGAGCAAAACAGCGCCGAGCGCAGTGGTATGGTCGAAAATATCGACCGGCTGAAAAACGCCGCCGACGGTCTGGACGCCATGCATAAAGCGGTGGCGCAGCTGACGGTGCTCCAGGAACTGGTGCGTTCCTGATCCCCGGATGCGCGAGGTGCAATGCGATCTCGCGCATTTTTATACTTTTTTTATATTTTTCCGCCGCATTTTTGCAAAATCTTTGCGGCCCGCTTTTTACACTCATGGCGAAATGACTCTCTTAATGAGGTGAACCGTGAGTGTTGCAGTAATAACCGGCGTGCTGCTGGTAGCGTTGTTGCTGGGCTATCTGATTTATGCCCTGATTAACGCGGAGGCCTTCTGATGGCGGCTTCCGCATTATTAATAGCGAGCTATCTGGCGGTGCTGCTGCTGCTGGCCTGGCCGCTGGGTCGGCTGATAGCCCGCCTGATCGATCCCCGCCCCTTACCTTTTGTCGGCCATATTGAAACCGCACTCTGGCACCTGGCCGGTCTGCGCGGCGAAATGCGCTGGCACACTTATCTGCTGGCTATATTGCTGTTTAATGCAATGGGCTTTGCCCTGCTGCTGGCGATCCTGCTGTTGCAGGGGGCGCTGCCTTTAAATCCGCAGCATTTTGCCGGCCTGAGCTGGGATTTGGCGTTAAACACCGCCATCTCTTTCGTCACCAATACCGACTGGCAGGCCTACGCCGGCGAATCGTCGCTGAGCTATTTCAGCCAGATGGCCGGACTGGCGGTACAGAACTTCTTCTCCGCGGCCAGCGGCCTGGCCGTGGCTTTCGCTCTTATCCGCGCGTTTGCACGTCGCTCCTCGACCACGTTGGGCAACGCCTGGCAGGATCTCGGCCGTATCGTCCTCTGGCTGCTGCTGCCGCTTTCGCTGCTGTTTGCGCTGCTGCTGATCCAACAGGGCGTGGTGCAAAGCTTTTCCGCCTATCTGCCTTTCACCAGCCTTGAAGGCGCGAAGCAGCTGCTGCCGATGGGGCCGGTCGCCTCGCAGGAAGCGATCAAGCTGCTGGGAACCAACGGCGGCGGTTTCTTTAACGCCAACTCGGCACATCCGTTTGAAAACCCTACCGATATCAGCAATTTTTTGCAGATGCTGGCTATTTTCCTGATCCCGGCGGCGCTCTGTTTCGCCTTTGGCGAAGCGGTCGGCGACGCCCGCCAGGGACGGGTGATCCTGGCGGCCATGACGCTGATTTTTGTGCTCTGTGCCGCCGCAATGTTCTGGGCGGAACTGCAGGGCAACCCGACGCTGCGGGCGCTGGGCGTTGACGGAACCAACCTGGAAGGTAAAGAGAGCCGCTTCGGCGTGCTGGCAAGCGGCCTGTATGCGGTGGTCACCACGGCAGCCTCGTGCGGCGCGGTCAACGCCATGCACGACTCTTTCACCGCGCTGGGCGGCATGATCCCGATGTGGCTGATGCAGATTGGCGAGGTGATCTTCGGTGGCGTGGGTTCAGGTCTGTACGGGATGTTGCTGTTCGTGCTGTTGGCGGTGTTTATCGCCGGGCTGATGATTGGCCGCACGCCGGAATACCTGGGCAAAAAGATCGACGTGCGCGAAATGAAAATGACGGCATTGGCGATCCTGGTAACGCCCGCGCTGGTACTGACTGGCAGCGCGCTGGCGATGATGAGCGACGCCGGACGCGCGGCGATGCTGAACCCCGGTGCGCACGGCTTCAGCGAAGTGCTTTACGCCCTCTCGTCTGCCGCCAACAACAACGGCAGCGCCTTTGCCGGTCTGTCAGCCAACACGCCGTTCTGGAACCTGCTGCTGGCCTTCTGCATGTTGGCGGGCCGCTTTCTGGTGATTGTGCCGGTAATGGCCATTGCCGGATCGCTGGTGGCTAAAAAAATCCAGCCGGTCAGCAACGGCACCCTCCCCACGCACGGCCCGCTGTTTGTCGGCCTGCTGATCGGCACCGTGCTGCTGACCGGCGCGCTTACCTTTATCCCCGCTCTGGCTTCCGGCCCGATAGCGGATCACCTGATGCACATGGAGCGTACCCGATGAACCGTAAACAATTGGCTCTGTTTGAGCCTTCGCTGCTGCGCCAGGCGCTGGTTGACGCAGTGAAAAAACTGTCGCCGCAGGCTCAGTGGCGCAATCCGGTAATGTTTGTGGTCTGGATCGGCAGCGTGCTGACCACGCTGCTGGCGATAGCGATGGCCTGCGGCCTGGCGGGTGACGCCAGGTTTACCGCCGCCGTCAGCCTGTGGCTTTGGTTTACCGTGCTGTTCGCCTGTTTTGCCGAGGCGCTGGCGGAAGGCCGCAGCAAAGCGCAGGCCAGCAGCCTGAAAAGCGTCCAGAAAACCGCATTTGCCGTGCGGCTGAAAGAGGCGCGCCACGATGCGCCAACGGAAAAAATCGCCGCCAGCGAGCTGCGCAAAGGCGACATCGTGCTGGCCAGCGCGGGCGACATCATTCCCTGCGATGGCGAAGTTATCGAGGGCGGCGCGTCGGTGGATGAAAGCGCCATTACCGGCGAGTCGGCGCCGGTTATTCGTGAATCGGGCGGCGACTTCGCTTCGGTCACCGGCGGCACCCGTCTTCTTTCAGACTGGCTGGTGATCCGCTGTACCGCTAATCCCGGCGAAACCTTTCTCGACAGTATGATTGCCATGGTCGAAGGCGCCAGCCGCCGTAAAACGCCTAACGAGGTCGCGCTGACCATTCTGCTGATTGCGCTGACGCTGGTCTTTCTGCTGGCGACCGCTACCCTTTGGCCCTTCTCGGCCTGGAGCGGCACGCCGGTCAGCGTGACCGTGCTGATTGCGCTGCTGGTCTGTCTGATCCCGACCACCATCGGCGGCCTGCTATCCGCAATTGGCGTTGCCGGTATGAGCCGAATGCTGGCGGCCAACGTGATTGCCACCAGCGGCCGCGCCGTAGAGGCGGCGGGCGACGTCGATATCCTGCTGCTGGACAAAACCGGCACCATTACGCTAGGCAACCGTCAGGCCTCCGACTTTTTGCCCGCCAGCGGCATTGCGGAGCAGCGGCTGGCGGATGCGGCGCAGCTGGCTTCGCTGGCCGATGAAACGCCGGAAGGCCGCAGCATCGTCGTGCTCGCCAAGCAGCGTTTTAACTTGCGCGAACGCGACCTGCAGCAGCTGCAGGCGACGTTTATCCCCTTTACCGCCCAGACGCGAATGAGCGGTATTAACCTGCCGCAGCGTAGCATTCGTAAAGGCTCGGCCGACGCGATCCGTCACCACGTGGTCGCCAGCGGCGGTCAGTTCCCGGCGGAGATGGATGAAAAGGTCAACGAAGTCGCGCGCCAGGGCGGCACGCCGCTGGTGGTGGCGGAAAACCTTGAGGTGCTGGGCGTGATCGCGCTGCGGGATATCGTTAAAGGCGGCATCAAAGAGCGCTTCGGCGAGCTACGCAAAATGGGCATCCGCACCGTGATGATTACCGGCGATAACCCGCTGACCGCCGCCGCTATCGCCGCTGAGGCAGGCGTGGACGACTTTCTTGCCGAAGCGACGCCGGAAGCGAAGCTGGCGCTGATCCGCCAGTATCAGGCCGAGGGCAGACTGGTGGCGATGACCGGCGACGGCACCAACGACGCGCCCGCGCTGGCGCAGGCCGACGTGGCGGTGGCGATGAACTCCGGCACCCAGGCCGCAAAAGAGGCAGGCAACATGGTGGATCTGGACTCCAGCCCAACCAAACTGATTGAGGTCGTGCATATCGGCAAACAGATGCTGATGACGCGCGGCTCGCTGACCACCTTCAGCCTCGCCAACGACGTGGCGAAATACTTTGCCATTATCCCGGCGGCGTTTGCAGCCAGCTACCCGCAGTTCGGCGCGCTGAACGTGATGCATCTGCATTCGCCTTCGTCGGCCATTTTAAGCGCGGTGATCTTCAACGCGCTGATCATTATCTTCCTGATCCCGCTGGCCCTGCGCGGCGTCAGCTATAAGCCGCTCAGCGCCGCCGCGCTGCTGCGCCGCAACCTGGGGCTGTATGGACTGGGCGGGCTGGCTCTGCCGTTTATCGGCATCAAACTTATCGATTTGCTTCTTCAGCTGTAGGAGGTTTACCGTGTCGCAACTGCGTCCCGCGCTTTTTATGATGGTTTTTTTACTGCTGCTGACCGGCGGCGTTTACCCGATGGTCACCACCCTGCTGGGCCAGTGGCTTTTTCCGCAGCAGGCTGGCGGCTCGCTGCTGTTGCTTGACGGCGAGGTTCGCGGCTCACGACTGCTGGGCCAGGCGTTCAGCCAGGCAAAATATTTTCAGGGACGACCGTCGGCCACGGCGGAAACCCCTTATAATCCGCTGGCGAGCGGCGGCAGCAACCTGGCGCCCGGTAATCCCGCGCTGGATAAGCTGTTCGCCGATCGGCTGACGGCCGCCCGCGCTGACAACCCGAACGCCAGCGGTCGGGTGCCGGTCGATCTGCTGACCGCCTCCGCCAGCGGGCTGGACAACGGCATCTCACCGGAGGCGGCGCGCTGGCAGACGCCGCGCGTAGCGAAAGCGCGCCAGCTGTCGCCCGAAACGATTAGCCGCCTTATCGCCTCGCACACCCGCTATCCGCTGTTCAGTTTCAGCGGCCAGCCGTATGTTAACGTGCCTGAACTGAATCTTGCTCTGGATGCGCTTCGCGCAAAATAAGGAACCGGCATGGCCGATATGCTTCGCCCCGATCCCGATCGCTTACTGCAACAGACCCGCGAGCGGCCGCGCGGCAAACTGAAAATTTTCTTCGGCGCCTGCGCAGGCGTAGGCAAAACCTGGGCGATGCTTCAGGAGGCGCGGCGGCTGCATGCCCGTCAGCTGGACGTGCTGATCGGCGTGGTGGAAACGCACGGCAGGCAGGAAACGGCGGCGCTGTTACAGGGCCTGCCGCGCCTGCCGCCGCAGCAGCGCCAGCATCGGGGCCGTCAGGTTGAAGAGTTCGATCTGGATGCCGCGCTTGCGCGTCATCCCGCCGTGATTTTGATTGACGAGCTGGCGCACAGTAACGCGCCCGGCTCGCGCCATCCCAAACGCTGGCAGGATGTGAAAGAGCTGCTGGCGGCCGGGATCGACGTGCTGACCACCGTCAACGTGCAGCATCTGGAAAGCCTGAACGACGTGGTCAACGGTGTTACCGGTATTCAGGTGCGCGAGACGCTACCCGACCCGTTTTTCGACGCCGCCGATGAGATAATCCTGGTGGATTTGCCGCCT
This sequence comes from Erwinia sp. 198, assembly GCF_003937915.1. Lineage (GTDB taxonomy): Bacteria > Pseudomonadota > Gammaproteobacteria > Enterobacterales > Enterobacteriaceae > Erwinia > Erwinia aeris. The sequence continues at coordinate 19,887 of NZ_RHUM01000002.1, read as the reverse complement.
GACGATCTGCTGCTGCGCCTGAAACAGGGCAAGGTTTATACCGGCGACCGCGCTGAGCGGGCGGCCGAGCACTTTTTCCGCAAGGGCAATTTAATTGCTTTACGCGAGCTGGCGCTGCGGCGCACTGCCGATCGGGTCGACAACCAGATGCAGGCCTGGCGCAACGGACGCGGGCGGGACAAAGTATGGCACACGCGGGATGCGGTGCTGCTTTGCGTGGGCTACGACGAAGGCAGCGAAAAGCTGGTGCGCACCGCCGCGCGCCTGGCGGCCAGGCTGGGTAGCGAATGGCATGCGGTCTGCGTGGAAACGCCCGGCTGGCTGCGACTGACGCAGCAGCAGCGCCGTACCGCGCTGGCTTCGCTGCGCCTGGCGCGTCAGCTCGGTGCGGAAAGCGCCGTGCTGGCCGACGCCTCTGCGGATAAGGCGATTGCGCGCTATGCTCGCGATCACGACCTTGGCAAAGTGGTGCTGGGCCGCGGCAGGGGCCGTCATTTGTTCCGCTCGTCTTCGCTGGCCGATCGCCTTGCCGCCCGCGCGCCAGAACTCGACCTGGTGATCGTTGCGCCCGGCGACAGGCCAGCCGCCGCCGCGCCGCCGCAAAGACAGCCTCGACGCTGGCGTCAGGGCATACGCGGTTGTCTGCTCGCCACGGCGCTCTGCGCGCTGATCACTTTTATCGCCAGCCACTGGCTGTTGGCTTTCGATCCCGCCAACCTGGTGATGCTCTATCTGCTGGGCGTAGTGGTGGTGGCGCTGCAGGCCGGACGCTGGCCCTCGGTGTTCGCCACGATCGTCAACGTCGTCAGCTTCGATCTCTTTTTTGTCGCGCCGCGCGGTACGCTGGCGGTTTCTGACGCGCAATATCTGTTAACCTTTGGGGTGATGCTCAGCGTCGGGCTGCTGGTTGGCAATCTGACGGCAGGCGTACGCTATCAGGCGCGCATCGCTCGCTATCGTGAAAGACGCACCGGTCAGCTTTACGCCCTTTCCAGCACGCTGGCGAAGGCCCGCAGCGCGCAGGAAGTGGCGGCGGCAGGCCAGCACGCCGTTTATACTATTTTTCATGCCGACAGCGCGCTGCTGCTGCCTGACGAAAACGACAGGCTGGTCCGACAGCTGCCCGCACCAAACGTGATGAACTGGGACGAAGGCATCGCCCGCTGGAGTTTCGTGCAGGGCGAACCGGCGGGCGCAGGCACGGACACGCTGCCCGGCGTGCCCTACCAGATCCTGCCGCTGCGCGCCGCGGAGAAAAGCCTGGGCGTGATGGTAATCGCGCAGCAAACGCCGCCCGCGCTGCCTGAACAGCAGCAGCTGCTGGAAACGGTGCTGCTGCTGACCGCCAGCGCGCTGGAGCGTTTACAGCTGACGGCCAGCGAAGAGCAGGCGCGGGTTATCGGCGAGCGTGAACAGCTGCGCCATTCGCTGCTGGCCGCCCTTTCTCACGATCTGCGCACGCCGCTGACCGTGCTTTTTGGCCAGGTGGAGATCCTGACGCTGGATCTGGCCTCGGCCAAACTGCCTCAGGCTCGCCAGGCAAGCGAAATCCGCCAGCATGTGCTGCGGCTGACGCGGCTGGTGAACAATCTGCTGGATATGGCTCGTTTACAGACCGGCGGCTTTCATCTGAAACGTGAATGGCTGACGCTGGAAGAGGTGGTCGGCAGCGCGCTGGCCACGCTGGATCCTGGCGGCAGGCAGCCCGTTACGCTGGAGATGGCCGATCCGCTGGCGCTGGTTCACGTTGACGGCCCGCTGTTTGAACGGGTGCTGATCAACCTGTTGGAAAACGCCATGAAATATGCAGGCGCAGCGGCGCAAATCGGCATCACGGCGCAGACCCGTCCCGGCGAGCTGACAATCGAAGTCTGGGACAGCGGCCCCGGCTTGCCCGCTGGTCAGGAGCAGGCGCTTTTTGCTAAATTCACCCGTGGCGATCGGGAATCGGCTATTCCCGGCGTGGGCCTCGGCCTGGCGATATGCCAGGCGATTGTGGAAGTACATAACGGCGTGATTACCGCCCATCAACGTCCACAGGGCGGCGCGAGCTTCAGGATTAGCCTGCCGCAGGCGCCGCTGCCGGACATAGCAGAAACAGGTGAAGCGCTGTGACTACCGTACTGATTATTGAAGATGAAAAAGAGATAAGCCGCTTTCTGCGCATCGCGCTGGAAGGCAGCGCCCTGCGCGTCTTCGATGCCGGCACGCTGCAGCGCGGCCTGCTGGAAGCCGCCACCCGCAAACCGGATCTGGTGATCCTGGATTTAGGGCTGCCGGACGGCGACGGCCTGACCTTTCTTCAGGAGTTCCGCCAGTGGAGTCAGAAGCCGGTAATTGTGCTCTCAGCCCGCAGCGAAGAGGAAGATAAAATTGCCGCGTTGGATGCGGGAGCCGATGACTATCTCACCAAGCCTTTCGGCATCGGCGAGCTGGAGGCGCGCCTGCGGGTAGCGCTGCGCCGCACGATGCACGACACGCAAAGCGATCCGATTTTCGCCTTTTCCGATGTGCAGGTCGACCTGGCTGCAAGGCGCATTACGCGCGCGGGCGAGGAGCTGCACCTGACGCCAACCGAATTCAGGCTGCTTGCCGTACTGCTGAACAATCACGGCAAGGTGATGACGCAGCGGCAGCTGCTGGTGCAAGTTTGGGGGCCTAACGCCTCTGAGCACAGTCACTATCTGCGCATCTATATGGGCCACCTTCGGCAGAAACTGGAAGAAGATCCGGCCCGGCCTCGCCATCTGCGCACGGAAACCGGCGTCGGCTACCGATTTATGCTCTGAGCATAATTTTTTACATTACTTAATGCGGCGGAAAATTAATATTCGTCCTGCTTCACGTTTTATTATCTGAGGGAAGAGTAGCCTGCGAAAGCAATTCGCTGAAATGATGTAATGCCTTGTTAAGGATAATGATGGAAAAGGTAATTATTATGGAAAATTCCCTCGCCGCATGGCTGACTGCTTTTATGCTTCCGGCTGACGCTACACCTTCCGTGACCCACTGCACCGGTATCAGGCCCGCAAAAATCAAACCCACCCGCATTATTTCTAACGGCGATATTATGGCAAATAAATCGCTGGAGTTTATCGACGTGCCGGACAAGCTGCCTTACGCCTCGCCAGAGCTGAAAGAAATTACGCGGTATATTGACAGCTATGACGGTAAGATGGACAGCGGCTATCTGCTTTATCTCGTCAATAAAAAATGCGGTTATGCTCATTACGGTCTTTAATATTTAGATAACCGCTTCTTCGGCTACGCTGATGCATTGCGCAGCAAAAGCTGGTTATGCCTTTAGCGACTTTTCTGTTACATCCGGCTGCGGCAGACAACCTGAATCGCCAGTATATCAGGCCTGTCCATCGGGTATAGTTAAAAAATTAAGTAAAAAGTTCGGTGTTATTTTCGAACAAACTTATCGTCATCGTACAAACCTAAACGATGACGAAATAGTTTCTTCGCTGGTCAGTGGATCTCAAGGCTGCTACTGAATGCCAGCCAGGCGATCGAGCGCAAAACGGCGGCAGGCACAAGCGAAGAACTGGCTCGGACCGATATTTCAGTAATCGTCACTGATGACAAAGCGTAAAATTGAACAGGGAACGGTGAATGAGAAAGCAATTAATGTCGTTGACGCTGGTTACTCTTTTTATTTCTGGCTGTGCCATCGAAAACTTAAATCCTGACAGGGTAACCCCCTCGTCTGCACCGACTATGCCTTCATCACTGGCAAAACCGACTAAACAACAGCGTGGCGCGATTATGTCGGGCGAAAACCCGGACTGGCGTGATGCAACCGGCCCGGTTGTACCCCGCAGGCACAAAAGCAGGCCGGCTTTTTAGCCGTATAAAGAAGCTCAGGCTTGCTGGTTTACTTGCTTTTCATCGGTTTTATCCGCAATTTCCTCTTCGGACAGGATATCAGCTCTCGCCACGCTGCTGGCCGTCAGGGCACATCAGGGACACTGGCCTCAGCGTCGCTGCCTTGCTTGTGACCATTGGCCAGGCTGACGCTGCGCGGGGTGTTTTCGATGGTCTGGCATCTTTGTTGCGCAAACTGCTGCCATCGGTTTATCTGTTTTTGTTGCAAGGGTCATTGCCGCTGGCCCGATGGCTGGCGTTGAACGGGCCATTAACCGCTGGTTTTATATCACGCCCTGCTCTTACCACTATGTAAATTCTTTAATTCTGAAAATTAGCGCAACGCCAGCCAATGACTCCAAAGCTTCAGCGCCGCTAAAGATAATTCGATATTTATCGTTCAGCGCCCTGAGATAATATAAACGCACACAAAACTAACAAATCATCACCCTGAAAAACAAACCCACCTGCTGCAGCCGGTATTGTTAAATAAAATACAACATCATATTGACACCATGGTGCGTGATAAAATAAATAAACATAGCCATTACCAGCACGGAAGGCATGGCTGCAAGAATAATGCCCCACGGCTTTATCGGCCGCTGTAGATCGGTCAGGCAAAACACCAGTAGCGTTAGCGCAACAGCGGCGGTAATGTTAATGATGGCAAATGGCAGGATGAAGTAGTCGGTTTCCCTGTAATCTTTGTAAAAATTAAATGCAACAAGAATAAAAACCCCGAAATTAGCCCACCCTATTGCAATATTCAGCCAACAAGCCGAAGCAATATTAAACATATAATTATAACCTTTATTAAACGATAAATCTGTCGCTTGCCGTCAGGCGTACCCCTGGCAATGGCCTGACAAACAGCCTCCGCAAATTTCAAGGCAATATTAAATATACAGCTGGATTTTATATTAAATAAGAACACAACTTACCAGAAAAGATTACTTACTGTCATAAACCATCTTAATCAAACCCGAAAATCGCGCGCTTTTACCATTATTTTTGCCGCCGAACGTGACAACCATCACATTTGTGCCAGGCTTATGTTTTCGAATCAACACCGATGAAGGAGTACATCATGAGCGAACAAACTAAAAAGTCCTTGCTGACCGTTGACTATCCGACCCCGCCGTTTCCGGATCAGCCGCAGCAGGCGCCGGGCCTTGCCAGCAAAATGATCCCTCAACCCGATCACGGTGAAAAAACCTATCGCGGCTCCGGTCGTTTGCAGGGACGTAAAGCGCTTATTACCGGCGGTGATTCCGGTATCGGTCGTGCCGTTGCTATCGCCTATGCCCGTGAAGGCGCAGATGTCGCCATCGGTTACCTGCCGGAAGAAGAATCGGACGCAGCGGAAGTGATTAAGCTTATCGAGGCGGAAGGCCGTAAAGCGGTTGCGCTGCCGGGCGACATTCGTTCCGAAGAGTTTTGTAAAAAGCTGGTCAGCGATGCGGTAAGCCAGCTGGGCGGCCTGGATATTCTGGTGAACAATGCCGGACGCCAGCAGTATAATGAGTCTATCCGTACGCTGAGCACCGAAGATTTTGATGCGACGTTCAAAACCAACGTCTACGCCATGTTCTGGATCACCAAAGCGGCGGTGGATCATATTCCACGTGGCGGCGCCATCATCAACACCTCTTCCGTGCAGGCCTATAGCCCAAGTGCTATCCTGCTGGACTATGCGCAGACCAAAGCTTCTATCGCCGCCTTTACCAAAGCGCTGGCGCAGCAGCTGGGCGAAGAAGGCATCCGCGTTAATGCGGTTGCGCCTGGCCCATACTGGACGCCGCTGCAGTCCAGCGGCGGTCAGCCGCAGGAAAAAGTGAAACAGTTCGGCGGCAGCGCGCCGCTGGGCCGTCCGGGACAGCCTGCGGAGATCGCCCCGCTTTACGTGTCGCTGGCCTCAACGGAAACCAGCTATACGTCCGGCCAGGTCTGGTGCTCCGACGGCGGCACCGGCACGCTGTAATAGTCATAGCTGATATAATTGCCGCCTGCGGGCGGCTTTTTTGTGCGCGGCAGCTGAGCATAAAATCAGTCACTCCCACGCGCAGATGCCATGACAGGCCTCTTCCGGCGCCAGCATTATCCGCCGATATTTACATAGCAAATCTGCTGTTAGCCATCGCCCCGCAGAGCATTGACGGCTCGGGCAAAGAAGTCCCTGCCGCCAAAATTGCCCGACTTCAGCGCCAGCGCTACAGGCTGCCTGCCACGCGACACCATCGACGGAACGCCGGTATCTATTTCTGCACCGATAGTCAGCGCACCCAGTCCTAAGGCACTGACCACCGCCCCGGACGTCTCGCCGCCGCCGACCACAATCCGTCGCGTACCGGCCGCCACCAGCTGACGCGCGGTCTCGCCGAACAGGTTGTCCAGCGCGGCGGCTACCCGCTCGCGACCATACTGCTGCTGCACGCGTTTTACGGCCTCGGGATCGTCAGAGGAGCAGACCAACGGCGCGCGGCCCTGATGCCCGGTGATAAAAGCCACCAGCTGCGCCGGCCCCGTTTCGCCGCTCAGCACGTCTTTGACCTCTATCATCATTACAGGATGGTTTTTCTGATGCTCGGCTATCTGTAAACGCGTCGCGCCGGAACAGCTGCCGACCAGGATAGCTTCCGGCCCGTCGATAAGGGGAGCCTGTGCCTGTTTCCCTTTTGCCCGTCCCTGAGCGATAAAGTTATGCGGCAAAGCCAGCGCAATCCCCGATCCGCCCGTAACGAGCTTCGCGCCCAGGCAGGCGCGGCCAAGCGTAGTCAGATCGTGCTCGCTAATCGCGTCCACAATCAGCAGGGTGCGCGTCTGTGGCGCCTTGATGGCCTGCTGTAAAACCTGGCTGCCCTGCACCACGGTCTGCCACGCAATATGTGCAACCGGGTTGACGCTTTGCCGCCGCAGCACGCGCCGCAGATCCGCATCCGTCATCGGCGTCAGCGGATGATGCTCCATGCCGGACTCGTTCAGCAGCTTATCGTGCACGAAAAGATGCCCCTGATAAACGGTACGTCCCAGCGCCGGGAAAGCCGGGCACATTACCACGCTGCCAACGTCCAGCAGCGCCGCCAGCGCGTCCGTTACCGGCCCGATGTTGCCGCTCTCCGTGGAATCGAAAGTAGAACAATATTTAAAGACGATCTGCTCGCAGCCCTGATCCAGCAGCCAGCGGCAGGCCGCCAGCGACTGCTCCACGGCCTCGCTGGCGGCAACGGAGCGGCTTTTTAGCGCCACCACGCCCGCTTCTACGTCCGCCTCGGCCGGCATCGTCGGCACGCCGGAATATTGCGTGGTGTTAAGGCCTCCCTCGCCAACCAGGCCTTTCGCCAGCGTTACCGCGATATCGCTGGCGCCGGTAAAATCATCTGCAATTACGCCAATCAGCATCCGTTACCCCTTAGCCGCAGCAAGCACGCTGGCCTTCATGCGTTTAACGGCGGCGTGCGGCGCGGTCAGCACCGGGATCGTAACCTGCTGACGTACGCTCCCGGCCGCGCGGGAAGTGGAAAAATGCGCCAGCATTATTACGTCGCAGTGCGCCAGCTCTTTTGCCCGTGCCGCCACCAGGCGGTTATGGCTCTCCGCGTCGCCTCTTTTCAGCAGATCAATGGCGTCCTCCACCAGCACCGTGGTCAGCTTCGCTTTCGATCCCTGCTGTGCCACGTAGTCGTTAAATTCATCGGTCATGGTTTCCACCGCCGGGCCAAAAGTCGCCAGCATGCCGATATGGTTACCCTGCGCCACCGCCTCCATAAACATTGCTTCATTAGGTTTATGCACCGGCACCGGCAGCGCTTCGCTTAAGCGGTCGATGGCCGGGCCAAACGCAGAACAGGTAATTAAAATGCCCTGCGCCTGCTGGGCAAAGCCATATTGTCCCAGCTGCACAAAGCGGTCGATCATCCCGGCGGAAAGCACATTTTCTCTGGCGCGATCGAGAGAAAGCCCGTCATCAAGCAGATTGACCGTTTCGGCTTCCGGCCAGACCTCGCTGAATGCGGTATGAATGGGCGCCATTGCTACCGGCGTGGCGTGCAGTAAAACAATTCTGTTCATGAGCTTCTCCTGGAAGGCGTCGGCCGAGCGCACGGCGATGACTTAATGTAAGGGCTTACAAATGTCGCTGTAAAGTGAACTCCGTCACATAAATCGGCGATAATGCAGCCAGACTGTTATTGAAATGTTAGAGATGATTAGCCAGAATTGAAAGCGCTTACAAAATAAATTGCCTTAACCCGTTTATGACGCTGTGCGTTTAACCCCTGGATCAGAGAACGCTTATGACTTCATCTGCTAATACCCCTTCTGCCGCCGTCGTCCCGCCAGGTGCGGCGCCTACCGTCGGCAATCCGGCGCTGAAGAAAGTGCCCCGTCATTTTCGCGATTTGCTGGCGCTGGAGGATTTTGAACGACACGCTCGCCGCCGCCTGCCGGATATGATTTATCAATACGTGGCGGGCGGGGTCGAAACCGGACGTGGAATTGCCGGTAATTTCGAGGCCTACCGTCAATACACTTTTGTGCCGCGCATGTTCCGCGATGTTTCCGGCCGCGATCAGCGCACTACCCTGTTTGGCCACACCTACCACCATCCTTTCGGCGTTGCGCCCCTTGGCGGCGCCTCTTTTGTTGCTTACCAGGCGGATATCGCGCTGGCGAAAGCGGCCAGAGCAATGAACGTGCCGATGATCCTTAGCGCCTCCTCGCTCATCAAGCTTGAGGATGTCCATGCCGCCAACCCGGACGCCTGGTTTCAGGCTTATCTGGCGGGCGATCAGCCGCGTATCGACAGACTGCTGGATCGCGTGGCCGCGGCGGGCTACCAGACGCTGGTGGTCACCGGCGATACGCCGATGCTGGGCAATCGCGAGCACAACACGCGCAGCGGCTTCAGTATGCCGATCAAAATTACGCCGAAGGTCGCGCTGCAAAGCGCCATGAACCCACGCTGGCTACTGGGCACGGTTGCGCAAACCTTTCTGCGTCACGGCGCACCGCATTTTGAAAATACCGATGCCGAGCGCGGGCCGCCGATGATGTCTAGCAAGGTACGCAATACCCACGCCCGCGACAAACTCAACTGGAAAAACGTCGAGGCGATACGCAAAAAATGGCGCGGCAACCTGGTGATCAAAGGCCTGATGTCGCCGGAAGACGCCTTTATCGCCCGCGATCTGGGCGCGGATGCGGTGATCCTGTCCAATCACGGCGGCCGCCAGCTGGATCATACCGTGCCGCCGCTGCTGACCCTGCCGGAGATTGCGGCGAAAAAAGGTGCGATGAAGGTCATTATCGACAGCGGTATCCGACGCGGCACCGACGTAATGAAAGCGATGGCGCTGGGCGCGGATTTTGTCTTCCTGGGCAGACCCTTCCTTTACGGTGCCGTCGTCGGCGGTCAGGCGGGCGTGGAGCACGCCATGCATATTCTTCGTGATGAAATTGATCGCGATCTGGCGCTGATCGGCGTGCGCACGCCAGGCGAACTGAACAGCAGCTATTTGCGTAAAACTGGTTAAGGAGCAGGTCATGAGCAACGAAACACTCCGCCTTTTTAGCGTGCTGGCTATCCGCGCGCCCTTTGTCGCCGTGGAACAGGCCTGGCTGCGTAGCCACGGCGACCCGCTGACGATTGACTGGAAGCCAACCTCGGTTATTGAAAAAAATATTGCCGACGGCGCGACGGCGGATGCGGTCATCGTGACCGCAGAGGCGATGGACAGGCTCATCGACCAGGGCGTGGTGGAGGCCAATAGCCGGGTGGAGCTGGTGGATTCGCCGCTGGGCCTGGCGATGCTGCCGGATGCTGCCGCGCCCGATATCAGCAGCGTGGCGTCGTTTACCCAAGCGCTGCTGGCGGCGAAATCGGTGGCCTGGTCGCTGGGCGGCGCAAGCGGCATCTATTTTCAGGCGCTGTTAAAGCAATTAGGGATCGAAGAGGCGATCAACGCACGCGCCACGACTATCACAGAAGGTTTTACCGCCGAGCAGCTGCTGGCGGGTAAGGCAGATATCGCCGTTCAGCAAATCAGCGAGCTGCTGATGGTGAAAGGGATCAGGGTGATTGGCCCACTGCCGCCGGGCGCGCAGAAGGTGCTCTCTTTCTCCGGCGGCGTGTTCACCCGGGCGGCCAGGCCGGAAGCCGCCGCCGCCCTGCTCCATTTTTTACGAGAAAAAGAGGCAATGCTGGCCTTTGCGGACTACGGGCTGACGGCGCGAGGCTGAACGACGCCTGGCAGACTTTTCTCCCCTCCGCACTAACGGTACGAGGCTAAGTGGCGCCCGGCAGACTTTTGCGGCGCACGCACCGATGGCGCGGGGCTAAGCGCACGATTTAGCCTCTGGCGGTGCGCGGTGCGGAGCCGGTGCTGCCGCGCACGATCAGCTCGGGTTTCAGCAGGGTCTGTACCGGGGCGGTTTCGCCATTCAGCGTGGCCAGCAGATAATCTGCCGCGACCTCACCTATGCGATCCAACTCCACGCGCATGGTGGTCAGCGGATGCTCAAGATGCTCGGCATATTCATAGTCATTGAAGCCGGTAATCGAAATATCGTTCGGAATACGCAGATAGCGCTCGCTGGCCGCCCGCATCGCGCCAAAGGCCAGCAGATCGTTGCCGCAGATCACCGCCGTCGGCGGATTTGGCCCGTCCAACAGGCGGAACATCGCCTCGCGCGCTTCGTTCATGGTAAAGGCGCTGTTAATCAGATTGGCCTCGTCCAGCGTCAGCCCCGCCGCCGCCAGCGCCTGCCGCGTGCCGGTAATACGATCGGAAACGCGATCGTTGGACGGCGGCGTCCCGACGATCACCCCAAAGACTCTATGCCCCAGCGCCAGCAGATGCGCGGTCAGCTCGCCTGCGGCCTGCTCGTTGTCGTAGCCCACGCTGGGATAGCGCGTGTCCACGGAAAAGGTCTGGATACAGGGAATATTCTGCTGGGCGATGCGTTCCCACAGGCGCGGATGGTGGCTGTTGCCCACCAGCATCAGCGCGTCGATGCCGTACTCCACCAGCTTGTTGACCTCTTTCAGCTCGGTATCGGGATCGAAATCTGAGCTGGCCAGCAGCATGGTATAGCCGGACTGGTGGATCTGCTGCTGGAAAGCCGCCAGCGGCCGGGAAAAGGTTTCTGTCGCCAGCGTCGGCACCACCGCCCCAATGGTCATGCTACGGCGAGAAGCCAGCGTGCGGGCGGCGCGGTTAATGACATAGCCCAGCTCTTCGCAGGCACGCTCAACCGCCTCCCGGCGCGACTGCCGGACGGAGGCGCTGCCGTTCAGCACTCTTGAAACGGTAGCGGTGGATACCCCCGCACGCAGGGCGACATCGTCCAGCGAAACGCGGGCGGATGGCGATGGCTTATCGGACATCTTCAGACTCCAGAGCGAAATTAGTGACGTTGCCCACAAAATTTACAGACAACCAATATCTCTATTTGAAAGCGCTTACTTTTTGCTTGACTGAATTTTGTAATCGCTTACTTTTAACATCATAGTATCAAATACTGAAATAACTTTACCAAACCATAACATTCAGGCGGGCGCGCTCGTTCATTACGGCCCCGAAATCATAAAGGAATTCACCATGCGTAGATACCCGCGGATCCGCTGGCTGATGATCGCGTTCTGCTTTTTCGCCATCGCCATCAACTACATAGATCGCATTAATTTAGCCATCGCCGCTCCACATATTAAAAGGGATCTCGGGCTGGACGACACCAGCATGGGGCTGATCCTCGGCGCTTTTTTCTGGACCTATGCGCTGATGCAGATCCCGGCTGGCCGACTGATTGACCGCCTGGGCGCGCGCGCCGGGCTGGCTATCGCCGTAGGCTGGTGGTCGCTGTTTACCGTGTTTACCGCTTTTGGCCGCGGCTTTACCTCAATTTTTGCCTCGCGCCTGATGCTGGGCCTGGGCGAATCGGGCGGCTATCCGGGCTGCGCCAAGGTGGTTTACTCCTGGTTCGCCAAAAAGGAGCGCGCCACCGCCAGCGGCATTTTTGACGCCGGACCGCGCGCGGGCAGCGCCATCGCCCTGCCGCTGGTCGCCTGGCTGATCGGCACCTGGGACTGGGAGACCTCGTTTATCGTCACCGGCGCGCTGGGTCTGATTTGGGTAGCCGTCTGGCTGGTTTTCTACCGAGAACCCGAGGAGATGAAGGGCCTGAAGGAGCAGGAGCGCCAGAACCTGCTGGCAGACCGCAGCGTACAGACGCTGGGGAAAAACGAAAAAGTGCATATCGCCGGTCTGTTCCGCTACCGCACCGTCTGGGGAATGATGATCGGCTTCTTCTGCATGAACTTTGCTACCTACTTCTTCGTCACCTGGTTTCCGACCTACCTGACCATGGCGCACGGCTTTTCGCTGAAGGAGCTGGGCACGCTGGGGGCGATCCCGGCGCTGATGGGCATCCCCGGCAGCCTGCTGGGCGGCCTGACTTCCGACTGGCTCTATCGTCGGGGCTTTTCGCTGACCACCGCCCGTAAATCCTGCCTGATCGGCGGTATGCTGCTCTCTTCGGTGATCGCCTTCGCCGCCTTCACCAACAGCATTCCGCTGATCCTGACGCTGTTTTCTCTGACCTACGCAGGCCTGGCCTTCACCGCCGCCAATATCTGGACCCTGCCCGCCGACGTCGCGCCCAGCGCGGGCTATGTCGGTACCCTGGGCGGCATTCAAAACTTTGCCGGCAATCTGGCCGGCATCGTTACCGCCTCCTTTACCGGCGTAATGCTGACCCTCAGCCACGGCTCTTTCGTGGTGCCGCTGCTGGTGGCTGGCGGTATCTGCCTGTTCGGCGCGCTTAACTTTATGTTCATCATGGGCAAAGTGGAGCCGCTGGCGATCAAACAAGACGAAACCGCCGCTAAAGCGATCGCGGCCGATCACAAAATTTAACCCGGATGCGGAGAAAAGCAATGACTACTGAACAACAGCTGCGCGAAGAGATCTGCCAGGCAGGCAGAAGCCTTTACGAGCGTGGCTATACCGTCGGCACCGCAGGAAATATCAGCGCTCGTCTGGAAGATGGCTGGCTGATCACCCCTACCGATGCCTGTCTGGGCCGCCTGGTACCGCAGCAGATCGCTAAGGTCAGCCGTGAAGGGGAATGGCTGTCGGGCGAGAAGCCCTCGAAAACGCTGCTGCTGCACCGTCAGGTTTACGACCGTAGCCCGGAGGTACAGGGCGTGGTGCATACGCATTCCACTAACCTGGTCGGGCTGACGCTGGAAGGAGTATGGCAGTCGGAAAGCATTCTGCCCCCGATCACGCCTTACCAGGTGATGAAGGTTGGCCGTATTCCGCTGATCCGCTACTGCCGTCCCGGCGCGCCGCAGGTGGCGGAACAGGTGGCGCAACTTGCCTGCGAAGTGCGTGGCGTGATGCTGGAACGGCTTGGCCCGGTCGTCTGGGGCCGTTCGGTGCTCTCCGCCTGTTTCGCGCTGGAAGAGCTGGAAGAAACCGCCCGCCTGTGGCGGCAGGCAGCGGTTAAACCACAGCCACTCGGCGATAACGACGTCGCGGAACTGTGCGAAGTTTTCGCCACGCGCTGGTAAGGCTTTTTACCCTACAAGGAAATAATAATGAAAAAAATTTACGCGGGCGTGCTGCTTTCCCTGGCGGCACTGACGGGCGCGGCTCAGGCGCAGAGCCTGGTGTATGTCTCCAATGCCGAAAGCGGCACCGTTACCGGCTATCAGCTGGATAAAACCAAAAAAGCGCTGGTACCGATCGGCAGCTTTCCGGCGGGCGCAAAGGCGATGTCTTCCGTTGTCTCACCCGATAAGAAAATGCTTTATGTCTCGGTACGCAGCAAGCCTTACAGCGTGGTGGCTTATCATATCCAGCCCGATGGTCAGCTGGTTAAGGCCAGTCAGTCGCCGCTGCCGGAGAGCATGGCCTATATTTCGCTGGATAAGCAGGGGCGCTTTTTGCTGAGCGCCTCTTACGGCGGCGATTTGTTCAGTATTAATCGTATAGACAGCAACGGTCAGGTGGAGGCGCAGCCGGTACAGGTCGTGCATACCGGCAAGCGCGCGCATGCCATTCAGGTCGATCCCAGCAACCATTTCCTGTTCGTCACGCTGCTGGGGGCCGATCAGCTGTTGCAATACCGCTTTGACGCTGCCAGCGGCAAGGTAACGCCCAACGATCCGCCCTTCGTCAATATTCAGAGCGAGGCGGCGACCGGCCCAAGGCATTTTGTCGTTGCGCCCAACGTGGATAAACAGGGCAAGCGCAGCCTCTACGTGCTGACCGAAATGGCGGGCAATATCAGCCAGCTGACGCTGAACGCCGACGGCACCACGACGCAGGTCGCGACGGTAAATTCCGTCTCGCCCAAAGAGGATATGCAGCGCGGCGAAGCGCGACCGCTAACGGGTGACGACGATTTGCCGCCCTCGCATAAGCCACGCATCTGGCAGGCGGATATCCATATCACGCCGGACGGTCGCTTTCTTTATTCAACCGAGCGGACCAGCAGCACCCTTTCCTCTTTTGCCGTCGATCCTCATGACGGGCATCTGACTTACCTCACCAGCATTAAAACCGAGCAGCAGCCGCGCGGCTTCACTATCGACAGCAGCGGGCGCTTTCTGATCGAGTCCGGACAAAAATCGACCCAGCTTTCGCTCTACTCTATCGATCCGACCTCTGGCGCGCTGACGCTGAATGGCCGTTATGCCACGGGTAAAGGCGCCAACTGGGTATCGCTGGTCGAAGAGTAATTACTACGGGCCCGGACGGGCCTGAACAGCAGTCATAACAGGAGAGAGTATGAAACGCAGACATCCCTTCCTTTCCGCCCTGTGCGCTACGGGCCTGTTCGCCCTGACGGTACCAGCCGGACACGCCGCGGAAAAAGTGGTCGCCACCGATCTGGAGCCGCTGCATCACGTGATCCTGGAAAATCAGTACGTCACCGTGATGCGCGTCATGATCCGCCCCGGCCAGTCCACGCTGTTTCATGAACAGCACCTGGATTATGTGAACACCCATATCAACGGCAGCCTGGTGCATATTTCCTATCCCAACGAGCCGGCTAAAGATACCGAGATGAAAACCGGCAATGTGAAGTTCGGCGCGCATCAGGGCAAATCCGATACCGATAAGGTGACTAACACCGGCACCACGCTGAACCATCAGGTGGCTTTTGAGATTAAACAGAACGGCCCGCAAAACTTTGGCGGCGCGACCCGGCCTGAGCTGCCCGAATTCCAGCAGGTGCTGGATAAAAAAACGGTCAAGGGCTGGAAAGTCACTCTGCAACCGGGCGAAAGCACCACGCTCTATAGCCAACACGGGCCGGGCGTCCGCGTCTTTTTTACCGAAGGCCGCCTGCTGGAGTCGGTGCCCGGTCAGCCTAACCACAATAAAGAGGTCTGGCTGCATCGCGGCGACGCCATGCTGACCCAGCCGGGCCAGATAGAGCTGACCAACGGCGGAGAAACGCCGCTGACCTTTAACGATTACGAGCTGCTTTAACCCGATTGAGGGCACGCGGCGCGGCCGTTTGCCCTGTCCATGATGACGAACCGCCCGGCTACAGGGCGGCAGCATTTTTCTTTTACAGGAGCATGTCAGGTGAGACGATTAAGTCTGCCTTTGGCGATGAGCCTGATCCTTTTCACCGGGATAACGTCTGCCGCCGTGCAGCCTTCGGGTGATCATGATCTTATCGCTAAGGGAAAATATCTTGCGCTGGCCGCCGACTGCGGCGCCTGCCATACGTCACCGCAGCAGGGCGCGCCGATGGCGGGTGGCTATGCGATCCACTCACCGCTGGGTGATATCTATGCCAGTAATATTACGCCTTCAACCCGTTACGGCATCGGCGAATACAGCGAGGCGGAGTTTGCGCGGGCAGTGCGTGAAGGCATCGATAAACAGGGGCGCCATCTCTATCCCGCTATGCCTTATACCGCCTACAACAAAATCAGCGACGAGGATATCCACGCGCTGTATCACTATTTTATGCACGGCGTTGCGCCGGTAGATCGCGCCGCGCCGCAGACGCACCTGCCTTTTCCCTTCAGCATCCGCGCGTCAATGCTGGTCTGGAACTGGCTGTTTGCGGAGAACCAACGCTTTGTGCCGCAGCCGGATAAGTCGCCGGAGATCAATCGCGGCGACTATCTGGTCAACGCGCTGGCCCACTGCGATACCTGCCATACGCCGCGTAATTTTTTGCTGGCGCAGGACAACGATCGCGCCTTTTCCGGCAGCAGCCTGGGTAGCTGGTATGCGCCCAATATCACGCCTGATGCGCAGTCCGGCATCGGCAGCTGGAGCCACGACGAGCTGGCGCGCTACCTGAAAACCGGCCATATCGCCAAAGCCCAGGCCGCCGGGCCAATGGCGGAAGCGGTTGAGCACGGTCTGGCGCATCTTAGCGATGGGGACATCCAGGCGATTACCGCCTGGTTGCGCCAGGTTCCGGCGGTCAACAGCGGCACCGGCCGCGCGCGCGACAGCTATGGTCAGGCTTCGGATGCCGAACAGCGGCTGCGCGGCCAGAGCGGGCAAAGTGATGCCGGCTGGCAGGTTTTCAGCGGCAGCTGTGCCAACTGTCATCAGGCCCAGGGTCAGGGTAACGATCGCTACCCTTCCCTGTTTCACAACACGGCCACCGGCGCGCCTCAGCCCGATAATCTGGTTTCCGCCATCCTGTTTGGCGTTCGGCGGGATGATATCGCTATGCCCGCTTTCGGCCCTGACGCCGACTTTACCAATCGCCTCAGCGATCGGCAGATTGCCGACGTCAGCAACTACGTGCTGAAAAACTTCGGTAATCCGACGGTAGTCGTTACGCCTGAACAGGTGAAGCAGCTGCGTGAAGGTGGCGATACGCCTTTGCTGGTCAAATTAACCCGTCCCGCCGCGCTGCTGGGGCTACTGCTTGTGGTGGTACTTATCGTCGCGGGCCTTGTATTACGTCGTCGAAACAGGAGGCGCCATGCAGCCCACTAATCCCACCCGCCGCCGATTGCTGAAAGGCATGGCTGCGCTTTCTCTCGGCGCCTGCTGCGCCGCCATCTTTCCCCGACAGCTTGCCGCGCGGCCTGCTGCCGCTGCCGCTGCCGATTTTAACGCACTGTCCACTTTTCTGGTCAGCCGCCCGGTCAGCGCCATTCTCAGCCAGCGTTATTTTGCCGCGTTGGGCCGTCACTATGCGGATTTTCCGTCCCGCTTCGTTGCGCTGGCGGATTATCTGGCCGAACGGCGCTTTGCTCACGTCGATGACTTTTTGCAGGCCACTGCCAGCGATACGCCGCTTTTCCGCACCGCCTCGCTGATTATTGGCAGCTGGTACACCGGCGTGGTCGGCGAAGGCGCGAAAAGCGAACTTATCGCCTACGCCGACGCCATGATGTATCAGCCAACGCGGGGCATTCTGGTGGTGCCGACCTATGGCAGCGGCCCAAATTCCTGGGGTCGCCATCCCGAAATGGTTAAAATGGAAGGTCAGCAATGAAAAATATCGATGCCGATGTGATCGTCATTGGCTCCGGCGTCATGGGCGGCCTGGTTGCGACCCGGCTGGCAAAGGCGGGAAAATCGGTGATTATCGTCGAAGCCGGCCCGCGCGTTAAGCGTCAGGAGATCGTCGAGCGCTTTCGCAATTCGCCCTTTAAAATGTCCCTGACCAATATGAAACTCCAGGGCGTGGGTTCACCCTATCCCGATTTGCCCCACGTCCCTTCAACCTATGGTGACTACCTACAGCAGGCCGGCCCGGTAAAATACCCGACCAAATACCTGCGCGTTGTTGGCGGCACCACCTGGCATTTTGGCTCCGCGCTGTGGCGCATGATCCCGAACGATTTCAAACTGCAAAGCCTGTATGGCCGCGGCCGCGACTGGCCTGTCGCCTATCAGGATCTGGAACCCTGGTATGGCGAGGCCGAACGGGAGCTGGGCGTGTCGGGCATGGACGGTCAGGATGAGAGCGGACACGGCGGCGAAGCCTGGCCGCCGCGCTCCACGCCTTTTCCAATGAAGGGGCTGGAGCCAAGCTATCTTTTTAAACGGCTTTCCGTCCTGCTGGGCAAAGGTGGCTATCATCCGGTGATGGAGCCGAACGGTCGCGCCACCCGGCCTTATGGTCAGCGCCCGGCCTGCGCGGGCAACAATAACTGCAATCCGGTTTGCCCCATCGCTGCGAAATATGACGGCTCAATGCATATTGATGAAGCAGAGCGTCACGGCGCAAAGCTGCTGGATAACTCAGTCGTGTATAAAATAGAAGCCGATGAGCAAGGTAACATCAGCGGTATCTGGTATCGCCGTCCCGATGGCAGCAACCATCATCTGACCGCTAACTACTTTGTGCTGGCAGCCTACGGGATTGAGTCGCCCAAGCTGCTGCTTATGTCCGCTTCCGAACGCTATCCGCACGGCATTGCCAATAGCTCCGATCAGGTGGGTCGCAATCTGATGGGCCACACCGGCATCAGCATGAACCTGATGATGAATGAGGATGTCTGGCCGGGCCAGGGCCCAACGGAACTGCTGGTTTATCTCAATAGTCGCGATGGCGATTTCCGCAAAGATTTCCCCAGCTATAAAATAAAGGTGCGTAATACGGTGCCAACGGCAGACTATGCGGCCTCGCTGATTAAGAAAGGCGTGCTTGGCTCAAAGCTGGATGAGGAATTAAAAAGGATGTCGGCACGCTCGCTTAATTTCGCTATCGACTTTGAGACGCTGCCGCTGGCGGAAAATCGTATCGTCCCCAGCAAAACTAAAAAGGATGCAATAGGGATACCCGTACCAGAAATATATTACAGCGTCACCGACTACTGGCACGCAGGAAAAGAGCAGGGCCTGAAGGACTTTGATAAGTTCGCCCGGCTGCTAAATGCTGATATATCAAAAATTGATACGGGTTATCAGGATAGACAGCATATTATGGGCACCACAATTATGGGCGACAACCCCGTAAACTCTGTCGTCAACAACCAGTGCCAGAGCCATGACCACCCTAACCTGTTTATCGCCGGAACCAGCGTAATGCCTTCTGCCTCGTGCATGAATCCGACGCTAACCGGCGCCGCGCTGAGTTTGCGCCTGGCTGATTATTTGCTCAATACCGTTAAGGTTTAAATTAACGGGTTAGCGTTATAAGACGGGCAGCATTAATACCGACTGCCCGTTATTTTCTGTTCGGAGCATCCTTGTATTCGGGCATTCGGGCATTCGGGCATTCGGGCATTCGGGCATTCGGGCATTCGGGCATTAATATGAATCCGCTTCAGAAAAAAATGTAAATTTCATGATTGCATTGCAAAAAGCTGAAGCCGTCTCAAATATCCAGTGTTAAACTCCTCAGCAGCAGTAAATTCCTTTTTTATTCTCATCACGCCGCAATAATATAGCGGCGGGCCAGAGAAAGGAGTTCTGCTATGTTTTACGATCGCGTTGCGTTAAGGAAATCGCCGCTCGTGTCCGCAAAGGAAAAACGAGCGCGCGCAAGGGCGAAACCACAGGGAGGAGAGCCGATGAGCAGGCAGGTTAACCGTTTTGACCGGCTGGAACAGGATACGCATCAGATAAAGCTCAATTTAGCAATATTAACCGAGCGGGCCGAAACTTTCGTTACTAAAAACGATTTCAACGCGCTGGCTTCGCGCGCTGACACCTTCGCCACCAAGAGCGATATTCGCGAGCTGGCTACGCGAGCCGAAATACACGCTGTCAAAAGCGATCTTCAGGTGCTGACTGAACGCGCCGATACCTTCGCTACCAAAAGCGATCTTCAGGTGCTGACTGAACGCGCCGACACCTTCGCTACCAAAAGCGATCTACAGGTGCTGACTGAACGCGCTGACACCTTCGCCACCAAAAGCGATCTTCAGGTGCTGACTGAACGCGCCGACACCTTCGCTACCAAAAGCGATCTTCAGGTGCTGACTGAACGCGCCGACACCTTCGCCACCAAAAGCGATCTACAGGTGCTGAATGAGCGTATGGAGACCTTTGCCACTAAAAGCGATATACA
>NZ_RHUM01000029.1 GCF_003937915.1 Erwinia sp. 198 | reverse complement strand
ATCGACCTTTGAATGGGTTCATGTGCTTGCTCCTTCCACTAAACAATGGCATCAGTTTACCATCGCCAGATCTTTGCAACAGTGCCGAATTTAATTCCAATAATAATGCGATTCAGGCTGAGAACGATCGTGAACGTGAGAGCAATATCAATTTTATTTCTGCACTGGTTGGGATACTGGATGCCATGCAGAACAACCCAAAACTAGCGAGTTCACCCACGTTGATGTCCTCTTTACTGTCTGACAGTCTAAAGATGCCGGTGGAAACGGTAAACAGAATTTATAAAGAGTTTCAAACCCAAAAAGCTGAGCAAGAACCATTAATGAAAAGTATGCCAACTGCCATAAATCATAATGACTTAAGCCAGAAAGAGCTGGCCGCGCTGGTAAAGGAGTTGCTTTCCTCCTGGCGAGCTCAAGGAATTCTATAAATTAATCGTTAAAGATAATACCAGCAAGACTGCCATCTTATTTGATATAGCAGTCTTACTTATAAATTGCTGAAACCTATCAGACCATCGGTGTCAATAGTTTTTAATGCATTAAAATAGGTATTCACTGTTTCCTATTATAAAAAAGGTACAGACAGATGCATAGACGCTGTGTAGACAGAATGTTATTATGATTATAAATTATGCCAAAATCAGGAGAGGGGAATGACAAAAAGCTTTTATTTTAGAAATATAACCATAGGGATAATTTTATTTATAATTATCAGCATCATTTTAATTAAAAACCATGAATCATTAAGACTGCAACTATTTTGGATTTTTTCTTTAGTAAACACATTTCTTTATCCAGTAGCTAAAGTGGCTGTCGAAAAAATCGCTCTAAAATTTACTACAAAAGGCTTTTGGCATAGAGGGATACTTAAAGATGACATAGGAAAAAATGGAATTTATGCTATTTATTGGCTGTTCTGCTTTGTTTTTGCCATTCCTCTTAGCCTAATCTATATATTCTTGAATGTTAAAAAGTCCGGGTAAAACCCGGCATCTTTTTAATAATATTAAATTCCTAGACCGGCATTAATCTTATTAATAAGCTTATCGTTAACTAACGCACCTACCGTAGCCATAATAACAGCAAAACTTACGATTCCTAGCGGAACACCAATAAGAATACTGAAGGCAAAGGCTGTAACAGCTGTTGCGACCTTTCCGGCTGTAAAAGTTTCGATTTTAACAAAGAACGGTCGCCAGTTATCTGTCTCTAGGGACTTAATCAATTCCTGAGTAATGTCATACAAGTCAGAGAATTTTCCATAGTAACCAAATGCTTTGTTGTAAATAGAAAGCTGTTTAGCCATGTTGGCATAATCCATAGATTTAAGAGCACTATGAATAGCATTCCGATCCTGAGCACTAAACTTAACGCCTAAGGAATTTTTATAGTTGTTAAAAGCTGCCAGCGCTTGATCCATATTACGTATTGTTTTCCCTTTCGCTTCTTCCGCAAAAGACTGGGCAAGACCTGACGCTCTTTCACCATATTTCGCGGTTACTTCCTGGTAAAAATCCGATGTTGCCTTTACCGCATTAGCAATATCTTCTCTGGTGTAATTTATTTGCGCTAACTCTCTTTGCGCATTTTCAACTTCATTACGCGCCTTACTAATTCTGCGTCCTGCTTGCTTACTATTAGCCAAAGCGGAATTATCATTAACAATCTTGATAAGTACAACTTTACGCGCTTCAGAAATGTCCCCCGCGAAAGCCCCACCCAAGGCTGAGTTATACTGATTCCCTGCACCACCACCGTTTCCACCACTATAATTCGGCATCCCCAGATTTACGCCATACGCGTCACCACCAACACGAGGGTTTATACCAATGACATTCCCATCTACACTCAAAAAGTATCCTGTAAATTCAGCGGGGTTTAGCCCACCGCTACGAGCCATATTATCGGGCTTTGTTGCAAAGATTGGGGAGACCCGGCCGTCGATGTTGTCGACTGACCTTACATTTCAAAGACCCGGTTCACCAGACGCATCGCACCCTGGGGATGACC
>NZ_RHUM01000028.1 GCF_003937915.1 Erwinia sp. 198 | reverse complement strand
TATGTATTTTATTTCTGAGGCATACTTCATAAATACCTATTGCCATGCTTATCCGAGAAGATAGCTCGCTGTTCCAGCAATACATCCCGTAGATTTCATCTTCGCTTTTATGAGGGTACACACGTCGATAGCTATTTAATCTTTCAGTAGATATGTCATTGATATGTTTAGCTATATTAATCGCAGGCGTTTTATACATGGAAGTCCTTGAGCATGCTTTCGCTGGTTCTTTATGAAGTGATTATTATGTTGACACTTTTTGTTGCAGAGGCATACTGAAGGCGAAAAAAAACCGCCTTGCAGGGCGGTTTTTTCCAAGGTTCAAAGAACTTGCAGGTTTTTGAACCTAGGTAACTGGCTTGGAGGAGCACAGTCACCAAAACTGTCCTTTCAGTGTAGCCTTATCACACACGAAACTTCAAGACTCTCCTCCTCTAAACCTGTTACCTGTGGCTACCACCATTGGCGATTTGTCGTGCCTGTCAGGATTGGAATCATGAGTACAGTTACCTGAAAGTCGTGGTAGTCGGGTTGAACGGGGAGTTCGTGCATACAGCCCAGCTTGGAGCGAACCACCTACAAGGAACCCAGTTGCACGGGAAGGAATGAGAAAACGCCACCTTACGGCGGTCTGCAACGGGTAAACCTCACGGTGGGAACAGGAGAGCGCACGAGGGAGCGACCCATCGGAAACGGTGGGGATCTTTAAGTCCTGTCAGGTTTCGCCACTTCTGATTTGAGCGCCGGAAATCACCTGATTTCTGTGAAGCTCGTCAGGAGGGCGAAGCCTATGGAAAACCGGCAATCCCCAGAACCTCCTTATGGCCTTCTGCCTGAGCAGGTAACGCTCGCCGCAGCGTCATGACCGAACGAAGTGAGCGAATGACCGAGGAAGCGTAATGTCTGTAATGCTGAACAGGGATCGTGTCGCTCGGTACACCCGTTTCCTCCCTGATTACACACCCGGCTGCAACAGTTTCCTGTCGTTTTCCACTTTTGCCTGCACAGCTATACAACGGCAACATCCGGGCAGGACATGTAAAGTGGGCCTACTTTACGCCTGCCTTATTCGCATGACTGCTCAAAGGAAAAACCATGACTGATGATCGTGCACTGCAACTGCGCTTGGCCGGGTTCCGCAAAGCTGAGGCCTCTCTCAGACTTGAAGGGATGGATCCGTCCGGAACGCCGCTCTATGAGTCCGTTAAGGGGCGTCTTCTTTCCGGTGAGCTTACCTTCGACGAAGCCCGTGCTGAGATAATGGCTCATTACCAGAAGCGAGCGAACAGTAACTGACGCGGACAGGAAATGTTTTGTCATTACCGCCGCTCCGCACCGGCGACAAAACAGCGGGACAAGATGTGTTTTTGGAGTACCGCCGGCACGCCAAATCCTCCTGGTCAGGCTACGCCCGACACCCTTTTGTTGCTCGTTAAATCCGACCCCTTTGCGGTATTTCTGCCGCGCCTGCGGCTTGCCCAACGTCTCACGGCCACACAGTAAACTGTGCACCCGTTCATCGTTTCTGGGGGCTCAAAATTTTCGGACTAAATACGTCGTGATGAAACAATTCATCGACTGTTTAGGAGAAAACTATGAAATATCTAAATCTGCTCGAGCTGATACTCAATTGCTTAAAGACAGCTGCGGATCTGTGGGACTGGCTGCAGCAGAACAATTTCTTTTTTGAGACGTTCGGCCTGCTTTTATCATGAAACGGCACTGTGCCGGTGCGTATGCATAGCTATTCACCGGCGCAGAAACCATCAGGGGCATTTTTTCACGATACGGACAGGGAAAGGTGCCGGAAACGGCCGTCAGGCCGCAGGATCGCGCTGAGGGGCTCTCAGGGGGTGCGGGCAAGAGATGTTATGGTAAATCATGCATCTGCATCCTGTACCTATTGTGGAAGATAATAGTGTTGTATTGACGATGTCGTCGAAATGTAGTAGATTAGATCCCGTAGTCGTCAGCTAGCGCAGTTCTTTAAGAATTGCAGCCATGCTAGATTCCTTAGTGTTCTAGTAGTTAGTTGATGCATAGAGAATATGAAGAGGCCACCCCTAAAGGGTGGCCTTTTGCATTTATGATTTCCTGATATGTCCGATCACGTTTCCGGATTTTTTCAGTTCAAATAGCCAGTTCTTGCATAGCGGGTTTGATAATTGCTCGATTACTTTTTGCGAGAAATCATCTGCTTCTACATCTAAGGCAATTGTTTCGCTTTGCGACATAAAAGACTTTAAAGAGCCTTCAGTCATCATGCTTAATATGTCTATATGGTTCATGGTTCCAATATAGAATTGGTGCATTTCGATAGAAATATAACTTAGAGTGCTTATTATTGTATTGTATTCAGATCTCATCCTCGAAATGCAATCAGCGATAGTCGTTGGCTCTGGCTTTATTTGTTTTTTACCGTCAATACTTTTAAGTATTTTGTTTTTCCATATCGGCTCAAAGTGAGACACTCGGTTTCTCAATATGTTTATGCGCTTCATATTTAGCTTTAACTCATTCAACCTACTGCTTTTGTTGAAGAAGTTATCTGGAGTTGAGCTGAAGATTAGAGGGAAAAGTACATCCCATGGGATATTCTTTCCATTATTTGTTTTATTTATTTCTAGAATATACCTCCAGGAGCCATGAGATATTGATGATATTATTTTGTGAGGAGGGGGGAATCCACCTTCGTTATATATCTCATCTATTTGCCACTTTACCTTCCCAGTTGTTGCTATTTTATCGTACCAATTACAAGAGTTCTTATCACCTGATAAATTACCGTTGTAAGTATTTTTATTGTTGAATATATAATTGCTCATGACTCTATGTATTTTATTTCTGAGGCATACTTCATAAATACCTATTGCCATGCTTATCCGAGAAGATAGCTCGCTGTTCCAG
>NZ_RHUM01000027.1 GCF_003937915.1 Erwinia sp. 198 | reverse complement strand
TCGAACCCTTGATACGTTGCCGTATACACACTTTCCAGGCGTGCTCCTTCAGCCACTCGGACACCTCACCATATTGTAAACTTCATCCCCCTCTCGGGCGACGGGGCGCTACTATAGGGAGTCCGGGCCGAACGGTCAAGGGAATTTTCTCTTTTTATTCTGGCAGGTTAAGCGGTAAGCAGGTCGCGCTCGCTGTCGACTGAGAAACGCACAGGCGCAGTCATCAAGTTGCCATGCAGCCGACACAAAAGCGTCACTATTGTGTAGCAAACTAAACGCCTGAAATTTTTAGAAACGTTTTCTCATGGAGCCGTCTGATGAAAAAAAGCCTGTTTACGCTTTCCTTTACCGCCACGCTGTTATCCATCACGCTTTGC
The DNA here is from genome assembly GCF_003937915.1 of Erwinia sp. 198. Lineage (GTDB taxonomy): Bacteria > Pseudomonadota > Gammaproteobacteria > Enterobacterales > Enterobacteriaceae > Erwinia > Erwinia aeris. The sequence goes on along the minus strand of NZ_RHUM01000027.1, from coordinate 2,687 downwards.
GCCCAGGCCGCCGATTATCAGCGTGCCGCACAGGGAGACATTACACAGCCCGGCGGCGCTCGCCGTTTAAGCGAGGATCAGACCGAATTGCTGAAAGCTTCGCTGAGCAGCAAAACAGCTAAAAACGTTATCCTGCTGATCGGTGACGGTATGGGTGACTCCGAAATTACCGCCGCGCGTAACTATGCTGAAGGCGCAGGCGGCTTTTTCAAAGGCATCGATGCGCTGCCGCTCACCGGTCAGTATACGCATTACTCGCTGGACAAAAAAACGCATAAGCCCGATTACGTTACGGATTCCGCCGCTTCGGCAACGGCATGGAGCACCGGCGTAAAATCCTATAACGGGGCGATCGGCGTGGATGTAAACGGTAAAGATCATCAGACAATTATGGAAAGGGCGAAGGCGGCAGGTAAAGCGACCGGCAACGTCTCTACCGCAGAGCTGGAAGACGCTACGCCCGCCGCGCAGATGGCGCATGTGACCTCACGTAAATGCTATGGCCCGGAGAAAACCAGCGAGCTGTGCGCAGGCAACGCGCTGGAAAAGGGCGGTAAAGGATCCATTGCCGAACAGTTGTTGAACGCCCGTGTTGACGTCACTTTCGGCGGCGGCGGCAAAACCTTTGCTGAAAGCGCTAAGGCAGGCGAGTGGCAGGGCAAGACGCTGAGCGAGCAGGCGAAGCTGCGCGGCTACCAGCTGGTTGATAACCTGGACGGCATGAACGCTATTACCGAAGCCACGCAGGATAAACCCGTGCTGGGCCTGTTCGCGGATGGCAATATGCCTGTGCGCTGGAAAGGGCCGAAAGCGACCCTGCACGGTAACCTGGAAGGCAACCCCATCAGCTGCGAGGTAAACACCGATCGTCCTGCCTCCACGCCAACGCTGGCGCAGATGACCGATAAGGCTATCCAGCTGCTGAGCAAAAATCACAACGGTTTCTTCTTACAGGTGGAAGGTGCGTCGATCGATAAGCAGGATCATGCAGCAAACCCCTGCGGCCAGATTGGCGAAACGGTAGATCTGGATGAGGCAGTACAAAAAGCGCTGGAGTTTGCCCGTAAAGACGGCAATACGCTGGTCATTGTCACGGCGGACCATGCGCATTCCAGCCAGATTATCCCTAATGACAGTAAGGCTCCCGGCCTGACGCAAAAACTGGCGACTAAAGAGGGCGGCCTGATGACTATCAGCTATGGTAATTCGGAAGAGGACTCGCAGGAGCATACCGGCACGCAGCTGCGCATTGCCGCTTATGGGCCTCACGCCGCTAACGTTGTCGGGCTGACCGATCAGACCGATTTGTTTTATACGATGAAGGCCGCGATGGGAATTAAGTAGTCTTTATAAAAACTGATTTTTTATATAAAAGCACTGTTACTGAAAAGTAACGGTGCTTTTTTATTTCCCTCGTTTACCTCGGGTTTATTTCTTCCTGGCATAATAATGACCAGGATGGCTCCGTTATTCCTGTACCAGAACAGGTTGTTAATAAGGGGGCGGAGAAGTGTATTTATTTAAAAAGATTGAGCATCAGGGTAAGATTTTTCGTCACCTGTTACAGAAAGAAGAAAAATATTTGTTAACGGCCTATCGCAAAAGGCACTGTGGCGCAGATATTTTCCGCCATCCTGAGTCATTAAATGAAAAAATTATTCATCGAATGCTCTACACCAGGAACGATATTTATACCCAACTGGCTGATAAATACCGGGTCCGTGACTACGTTGCAAAGAAAATTGGCGAAAACTATTTGATCCCGTTGCTGGGCGTGTGGCGGTGTACGGCGGACATTGACTATGCTGCATTACCCGATAAATTCGTACTTAAATGCAACCACGACAGCGGCAGCTGCCAGATGGTGTTTGCCAAAGATGCGGCAGCAGTAGCGCGCTGTAATAAAAAGCTCGACTTCTTTCTCAATCGTAATTTCTATTACGTATCGTTGGAATGGCAGTACAAAAATATCCCACCCCTTATTCTGGCAGAGCAGTATATAGATATTTTTGCGAGCGCCGACCCGGATATTACGCCGGAGCTTTACCGCGTTCATTGCTTTCATCAAAAAGCGAGATTTACGGAAGCTGATTTCACCGATGCCTCGGGAAATAAGCTGACCAATATTTATGATGAAGGCTGGCGCCTGCAGCCGTTTACTATGGGGCAGAGCAATAACCCGCGTGCTATTCCCCGGCCCGCTGGCTATGCTCGTCTGCTTGAACTGGCTGAAATGCTCTCTGAAGGCATTGATTACTGCCGGGTGGACTTCTTTATGAATAAGGAAAATATTTGGTTCAGTGAAATAACCTTTACGCCGGAAAGAGGGAAAATAAAATTCTCTCCCAGGGTATGGGATTACCGGCTTGGCGAGCTGTGGCAGCTGCCGTCAGACATCAATAACTAAGTTGGGCATAAAAAAAGCCCGAGCGTGAGTTCAGGCTCTTTCTTTGAATATGGCGGTGAGGAAGGGATAACATGAAGCCCGCCGGGCCTCACCCTGACGGGCGGCAGTTTGCCGTGCAAAACCGTTCGCTGACGGAACGGTTTTGTCGAACCCGGTCAAGGGTTTTCACCCTTCCTCGTGGGGAACATGCATAAAAAAAGCCTGAACGTGAGTTCAGGCTCTTTCTTTGAATATGGCGGTGAGGAAGGGATAACATGAAGCCCGCCGGGCCTCACCCTGA
>NZ_RHUM01000026.1 GCF_003937915.1 Erwinia sp. 198 | reverse complement strand
GCGCGCAACCTGACGCTGACCTCGGAGCAGGACAGCGACCGCTACGACAGCAGGCAGCAGAGCGCCAGCGCCGGAGCTGATACATAAAGCAACTACCACCACGGATGCAAACGGCAAAGAGGTGGTTAACGTTGAGGCAAACCTGACAGCACACGCGGTGCTGGGCGCGGCGGGCGAGTATATCGCGCAGCAGCTCTATCCGGGCGTTGACCGTGCAGACCTGAGCGAGGAGCAGCGTCAGACCATCAGCGCGCTGGGGACGCTGGCGGCGGGGCTGGCGGGCGGGCTTGCCGGGGACAGTGCGGGTAGTGCGGTGACGGGCGCGCAGGCCGGGAAGAATGCGGTTGAGAATAACTGGCTGAGCAGTAAACAGATAGATACCTGGTCCGCTGAAATAAAGTCCTGTCAGGCTGGCGGCGGTGACTGCGGCAGTATCGTCACAAAATATGAAGAACTGAGCACCACCCAGCAGAAGCAGCTGATAAGCGATTGTGCAACAAGTCCGGCCACCTGCCAGCAGAAATACGGCGATGTACTGGCCGACAGCATGGCGGTGAAACAGGCGCTGGATCGGGCGATGGGTGAAGATATCCCGATCAAGATGGTCTATGATCTGACTGCGACCTGGACGCACCAGATGGACGCAGACGGGATCGTCGCCAGTAATAAAGTGTCAGAGCAGATCATGGCGAAATATGGCCTCGATCAGGCTCAGGCGGATATTATTGCGGGCGTGGCGCTAAGTGCGCTGGGTGGGGTGAGTAAAGGAAGTAAACTTCCTACAGCTGCCGGAAAAAATATCGTTATTGTTGACTCCGGTAAGAAAGGTGCGTGGAATAAGACACTGAATAAACCAGAACCAAATACGGTCTATCAGGTTGATGGAAATAAAACCTATCATACTGATGATTTGAGCCGCACAACAAATGTGAATGCCTCACTAAGCCTGTTCAAAAATGACCGAAACACCTATCAGCAATGCAAAGCTGGTAAATGTGGTAATAATGGTGATGAAGGTGGTCATTTAATTGCCAGCATATTCAATGGGCCTGGTGAAGAGCTTAATATTATTCCTATGGATGGAAATCTTAATAAAATTCAATGGAAAAAAATGGAGAACTCATGGGGTACCGCATTGAAAGAAGGCAAAACGGTTGATGTCAATATTCAACCAATATATTCAGGTAACAATATAAGGCCAGATAGGGTAATTGTTCAGTACTCAGTTGATGGGGGTAGACCTGTTAACGTTGATTTCAAAAATTCCCCAGGAGGCAAATGATGCAGGAACAAAATTTTGAGCAAAAAATAGGTCAAATTTTGTATGATTGTGGACCTGGAAATGCCAAAAAAATCATAGCAAGAGCTAAAATATTTAATGAAAATGATGGAGGGGAGTATGAATTCTATTATTTGGATGAAAATGGAGGACTGGGCTGGTTTGCCCCTGATGGAAGGGCTGTTGCTGATTTGACTGATGCTTTGCTTGCTTATAATTATTTATTTTTAGATAACAATTTGACTAATGGTAAACCTATTTGGACAGGCTGCGAAATAACGGTCGATATACAAGCCGGAAAAATAAACATAAATCTTCAATATGATGACTAATAAAGATCCCAACCAGGCAGGGATCTTACCTTATAACCAGTCAGTTACCTAGAGCGGTCGCCACTCAAATGTCCTTTCCGGGATCTTCCGTGGCCGCTTCTGCGGTGTGGCGATCGAGCTGATACATAAAGCGACCACCACCACGGATGCAAACGGCAAAGAGGTGGTTAACGTTGAGGCAAACCTGACAGCGCACGCGGTGCCGGGCGCGGCGGTGGCGCAGGCGTCGGGCGGTTCGGCGGTGGCGCAGGCGTCGGGCGGTTCGGCGCTGGCGGGAGCGTCAGGCGGCGTGGCGGGCGAGTATATCGCGCAGCAGCTCTATCCGGGCGTTGACCGTGCAGACCTGAGCGAGGAGCAGCGTCAGACCATCAGCGCGCTGGGGACGCTGGCGGCGGGGCTGGCGGGCGGCCTTGCCGGGGGCAGTGCGGGCGGTGCGGTAACGGGTGCGCAGGCCGGGAAGAATGCGGTTGAGAATAACTTCCTTTCGGTCACGAAGAATGAAGCACTAATCAAAGCTATTGAAGACCAAAAAGCTGGCAAGAATCTATTGGAAGCTTCGCAGACTATAGTCAGGGCAACGAATGAGGATAGAGCCAGCAATCTGCTGGTAGGCAAATTCTTGAAAGGAACGATCACGGATGGTGAAAAGCAGCAGCTGGCAGGATTGCTTAACCAGTACGGCATAGAGTTGCAGGCGGTGTACGGATATTCATCAAATAAAGCCAGCGATGCAATACGTTCGCTTCTTTCAGGCAATGCTTTTGTAGCATCACAAGCAGATGCAAGAGCCTATAATGAGGCACTGGGTTATTTAAAGACCTACAGCGCTCAATCAGGGCAAGCAGCATTGGGAACCGATGCACTTATGGTTCTTCCTGGAGTACCCGGAGCACTGGTACGTGGTAGCGTAACCGTCGGAGGAGCTTATCAGACTGGTACAGGTATTGGGCAAATAAGTGAGGGCGAATATGCAAAAGGTCTTGCCAATGTTGGCTTAGGTACGGCGATAGTTTTGGGAGGCAGGCAGGGTAGTAAAGTTGTGGGCAATACTGATGGCTCGATAGTTTCTCCAACTCAGCTAGCGACTCAGGACAGCTCACATGTATTAGATCGTCAAACGCACACATCAATACCTAAAGTGACAGCGGAACTGACAGATCCGATAACCGGGAAGACTTTTATTGATACAAATCAGGGTAATAGGCCAGACTTTTACTTGGGTGAAGCAAGTAGACCGACCCTAATTAACGATAGAATAGAGTCTAAAATAGAGAAAAATCCTGGTAAATATTTACCTAATGGGAATATGGCTTCTGCCCATGCTGAAGTTGGCGCTATCCAACAGGCATTCGATAATGGGATTACGGTTGGCAAAGATATGAGTATGAGAGTCACAAAAGAACCCGTATGTGGATACTGTCGTGGAGATATTGCTGCGATGGCAGATAAAGCAGGTTTAAAATCCCTCACCGTTTATGAGGAAAGCAGTGGGAAAACATTGTATTGGAATCCAGGGATGAAATCATTAAAGGAGAAAAAATAATGTCTTTTTCAATGAGTTGGACACTAAATGGTTGCGGAGGAAGTGATAATTATCCTCTTTGGAATGCTATTAAAATTAAATTAGATGCTTTGAGAAATGGATATGGAACGCTGACATTAGATATTAACGAAAATGATGAGGGACCTCAAATGCTACAAATAAGAGCCGAGGCAGGGAATTATTTATTAATGCTAGGGGAAATAATAAACGATGATTATGAGATAAGATCTTTTTTTGATGAAAAAAGAAGCAATGAAAAAGTAAATATATTAGGGGATTATTGGCCTGCAAATCAGATCACAACTGATTTTTCATTCGTAACTAAAGTTATTAGTGAATTTTTTCATACTGGCGATGTACGGAAAATAATGCTGAATTAGTGTTGAGAATAACGCATTAAACGTTAAGCAGAATCAGTCCCGTGTTCAGGAAATGATACAGTGTCAGGGTGACAAGTCTTGTGAGGGAAC
>NZ_RHUM01000025.1 GCF_003937915.1 Erwinia sp. 198 | reverse complement strand
ACCAGGTTGTCGAACATCTGGCTGCCAATAGGGCCGCCGCTGCTCATGCCCACGCTCTGGTGTTCGACCTTATAGTCCGCGTGGTTTTCAATACTGCTGAAGCCCAGCGTGCCCGTATCCAGCCGGTTTTTATCCGTCGCTGCCGTTGAGCTGATACCACGCCGAAAAGGCAGTCACGTATGATCCAGAAAAGGACTGTGGAGTGGCGAAAGCTGAATTAACTGCATGATTACCAATGAAAGATCTTGGAGGGATGGTCTTGATTTACATTGTAACCGTTTAATTTTAAATATAACCGTATTTTTTCACTCGGGAATAGAGGATATAATATCAAACCTACATTGAATATAAATAATTTAGGCGACAAGGCTATTACATTATAAACATTGTTCAGGTAACCATATAAACAGCTTGGCCTGCTGGCAGAAGCTAAACCAATATCGTTACCCAGCCAGCCCGGGCGCTCTGTCATATCAATGCCGCCCTGAGCAATCTTCTTATCAACAACTTGCGCTTCCAGTGGATTATCTTTCATTTTTTGTTCAGTGTCTGCATTTTGCTTATCGCTGACCTTTTCCACTTATCGATAACTGCCTGGCAGTCACCACCTGAGCTCCGGCAATCTGACAGCTCTTTATCAAAACTCAGTGACTGGCTGGAAGAGGCTGGATTTACGATCGACACGCCGGTTGAAGTCCGGGTGCTGCCGGGCTGTCTGATCGTGACTGCTAAGGAACCGCAGCCAGAAACGGCAGAGCCGAAAGTCGTCGTCGCGTTGCATAAGGCCTGTAAAAAGCTCTCTGCCCGCAAGCAGCGTCAGATTGCGGAGTTTATCCAGGTCATTGCCACGCCGCAGAAGCGGCCACGGAGGCTCCTGGAAGGAACTGTGGAGTGGCTGCCGCTTTAAGGTAATAAGCTGATTGTAAAGTTAAATCCCGGCCAGACCGGGATTTTGTTAGTCAGTAAAAGTCAGGCTCTATTTGACCTTCAGCTTTTAGAATTTCAATAAAACGCTTGTAAGTCTTTGGATCGCCCTCGACAAGATCATCCAATATTCTTTCTGCAATGAGTGGTTTAAAAAATATACCATCTTCAAAAAAAATAAAATCACCTGACATTGTAGGATCAACAACGCCTACTTTATCTGCATTAAAAACAGATAAGCCATAATCTTTTACTAAACCATAGAAATAGGTTTTGCCTTTAATCCAGTAAATGGCATAGACATCTATTAGTGTTCCGTCGTTTTCTTTTATTTTCATTTAACAGCATCCTTAATAGAATCAATCACCTTGGCAGGGTCATTAACACTTCTCTGAGGTGTGGTTACTTTCATATCATAAGCTTTACCAGTTATGGAATTATATTGGTAATGTACTGTTATAGTTGAGCCATTAGATAGTTTTTGCTTTGCTTCCATTTTCTGGAAGCCTGCAGATGTTGGGAAGCGAGCATCCTTATTCATTCCTTTGAGCGGTTCTCCTGCAGAACCTGGATTAGCCCGAATCTGATTCCACACAACTTTCTCATTCAGATCACGCGGGAAAGCATTCTGTATCCCTTTAGCTGTCGTTGTAAATTCAGCTCTCTCAATTAACTGCTGCTGTTCCCTTGTTAGCCGCGATATTGGATTGTTTGCTGTCGATTTCTCAACGGTTAACCCAAATATCACACCTGCCAATACCGCCTTACTGAGGTTATTCTTGTGCAATTCCGTATTGTTAGCCACCGGTTCCAGCTCAGAGATTGAGTAGGTAACCAGCTGCTGACACTGTGTATTACAGTCCGGCGAAGCCTTTAGCACTTTCAGCTTCTCAAGCTCTGCTTTCTGCTCTCTAATCGGTATTGCTGTTGTAAGCGCCTTACCCTGTTTCTCTGCATCCAGCTTTTTCAGATCTGCTACAAGCTGGTCTCTCTCCTCATCGGTCTTCGCGTTTGCATATTTCTCGGTGAATGACGTGACGTCCGTATCGCTGAGATAATTATTCTCAACCGCATTCTTCCCGGCCTGCGCGCCCGTCACCGCACCGCCGGCGCTGTCCCCGGCAAGCCCGCCCGCCAGACCCGCCGCCAGCGTCCCCAGCGCACTTATCGTCTGTCGCTGCTCCTCAGACAGGTCTTTACGTTTAACGCCCGGATACAGCTGCTGCGCGATGTACTCGCCCATCACCGCGCCCGAGGCTCCGGCCAGCGCAGCATTGCCCGCCGCGTACGAGGTTACCGCACCCAGCACCGCGTGCGCCATCAGGTTCGCCTGGACATTAACCTTACCGTTCGCATCTGTGGTCAGCTCGTGTATCTTTTCCGCCAGGTACGGTGACGCCCGCTGCGATATATCGGCTTCCGTATAGGGCTTACCGCTTGCCGCCAGCTGCTCACGCGCCGCCTGAAGAGCCGCCGGGTCCTGCTGCGCCTTCATCCCCGCTATCTGGCCCTGCGTCCGGGCGATATCTCCCGCCTGAGCGCCTATCTCACCTATCAGCTGCGCCGCCTTCAGCCGGTTCTGCTCCTTCTCTTTATCAAAGATGACGTCCAGCCCCGGATTGGCGTTAGCCACGTCGCGGCTGAGGTCTGCAACGTCCTGCGTCTGCTTTTCCTTATCGCGGATAACTATCGTACCTTCCGATACCGCCGCCTTCGTCACCGAGTCCGCGCTGCCGCTGTCGTTCAGCCCCGCCAGCATGCCGTTCGCCATGTTCCCGGCGAACTGACCGCCCACGCTGCCGCCCGTGCTTATCCCCGCACTCTGGTGCTCTACCTTATAGTCCGCGTGATTGTGGATGTCGCCAAAGCCCAGCGTGCCGGTGTCGAGTTTATTCAGGCTGGCATCTGCCGTACTCGCAATAACCGCGCCGTTCAGCTGGAGATTACCGCTGCGCCCGGTGTGCTCCGGTTGCAGCGGCGGTAAGCGGGGGATTCAAGGGCTTGAAAGCAAAAATCCCGGCTCACTGGCCGGGATTTCATTTATTGGAGCATAATATTAGTTCAATAGCCGAATGTCGTCTGGATAAACAGTCAAAACATCTAACGTCTCACCATTAGCATCAACAAACTCTACTTCATAGCCTAAAGTAGGTTCTGTATATACCATAACAACAGCACCTTTACATCCTGCAGCTATAGAGTCAGATAACACTTTAGTGGCCTTAACGACATCATATTCTTTAATCATAATTTTAGCACCCGTTATTTCTTAGCCGGAATAGCTGTCACAAGTCTAACGACACCATCATTATTCTTAATCCAACCGAATTTCACATCTATTGTTCTTCCGTTAGCACCAGTGATAGATATTACTTGGTCATATTTAACACCGTGCTGCGTTTCTGCTGTTTTCACAGCTTTGCCTGGTTCGAAGACAATTTGTTTCGCAAGATCGCTTGAATTCCCTTTGTTAAAACCGAGGGCTTTATCAAACCATTCAGCCTTGCTTCCGCCAACAGGATGATCTTTCGCTAACAGGTAATTAGTTAATTTATTATCAACACTAGTTTGCGTCTCTGGTGCGTTTTTCGCTCCGTTTTTGACTGCACTTCCTCCAGTATTAGGCTTATTTTTCCCAACTCCTGCCGCAATTCCCGCAGCACTGGTTCCTGCCACCTGTGCCAGCGAGTTTATCGCGAGCTGCTTCGCTTCAGGTGAATCACCGGACATCAGCGCATTATGAATCGCCGCATTTCTGTCCGCCTCAAGCTGGATCGTAGTCACCTGAAGGATTGAAAGCTCGTTCTGTTCTACCGGACTCAGACCGCCATCAGCTCGGGCTTTTTCCAGCAACTCACTGGTACGGTTAGCATAATCAGCCTGTAACCTGCCAACTTCATTCGCTTTATCAACACAGTCCTGAGCGCCTGTACACTCCATCACGCGCTTTTGTTGTGCTGCTGAAATCTGCTTGTACTTCTCGGTTACTGCGCCTTCACAGGCTTTGTTGCCCTGACACTGCGACATTTCCTGAACGCGGGACTGGTTTTCCTGCACACTCAGCGCATTATTCTCAACCGCATTCTTCCCGGCCTGCGCACCCGTTACCGCAGCACCCGCACTGTCCCCGGCAAGCCCGCCCG
>NZ_RHUM01000024.1:2203-5311 GCF_003937915.1 Erwinia sp. 198 | reverse complement strand
GGCGCTACGGCGTTTCACTTCTGAGTTCGGCATGGGGTCAGGTGGGACCACCGCGCTAAAGCCGCCAGGCAAATTCTGTTCACGCCGCCGCCCGGAGGCCGCCGCGTTAAATCCGGTACAAGGCTGAAAATCGTTGCGTCTCTCATAACGCCCGCCAGAACGCTTCTGGCGTTGTAAGGTTAAGCCTCACGGGTCATTAGTACCGGTTAGCTCAACGCATCGCTGCGCTTACACACCCGGCCTATCAACGTCGTCGTCTTCAACGTCCCTTCAGGTGGCTTGAAGCCACAGGGAGAACTCATCTCGAGGCAAGTTTCGCGCTTAGATGCTTTCAGCGCTTATCTTTTCCGCACTTAGCTACCGGGCAGTGCCATTGGCATGACAACCCGAACACCAGCGGTGCGTTCACTCCGGTCCTCTCGTACTAGGAGCAACCCCTCTCAATTCTCCAGCGCCCACGGCAGATAGGGACCGAACTGTCTCACGACGTTCTAAACCCAGCTCGCGTACCACTTTAAACGGCGAACAGCCGTACCCTTGGGACCTACTTCAGCCCCAGGATGTGATGAGCCGACATCGAGGTGCCAAACACCGCCGTCGATATGAACTCTTGGGCGGTATCAGCCTGTTATCCCCGGAGTACCTTTTATCCGTTGAGCGATGGCCCTTCCATACAGAACCACCGGATCACTATGACCTGCTTTCGCACCTGCTCGAGCCGTCACTCTCGCAGTCAAGCCAGCTTATGCCATTGCACTAACCTCACGATGTCCGACCGTGATTAGCTGACCTTCGTGCTCCTCCGTTACTCTTTGGGAGGAGACCGCCCCAGTCAAACTACCCACCAGACACTGTCCGCACCCCGGATTACGGGGCCACGTTAGAACACCAGCCATTAAAGGGTGGTATTTCAAGGACGGCTCCACGCGGACTGGCGTCCACGCTTCGAAGCCTCCCACCTATCCTGCACATCAAGGACCAGTGTTCAGTGTCAAGCTGTAGTAAAGGTTCACGGGGTCTTTCCGTCTTGCCGCGGGTACACTGCATCTTCACAGCGATTTCAATTTCACTGAGTCTCGGGTGGAGACAGCCTGGCCATCATTACGCCATTCGTGCAGGTCGGAACTTACCCGACAAGGAATTTCGCTACCTTAGGACCGTTATAGTTACGGCCGCCGTTTACCGGGGCTTCGATCAAGAGCTTCTCCTTGCGGATAACCCCATCAATTAACCTTCCGGCACCGGGCAGGCGTCACACCGTATACGTCCACTTTCGTGTTTGCACAGTGCTGTGTTTTTAATAAACAGTTGCAGCCAGCTGGTATCTTCGACTGGCCTCGGCTCGGGGAGCAAGTCCCTCCACCTACGCGCCAGCGTGCCTTCTCCCGAAGTTACGGCACCATTTTGCCTAGTTCCTTCACCCGAGTTCTCTCAAGCGCCTTGGTATTCTCTACCTGACCACCTGTGTCGGTTTGGGGTACGATTCCGTGTTACCTGGAGCTTAGAGGCTTTTCCTGGAAGCAGGGCATCTGTTGCTTCAGCACCGTAGTGCCTCGTCGTCACGCCTCAGCCTTGAAGTGTTCCGGATTTGCCTGGAACACAAGCCTACACGCTTAAACCGGGACAACCGTCGCCCGGCCAACATAGCCTTCTCCGTCCCCCCTTCGCAGTAACACCGAGTACAGGAATATTAACCTGTTTCCCATCGACTACGCCTTTCGGCCTCGCCTTAGGGGTCGACTCACCCTGCCCCGATTAACGTTGGACAGGAACCCTTGGTCTTCCGGCGAGCGGGCTTTTCACCCGCTTTATCGTTACTTATGTCAGCATTCGCACTTCTGATACCTCCAGCAGCCCTCACAGGCCACCTTCGACGGCTTACAGAACGCTCCCCTACCCAACAACACATAGTGTCGCTGCCGCAGCTTCGGTGCATGGTTTAGCCCCGTTACATCTTCCGCGCAGGCCGACTCGACCAGTGAGCTATTACGCTTTCTTTAAATGATGGCTGCTTCTAAGCCAACATCCTGGCTGTCTGTGCCTTCCCACATCGTTTCCCACTTAACCATGACTTTGGGACCTTAGCTGGCGGTCTGGGTTGTTTCCCTCTTCACGACGGACGTTAGCACCCGCCGTGTGTCTCCCGTGATAACATTCTTCGGTATTCGCAGTTTGCATCGGGTTGGTAAGCCGGGATGGCCCCCTAGCCGAAACAGTGCTCTACCCCCGAAGATGAGTTCACGAGGCGCTACCTAAATAGCTTTCGGGGAGAACCAGCTATCTCCCGGTTTGATTGGCCTTTCACCCCCAGCCACAGGTCATCCGCTAATTTTTCAACATTAGTCGGTTCGGTCCTCCAGTTAGTGTTACCCAACCTTCAACCTGCCCATGGCTAGATCACCGGGTTTCGGGTCTATACCCTGCAACTTAACGCCCAGTTAAGACTCGGTTTCCCTTCGGCTCCCCTATACGGTTAACCTTGCTACAGAATATAAGTCGCTGACCCATTATACAAAAGGTACGCAGTCACCCCCATAAAGAAGGCTCCCACTGCTTGTACGTACACGGTTTCAGGTTCTGTTTCACTCCCCTCGCCGGGGTTCTTTTCGCCTTTCCCTCACGGTACTGGTTCACTATCGGTCAGTCAGGAGTATTTAGCCTTGGAGGATGGTCCCCCCATCTTCAGACAGGATATCACGTGTCCCGCCCTACTCTTCGAACCCACAATAAGCATGCCTTTGTGTACGGGAGTATCACCCTGTACCCTGCGACTTTCCAGACGCTTCCACTGACACACAAACTGATGATGGTTCCGGGCTGTTCCCCGTTCGCTCGCCGCTACTGGGGGAATCTCGGTTGATTTCTTTTCCTCTGGGTACTTAGATGTTTCAGTTCCCCAGGTTCGCCTTGCAGCACTATGTATTCATGCTGCAATGATGCACAAGTGCACCGGGTTTCCCCATTCGGGTATCGTCGGTTATTGCGGTTCATATCACCTTACCGACGCTTATCGCAGATTAGCACGCCCTTCATCGCCTCTGACTGCCAGGGCATCCACCGTGTACGCTTAGTCACTTAACCTCACAACCCACAAGCGTCCCGAAGGAC
>NZ_RHUM01000023.1 GCF_003937915.1 Erwinia sp. 198 | reverse complement strand
GCCAACCCGGGTCTGGATAAAATCTTCGACAGGGAGAAAGAGCAGCGCCGGGTGGAGACGGTGCAGGCGGTGGTGGATATCGGCCTGCAGGCCAGCGATATCGTGAGGACGCAGGGCCAGATAGCCGGCGAGAAGGCGAAGCTGGACCCGAAACTGCTGGCGGCAGCGAAGACGCAGCTGGAAGAAAAAGCGCGGCAGAACGGGGTGAAAACGGCGCCCGGCTACGACGATATAGCGAAGCAGGCTTACACTAATGCCATGGCGCCGTGGGGAACGGGCAGCGCCCTTCAGCAGGGCATCAGCGCGGCGACGGCGGCGGCCTCGGCGCTGGCGGGCGGCAACGTGGCGGGAGCCGTTGCGGGCGGTGCGGCGCCGTACCTGGCGGAGCTGATACATAAAGCGACCACCACCACGGATGCAAACGGCAAAGAGGTGGTTAACGTTGAGGCAAACCTGATAGCGCACGCGGTGCTGGGCGCGGCGGTGGCGCAGGCGTCGGGCGGTTCGGCGCTGGCGGGAGCGTCAGGCGGCGCGGCGGGCGAGTATATCGCGCAGCAGCTCTATCCGGGCGTGGACCGTGCAGACCTGAGCGAGGAGGAGCGTCAGACCATCAGCGCGCTGGGGACGCTGGCGGCGGGGCTGGCGGGCGGGCTTGCCGGGGACAGTGCGGGTGCTGCGGTAACGGGTGCGCAGGCCGGGAAGAATGCGGTTGAGAATAATAATCTGGCTGTGCTGAGACAAGGGGCAATACTTGCCGCAGAAGGATGTACTAAAATCGCTGCCTGTCGTAATGCTTTGTTCGAGAAAGGTTTAGGAAGTCTTCTGGGAATAGGTACCGCAGTCACCGTACTGGATAAGCTTTCAGATACTGATAAAGAGTACTTATTGGGTGTTGCTGCGACCGGTCGTGCCGATTTGATAGAAAAACTAACGCCGGAGCAGCGGGCAGCCTATGACTATATGGTTGCGCAGGATCAGAAAGGGCTGGTTACTATCTTCCCTGCACCGGATAAGCCGCTGACAATTGGCAGCCTGGAAAATCCACTTCCGGAAAACCGTAGGGGAACGACACTGACCACACCAGATCAGCGAAGGCTAAATGGTGCTACAAATACCGGAAATACTGAAGGTGCGCCGGATACTGGCGGGAATACCACAGTAACACCGGTTCCGAATGGACCGAATAAGGATGATTTGGCTTATTTGTCAACTGGAGAAAATATTGCCAGGAAAAATGCGAATGAACCAATTCGATTTATTGATGGTGTAAATGTACGAGATATAAAAACAGGCGAAAATTTTAGCGGAACCGTAGATTTAAAACCTACTCTTGACAGGATACAGACTGGTGGTGCTTATCCACATAGAAATGATGGAACTACATTCCAGAATCGTCCTGACAGGGTTACCGGTGAAACAGGGCTTCCTCCGCAACAGCCCGGATACTATAAGGAATATGTACACCCAACCCCGGGCATTTCTGGTCCTGGTCCCCAACGGATAGTTGTTGGCCAGAAAGGTGAAACGTATTATACGAATGACCATTATAAGACGTTTATAAGAATTAAATAGGAAAATACGAATGACTGATAATAATGAAGTATTCAGGTTTACTGATGGCCCAGCATCATATGATACAGGCGAAGTCTTCTTCGCCAGATTAGATCCGTTAATTTCTAATACTGACGAGTTATTAAAATCTCTATATTACCTGTTATGGTTTCCGGGATATTTTGGTTTCAACTGGAATGCATTGGAAGATTGCTTGCGTGATTTTGATTGGATCAATGAGGAAAAAATAATAATAGTTCATGATGTGCTGCCAAATATTTCACGTAATGATCTAAAAATATATTTAGAAATTTTAAGAGATACCGTATTGGATTGGTATGGTTATGAGCAGCATACACTAGAGGTGGTTTTTCAGGAAAAAGATCGTGATTATATTACTAATATTCTTTTATCTTAACGTTACGTCATGTAATTTAAGCAGATAAATGGAAGTTAGGCAGGGGATAATTCCCTTGGTGCGAGATCATCAGATAATCTCGATAAAGCCGGTGAGGAAAATTCTACCCGATGGTTCGAAGCGATTAGCTACTGTTAAAACAGGAGCATTCCAGTGATAGTTGATAAGACTAAAGAAAATTTAACGAAAGGCATAGATAACTATTTAATGAATGGTTGTGCGGATATCAAATATTATGAAGATCACTGTTAGTGAGATGATAGACTACCTCAACGCTCTTTTTTTTCAATAGATATCAGATTGGCTGAAGATATGTGTAAAAAGACCTTACAGTCAACGCATGTTGACGATTCTTTTTTTAAAGCAATCTGCCTTAATAACTTATTTTTATCTGAGAGTGAATGGTCATTTGCATTTAATTATATCCTAAATGAAGATATCAGCATCCCTGAGCTTGAAAAGGCGCTCTTCTACTTCTATTGTGCAAAAAATGAGAAAAATACTTATCCCGTACCAGAAGGATTATTTAAAAAAATGATAGAGAGATATAAGGAATTAAAAGATGCTCCCGATGCAAATTTTTACCATCTACATGAAACTTATAGTGACTTTAGAAAGGTCTATTCATTAAGTTGCTGAAAAAATCCCGGCTGCGCATTCATTTTTTTATTTTGATTTCAGTGTGTTATGATTTTTTCAGCCAATTAATAATCAGCCGAACCACATCCAGGATAATCTTAAAGGCTTACAATAATGCCAGGCGCCGTGGGGAACGGGCAGCGCCCTTCAGCAGGGCATCAGCGCAGGCCGGGAAGAATGCGGTTGAGAATAATGAATTGTTTAATTTGCCATCAGGATTCAACAGCTACGGTAATGCAGCAGTACTTTGGGAGAATCAATGATGAATTCAGGAGCTCCAGCAGAAAAAGTCAGTGCAGCACTGAGTAAAAATGCAAAAGGTGACTTGCCAGAAAGTGCGAATATTACAAAAGTTATCGTGAATGGTTATAAGGATGGTGTGCTGATTGCAGGAGCAGCTTACTTAGGCCCTGCTGCAAGTGTCAGGAAAGTCGTGACCGGTGCAACGATAGCTGAAATAGCTAATGGTACTTATCAGTGGTTTGATATCAATAGCAAGAAGAATCAGAGCCTGCCTGAATACCAGCGAAAAACATGGGATTACTGGGGAAGTGCTTCTGCGGCTGTTACCGGGGCGCTGGCTCCAGGGCGTGGGATAGGAGCCAACTTAGGGATCTCACTGGGAGGAACTGGTTTACTGATGGGCCTGATGAGGGTGCCTTAACTGGCACAAGCGCTGGATGGGCGTTTGGTACAGCAGTTGGCTTGATTGCACCACCATTATTTAACCCTGTTTTAGGCTCAGGTTCTGCCCCTGTCGGTGATATTATAGGTGCAGTAGGAGGAGAATTTATTAGTAATGCTACAAAGGATGGAATCAATGAAAAGAAAAAATAAGCCAACTATAATTTTACTATTTTTAAGCATTGTATACATGGTTTTCTGCTGTTTAATTTTCTTTTCTTTGGCTATGATAATTATACAACTACTCATTAACCATAAATTGAGTATTGATCAATCAGATACTGAACATGTTTTGGCTGCAAGTATCATTGCGGGAACAGCTGCGGCTCTGAGAGCGTGGATCTTCGCGAAGATAGACGAGAAAAAGGCCCGAAAATCTCCTCCATCTGATCCTCAGTAATTAGCGATCCCGACCACCAGGTTGGGATCTTTTTTACCGCTCAACTTTTCCTGAGCAGCAACGCTGGGCACGCCGGGCGGAGGGGTGGCGGAAGAAGGCGCGGGCAGCGCGGTGACCGGGGCGCTGGCCAGGGAGAATGCTGTTGAGAATAATGCGCTGAGTGGAGATAACGCCCGTCAGCCAGTCAAAGAATGTGCAGAATGGTGGAAGAAACAGGCACGCGACAAGCTGGGTGAAGGCACGACATCAGCTATAGCAAACAGCATTATTAATGCTATTGCGGATAGCGGCGATACGGCAATAGGTTCAGCGGATTATATTGCCGATGCGGCTATGGCGCTGGCATCATGCGCAACAGGCGACGGCTACTGCGACAGAGCATTAATTGACCTGTCTGATAAAAATCAAGCAGTGGCGGACAGCGTTAAAGCCCTGATGAGCAGCGATACCTGTTCAGCAGTAGCCGACACGATCAAACAGGCATCTGAGGGAAATCAGGCTGCACTGGAAGCCACGGGCGGGATGCTGGCCGGGATTATATTACCAGGTAAAAAAGTTCCACATGTGCCAAACTCAGGAGCTGTAGGGGATATGGGTGAGTTCTTTAAACAGTCTGGTTTTGGTAACCTGGCAAAAGAAAGTTCGCAGAAATCTAGCCAGGTATTCCAGGGGCAAAGTGTTTATCAAGCTAAAAATGCTATTGGTGAGCATATTTCCAGAGGAGATAAATATTATCTGGATGGACTGCATAAAGACCATATTGAAGTTTTTGATAGCAGAGGTAAAGTAAAAGCAGTACTTAACCTTGATGGGTCATACAATCAGAAAAAACGGAATCTGCAATTAAATAAAGCGGAGGTTGCCAAAATGATAAATATTGATTCTTTGGATGAATTTAGTCGTGAGTATCTGGTTTTTTTAAAGAAACAAGAAGGTAATGAATTGCGAGATGAGAATCTTTATCTTGCCGACGATTATTCACTTGTCGATAGCATTCAAAGGGATGTTAAAAATATAAATCTCTCAGTTGAACTATTTATTAAGGCTAAAAATAGCAATGATGAGTTGGCTATGCGAGCGGCTTTGTTGCACATCAGAAGTTTCATGATGGGAGTATCTGGAGCTTTTTATCAAGCGGTTGAGGATATTGATATTTATTTCAAGATTCCTAATGAGAAACCTTTCCCTGAAGATTATAAAGTTCCCGAACATTATAATTATCCGATTAAGTAATGATGACAAATCACAGTCAACCGGCTGGGGTTTTTACTTTATAACCAGCCAGTTATCTTAAAGTGGTCGCCACTCAACCAACCCTTCCGGGATCTTCCGTGGCCGCTTCTGCAGTGTAGCGAGCACCTGAATAAACTCCTCAATCTGCCGCTGCTTGCGTGCGGAGAGCTTTTTGCAGGCTTTACGCAGCGTGGTCACCACTTCCGGCTCGGTGGGTAGCTCCGGCTGCGGTTGCTGTCTGGTGATACTCATGCAGTCCGGCATTACCCGGACATTGCGGGTAAGGGCGGCTTTGACGTGACGGTGGGCGACCACACGCAGCTGAACGCCGCGGTTATCGGCTCGACGGCGACGGCGGACAAAAACCGGCTGGATACGGGCACGCTGGGCTTCAGCAGTATTGAAAACCGCGCAGACTATAAGGTCGAACACCAGAGCGTGGGCATGAGCAGCGGCGGCCCTATTGGCAGCCAGATGCCCGGCAACCTGGT
>NZ_RHUM01000022.1 GCF_003937915.1 Erwinia sp. 198 | reverse complement strand
CGACGGTCTGCGTTTCGCAATCCGTGAAGGCGGCCGTACCGTTGGCGCGGGCGTTGTTGCTAAAGTTATCGCTTAATTGTAGATAACGGCAGGGTTCGCTCTGCTTGCTGATAAAAAGAGCACTTCGGTGCTCTTTTTTTATGGGCGATATTCAGAAAGCGCAGGGTAAGAAAGGAGACCGCATTTAGATTGAAATAAAAACGATTCTCATTTACAATTTGATCGTTATTTGTACCGGAATAAAATTATGTACGTCTGCCTGTGTAACGCCATCAGCGACAAAACCCTTCGTGAAGTGGTTCGCCGCTACCAGCCCAAATCTATCCAGCAGCTGCGCAAGCTCCTGCCCGTGGGCAAGCAGTGCGGCAAATGCCTGCGCCTGGCGCACGACATCATGAATGAAGAACTGCCGAACGCGCCGCTGTATAAAGAGATTGCCTGATAATCCCCTGCAATTTGTCATGTTTTTTTGACTTCCCGGATTGTGCATCTACGATCTGAATAACCGGAAGCGGAGGAAGCAAGATGAAGGGCGATGCCAAAATCATAAGTCATTTAAACAAACTGCTTGGAAATGAGCTGGTTGCCATCAACCAGTACTTTTTGCACGCGCGGATGTTCAAAAACTGGGGACTGATGCGCCTTAACGATATTGAGTATCACGAGTCGATCGACGAGATGAAACATGCGGATAAGTATATAGAGCGCATTCTTTTTCTCGAGGGCCTACCCAATCTGCAGGATTTGGGGCGGTTACGCATCGGCGAAGACGTTGAGGAGATCCTGCGTTCAGATTTGGCGCTGGAGCTGGAAGGGGCCAGAGATCTGCGCGAGGCTATCTCTTATGCCGACAAGGTTCATGACTACGTCAGTCGCGATATGATGATCGTCATTCTGGAAGATGAAGAGCACCATATCGACTTTCTGGAAACCGAGCTGGAGCTGATTGCGAAAATCGGCGTCCAGAACTATCTACAGTCGCAAATAAAAGTGGAATAGCAGGGCACATGTTGCTGAATAAATATACGCCGCCGAAACAGTAACTTCGGCGGCGCTTTTGTATCTGCCGTGCACTTATCTCTCTTTCATTATCCCCTTCATAAAGCGATTGCGACAAGAAACACCTTGCAAAGCCCGCCCACGTACGTATAATGCGCGGGCCTGTCAGAAATGACGGCCCGGTTCAATCTGAACCGCAGGCGAGCAATTAGCTCCCTGACAATACTCCCAATCGGGGAGTTATGTGCAGACGATTACACTCCCCCATCAATCGTAATGGGTGCGAGTAGTAATTTTTTTCGTTTATAAATAATTGGAGCTCTGGTCTCATGCAGAACCAAAGAATCCGTATCCGTCTTAAAGCGTTTGATCATCGTCTGATCGATCAATCGACCGCAGAAATCGTTGAGACTGCCAAGCGCACTGGTGCGCAGGTTCGTGGTCCAATTCCTCTGCCGACCCGCAAAGAGCGCTTTACCGTTCTGATCTCCCCGCACGTCAACAAAGATGCGCGCGATCAGTATGAAATTCGCACTCACAAGCGTCTGGTTGACATCGTTGAGCCAACTGAAAAAACGGTTGATGCTCTGATGCGTCTGGATCTGGCTGCAGGTGTTGACGTGCAGATCAGCCTGGGTTAATCAGGTCATTGAGCGATTGAGAGGTTGAAACAATGATTGGTTTAGTCGGTAAAAAAGTGGGCATGACCCGCGTCTTCACTGAAGACGGCGTATCTATCCCAGTAACCGTGATCGAAATTGAAGCAAACCGCGTGACTCAGGTTAAGAGCCTGGAAAACGACGGCTACACTGCTATCCAGGTAACTGCCGGTGCTAAAAAAGCAAACCGCGTCACCAAGCCTGAAGCAGGCCATTTTGCTAAAGCTGGCGTAGAAGCTGGCCGTGGTCTGTGGGAATTCCGTACCGCTGAAGGCGACGAATTCACCGTAGGCCAGAGCATTAACGTTGATATTTTCGCTGACGTGAAAAAAGTTGACGTGACTGGCACATCTAAAGGTAAAGGTTTTGCCGGTACTGTTAAGCGCTGGAACTTCCGTACTCAGGATGCTACTCACGGTAACTCCTTGTCTCACCGCGTTCCGGGTTCTATCGGTCAGAACCAGACTCCGGGCAAAGTGTTCAAAGGCAAGAAAATGGCAGGCCAGCTGGGTAATGAGCGCGTAACCGTTCAGAGCCTGGACGTAGTACGTGTTGACGCTGAGCGCAACCTGCTGCTGGTTAAAGGTGCAGTTCCCGGTGCAACCGGTAGCGACCTGATTGTTAAACCAGCTGTGAAGGCGTAAGGGGATAGCAATGGAATTAGTATTGAAAGACGCGCAAAGCGCGCTGACTGTTTCCGAAACTACCTTCGGTCGTGATTTCAACGAAGCGCTGGTACATCAGGTTGTTGTTGCTTATGCAGCAGGTGCCCGTCAAGGTACCCGTGCTCAGAAGACCCGCGCTGAAGTAACTGGTTCCGGTAAAAAGCCGTGGCGCCAGAAAGGTACCGGCCGTGCGCGTGCAGGTTCTGCAAAGAGCCCAATCTGGCGTTCCGGTGGCGTGACCTTCGCTGCGAAGCCTCAGGACCACAGTCAAAAAGTTAACAAAAAGATGTACCGCGGCGCGCTGAAAAGCATCCTGTCCGAGCTGGTACGTCAAGATCGTCTGATCGTTGTCGAGCAGTTCTCTCTGGAAGCGCCTAAAACTAAGCTGCTGGTAGAGAAACTGAAAGACATGGCGCTGGAAGACGTGCTGATCATCACTGGCGAACTGGAAGAGAACCTGTTCCTGGCCGCTCGCAACCTGTACAAGGTTGACGTACGTGATGCAGCTGGTATCGACCCAGTTAGCCTGATCGCCTTCGACAAAGTCGTTATGACTGCTGATGCAGTTAAGCAAGTTGAGGAGATGCTGGCATGATCCGTGAAGAACGTCTGCTGAAAGTACTGCGCTCGCCGCACGTATCTGAAAAAGCGTCTGCTGCGATGGAAAAAACCAACACCATCGTTCTCAAAGTTGCTAAAGACGCGACCAAAGCAGAAATCAAAGCCGCTGTACAGAAGCTTTTCGAAGTGGAAGTGAAGGAAGTTAACACCCTGGTCATGAAAGGGAAAGTTAAACGTTCCGGACAGCGTATTGGCCGTCGTAACGACTGGAAAAAAGCTTACGTCACCCTGAAAGAAGGCCAGAATCTGGACTTCGTCGGCGGCGCTGAGTAAGTCGGAGGAGAAGAACAATGGCAGTTGTTAAATGTAAACCGACATCTCCGGGTCGTCGCCACGTAGTTAAAGTGGTAAACGCGGAGCTGCACAAGGGCAAACCATTTGCCCCGCTGGTAGAAAAAAACAGCAAATCCGGTGGCCGTAACAACAATGGTCGCATCACTACCCGTCATATCGGTGGTGGTCACAAGCAGGCTTACCGTATTGTTGACTTCAAACGCAACAAAGATGGTATCCCGGCTACCGTTGAACGTCTTGAGTACGATCCGAACCGCTCCGCGAACATCGCGCTGGTTCTGTACAAAGACGGCGAGCGCCGTTACATCCTGGCCCCTAAAGGCCTGAAAGCTGGCGACCAGATTCAGTCTGGCGTTGATGCGGCGATCAAAGCGGGTAACACCCTGCCGATGCGCAACATCCCGGTGGGCTCCACCGTACACAACGTAGAAATGAAACCAGGCAAAGGCGGTCAGATTGCCCGTTCAGCCGGTGCTTATGTGCAGATCGTTGCGCGTGAAGGTTCCTACGTTACCCTGCGTCTGCGTTCTGGTGAAATGCGTAAAGTCGAATCCGACTGCCGCGCGACCCTGGGCGAAGTCGGCAACGCTGAGCATATGCTTCGCGTTCTGGGTAAAGCCGGTGCAGCTCGTTGGCGTGGTGTTCGTCCTACCGTTCGCGGTACTGCGATGAACCCAGTCGATCACCCGCACGGTGGTGGTGAAGGTCGTAACTTTGGTAAGCACCCTGTTTCACCTTGGGGCCTGCAGACTAAAGGTAAGAAGACCCGTAGCAACAAGCGTACCGATAAATTTATCGTACGTCGCCGTAGCAAATAATTTTAGAGGATAAGCCATGCCACGTTCTCTCAAGAAAGGTCCTTTTATTGACCTGCACTTGCTGAAGAAGGTAGAGAAAGCGGTGGAAAGCGGAGACAAGAAGCCTTTGCGCACCTGGTCCCGTCGTTCAACGATCTTCCCTAACATGATCGGTTTGACCATCGCTGTCCATAATGGTCGTCAGCACGTTCCTGTCTTTGTTTCCGACGAAATGGTCGGTCACAAACTGGGTGAATTTGCACCGACTCGTACTTATCGCGGTCACACTGCTGATAAGAAAGCCAAGAAACGCTAACAGGAGGAAGAGATGGAAACTATCGCTAAACATCGCCACGCTCGTTCTTCTGCTCAGAAGGTTCGCCTGGTAGCAGATCTTGTCCGCGGTAAGAAAGTGTCGCAGGCTCTGGACATTTTGACCTACACCAACAAGAAAGCGGCTGTACTGGTCAAGAAAGTTCTGGAATCTGCCATTGCTAACGCCGAACACAACGATGGCGCTGACATTGATGATCTGAAAGTCACGAAGATCTTCGTAGACGAAGGCCCAAGCATGAAGCGCATTATGCCTCGTGCAAAAGGTCGTGCAGATCGCATCCTGAAGCGCACCAGCCACATTACTGTGGTTGTGTCCGATCGCTGAGACTCTGGAGACTAGCAATGGGTCAGAAAGTACATCCTAATGGTATTCGCCTGGGTATTGTTAAACCCTGGAACTCTACCTGGTTCGCAAATACCAAAGAATTCGCTGACAACCTGGACAGCGACTTTAAAGTACGTCAGTTCCTGACTAAAGAACTGGCTAAGGCGTCCGTTTCTCGTATCGTTATCGAGCGTCCGGCTAAGAGCATCCGTGTGACCATTCACACCGCTCGTCCTGGCATCGTGATCGGTAAGAAAGGCGAAGACGTAGAAAAACTGCGCAAGGTCGTAGCGGATATCGCTGGCGTTCCTGCACAGATCAATATCGCCGAAGTCCGTAAACCGGAACTGGACGCTAAGCTGGTTGCTGACAGCATCACTTCACAGCTGGAGCGTCGCGTGATGTTCCGTCGTGCGATGAAGCGTGCTGTACAGAACGCAATGCGTCTGGGCGCTAAAGGGATCAAAGTTGAAGTTAGTGGCCGTCTGGGCGGTGCTGAAATCGCGCGTACCGAATGGTACCGTGAAGGCCGCGTGCCGTTGCACACCCTGCGTGCTGACATTGACTACAACACCTCTGAAGCGCACACCACTTACGGTGTAATCGGCGTTAAGGTATGGATCTTCAAAGGCGAGATCCTGGGTGGTATGGCTGCTGTTGAACAACCGGAACCGGCTGCTCAACCTAAAAAGCAGCAGCGTAAAGGCCGTAAGTAAGGAGAGTCGCTGATGTTACAACCAAAGCGTACAAAATTCCGTAAAGTGCACAAAGGCCGCAACCGTGGTCTGGCGCAGGGTACGGATGTTAGCTTCGGTACTTTCGGTCTGAAAGCTGTTGGCCGTGGTCGTCTGACTGCTCGTCAGATCGAAGCAGCACGTCGTGCTATGACCCGTGCAGTTAAGCGTCAAGGTAAAATTTGGATCCGTGTATTCCCGGACAAACCAATTACCGAGAAGCCGCTGGAAGTGCGTATGGGTAAAGGTAAGGGTAACGTTGAGTATTGGGTTGCCCTGATCCAGCCTGGTAAAGTCCTGTATGAAATGGACGGTGTTCCGGAAGAGCTGGCCCGTGAAGCATTCAAGCTGGCAGCAGCAAAACTGCCTATCAAAACCACCTTTGTAACTAAGACGGTGATGTAATGAAAGCAACAGAGCTGCGTGAGAAAAGCGTTGAAGAGCTGAACACTGAGCTGCTTAACCTGCTGCGTGAGCAGTTCAACCTGCGCATGCAGGCAGCATCCGGCCAGCTGCAACAGACTCATCTGTTGAAGCAAGTGCGTCGTGATGTTGCACGCGTTAAGACTTTACTGACTGAGAAGGCGGGTGCGTAATGACCGATAAAATCCGTACTCTGCAAGGTCGTGTGACTAGCGACAAGATGGAGAAATCCATTGTTGTAGCTATCGAACGTTTCGTGAAACACCCAATCTACGGTAAGTTCATTAAGCGTACGACTAAACTGCACGTACATGACGAGAACAATGAATGTGGTATCGGCGACAAGGTTGAAATCCGTGAATGCCGTCCACTGTCCAAGACTAAGTCCTGGACCCTGGTTCGCGTTGTAGAGAAAGCGGTTCTGTAAGAACTTCTTCTCTCTGAAAAACCCCCGCTTGCGGGGGTTTTTTCTTTTCTGCTCCGCCATCTTTTCCTTTCGCAAAACCTTCTCCAATAAAAAGCTCGCCAATCGCGGCAGCTGCCCGGCGATCCCGATCGCGTTTAATTATCTAATACCCCTTAAGGCTGCCGGTTGGATAACAGTATTGCAGCCGCTGCCCGGATGGGATGCTTTTTTATGCCAGCCACGGCAGCATGAGCCTGGGGCAGAGCAGGGAAGGGTTGCCGCCGGAATGGAAGAGGCAGGTTGGATTGGGCATGACGTGTGGCATGCCCGCTGCGTGAAGCTGGATGATGACGACATCAACCTTTTTGTGCGCACCGGCGCGGGCATTGCACGCCGCTCCTGTTCCGGTATGCGGCTTGCTTGCGGTATTGCGCCAGTAAGAACCGTGCCGGGAGCGGTGGCTTACAGCGTAGTTGAGGGCAGAGTCGCGCTCGCGAAAGGCAGATGACCCTGACAGATTCGGGCAAAACCGTTGCGTAGCCTAATACGCTCGCCGCCACGCTTTATCCCTGAGCGGTGAGAATCGCCATAAAAGACGGTCAGAAAACCGTCTTTTTTACCAGCGGTTTTCAGAATTACGCCTTTAAATCCCCATCAAGCTGAAGAAGTGTGCAGATTACGATTGCTACCGGGTGAACAATTCCTTAGAATGTCGCGTTCCTCAATTTAGAGGATCAAATATCGACTCGATATGAGTCGTTTATTTTTTCTACCCATATGCGAGATGCGGTGTTATAATGCTGCGCCCTCAATAATGGGGCTTTTATACGACCTGAATCAGGTCCCGAAGTAGTAGTTGACATTAGCGGAGCACTAAAATGATCCAAGAACAGACTATGCTGAACGTCGCCGACAACTCCGGTGCACGTCGCGTAATGTGTATCAAGGTTCTGGGTGGCTCGCACCGTCGCTACGCAGGCGTAGGCGATATCATCAAAATTACCATCAAGGAAGCAATTCCTCGCGGTAAGGTTAAGAAAGGTGATGTGCTGAAGGCGGTAGTGGTGCGCACCAAGAAGGGTGTTCGTCGCCCGGACGGTTCTGTCATTCGCTTCGATGGTAATGCATGCGTTATTTTAAACAATAACAGCGAGCAGCCTATCGGAACGCGTATTTTTGGGCCGGTAACTCGTGAACTTCGTACTGAAAAGTTCATGAAAATTATCTCTCTGGCACCAGAAGTACTCTAAGGAGCGAAAAATGGCAGCTAAAATCCGTCGCGATGACGAAGTTATCGTGCTGACCGGCAAAGATAAAGGTAAGCGCGGTAAAGTTAAGAATGTCCTGTCTTCTGGCAAGGTCATTGTTGAAGGTATCAACCTGGTGAAGAAACATCAGAAGCCGGTTCCGGCTCTGAACCAACCAGGTGGCATCGTTGAAAAAGAAGCCGCTATTCAGGTTTCCAACGTTGCACTTTACAACACTGCCACCGGCAAGGCTGACCGTGTAGGCTTTAGATTCGAAGACGGCAAAAAAGTCCGTTTCTTCAAATCTAACAGCGAAACTATCAAGTAATTTGGAGTAGTACGATGGCGAAACTGCATGATTACTACAAAGACGAAGTAGTTAAGAAACTCATGACTGAGTTTAACTACAATTCTGTCATGCAAGTCCCTCGGGTCGAGAAGATCACCCTGAACATGGGTGTTGGTGAAGCGATCGCTGACAAGAAACTGCTGGATAACGCAGCAGCTGACCTGGCAGCAATCTCCGGTCAAAAACCGTTTATCACCAAAGCACGCAAATCTGTTGCAGGCTTCAAAATCCGTCAGGGCTATCCGATCGGCTGTAAAGTAACTCTGCGTGGCGAACGCATGTGGGAGTTCTTTGAGCGTCTGATCTCTATTGCTGTACCTCGTATCCGTGACTTCCGTGGCCTGTCCGCTAAGTCATTCGACGGTCGTGGTAACTACAGCATGGGCGTTCGTGAGCAGATCATCTTCCCAGAAATCGACTATGACAAAGTCGATCGCGTTCGTGGTTTGGATATTACCATTACCACTACTGCGAAATCTGACGATGAAGGCCGTGCTCTGCTGGCTGCCTTTGACTTCCCGTTCCGCAAGTAAGGTAGGGTTACTTCATGGCTAAGCAATCGATGAAGGCACGCGAAGTCGTTCGCGTAAAACTGGCTGATAAATACCGCGCTAAACGCGAGGAATTAAAAGCTATCATCTCTAGTGTGAACTCTTCCGACGAAGATCGTTGGAATGCGGTTCTCAAGCTGCAAACTCTGCCGCGTGATTCCAGCCCGTCCCGTCAGCGTAACCGCTGCCGCCAAACTGGCCGTCCACATGGTTATGTGGGCAAATTCGGGTTGAGCCGTATCAAGCTGCGTGAAGCCGCCATGCGCGGTGAAGTGCCTGGCTTGAAAAAGGCTAGCTGGTAATTACCAATTGAATCACGGGAGTAAAGACAGATGAGCATGCAAGATCCGATCGCGGATATGCTGACCCGTATCCGTAACGGTCAGGCCGCGAACAAAGTTGCGGTCACCATGCCTTCCTCCAAGCTGAAAGTGGCAATTGCCAACGTGCTGAAGGAAGAAGGATATATTGAAGAATTTAAAATCGAAGGCGACACCAAGCCAGAACTGGAACTGACTCTTAAGTATTTCCAGGGCAAGGCTGTGGTAGAAAGCATTCAGCGTGTAAGCCGTCCAGGTCTGCGTATCTACAAACGCAAAGACGAACTGCCAAAAGTAATGGCTGGACTGGGTATCGCTGTTGTTTCTACCTCTAAAGGTGTTATGACCGATCGTGCAGCGCGCCAGGCTGGTCTTGGTGGCGAAATTATCTGCTACGTAGCTTAACGGAGGAAAGAATGTCTCGTGTTGCTAAAGCACCTGTCGTCATTCCTGCCGGCGTAGAGGTAAAACTCGACGGTCAGGTTATTTCGATTAAAGGTAAAAACGGCGAGCTGACTCGTACTATCAACGATGCTGTAGAAGTTAAGCATGCTGACAACACTCTGACTTTCGCACCACGCGAAGGTTTTGCAGACGGTTGGGCACAGGCTGGTACTTCTCGCGCACTGCTGAACGGTATGGTTATCGGTGTTACCGAAGGCTTCACTAAGAAGCTGCAGCTGGTTGGTGTAGGTTATCGTGCGGCCGTGAAAGGCAACGCTGTGAGTCTGGCCCTGGGCTTTTCTCACCCTGTTGAACACGCGCTGCCAGCGGGAATCACTGCTGAATGCCCAACTCAAACTGAAATCGTGCTGAAAGGCGCTGATAAGCAGATGATTGGACAGGTTGCAGCCGATCTGCGCGCCTACCGTCGTCCTGAGCCTTATAAAGGCAAGGGTGTTCGTTACGCCGACGAAGTCGTGCGTACCAAAGAGGCTAAGAAGAAGTAAGGTAACACTATGGATAAGAAATCTGCTCGTATCCGTCGTGCGACCCGCGCACGCCGCAAGCTCAAAGAGCTGGGTGCAACTCGCCTGGTGGTACATCGTACCCCGCGTCATATTTACGCACAGGTAATTGCTCCAAACGGTTCTGAAGTTCTGGTTGCTGCTTCTACAGTAGAAAAAGCAATCAGTGAGCAACTGAAGTACACTGGAAACAAAGACGCCGCCGCCGCTGTTGGTAAAGCAGTCGCTGAGCGCGCAATCGAAAAAGGCATCACTGGTGTTTCTTTCGACCGCTCTGGTTTCCAATATCATGGTCGTGTCCAGGCACTGGCAGATGCTGCCCGTGAAGCTGGCCTACAGTTCTAAGGTAGAGGTGTAAGATGGCACACATCGAAAAACAAGCTGGCGAACTGCAGGAAAAGCTGATCGCGGTAAATCGCGTATCGAAAACCGTTAAAGGTGGTCGTATTTTCTCCTTCACTGCACTGACAGTGGTAGGCGACGGTAACGGTCGCATCGGTTTTGGTTACGGTAAAGCGCGTGAAGTTCCAGCAGCGATCCAGAAAGCGATGGAAAAAGCTCGTCGCAATATGATCAATGTCGCGCTGAACAACGGCACCCTGCAGCACCCTGTTAAAGGTGTGCACACAGGTTCTCGTGTGTTCATGCAGCCGGCTTCTGAAGGTACCGGTATCATTGCCGGCGGTGCAATGCGCGCCGTTCTGGAAGTCGCTGGGGTTCATAACGTTCTGGCTAAAGCCTACGGTTCCACTAACCCGATTAACGTGGTTCGTGCAACGCTGGATGGCCTGGCCAACATGAATTCCCCAGAAATGGTCGCTGCCAAGCGTGGCAAATCCGTTGAAGACATTCTGGGGTAATGACCATGGCTAAGACTATTAAAATTACTCAAACCCGCAGTTCGATCGGACGTTTGCCGAAACACAAGGCAACGCTGCTTGGCCTGGGTCTGCGTCGTATTAACCACACCGTAGAGCGTGAAGACACGCCAGCTGTACGCGGCATGGTTAACGCGATTTCCTACATGGTTAAAGTGGAGGAGTAACAGATGCGTTTAAATACTCTGTCTCCGGCCGACGGGTCTAAACACGCTTCCAAGCGTCTGGGTCGTGGTATCGGTTCTGGCCTCGGTAAAACCGGCGGTCGTGGTCACAAAGGTCAGAACTCTCGTTCTGGCGGTGGCGTACGTCGTGGGTTCGAAGGTGGCCAGATGCCTCTGTACCGTCGTCTGCCGAAATTCGGTTTCACCTCTCGCAAATCTATGGTTACGACAGAAGTTCGTCTGTCTGACCTGGCGAAAGTTGAAGGCGGGATCGTCGACCTGAACACGCTGAAAGCGGCCAACATTATCGGTATTCAGATCGAATTCGCTAAGGTTATCCTGTCTGGCGAAGTCTCTGCTCCGGTAACGGTTCGCGGTCTGCGTGTCACTAAAGGCGCTCGTGCTGCAATCGAAGCTGCTGGCGGTAAAATTGAGGAATAAGTAGCAGATGGCTAAGCAACCGGGATTAGATTTTCAAAGTGCCAAAGGTGGTTTTGGCGAACTAAAACGCAGACTTCTGTTTGTGATTGGTGCGCTGATTGTATTCCGCATTGGCTCTTTTATTCCAATCCCTGGTATCGATGCCACTGTACTTGCCAAACTGCTTGAGCAACAGCGTGGCACCATCATTGAAATGTTCAACATGTTCTCTGGTGGTGCTCTGAGCCGTGCTTCTATCTTTGCCCTGGGTATTATGCCGTATATTTCGGCCTCGATTATTATCCAGCTGCTGACCGTGGTTCATCCCGCGCTGGCAGAAATAAAGAAAGAAGGGGAGGCTGGCCGTCGTAAGATTAGCCAGTACACCCGTTACGGCACACTGGTACTGGGCATATTTCAGTCTATCGGTATTGCTACCGGTCTGCCGAATATGCCTGGAATGCAGGGCCTGGTGTTAAATCCAGGCTTTGCCTTCTACTTTACCGCTGTTGTCAGCCTGGTGACCGGGACAATGTTCCTGATGTGGCTGGGTGAACAGATTACTGAGCGGGGTATCGGCAACGGTATCTCCATCATAATCTTCGCTGGTATTGTTGCGGGACTGCCGCCGGCCATTGGCCATACCATCGAGCAAGCGCGGCAAGGCGACCTGCACTTCCTCCTGTTGCTGTTGGTTGCAGTTCTTGTATTTGCAGTGACCTTCTTCGTTGTTTTCGTTGAGCGTGGTCAACGCCGCATTGTGGTGAACTATGCGAAACGTCAGCAAGGCCGTCGTGTCTATGCTGCGCAGAGCACACATTTACCGCTGAAAGTGAATATGGCAGGGGTTATCCCGGCAATCTTTGCTTCCAGCATTATCCTGTTCCCGGCGACCATAGCTTCATGGTTCGGGGGCGGAACCGGTTGGAACTGGCTGACGACTATTTCAATGTATTTGCAGCCTGGTCAACCGCTTTATGTGTTACTCTATGCGACTGCAATCATCTTCTTCTGTTTCTTCTATACGGCGTTGGTTTTCAACCCGCGTGAAACAGCAGATAACCTGAAGAAGTCTGGTGCATTTGTACCAGGAATTCGTCCGGGAGAACAGACGGCGAAGTACATCGATAAAGTAATGACTCGCCTCACGTTAGTGGGTGCGCTTTACATTACTTTCATCTGCCTAATCCCGGAGTTCATGCGTGATGCGATGAAAGTTCCATTCTACTTCGGCGGTACTTCACTGCTGATCGTAGTTGTTGTCATCATGGACTTTATGGCTCAAGTGCAAACTCTGATGATGTCCAGTCAATACGAGTCTGCATTGAAGAAAGCAAACCTGAAGGGCTACGGCCGTTAATTCAGGCGCTTGAGAAGTTACGGAGAGTAAAAATGAAAGTTCGTGCTTCCGTCAAGAAATTATGTCGTAACTGCAAAATCATCCGTCGTGATGGTGTCGTACGTGTGATTTGCAGCGCCGAGCCTAAGCATAAACAGCGTCAGGGCTAATATTTTTCTTGCAAAGTCGGGTTGAGCTGGCTAGATTAGCCAGCCAATCTTTTGTATGTCTATGCGTTTCCATTTGAGTATCCTGAAAACGGGCTTTTCAGCATGGGGCGCATATTTAAATAGTAGGAGTGCATAGTGGCCCGTATAGCAGGCATTAACATTCCTGATCATAAACATACCGTTATCGCATTAACCGCGATCTTCGGCATCGGCAAGACCCGCTCACAGGCTATCTGTGCATCAACGGGAATCGCTGAAAATGTTAAGATCAGTGAGCTGTCTGAAGAACAAATCGACATTCTGCGTGACGCAGTTGCAAAGTTTGTTGTTGAAGGCGATCTGCGTCGTGAAGTCACCCTGAGCATCAAGCGTCTGATGGACCTTGGTTGCTATCGTGGTTTACGTCATCGTCGTGGTCTTCCAGTGCGCGGTCAGCGTACCAAGACCAACGCACGTACCCGTAAGGGTCCGCGTAAACCGATCAAGAAATAATCGGGGTGATTGAATAATGGCAAAGGCACCAGTTCGTGCACGCAAGCGTGTAAGAAAGCAAGTCTCTGATGGCGTGGCTCATGTCCATGCATCTTTCAACAACACCATCGTGACCATTACCGATCGTCAGGGTAACGCGCTGGGTTGGGCAACAGCCGGTGGTTCCGGTTTCCGTGGTTCTCGTAAATCTACGCCGTTCGCTGCACAGGTTGCCGCTGAACGTTGCGCAGACGCCGTGAAAGAGTACGGTATTAAGAACCTGGAAGTTATGGTTAAGGGTCCTGGTCCAGGCCGCGAATCAACGATTCGTGCTCTGAACGCTGCTGGTTTCCGCATCACTAATATTACTGATGTGACTCCGATCCCTCACAACGGTTGTCGTCCGCCGAAAAAACGCCGCGTATAACGCTCGTTTTTTAGGAATGTTGGAGAAAGAAAATGGCAAGATATTTGGGTCCTAAGCTCAAGCTGAGCCGTCGTGAAGGTACAGACCTCTTCCTGAAGTCTGGCGTTCGCGCGATTGATACCAAGTGTAAGATTGAACAAGCCCCTGGCCAGCACGGTGCGCGTAAACCGCGTCTGTCTGACTATGGCGTACAGTTACGTGAAAAGCAAAAAGTTCGTCGTATCTACGGCGTGCTGGAGCGTCAGTTCCGTAACTATTATAAAGAAGCAGCACGTCTGAAAGGCAACACCGGTGAAAACCTGTTAGCTCTGCTGGAAGGTCGTCTGGATAACGTTGTTTACCGTATGGGCTTTGGCGCCACTCGTGCAGAAGCACGTCAGCTGGTTAGCCACAAATCCATCATGGTAAATGGTCGCGTTGTTAGCATCGCTTCTTATCAGGTAACTCCGAATGACGTTGTTAGCATCCGTGAGAAAGCCAAAAAGCAGTCTCGCGTGAAAGCCGCTCTGGAGCTGGCTGAGCAGCGTGAAAAGCCAACCTGGCTGGAAGTTGATGCAACTAAGATGGAAGGTGTGTTCAAACGTATTCCTGAACGTACCGATCTGTCTGCGGACATTAACGAACACCTGATCGTCGAGCTTTACTCCAAGTAAAGCTTAGTACCAAAGAGAGGACACAATGCAGGGTTCTGTGACAGAGTTTCTAAAACCGCGCCTGGTAGATATCGAGCAAGTGAGTTCGACGCACGCCAAGGTGACCCTTGAGCCTTTAGAGCGTGGCTTTGGCCATACTCTTGGTAACGCACTGCGCCGTATTCTGCTTTCATCAATGCCGGGTTGCGCGGTGACCGAGGTTGAAATTGATGGTGTACTACATGAGTACAGCACCAAAGAGGGCGTACAGGAAGACATCCTGGAAATCCTGCTCAACCTGAAAGGGCTGGCGGTAAGAGTTCAGGGGAAAGATGAAGTTATTCTTACTCTGAATAAATCTGGCATTGGCCCTGTGACTGCAGCCGATATCACCCATGATGGTGATGTCGAAATCGTCAAGCCGCAGCACGTGATCTGCCACCTGACTGATGAGAACGCGGCTATCAGCATGCGTATCAAAGTTCAGCGCGGTCGTGGTTATGTGCCGGCTTCTGCCCGAATTCATTCGGAAGAAGATGAGCGCCCGATCGGTCGTCTGTTGGTCGACGCCTGCTACAGCCCTGTAGAGCGTATTGCCTACAATGTTGAAGCAGCGCGTGTAGAACAGCGTACTGACCTGGACAAGCTGGTCATCGAAATGGAAACCAACGGCACTATCGATCCTGAAGAAGCGATCCGCCGTGCGGCAACCATTCTGGCTGAACAACTGGAAGCTTTCGTTGACTTACGTGATGTACGTCAGCCGGAAGTGAAAGAAGAGAAACCAGAATTCGATCCGATCCTGCTGCGCCCTGTTGACGATCTGGAATTGACTGTCCGCTCTGCTAACTGCCTTAAGGCAGAAGCTATCCACTACATCGGTGATCTGGTACAGCGTACCGAGGTTGAGCTGCTCAAAACGCCTAACCTTGGTAAAAAATCTCTTACCGAGATTAAAGACGTGCTGGCTTCTCGTGGTCTGTCTCTGGGCATGCGCCTGGAAAACTGGCCGCCCGCTAGCATCGCTGATGAATAACCCGATCACAGGTTAAGGTTTCACTGAGAAGGATAAGGTCATGCGCCATCGTAAGAGTGGTCGTCAACTGAACCGCAACAGCAGCCATCGCCAGGCTATGTTCCGCAACATGGCAGGCTCTTTGGTTCGTCATGAAATCATCAAGACGACCCTGCCAAAAGCGAAAGAGCTGCGTCGTGTAGTTGAGCCGCTGATTACTCTTGCCAAGACCGACAGCGTAGCTAATCGTCGTCTGGCATTCGCCCGCACTCGTGATAACGAGATCGTGGCAAAACTGTTTAACGAGCTGGGCCCGCGTTTCGCGAGCCGTGCCGGTGGATACACTCGTATTCTGAAGTGTGGCTTCCGCGCTGGTGACAACGCTCCGATGGCTTACATCGAGCTGGTTGATCGTCCAGAAGCTCAAGCAGAAGCAGCAGAGTAATATCTGCCGCAATCTGGAAAAACCGGGCGTATGCCCGGTTTTTTTATATCTGAAATTTCCCCTCCCTTTTACAACGCGCTATCCTGTTTGTTCTTTCCCCCGTCCACGAGGTCATGATGTGGTTATTTGACCAGCTGGTAGAACAGCACATTGCTGAAGCCCAAAAAAAAGGCGAATTCGATAATCTGCCCGGCAGCGGTAAAAAGCTGGCGCTGGATGACGACAGTCACGTGCCGCCCGAACTGCGTGCGGCATATCGCCTGATGAAAAATTCCGGTTTTCTCCCGCCCGAGCTGGAAATGCGACGCGAAGCGGTGGAGCTCAATGAACTGCTTGCCGGTATTGAGCCCACGGATGAGCGCTATGCTCAATACGCTAAACACCTCACGCTTTTAGAAAGCAAGCTCAGGCAGGCAGGAATGAGTACCGACTTTCTCAGGAGCGAGTACGGCGGACAATTACAGCAGCGGCTTTTTGGAGAAAAGGATGTATAAAATAGGCCAGCTGGCCAAACTGGCGGACGTAACGCCCGATACGATCCGTTATTATGAAAAGCAGCACATGATGGATCATGAGATCCGCACGGAGGGCGGTTTCCGGCTCTATAGCCAGAACGATCTTCAGCGTCTTCGGTTTATTCGTTATGGCAGACAGCTGGGTTTTAGCCTGGAAGCCATTCGTGAACTGCTTTCGATCCGCATCGATCCTGAACACCATACCTGCCAGGAATCAAAAACTATCGTGCAAACGAGACTGCAGGAAGTCGAAAGCATGATCGCTGAACTGCAGCATATGCAGCGTTCACTGACCAGGCTGAATGATGCCTGCTGCGGAACGGCTCACAGCAGCGTTTACTGCTCCATACTGGAAGCATTAGAGAAAGGCGCACTGGCCCCGACGGCGGATTGATCTTTTGACGTTTGCGTTCTATATTCATTGCCGATTCAACCAAAAGGAAGGTATATGACTAAATATCAACACAGGAAAGGCACCATTCGCGATAACGCGCTGGAGGCTTTGTTACATGACCCGCTGTTCAAAACGCGTATCGAAGCGAATAAAAAAGGCAAAGGCAGCTATCGGCGTAAGGACAAGCACGCAGCCCGGGAGGCCAGTGGTAAAGCAGACTTTACCACTGGCCTTCTGCTTTCAGACCATAAAAAAACCGCCCTCGAAGGCGGTTCTTTTTTTACTGATGCTGTCAGATCTGGCCGTTTTTCTGCTTCAGCAAATCACGGATTTCAGTCAGCAGCGTCTCTTCCGCGCTGATTTTAGGCGCAGGCTTTTCAACTTCTTTCTTCTTGTGCAGCTTGTTCATCAGCTTAATAGCCAGGAAGATAGCGAAAGCCACGATGATAAAATCAAAAACGTTCTGCAGGAAGATACCGTACTGCATCACGACCGCAGGCGCATCGCCGACGGCGGGCTTGAGTACCCAGCCAAACTGTTTGAAGTCTATTCCACCAATCAACAATCCCAGCGGTGGCATAATGATGTTCGCCACCAAAGAAGAAACGATCTTACCGAATGCGGCACCAATAATTACACCGACCGCCAGATCGACAACGTTGCCGCGCATAGCGAAATCGCGAAACTCTTTGAATAAACTCATTGTTATCTCCTTTCCTGTGCCAGTGAATAAGTCTAACAAACGAACCGGCTTTTGCCATGCTAACGGCGGAGAAAAACCAGACGACAGATGAAAAGAGTAGCGGTAAGGGGTAAACACGGTGCCAGTCCCTGGCAGCGCGAAGCGTTATAAAAAGAACGGACTGGGCTGGAACAGTCTTTCTACGTCTGGCACAAATTTCTTGTCGGTCAGGAACATGATCACATGATCGCCTTGCTCGATCCGCAGATTGTCGTTAGCGATCATTACATCATCGCCGCGCACAACTGCACCAATAATAGTTCCCGGCGGCAGTTTGATATCGTCAATAGATCTGCCGACAACGCGCGAGGTGGTTTCATCCCCATGCGCGATCGCCTCGATCGCTTCGGCCACGCCACGGCGCAGCGAGGAAACGCCAACGATATCGGCCTTGCGCACGTGGCCCAGCAGCGCAGAAATCGTCGCCTGCTGCGGCGAGATGGCAATATCGATCACGCTACCCTGTACCAGATCGACGTAGGCTTTTCGCTGGATAAGCACCATAACTTTCTTCGCGCCCATTCTCTTCGCCAGCATTGCCGACATGATATTGGCTTCGTCGTCATTGGTAATGGCAATAAAAAGATCGATCTGATCGATGTGCTCTTCGGCCAGCAGTTCCTGATCCGACGCATCGCCGTAAAAGACAATGGTGTTTTGCAACAGCTCGGCCAGCTCGGCGGCGCGCTGCTGATTACGTTCAATCAGTTTGACGCTGTAATTTTTCTCCAGCCGCTGCGCCAGCCCCGAGCCAATATTACCGCCGCCGACAATCATAATACGCTTATAGGGCTTTTCCAGACGCTGGTATTCGCTCATGACTGCACGGATATGCTGGCTTGCGGCGATAAAAAAGACCTCGTCGCCTGCTTCCACAATCGTTGAACCCTGCGGGCGGATAGGGCGGTCCTGACGGAAGATAGCGGCGACGCGCGTATCAATGTGCGGCATATGCTCACGCATGATTGCCAGAGGATTACCGACCAGCGGCCCGCCATAATAGGCTTTTACTACCGCCAGGCTGACCTTGCCTTCGGCGAAATTGACTACCTGTAGCGCGCCCGGATATTCGATTAGCCGGTAAATATTGTCGATAACCAGCTGCTCTGGCGAGATCAAATGATCGATCGGCACGGCTTCCGGGATAAAGAGTCGTTCGGCATCGCGCAGATAGTCCGGCGCGCGAATACGGGCGATACGGTTCGGCGTATTAAAAAGAGAGTAGGCTACCTGACAGGCAACCATATTGGTTTCATCCGAGCTGGTTACCGCTACCAGCATATCGGCATCTTCCGCGCCCGCTTCGCGCAGCACCCGTGGATGGGAACCGTGGCCCTGCACAACGCGTAAATCGTATTTATCCTGTAACTGACGCAGGCGACCGGAATCCGTATCCACCACGGTAATATCGTTGTTTTCACCTACCAGGTTTTCGGCAAGCGTGCCGCCAACCTGACCGGCGCCAAGAATAATGATTTTCATTGTGCTTCAGTCTGTTCAGGAAAATGGATTAGGCCGACCGTGCCGGCCGCTACGTTATTTTTTTACCAGCTTCGCATAGTAAAAGCCGTCACCGCCCTGAGCATCAGGAAAAACCTGAATCCCTGGCCGTTTTTCGTCACCGGTATCACTCAGCGTAGCATCAGTATGACGCGCCAGGAATGCCGCAACCTGTAGATGGTTTTCTTCCGGCAGAACCGAACAGGTAGCGTAAAGCAAAGTGCCGCCGGGCTTCAGGTGTGGCCAGATAGCATCCAAAATTTGCTGCTGGATAGCCGCCAGCTCGGGAATATCGCGGTCGCGACGCAGCCATTTAATATCCGGGTGACGGCGAATTACGCCGGTTGCCGAGCACGGCGCATCCAATAAAATCCGATCGAACTGCCTGTCGCCACACCATTGTTCGGGCGCTGTCCCATCGCCGACTTTCACTTCGGCAGTCATATTCAGCCGCTGCAAATTTTCGCTGACCCTGGCCAGCCGCTTCGCATCGATATCTACGGCCAGCACGCTGGCTTCAGGTGCGGCTTCCAGAATATGCGTGGTTTTACCGCCCGGCGCGGCACAAAGATCCAGAATCATTTCGCCGTTTTGTGGGTCGAGCAAGGCGACACAGCCCTGAGCGGAGGCATCCTGTACCGTCACCCAGCCCCGATCGAATCCGGGCAGCTGCGACACCGGGCAGGGAGCATCAAGCCGCAGAGCATCCTTGTGCACCGGATGAGGCTCGGCATTTTTACCGGCTTCCTGCAGCAGCGTCAGCCACTCTTCACGGCTGTGATGCTGTCGATTGACACGCAGCCACATCGGCGGGCGCTGATTGTTAGCGTCCACAATTTGCGGCCACTGCGCCGGCCAGGCGTTTCTGAGCCTTGTCAGCAGCCATTTCGGATGCAGGTACTGCTGATCGCCTTCTGCCATCGTCGTCGTCAGCTCCTCCTGCTTGCGCTGGAACTGGCGCAGCACGCCGTTGATCAGCCCCTTCAGCTGCTGCCGTTTGAGTGCGACCGCACCTTCCACCGTCTCTGCCAGCGCGGCGTGGGCGGGGATACGGGTAAACATCAGCTGGTAAAGACCGACCATAATCAGGAAATGAACGGCGCGTTGCTTTCCGGTAAGCGGGCGCTCCATCAGCTGACTGATAACCCACTCCAGCTGCGGCAGCGTACGCAACACGCCATAGCAAAGCTCCTGTAGCAGCGCGGCGTCTTTTTCCGCCAGCGATTTTTGCGCGACAGGCAGCACGGTGCTTAATGACTCGCCACGCTCGACTACTTTCTCAATAGTCTCGGCAGCCACGCTGCGCAGATTGGTATTTTTTTTCATAGGATCGCTTTAAATATCGCCCGACACGAGGCCGGGCGAGGTGTCAGGCAAGGATGTTGCCAGGATTAAACCATTCACGGCGGGAGTTCAGCAGATCCTGCGCCTTCATGGCTTTTTTACCGGCAGGCTGTAGCTCTTCGATATTGAGAACGCCATCGGTAGTCGCAATCTGGATGCCGTTTTTGTCCGCCTGAACAATTTCGCCAGGCTGTTTTGCCACGTGCGGTAATACCGAGGCTTTCCACACTTTGACCGGCTGGTCGTCAATAGTGAAATAGCTGACCGGCCAGGGATTAAAAGCGCGAATGCAGCGTTCAAGCTGGGCAGCGGATAGCGTCCAGTCCAGCTTCGCTTCTTCTTTACTGAGCTTTTCCGCATAGCTAACCAGCGCTTCATCCTGTACTTCCGGCTGCGCGCTGCCGCAGGCAAGCTGCTCAAGCGTGGTCAACATGCCCTGCGGGCCAAGTTCGGCCAGCTTCTGATAGAGGCTGGCGCTGGTGTCGTCCACTTCAATCGGGCAGGCCAGTTTATGCAGCATATCGCCGGTATCCAGACCGACATCCATCTGCATGATAGTCACGCCGGTTTCCGCATCGCCAGCCCAGAGCGAGCGCTGAATAGGCGCCGCGCCGCGCCATTTTGGCAGCAGCGAACCATGTACGTTGATACAGCCCAGGCGCGGCATAGTCAGCACGGCGGCCGGCAGGATCAGGCCATAAGCCACCACGACCATGACGTCAGCGTGCAAATCGGCAACCAGCTGCTGGTTCTCTTCGGGACGCAGGGATTTTGGCTGAAACACGGGAATGCCATGCTGCTCAGCCAGCTGTTTAACCGGGCTGGCCGTCAGCTTGTTGCCGCGGCCCGCCGGACGGTCGGGTTGGGTAAAAACGCCTACTACTTTGTGGCTGGACGACAGCAGTGCGTCAAGATGACGCGCTGCAAAGTCAGGCGTGCCGGCAAAGATAATGTTTAAAGAGTCGGACACGGGGTTCCCTTCTTCAGATGTTCATCAGTCCTGAGCCGTCTGGCGATAGAGTTTTTCCAGCTTTTTACGAATACGATCGCGCTTCAGCGGCGACAGGTAATCGATAAACAGCTTGCCGACCAGATGATCCATTTCGTGCTGAATACAGATAGCCAGCAGGCCGTCCGCCTCCAGCTCATAGCTTTTGCCTTCACGATCCAGCGCGCGGATTTTCACTTTTTCGGCGCGCGGCACCAGCGCTCGCTGTTCCGGAATAGAGAGGCAGCCTTCTTCAATACCGGTATCGCCGCTTTTTTCCAGCAGCTCCGGGTTGATTAGCACCAGACGCTCGTCGCGGTTTTCCGAAACGTCGATAACGATAATGCGCTGATGAATATCGACCTGCGTCGCCGCCAGGCCAATACCTTCTTCGGCATACATGGTGTCGAACATATCATCAACGATACGCTGAATATCGGCGTTTACTTCCGCCACGGGCTTAGCGACGATGCGAAGACGATCGTCGGGATAATGTAATACCTGCAAAACGGACATAACTTTCCAGATGTGTGTTCAAGGAATAAGAGATTTATCCCTCTTATTGTAGACATTTCGCCTTATGATTGACAGCATTCCCGCTATGTAAACCAAAGCCCGGGGCAGGGATGGCACCGATGACGGCAACGGAAATCTGGCTGCGTCTGTCAGCCGTAAAGCAATTGTCCGCGCTACGGCGTAAAGCGATCGTCGCCAGGCTGCAATGCGAGACGGCGCTGGATAAAAATACGCTTCTTGACGCGGGCCTGCGGGCTGAGCAAGCCGAGGCTTTTCTGGCTTATGACCGAAGGGTCATTAAGAGTACGCTCGCCTGGCTGGAGCAGGATAACCACTACTTTATTGCCTGCGACAGCCCTGCCTATCCTCCTTTACTGAAAAACATCCATGATTTCCCCGCCGCCCTTTTTGTTCAGGGCGATCCGGCGCTGCTGACCACGCCGCAGATAGCGGTCATCGGCAGCCGCAGCTGCTCCGCCTATGGCAGAAACTGGGGAACCTTCTTTGCCCAAAC
Source organism: Erwinia sp. 198 (assembly GCF_003937915.1). Classification (GTDB taxonomy): domain Bacteria; phylum Pseudomonadota; class Gammaproteobacteria; order Enterobacterales; family Enterobacteriaceae; genus Erwinia; species Erwinia aeris. The sequence continues at coordinate 4,398 of NZ_RHUM01000022.1, read as the reverse complement.
GCTGGCGCTCAGCGGTATTACCATTACCAGTGGGCTTGCGCTGGGCATTGATAGCGTCGCCCACAGGGCCGCATTAGAGGTAAAGGGAAAAACGCTGGCGGTATTAGGGGGCGGGCTGATAAAAATCTATCCTCGCCAACATCTTTCGTTGGCGAAAGCGATTGTTGCCGAGGGCGGCACGCTGGTTTCTGAATTCCCGCTTGCCGCTGCGCCGCTCGCCTGGCACTTTCCCTGGCGTAACAGAATCATCAGCGGCTTGAGTCTGGGCGTGCTGGTGGTGGAAGCGGCCCTGAAAAGCGGATCGCTGGTAACCGCCAGGCTGGCTTTAGAGCAAAATCGTGATGTTTATGCGCTGCCTGGCGCAATCGGCAATCCCGGTAGTGAAGGCACGCACTGGCTTATTCAGCAGGGCGCGCTGTTGACCGCGCATCCCAATACTATCCTTGAGCAGTTACAAAGCGATTTGAAATGGTTACCCCTGGCGAAAAACTCAACAATATATTCTGCTGTGGAAGACAATAGTTCATTGCCATTTCCCGAGGTGTTGGCTAACGTAGGAGATGAGGTTACACCTGTTGACGTTGTCGCTGAACGTGCCTGTCAGCCTGTGCCAGTTATCGTAGCTAAGCTGCTTGAGCTGGAGTTAGCAGGGTGGATCGCAGCTGTACCCGGCGGCTATGTCCGATTGAGGAGGGCAAGCCATGTTCGACGTACTGATGTATTTATTTGAAACGTATATTCATAGCGAAGCAGAGATGCGCGTCGATCAGGATAAATTGACGGACGATTTGACCGACGCCGGTTTTCATCGTGAAGATATTTATAATGCGTTGAACTGGTTAGAAAAGCTGGCGGATTATCAGGATGGCCTGACGGCGCCTTTTTTGCTGGCGGCCGATCCGCTTTCCATGAGGATTTATACCGAAGAAGAGAGCCAGCGGTTGGATGCCAACTGCCGGGGATTCATTCTGTTCCTGGAACAAATTCAGGTGCTGAATCTGGAAACCCGGGAAATGGTTATCGAGCGCATTATGGCGCTGGACACGCTTGAATTCGATCTGGAAGATCTCAAATGGGTGGTGCTGATGGTATTGTTTAACATTCCCGGATGTGAAAACGCCTACCAACAGATGGAAGAACTTCTTTTCGACGTCAATGAAGGAATAGTGCACTGAAGAACGTCTTCGTGTCGTAAATGCTATGAATAAAACAGCGCTTTTCGCTGTGCGAAAAAATGAGCCTTGCCCACAGTGCGGGGCGGAACTGGTCATTCGTTCAGGAAAGCACGGCGCTTTTCTGGGATGCTCAGCGTATCCCGAATGCGACTATATCCGCCCCCTTAAAAACCAGGCCGACGGCCATATCGTTAAAATCCTTGAAGGCCAGTTTTGCCCGGTTTGCCAGGCGGAGCTGGCTTTACGTCAGGGGCGCTACGGCATGTTCATCGGCTGTAGCCGCTATCCCGACTGCACGCATACGGAACTCATCGATAAGCCCGACCAAACCACGCTTGCCTGTCCACAGTGCGAGAAGGGAAAGCTGGTGCAGCGGCGTTCACGCTACGGCAAGATGTTTCATGCCTGCGATCGTTATCCGGACTGCCAGTTTGCCGTTAATTTTACACCGGTAGAGGGAGAGTGTGAGTTTTGCCATTTCCCTCTATTAATTGAGAAAAAGACCGCGCGCGGCGTCAGGCGCTTTTGTGCCAGCAAAGCCTGCGGCAAGCCCGTTACAGCAGGAAACAGCATTGAAGAATAACTACCCGGCAGGCTCGCTGGATGCCTGCCTTGCGCACTTACGACAGGATGCCGTCATCGCTTATCCCACCGAAGCGGTATTTGGTCTGGGATGTAACCCGGACAGCGAAACAGCCGTCATGGCGCTACTGGCGTTAAAGCAGCGTCCGGTCGAAAAAGGATTAATCCTGATTGCGGCGGATTATCGACAGCTGCAGCCCTATCTTGATGAAGCACAGCTGACGGCAGAACAGAAAGCAAAGATGTTCTCGTTCTGGCCTGGTCCGGTCACCTGGGTAGTGCCGGCGCGTAAAACCACGCCTCGCTGGCTGACAGGGCGATTTGATTCGCTGGCGGTGCGGGTCAGCGATCATCCCGATGTTCGTCAGCTATGCGAGGCTTTCGGCAAGCCGCTGGTGTCCACCAGTGCCAACCTTACCGGCCTGCCGCCTTGCCGCCACGCTGCGGAAGTTCATCAGCAGTTTGGTAAAGATTTCCCCGTTTTGCAGGCTGAGACAGGCGGACGGAACAATCCTTCTGAAATTCGCGATGCTTTAACCGGCGAACTGATTCGACAGGGATAAACAATGCGAAATTTTGCGGTATTCGGTAATCCGATTAATCACAGCAGGTCGCCACGGATCCATCAGCTTTTTGCAGAGCAGACCGGCATCCCTCATCCCTACGGTCGTATTTGCGCGCCGGTGGATGAATTCGATCGTTCAGTAGCGGACTTTATTGCTCAGGGCGGTGCGGGCGCTAACGTGACGCTGCCTTTTAAAGAGCAGGCTTACCGGCTGGTGGATGAACTGACCGAGCGGGCTTCGCTGGCGGGCGCGGTCAATACTATAAAGAAGCTGGACGACGGGCGGCTGCTGGGCGACAACACCGATGGGATTGGTCTGCTGACCGATTTAGAAAGACTGTCGTTGATCAAGCCTGGCGACCGGGTACTGCTGGTGGGGGCGGGTGGCGCCGCTCGCGGTGTGATCCTGCCCCTTCTGTCTTTGCGCTGTGATCTGACTGTTACTAACCGCACGCTGGCGAAGGCGCAGACATTGGCTGAGCTTTTTCGGCAGGCTGGAAAAATCGCTGCCGAACCGATGGACAGCCTGGAGGCAAGGCAGTTTGATCTTATTATCAATGCCACCTCCAGCGGCGTTGGCGGAGAAATTCCGGCTATACCGGCATCGCTAATCGGCCCGCAAACCCGCTGCTACGATATGTTTTATCAGCCTGGCGCAACGCCGTTTCTGCACTGGTGCCGGGAGCGGGGCGCAACGCATAGGGCGGACGGACTGGGCATGCTGGTAGGGCAGGCGGCGTGGTCATTCTTTTTATGGCACGATGTGTTTCCTGATGTCGCGCCCGTCATTGCTGCTTTGCAGGCGGAACTTCAGGGATGAACCAGGCGATCCTGTTTCCCGATCGTGAATGGTGGGACGAGGCGGCGAACGCCATCTGCTTTCCCGCTTTGGTCAACGGCTTTCAGATCCTTTGTGCCATTGACGGCGAATCGCTGATCCGCCGCTTTGGTAAAGATAAAGAAGTAATAGAAAGCTTCCGCCAACATCGTTGGGATCTGGAGGAGGAAGCAGAAGCGGCGATCAAGGCGGAAAAGGAAGACGCTCAGGGCTGGATCTGGCTTTCCTGAGCCAGATAGTCATCTTTCCATTTCACATAGTTGTTAGATGAATAAAGCAGGCCGCTGATTTCAGCTTCAGTAAGCGGCCGAATTTGTTTTACCGGGCTGCCTAAATAAAGAAAGCCGCTGGCTAGCCGTTTGCCCGGCGGTACCAGGCTACCGGCACCAATCATGACGTCGTCTTCCACTATTACGCCATCCAGCAGTATCGAGCCCATGCCAACCAGAACACGATTACCAATGCGGCAACCATGGAGCATGGCTTTATGGCCAACCGTGACATCTTCCCCGACCATCAGCGGAAAGCCTTCCGGGTTAGCAGAAGACCTGTGGGTAACATGCAGTACGCTGCCATCCTGAATATTGCTGCGTTTACCGATAACAACGCGATTTACATCCCCCCGGATGGCAACCAACGGCCAGATACTGACGTCATCATTTAACTGCACCTCACCAACCACCACGCTTGAAGCATCGACCATGACGCGTTCGCCGCATTGGGGATACGTATCTTTATAAGGACGTAAATTTCCGGACATAACTGCCTCTCATTCATAAAAGGATCCATGAAGCCTGGCATCTCAGGCTAATAACGATCAATAACTTCACTAAAATCAGCGCTATTTTTGTGCGAATTGTCCGTTATCACAACGATAAGCGTGAAAAATCAGCGGTCGAAAAGAAAGATCAAAAAAAGGGTTGTGCTATCCGAACGGATCCCTATAATGCGCAACCACTGAGACGGCACAACGGCTTACGGGCCAGCGGCTCAGGAGGTTCAGGAAACTGAACCGCCGGAGAAAACTTCTGAAAAAGTGGTTGACTCTGAAGGAGGAAAGCGTAAGATACGCCACCTCGCAGTAAGTCGCCAAGGCGCTTACCGCAACGCTCTTTAACAATTTATCAGACAATCTGTGTGGGCACTCGCAGGATTGATATCAGCGTCTCCGGACGCAAAAAAATATCAAGTCTTAAGAGTGAACACATAATGAAATTCATTATGACGTTTTACACTTG
>NZ_RHUM01000021.1 GCF_003937915.1 Erwinia sp. 198 | reverse complement strand
CAAGTGTAAAACGTCATAATGAATTTCATTATGTGTTCACTCTTAAGACTTGATATTTTTTTGCGTCCGGAGACGCTTGATATCAATCCTGCGAGTGCCCACACAGATTGTCTGATAAATTGTTAAAGAGCGTTGCGGTAAGCGCCTTGGCGACTTACTGCGAGGTGGCGTATCTTACGCTTTCCTCCTTCAGAGTCAACCTCTTTTTCAGAAGTTTTTCTCCGGCGGTTCAGCTTCCTGAACCTCCTGAGCCGCTGGCCCGTAAGCCGTTGTGCCGTCTCAGTGGTTGCGCATTATAGGGAGTTCCTGGCGGCTGACAACCCCTAATTTTAGAAAAATAGCGCGTTAGCTGCATTCCACAGCAAAAGGGCTATTTATACGCATTTACCCACAAAGTTATCCACATCCGGCGGTGAGAACAAATTTAGACGAGCATCACGCAAACGTTTTCGCTACAATGCCCCGGAAAAATCCCGGCCCCCATTTGGGGGCGTTACCTGAATCTTCTCTGCTTCTTTCTTTATAAAGAAGGGGAAAAGCTAAGATTGATGTAACGCTCTTATCTATGCGAACCAAAGCCAAGGGATAAAACCTCATGCAACAACCTCGTCCTGTACGCCGCGCTCTGCTCAGCGTGTCCGACAAAGCCGGTATCCTCGAATTTGCACAGGCGCTTTCCGCGCGTGGTGTGGAGCTGCTCTCCACGGGCGGCACTGCTCGTCTGTTGGCCGAGGCCGGTCTGCCCGTTACCGAAGTGTCTGACTATACCGGTTTCCCGGAAATGATGGATGGACGCGTCAAAACTCTGCATCCGAAAGTTCACGGCGGCATTCTGGGACGTCGCGGCCAGGACGATGCCATCATGCAGGCGCACAGCATCGCCCCTATCGACATGGTGGTCGTTAACCTTTATCCCTTTGCACAGACGGTGGCGCGCGAAGGCTGCTCGCTGGAAGATGCGGTAGAGAATATCGATATCGGCGGCCCGACTATGGTGCGCTCCGCGGCCAAGAACCATAAAGACGTAGCTATCGTAGTAAAGAGCAGCGACTACGACGCGGTGATTGCCGAGATGGACGCCAACGATAACTCACTACAGCTGGCTACCCGCTTCGATCTGGCTATTAAAGCTTTCGAGCATACCGCCGCCTACGACAGCATGATCGCCAACTACTTCGGCAGCCTGGTTCCGGCCTATCATGGTGAAACCCGCGAGCCTGCCGGACGCTTCCCGCGTACGCTGAATTTGAACTTCATTAAGAAGCAGGATATGCGCTACGGCGAAAACAGCCATCAGGATGCCGCCTTCTATATAGAAGAGAATGTGACTGAGGCTTCGGTCGCCACGGCGCAGCAGGTTCAGGGCAAGGCGCTTTCTTATAACAATATTGCCGATACCGATGCGGCGCTGGAATGCGTAAAAGAGTTCAGCGAACCGGCCTGCGTGATTGTCAAGCATGCTAACCCTTGCGGCGTGGCGGTTAGCGATTCGGCTTTGGGCGCTTACGAGTTGGCTTACAAAACCGATCCTACCTCTGCCTTTGGCGGCATCATCGCCTTTAACCGCGAGTTGGACGAAGCGACCGCTCAGGCAATTATCAGCCGCCAGTTCGTTGAAGTGATTATTGCGCCCTCCGCCAGCGAAGCCGCGCTGAAGGTGACGTCGGCCAAGCAGAACGTGCGCGTGCTGATTTGCGGCCAGTGGCAGCAGCGTCAGGCCGGGCTGGACTTCAAGCGCGTGAACGGCGGTTTGCTGGTACAGGATCGCGATCTGGGCATGGTGGAAGCAAGCCAGCTGCGCGTCGTAACCAAACGTCAGCCGACAGAGCAGGAGCTGCGCGATGCGCTGTTCTGCTGGAAAGTCGCCAAATTTGTGAAATCCAACGCCATTGTTTATGCACGCGACAATATGACCGTCGGGATTGGTGCCGGCCAGATGAGCCGCGTTTACTCCGCCAAAATTGCCGGTATCAAAGCAAAAGATGAAGGTCTGGTGGTGGAAGGCTGCGCGCTGGCCTCTGACGCCTTCTTCCCGTTCCGTGACGGGATTGATGCGGCGGCGGCGGCGGGCGTGAGCTGCGTTATCCAGCCTGGCGGCTCGATTCGCGATGAAGAAGTGATCGCCGCCGCTGATGAACACGGCATTGCCATGATTTTCACCAATATGCGCCACTTCCGCCATTAATAAGGAACCGACAATGAAAATTTTAGTGATTGGCAATGGCGGCCGTGAGCACGCGCTGGCGTGGAAAGCTTCGCAGTCGCCGCTGGCGGAAACCGTATTTGTCGCGCCGGGCAATGCCGGCACCGCGCTGGAGCCGGCATTGCAAAACGTCGCTATTGGCGCGACCGATATCCCTGCACTGCTGGATTTTGCCCAGCGTGAGCGCATCGATCTGACTATCGTTGGGCCGGAAGCGCCGCTGGTCATTGGCATAGTTGATGCTTTTCGCGCCGCCGGGCTGAAGATCTTTGGCCCGACCCAGGCTGCCGCGCAGCTGGAGGGTTCTAAAGCTTTCACCAAAGATTTCCTGGCCCGCCATAAAATCCCGACGGCGGAATATCAGAACTTCACCGACGTAGAGGCCGCGCTGGCCTATACGCGCAGTAAGGGCGCGCCGATTGTGATCAAGGCAGACGGTCTGGCGGCGGGCAAAGGCGTGATTGTCGCAATGACGCTGGAAGAAGCGGAGGCCGCCATTAAAGACATGCTGGCCGGAAACGCTTTTGGCGATGCCGGGCACCGTATCGTGGTGGAGGAGTTCCTGGACGGCGAGGAAGCCAGCTTTATCGTGATGGTTGACGGCGAGAACGTGCTGCCGATGGCGACCAGTCAGGATCATAAACGCGTGGGCGATGGCGATACCGGCCCGAATACAGGCGGCATGGGCGCCTATTCGCCAGCCCCGGTCGTAACCGACGAAATCCACCGGCGCGTTATGGACGAGGTTATCTGGCCGACCGTCCGCGGCATGGCGGCCGAAGGCAACGTCTATACCGGCTTCCTTTATGCCGGTCTGATGATCGATAACAGCGGCCAGCCGAAAGTCATTGAATTTAACTGCCGCTTTGGCGACCCCGAAACGCAGCCGATCATGCTGCGCCTGCAGTCTGACCTGGTCGATCTTTGCCTTGCCGCCGTTGACGGCAGGCTGGATAGCAAAGACTCCGTCTGGGATCCGCGTCCTTCGCTGGGCGTGGTGCTGGCAGCGGGCGGCTACCCTGGCGATTACGCCACCGGCGATCAGATCCACGGTCTGCCGCTGGAAGCGACGCCGGACGGTAAGGTTTTCCACGCCGGCACCAAAATGCAGGACGATTTGGTGGTGACAAACGGCGGACGCGTGTTGTGCGTGACCGCGCTGGGCGAAGACGTCGCGGCGGCGCAGAAACATGCCTACGAACTGGCCAGGCACATCTCCTGGCATGGCAGCTTCTGCCGCACGGATATCGGCTACCGCGCTATCGGGCGTAAATAAGAGTGATTCAGGGGGCAGCGCTGTCCCCTCCTCTCTCAAGCCGGCAGCTGATTAAAAACTGTCGGCCTGCGGCTGTTGCTGACAAAGGTCTTCCGGCGTCGCCAGCAGCAGCTGGGTGCCACCCGGCGCTTCCAGCCAGGCAATGCCAAGGGGCTCGCCCGATCCCTGCTGATGCTGGGTGATATAACGCAAGGCATTATTGTCGAAGCCAGGCGAGGCCTTACCGCCGCCGCATAACCTGACCGCGCCCGAAGGCGTCCACTCTCCCTGTAATAGCCTTACGCGTCCGCGTAGCAAATCGTCGCTGATAGTCAGCATACGTTCGGCATCGAACTGGTAGAGCGCGATAGCATCAGCTGTCAGCGCTTCACGCCGATTCGCCAGCTGGCGCTGCATAAAGCTCAGGCGGCCGTTTTGGTCAAAGCGCAGCGTCACACTTTCAGAGTGCGCGCCCACAATTTTGCGTTCAACAGAAATCAGTTTGCCCTCTTGCCACTGGTAGTCCGTGGTTTCCGTTACCGGCTCGGTAAAAGGGGTATAGACCGTTTGCAGATGGGTTGACTGTGGGGAAGGCGTTTTGCGCCAGATACGCACGGCGCCGCGATCGGCAAGATAGCCGCTGGCGGTAAAATCAGGCATCTGTCGTGAACTACAGCCTGCTAACAGCAGCAGGAACGGCAAAACGGAACGAGAGAAAAGCGTCACAGGCTGTCCCGTGAAAAACAGCTAAAAAGCCTTAACAAAAGGGGCTTAACGCCCCCCTGTTTAAAACTTTTCACTGTCGATTATTTAACAGCGTCTTTCAGAGCTTTACCAGAAACGAATGCCGGTACGTTTGCAGCTGCAATTTTGATTTCGTTGCCGGTCTGCGGGTTGCGGCCAGTACGCTCAGCACGGTGGTTAACTTTAAAAGTACCAAAACCAACCAGTTGTACAGCATCACCTTCTTTCAGAGACTCAGTAATCGCAGCCAGAGTGGATTCCAGTGCAGCTTTAGCCTGGGTCTTAGACAGGTCCGCTTTGTCCGCAATTACATCAATCAGTTGAGTCTTGTTCATAAGTTATCCTTACAGTGTATTTATCGCTTGCTAAGCATCGAGTGCGAGGGAAAAACCAGTTTCTGGCACTCTCCTGCATACACGCACCGATAGCCACTTTTTTCAGCCCCACAAATGTAGACCAGACTGGGGGCGAATGTGAAGCCTTAAGGCGCTACAAATCAGGCCTGAAGTCACGTTTTATCGCCTTACTGCTGAAAATTTATACCGATATTGCTGATCCCTGATTCCCGCAGGTCAGAACGCAGTCCTTTTATCAGCTCCGGATCCCTTTCCTCACAGGCGCTGAGCAGGCGAAAAATCTCCCACTGGATGTCCCATTCCTCTTCAACGGCGGGATTCGCTTTTAGCTCTTCCTCGGTCATTTCACGTTCGGCCTGGGTCATTTCCAGCATCGCTACAGAGGTAATTGAAGCTTCGCTGACAGCGATAGCGTGCGCCAGGGTTTCACCGCTCAAACGGGAGTGCAGCAGTTCGCTCAGCGCGACGCAGGCGTCGATAGCTGGATAAACGCCGTACAGATCGTAATCCTCAGCCGCCGGGATAGCTTCCTCCAGCTTTTCCAGCTGCGAGTCAAAATTCACTTTGGCATCTTTCACCAGCAGCGTTTCCCAGACCAGATCGAGAATACGACGATAGAGTTGGCCGTCGCCAAACCCGGTCTGGCGGCAAAAAGCCCAATAATTGGGATACATGCGCTCGCACAGGCAGGCCATAAAAGTAACGTGCTGCCAGCTTTCCAGTTTTTCCAGCCGCAGGTGAATCGGATTACGTAACATGTTGGGATCTCTTAAACAAAAGTGCGCGGGCTGCAGTGTAACCGAAAAGCCGGCGCCTCACACCGTTATAGCGGGATGCCGAGACGGGCGAAAGCGGGCCGGTTGGACGCTACGGCATCGGCCCAGCGCGTCGGCTCCGGCAAACGGTAGCCTTGCAGGCAGGTCTCCACCCAGTGCAGCGCCGTATCGTTACTGACGCGGTGGCCCGGCGAAATAAACAGCGGATTGCAGCGTTTTTTGCTGCGCAGCACCCAGCCAATCTGCTCGCCTTTGTCGATCAGCGGCTGTCGCGAGCCCGGCTCGTCGCCTAACGGCTCGAACTTGCCGCATAGTCGGCGTTTTGCCACGCCAATAGTCGGCACATCCACCAGCAGGCCAAAGTGGCTGGCGACGCCAAGACGGCGCGGATGCGCGATGCCCTGACCATCGACAAACAGCAGGTCGGGTTTCTGCTCCAGCTGCTCCCAGGCGGCCAGCAGAGCGGGATATTCGCGAAACGAGAGAAAGCCGGGGATATAAGGCATGGTGGTGGCTATCCGTGCAACGCGATGCTCAATAAGCTTCAGCGACGGATACTCCAACAGCACCAGCGCGGCGCGCGTGACCTCGCCACCCTGCTCAAACCCCACGTCCGCCCCGGCGATATAGCGCGGCGGCATTACGTCAAAATCATCAGCGCGTACCACTTCCGCCGCACGCGTCGTCTGTTCCTGCTTTAATGCCTGTATATCCATAATTAATCCTGGTGGTACTGTCCTGACAGTTTGTGGACGGCCTCCACAAAAGCACCCGCGTGTTCCGGCGGGACATCCTGATGAATGCCGTGACCCAGGTTGAACACGTGGCCCGTGCCGTTGCCGAAGCCCTGAAGAATGCCCGCCACTTCCTGCTCAATACGGGCAGGCGTGGCATAAAGCATAGAAGGATCCATATTGCCCTGCAGCGCCACTTTATGGCCCACGCGTCGACGCGCCTCGCCAATATCGGTGGTCCAGTCCAGACCAAGCGCGTCGCAGCCGGTTTCCGCCATCGCTTCCAGCCACTGGCCGCCGCCCTTGGTAAACAGCGTCACGGGCACGCGGCGACCGTCGTTTTCACGCTGCAGGCCATCGACGATTTTATGCATGTAGTGCAGGGAGAACTGTAGGTAATCCCGCCCGGTCAGCACGCCGCCCCAGGTATCGAAAATCATCACCGACTGCGCACCCGCGCGGATCTGCGCATTCAGATAGAGCGTAACGCTGTCGGCCAGCTTATCCAGCATCAGATGCAGGGTTTCCGGCTCGGCGTACATCATTTTTTTCAGTTTAGTGAAGGCCTTACTGCTGCCGCCTTCCACCATGTAGGTCGCCAGCGTCCATGGACTGCCGGAGAAACCGATCAGCGGCACCGCGCCCTGTAAATTTTTACGGATGGTGCGCACTGCGTTCATCACGTAGCCCAGCTCCTGCTCGGGATCGAACACGGGCAGTTTTTCGACGTCCGCACGACAGGTCACGGGCGAGGAGAAGCGCGGGCCTTCGCCAGCTTCAAAATAGAGCCCCAGCCCCATCGCATCAGGGATGGTCAGGATATCAGAGAAGAGGATCGCCGCATCCAGCGCGTAGCGACGCAGCGGTTGCAGCGTGACTTCACAGGCCAGCTCAGCATTTTTACACAGCGACATAAAGTCGCCGGCCTGGGCGCGCGTCGCCTTGTACTCCGGCAAATACCGTCCGGCCTGACGCATCATCCACACGGGCGTAACGTCTACCGGCTGACGCAGCAGAGCACGCAAATAACGATCGTTCTTCAGTTCACTCATCTTCAGGACTCTTTTTCATTCAGACGCACAGTATATCAGTTATTCCGCAGCGGCGCGGCAGAGCGCGACGGTGTCTTCTATCAGCCGACGCGCCACGGTTCCCGCCGGCGGCAGCTGTGGCAAGGCGTCGTAGCGATACCAGTTGGCATCCAACAGCTCTTTGGGATCGATGTCGATCTCGCCGCTGTCGTAGTCGGCCATAAACGCCATCATCAATGACTGCGGAAAAGGCCAGGGCTGCGAGGAAACATAGCGCAGGTTTTTTACCCTGATGCCGCTCTCTTCCATCACCTCGCGCGCTACGGTCTGCTCCAGCGTTTCGCCCACCTCGACAAAGCCAGCCAGCACCGTGTAGATGCCGTTACGGTGGCGGGTATGCTGAGCCAACAGGATTTCATCGCCGCGACGGATGGCCACGATGATGCAGGGCGCAATTTGCGGATAATAGCGCTGGCGGCAGTGACCACACAGGCAGGCCCATTCCGTTTTGCTGCGATACATCGCGTGACCGCAGTAGCCGCACCACTGATGCGAGCGATAAAATTCGGCCAGCTGGATGCCGCGTCCCGCCAGCTGAAACAGGGCGGGATCCTGGTCGAGCAGCTGCCGCAGCGACGCCATCCCTTCCGGACGATTTTCGCTAATCAGCCGCACAGGTTCGCCCTGCCATTCGCCAATCAGCGCACCTTTCGAGCCGGCGAGGCCTAAATCTTGTGCGTTTCCGTACGGTAATTGACCTTTTGGCAGCCAAATTTTCTGTTCATGGCTGACAATCCACCAGCCAGCGTCTACGCTTGAAATCTCAAGTTCCATAAATTGCTCATCCTCACTTCACGCACTTACCGGATTGGGATAGACAGTTAAAATAACACTTTTGGAGTCACTCATGCTTGACCAGCTGGAAGTTTTGGCCTCACGCGTAGGCGGATGCAGCGAACTGGTAGATTTTTGCCTTCATTCACGTAAGCAGCTGCTGATTGCTTATTATCAAATGGTTGGCATGAAGCCTAACAAAGAATCACTGACTACGCTCGACGAAGAGGCGCTGGATAACTTCTGTCAAAGCCTGGTTGATTATCTCTCAACCGGCCACTTCACGGCGTACGAACGTTTTATTCAGGAAATGGAAGGCACCGACCAGCTGGCCAAAGCGGCGTTGATTTATCCTTCGCTACAGGCGAATACCGAACAGATTATGGCGATTTACGACGCTCATCTGGAAAACGCCATCGATCACGACAACTATCTGGAGTTCCAGCAGGCGCTGTCGATCGTTGGCGAAGTGCTGGAAGCCCGCTTCACCCTGGAAGATAAATTTATTCAGCTGGCGCTGGAGAAGTATGCGGATAAGTCCGCAGCTAATGACTCTGCGATGGCTCGTCCTGCCTGAAAAGTTAACTGTTTAATCCCTTGAGCTTTCCATAACGCCCCTTTATGCTGAAAAGGCAATCGCATGATTGCCTCTGGCGAAAGCCAGACTTCTTCTTGTCGGAGTGCCCCCCGGGGCTGAGACCGTTAATTCGGGATCCGCGGAACCTGATCAGGTTAGAACCTGCGAAGGGAACAAGAGTAAAGATCCAGGTTGGGGCCATCTGCCCTGCGCTTACTCCTCCGAACTCCGGACAAGCAAATTTCCCTTAAGTCAGGAACTTGCTATGTCTACCCAGGTTAAGAAATCCAACCGCCGCGAACAGCGTGCTGAAGCCCAGCGGTTTATCGCTGCCTTACAGGGCACCGCTTTCCCCAATTCCAGACGCATTTATCTGACCGGCTCGCGAGCCGATCTGCGCGTCCCCTTGCGCGAAATCCAGCTCTCGCCCACCCTGATCGGCGGCGGCAAAGACAACCCGCAGTTCGAAGAAAACGAACCGGTGCCGGTTTACGATACCGCCGGTCCTTATGGCGATCCCGACGCCGCCATTGACGTGCGCGCCGGTATCGCCAGGCTGCGGGAAAGCTGGATTGCAGAGCGCGCCGACACACAACCGATCGAGCAATTAAGCTCCGTTTATACGCAGCAGCGTCTGGCGGACGAAGGGCTTGATCATCTGCGCTTTGAGAATTTGCCACGGCCGCGCCGCGCGCAGGCTGGCCGCCGCGTCACCCAGCTGCACTACGCGCGCCGGGGCATTATCACGCCGGAAATGGAATTTATTGCGCTGCGCGAAAACATGGGCCGTGAGCGCATTCGCAGCAGGGTACTGTTGCAGCAGCATCCGGGGCATGGTTTTGACGCGCGGCTGCCGGAAAATATCACCGCTGAGTTTGTCCGTCAGGAAGTGGCTGCCGGACGCGCAATTATCCCGGCCAATATCAACCATCCTGAATCGGAGCCGATGATTATCGGCCGCAATTTTCTGGTGAAGATTAACGCCAATATCGGCAACTCTGCGGTCAGTTCTTCGATTGAAGAGGAGGTTGAAAAACTGGTCTGGTCGGCGCGCTGGGGAGCGGATACGGTTATGGATCTCTCTACCGGGCGAAATATCCATGAAACCCGCGAGTGGATCCTGCGCAACAGCCCGCTGCCGATTGGCACGGTGCCAATCTATCAGGCGCTGGAAAAAGTCAACGGAGTGGCGGAAGACCTCAACTGGGAAGTATTCCGCGACACGCTGCTGGAGCAGGCTGAACAAGGCGTGGATTACTTCACCATCCATGCGGGCGTGCTGCTGCGCTATGTGCCAATGACCGCGAAGCGCCTGACCGGCATCGTTTCGCGCGGCGGTTCCATTATGGCGAAGTGGTGTCTGTCGCATCATAAGGAAAGCTTTCTCTACGAACGCTTCCGTGACATTTGCGAGATCTGCGCCACTTACGACGTCTCGCTGTCGCTGGGTGACGGCCTGCGTCCAGGCTCAATTCAGGATGCTAACGACGAGGCGCAGTTTGCCGAGCTGCGCACGCTGGGCGAGCTGACGAAAATCGCCCGGGAATATGACGTGCAGGTAATGATTGAGGGGCCGGGACACGTGCCGATGCAGATGATCAGACGCAATATGACCGAGCAGCTGGAACATTGCCACGAAGCGCCTTTCTATACGCTCGGCCCGCTGACCACCGATATAGCGCCAGGCTACGACCATTTTACCTCCGGCATCGGCGCGGCGATGATTGGCTGGTTCGGCTGCGCCATGCTCTGCTACGTTACGCCGAAAGAACATCTGGGCCTGCCGAACAAAGAGGATGTCAAACAAGGTTTGATTACCTACAAGATAGCGGCCCACGCGGCGGATCTTGCCAAAGGCCATCCCGGCGCGCAGATCCGCGACAATGCCATGTCGAAAGCGCGTTTTGAGTTCCGCTGGGAAGATCAGTTCAACCTGGCGCTGGATCCGCATACCGCCCGCGCTTTCCACGATGAAACGCTGCCGCAGGAGTCCGGCAAGGTCGCCCACTTCTGCTCCATGTGCGGCCCGAAATTTTGCTCGATGAAAATCACCCAGGAAGTCCGCGAATACGCAGCAAAACAGGAAGCGGAAGCACAGCCGATAGCGATCGGGATGGCGGAAATGTCGCAGGCGTTTCGCGATCGTGGCGGCGAGCTTTACCATGCTATGGATGCCCTGACGCAGGAGGAAAAATGATGAGCCGTAGCGCTTTTCCCCTGACGGCAGCCAGGCTGGGGCTTTATCCGGTAGTGGATAGCGTCATCTGGATCGAGCGTCTGCTGACGGCGGGGGTGCGCACTATCCAGCTGCGCATTAAAGATCAGCCGGAAGCGGCGATGGAGCAGGATATCGCAGCGGCCATTAAGCTGGGTAAACGCTATCAGGCCCGTCTGTTTATCAACGATTACTGGCGGCTGGCGATTCAGCATGGTGCCTATGGCGTACATCTTGGCCAGGAAGATCTGGATATTGCCGATCTGGATGCGATCCACCGCGCCGGGCTGCGGCTGGGGCTATCCACGCATGATGACGCGGAACTGGATCGCGCGCTGGCCGAGCGCCCTTCCTATATCGCGCTGGGACACGTTTTTCCTACTCAAACTAAAGCTATGCCCTCTTCACCTCAGGGACTTGAGGAGCTGAAGCGGCATGTCGGGCGCCTGCAGAACATCTCAACCGTGGCTATCGGCGGCATCTCGCTGGCGCGGGCGCCAGACGTGCTGGCAACCGGGGTCGGCAGTATCGCCGTGGTCAGCGCCATTACCCAGGCACCAGACTGGCTGGCCGCCACCGCCCGACTGCTGGCGCTGGCCGGAAGCGGAGGGCCGCTTGATGCTTAGCGACGGTGATTTTATGCGTTACAGCCGCCAGCTGCTGCTGGAGGAGTTTGGCCCGCAGGCGCAGGAAAAGCTGCTGGCAGCCAGCGTGCTGATTGTCGGCCTGGGCGGCTTAGGCTCGCCGGCGGCGGCTTATCTTGCCGCAGCCGGCGTGGGCAAGCTGCTGCTGGCCGATGACGACAGGGTGCATATCAGCAATTTGCAGCGTCAATTCCTCTACCGCAGCAGCGATATCGGCCGGTCAAAGGCCACGCTGGCGAAGGATCGTTTACAGGCGCTGAATCCTCAGGTCGGGTTTGTCGCACTTGAGCAGCGTATGGATGCCGCCACGCTGCAGGAAACGGCGCAGCGGGTCGATCTGGTGCTGGACTGCAGCGACAACATGCAGACGCGTCACGCCGTGAATGCCGCCTGCGTCGCAGCCGGCACGCCGCTGATCGGCGCCAGCGCGGTCGGTTTCGGCGGCCAGCTGCTGGTGATCGCCCCGCCGTTCCGGCATGGCTGCTACTGCTGCCTGTGGCCCGATGAAGCGGAGCCGCAGCGCAACTGCCGCACCGCAGGCGTTCTCGGCCCGGTCGTCGGCGTGATGGGCACGCTGCAGGCGCTGGAAGCGCTGAAGATGCTGGCCGGCCAGCCGTCGGCGCTGGACGGCAAGCTGCGGCTGTTTGACGGCAAAACGCAGGCCTGGCGCACGCTTAACCTTGCGCGCAGCCCCGGCTGCCCGGTATGCGGAGGCCATCATGAACATCATCATCAATGATGAACCGCACGTTTTTGTCGCGCCGCTGACG
This sequence comes from Erwinia sp. 198, assembly GCF_003937915.1. Lineage (GTDB taxonomy): Bacteria > Pseudomonadota > Gammaproteobacteria > Enterobacterales > Enterobacteriaceae > Erwinia > Erwinia aeris. Next base: position 17,969 of record NZ_RHUM01000021.1, on the reverse strand, counting down.
CTAACCGCGCTGCTGGCGCAGCTTGCCCATAGCCACTCTGGCACCGCGCTGGCTGTCAATCAGCAGATTGTGCCGCGGGATCGCTGGGCCACCCACCTTTTAAAGGAAGGCGACGACCTGGTTATTTTCCAGGCTATCGCCGGAGGTTAATATGCTACAGATTGCTGATAAAACCTTTTCTTCCCGGCTGTTTACCGGCACAGGCAAGTTTTCCAGCCCTGCCGTGATGCTCAATACACTTCGGGAATCCGGCACGCAGCTGGTGACGATGGCGATGAAACGCGTGGATTTACGCGGCGGCGATGACGGCATTCTGGCGCCCTTACGTCAGCTGGGCGTGCAGCTTCTTCCCAATACTTCCGGCGCGAAAACCGCCGAGGAGGCTATTTTTGCGGCTCGCCTGGCGCGGGAGGCGCTGGGCACGAACTGGGTGAAGCTGGAAATCCATCCCGACGTGCGTTATCTGCTGCCCGATGCCGTCGAAACGCTGAAGGCGGCGGAAACCCTGGTGCGGGAAGGCTTTACCGTCCTGCCCTACTGCCATGCCGATCCGGTGCTGTGCAGAAGGCTTGAAGAAGCGGGCTGTGCGGCCGTGATGCCGCTTGGCGCACCGATTGGCAGCAATCAGGGGCTGAAAACCCGGGATTTGCTGGCGATCGTTATTGAGCAGGCCAGCGTCCCGGTGGTGGTTGACGCAGGCATTGGCGCGCCCAGCCACGCCAGCGAAGCGCTGGAAATGGGCGCCGATGCGGTGCTGGTTAATACCGCCTTGGCTTCCGCTCGCGATCCTGTGCAGATGGCGCGCGCTTTCCGCCTCGCTGTAGAAGCGGGGGAACTGGCGCGGCAAAGCGGCCTGGGCAGCCAGCGGCAGCAGGCCGTCGCCACCAGCCCGCTGACCGGCTTTTTGCAAAGCGGAGTGACGCCATGAAAAGCTTCGTCTCGCAGTGGGAACAGCTGGACTGGGACGATATCCGCCTGCGCATCAACAGCAAAACTTCGGCTGACGTGGAGCGGGCGCTGAATGCCTCTGTCGTTGGCCGCGAGGAGCTGATGGCGCTGCTTTCGCCTGCCGCGCAGGCCTGGCTGGAACCGATGGCCCGTAAAGCGCAATTGTTGACGCGCCAGCGCTTCGGCCATGCCGTGAACCTCTTCGTTCCGCTTTATCTTTCCAACCTGTGCGCCAACGACTGCACCTATTGCGGCTTCTCTATGAGCAACCGGATCAAGCGTAAAACGCTGGATGCGCAGGAGATCGAGCGCGAGTGCCTGGCGATCCGCGCAATGGGCTTCGATCAGCTGCTGCTGGTCACCGGCGAGCATCAGGCGAAAGTCGGCATGGATTATTTTCGCCGTCATCTTCCCGCCATCCGCGCACATTTCAGCTCGCTGATGATGGAAGTGCAGCCGCTGGGCCAGCAGGACTATGCGGAGCTGAAAACACTGGGGCTGGATGGCGTGCTGGTCTATCAGGAAACCTATCATCCGACGGTATATGGTCAGCACCATCTGAAAGGCAACAAGCAGAACTTTTTCTTTCGGCTGGAAACGCCGGACAGACTGGGACGCGCAAGGATCGATAAGATCGGTCTCGGCACGCTGATCGGTCTTTCCGACAGCTGGCGCGCCGACTGCTATATGATGGCGGAGCATCTGCTGTGGCTGCAGAAAACGTACTGGCAAAGCCGCTATTCGGTTGCTTTCCCTCGCTTACGGCCCTGTGCCGGCGGCATTCAGCCCGCCTCTGACATGAATGAAGCCCAGCTGGTGCAGGTTATCTGTGCTTTTCGTCTGTTTGCGCCGGAAGTGGAGCAGTCGCTGTCAACACGCGAATCGCCGCAGTTCCGTGACAAGGTGGTGCCGTTGGCGATCAATACGATCAGCGCCTTCTCAAAAACGCAGCCTGGCGGCTACGCTGAGGAGCAAAGCGAGCTGGAGCAGTTCTCACCGCACGATAATCGCCATCCGCGGCAGGTTGCCGAAGCGCTGATTCGCTCCGGCATGCAGCCGGTCTGGAAAGACTGGGACAGCTGGCTGGGAAGAGACTGAGCGCCTGTGCTGCCGGAACCGAGAAAATCAGCATCTCTTACCCGGTTCAGAAGAGCCTAAGCGCCTGCGCTGCCGGACATGCCGGGCATCGGCATGTCCGGCACGTTCGGCAGACTGTCGGGTGCATCCGCAAACAGCACCTGCCCCAACAGGCTGTCTTTATTAACTGCGCCATAGCGTAAATTGGTGCTAAGGTATTTTCGATCCAATCCGGTCAGCTTAACGATAGGCGGCAAAACATCCGGCAGGCGATCGATCATCAGCATCCGGCTAAGCTGTACGGCGTCCCAGCTCACCAGGCGCTGATAATAAAGCGCGTTGGCCTCGCACTTTCTTAAATAAAAGTTGTAATCATTATATTCGCGCAGCGCCTGCTGCTGCGTAATATTCAGGATAAGATATTGCGGGTCGGTAATTTTCTGGACCAGCTCCTGATAGTTGGGCAGCTGCTGAAGTTGTTTAAACATTTCTTCTGCGCCCAGGGTAAGAACAGGACGGAAATAGCTTAGCCAGCTGGCAATAAACGAGTTCTTTTTCGGCGCGGCCATAAACCAGGTTTCAATTACCGGATAGCGTCGATCGACAGTGGAGACATCGCGATAAAACGCCACCATGTCATAACGCTGATTGGCGTTAACCGCCAGAAACTCATCCAGCGTACGGTTCAGTATCACGCTGGCATCCATCCAAACGCCACCGTATTTATACAGCAGCTCCAGACGAATAACGTCGCTTCTGTGCGCCACCAGCATATCCTGACGCGTAAAGACCAGCTCGGGCAGATAGTGGGACAGATTCGCGTCATTCACCACCGTGACCGACCATTCCGGGTTCTCGCGCGAGACCTTATCAACGAAGCTCTGAATTTCTTTCGGCAATGTCGAGCCTGCCCAAAACATCCAGACCCTTTCTGGGATGTCGCCGGACATTCTGTTATGAACAATAATATCCATATCCTGTTCCAGGGCAGGATTATATTCCGCTAATTTTTTTCTTTTCAGTAAGGCTTTTTCAACACGCAGACGTAGCGAAACCGCATTTTTCATGGCCGGACGCACCATGGCCTTTATCTTATTTTTATTCATAATACCTCACAGCAGCTGGCTGACAGTGCTGAGTGACGATCGGGAAGCGCCGCGTGGCCGGCAGCAGAAATTTATATTAATTTAACAAGACGAGACAGACATCTCAATATTAAGCGCAGAGCCTGAGCGCATTTAAGAGAAAGCTCAGAAAAAGAATACAAATCAAAAAAATATATATAATATAAATGCTAACACCCTACCCCTGAAAATTCCTATAAATAATAAATGAGCCCTTCCTTACGCTCTATTTTTTAACGTAAAAATAAAGAAGGGCAATAAATATCCGATGCGGCTTCCATAAATCCACTCTGATTATGACTGGCGCTGGCAGGATGAATAGAATCGCTGTTGGCGTTGTGAAAAGCCGCGCCCAGGCCCGTCAATATTTTCCTCTCGGGCCTGCCCTTCACTCCACGACGATACCGGGAGGCGCCGCCTCGAAAGCCTGTTCAATGGCGGATCCCAGCGTGACCAACGCGCTTTCCGTCTCTGCCGTAAAAGGCAGGCCGTAATTCAGGCGCAAACAGTTTTGATATTTGCCCGAGGCAGAAAGCAGCGACCCAACGGCGATCTGCACGCTCTCATCACGCATCTGCTGACTCAGCTTCATCGTGTCCACGGCTTCCGGTAGCTCAATCCACAGCAGATAGCCGCCCTGCGGACGCGTAACGCAAATGCCGCAGGGAAAATACTGTAAGACGGCAGCGGTAAATACATCCAGGTTACGCCGGTAGTACTGCCTCATACGGCGGAGATGGGCAGGATAGTATCCCTGCCGGACAAACTCCGCTGCCGCGAGCTGCGTGTGCTGCACGCCTGAACCGGTGACGATATATTTCATATGTAGCACACGATCCAGATAACGGCCCGGCACGACCCAGCCTACGCGCAGCCCCGGTCCCAGCGTTTTGGAAAACGAACTGCAAAGCAGCACGCGCCCATCACTGTCGAATGCTTTTATCGTCGGCGGCCGCGGGTACTCCCAGGCCAGTTCGCCATAGACATCGTCCTCAATAATGGCGATATCAAAGCGCTGCGCCAGTGCCAGCAAGGCACGCTTACGTCGCTCCGGCATAATAAAACCCAGCGGGTTATTGCAGTTGGGTACCACAATTACCGCTTTAACAGGCCATTGCTCCAACGCCAGCTCCAGTGCTTCCAGGCTGATACCAGTCTGCGAATCGGTCGGGATCTCAATCACCTTTACGCCAAAGCCGCGCAGCGTCTGCATAATACCGTGATAGGTGGGCGACTCTACCGCCACAATATCGCCTGCCTGACAAACGGCGCGAATCGATACCGATAAAGCTTCATGGCAGCCGTTGGTAACAACAATTTCTTCTGGCGTGAGCTGGCAGCCGCTGTCGATGGCCAGACGGGCCACCTGCTCGCGCAGCTCGGGCATGCCGTAAATATTGTCATACTCCAGCAGCCTGCTGTCCTGATGCCGGGCGAGACGGCCGATAATTTTCCACAGCGGTTTCAGAGTCGACTGTACCAGGTTAGGCGTACCGCTTCCGAGCTGCAGCATTCCCTGTTCCTGCCGGGTACTAAGCTGCTGCAGTACCGCTTCCCACTGCGTGACGTCTACAGGCTGCTGAACCGGACGCGTCAGCGGAGGCAAAGGATGTACGGATTGATGCGGCGTTACGAAATAACCGGAACGAGGCTGAGGCGTAATCAGCTGCTGCTCTTCCAGCAGATAATAAGCCTGCTGAACAGTGCTGATACTGACGCCATGCTCTTTGCTCAGTGCCCTGACCGATGGCAGACGTTCTCCGCACAGGTAAAGCCCCTGATTAATACGCTGTGCCAATAAATTAGCCAGATGCTCATAACGTGTCATCGCTTTTATTTTCCTCTCGCAGGGGAAACCAGTACAGATCCGCAGGCAAAACACCATTCAGACTCACTATCGCGCAGTTTGTATGTTAAATAAAAGTGATTATTGCATCTGTATCCCTGTCGGGCCGCCGCGCAAAATAGTTGCACAGCGGAATGAGGAGACGGGGATGGAATTTAACGAAAACAGAGGTGGGCAGCCTTTCAGAGCGTCGCCCTTTGTGCTGATGTTCAGGTTACCGCGGCGGCTCTGGTTGGCCTGGCGGCACCAGGCACGCAGCCGCAAAGCATTAGCACGGTTGAGCGATGCGCAGCTAAGAGATATCGGGCTAACCAGTGATGATATAAAACGATACCGGTAGGCCAGCTATCCGAAGCGGCTTTCTTACGGTGATACCTTAGCCCTGACCAACACATCATCACATTTCAGGCATAAAAAAACCCCACCGAAGTGGGGTTTTTACAGTCAGTGGGGAAGACGATTAATCGTCGTTGCCGCCCAGACCCGCGTTCAGCAGTTCTGCCAGGCTGGCAGACGCTTCATCTGCCGTGACCTGAGGAACTACAGGCGCTTCGCCTGCCGCTTTACGGCGCATACGATCCTGGTGATAAGCGTAACCGGTACCGGCTGGGATCAGACGACCCACGATTACGTTCTCTTTCAGGCCGCGCAGTTCGTCGCGTTTGCCCGCAACGGCTGCTTCGGTCAGTACGCGCGTCGTTTCCTGGAAGGAAGCGGCGGAGATGAAGGACTCGGTCGCCAGTGACGCTTTGGTGATACCCAGCAGATCGCGCATATAGGTCGCTGCGATTTTGCCGTTGGCTTCCAGCTCACGGTTAGAAATCTTAACGCGTGAAACTTCAACCTGCTCGCCGTCCAGGAAGTCGGAGCTGCCCGCGCTTGCAATGGTTGCTTTACGCAGCATCTGACGAACGATGACTTCGATGTGCTTATCGTTAATCTTAACGCCCTGCAGGCGGTAAACTTCCTGCACTTCGTTAGTGATGTAACGGGTCACCGCATGCACGCCACGCAGACGCAGAATGTCATGTGGCGACTCTGGGCCATCGGAAACCACGTCACCGCGCTCTACGCGTTCACCTTCGAATACGTTCAGCTGACGCCATTTCGGGATCATCTCTTCGTACGGATCGCTACCGTCAACCGGCGTAATCACCAGACGACGCTTGCCTTTGGTCTCTTTACCGAAGGAGATAATACCGCTGATCTCCGCCAGGATTGCTGGCTCTTTCGGACGACGCGCTTCGAACAGGTCAGCAACGCGTGGCAGACCACCGGTGATGTCCTTGGTACCGCCGGATTCCTGCGGAACACGAGCCAGGGTATCACCCGAGCTGATCTTCACGCCGTCTTCCAGCTGCACAATCGCTTTACCCGGCAGGAAGTACTGAGCAGGCATATCGGAGCCTGGGATCATCACATCATTGCCGTTGGCATCAACGATTTTCAGCGCAGGACGCAGATCTTTACCGCCGGACGTACGCTCTGCGCTGTCCAGGATCACCAGAGAAGACAGACCGGTCAGGTCATCCGTCTGGCGGGTAATGGTCTGGCCGTCGATCATGTCGGTAAAGCGGACGAAACCGCTCACTTCGGTGATAACCGGCATGGTGTGCGGATCCCAGTTTGCTACGGTCTCGCCCGCTGCAACCTGCTCGCCGTCGCCTTTCGCCATGGTAGAACCGTAAGGAACCTTATAGCTCTCTTTGGTACGACCGAATTCATCGATCATTTTCAGCTCGGTGTTACGCGAGGTGATAACCAGTTTGCCGGCGGAGTTGGTAACCGACTTGGCGTTAGAGAGTTTAATGGTACCTTTGTTCTTCACCTGAATGCTGGATTCAGCAGCCGCACGCGATGCCGCACCACCGATGTGGAACGTACGCATGGTCAGCTGCGTACCCGGCTCACCGATGGACTGTGCTGCGATAACGCCGATGGCCTCACCTTTATTGATGATGTGACCACGCGCCAGATCGCGTCCATAACAGTGGGCGCACACGCCGAAGTCAGTTTCACAACTTACTACGGAGCGGACTTTCAGGCTGTCAACAGAATGCTCTTCCAACAGGTCACACTGCTGTTCGTGCAGCAGGGTGTTGCGTGGCAGCAGGATGTCGGCCGTACCCGGCTTCAGCACGTCTTCTGCGGTAACACGACCCAGTACGCGTTCGCGCAGTGGTTCTTTCACGTCGCCACCTTCGATAACCGGAGTCATCATGATGCCTTCGTGCGTGCCACAGTCGTCCTCGGTCACCACCAGATCCTGCGCTACGTCTACCAGACGACGGGTCAGGTAACCGGAGTTCGCGGTTTTCAGTGCGGTATCCGCAAGACCTTTACGAGCACCGTGGGTCGAGATGAAGTACTGAAGTACGTTCAGACCTTCACGGAAGTTCGCGGTAATCGGCGTCTCGATGATGGAGCCATCTGGCTTAGCCATCAGGCCACGCATACCGGCCAGCTGACGGATCTGCGCAGCAGAACCACGAGCACCGGAGTCGGCCATCATAAAGATGCTGTTGAAGGAAACCTGGCGCTCTTCTTCACCGTCACGGTTAATGACGACTTCGGTAGAGAGGTTTTCCATCATCGCTTTCGCAACGCGTTCGTTGGCCGCAGCCCAGATATCGATCACTTTGTTGTAGCGTTCGCCCGCGGTAACCAGACCAGACTGGAACTGCTCCTGGATCTCGGCAACTTCGGTTTCCGCTTCGCTGATGATCTCAACTTTTTTCTCTGGGATCACCATGTCGTCGATACCTACAGACGCACCAGAGCGTGCCGCGTAGGCAAAACCGGTGTACATGGTCTGGTCAGCAAAGATAACCGTTGGCTTCAGGCCCAGGATGCGGTAACAGGTGTTCAGCATCTTGGAGATCGCTTTCTTACCCAGCGCCTGGTTGACGATAGAGTAAGGCAGGCCTTTCGGCACGATCATCCACAGGATCGCACGACCAACCGTCGTATCGATCAGGCTGGTTTTCGACGTCCATTCGCCCTGCTCGTTTTTCTCGTGCTCGGTGATACGCACCTTAACGCGAGCGTGCAGAGACGCCAGGCCAGCGCGGTAAATACGCTCGGCTTCTTTTGGACCGGTCAGCACCATGCCTTCGCCTTTGGCGTTAACACAGTCGCGGGTCATGTAATACAGACCCAGAACAACGTCCTGAGAAGGAACGATGATTGGCTCGCCGTTCGCAGGTGACAGGATGTTGTTGGTAGACATCATCAGCGCACGCGCTTCCAGCTGGGCTTCCAGCGTCAGCGGAACGTGAACAGCCATCTGGTCACCATCGAAGTCGGCGTTATAAGCCGCACAGACCAGCGGGTGCAGCTGGATAGCTTTACCTTCGATCAGCACTGGCTCAAATGCCTGGATGCCCAGACGGTGCAGCGTTGGCGCACGGTTCAGCAGGACCGGGTGTTCGCGGATCACTTCATCCAGGATATCCCAGACGACAGCTTCTTCACGCTCAACCATTTTCTTGGCGGCTTTGATGGTGGTAGCAAGACCACGCAGCTCCAGCTTGCCGTAGATAAAGGGTTTGAACAGCTCCAGCGCCATTTTCTTCGGTAGACCACACTGGTGCAGACGCAGGTATGGCCCTACGGTGATAACGGAACGACCAGAGTAGTCGACGCGTTTGCCCAGCAGGTTCTGACGGAAACGACCCTGTTTACCTTTGATCATATCGGCCAAAGATTTCAGAGGACGCTTGTTGGAACCGGTGATCGCACGACCGCGACGGCCGTTATCCAGCAGCGCATCGACCGCTTCCTGCAGCATACGTTTTTCGTTACGTACGATGATGTCAGGCGCGGCCAGATCCAGCAGGCGCTTCAGACGGTTGTTACGGTTGATGACGCGACGATACAGATCGTTCAGATCTGAAGTAGCGAAACGACCGCCGTCCAGCGGCACCAGCGGACGCAGATCCGGCGGCAGTACAGGCAGCACGGTCAGGATCATCCACTCTGGCTTGTTGCCAGACTGCACGAACGCTTCCAGCAGCTTGATACGCTTGGTCAGCTTTTTACGCTTGGTTTCGGAATTGGTTTCGTTCAGCTCTTCGCGCAGCTGCTCGCATTCCTGCTCCAGATCCATGTTTTTCAACAGGGCCTGAACCGCTTCCGCACCCATTTTCGCGTCGAATTCGTCACCGAACTCTTCCAGCGCGTCCAGATACTGCTCTTCAGTCAGGATCTGACGGCGCTCAAGGTTGGTCATGCCACCTTCAACCACGACATAAGATTCGAAGTACAGCACGCGTTCGATATCACGCAGCGGCATATCCAGCAGCAAACCGATGCGCGACGGCAGCGATTTCAGGAACCAGATGTGCGCCGTTGGCGAAGCCAGCTCGATGTGGCCCATACGCTCACGACGAACCTTGGTCTGTGTAACTTCAACGCCACACTTCTCACAGATCACGCCGCGATGTTTTAAACGCTTGTACTTACCGCACAGGCATTCGTAATCTTTTACCGGCCCGAAAATACGCGCACAGAAAAGCCCGTCACGTTCTGGTTTGAACGTACGGTAGTTAATGGTTTCTGGCTTTTTAACTTCACCAAAAGACCAGGAACGGATCATGTCTGGCGAAGCCAGCGCAATTTTGATCGCATCAAACTCTTCGGTCTTAGTTTGCGCTTTCAGAAACTTAAGTAAGTCTTTCACGGATTAGCTCCCGTCGGAGTGAGACTTCTCAGGACGCCCGGGGCCGGGCGTCCTGTAACCAGTACAAATTCGAGTGCTTACTCGTCTTCCAGCTCGATGTTAATACCCAGCGAGCGGATCTCTTTCAACAGTACGTTGAAGGATTCCGGCATGCCCGGTTCCATCTGATGGTTGCCGTCAACGATGTTTTTATACATCTTGGTACGGCCGTTGACGTCATCAGACTTCACGGTCAGCATTTCCTGCAGGGTATAGGCGGCGCCGTATGCTTCCAGCGCCCACACTTCCATCTCACCGAAGCGCTGTCCACCGAACTGCGCCTTACCACCCAGCGGCTGCTGAGTAACGAGGCTGTAAGAACCGGTAGAACGCGCGTGCATCTTGTCATCCACTAAGTGGTTGAGTTTCAGCATGTACATGTAGCCAACGGTAACCTGACGCTCAAACTGCTCGCCGGTACGGCCATCGAACAGGGTAATCTGACCGGAAGAAGGCAGGCCGCCGAGCTGCAGCAGCTCTTTGATCTCGCTCTCTTTCGCGCCGTCAAACACTGGCGTGGCGATTGGCATACCTTTTTTCAGGTTCTCTGCCAGACGCAGTACTTCGTCATCGCTGAAGGTGTTCAGGTCTACTTTCTGACGCACATCAGTGCCCAGATCGTAAGCGCGCTGAATAAACTCACGCAGTTTGGAGACTTCTTCCTGCTTTTTCAGCATGGCGTTGATTTTCTCGCCGATGCCTTTTGCAGCCATACCCAGGTGGGTTTCAAGAATCTGACCAATGTTCATACGTGACGGTACGCCCAGCGGGTTCAGTACGATATCGACCGGCGTGCCGTTCTCATCGTATGGCATATCTTCGATCGGGTTGATCTTGGAGATAACACCTTTGTTCCCGTGACGACCTGCCATTTTGTCACCAGGCTGGATCTGACGTTTAACGGCCAGATACACTTTAACGATTTTCAGCACGCCAGGTGCCAGGTCATCGCCCTGCGTGATTTTGCGGCGTTTCGCTTCGAGTTTCTTCTCAAACTCGTGCTTCAGCTCGTCGTACTGCTCCGCCAGCTGCTCCAGCTGACTCTGTTTTTCTTCGTCGGTCAGGCCGAGTTCCAGCCAGCGCTCGCGCGGCAGCTTGTCCAGTTTTTCCGCTTCAACGCCGCCGGAAACCAGCAGGTAGTTGATACGGCTGAACAGGCCGGCTTCGAGGATCTGCAGTTCTTCAGACAGGTCTTTCTTCGCCTGCTTCAGCTGCATCTCTTCGATTTCCAGCGCGCGCTTGTCTTTTTCCACGCCATCGCGGGTAAAGACCTGCACGTCGATAACGGTACCGGACACGCCATTTGGTACGCGCAGAGAAGAGTCTTTCACGTCAGACGCTTTCTCACCGAAGATGGCACGCAGCAGCTTCTCTTCTGGCGTCAGCTGGGTTTCGCCTTTAGGCGTAACCTTACCAACCAGAATGTCGCCGCCGGTCACTTCCGCACCGATATAAACGATACCGGATTCATCCAGCTTGGAGAGCGCAGCTTCACCCACGTTAGGGATATCGGCCGTGATCTCTTCCGGCCCCAGCTTGGTGTCGCGAGACACACAGGCGAGTTCCTGAATGTGGATAGTGGTGAAGCGATCTTCCTGTACCACGCGCTCGGAAACCAAAATGGAGTCTTCGAAGTTGTAGCCGTTCCACGGCATGAACGCGACGCGCATGTTTTGACCCAGCGCCAGCTCGCCCAGATCCGTTGAAGGACCATCGGCCAGCACGTCACCGCGCTCGATTGGCTCGCCCAGATTGACACACGGCATCTGGTTGATGCAGGTGTTCTGGTTAGAACGGGTGTACTTGGTCAGGTTGTAAATGTCGATACCGGCTTCGCCCGGGTACATCTCGTCTTCGTTAACTTTGATAACGATACGGGACGCATCCACGTACTGAACGGTACCACCACGTTTCGCTACGGCTGTTACACCGGAGTCAACCGCTACCGCACGTTCCATACCGGTACCAACCAGCGGCTTGTCAGCGCGCAGGGTCGGAACCGCCTGACGTTGCATGTTTGCACCCATCAATGCGCGGTTGGCGTCATCGTGCTCCAGGAACGGGATCAGGGACGCACCGACAGAAACCACCTGCTGGGTGGAAACGTCCATGTAGTCAACCTGGTCGCGGCTGAACAGGCTCGATTCGCCTTTGCTACGGCAGGTCACCAGGTCGTCTACGAAGTGACCTTCGTCGTCGAGGTTGGTGTTTGCCTGAGCGATAACGTAGTTACCCTCTTCAATTGCAGAGAGGTAATGAATTTCGTCGGTCACCACGCCTTCGCGAACGCGACGGTATGGGGTTTCCAGGAAACCATACTCGTTGGTCTGCGCATAAACAGACAGGGAGTTGATCAGACCGATGTTTGGACCTTCAGGCGTTTCGATTGGGCACACGCGACCGTAGTGAGTCGGGTGAACGTCTCGAACTTCAAAGCCTGCACGCTCACGCGTCAGACCGCCCGGGCCAAGTGCAGAGATACGACGCTTGTGCGTAATCTCAGACAGCGGGTTGTTCTGGTCCATAAACTGTGACAGCTGGCTGGAACCAAAGAACTCTTTCACTGCCGCAGAAATCGGCTTGGCGTTGATCATATCCTGAGGCATCAGGGTATCGAGATCGCCCAGGGAAAGACGCTCTTTCACCGCACGCTCAACACGAACCAGACCTACACGGAACTGGTTTTCAGCCATTTCGCCGACGGAACGGATACGACGGTTGCCGAGGTGGTCGATATCATCCACTTCGCCAATACCGTTACGGATACCGATGAGCTTCTTCATCACTTCGATGATGTCGTCTTTGCTCAGGATACCGGAACCTTCGATTTCGTCACGCAGCAGAGAACGGTTGAACTTCATACGGCCAACCGCTGACAGATCGTAGCGGTCTTCCGAGAAGAACAGGTTCTCGAACAGGTTTTCAGCCGCTTCACGCGTTGGCGGTTCGCCAGGACGCATCATGCGGTAGATCTCAACCAGCGCGCTCAGGCGATCGGTGGTTGGGTCGACGCGTACGGTCTCAGAGATGTACGGGCCGTGATCCAGATCGTTGGTAAACAGCGTTTCAATGCGCTTGTGGCCGGACTGGCTCAGCTTGGCCAGCAGATCCAGCGACAGCTCCATGTTCGCGGCAACGATCAGTTCGCCAGTGCTTTCGTCGATGTAATCTTTAGCGACGACTTTACCCGCGATATATTCAACCGGAACTTCGATGTGCTCAACGCCATCTTTTTCCAGCTGACGAATGTGGCGTGCTGTAATGCGACGGCCTTTCTCAACGTAAATAGTGCCGTTGGCTTCGATATCGAAGGAGGCAGTCTCACCGCGCAGGCGCTCAGGCACCAGTTCCATCTGCAGCTTATTGTTGCGGATCTCATACACCACTTTCTCGAAGAACAGGTCAAGGATCTGCTCAGTGGTATAGTTCAGCGCGCGCAGAATGATGGTCGCTGGCAGCTTGCGGCGACGGTCAATACGAACGAACAGGTTGTCTTTCGGGTCAAACTCGAAGTCTAACCAGGAACCACGGTAAGGGATGATGCGTGCGTTATACAGCACTTTGCCCGACGAGTGGGTTTTACCCTTATCGCTGTCAAAGAAGACACCAGGACTACGATGCAGCTGAGAAACGATAACGCGTTCTGTACCGTTGATCACAAAGGTACCGTTATCGGTCATGAGCGGAATTTCGCCCATGTACACTTCCTGCTCTTTGATGTCTTTAACGGTGCCTTCCGGCGCTTCACGCTCGTAGATCACCAGGCGCAGTTTTACGCGCAAAGGTGCAGAATACGTGACGCCACGGATCTGACACTCTTTGACATCAAAGACGGGTTCGCCTAAACGGTAGCTGACGTACTGCAGCTCAGAGTTACCGCTATAGCTTTGGATAGGGAATACGGAACGGAATGCCGCTTCCAGACCATATTGACCTTCCGGATCTTGCTCGATGAACTTCTGGAACGAGTCAAGCTGGATAGAAAGGAGATAAGGAATGTCCAGAACCTGCGGACGTTTTCCAAAATCCTTACGAATGCGTTTTTTCTCGGTATAGGAGTAAACCATAGGGTTCCTCAGCTCGCTGAAAAGTAGAACCTCTCTGTCCGTCCAGGGGGGACAGTTCATGCAACACTATTTTGTTGGGCCGGAATGAACATCTTCCGTAATACCTCTTTCTATCACTCTTAAATCATTTCGTTGCCGTGCAAGGCAGGGAACCCTGCGGGGAAGCAATATATTAAGGCGTCGATAGAAAAAGACATTAAGCAAATCAGTGGATAAACGGTGTGAAATGCCACTGACGCTCTACAGCGCAAAAAGGCTGGTGACCAAAAAGTCACCAGCCGTCAGTCTGATTAACTCAGACTGCAACCTGAAAGGTTGGCTTATTTAACTTCAACTTCTGCGCCAGCTTCTTCCAGAGATTTCTTCAGAGCTTCTGCGTCGTCTTTGCTGATGCCTTCTTTCAGGGCAGCAGGTGCAGACTCAACCAGGTCTTTAGCTTCTTTCAGGCCCAGACCGGTTGCGCCACGTACGGCTTTGATTACGGCAACTTTGTTAGCGCCGATAGCTTTCAGCACAACGTCGAACTCAGTTTTTTCTTCAGCAGCTTCAGCCGGGCCTGCAGCAACAGCTACAGCAGCAGCAGCAGAAACGCCGAATTTTTCTTCCATAGAGGTAACCAGCTCAACAACGTCCATTACAGACATAGCTGCTACTGCTTCCAGAATTTGTTCTTTAGTGATAGACATGACAATTGTTCCTGTAAATCAGAAATAGTTTATACGTTAAAGTGCAACGGGCAAAAAAGTGCTTAAGCAGCTTCTTTGGCGTCGCGTACGGCAGCCAGGGTGCGGACCAGTTTGCCTGCAGCGGCTTCTTTCATGGTCGACATCAGACGTGCCAGCGCTTCTTCGTAAGTTGGCAGAGTTGCCAGACGGTCGATATTCGCCGCCGTGATCAGCTCACCTTCAAAGGCCGCAGCTTTGACCTCAAATTTTGCATTCGCTTTCGCGAACTCTTTGAACAGACGAGCAGCAGCGCCCGGGTGTTCCATAGAGTATGCAATCAGGGTCGGACCAACAAACGTGTCTTTCAGGATCTCAAACTGAGTTCCTTCAACGACGCGGCGCAGCAGGGTGTTGCGAACAACACGCATGTAAACGCCAGCTTCACGACCTGCTTTACGCAGTTCAGTCATTTTGTCTACGGTCACGCCGCGGGAATCCGCAACTACCGCAGACAGCGCGCCTTTGGCTACTTCGGTGACTTCAGCAACAATCGCTTGTTTGTCTTGAAGATTTAATGCCATTAGCTTTTGCTCCTGGATTTTGACCGGGGAAGGATTCCCCCGGAACTCACATCACCTGCGACCAAAGTCAGCAGGCGCTCAAACACGGTGAGCAGAATCCAGCAAAGACTATAAAAATATTCTTCAGGTTCTGTCACCGTCTACGCAGGAAATTAAGTTCCTTTCGAAACACCTGCGGTCTTGGACGGAGGCCTGGATAAGGCCAGGCTCCAACCGAAAATTCTGTCTATTCTGCATCATTCGGACAGATACGACCGCTTTTGTTCACACCAGCTACATAGCGAGCTATGCGCCCGGCGATTCACTCGCCCTGTCTCGGTCCGATTGACTTGAATAGAGGTTCTGTATATTTACAGAACAACGGGCCAAAGATTCTAGTCGAAAATTTCGCCCGCGTAAAGCAGATTAGTTAGCTACAGCGTTCAGGCCAGCCTGATCGACTGCCACACCTGCACCCATAGTGGTGGAGATGCTAACTTTCTTGATGAAAACGCCTTTCGCCTGAGAAGGTTTCGCTTTTTTCAGCGCAACCAGCAGGGCTTCCAGGTTTTCTTTCAGCTTATCGGACTCGAAATCAACCTTACCGATAGTGGTATGGATGATGCCGTTTTTGTCGTTACGATAGCGAACCTGGCCCGCTTTAGCGTTTTTAACCGCTTCAGCAACGTTTGGCGTTACGGTGCCAACTTTCGGGTTTGGCATCAGACCGCGTGGGCCCAGAACCTGGCCCAGCTGGCCAACAACGCGCATAGCATCCGGAGATGCGATAACCACGTCAAAGTTCATTTCGCCCTTTTTGATCTGGTCAGCCAGATCTTCCATACCTACCAGCTCTGCGCCAGCTGCTTTAGCAGCTTCAGCGTTTGCGCCCTGGGTAAATACGGCAACGCGTACTGAACGACCGGTGCCGTGTGGCAGTACGGTTGCACCGCGCACGTTCTGGTCAGATTTACGAGCATCAATGCCCAGATTTACTGCTACGTCAACGCTTTCTACGAACTTGGCCGTTGCCAGTTCCTTCAGCAGAGCGACAGCTTCGTTGATGTCATACTGTTTAGTTGCATCAACTTTGTCACGGATCACGCGCATGCGCTTGGTCAGCTTAGCCATTTCTTAGTCCTCTACCACCAGGCCCATGGAACGAGCAGTACCTTCGATTGAGCGAGTCATCGCTTCAACGTCAGCACCAGTCATGTCCGCAGCTTTGGTTTCTGCGATTTCACGTACCTGAGCACGTGATACTTTACCTACTTTGTCTTTGTTCGGCTTGCCGGAACCAGACTTGATACCCGCCGCTTTTTTCAGCAGTACAGCTGCCGGAGGCGTTTTGGTAACGAAGGTGAAAGAACGGTCAGAGTAAACGGTAATAACAACCGGGATCGGCAGACCTTTCTCAACGGATTCTGTTTTGGCGTTAAACGCTTTACAGAATTCCATGATGTTAACACCCTGCTGACCCAGTGCCGGACCTACTGGCGGACTTGGGTTTGCCATACCGGCTGCAACCTGCAGCTTGACGTAGGCTTGTACTTTCTTAGCCATGATATTTCCTCTATTGGGTTCAATCGCTCGGCAAAGAGCTCCCCGTAATTAATATTCACGCGCTGTAGCAGCGCATAAAAACAAAAGGCGCGAAATTGTAGGGCAATTTCGCGCCTTCCGCAACCGTTATTCTGGTTGTCGGCTTACATTTTATGCAGACCGATCAGCCTTTCTCAACCTGTCCAAAGTCCAGCTCAACCGGCGTAGCGCGGCCGAAAATGGAAACGGAAACTTTCAGGCGGCTTTTTTCATAGTCCACTTCTTCCACCACACCGTTGAAGTCGGCAAACGGACCGTCGTTAACGCGGACCATTTCACCGGGTTCAAACAGGGTTTTCGGACGTGGCTTATCGCCAGCAGACTGCAGGCGGTTCATGATCGCGTCGACTTCTTTATCGCTAATAGGTGCCGGACGATCGGATGTTCCACCAATGAAACCCATGACGCGCGGCACGCTGCGCACTAAGTGCCAGCTTGCATCGTTCATGACCATTTGTACCAGAACATAGCCCGGGAAGAACTTGCGTTCGCTTTTGCGACGCTGACCGCCACGGATTTCAACCACTTCTTCGGTTGGCACCATGACGTCGCCAAAAAGCTCTTCCATGTTATGTAATTTGATATGCTCGCGCAGCGACTGGGCTACACGGCCTTCAAAGCCGGAAAACGCCTGAACGACGTACCAGCGCTTTTTTGGAGCTTCAGACATCTCAGAACCTCAGGCCAGTGATAAACGATACCAGACGGACCAGAATACCATCCAGTCCCCACAAAATCAGTGACATCACGGCAGTAACCGCGGCAACGATTAACGTGGTATGCAACGTTTCCTGACGAGTCGGCCAAATAACCTTGCGAACTTCTGTGCGCGCTTCGCGGGCAAAAGCCAGGGTTGCTTTGCCCTTCGTCGTCAGCAGCGCAATGCCACCTGCTGCTGCGATCAGGATTACAACGGCCAGCGCGCGCAGCGGGAGGGTGACATCACGATAATAGTAGTTGCCGACCACGGCCACGAGCAGCAGCAACGCCACCACTAACCACTTTACCGTTTCCAGTCCACGCCCGCTCCCTTGAGCTTCGGTATTAGCACTCATAAACCAACCTGCCACAATAGATCAGAAACTATTTTGCCCCGTAATACGCGGCAACCGAACCGAATAATGCGCTCAGGCGAAACTCGGCATATAACGCCGTGCTACAGAGCCTGCCTCAGCAATGATTATGGTTGAAAATCACTGATGAGCCAGGTTCTATGTTACAGCGTGCAAAAAGGGCATCAAATGATGCCCTCTTCTTGTGCGTTGCGTCAAATATTATCAGCGATTAAGCGATAACTTTAGCAACAACGCCCGCGCCAACGGTACGGCCGCCTTCACGGATTGCGAAACGCAGACCGTCG
>NZ_RHUM01000020.1 GCF_003937915.1 Erwinia sp. 198 | reverse complement strand
AAGGGTGAAAACCCCTGACCGGGTTCGACAAAACCGTTCCGTCAGCGAACGGTTTTGCACGGCAAACTGCCGCCCGTAGGGTGAGGCCCGGCGGGCCTCATGTTATCCCTTCCTCACCACCATATTCAAAGAAAAAGCCTGAACTCACGTTCAGGCTTTTTTTATAACGCCAGTCTCTTTACCGCCTGGCCATATAGCATCAGGCAACTTTAAATACGGCAATCGCACGAGTCAGTTGCGCAGCCTGATCTTCCAGCGAAGCGGCCGCAGCCGCAGCTTCCTGCACCAGCGCGGCGTTCTGCTGGGTCACTTCGTCCATCTGACTGACCGCAATGCTTACGTGCTCAATGCCGTTGACCTGCTCGCCCGACGCTGAAAAAATCTCCGACATAATGCCGGAAACATTGCCGATGGAAGCAACAATGTCATCCATAGTTTTTCCGGCATTAGCCACCAGCTGGCTACCTTCTGTAATACGCAGGCTTGATGTTTCGATCAGCGTTTTAATTTCTTTAGCGGCTATCGCGCTTCGCTGGGCCAGCGCCCTGACTTCCGAAGCCACAACGGCAAAGCCTCGCCCCTGTTCACCAGCGCGAGCGGCTTCCACCGCGGCATTAAGCGCCAGAATGTTCGTCTGAAAGGCGATGCTTTCTATCGTGCTGATGATTTCGGCCACGCTGTTCGAGCTGTCATGAATAGCGGACATGGTGGACACGACTTTTCCTACCACCGCTCCGCCATGCTCTGCCACGCGTGACGCGTCAGAAGCGAGGCTGCTGGCGTGTTGTGCGTTAGAAGAGTTCTGACGCACCGTGGCGGTCAGCTGTTCCATACTGGCTGACGTTTCTTCAAGCGACGCGGCCTGCTGTTCAGTTCGGCTGGACAGATCGGTATTGCCCAAAGACACTTCTTTTGCAGCGCTATCGATAGAAGCGGCGGCGTTCTGGATCTCCGAAACCACTTTCCTTAGCTGCTCCTGCATCTCTGCAAAAGTAGCAATCAGCACGCCGGTTTCATCTTTTGACTGCGGGATCAGTACTGATGTTAAATCGCCATCCGCGATAGAGCGCGCCGCTTTAACGGCCTGGCGCAGAGGTACGGTAATCGCGCGCGACAGCAGATAGCCCAGCAGGGAGGCGATAGCCAGCCCGGCAAGCGCGCCAACGATCAGGGTCAGCTTGGTTTGCGCTTCGGTGGCATCGACGGTGAGCTGCCTTTCCACCAGTAAACCCTTCTCTTCAGCAGCAAGTTCATCGATGATCTTCCGCATCCCGTCCATCTGCGCTTTGCCAGTATTAGCATTAAAAGCCGTCAGAAACGTTTCATAAGAGAGTGCTCCGGTGTTCAGCGCCTGGCGATTTTTCATCAGCGGCATAACAAAAGAGGCTTCCCACGCCTGTTCCTGCGCAGCCAGTTTGCTCAGCCGATCCTGTTGTCTTTCATTATCCGACGTTAAAGAGCGCGCCTTCTGCACGTGCTGCGAAAAGGCTTTGCGACCTTCCTGCCACGGCGCCAGCATCTCTTCTTTACCGTTTACTGCATAGCCGCGCAGCCCGGTCTCCATATTCACCAGGCTCTGGGTCAACGATCGGCTTTCATCGATAACACGCCAGGTATGCACGTTCCAGTTATTGGAGTTTACAATGCGCGAAAAGTTAACGTAAAAAGTGCCGCACAGCAGCACTAATAAGGCTGCCACGACGCCAAATGCCGCTATAAATTTCGTACTGACCGAAAAGTTTTTAAACATCTTTTCCACGCTCTCTGAAGATTAAAGGTGCAAACATCGTTGCTGTTATACCCGTGTTTTATCGGCCGGTCTTTCGTAAGCTTTAGTAAATCTGCTTATTATTTGCTGATGAACGCGAAGACATTCAGATAAGTGATTAAAAAAAATAGTTAAAAAAAAAGAAGGCCGTTAAAAAAGGAAAAAATAAAATAAAAACCTATTTTTAATCAGTACGATATCAAGATAACTCATAAAAAAAACATTTCTGGTGCAACGTGAAAAGCTTGAGTCGCGCTAAGGGATTTGCGGGGATTTTGAAAAAAATGAGGCATAAAGATATAAAAACAAAAAGGATCCGGCTGATAAGGCAGTATCCCGCCCCCCGCTTTTGCCCTTCAGAAAGCCCGTCGCTTAACCATGATCATGCAGTCGGCTGTGGCATCACCAGACTGGCGGCGTGGTGCTGCCTGCGATCGGCTGCCCCAGGGATAAATCCCGATGCCGTCATCAGCAAAGCAGCAGCCTGCCTGTATATTAATAATATTTAATAGTTAGCAATAAGCCAAACACAACAGGATAGACAATAAAAGTTGCGGCGTAGTTTTTCCACCCGGTATTTTCATTCTGATAAATAAAATCCCATACAAAATATTAACTCTATTTTTACCCGGTAAATTCTGACACCCGGATATCAATCTTTAACCTTGAAGAAACATGCCACAAGCAACACTATAAAATAGCCAGCTTAATGGTTTAAATTTAAATTACGTTAACTATAAGCTAACCCAGAACTATTCTGGCTTACTGTCATGGAGACTTTCAGCCGACAATAAATAATGAACTTACCGTAAAGCATTTAAGCAATTAACAAATAAAATCAACTATATAAGAAACCAATAACGGCCCTTTGACTGATAGCAGGAAAAAATGAAGCGAATTTTATCGCACCTTGCCAGGTGTATCACTCTTATACTATTTATGTGCGGCAGCGCCCCGCATGCAGCAACGCTTAAGCTTGCAGCCTTACATAAAGAAAATGAAAGAAGTATTGTTTCCCACAACAATTACTTGCGTAACTTATCTGCCTCCGTCACTACGGAAAAAATGACGCTGCTGAAAAGCACTCCTGTTCCTCATCAGGATATTGACAGCGTTAACCTGATCCTCCCCGGTGGCGAACACGTTGCTTTTCAACGCTGGTCTGAAAAGAAAAACGACGACGGCAGCCTTGCCTGGACAGGCGAAACGAGTTCATCAATAAAACACAGGTTGTCCAATGGTAACCCCGATCCGGAAAACACGGCGATCCTGATTATCAAAAATGACAAAGTTTATGGTTCCCTGACGTTTAAAGGAGAAACCTTTCAAATTCTGCCATTGGCTCAGGAAAAAGAATCGCTGGTTATCGTTAAGGTGGATCAAAATAAAATCCCTGAAGAAGAAAAGCACGATGAGCTTTTCACTACGTCAGAAGCCAGAGCTACCTGTCCGGCACCGGGAAACTATGTCGACCCGGCGCCTTCTGAGCAGGTTGTCATTCGGGTAGGTCTGGTGACTACTAATCAGTCCCGTGCGGCCTTCTCATCACTGGATTTTGACGCGCTGGCCAAACTCGCTTTTGAAAAGGCGAACCAGGGCAATTTAAACAGTAACGTTCGCATCACTTTTGTTAACGCCGGCGTACTTAACCTTAATTACAATGAGAAAGCCACGCTGGGCGCGATGCTGAGCGATATGAATGGCGTGTTGCGCAATGAAATCCTGCCATTTCGAGAGCAGCAAGGCACCGATCTGGTTGTGATGTTGGCCGTAGGCCGAAACGTTAACGGCGTAGCCTATACCAACGCCAACAGAACCACTTCTTTAGCCGTAGTAAACTCTCTTGCTTTTACCGAAGGAAATACCTTTGTTCATGAGATGGGCCACAATATTGGGTTACGCCACGATCTGGCTCAATATGGCGTTAAACCATCCTCGCCTTGCTATCAGCATGGTTACCAGCATGAAGGCAATATCAGCACGACGCATCCTGACAGATGGCGCACCATCATGGCCTATAACTGCTCGCCTACCTGTTGGCAGATCAATATGTTTTCAAATCCGCGCGTGATCTTCCGTAACGTTCCTGCCGGAACCGTACAGTATGAGGACAGCGCTCGTCGACTCAATGAACGGCGTGAGATGGTATCGAGATTTTACAGCAACGTGACGGCGAACGCCGTGGTGCCGAATGACTTCAGCATTATGTCCCGTAGCCACACCGGCGTGATTTATCAGCTGGACGGCCGCAGCAGTACGGGTTATGACCCTGTCTGGAAAGTATTAAGCGAAGGCCCGATGGGGCTGCAGGAAGTCCCTTCCGGCCCGGTTGTCAGAGAAGTTCGCGGCGCGCCGATGGTCAGAGCCGCCTTCCCCGCCAATTCATCCGGCAAAGCCGTGTATGAACTGTCGGTGCGGGGTTATAACGGTACCCTCTCTAAAAAAACCGTCAGCGTCACCGTCACCGCGCCGCAGGCGCAGATCCATGGCCCAGCCAGCGTCAGGCAGGGTGACAGCGTGACGCTGACCGGCCAGACCAACTTTACCGCCAGCCGCTGGCAGTGGAGCCTGAAAAACGGCAGCCAGACGATCGCCCAAGGCAGTTCCTCTCAGTTTACGCTGGCGCCCCAAAGCTATGCGCCCGGAAAATATACGGTTGAGCTGGAAGCGGTAAGCGCAGACGGCATGTATACAGGAACCAGCACGCACGCGTTAGAAGTTATCTCTTCAGACCCGGCTGTAGTACCGGTTGCCGTTGTTCCCAACGACTTCAGCGTAGTATCCAGCTCCAGTACCGCCACCATCCGCGAGCTGGATGGCAGCCGCAGCATCGGCAAAGGCTTTATCTGGCGCGCCATCAGCGACGGCCCTTCCGGCCTGCAGCAGGTGGCAGGCGGCCCGATCGTGCGCGAAGTGCATCAGAAAGTAGCCAGAGCGGCTTTCCCCCGTAACGCCTCAGGTCAGGTTACCTATGAGCTGCTGGCAACCGGTACGGGCGGCATGGTGGACAGTAAAACCATCACCGTTACCGTTGCCGCACCGCACGCGCAAATTCAGGGGCCGGCCAGCGTTAAGCATGGCAACAGCGTGACGCTGACAGGCCAGACCAACTTTCCCGTCAGCCACTGGCAGTGGAGCCTGAAGCAGGGTGACAAAGCGATAGCGCAGAGCGATGCGCGCGAATTTTCCCTGGAGACAAAAAGCTATGCGGGCGGTCATTATCAAATCCAGCTTGCAGCGGTTAGCGCGGACGGACTGCGTTCAGCCCTCAGCACGCATGCACTGGAGATTGTAGCGGGCACGCCACCGCCGCCAGCTTATCCGGCCTATGTGGAAGGCTCAGCCTATAAAGCAGGCGAGCGGGTAAGCGCAGCGGGCGGCATCTATGCCTGTAAAGCGGCACCTTACACCGGCTGGTGTGCGGGCGCAGCCTGGGCTT
The DNA here is from genome assembly GCF_003937915.1 of Erwinia sp. 198. Classification (GTDB taxonomy): domain Bacteria; phylum Pseudomonadota; class Gammaproteobacteria; order Enterobacterales; family Enterobacteriaceae; genus Erwinia; species Erwinia aeris. The sequence goes on along the minus strand of NZ_RHUM01000020.1, from coordinate 26,884 downwards.
ATGCGCCGGGCACGGGCCTGCACTGGCAGCAAGCCTGGGATAAGGTGGAATAAGGCCTGATATCCAGGCGCTTTTTCCCCCGAAAAGCCCATCTGGAAAAGGAAAAACCGGCCTCGCAGGAGACCGGTTTTTTTATTATCAATATGAACGGTTAATTAGCGGCATTGTCTTCAGACAATATTTATATGCAACCGCTTTAGCCGTAAGCCATCAGCGTATGCTGGCACAGCTCCGAGCGCACGCAGTCTTGCTTACCAAAACGTACTACCCCAATCATCTCGTCCTCTTTAAAGCGCGCCAGCGCGTCGCTAAGGCCGGACTGAACATGCGATGGCAAATCACATTGCGTAATATCGCCATTGACGATGACGGTGACGTTTTCCCCGAGGCGGGTCAGAAACATTTTCATCTGGGCGGCGGTGACGTTTTGCGCCTCATCAAGGATCACCACGGCGTTTTCAAAGGTACGTCCACGCATATAGGCGAAAGGCGCAATCTCCACCTTGCCGATTTCGGGACGCAGACAGTACTGCATAAAGGAAGAACCAAGACGTTTAACCAGAACGTCATAGACGGGTCGGAAATAAGGAGCGAACTTTTCTGCGATATTACCGGGTAAAAAGCCCAGATCTTCATCTGCCTGTAATACCGGCCTGGTGACGATGATCCTGTCGACATCCTTATTGATCAGGGCTTCGGCCGCTTTGGCGGCGCTAATCCAGGTTTTCCCGCAGCCCGCTTCGCCGGTAGCGAAAATCAGCTGTTTACTCTCTATGGCTTTAAGATAGTGCGCCTGAGCTTCATTACGGGCCTCAATGGGCGAATGGTCGCGGGTATCGCGCGCCATGCCGATTGCGTCCAGCCCACCCATCTGCACCAGCGAGGTGACCGATTCTTCTTCACGCTGACGGTGACTGCGTGAATCGCTACGAAGCACGCGCTTGGCTTCACGACGAGCTTTGATCACTGCTTTCTGTCTTCCCATAGTGGCACCTTACAGTTGGTTTCATTTCCCGCACCCGGAACGGCAGTGCGATTACGTGAACGCTTTAGAGGTTTTGCTGGCTTCCTTGTAAGCCTTGTCTGGCCGTAGAAATGGTACGCGGAGTGACGATGCCGGGCACCGGAGGGTGTTAATAAACTGGCTGAAATGGTAAAGGGAAGAGGAAGTCATTGGGGCGATAGAGCCCTCGCGCCGGGAAGCTGTCACGCTATTTGTCTGACGCTTATGTCCGTAAAAGGACTTGTCCATTCGCGATCTCCGTGTTGCACACTGGAAACAACTGACGCCTGATAATTAAATTTCAACAGATTCCTGGAATAATGCAACATTAATTTTACCTGACGGCAAGCGAAAAACGTCAAATAAGCGAACGCGTACGCGGCAGGTTAATTAGGATCCCAACAGGATCAAAGAGATAACAATTTATTTTATGCTGAGCGCGGTAATCTGGCATTTTTAACAGCCAGCTGAAAGCATCTGATTAAAAAACAACCTCCCGCACGAGGCGCGGGCGGGAGGTTGAAGAAAGGCTCAGGCCTGAAGTAAAGCCTGCCCGAGATAATGTTTTTCGTCAATGACGCCAGGCAGCACAAAGAAATATCCGCCGCCGACGGGTTTGATATATTCTTCCAATGCCTCGCCATTGAGTCTTTTTTGTACAGCAAGAAAACCTTTTTCCAGGTCGTGCTGATAGCAGACAAATAGCAGGCCCATCTCCAGCTGACCGGCATTGGATACGCCCAGCGAGTAGCTGTAGCCACGACGGAGCATCAGGCTGTCCTGCGTTTGTGGCGTGCGTGGGTTAGCCAGGCGAATATGCGCGTCTAACGGCGTAACGAGGCCATCGGGATCGCTGGCATAGTCCGGGACATCATGTTCGTGCGTCATTCCCAGTGGCGCGCCGCTCTGCTTCACCCGGCCAAAGATCGTTTCCTGCTCGCGCAGCGGCGTTCTGTCCCAAAACTCTACGTGGAACTGAATGATGCGCGCGGCCTGATAGCTGCCGCCGATAGCCCATGCAGGTTCATCCTGATCCGCCGTAACCCACAGGATTTTATCCATCATCGCCGCGTCGGTCGTATCGGGATTGGCCGTGCCATCCTTAAAGCCCAACAGATTGACCGGCGTCTCCCTGCCCTGACTGCGCGCCGCATGATCGGAGATAAAGCCTTCCCGCCGCCAGCGCACGCTCAGCAAATCCGGCGAATGTTTGATAATATCGCGCAGCGCGTGGATCACCGTATCGTTGGTATTGGCGCAGATTTGCAGCAGCAGATCGCCGTGGCACAGTCCGGCATCCAGCGCATCATTGGGAAAGCGCGTCATGGTTTGCAGCCTGCGCGGTTTTTGCGCCTGTAATCCGTAGCGATCGTCAAACAAGGAGTGGCCGACCGATACCGTAATGGTCAGATTATCCGGATAGATATAACCGCCCAGAATGCCGGAATCCATCGGCGGCAGACGTGGATTAACCGTCTGCGGCGCTTCTCCTCCGCTGGTCAGAAAAGCGATACGGTCGGTCAGCAAGCGAAATAACCGCTCCAGATCGGCCTTGTCCGTTGCCAGTACGTCAAAAGCCACCAGCATCATCGACGCCTGCTGTGGCGTGACGATCCCCGCCTGGTGCGGCCCGTAGAAAGGCTGTCTCTGCTGACGGGCATTGGGCGACAGCGCGCCGGGCGAAAAGGCCGCCGACGCGCCATGCGCCGGACAGCCTCCTGCTAACGCCAGCGCGCCGCCAAGGAAGCCCATTCCCTTCAGCAGGCGGCGGCGTGAGGGCTGCGCTGCCGCGTCATCAGCTTGCTTCATAACTTAATCCAGCCCCAGCGTTCCGCGCAGCAGAGCGAGATCTTCCGCCAGCGCCGTGATCGGGCCTTTCATGGCGGTGCGATCGGCATCGGTAAGCTTGTCATAAGAGGCAAAGCCGTCGCCGCTGCGGTATTTTTTCAGGATGGCGTCTACCTTTTTGAAGTTGCCGTCGATTTTTGCCAGCAGCGCCGGATCGGCCTGTTGCAACATCGGGCGCAGCAGGTTCACGATCTTCTGCGCGCCATCAATATTGGCCTGAAAATCCCACAAATCGGTGCGGCTGTAGCGGTCTTCTTCGCCGGAGATTTTGCTGGAAGCAATCTCCTCAATCAGACCGGCCGCGCCGCCGACCACTTTGCCCGGTGGAAAGGCCAGTTCGCTGACCCGCTTTTGCAGCGCCTGCACGTCTGCATAGAGTCTGTCGGCATAGGTTTCCATCCCTTTGGTCGAGCCGTCGCCCCACAGTGCTTTTTCCAGACGATGGAAGCCGGTGAACTTAGGATCGGCGGCTTTCTGCTCATAATCATCTTCGCGAGCGTCAATGCTGCCGTCCAGATCGGAGAACAGTTCCGCTATCGGTTCGATACGCTCGTAGTGAGCGCGCGTCGGCGCATAGAGGGCTTTCGCCTTATCAATATCGCCCGCTTTTACCGCCCCGGTAAAAGCTTGCGTGCTGGTAACCAGCGCGGCGATTTCCTGCATCACGTAAGCTTTGTAGTCGGTAACGGGGCCGGTCAGCTGCATCAACGTCGGCTGCGCGCCTGCTGCATCCTCTGCGCCCTGCACAATCAGCTTACCTTTGGGATTGCTCAACAGGCCGCAGGTCATCTCATACTCGCCCGGCTGCAGACTGGCCGTCAGCTTTTGCGTGAAGCCCGGCGCGATATTTTCGCGCTCCTCCACGACCATCACCCCTTTCAGGATCTCCCACTCCAGCCCCTTCTGACTGTGGTTCTGGATCACAAACTGCGTTTTACCGGCTTTAACGGTGACGCTCATCGGATCGCACTGCTTGTCATTAACGATAATTTTTACCTGCGGCACATCAGCAGCCTGCGCGGCAGGAAAGCTGGCCAGTAACGCCGCCGCCAGCGGTAACATTGAAAAACCACGACTCATGATAAATCCCTTAAATAAGAAAGCGGAAAAGCGTTAAAAGCCGATCAGCGCGAGGTCGCCGCTGTAGGCGGGCGTCCGGGCAGAAAAAACAGGATCAGCGCAGGAATGAGATAGCAGAACCAGACCACGACTTCGCTGACGCTGGGCGCTTCCTGATAGCCGAAGAGGCCTTCCAGCAGCGTACCCATCAGCGTGCTGGTGGAGAGCACCTCGCTGAAATCGAACGCCTGGCTCTGGAAAGCATTCCAAAGTCCGGCCTCGTGGAAAGCGCGGATGGCGCCAGCCGCCAGGCCCGCCGCAACCAGCAGAATAAACAGGCTGGTCCAGCGGAAGAAGAGCGCCATATTCAGCCGCACGCCGCCCCAGTAGATCAGCATACCCAGCACGATAGCGGTAGCGAGGCCCAGGATGGCGCCAACCGGCGGCGCGATGCCCACGTCCTGCTGAAAAGCCGCCAACAGGAAGAAGACGGACTCCAGCCCTTCCCGCGCGACAGCCAGGAAGACCATAAAAATCAGCGCCCAGCCGCCGCCTTTGCCGCGCTGCAGCGCGTTATCCACCGCACCTTCCAGCTGCGCTTTGATATTGCGCGCGACTTTGCGCATCCAGAACACCATCCAGGTCAGAATGCAGACGGCCACCAGCGCCACAATGCCCTCGAACAGCTCCTGCTCTCTTTGCGGGAACTCGCCGGTGGTTTCATTAATCGCATAGCCCAGCACCAGGCAGAGCGCGGCGGCGATGAAGACGCCAAGCCACATTGCGCCGAACCACTCGCTGCGCTGCGTGCGCTGCAAATAGCTGGCAATCAGGCTGACGATCAGCGCGGCTTCCAGTCCTTCGCGTAACATAATCAGGAACGGCACAAACATAGGCACCTTCAGACATATAAGGCGTTTTCACGCGGGTAAAGAAGTGTAAATCTAAACGATACCGATTATCATTATCGCCGGAAGAAATACAAGAGGCTGGACGGTTATTTTCATCGGGCGTGGCAAGGGATTAAAGGAAAATGCGCTATCAAAGGGCGTCGGAAACTTCCCTACCTGTTTATTTCTGTACCCGAAGACTATCCGAAAGGAAAGGAGCTGGTTTTGGCAGAAAGCCCCGCCTGGACGGGGCTTTTATTATGCGTGTCTGATTCGCTCTTCCAGCGTTTCAATGATGAAAGTATTTACTGACATATCGTTTTCAGCTGCCACATGACTTAATTTTTCAGCAAGCGTCTCGTTATAGCGTAAAGTAAATGTCTTCGTTTTTTCCTGTCGGGCATAAGGATCTATCCCCTCTTCCCGACAATCTTTCAGATATTCCTTTAAGGAAATTTCGCCTTCTCTCCGCAGCCCTTCTACGCTGTCAGCAACAAAATCACAATAACCACTGAGCCCCAGGAATTTGCCGCGAAACGCGTTCAGTTCAGGTACGAAGCTGATAACAACCGGCTGCCCGGCTATCTCATATTTGTTGGGTTTTGCTTTGCTCATGGTTCAATCCCTATACTTTCTAACCATTCTTTAACGCTGTTAACTGCGCCTTTGTCGGTATCAGGGGCAGGATGTGGGCGGTGGAATCTTGCGATACTGCCATTGAGTTTGAATCGGCACCGGGATCCGCTACCTTCGGTAACTTCACCACCTAAAGCCCGGATAAGCGACTCGATTTCTGCCCACTTAATGTTGGCAGGAACAGGCAGCGCAAAAATTTTAGTCAGTATGAGTTTATGCTTCTTCCTTAATGCAACCATAGCTTTATCCCTGCCATAGCTTCACTCTATGAAGTCATTTTATTAACCTTGGTTTTCGAAGTCAATTTATGAAGTCATCGAGAAGATTATTTGTAATCACGTTATTGGCCGATGACGACAGACAGTTTGGGGCTCAATCACCAACTAAAACCAATTGTCCGATCGCCTGTCTGGACGTTCGTCCGGCCCCGAAACTGATGCGTGCCGCATGTCAGGACGTTCGCCTCCCATTGATGCGTAACACGTTTATTGCAACGGCTCAGCCAGCGTATCGTCCCAGGGCCCAGGCGGTGCGCTCAGATCCGCCTTATCGCCACTGGTAGCAACTCACGTCCCGTTTTTATTCCTGTTGCGGTTTGTTTGCCGTGGGGACAGTAATTGCCACGAATCGAACAGCAGAAAATTTAAGATAACCAAATATGCGCGCCGTTGTACCGGGGCCAACTCAGGCAGCGTCGCTGGCTTTTTTGGCCGGGAAATGTGCGGTGTGGATAACGAACTCGGTGTAAAGCGCCACCGGTTTCATACAGTTTTTCCCTTTTACTTTTTTCACGAAGCCGTGTTTTTCCAGCGTCGACAGCGTGGCGGAAAGATTGCTCACCGCCCGCCCGGCCAGCCGGGCCAGCTGAGAGATGCTTTCCGGTTTCTCCCGATCCATCATATCCAGCAGCGCCAGATTTTCAGGGCTTAAAATCTGCGCGACCGCGTTTAGCGAGGAGAACCAGATTTTGGGTTCGTTTTCTTCAGGAAGGTACTCATTGCTGACAATCGCCATGACCCGCTGGCGAAACTCATTTTCTGGCATTACGCCGATCAGTGCTTTCATCATCATCCCTTTTTATCTGGTTGCTTCAGCCACGATTTTATCTACCGCGGTGAAAAAATGATCCATAATTTCATACCAGTAGCCGCAGGCATAAATATAGCGGGTGCCGTGCAGGCTCAGCAGGGTCGCTAATCCATAATCCATTTAACTCATCCTTGATTTATGAGCAGATCATAACCTTATCGCAAGAGGATGACAAGCCATGATGGCTTTATGCCGTCCTCCCTGACCAGTTTTCCGTTCTTAAAAAAAAGGCCCGCCGAAGCGAGCCTGTCGTAGTTATCAGCGTGATTAACGCGAATGGAACTCGGCTTCGGCTGCCTCAAATCGTTTTACGGCCGCAGTGGAAGGCTTGCTGCCCACCAGGCTGAACAGCACGATGGCGATGCTGGCAAACAGGAAGCCCGGAATAATTTCATACAGATCCAGCCAGGCGTACTGTTTCCAGATCAGCACGGTAGCCGCGCCTACGATAATCCCGGCCAGCGCGCCGTTACGGGTCATGCGCTTCCATAGCAGCGAGAAGATCACTACAGGCCCGAACGCCGCACCAAAGCCGGCCCAGGCGTAGCTTACCAGCCCCAGTACGCGGTTGTTCGGATCGTAGGCCAGCGCGATAGCCACGACCGCTACCAGCAGCACCATCAGACGCCCTACCCATACCAGCTCACGCTGGCTGGCACCCTTACGCAGGAAGTTTTTATAGAGATCTTCCGTCAGCGCGCTGGAGCAAACCAGCAGCTGGCAGCTCAGCGTCGACATTACCGCCGCCAGGATAGCAGAAAGCAGGATACCGGCGATCCACGGATTGAACAGAATACGAGCCAGCTCGATAAAAATACGCTCGCTGTTGTCGGTGACGCCTGTCGCCTGCTCGGGATGGTTCTGGAACCAGGCGATACCAAAGAAGCCGACCGCCACCGCACCGCCCAAACACAGGATCATCCACGTCATGCCGATACGGCGTGCGTTGCGGATAGAGTGGTGCGAATCCGCCGCCATAAAACGCGCCAGGATATGCGGCTGGCCAAAGTAGCCCAGTCCCCAGCCGAGCAGCGAGATCACCGCGACAAAGTTCAGGTTTTTCAACATATCCATATTTTCAATGCTCTTCGCCTGGATAACCGCCAGGGAATCGCTCAGGCCGCCGACCGCGATAATAACCATCACCGGCGTCAGGATCAGCGCAAAAAACATCAGCGCGGCCTGCACGGTATCGGTCCAGCTTACGGCCAGGAAACCGCCGACAAAGGTATAGATAATAGTGGCGGCGGCGCCAGCCCACAGCGCCGTTTCGTAGCTCATGCCGAAGGTGCTTTCAAACAGCCGTGCACCGGCCACGATGCCGGAAGCGCAATAGATAGTGAAGAAAACCAGAATTACGACCGCAGAGATGACGCGCAGAATTTTGCTTTTGTCTTCAAAACGGCTGGTGAAAAAATCGGGCAGCGTCAGCGCATTATCATGGTGTTCGGTCTGCACGCGCAGGCGTCCGGCGACGATTTTCCAGTTAAGATAAGCGCCCAACGTCAGGCCGATAGCAATCCAGCTCTCGGAGAGGCCGGAGATGAAAATGGCGCCCGGCAGGCCCATCAGCAGCCAGCCGCTCATATCAGACGCGCCGGCGGAAAGCGCGGTGACCACGCTGCCCAGACTGCGTCCTCCCAGGATATAGTCATCAAAATTTTTGGTTGAGCGCCAGGCCAAAAAGCCGATAAACACCATGCCAAGAATGTAAACGCAAAAGGTCACCATCATAGGTGTGCTTACTGTCATTCAGGTTCTCCACTTATTATTGTTAATGCGCAACCCTGCCCCGCCGCCGGAACGTTGCGGCGCCACTTTTAACCACCCAAGGCGGGGTATCCTGCCGCAAAGCACTGACGGGCACAATACTCGCCAATGGTTTAACACAATCGTTACATTAATTTCACCTTGCATCGGGGAGCAAGATCCCACAGGTTGCACTGGATCACAGTGTCACCGGTTACACCTTTCAAAAAACCTTTTCAGAACCCAGTTTTACTGCAGTTTGTAAAGCTGGCCGGATTTTTGCAGCAATATCCATGCCGCTTTTTAAAAAAGCGTTTTTGCACTCTGCAAGCAGCCTCACATTTAACAAGGTTGCACAAAGTTGCAACTTAAGTGATATTGCTTGCCAGATCTGTTTTGACTATTTGCAAGGAGTTTTAAGGCATGGGCACAACCACTATGGGCGTAAAGCTGGACGAGGCCACGCGTGACCGCATTCGTCAGGCTGCGGGCCAAATCGATCGCACACCTCACTGGCTGATCAAACAGGCGATTTTTAACTATCTGGAACAGCTGGAAAGAGGCGACGCCCTGCCGGAATTCCCCTTGCAGGTTACGGCTCAGGAGAGCGAAGACGCGCCGGTCGAAGAGCTACATCAGCCTTTTCTGGAGTTTGCCGAACATATTCTGCCGCAATCGGTGACCCGCTCCGCCATTACCGCCGCGTGGCGTCGCCCGGAGACGGAAGCGGTGCCGATGCTCCTTGAACAGGCGCGCCTACCGCAGCCGCTGGCGCAGCAAACCCAGCGTCTTGCCCACCAGCTGGCTTCGGCGCTCAGGCACCAAAAAGGGGCAGGCGGCCGCGCCGGCATGGTGCAATCGCTGCTTCAGGAGTTTTCACTTTCTTCGCAGGAAGGCGTTGCGCTGATGTGCCTGGCTGAAGCGCTGCTGCGTATTCCCGACAAGCCAACCCGCGACGCGCTGATCCGCGATAAAATCAGCAACGGCAACTGGCAGTCGCATTTGGGCCGCAGCCCTTCGATGTTTGTTAACGCCGCCACCTGGGGCCTGCTGTTTACCGGCCGCCTGGTCGCTACGCATAACGAGGCCAACCTGTCGCGTTCGCTGAACCGTATCATCGGTAAAAGCGGCGAGCCGCTAATCCGCAAAGGTGTGGATATGGCGATGCGCCTGATGGGCGAGCAGTTTGTCACTGGCGAAACCATTGCAGAAGCGCTGGCGAACGCCCGTAAGCTGGAAGAAAAAGGCTTCCGCTACTCTTACGATATGCTGGGTGAGGCCGCGCTGACGGCGAAAGACGCCGAGGCCTATTTGGTGTCCTATCAGCAGGCGATCCACGCTATCGGTAAAGCCTCCAACGGTCGCGGCATCTATGAAGGGCCGGGTATTTCCATCAAGCTTTCCGCGCTGCATCCGCGCTATAGTCGCGCGCAGTACGAGCGCGTAATGAACGAACTTTACCCCATTTTAAAATCGCTGACGCTGCTGGCGCGCTCTTACGACATTGGCATCAACATCGACGCGGAAGAAGCGGATCGCCTGGAGCTGTCGCTGGATCTGCTGGAAAAACTCTGCTTTGAGCCGGAGCTGGAAGGCTGGAACGGCATTGGCTTTGTTATCCAGGCCTATCAGAAGCGCTGCCCGTTTGTGATCGATGCGCTGATCGATATGGCCCAGCGCAGCCGTCGTCGCCTGATGATCCGCCTGGTAAAAGGCGCCTACTGGGATAGCGAGATCAAGCGCGCCCAAATGGACGGACTGGAAGGCTATCCGGTGTTCACCCGTAAGGTTTATACCGATATCTCTTATCTGGCCTGCGCCCGTAAACTGCTGGCCGTGCCGAACCTGATCTATCCGCAGTTCGCGACGCACAATGCGCATACGCTGGCGGTTATCTATCAGATGGCGGGCAATAACTACTACCCCGGTCAGTACGAGTTCCAGTGCCTGCACGGCATGGGCGAACCGCTGTACGAGCAGGTTGTCGGCAAAGTGGCCGATGGCAAGCTTAACCGTCCGTGCCGTATCTATGCGCCGGTCGGCACGCACGAAACGCTGCTGGCCTACCTGGTGCGCCGCCTGCTGGAAAACGGCGCCAACACGTCGTTTGTGAACCGTATTGCTGATAACACGCTTCAGATTGAAGATTTGGTCGCCGATCCGGTCGATGAAGTGGAAAAACTGGCCCGCACCGAAGGGGCAATTGGCCTGCCGCATCCGAAGATCCCGCTGCCGCGCGATCTTTATGGCGCAACCCGTCAGAACTCCGCCGGTCTGGATCTGGCTAACGAACACCGTCTGGCTTCGCTCTCCAGCGCCCTGCTGAACAGCGCAATCCAGCCGTGGCACGCCGCGCCGGTTATCGATGGCGAAACGGAAGCCGGTGAACTACTGCCGGTGCTCAATCCGGCGGAGCCTGCCGATATCGTGGGCTATGCGCGCCACGCTACCGAAAAAGATGTTTCGACCGCGCTGGACGCTGCCGTCAATGCCGGCCCGATTTGGTTCGCCACGCCGCCTGCCGCCCGTGCGGAAATCCTGACCCGCGCCGCCGAGCTAATGGAAGCTCAGCTACAGCGTCTGTTGGGGCTCCTGGTGCGTGAGGCCGGAAAAACTTTTAACAACGCTATCGCCGAGGTACGCGAAGCGGTCGACTTCCTGCACTACTATGCAGGCCAGGTTCGCGACGATTTTGATAACGAAACGCACCGCCCGCTTGGCCCGGTGGTTTGCATCAGCCCGTGGAACTTCCCGCTGGCGATCTTTACCGGTCAAATTGCCGCCGCGCTGGCGGCGGGCAACAGCGTGCTGGCCAAGCCTGCCGAGCAAACGCCGCTGGTGGCCGCTGCCGCCGTCGCTATTCTGCATGAAGCGGGTGTACCGGTTGGTGCCCTACAGCTGCTGCCGGGCCTGGGCGAAACCGTCGGCGCTCAGCTGACCGGCGACGACCGCGTTCGCGGGGTAATGTTTACCGGTTCGACCGCCGTAGCAACGCTGCTGCAACGTAACCTGGCCGGTCGTCTGGATCCGCAAGGCAGGCCGACGCCGCTGATAGCGGAAACCGGCGGTATGAACACCATGATCGTGGACTCTTCCGCGCTGACGGAACAGGTAGTGGTCGATATTGTGGCTTCCGCCTTTGACAGCGCGGGGCAACGCTGCTCTGCCCTGCGTCTGCTCTGTATTCAGGATGATGTTGCCGACCACACGCTGCAAATGCTGCGCGGCGCGATGGCCGAATGCCGTATGGGCAACCCGGAGCGCCTGTCTACCGATATCGGGCCGGTGATTGACAGCGAAGCGAAAGAAAATATCGAACGCCATATTCAGGCGATGCGCAGCAAAGGCATGAAAGTGTATCAGGCGGCGTTTAACGACAAGCACGACAGCAAAGAGTGGCAGACCGGCACCTTTATTCCGCCGACGCTGATTGAGCTGGAAAACGTCGCCGATCTGGATAAGGAAATTTTTGGGCCGGTGCTGCACGTGGTGCGCTATAACCGTAGCACCCTGCCGAAAATCATTGAGCAGATCAACGCTTCCGGCTACGGCCTGACGCTGGGCGTGCATACCCGTATTGATGAAACCATCAATCAGGTCACCAGCCGCGCCAAAGTCGGCAACCTGTACGTCAACCGCAATATGGTAGGGGCCGTCGTGGGCGTCCAGCCGTTCGGTGGCGAAGGCCTCTCCGGCACCGGTCCGAAAGCGGGCGGCCCGCTCTATCTCTATCGCCTGCTCTCGCATCGCCCGGAAGGTGCGCTGAAGGTTACGCTGGATCGCCAGGACGTCGAGCGTCCGGTTGATGCGGCGCTGCGTCCGGTGCTGCTGACCACTCATCAGGCGCTGACGGAGTGGGCGAAGGACAAGCCGGAGCTGGCTGCGGTCTGCAAACAGTTTGCCGAGCTGGGTCAGAGCGGAACCGTTCGCCTGCTGCCCGGCCCGACGGGCGAACGCAACACCTTTACCCTGCTGCCGCGCGAGCGCGTGGTCTGCCTGGCCGATAACGAGCAGGATGCGCTGGTGCAGCTGGCGGCGGTCACCGCCGTGGGCAGCCGCGCGCTGTGGCAGGATGATGAACAGCATCGCGCGCTGGCGAAGAAACTGCCCGCAGCCGTGCAGAGCCGTATCGACTTTGCGGTCGATCCGCTGGCGCAGCACAACGAGTTTGAGGCGGTGATTTACCACGGCGATGCCGATCAGCTCAGAACAGTTTGCGAAACGGTGGCCGCTCGTGAAGGCGCGATTGTTTCCGTCCAGGGCTTTGCCCGCGGCGAAACCAATCTGCTGCTGGAACGCCTGCTGATTGAGCGCTCGCTGAGCGTAAACACCGCAGCGGCAGGCGGCAACGCCAGCCTGATGACCATCGGCTAACGCGCCCGTCGGCCAGTCCGACAGGCTTAAGGCAGCGGATTCCGTACAAGGGCGAAGCAATTCGCCCTTTTTTCGTTTAGCCGCGCGGCTGACCGGCAAAAGTAGCCGCCTGATGTGTTTAAAGTCATAAGGGAAAGGCCGCTAATAAGCGGCCTCAGACTGCTGAAAAACCTAAATAGCGGATGCATCCCGGTGTTTCTTACCGCAACCTCGAAAGGCCGCTCACAAGCGGCCTTTTTACGCCTGGTGTTTTCTGTCAGGCATCAACTTTGACGCGCAGCAGCCGTGGATAGATAAACAGATTTTTGCCAATGCCCCGATTAAGCAGCGTCCACACGCCTACCGAACAGCCCGCACACAGCGCCACCATTACGACCGGGAAAGCTGTTGCCCACAGCATGGAAAACGCTTTGTTAGCGAACAGCTGATGGTGTTCCGCGAATAAAATGGCCGACATGCCAAAGAATTCGATAAAGATGCGGTGCAGCACGTAAATTTGCAGCGTGTTTCTGCCTAGCCAGTTTAGCCAGCCCAGCGTAAAGTAGCGATTCAGCGTCCGGCAGGCGGCGACGGAGATCAGCACAGCGAGCGCACACAGGAACAGGCTATGGGGAATACCCAGCTTAGCGTGGATAAGCGACAGCGCTATCAGCGCGGCCCAGGGCACCAGATTGCTACGGCGCCATTCGCTCCAGCGCAGCAAAGTGCTGCTGTAAAAGGTGCCCAGCAGGAAAAAGATCAGATACTGCGCGACGCTTTCCGGCCCCCAGCCGGGGATAATTTTCATGACGGCTGCGTAATTCAGCAGCAGCGCAATAGTCATCACCGCAAGCCGCTGTTCACGGAACAGTTTGGCGAACACAAAAAACAGGCCAAGCGCATAAAGATACCAGGAGGAGCTCATTGCCAGCAGCATCAATTTAACCGACTCCAGCGGCGTGGCCGCCCAGGCCGCGTTGGTGTTTTTGGACAACTGTTCGCCCATCACCTCATTGGAGACGCCCCGGATCATCAGCCATTGGATCACGCCCCAAAGGAAATAGAGATAAAAAAGGTTGGTAACGCGACTGGTAAAAACCTGCTTCCATGGACGGTTAATAATGCCGTTGGTCGCCAGCAGCCCGGAGACAAAGAAAAAGGCGGGCATCCGCAGCGGCGAAAGATAATTATTAAAGGCCAGCCATAATTTAGCAGGGAGAAAGCCTGCTACCAGATGACCCATCATTTCGGCATAGCCGGGCAGGACAACATGATATAAAACCACGAGTAAAATGCAGAGGCCTTTTAAACTATTTATCCAGGCAACATCCTGCTTTTGAGTCGTATTCATTATATTACTCCGACCGTCATAAACTGGGATAAAATGAGGTAGCGACACCTCCCCGCAGCCGAGATATTTAATATTACCTGGCCCTGACCCTACGCTGACAAATATATACAATGTGGTTACTGCTGGCCCTGAACACTTAGTAATACCTGGCGTCATGAATATTCAGAACATTCCTCTTCTCGCAAAGTGAATTTACCTTACCCTGGAAATTTACCACAGGTTAATAAATTATCTCTCTTTTAAGAGACCAGAGTCTTAAGGAACTTCTTAAAAAAGAGGGCGGGTAAGGGAAAGCACAGGCGGGAGAGCTGTTTACGCAGAAAGAACGATTATTTTATAACGAAGCGGCATGAAAGATATTTAAGAAAAAGCTTATTCAGAGGGCGCGCTGAAAATTGCCGGGTTTAACCGGCAATTTTACAGGGTTATTGCGAAAGAAACTTTTCTAGAAACTGACGGGTACGCGGATGCTCGGGATGGCTGAACAGCGCTTTTGCGCTGCCCTGCTCAACAATGCGTCCCTGATCCATAAAGATGGCGCGATCGGCAACGTCACGCGCAAAGCTCATCTCATGCGTAACGATAACCATAGTGCGCTTCTCCTGCGCCAGCGCCCTGATGGTACTGAGCACTTCACCTACCAGCTCGGGATCCAGCGCGGAGGTCGGCTCATCGAACAGGATCACCTCCGGGCGCATCGCCAGCGCACGGGCGATAGCCACGCGCTGCTGCTGGCCGCCGGAAAGCCGACGCGGATAGCTCTCTTCCCTGCCCGCCAGCCCAACCTTCTCCAGCAGCTGACGCGCACGCGCCACCGCTTCAGCTTTTGGTTCGCCTTTCACGATGGTTGGCCCTTCAATGATGTTTTCCAGCACCGAACGATGGGGAAACAGATTAAAGTTCTGGAAAACAAAGCCTACCTGCTGACGCAGACGGCGTACCTGCTCTTTCTGACGGTTCATGCCGGCGGCAGCATCAATACGGATATTGCCTACTTTAATGGTGCCGCTGTCCGGGGTTTCGAGCAGATTGATGCTGCGCAGCAGCGTGGTTTTGCCCGAGCCGCTTGGGCCGATTATCGCCACCACCTCGCCCGAAGCAACCTCCAGATCGATGTCGTGCAGCACCGTATGGCCGTTGAATTTTTTCACCAGCCCGCTCACTTCAATGGCGCTCATTTTGCCTCCCGATCCTGGCGGTTAACGTGATTTTCCAGCCTGCTTTGCAGCAGGGAGAGTAAAGTCGCCATCATCCAGTAAATCAGCGAAGCCGCCAGATACATGGTGAAAACTTCCAGCGTGCGCGAAGTGATCAGCTGCGCCTGGCGGAACAGCTCCGGCACCTGAATGGTGGCGGCCAACGAGGTATCTTTCACCAGGCTGATAAAGCTGTTGCCCAACGGCGGCAGCGCGGTACGGGCGGCCTGCGGCAGAATAACCCGGCGCAGCGTCTGCCAGCGCGTCATACCGATACTGGCCGCCGCTTCCCACTGGCCGCGCTCGATAGCGGCAATAGCGCCGCGCAGCGATTCGGAAGCGTAGGCCGCCGTATTCAGCGACAGGCCAATCATGGCGGAAGGGATTGGATCCAGCTCAATGCCGAACTGCGGCAGGCCGTAGTAGATCATAAACAGCTGGGCGATCAGCGGCGTGCCGCGAAATATCGACACGTAGAAGCGCGACAGCCAGGTAATCGGCCAGAAGTGGGAAAGACGCATCATCGCCAGCACGAAGCCCAGCAGCAGCCCGAAGAACATGCCGCCGATGCTGAGCTGGAGGGTGAAAAGCGCGCCTTTCAGTAAAAATGGTGCTGAATCCAGCACCAGCTGTAAACTTTCCTGCATTATTTAGTTACGTCCACGCCAAACCATTTGTCGGAGATCTTAGCCAGCGAACCGTCTTTCTGCATGTCCGCAATGGCTTTATCGACCGCCGCCAGCATTTCCGGGTTGTCTTTGCGCAGCGCCACGCCCGCTTCCTGACGAGAGAAGGCCGGGCCGGCTACCGCCAGCGTTTTACCGGTTTTCTTCACCAGATCCAGCGCGGCCAGACGGTCAACCAGAATCGCATCAATTCGGCCAACGCGCAGATCCTGATATTTAGTTGGATCGTCGTCATAAGTACGGATATCGACGTTCTTCACGTTTTCACGCAGCCACTGCTCGTAGTTGGTGCCCAGTCCCAGCCCCACTTTTTTGCCGCTGAGATCGGCAGGCTTAGTGATGCTGTCGGCCTTATCGGCTTTGGTCAGCGCCTGTATACCGGAAACGGTGTAAGGCGTAGAGAAGTCATACTTCTTTTTGCGCTCGTCGGAGATGGTGACCTGGTTGATCACCACATCGATGCGCTTTGAGTCCAGCGAGGCCAACATGCCGTCCCACTTGGTCGGTTTCAGGCTGGCCTTGACGCCCAGATGCTGTGCCAGCGCGTTGGCGAAATCGACCTCAAAACCGGCCAGTTTGCCGTTTTCGTCTTGGAAGCTGAATGGCGGATAGGTTCCTTCCAGGCCCACCAGCAGCGTGCCGCGTTCTTTTACTTTATTCAGCAGGTTTTCCGGGGCAGCAGTAGCCTTGGTGGCAACGCCAGCCACCAGCGCCAGCGACATCATTCCCGTTACCAGTTGGCGACGAACCAGAGAAAAATTCATAAGCGCTCCATGTTGAGATGCAGATTAGTAGTGTGTAGTCAGCTTTCTTTCCGAAGGCCTGCGGATCACCGCAGAGGATGATAGGCAAACAGCGCCGGCGAACCACCCGTATGCACGAACAGTAGCGGGCCTTCGCGGCGAAAACGCTTTTGTGCGATGCCGTCAATCAATCCGGCCATTACCTTGCCAGTATAGACCGGGTCCAGAAATATCCCTTCAAGCCTGGCCAGCAGTTTGATCGCTTCCGTGCCCTCTTCGCTCGGCATCCCGTAGCCCGGCGCGAAATAGTCGTCCCAGAGCGTCACGGGCGCCTGCGCTGTTAGCTCAAGCTGCGCGGCGAGCGCCTGTTGAATAGCGACCACTTTAGGCTGCTGTTCAGCAACGCTGCGCGAAACGGTTACGCCAACCAGCTCGGTGTCCGGCAGCAGCTGCTCCAGCCCTACGGCGAGGCCGGCATGGGTTCCGGCGCTGCCGGAGGCGACAACGACAGCGGCAAAATCTACCACGCCTTCGCTCTGATGAGCAATTTCCTGAGCACATTCTACGTATCCCAGCGCGCCCAGCGCGTTGGAGCCGCCAACCGGCACCACATAAGGGCGAAAGCCCTGCGCTTCCAGCCGTGTGCACTGTTCAGCCAGCTGTGCGGCGGGATCGTGCAGCACATCGACCATCACCACTTCCACATCCATCAGATCCAGCAGCAGGCGATTGCCGTTAGTGGCGTAATTTTCAAGATGGGTAATGCCCGGATTTTCCAGAAGCGCCACGCACTTCAGGCCCAGCTTTGCGGCCACGGCGGCGGTTTGACGGACATGGTTAGACTGGATAGCGCCGGCGGTCAGCAGCACGTCCGCGCCCTGGCGCAGCGCATCCGCCGCCAGGAACTCAAGCTTGCGCAGTTTGTTGCCGCCCAGGGCTACGGGCGTGAAGTCGTCGCGTTTGATAAAAATATCGCGCCCCAGATAATCGGAAAGACGAGGCAGATGCTCAAGCGGCGTCGGTGCGCCAAGCAGTTCCAGACGGGGAAATGAGTGTAAAAGATGTAAGGACAACGTAGCCTCCACAGCAGCAAAAAGTCATCCTTACTATTGCGAAGGCAAGGATAACATATTGAAAAAAATGGTTTTAAGCCAATACCACACATTGACTATATAAAAAAACCCGCTTCCAGGCGGGCTTGCATATTATAAGCTATCAGGGATCGCAAAGCGCTAACGCTCTCCTCTCAATAGTCCAGGTCCAGGTGAAAGCAAAGCGCTAACGCTCTCCTCTCAGCAGTCCGAGTCCAAGTGAAAGCAGGTATCCCAAAACAAAGAAGCCGACAAAGCCAACTGTTTTCATTACACCGCCCTCCAGCAGAAACAACGACAAAAAAGCAGCTATTGAGCAAAGTCCGGTAATCATGGCCTCAAGACAATGAGAAGCGCCCCAGCTGGCAATTTTGCCCAATTTACCTGGCGAGGATTTTGCAGAGTTCATGCTGAACCGCCTTACAAATCATTGGGCTACTGTTGATATATTTCAGATAAGGTTCAAGCGCAGGCTCGACCAAAAAATAAACCATATCAAGATTTTCATCAGAAATTTTATAGTACGTTTGCGGGTAATCGCGTCGCAGGCACCGCGAAGCTTTAGCCGCCTCCTCTATTAATCCTTGCGTCATCAGCATGTTTAATGAGAATGACGTACCGTAGCGGATAAATTTTTTCCAGATATACGTTGACGTTGATTTGCGCAATATAAGATTTGCGGCCGCATGGGCAACTATAAATTGCGTTGCCGTTTTGCCTGCCAGCCGCCCAGCGCCATAATTTAGTTTTTTATTCACAGCGCCTTGCCCGTTATCGTCCAGCTTTTCATAAAAGTCTGTCATGGCGATCAGGCGGCGCAATGGTTCCTCCTTGTTTCCCAGCGATTTAACCACCCTAAAAAATCTTTCCGTCTCCCTTTGGTTTCGATCTTTTAACCGCTCGCCAGCCAAACCACTCCCTTGCCAGGTTCTGATTACGCCGTCATACATCCCAGAAGGTACTGACGAGATACCGTCAACCACCCCACGGGCAATAGATTTTGCATCCATACATTTTCCCTTTCGTCCAATAAACCCTGTCAAGAATAACTAACAGGGATAGCTATTTCTATCCGTAAGGTATTTAATTTAGCCAGAACACCCGAACAATAATTTTTTAATTTTTAATAACTTACTTCAGCATTAGCTTATAACCTGATGCCAGTTCATCCCGGATAGTTTGCAAAAAATGAAAATAATCCCTTTTTTATCCACGTGTTATGTCTTTAAACAATCTTTACCCGATCCTTTTTCTGAAAAATGAAATTTGCTTTGGCTGTTTGCCTGGGGGATCCGCCAGCGGCGCGGGCTGCTGATACCGATTGAAGAAAATCCAAACCGGGAAATTTTTTCGAGCTGAATCGTGCGGGCGGGTGCGGTGTAGCGCCGATTTTGTCTGCGGGATAGTAATGATGCTGTGATGCCATGCCGCCATGCCAATCACCCCAAATATTGCGGCATACCTTTGTTGGTCACAGCGTGACGAACGGAAAAAATATCATGTTTTACAGCAAATGTGTGGGCTCGCAAGCATAGCGCTGACGATGATTTATGCGCATGTAGCTCAGTGAGCTGGAAAATGCCATCGCGCTGGGGCCGTTGGCTGGCGGGTTACAACCCAGAACATCCGATCCTGTAAATTCAGGGCAGCGATATTGCGCTGCCCTGATGTCCACGTCATGCCCACATTCAGACATGTCAGAAACCGTTACAAACCGCTGTAACTTTTTCAGAGGTATATTTTTTATAAGTTTATTTTGTAAGCCTTTACTTAACCAATCCCTTAACAACGCAGGAAAAGTTATTACGGTTTTACAAAACATAGCTAAAAGGTAACGTAAAAGAGGCTGTCGTCCCAATCTAATTGCGCTGCCAGCCTAAAAACTGGTCGTATTTGCGCAGGGCAATGCGGTAATTATTGTTGCCCGCATCGGGAAGATCGTTTTCCAGACATTCGTGCCAGCTGTTGCCGGCCAGTTTTTCCGCCGGAAAATTACGGGCCGACAGCATCCCGTCAAGGCGACGCAGGCGAACAACATATTCGCGGATGGTGCTGTGGCTCATCTCAGTCTGCTCAAACAGATACTGTTTGAACGCCATGATGTCAAAATAGGTAGGATTGGTATTGCAGTAAATATCACTGCAAAAACGACACAGCGCGGTCAGCTCAAGCTGGAGCTTTGACCAGACCATGTCGTCAATCGGCTGGTCCATGCGGGCGATCGCCTCTTTATTGATGATCTGCCCGCGGAAAACCAACGCCATACGGTCAAGAACTTTACTACAGTGTGAACAGTTAGTCTGGCTGTGCTTAAAATCTTTCAAATAGCGGCTCAGCGGCCTCATTTTAATTTTGGATCCCATTTGGAGTCCCCGGTTGGTGTTGAGAGTGCAAAACTGACCCCGTCAGCGCGCTCCCGTTAACCGGGCGCGCAGGCGTTTTATCGCCTGACTGTGCAGCTGGCTGACACGGGATTCCCCGACCTCCAGCACTGCGCCAATCTCTTTCAGATTCAGCTCTTCCTGGTAATAAAGCGTCAGCACCATTTTTTCGCGTTCGGGCAGTGCCTCGATCGCTTCAATGACGCGTTCGCGCAGATTCCCTTCCATTAACTGGTGCAGCGGGTTAGCCTCTTCGTGGCCTTCCGTCACCAGCTCCGCGCTGTCGCCATGTTCCTCACGATATTCGTCGTAAGAGAACAGCTGGCTATTATTGGTATCCAGCAGGATCTGCCGGTACTCTTCTAATGACACGTCCAGCTGTGCCGCGACTTCCTGCTCGCTGGCCGGCCTTCCAAGACTTTGTTCAACGCGATGCATTGCGCTGGCGACTTCGCGTGCGTTACGACGTACGCTGCGAGGTGCCCAGTCACGGCTGCGCAATTCGTCCAGCATCGCGCCACGTATGCGCTGTACGGCATAGGTAGTAAATGCTGTGCCCTGCAGCGCATCGTAACGTTCGACGGCATTCAGCAGCCCAATGCCACCCGCCTGCAGGAGGTCGTCCAGTTCAACACTGGCTGGCAACCTGACCTGTAAGCGCAGCGCCTCATGACGCACCAGCGGCACATAGCGCTGCCACAGCGAGTTTTTATCCATCACGCCACCGACGGTATATAGATCGTTCACTATGACTATCCTGCGTTAGTTAAGTTATCGGCATGATTATCTGTTTCTGTAGTGCGGATTGATTGAAGGAATAGCGGTAAAAAAGGCGGGTTATTTCATTTTTGTGGAAAAAAGCGGCGTCGGGCGCCGCTTTTTACACAAAGCTAACGCAACCTTAGCAGTCTCTGCCGTGTCGCTGTGGGCACCAGCTCCCATAATGCGCAGGTTTTACCGGCAAGATCCTGATAAGCGGTGCTTAACTCTTCATCGGCTGGCAGGCTGTGTCGAAAAGAGATCCTGCCCGTCTCGCCATCAATCAGCAGCAGATGGCTGGCGAAAAGCCGTTGCAGGTCGCTACGCAGAAAAAGCCCGTTATCCACGCTGTTGTCTTTCAGAAAACCGCTTTCGTTCTCTTCCGTCACAATATGGCAGGCCTCCACCCATGGGTAGCTGGCATTTTCATGCACTTTGGTGCCGGTGATCATGCAGGCGCCGTAGCGTTCACGCACCGCCGTGCTGAAGGACTGCTGACTGATGCGCTGCCAGAGACGCGCTTTGACGCGGCGCCCTACCTGCGTGCCGGGCATCACCCCTGCCGTAGGCGGCAGCAGCGGCGAGCTGAGCACCACCAGGAACTGGAGCTGTCTCGCATATTCAAAACAGGGCCGCGTCTGGCTGTCGTACAGCTGCCAGTACTCGTCTTCCTCGTCCGTGCGCAGCAGGCTGAGCGTAAAGCCGCGCTGCGCCATCAGGCTTTGTGCCATGATCGAGGCTGGATCCAGCATTGCCACCACCTTACTCTCCCCCATCACCTTCCAGACGTTCCACGGCGCAGGCGCGGGCGGACGACGAAAATAGAGAAAGCTTTCCTGTCGTTGCAGATAGTGTTCAAAGCGCTGCAAATAGTTTTTACGTTCGTTGTCGTTAGAGATAAAAAGCACATCCTCCAGCGCGCCGTGGATATCCCTGCTGGCGAAAATCGCCCGGATAATCCAGTTCTTGCTGGAGGTAGAAGGACTGAGTAATCCATGAGGGGTTAGCGATTTATCCTCAGGGTATTTCTGGCCGTAACGTTCGGCAATTTCATCGAACGGCAACAGTTCGCCAGGCAGCAGGTCGTAATTGAAGCGCATGTCACACTCCGCAAGAGGATTAAAATTAGCTGTTATAAAAAAGAGTTATCGGCCTGGCGTATTTTTTCTCCAGTGCCGCATGGGCAAAATCTGAGCGTGATAACAAAATAAGCGGTTTTGAGATACGGGCCAGACAGAAAGTCTCAGGGAAAAAAAACCAGGCGAGATAAAAAGACACGCTCTGCCAAAAAAGCGAAGCGTGCCAGAGAAACAGAAGTGAACAACGCAGAAAACGGTTAGCTAACCAGTCTGGCGCTAATGCCATAACGCTTTTTCAGCGTAGCCAGCTCTTTTTTCAAAACATCGATTGAGACCAGGGGGATCTTCGGCGGCATGCAGCCATGCTTTTCCTGGAAGTAAGTCGCGGCGACCAGGCTTACGGCCCGGGAAGAAAGCTTGCCGGAAATCGTTGACTGTTGCGGGCTCCAGCCTTCATCGCCCAGATAGTGGCCTGAATTATCCAAATCCGGGAAATAGTGATAGGACGGATGCAGCCCGGCTTTGATAACGGCATAGGTGTGGTCAAGATGCTCCACGGCGTTATAGTAAATTTCATCCATCAGCCCAACTTTTTCCAGGCAGGTTTTGGAGTAATAGCAGAATGCACCCACGCAGGCCGGATACAGCGGCATAACGAAATCGCCGTAATCCATAATATAGCAAGGACGCGGCGTACCGTCCGGATGCACATTTTTATCGCCATGCTGGCTAAAATTAAAATGTTGAATGCCGGTGCGGGCAGATAATTCGATATAACGGGTAAAAACGGACGGATCCTTAACGAAAATATCATCTTCGATCAGAAAGAAATGATCGACTTCCTGAGACTGAAGATAGCGCAGCGCAATATTTTTGCTGCGCCCAACGCCCTCATTCACTTCGTTATGGTGAAGATGGCAATCCAGCTCGCCCAGCTCGGGATAATAAGCGCCGTCGTTAACCACGATTAACGCATCGATGATATCGCGAGGCAGCGACTGATAAAGTTTTATCAGTCCGGCTTTGCGATTATAGGTCACGATGCCCACGCCAATTTTTTTTCCGTCAATCATCTTGCCCCCTTGCGAGCCGTACTTTTTTTCATTAAAGCGGACTGACCAGGCACGCCCGGTCAGTCATAAGAATCACCTGAAACTAGCCGCGCGGCAGCCAGGCGTTTTGCCAGTCGGTCAGGCCCTCGTCGCGCAGCATCCAGTCGCGGAATACGCCGGCGCGCAGCGCGTCGCCCCTGGCCGCCAGCGCGTCCATATCGGCCAGATGTTCGCGAATGGCATTCATCCAGTCTTTGTAGCGGTTGGTCACGCGGGTGACCGGCAGATCGCAGCGGTAAGGCTCAATATCGGTACAGATCACCGGCACGCCGCAGGCGCCAAGCTCCAGCAGACGCAGGTTACTTTTACACTCGTTAAACAAGTTCATCTCCAGCGGCACCAGCGCCAAATCCAGGTTTAGCGTCGCCAGCTTCTCGGGATAAAACTCAAACGGCACGCCGTAGTGGAATTCACACTTCACGTTCTGCGGCTTCATGCCCATGAACACCCACTCGACCTCGTTTTCCAGCTCTTTCATAAAGGGCAAAAGGATTTCCAGGTCACCGGTATGGCTGCTGCCGCCCGCCCAGCCAACGCGCGGCTTTTTCCCCTGACGACGCAGGCTGTTAAGCGCGGCCCACTGATCGTCCAGGCGGTTCTGCGCCACGCGAATATCGTGATGGAACGACGAGTAGGCTTCGGCCAGCGGCGCGGTGGAGACTACCAGCCAGTCCGCCTGCTCTACCGAACGGCGCAGCTGGCGCACAATATCCTTCGGCAGCTTTTTGCGGAATACGCTTTTCAGCGGCAGATTCGGAATGTAGTCGTCATATTCCATGATGATTTTGGTGTTGCTGACCTGGCGATATTGCTTTACGCGCTCGGGGATGGAGACGTCGGTCACCAGCTCCAGCAGCAGCGTATCAGGCTGAATTTCTGCCACCTCCATTACCGCAGGCAGGCCGTGCGTCAGGCCGCCTTCCAGGATCAGATTGCCTTCCAGCGCCTTAAACGGCTTGATCACGCGATAGTTGCCGCAGCCGGTCAGGTTTTTATGACAGGCCATCATTACCGGCAGCGGTCGGCCCGGCAGCGGCTGCTGGTAGCGCGACTGTCGCATGCCCAGCTGGAAGTTGCCGCCAACCTTGGTGAGCTGGCGGTTATAGCTGATATCCACGCTGAGCTGGCCGCGCCATTTTTCACGCAGCGTATCGAAGACCTCCGGCCCGGCATGGGACGCAATGCCGACTTCCTCGCCCAGCACGCGGGTTGCGCCGCCCATATGCAGCACGCGCGCATAAGGCGTCCATACGGTGAGATAGCCGCTGGCGCGCGCCTTCAGCGCAAAATCTACGTCGCCCAGATAGTTCGGGAAGTCATCGACGCTAAAGCCGCCCAGCTCGACAAAGACCTCTTTCGGCACCATCATGCAGGCCGCGCTGACGGCGGTCACGTTCAGGATCGATTGCAGGCGCTGCATATAGCCTGTGTTATCCACGCTGACGCCGTCGTAAACCGGCGAGATGCCGAGACCTACGCCCGCGACGATGCCCGCATGTTGGATGCGCCCGTCGTGATATTCCAGACGCGCGCCCACGATGCCGACTTCAGGACGCGTGGCGTGTTCGACCATCGCCGACAGCCATTCACCCTCAACGATTTCGGTATCGTTATTTAAAAACAGCAGCAGATCGCCGCGCGCCTGCCCGGCAGCAAAATTATTGATGGCGGAGAAGCTGAACGCCTGCGGCCAGCGCAGCACGCGCAATTGCGCAATGTTCAGCGCCTCAAGCTGTGCCAGATAGTCACAGGTCGCCTCGTCCTGAGAATTGTTGTCCACGATCAGCAGTTCATAGTGCGGCCACTGCGTTTTTTCCATCAGGCTTTCGATACAGCGGCGCAGCAACGGCAGGCGATCGCGCGTCGGGATGACCACAGACACCAGCGGCTGCTGCTGATGAGTAAAACGTACGCGATGCAGACCCGGCAGCAGGCCCGGCTCGACCACGGCCGGCAGATTGCAGCGCGCCAGATGCGCAGCGGTCACGGCCGCGCTTTCCGCCACGACTTCCGGCAGCTGCAGCCAGCTTTCCGCCGTTTCCGGCACCAGCATCAGGGCATCGGCGATATGCCCGATGGATTGCGCACCGCGGGTTTCGATAAATTTCCACGCCAGATCGATGCCGCCCAGGCGCGTAAAACCAGCGTCGAAACCGCCCGCCTCACGCGCGGCCGCCACGTTAATCAACATCTGCTCGCCAATATAGGGCTGACTGCGCAGAAGATCGATATTCAGATCGGGTTTAAACAGGCTTTCAGCCGCCAGCAGATTTTCGCCCGTAACGCTGTCGCAGTACCAGAGCGCGGCATCAGGCTGACGCAAACGGTGCTCGGCAAAGACAAGCAGCGCCCACGGCATCAGCTCGCTGCCGGCGGTGACCAGCAGCAACGAGTCGGCCTGCGTCTGGCTGAACAGCCCGGCCAGCTGCTGGCTGTCACGCACTTTTTCCACCAGTGTCGGCTGTAGATACTGAGTCTCCAGCGAGGCAAGCGTTTTCTCAACGGCGGCGCTGTCGCCGTGCGGATCGAGGATCGCCAGGCCAATATTGCCGGTTTCCGGCATCTGGTTAATAAAGGAGAGCAGCACGCTGATGCGGGCTTCGGAAGGCTGGCGCGTTTTCAGCCAGCTTTCCAGCACGCGGGATTTTTCGGCGTCGTCGGCAATCACCTTGCGGTGCAGCGTCAGGCTGGCGGCTTCGGCTTCGGTAATCTGCAGCCTGGCCGCTTTCGGCAAGCGGGCCAGCACGGCCTCGATCTGCGCGCTGAGCGACCACTGCCGGAAAGCCTCTTCGCGGAAGTCCTGCGTCCACTGCCAGGCGTCAGCATAAGGCTCAACGATATCCTGTACCCACTCTTCAGGGCTTTGATGCGGCGCACTGCCGTAATCGGCAAGAAAATGCGCATCCAGCCCCGCTTCCAGCGTTTCGCCGTTTACATAGCCCGCGCCGGAAACCGTATTGGTAAGATAAGCAGGAATACCGGCGGCCAGCGCCTGGACCACCGGGCGAGTCTGTGCCATCACCAGTTGATAGGTGGAAAGGAATTCGGGCGTCAGCTCAACCTCGCGACGCTGAGCGTTAATATGATCGAGGCTAATGCCTTTCGCGGCCAGCAGCGTCCGTAGCTCGCCAACGGCGTCATTTTGTTCTTCAGAGATCAGCAAAATACGCGACAGCGGCGGCATAGCCTGCGGCTGTACCTGAGCAAAGCTGTCGCTGACGGAAAGAGGAAATATATGAAGTCTGCGTTGGTCGATGCCTTTCAGCGCGAGTTTCGCGTAGGAAATGGCGGAAACGGTCAGGCTGTAGGCCGCCAGTTTGTTTTCCAGCGCCGCGCCGTAGGGCAGGTCCTGGTCCGCATAGGCGTAGTAGTGTTGAAAAACGCAAACGCCAGATATTTCGCCTTTCTGCAGAGCCGAGATCATTTTCAGACTCATGTAGCCCTGGCAAATCCAGATCAAATCATAGTGGGCCGCCAGCGGATGCTCATCTTCCATAAAGCACTGCACGTTACCGCTTTGCTGCAGCACCTTCAGCCGCCGTAAATAGGTGCCTTCCACCAGCCGCGTGACCAGGTCAATCTGCCACCCCCGCACGTGAAAATGCTCGACCACATCCATCAGGGTCGTTTCTGTATCGGTTAACCGGTTAAGTTGATCAATAGTAATTAAAAGACGATTCATACTTTTTCTCCGCGCCATCTTATGTGGGCAAGACAGAAAAAACCCGGCCGTAGCCGGGTCGACGAAACGTGTCGTGCGAGATTACTGCAGCAGGGACAGAACGCCCTGTGGAACCTGGTTGGCTTTTGACAGCACGGAGGTACCAGCCTGCTGAAGGATCTGCGCCTTCGACATGTT
>NZ_RHUM01000001.1:530342-554468 GCF_003937915.1 Erwinia sp. 198 | reverse complement strand
CAAGTGTAAAACGTCATAATGAATTTCATTATGTGTTCACTCTTAAGACTTGATATTTTTTTGCGTCCGGAGACGCTTGATATCAATCCTGCGAGTGCCCACACAGATTGTCTGATAAATTGTTAAAGAGCGTTGCGGTAAGCGCCTTGGCGACTTACTGCGAGGTGGCGTATCTTACGCTTTCCTCCTTCAGAGTCAACCTCTTTTTCAGAAGTTTTTCTCCGGCGGTTCAGCTTCCTGAACCTCCTGAGCCGCTGGCCCGTAAGCCGTTGTGCCGTCTCAGTGGTTGCGCATTATAGGGAGTTCCTGGCGGCTGACAACCCCTAATTACAAAAAAACGTTCGATCGACTAAAAAACGTGCTCTGACGGCTAAAAAGCCCTGTTATTGGCGGCTAAATAAGCAAAAATGGGCCCGAAGGCCCATTTTTATTTGCTATGGCTGTTACTGCGTGGCCACTATAGCGCCATTTTGCACGTCCATTTGTATCGTTTTGCCCGGAACCAGCTGGCCCGAAAGTATCTGTTGTGCCAGTGGGTTCTCGATCTGCTGCTGAATCGCGCGTTTTAACGGCCTTGCCCCATATACCGGGTCATAACCGTTTTCGCCCAGCAGCTGTAGAGCGGCATCGGAAATATGTAGCTCATAGCCGCGATCGGTCAAACGATCGTACAGACGCTGCAGCTGAATTTTAGCAATAGAGGCAATGTGTTTTTCACCCAGCGGATGGAAGACCACCAGCTCATCAATACGGTTGATAAATTCCGGACGGAAATGCTGCCCTACCACATTCATAACAACATCTTTCATTTCCGCATAGCTTAACGCGCCAAAACGTTCCTGAATTAGATCGGAACCCAGGTTCGAGGTCATAATGACCACGGTATTGCGGAAATCAACCGTTCTGCCTTGCCCATCCGTCAGGCGGCCGTCGTCCAGCACCTGCAGCAGAATATTGAACACGTCCGGGTGCGCTTTCTCTATCTCGTCCAGCAAAATGACGGAGTAAGGGCGACGGCGCACGGCCTCGGTTAAATAGCCCCCCTCTTCGTAGCCAACATAGCCAGGAGGCGCTCCCACCAGACGCGATACCGAATGTTTTTCCATAAACTCCGACATATCCAGCCGCACCATTGCGTCATCACTGTCGAACATAAAGTTAGCCAATGCTTTACACAGCTCGGTTTTACCCACGCCCGTCGGGCCAAGGAACAGGAATGAGCCAATCGGACGATTAGGATCGGCCAGGCCTGCACGACTGCGGCGGATTGCATTAGAAACCGCCTCGACAGCTTCATCCTGTCCGATGACGCGCTGATGAAGCTCCTGTTCCATACGCAGCAGCTTGTCGCGCTCGCCTTCCATCATGCGATCCACCGGGATACCGGTCCAGCGAGCCAGCACGTCCGCGATCTCGACGTCCGTCACGCGATTGCGCAGCAGCCGCATCGTTTTCCCTTCCGCCTGCGTGGCGGCGGCCAGCTGTTTTTCCAGCTCCGGAATTTTGCCGTATTGCAGTTCCGACATCTGTGCCAGGTCACCGGTGCGACGCGCCTGCTCCAGCGACAGCTTCGCCTGTTCCAGCTCCGCTTTAATAGTTTGCGTGCCGGACAGCGAGGCTTTCTCTGCTTTCCACTCTTCTTCCAGCTCTGAATAGTCGCGCTCTTTCTGACTCAGCTCTTCTTCAAGCATCTCCAGCCGTTTGATACTGGCATCGTCAGACTCTTTTTTCAGCGCCTGCTGTTCCAGCTTCAGCTGAATGATACGGCGCTCCAGACGATCCAGCGCTTCCGGCTTGGAGTCAATCTGCATACGAATGCTGGAAGCCGCCTCGTCAATCAGGTCGATAGCCTTATCCGGCAGCTGCCTGTCGGCGATATAGCGGTGCGACAGCGTAGCCGCAGCCACGATAGCCGGGTCGGTAATCTGCACATGGTGATGCAGCTCGTAGCGCTCTTTCAGCCCGCGCAGAATAGCGATGGTGTCTTCCACGCTTGGCTCCGCCACGAAGACTTTCTGGAAACGACGCTCCAGCGCCGCATCCTTCTCTATATACTGGCGATACTCATCCAGCGTGGTGGCGCCAACGCAGTGCAGCTCGCCGCGAGCCAGCGCCGGTTTCAGCATGTTGCCGGCATCCATTGCGCCGTCCGCTTTTCCCGCGCCAACCATGGTGTGCAGCTCGTCAATAAACAGGATGACGTTGCCTTCCTGTTTGGACAGGTCGTTGAGCACGCCTTTCAGGCGCTCTTCAAATTCGCCGCGATACTTAGCGCCCGCCACCAGCGCGCCCATATCCAGCGCCAGCACCCGGCGACCTTTCAGCCCTTCCGGCACTTCGCCATTGATAATACGCTGCGCCAG
The DNA here is from genome assembly GCF_003937915.1 of Erwinia sp. 198. Lineage (GTDB taxonomy): Bacteria > Pseudomonadota > Gammaproteobacteria > Enterobacterales > Enterobacteriaceae > Erwinia > Erwinia aeris. The sequence goes on along the minus strand of NZ_RHUM01000001.1, from coordinate 552,105 downwards.
CCCTTCCACAATTGCGGTTTTACCGACGCCAGGCTCGCCAATCAGCACCGGGTTGTTTTTGGTACGGCGCTGCAGAACCTGGATGGTGCGACGGATTTCCTCATCACGTCCGATAACCGGATCCAGTTTTCCTTTCTCCGCACGCTCGGTCAGGTCGATAGTGTATTTATTAAGGGCCTGGCGCTGATCTTCAGCTCCCTGATCGTTCACGGTTTCGCCTCCACGCAGCTGGTCAATGGCGCGCTGGAGTTTTTCGCTGGTCGCCCCGGCAGATTTCAACAAATCAGCCAGCGAGCCTCGCGAGTCAAGCGCGGCCAGAACAAAAAGTTCCGATGAGATAAAATTGTCGGCGCGCTTTTGCGCCAGTTTGTCGCACAAATTCAGCACGCGCACCAGGTCGGAGGAAGGCTGTACGTCGCCATCCGCGCCTTCAACCTGAGGCAAGCGGCTGATAGCCTGCTCAACGCCGTTGCGCAGTGCGGCAACGTCCACGCCGGCTGAAGTCAGTAAAGGAGAGACAGAACCGCCTTCCTGTTTGAGCAGAGCACTCATCAGATGCAGCGGTTCGATAAATTGATTGTCGCGCCCAAGCGCTAAAGACTGGGCATCGGCGAGAGCAAGCTGGAATTTATTAGTAAGACGATCCAGGCGCATAATTCCCCCATTCAGGTCAAATTGCTACTGGAGATTAAATGAGGTCTTCCCTCAAATTTTCAAGTTAAATGACCGGAATTTTTTGGTGAAAAAAAGCACAACCCGGACCGTCTTATGCGGACAGATTAACTCAGCCAGACCAAACTTGCCATTCGACCTGTTACGCCATCGCGTCTGTAGGAAAAAAATTGGTCAGGCTGCGAGAAAGTGCACAGCCCGCCACCAGTGAAGTGGCGCACGCCTTTGCGCCGTAGCCGCAGACGCGCAAGCTGCCAGATATCGGCGTAATATTTATCGCCCGAGGGCGTAAAAGCAGCAGCGTCCTCCGCATCCTGCGCTATAAATGCCTGCCGCACTTCCGCGCCAACCTCAAAAGCCTGCGGGCCAATTGCCGGCCCGAACCAGACCACGATCTCTTCTGACGGAGCCGTAAAGGCCGCCAGCGTCGCCTCCAGCACGCCTGCGCACAATCCCCGCCAGCCGGCATGAGCCGCAGCAACCTCTTTCCCATCCCGCGAGCAGAACAGAACCGGCAGGCAATCCGCCGTCATTACCGCGCAGACCACGCCAGGCTGACGGGTATAAACGGCATCGGCCTGTAGGGAAGCGGGCGCTTCATCGGTAAGCGCAAGGACGTTAACGCCGTGAACCTGCTCCAGCCAGACTGGCATAGCAGGCATTGCCGCCAGCGTAACCAGACGCTCGCGATTGTGCTGCACCGCCGCAGCCAGATCGCCGACATGTGCCCCAAGGTTCAGCGAATCCCAGGGAGTATGGCTGACGCCGTCACGGCGCGTGGTGCTGCAGGCCCGCACGTTAGCGGGCGCATTCCATTCGGGCGTAAGCAGGCTCATTACCAGTCCAGCCGATCTTTAAACTCTTCGGTATCCGCTTTTAACGCCTCAATCAATTCAACCATATCCTGCGGCAGCGGCGCATGCCATTCCATCTCGATACCGGTGACGGGATGATAAAGACGTAGCATGGTGGCGTGCAGCGCCTGACGATCGAATTTACGCAGCGTACCGATAAAATTCTCCGAGGCGCCTTTTGGCGGACGCGGACGACCGCCATACAGCGGATCGCCCACCAGCGGATGGCTGATATGAGACATATGCACACGGATTTGGTGAGTACGGCCCGTTTCGAGACGCAGACGCAGGCGCGTATGGGCACGGAAATGCTCCATAATGCGATAGTGCGTGGTAGCCGGTTTGCCCATTGGATGAACCGCCATATGCGTACGCTTGGTGGAGTGACGGCTAATCGGCTCATTAACCGTGCCGCCCGCCGTCATTCTGCCAATTGCTACCGCTTCATACTCACGGGTGAATTCACGCAGCTGTAAAGATTCTACCAGGTGCGTCTGCGCAGGTACCGTTTTAGCCACCACCATCAGGCCTGTGGTGTCTTTATCCAGACGGTGCACAATGCCCGCACGCGGCACATCTGCGATGGCCGGATAATGATAAAGCAGCGCGTTCAGCACCGTACCGTCGGGATTACCGGCGCCCGGATGCACCACCAGATCGCGTGGTTTGTTGATAACCAGAATATCGTCATCTTCATAAACGATGTTCAGCGGGATGTTTTGCGCTTCCCAGCGCGCTTCTTCTTCTATCTCCGCTTCGATAGCGATTTGTTCGCCACCGAGCAGTTTTTCTCTCGGTTTGTCGATGATTACGCCGTTGACGCTGATGCGCCGGTCGAGAATCCACTCTTTTATACGAGATCTTGAATAATCAGGGAACAATTCGGCCAAAGCCTGATCTAAGCGTTGTCCGAGTTGCGATTCGGAGACCGTTGCGTTGAGTTTTACTTGTTGTGCCATAAACAGCTTCTTCGTTAACGTTGGGTTTTCACGGCGATGCCGTTTAATATAATGTGCTATTGTACCTGGTCACTATCGGGAGCTACATGGACAGCTTCCTGAATAACACTCTGAGGATAATCAAATCGTCATGACGCGTATGAAATATCTGGTGGCTGCAGCCACGTTGAGCCTGGCATTAGCGGGTTGTTCCGGCTCGAAGGATACGGTGCCCGATAGCCCGCCTTCCGAGATCTATGCCACAGCCCAGCAAAAACTGCAGGACGGTAACTTTAAAGGAGCAATAACGCAACTGGAAGCGCTTGATAACCGCTATCCGTTCGGGCCTTACTCCCAGCAAGTTCAGCTGGACCTGATCTACGCTTACTATAAAAATGCCGATTTACCGCTGGCGCAGGCCGCGATCGACCGCTTTATGCGTCTGAATCCAACCCACCCGAATATTGATTACGTGATTTATATGCGTGGTCTGACGGATATGGCGCTTGATGACAGCGCGCTGCAGGGCTTCTTCGGTATCGATCGTTCCGATCGCGATCCTTCTCACGCTCGTGACGCCTTCCACGACTTCTCTCAGCTGCTGCGCGGTTACCCGAACAGTCAGTACGCGACGGACGCAAGAAAGCGCCTTATCTATCTGAAAGATCGTCTGGCGAAGTATGAGCTTTCCGTGGCGCAATTCTACACCAAGCGTGAAGCTTATGTCGCTGTTGTTAATCGCGTTGAGCAAATGATGAAAGATTATCCGGATACGCAGGCGACGCGCCAGGCGCTGCCGCTGATGGAAAACGCTTATCGTAAGATGCAGCTGACCGCAGAAGCGGACAAAGTAGCGAAACTTATCGCGGCCAATCAGGCTTAACATAAAAAACGGCAGCGTTCGCGCTGCCTTTTTTTCACCGGCATCGGGCGTATCACGCTGTTCCACCGGCAGGTTAACTTATCTATCATGCCTGTGAAAAAACCTCTCTACAAGCGCCTTCGCTACGATTACCAGCCTGCCTCACAAAATCTTCACTTTTGACAAAAAGTGACAAAATAAAGTGATGCAAATCACGCATTACGCCCTTTTCCAGGATATGCTTACTCTACATTCGACGGAAATGATTAGAGGTAAGCACTATGGTTCTGAACATTACCAGCAAGCAAATGGACATCACCCCGGCTATCCGCCAACATGTCGAAGAGCGTCTCGCCAAACTGGAAAAATGGCAAACCCATCTGATTAATCCGCATATCGTGCTTTCCAAAGAGCCGAAAGAATACGTTGCCGATGCCACTATCAACACGCCGAACGGCCCGCTGGTTGCCAGCGCCAAACATGATGATATGTATGCGGCCATCAACGAACTGATCGCTAAGCTGGAGCGTCAGCTGAACAAGGTTCAGCACAAGGGCGAAGCGAAGCGCGCCCAGGCCAGCGTTAAAGATATAAGCGTTATCGATCAGGAACTGGAGTAAAGTTAATAACGCGCCTGCGGGCGCGTTTTTGTTTGGCCGCCAGGCCTGCTGGCGGCTGAAAATTATTGTGCCCTTCCCCGCTTTGCTCTGTCACTCATGCCTTTCCCGCAACCTCTATAATAAATTTGTAGTAGCAGTCACCACACAGCGCATCGTCATTGGCCAACAGTCGTGCAAAAAAACGCCGCCTGAGCCCACACTCCTGGCAAGATTTTAAGGCGATAATGCTGCTTTAAATACGCGATTTCGGCTAGCTGACGCCTCTGCAAGCAGAGAGAAGAGCATATCCCGGTAGCGCAGCTTCTTCGTCAGCCCTTCAGCCCTGCCGCTCCGCCACCCGAAACGCGTTTTTTATTGACAGCATTAAATCGCTGCGGTTACTTTAACCTTCTGACAATCGTGGATACTCTGATGAAACAGCTGCCGTTCTTCTTCGCCTTCTTTTTTACCTTCCGTTGACCGGGAGGCAATTCGTCGTATAAGAAAGCATGCGAAGACGAATAACAAGGCCTCCCAACCGGGAGGCTTTTTTTTTATGAACATCTGACAGGTAGCCTATGACCACCGAAAATCCTCTGCTGGGCCTGCGCGAAAAAATCAGCGCGCTGGATGAACAACTGCTGAGCCTGCTGGCTAACCGCCGGGCGCTGGCGATTGAGGTTGCGAAGGCGAAAATGGCCACGCACCGCCCCGTACGCGATATCGATCGCGAGCGCGATCTGCTGGAACACCTGGTCACGCTGGGTAAAGCTCATCAGCTGGATGCGCACTACATCACCCGACTTTTTCAGCTGATTATTGAAGATTCCGTGCTGACGCAGCAGGCGTTGCTGCAAAAGCATCTGAACCAGACCAGTGCGCAGTCGGCGCGTATCGCTTTCCTTGGCCCAAAAGGCTCTTATTCGCATCTTGCCTCACGTAACTATGCCGCTCGCCACTTCGACAGGTTTATCGAGTGCGGCTGCCTGAACTTCCGCGACATATTTAATCAGGTGGAAACAGGCCAGGCCGACTACGCGGTATTGCCGATCGAAAACACCAGCTCCGGCTCGATCAATGAGGTGTACGATTTGCTGCAGCAGACCAGCCTTTCGCTGGTTGGCGAGATGACGCTCCCAATCGATCACTGCGTGCTGGTTACCGGCAGCACGGACTTACAGCAGATAGAAACCGTTTACAGTCATCCCCAGCCTTTCCAGCAGTGCAGCGAGTTTATCCATCGCTATCCACACTGGAAGATTGAATATACTGAAAGCACCGCGGCCGCGATGGAGCAGGTTGCAGCGCTGAATTCACCGAAGGTCGCAGCGCTGGGCAGCCAGGCGGGCGGCGAGCTGTATAACCTGCAGGTGCTCGAGCGCAACCTGGCTAACCAGCAGCAGAATATCACCCGCTTTGTTATCCTCGCGCGCAAACCCATTGAGGTCACGCTTCAGGTTCCGGCCAAAACTACGTTAATTATGGCAACCGGACAGCAGGCTGGTGCGCTGGTAGAAGCGCTGTTGGTGCTGCGTCAGCATAATCTGGTGATGAGCAAACTGGAATCACGCCCGATTAACGGCAATCCATGGGAAGAGATGTTTTATATCGATTTCCAGGGCAACCTGCGCTCGGAAGAAGTGCAGCAGGCGTTACGCGAACTGGCACCTATTACGCGTTCGCTGAAAGTGCTGGGCTGTTACCCAAGCGAAAACGTGCTGCCGGTCGACCCTTCCTGAGCACCGCCTCAGCCGCTTTCAAAGGCGGCTGAAACTTTTGGCCTACACCTCGCCTGGATCATTTACCTGCACCGCCCTGACGCTATATCATCGACTATATAACGTTTCTCAGGGAAATTTATGCGCAACTTTTTACGCTCCGCAGTGTTGCTTTCACTTGGCCTGTCGGCCTTTTCCGCTTGTGCCGATCGTCAGGTTATCGATCAGCTGGGTCGCCAGGTCACGCTTCCCGATCGCGTCGATCGCGTCGTGGTCTTGCAGCATCAAACCCTCAATATCCTGGTGCAGCTGGATGCCACTAATACCCTGGTTGGCATCCTTGGTAACTGGAAGCAGCAGCTCGGCGACGGCTATTCGCGGCTGGCGCCGGAACTGACGCGCCTGCCGACGCTGGGTGATTTAACTCACGTGGATGTAGAAAAGCTGGTTGCGCTACATCCGCAGGTGGTTTTTGTCACTAACTATGCGCCGCAGGAGATGATTGACCAGATCCAGAAGCTCGGCATCGCCGTTATCGCCATCTCGCTGCGCGCCGATAACCAACAGCAAAACCGTCTGAATGCCGATCTGGCTGACGAAGAGCAGGCTTATAGTGAAGGATTAAAAGAAGGCGTTCGCCTGATTGGCGAGGTAGTAAACCATCAGCAGCAGGCCGAAACGCTGATTAAAGCCACTTTCAATCAACGGCAGCAAACGGGCAGTCGGCTACAGGCTATCCCCGCTTCGCAGCGCATTCGGGTCTATATGGCTAATCCCGACCTTACGACCTACGGCTCCGGCAAATATACCGGCCTGATGATGGCGCATGCCGGTGCGGTGAACGTCGCCGCCGCAACGGTGAAAGGGTACAAGCAGGTTTCTATGGAGCAGATCCTCGCCTGGGATCCGCAGGTGATCTTCGTGCAGGATCGCTACCCGCAGGTGATTGCCGGGATCGACCAGCAGCCCGCCTGGCAGGCTGTGGATGCCGTTAAGCATCATCGCGTTTATCTGATGCCGGAATATGCCAAGGCCTGGGGCTATCCGATGCCGGAAGCGCTGGCGCTGGGTGAATTGTGGATGGCAAAAAAACTCTATCCGGAAAAATTCCATGATGTCGATATGCAGCAAAAAGCGGACGCCTGGTATCAGCGCTTCTATCGTACCTCCTATACGGGTAGCAACTGATGGGCCTTACCGTTCTGTCTGCCGGAAGCCTTTACGCCGCGTGGCCCGGGATTACAACTATTACTATCCCGCCGCCTTTCTGTATCCGCGCGGACTATGCTTTTGCCCTGTGTCATGCAAAAGCACAGCCGCAGGCAGATTTCTTACTGAGCGTCGAGGCGCAGGAAGTTTTAGAAAAAGGCGGCTTTCTCCCACTGGAGAAGAGAGCCTGAGGCGAGAATACAGGCCGCGATCGGGCCTGCATTTTATCCAAAGCCGTTACCGGCGGCTGTCGTTGGCCTGACGCAGCAGCGAACGACTTTCCAGCATAAAGCTCTGGGCGTAATCGCCAAACCAATGCTCTACGCGACGGAAACTGTCGACGAACGCCTGCTTGTCGCCCCGCTCCAGCAGCTGAATAGCCTCGCCGAAGCGCTGATAGTAACGCTTAATCAGCGCCAGATTATTTTCTGAGGACATGATGATGTCCGCATAGAGCTGAGGATCCTGCGCAAAGAGTCTGCCCACCATCGCCAGCTCCAGGCGGTAAATAGGCGATGAAAGCGCCAGAAGCTGCTCAAGGTTCACGTTCTCTTCCGCCAGATGCAGGCCATAGGCAAAGGTGGCGAAGTGACGCAGCGCCTGAATAAAGGCCATGTTCTGGTCATGCTCGACCGCGCTGATGCGGTGCAGACGTGCGCCCCAGACCTGGATCTGCTCCAGAAACCACTGATAGGCTTCCGGCTGACGACCGTCGCACCAGACCACCACCTGCTTCGCCAGGCTACCGCTGTCCGGGCCAAACATCGGATGCAGCCCCAGCACCGGGCCGCTGTGTGCGGCCAGCATTGCCTGAAGCGGGCCGTTTTTCACAGAGGCAAGATCCACCAGGATACAGTCTTCCGGCAGCGGTGGCAGGTCGGCAATTACTTTTTCCGTCAGGTGGATCGGCACGCTGATGATGACCATTCCGGCATCTGCCAGCAGGCTTTCCGCCTGTGCCCACTCCTCTTTATCCAGCGTTTTTACCTGGTAACCAGAAAGGGTCAGCATCTTTTCAAACAGCCGCCCCATTTTGCCCTTGCCGCCAACGATGACGACCGGGCGAAGCTGCGGATGCAGGGTTTTAAAGCCCTTATCGTTTTCGCTGGTGTAGGATTCGCGCATAACGCGGCGCAGCACATCTTCGATCAGGTCTGGCGGCACGCCAAGCGCCTCTGCCTCTTTACGCCGTGACGCCAGCATGGAAGCTTCGCGCTCCGGCACGTAAATCGGCAGACCGTAGCGGCTTTTTACTTCGCCCACCTCGGCGACCAGGCTCAGCCTTTTGGCCAGCAGGTCGAGCAGGGCCTTGTCCACTTCATCAATTTGATCGCGCAGCGCGGTCAGTTCAGCCACCATAATTAACCCTCTTGCGACAGACGCGCCGCCAGTACTCCGTCCAGTTCCTGATGAATTGTGCGCAACAGCGTTTCGGTTGTTTCCCAGTTGATGCAGGCATCGGTCACGGAAACGCCGTAGCGCATGGCGCTTTTGGGCTGTTCGGACGACTGGCTGCCTTCGTGCAGATGGCTTTCCAGCATCAGCCCAATCACGGAACGGTTGCCGTCCCTGATTTGCGAGACGGCGGACTCGGCTACGCCGGACTGGCGACGGAAGTCTTTGTTAGAATTACCATGGCTGCAATCTATCATCAGCGCCGGACGGAGTCCCGCCTGAAGCATCTCTTTTTCACACTGCGCGACATCTTCCGGCCCGTAGTTTGGCTGTTTGCCGCCGCGCAGGATAACGTGGCCATCCGGATTGCCCTGGGTCTGCAACAGGCAAACCTGCCCGCTCTGGTTAATCCCTACAAAGCGGTGTGGCATAGCCGCCGCGCGCATAGCATTGATTGCCGTGCTGAGGCTGCCGTCCGTGCCATTTTTAAATCCAACGGGCATGGAGAGGCCGGAAGCCATTTCACGATGAGTTTGCGATTCGGTAGTGCGAGCGCCGATAGCCGACCAGCTAAACAGATCGCCCAGGTATTGCGGACTGTTAGGATCTAACGCTTCCGTAGCCAGCGGTAACCCCATCGCAACCAGTTCTACCAGCAGCTGCCGGGCGATATGCAGACCGGCTTCCATATCAAAAGAGTTATCCATGTGCGGATCGTTGATCAGACCTTTCCAGCCCACGGTGGTGCGAGGCTTTTCAAAGTAGACGCGCATCACGATATAGAGCTGATCGTTAAGATCGTCAGAGAGCGCTTTCAGATGCCGCGCATACTCCAGCGCTGCTTCGGTATCATGGATGGAACAGGGGCCGCACACCACCAGCAGACGGTGATCTTTTCCGCTGATAATGTCTGAAATCGTCTGACGCGAAGCGGCAATTTGCGCCTGCTGCGCGTCGGTCAACGGGAACTTGTTTTTCAGTTCCTGCGGCGTAATTAAAATCTGTTCGTCCGCGATATGAACGTTGTTCAGCGCATCTTTTTGCATGGTCGTCAGCTCTCTTAGTGGTCCCGTCAGCCTGTCATCAAGGTGCAGATACTGTATCAGAAGCGATACATAACTCAATGCACCCATGTACACTTTTATTACCACAGTAATTAAACGGAAGATAAATTTTATTTTATTTATATAAAAAACAATAAATTAAATTATAATCAGCATCAATATTTCGCATCAGCATATGTAAACTTAGATTTACATTAATAATGCATGTATACCGCTAATTTTTTTACCCGCCCTGACTGACACCTCATCACTACCTTGGTGGATTTGCTAAGTGGGCCTTTATACGTTGTTCTGCAGCAGCCGAAATAGTTAACGCTAAAAACAAACGAGGGGGACTGTGACAGCCTGCCATCCCTTTCCAAACATGGACTTTTCCTGACTTATATTCACCTCAATAATGCGTTATAAAATATTAATAACTCTAAAGGAGAAGCCCTATGCAAGTCGTTTACCGTCCTTACCACCATGACGATGCCGTAGCGTTTGCCCAGGCCGTCAATAGCTCCCTGGATACGTTGCGCCCCTGGCTACTTTGGGCCCATGAAGGGTTTACCCTGGAAGAAGCTCGCCGCTGGTTTACCGCCACCCATACGCTGCGTGAAACCGGTGAAGCCAACGAGCTGGGCCTGTTTGCCGAAGATGGCCGCTTGCTGGGCGGCGCGGGGCTACGTTATTCCACCACGCAAAAAAATCTGTGTTCAATGGGGTATTGGGTACGTAGCAGTGAACAACGACAGGGAGTAGCCAGCCAGGCGGTGCATTATCTTCTCGATCTGGCATGGCAGGACGGAAAAACCGAGACGGTGGAAATCCTGGCGGTGGCGGAAAATGTCGCCAGCCGTCGCGTGGCAGAAAAGTGCGGCGCATCCCTGATCGACATTAAGCACGGGTTGATCGTGCTGGATAGCGGCCCGGCGGAGACGGCCATTTATCACTTTCACCGCCCGCGCTAACTTCATGCAACCTTATGCCGCCACCCGATATTTTTATCGGGTCTTAAGTGTGGCCTGAAGCGCACAGGCATTCTGACCGCAAGGCTCGCTACTAAGAAAATCAGTAAGGTTGCTGAAGGGAATATTTTCTGTCGATTTTTACTTATGGCCTGGCGTGCAGAAACGTTCAGACTATGGTGCTCATTCTGAGGGAAAGCCGTGAGGTTGCGCATATGTTGCTAATGTTATAGCCTATTTTTTTCTCCGAGCCGGAAATAACGATGCACGCACCTGCCCGTATTGCCCTTGTCGGCGATTTTCGCCCTGATGCCGTAGCCCACCAGGCTATCCCTCCCGCTATCAATCTGGCCGCTGACTCGCTTGACCTGAAGGTAGAGGCAGAGTGGTTACCTACGGAAAGCATTACCTCGCCTGAAGTCATGCACCGCTTTGATGCGGTTTGGGTGGTACCGGGCAGTCCTTATCACCATGATGAGGGCGCCTTTATGGCTATCACCTGGGCGCGCGAAAACAATATTCCTTTTCTCGGCTCCTGCGGCGGTTTTCAGTATGCGCTTATTGAGTACGCACGCAATGTTATGGGCTGGCAGGATGCGGCGCATGCGGAAACCGATACGGAAGGCCGCATGGTCATCGCGCCGCTTAACTGCTCGCTGGTGGAACAGACGGGCGATATCGTTATTACAGCCGGTTCAGTGATAGCAAAAGCCTACGGCAAACTCAGCACGCATGAAGGTTACCACTGTAATTTTGGCGTGAATCCGGATTTCGAAAAAGAACTGGCTGATTATCCGTTGCAGATTGCAGCAAGAGATCGTGAAGGCGATGTGCGCGGCATAGAATTGCCCGGTCACCGCTTCTTTGTCGCCACGCTATTTCAATCCGAGCGGGCCTCTCTACGTCACGCGCTTTCACCGCTGGTTGTCGCCCTGCTTAGCGAGGCCGCACGCTAAATGAACGTTTATACCTTTCCTAAAAGCCGCTCATTGCGGGTTTTGTGGACGCTGGAAGAACTCCAGCTCGATTACACCACCTCTCCGGTAGAGCTGTTTTCTACGCAGCCGTTAGCCTGTTCGCCCCACCCTTTACATAAAGTTCCTGTCCTGGAGGACGAGGGAAACCTTATCTTTGAAACGGTAGCTATCTGTCAGTATCTGGGTGAAAAAAAAGGTGATGGGGAACTTTATCCGACGGATCCATTACGCAAGGCCAAAGTAAACGAGTGGCTCAGCTTCGCTTTGACCGATTTGGAATCGCCCATCTGGACGCTGATCAAGCATAAATTTCTGCTACCTGAGGCGCTGCGTTCACCAGCCGTGATCGAGGCAATGTTTGGTGACGCCTGTAAGACGCTTAGCGCTGTTGCCGTGCCCGAAGAGGGCTGGATCGCCGGTGAGCACTTTACGCTGGCGGATATTTTCCTTTCGCATACCCTGATGTGGGCGCAACTGTGCGGATTACCGGCTGACGATAAATTAACCCGTTACGTAGAGAACTGTCAGCGAAGGGAAGCGTTCAGCAAAGCACTGGAAAGAAATAACCGCACGGCCTGACGCGTGTTTTGCGGATAAAAAAAGGGCCGGCCTTTCGGCCAGCCCCCAGTTTCGTATTAACTTAGGATGCTGCTTTAGCGCCCAGACGTTCTTTGATACGTGCAGACTTACCGGTACGCTCACGCAGGTAGTACAGTTTGGCCTTACGTACGGCACCACGGCGTTTAACAGCGATGCTGTCGATTACAGGTGAGTGAGTCTGGAATACACGCTCAACACCTTCGCCGTTAGAAATTTTACGAACGGTGAATGCAGAGTGCAGACCGCGGTTACGAATAGCGATAACCACGCCCTCGAATGCCTGCAGACGCTTCTTGGAGCCTTCAACAACCCATACTTTCACTTCCACGGAATCGCCCGGACGGAATGAAGGTACGTCCTGTTTCATCTGCTCTTGTTCGATTTGCTTGATAATGTTGCTCATAATTAAATCTCTTATCCTGGGTAAACTGATATTCAGGCGCCGCGGCTACTGCCCGGACTGCCCATCATCGTTATGTTGCCGTCTGAATTCCTTTTGGAACTCCTTCAACAACTTTGCTTGCTCTTCAGTCAGAGCCAGGTTTTCCAGAAGTTCAGGTCTTCTTAGCCAGGTACGGCCCAGCGACTGTTTCAGGCGCCAGCGGCGAATTTCGGCATGGTTGCCCGACAGCAGAACTGGCGGAACCTCCATCCCCTCTAACACTTCAGGTCGGGTATAGTGCGGACAGTCCAGCAATCCCTCGGAAAACGAATCTTCCTCGGCCGATGCCTGCTTGCCCAGTACGCCGGGTATAAACCGGGCGACCGAATCAATCAGCGTCATTGCCGGCAGTTCCCCACCGCTGAGCACGTAATCCCCGATCGACCACTCTTCATCGATTTCGGTTTGGATGACGCGCTCATCTATCCCTTCATAGCGACCACATACCAGAATTAACTTCTCGCTGGTCGCCAGCTCGCAAACCCCAACTTGATCGAGTTTGCGTCCCTGAGGCGAAAGATAAATCACCTTAGCGCCTTCTCCTGCCGCCGCTTTTGCTGCGTGGATGGCATCCCGTAAGGGCTGAACCATCATTAGCATTCCCGGTCCGCCGCCGTAAGGACGATCGTCCACGGTACGGTGCCGGTCATGAGTGAAGTCGCGAGGACTCCAGCTCTGAATGCTGAGCAGGCCATTTTTTACTGCCCGGCCAGTTACTCCGTATTCGGTAATTGCGCTAAACATCTCAGGGAACAGGCTGATTATGCCAATCCACATCGACTGCGCCGGAGTGTTACCGTCTTGTCCGGAGCTCAAAAACCAGGATCCCAATCTACTTCGATGGTGCCGGTAGTGAGATCGACATTCTTGATAACCTGTCCATCAAGGAACGGAATCAGCCGCTCCTTCGCACCAAACGCATCCTTCAGGTTTGCCCTCACGACGAGAACGTCGTTTGAACCGGTTTCCATCATATCAATGACTTTGCCCAGCTCGTATCCTTGCGTGGTTACTACCTGGCAGCCCATCAGGTCTTTCCAGTAATAGTCACCGCTTTCCAGAGGAGGCAGCTGCTCCGCGTCTACCACAATTTCGCAATTGGTGAGTAGCGTGGCCGCATCACGATCGTCAATGCCTTTGACTTTGATGATCATGTCCTGATTGTGGCGCTTCCAGCCTTCCAGCTCGATAAGCTGCCATTGACCCGCCCGCTGGATAAACCAGGGTTGGTAGTCAAAAATGCTTTCAGCATCTTCGGTGGAGGAAAACACTTTGAGCCAACCACGAATACCGTAGGCCGACCCCATCTTTCCCAGAATTAACGGGTTAGCGGGCGGCTGGGCGGTGAGTTGCTTGCTCATGTTGACCACCGTGACAGATTAAGCTGCTTTCTTAGCTTCTTTGATCAGCGCGTTAACGCGATCGGAAAGAGTAGCGCCCTGGCCAACCCAGTGCTCAATGCGGTCCAGATCCAGACGCAGTGCTTCAGCCTGACCAGAAGCGATCGGGTTGAAGAAACCAACGCGCTCGATGAAGCGGCCGTTGCGAGCGTTGCGGCTGTCAGTGACAACTACCTGATAAAACGGACGCTTTTTAGCGCCGTGACGTGCCAAACGAATTGTTACCATAACATCCTCTTTAGTTAATAAAACAACCGGGCCCCATTGAGGGAACGGGGCCCGGGTGCAATATAAAAAGCCCGAAAATTTTACTCATTTTGGCGTAAAAAGCAATCTAATTCGCCTGAGCGCTTTTCCGGCTCGATTAACGGCCCGGGAAGCCCGGCGGCATCATACCTTTCATGCCGCGCATCATCTTCGCCATTCCGCCCTTCTTCATCTTTTTCATCATGCGCTGCATATCGTCAAACTGCTTAAGCAAGCGGTTGACGTCCTGCACCTGCATACCGGAGCCCGTCGCGATACGACGCTTGCGGGACCCTTTGATAATTTCCGGCTTCTCGCGCTCTTTGCGCGTCATGGAATTGATCATCGCTTCCATGCGCACCAGCACTTTATCGTCCATCTGCGATTTAACGTTGTCCGGCAGCTGGCCCATGCCCGGCAGTTTGCCCATCAGGCTGGCCATGCCGCCCATGTTGCGCATCTGCTTGAGCTGCTCCAGGAAGTCGTTGAGATCGAAGCCGTCGCCTTTTTTCAGCTTGCTGGCGAGCTTCTCTGCCTGCGCGCGGTCGACTTTGCTTTCGATATCTTCAATCAGCGACAGAACGTCGCCCATCCCCAGAATACGGGAAGCGATACGGTCCGGATAAAACGGCTCCAGCGCCTCGGTTTTTTCGCCGACGCCCATAAACTTAATCGGCTTGCCGGTGATATGACGGATAGAGAGCGCCGCACCGCCGCGCGCGTCACCGTCAACCTTGGTCAGAATAACGCCGGTCAGCGGCAGCGCTTCGTTAAAGGCTTTCGCGGTGTTCGCCGCATCCTGACCGGTCATGGCGTCGACCACAAACAGCGTTTCCACCGGATTGATGGCGGCGTGAACCTGTTTGATCTCGTCCATCATCGCTTCGTCAACATGCAGACGACCGGCGGTATCCACCAGCAGCACGTCGTAGAACTTCAGTTTTGCCTGCTGAAGCGCATTTTTAACGATATCGACCGGCTTCTGGCTCAGGTCGGACGGGCAGAAATCGACGCCAACCTGCTCCGCCAGGGTTTCCAGCTGTTTGATCGCCGCCGGGCGGTAAACGTCGGCAGAAACCACCAGCACTTTCTTCTTGTGCTTCTCGCGCAGGAATTTACCCAGCTTGCCGACGCTGGTGGTTTTACCCGCACCCTGCAAGCCCGCCATCAGCACCACAGCCGGTGGCTGAGCGGCCAGATTGAGCGTGTTGTTCTCGGCGCCCATGGCGGCAACCAGCTCATTCTGAACGATCTTCACAAACTCCTGACCCGGCGTCAGGCTCTTGTTGACGTCGTGACCCACGGCGCGCTCTTTGACGCGGCCGATAAAGTCACGCACTACCGGCAGCGCAACGTCTGCCTCAAGCAGCGCCATGCGCACTTCGCGCAGGGTGTCCTTAATGTTGTCTTCTGTCAGCCGTCCACGGCCACTGATATTGCGCAGGGTCTGCGACAATCTGTCGGTTAAATTATCAAACATCGTCTCTCGCTCAACGTAATGAGAGGTCGCCAGGCGACACAATGGCGCAGATTATAACATGAAGACGCGGCGATCTCAGCCATCCGCGTTGAGATCGTTTGGAGCCAGCGGCCGCTGGCGCTATACTGCTTTTTTTCATAGCCTTGCCGGTACCACCTATGTCCGTTTTTGCGATCCTGGCGCTGCTCGCCTACTCTTTCAGCCTTGCCCTGATTATTCCCAGCCTGCTGCGCAAGCAGAGCGCGTGGCGAGGCATGGCCGTTATCTCCGCCGTTGTCGCGCTGGTGTGTCATGGCGTCGCGCTGGAACAGCGTATTTTCACAGCGGAAGGCGGTCAGAACCTTAGCCTGTTGAATATCGGATCGCTGGTCAGCCTGCTGATCTGCGCCATTATGACCATCGTGGCCTCGCGCAATCGCGGCTGGATCCTGCTGCCTTTGGTCTACAGCTTCGCGCTGATCAACCTGGCTTTCGCCACCTTTGTGCCCAACGCATTTATCACCCATCTGGAAACCACGCCCGGCATGATGGTGCACATCGGGCTGGCGCTGTTTGCCTATGCTACGCTAATGATTGCGGCGCTTTATGCGCTACAGCTGGCGTGGATAGACTGGCTGCTGAAAAACAAAAAGCTGGCTTTCAGCAAGGACATTCCGCCGCTGATGACCATCGAGCGCAAAATGTTCCATATCACCCAGATCGGAGTAGTGTTGCTGACGCTGGTGCTGTGTACCGGTCTGTTTTATATGCAGGACCTGTTCAGCCGTGAAAACGTGGATAAAGCCGTGCTGTCGATTCTGGCGTGGTTTGTCTATATCGTTTTGCTCTGGGGTCACTATCATGAAGGGTGGCGCGGTCGCCGCGTGGCCTGGTTCAATTTCGGCGGCGCGTTTCTGCTGACCATGGCCTACTTTGGCAGCCGTATGCTGCAACACTTTTTGTCCTCCTGATCCTCCACTACAAGGAATTCCCTCGTTGGAACAAGTTTCAACCACCACGCTGATTATTATTCTTTTCGTTATGGTGCTGGTGTCGGCGTGGTTCGCCGGCTCCGAAACCGGCATGATGACGCTCAACCGCTATAAGCTGCGCCATCAGGCTAAAAACGGCGATCGCGCCGCCCGTCGGGTAGAGAAACTGCTGCGTCGCCCCGATCGCCTGCTCAGCCTGGTGCTGATCGGCAACAACCTCGTTAATATTCTCGCCTCCGCGCTGGCAACCATCGTCGGGATGCGCCTGCACGGTGATGAAGGCGTGGCTATCGCCACCGGCATCCTGACGTTTGTGGTGCTGGTGTTTGCGGAAGTACTGCCGAAAACCGTTGCCGCGCTTTATCCTGAAAAAGTCGCTTTCCCCAGCAGCCTGCTGTTAGGCCCGCTGCAAATCATCATGATGCCGCTGGTCTGGCTGCTGAATACCATTACCCGCGTGCTGATGCGGATGGTCGGCATGAAAACCGACAGCGCCGCCACCTCCGCGCTGAGCAAAGAAGAGCTGCGCACCATCGTGTATGAATCGCGCACGCTGATGTCGCACCGCAATCAGGATATGCTGCTGTCCGTGCTGGATCTGGAAAAAGTGAACGTTGACGACATTATGGTGCCGCGCAATGAAATCGTGGGCATTAATATCAACGATGACTGGAAATCCATCGTGCGGCAGCTGACGCACTCACCGCATGGCCGCATCGTGCTCTATCGCGATTCGCTGGACGATACCATCAGTATGCTGCGCGTGCGGGAAGCCTACCGCCTGATGACCGAGAAAAAAGAGTTCACCAAAGAAGTCATGCTGCGCGCGGCGGATGAGATTTACTACGTGCCGGAAGGCACGCCGCTGAACATCCAGCTGGTGAAGTTCCAGCGCAATAAGAAGAAAGTAGGTCTGGTTGTCGATGAATATGGCGATATTAAAGGCCTGATCACCATTGAAGACATTCTGGAAGAGATAGTCGGCGATTTCACCACCTCCATGTCCCCGACGCTGGCGGAAGAAGTGATGCCGCAGAATGACGGCTCGGTGCTGATTGAAGGCAGCGCTAACGTGCGCGAGCTGAACAAGGCCTTTAACTGGCAGCTGCCGGAAGAGGAAGCGCGTACGGTTAACGGCATGATTCTGGAAGTGCTGGAAGATATTCCGCTGCCCAACACTACGGTGCATATCGGTCACTATGCGATCGATATCCTCGACGTGCAGGAGAATATGATTAAACAGGTTCGCGTTACGCCGCAAAAGCCGCTGAAGGAGTCGGTGGGTTCCTGATAGCTATCCCCTGCCGCCAGGGGATAAACAACCGGATTTCTGCAAGGGAAGCCCGGTTAACTGACTAGATGTGCAGTTCCTGCAGTTTATCCTGCGGCAGTGCCAGCTCATCGTTGTGGTTCACGCCGATATCATGCTCAATGATGTGACGCGCGATATCCTGCGCTTCATCCAGAGAGTGCATTTCATAGGTGCCGCACTGGTACTCGTTCAGCTCAGGAATTTTGCGCTGATCGGTCACTTTCAGCACGTCCTGCATCGCGGCTTTCCAGGCTTTCGCCACGCGCTGCTCGTCCGGCGTGCCAATCAGGCTCATATAGAAACCGGTGCGGCAGCCCATTGGCGAGATATCGATGATTTCAACGCCGTCGCCGTTCAGATGGTTACGCATAAAACCGGCAAACAGGTGCTCCAGCGTGTGGATACCGCGCTCCGGCATCACTTCTTTGTTTGGCCGGCAGAAGCGCAGATCGAAAACGGTAATGGTATCGCCGTGCGGCGTGTTCATGGTTTTCGCTACGCGAACCGCAGGCGCCGCCATGATGGTATGATCGACGGTAAAGCTATCCAGCAATGGCATATGGTTACCTCTGATAAATTTATTTTCGCAGTGATGAAACTTTCTCTGTCGACTCGTGGTCTGAATCTATGAAAGACGCGCATTTTGTTATCATCATCCCTGACAACAGAGATGTTAATTTGGCCACATTGATGTGGCCTTTTTCTTTTGCGTTAGCTTCGGCTTTTCAGAAAGTCTTCAAAGCTAAGCGTATCACTTTCTTCGATTTCCTGCTGGCTAACGTTTGAACGGATAGCCTCCTGCTCAAAGTCGCTTTCCGTCAGGATCTCCAGCTGCTCGTTCGCCAGCTGGGCATGATACTGCTCTGCCAGCGCCAGGCCCGTCCCCGCCAGCCCGTTCTCTTTCAGCGCCGTCAGGAAACGCGCCGAATAGGTCAGATCGGGATCGTCAAACGAGGCGGCCAGACGATCGCAGGCGGCCTGATAATGACGATCGCCCTGCTGACGATCGAGCGTTTCCGCCACGCGCTGCAGATCTTTAAACAGGTTTTTGCCGACTTCCGCCAGCGGGAACTGCGCTTCTTCACAGCCGATACCCAGCATCAGGCCGGGCTTACGCCCTTCCAGAATGACCCGGTTCCAGTTAGCGCGCGTACAGAGCAGCTCTTCGCTGCTCATTTCCGGCGCGTCGGCCAGCGTACACCAGATCAGGAACAGATCGAGGAAGCGCACCTGGTTTTCATCCACGCCTGTCGGCGAGAACGGGTTGATATCCAGCGAGCGCACTTCAATGTACTCAATGCCGCCGCGCAGCAGCGCATCGGAAGGATTTTCGCCGGAGCGCGTAACGCGTTTCGGGCGGATCGGCGCATACAGCTCGTTTTCAATCTGTAGTACGTTAGTGTTGAGCTGCAGCCAGTTGCCCTGTTCATCCTTCACGCCCATGCGCGCGTACTCTTCCGAAGGCGTTTTAATCGCTGCCTTCAATGCTTTGACATAGTCAGGAAGATTATTGAAGGTAATGCCCAGCCCGCTCTGCGATTTATTGGTATAGCCCAGGTCACTCAGACGCAGAGAGGTGGCGTAAGGCAAATAGAGCAGGCCGTTTTCGGTACGCTCAAACGGTAAGTCCGTCTCTTTCCCCTGCAGGAAAGAAGAGCAAACGGCCGGAGAAGCGCCAAACAGATAAGGAATGATCCAGCCAAAGCGATAGTAGTTGCGGATCAGGCGCAGATAGCCTTCCGAAATCGCATCGGTTCCGCTCTGCCCTTCTTTCCCATCCGTCCAGGCCTGCCAGAACGAGAGCGGCAGCGAGAAATTATAGTGCACGCCGGAGATAACCTGCATCAGCGCGCCATAGCGGTTCTTCAGGCCCTGGCGATAGAGCGTTTTCATCTGCCCGATATTGGAGCGCCCGTACTGCGCCAGCTCTATTTTATCGCTGTCGTCAATCAGGCACGGCATACTCATCGGCCACATCCGCTCCGCACCGAGATCGCGTGAGACGTGACGATGAATATCGCGCAGAAAAGCCAGCAGATGATCGATGTCACGATCTACCGGCGTAATAAATTCCAGCAGCGTTTCAGCAAAATCGGTGGTAATCCACTTGTGGGTCAAGGCTGAACCCAGCGATTTAGGGTGTCCGCTGGTGGCCAGATGGCCATCAGGTTTAACACGCAGCGTTTCGCGTTCAATGCCGCGACCAATACCTTTCATTGCCTCAGGGTGAGCTTCCAGCCAGGAAAGCGCCTGTGATACGTCCGGGATCAAATTGACCTCCCGCTTGGGGAAAAATTTATTATTGTTCAGCATAATGTTAATCATGATAGCGACGCTTAGCGAATCACTGCCACCATTCCATGCCCTGTAATGTTGCGAAAGCCAGCACACCATAGCGCAACGTCTTGCCCACGGCGAGCCAGAGCGCAACCGGAAGCCAGGCGAAGCGAAGCCAACCCGCGAGAACGCAAAGCAGATCGCCAATAACCGGCAACCAGCTAAGAAGTAACGCGGCAGGCCCCCATCGGTGCAGCCACGCTGTTGCTGTGTTATGCCATCGCCCCTGCTGTTTTAGCGGCAGACAGCGACCGATGATAACATTGGTTAAACCGCCGAGGGTGTTACCCAGGGCAGCAATGCCGGTCACGCCGAGCGCGGAAGCTTTTCCCGACAGCAGCAGCGAAACCAGCAGCACTTCTGAGTTTCCCGGCAGCAGCGTGGCGCTCAGGAAACCGCTGACAAACATTGAACCGTATAGCCAGTCGCTCACAGACGCCTGACGTCGACGAAAGCCATGCCGGCCGCCTGCGCGGCCTGAATACCGAAATCGGCGTCTTCAAATACGATACAGCGCTCGGGCGCGACACCGATTAATTCGGCGCAGCGCAGAAACGTATCCGGTTCAGGCTTATGACGCTTAACGTCATCAGCGCCAACAACCGCGTCAAAATAGTCGCGAAGCCCTAAATGTTGCAGCAGCGCTTCGGCTACGGCGTGCTCGCTGCCGGTTCCGACCGCCATAGGCCGTTTACCGCGGTAGGCTTTAACGACTTCAACCAGCGGCAGCGGCTGGACGCTATCGAAAAGCATCTCTTTCAGCGCCGCGGTTTTTTCTGCGGCCAGCCGATGAGGATCGAGGCTGCTCTGATAGCTGTTGATGATAGCTTCCGCTATCCGCCACGTTGGTGAGCCGTTCAGCTTAATCAGCGACAGGTCGTCAAAGCGCATATCGTAGCGCGCCAGAACGGTTCGCCAGGCTTTACGATGTGTAGGTTCCGTATCCAGAATCGTGCCGTCCATATCAAATATCAAGCCGTCATAACTGTCGTACACGGAAGCCCCCGTCCCTGAATCAACGAACGTTTACTTTAGCGTAAAGCACCGAACTTGTCGCTGCCAGCATGGATCCGCAAATGCCTTGAAACGTATAGGGTTTTTTATTATCAGATTATATCCTTATGAACAGATAGCCTTAATTGAGGCCAAAAAGCACAAAAGTGTCACCAGGGAACCGTCTTTGGGCCGGCAATGAACAGGTATATAACGGGAAAAGCAGGAAGTGAAGAAACGTATATTATAAAGCGACGTGATAATTTCGCTTGGTTAAGGCAGCGAATATGAGGATACGCAGGGGGGACTGGAAAAGCAAAAGGCAGATTTTTCGGTTTGATTGTAAAGAATTGCTGTAGCGTCAGCGCGACAGGCTTTGTACGGTATGGCGGTTAAGAGATTGCGATGAGATATTTAAGATATGGTGCATCCGGGAGGATTCGAACCTCCGACCGCTCGGTTCGTAGCCGAGTACTCTATCCAGCTGAGCTACGGATGCATTGAGGAAAGCTAAAGATACTGCCTGATACAACTAAACAGGGTACATCCGGGAAGATGATTCGGCTTGCGCTTTACCCTTCGGGCCATCGCTTAGCGATGTTATCCTCTCTGTACAGACTGCAAGCTTTTCACAGTATGTCAGTTAAGATATTGCTGCCACATTACTAAAATATGGTGCATCCGGGAGGA
The DNA here is from genome assembly GCF_003937915.1 of Erwinia sp. 198. Lineage (GTDB taxonomy): Bacteria > Pseudomonadota > Gammaproteobacteria > Enterobacterales > Enterobacteriaceae > Erwinia > Erwinia aeris. The sequence continues at coordinate 530,396 of NZ_RHUM01000001.1, read as the reverse complement.
TTCGAACCTCCGACCGCTCGGTTCGTAGCCGAGTACTCTATCCAGCTGAGCTAC
>NZ_RHUM01000001.1:413684-530335 GCF_003937915.1 Erwinia sp. 198 | reverse complement strand
AATAAAATATGGTGCATCCGGGAGGATTCGAACCTCCGACCGCTCGGTTCGTAGCCGAGTACTCTATCCAGCTGAGCTACGGATGCATAACAAATTCTGGTATAACGCAGGGGTGCTGACGACTCACCTTGATACAGGCTGCTAACGCTGTATCGGTACTACTTAAACAAAGCGGCGACTTGCTAAGCCACTTTATAAAATATGGTGCATCCGGGAGGATTCGAACCTCCGACCGCTCGGTTCGTAGCCGAGTACTCTATCCAGCTGAGCTACGGATGCAAATGGCGGTGAGGCGGGGATTCGAACCCCGGATGCAGCTTTTGACCGCATACTCCCTTAGCAGGGGAGCGCCTTCAGCCTCTCGGCCACCTCACCATACGCGCTCTTATCGAGCTGTGCTTCTGAACTTGTTTCTGCTCATCGGCACTGCGTGGCGCACATATTACTTTCTGGGCCTTATAAGTCAAACATATTTTTTCACTCTCGCGTTTGATTGCGCATTTCCCAGCCAAAATGGGTATTTGGAAAGCAAAAAGAGTGATTTATCAACAATAATCGGCCCTTTCACAGCAAGGAAATGTGTACAGGCCCGAAGAGATACAGCGAAAGAAAAACAAAGAAAGGCGGGAAAGAAGGACAAAACCGGTAGCGCCTCGCCTGAGCGGCAAGGCGCTGGATCCGTTAGTAACTCGTTTGCTGAGTTTTTTCGGCCTGAATACGCTGATAAATCTCTTCGCGATGAACCGAAACTTCTTTAGGGGCATTCACACCGATGCGAACCTGATTCCCTTTTACTCCCAGCACCGTTACAGTCACCTCATCACCGATCATGAGGGTTTCACCAACTCGACGAGTTAGAATAAGCATTCTTTGCTCCTTGAAAGATTAAAAGAGTCGGGTTAACTGTCGCCCGGCATTATCCATCATATAACGCTAAATATAGACTATGACAAATGCACAACAAGTGCATCATCACGGCAATACATTCTGCTGATACTTAGTTTAGCCGAAATACACACCATCAACCTGACTTTGTGTTTTTTGCGATAACATCTGACAGAATGACGCGGTGAAGTCCTGCCCCACCGCGCTTTCCGGGATGCCTTTTTATAGTGTTACAGTTTTGCTGCCACCCAGCTTTCAACACCGGCCAGAGCCCCTGGTAGTGCTCCGGCATCGGTGCCGCCGGCCTGAGCCATATCCGGGCGGCCGCCGCCCTTACCGCCAACCTGCTGAGCCAGTTCGCCCACCAGCTCGCCGGCTTTCACGCGATCGGTTACATCTTTGGTTACGCCGGCAATCAGCGAAACCTTTCCTTCCGCAACGGTAGCCAGCACGATAACGGCTGACTTCAGCTGGTTCTTCAGATCGTCCACCATCGTACGCAGCATTTTCGGCTCGACGTTGGTCAACTCGCTTACCAGCAGCTTAACGCCCCTGACATCAATAGCTTTACTGCTGAGAGAAGCGCTCTCCTGCGCGGCCTGCTGATCTTTCAGCTGCTGCAGTTCTTTTTCCAGCGCGCGTACGTTATCCATCAGGCCACGCACTTTTTCATTCAGATTGCTGCTGTTGGCTTTCACCAGGTGAGCAATCTCATGCAGCTGCTCGCTCTGGGCGTACATCTGCTTTAACGCGCCCTCGCCCGTCACCGCTTCAATACGGCGAATGCCTGCTGCCGTACCGGCTTCAGAGGTGATGCGGAACAGGCCGATATCACCCGTCCGGCTGGCGTGCGTGCCGCCGCAAAGTTCGGTAGAGAAATCGCCCATCGTCAGTACGCGGACGCGATCGTCATATTTTTCGCCAAACAGCGCCATCGCGCCCAGCGCTTTCGCTTTTTCCAGCTCCATCACATTGGTGTCGACCGCCAGGTTACGACGGATCTGTGCGTTGACGATTTCCTCAACCTGACGAATTTCCTGCGGCTTCATCGCTTCAGGATGGGAGAAGTCGAAGCGCAGATACTTATCGTTCACCAGGGAGCCTTTCTGCGCCACATGATGGCCCAGAACCTGACGTAGCGCAGCGTGTAACAGGTGCGTCGCTGAGTGATTGAGGCGAATGCGGGCGCGGCGCTCTTCGTCCACGTGCGCAGCCAGACGGTCGCCGATCTGCAGCTGCCCGGAAGCCAGCTTGCCAATATGGCCAATCGCCTGTGCATATTTTTGCGTGTCCGTAACGGTGAACACCGCGTCGTTGTTACGCAGTTCGCCGGTATCGCCTACCTGGCCGCCTGATTCGCCGTAAAATGGCGTTTCATTCAGCACGATAACGCCTTCCTGACCGGCGGCGATCGCATTTGCAGGCTGCCCGTCCACAAAGATAGCGGTAACGGTCGCGCTCAGCTCAAGCTGGTCATAACCCTTGAAGGTCGAGGCTTCATCAATGCGGATAACGTTGCTGTAGTCCGCGCCAAAGCCGCTGGCCTCACGAGCACGCTGACGCTGCTGCTCCATCGCTTTCTCGAAGCCCGCTTCGTCAATTTTCAGATTACGCTCACGACAAACGTCGGCAGTTAAATCGACCGGGAAGCCAAAGGTGTCATACAGGCGGAAAACGGTTTCGCCGTCCAGCGTGTCGCCCTGCAGCTTCTCCAGCTCTTCGTCCAGCAGCGCCAGTCCGCGCTCCAGCGTTTTCGCAAACTGCTCTTCTTCGGTTTTAAGCACCTGCTCAACCTGAGCCTGCTGCTTCGCCAGCTCTTCGCCCGCTGCGCCCATAACGTCAATCAGCGGCGCTACCAGTTTCCAGAAGAAGGCCCCCTGCGCGCCCAGCATGTTGCCGTGACGGATCGCCCGGCGAATAATGCGGCGCAGCACGTAGCCACGGTTTTCGTTAGAGGGGATCACGCCATCGCAAATCAGGAAAGCGCAGGAACGGATATGGTCGGCAATGACGCGCAGTGATTTGCTGCTCAGATCGGTGGCGCCAGTCGCTTCGGCAACGGCCTTGATCAGCTTCTGGAACAGATCGATTTCATAGTTGGAGTTAACGTGCTGCAACACGGCGGAGATACGCTCCAGGCCCATACCGGTATCAACGGAAGGCTTAGGCAGCGGCAGCATGGTGCCGTCAGGCTGACGGTTGAACTGCATGAAGACGATGTTCCAGATCTCAATAAAGCGATCGCCATCCTCTTCCGGACTGCCCGGTGGGCCGCCCCAGATATGGTCGCCGTGGTCAAAGAAAATTTCGCTGCATGGGCCGCACGGGCCGGTATCGCCCATCTGCCAGAAGTTATCGGAGGCGTAAGCGCCGCCCTTGTTGTCGCCGATGCGGATAATACGCTCGCGCGGCACGCCGATTTCATCAGCCCAGATATTGAAGGCTTCATCATCGGTTTCGTAGACGGTAACCCACAGCTTTTCTTCCGGCAGGTTAAACCACTGCGCGCTGGTCAGCAGCTCCCATGCAAAACCAATAGCTTCGCGTTTGAAATAGTCGCCGAAGCTGAAGTTGCCCAGCATTTCAAAGAAAGTATGGTGACGGGCGGTATAGCCAACGTTTTCCAGGTCATTATGTTTACCGCCAGCGCGCACGCAGCGCTGCGAGGTGGTTGCGCGCGAGTAGCTGCGCTTGTCCTGGCCCAGGAAAACGTCTTTGAACTGGTTCATCCCGGCGTTGGTAAACAGCAACGTCGGGTCATTAGTCGGGACGAGGGAGCTACTGGCTACAACCTGATGTCCCTTGCTATGGAAAAAGTCGAGAAACGCCTGGCGAATCTCCGCAGTGCTCTTGCTCATAATTGTCCTGGAATCACGCTAACGAACGTTTCGTGGGTTTAAACCTGCCGTAAGGCTAAGCAACACACGAACAAAAAGTGGTGAATAAGATAAATTTTCTTCGGTGCGAAGTAAAATCCCATTGGCGCTCAATCTTCAAAATTTGAAAAAACGCCGCGGATATCTTCGGAAAAGAATCCTTTAGTCATTAAATAGCGCTGCACTTTGGCTTTTTCCTTCCATTCGGTCGGCAGCGGCAGGCCAAACTTCCGCTCCGCCGAGTCGAACGCCATTTGCTGCCAGTCGATTTCCGTTTTGGCCAGCGTTTCATCAATCAGCGGCTTCGCCACGCCCTTCTGCCCCAGTTCCATCCGGATCCGCTGCGGCCCATAGCCCTTACGGCTGCGGCTGGCGACAAAACGCTCCGCAAAGCGGGCATCGTCCAGATAATTGCTTTCATAACACCAGGCGACGACCCGATCGATTTGCTCTGGCGTAACCGGTTCAGGCTGCTGCGCCTGCGTTTTAGCGTACATCGCGGCCCGCTCTGCAGAAAGCGAAAGCTTGCGGCGAAACTCCGCCTCGCTGTGATCGCGCATGGCCAGAATGCGCATGGCCCGATCTAACAGGCGGGTAAACTGGCTTCGTTCGGTGGCGTCAGACATCTTGCTCCGGTTATGCAAAAAATTAACTCATGGTAAGGGTAGCGAGGAACCGCAAAAGAAACAAAGTGCTTTGGCTAATGTGTAGAGAAAGACGGCAAAAGCGATTTGTAAGCCGGAAGCAGGCGCCGGGCGGCTCGTACACTGAAAAAAGTTGATGCAGGGTGATCCGTACGCTGAAAGCAGACGGTGCCAGCCGGTTCGTCTCCTGGAAAATAAGCTATAAGGCGGATCTTTTACTGGAAAAAAATTCGCCTGGGCGATTCATAACGCTGAAAATCTCTTTTCCGCGCGGGCGCAATAGAAAGAACGCGGCTGCTGCCGTAACAAGCTGGTTCAGGAAACGTAAGCCGAAAATAAAAAAGGAGCGGCACAGAGGCCACTCCTTTTCAGCGCTTTCCGATTATCTGCCCTTGCGGGCTGCTAATCAGAAGTTTTCGTTAGTTTCGCTGGCTTCGTTGGCATCGTCTTTGTCAGCCACAAAGTCTGGCGTGCTGTCCGGATTGTTCATCAGCGTAGCGCGCAGCTTGTTTTCGATCTCGGTAGCCACAGCCGGGTTCTCTTTCAGGAAGTTGCCGGCGTTTGCCTTACCCTGACCGATTTTATCGCCGTTGTAGCTGTACCAGGCACCCGCTTTTTCAATCAGCTTGTGCTTAACACCAAGGTCAACCAGCTCGCCGTAGATGTTGATGCCTTCGCCGTACATAATCTGGAACTCAGCCTGCTTGAACGGCGCGGCGATTTTGTTTTTCACCACTTTCACGCGGGTTTCGCTGCCCACAACTTCGTCGCCCTCTTTAATCGCGCCGATACGGCGGATATCCAGACGAACGGAGGCGTAGAATTTCAGCGCGTTACCGCCGGTAGTGGTTTCCGGGTTACCGAACATCACGCCAATTTTCATACGGATCTGGTTGATGAAGATCAGCAGCGTGTTGGAGTTCTTCAGGTTACCGGCCAGCTTACGCATAGCCTGGCTCATCATACGAGCCGCCAGACCCATATGCGAGTCGCCGATTTCGCCTTCGATTTCCGCTTTCGGCGTCAGTGCCGCCACGGAGTCAACGATAATCACGTCGACCGCGCCGGAACGCGCCAGCGCATCACAGATTTCCAGCGCCTGCTCACCGGTATCCGGCTGCGAGCAGAGCAGGTTATCAATGTCCACGCCCAGCTTTTTGGCGTAAACCGGATCGAGCGCATGCTCGGCATCGATAAAGGCGCAGGTTTTACCCTTGCGCTGTGCTGACGCGATAACCTGTAACGTCAGCGTGGTTTTACCGGAAGATTCCGGCCCGTAAATTTCGACGATACGACCCATTGGCAGGCCGCCCGCGCCCAGCGCGATATCCAGCGAAAGCGAACCGGTAGAGATGGTTTCCACATCCATAGTGCGGTCTTCACCCAGGCGCATGATGGAGCCTTTACCAAATTGCTTTTCAATCTGGCCCAGCGCTGCTGCCAGTGCTTTTTGCTTGTTTTCGTCAATAGCCATTTCCACTCCTAATCACGCGGGGGTAAAGCACGCTTTCGCGGCTTCGTGTCTCAATCAATATGGGTGCAATTATACTGTATAGTCATACAGTATCAAGCTTAATTTTTAAGAAAATGGTCACGTAGCGTCAACAGCGCATAAGCCGTGGCCTGACGTCGAACAGCCTCTCTGTCGCCCGCAAAAATTTTGCGCTGCGCCAGCGAGTTAGCGCCTTGCGCCGCGAAGCCGAACCACACGGTTCCCACCGGTTTTTCCGCCGTTCCGCCATCGGGCCCAGCGATGCCGCTCACGGCTATGGCATACTGCGCGTGAGCCTGTTTAAGCGCCCCTTCCGCCATCTCTGTCACCACCTGTTCGCTGACCGCGCCGAAGCTTTCCAGCGAGGCGGTCGTCACGCCCACCAGCGTCTGCTTGGCCTCATTGCTGTAGGTCACAAAGCCCTGCCCGAACCACTGTGAACTACCGGCGACGTCGGTAATCACTTTCGCTATCCAACCGCCCGTACAGGATTCAGCCGCGGTAACCGTGGCATTAAGACGCTGTAAATACTGGCCGATTTCCTGACTTAACAGGCGCAATTCGCTGTCCGTCATTCCTGTTCCCTGCTTGCTTATCGTAAGAATGAAGATTAGCACTTTTTAGCCAGCCGCGAAGAGGCAAAGGCGGGATTTGCGCGCCGCTTTCATAAAGTCAGTCAGGAAAAGCGTTGTAGAAACAGGTGGTTGCCCGGCAACGCGCCGCCGGGCGATCGGGAGGTAAAACCAACGTTACTGACGGGCGTCGCGTACGGCCTGGCCCAGCTGCCACACGGCCATCGCATAGTGATTGCTGTGGTTATAGCGGGTGATAACGTAAAAATTCGGCAGTCCGTACCAGTATTGATAGTAAGTGCCCATATCAAAACGCAGCAGGCTGACCTGCTGATTGTCCTGTAGCCCCACCTGCGGCGACAAACCGGCGGCAGAGAGCTGCGCGGCCGTATAGCGGGTTTTAAAGCCCGTTTCCAGCTGCGGCGCTTCACCGTTAGCCGGTACGGCTACGGTGCCGCCTTTTATCCAGCCGTGCGCGCTGAAATAGTGGGCCACGCTGCCTATTGCATCTACAGGATCCCAAAGATTGATATGGCCGTCGTCATTGAAATCAACGGCGTATTGCTTAAAGGCCGAAGGCATAAACTGGCCGTAGCCCATGGCGCCAGCGAACGAGCCGCGCAAATCAAGCGGATCGTCGTTCTCTTCTTTCGCCATCAGCAGAAAGGTTTCCAGCTCGCCGCTAAAGTACTCGGCGCGACGAGGATAGGCGAACGCCAGCGTCGCCAGCGCATCGATAATGCGCGTTTTACCCATTACGCGTCCCCAGCGGGTTTCGACGCCGATAATGCCGACGATGATTTCCGGCGGCACGCCGTAAACTTCCGAAGCGCGATTGAGCGCGTCCTGATATTGATTCCAGAACTGGACGCCGTTCTGCACGTTATCCGGCACGATAAATTTTTTGCGATAGCGGATCCAGGCGCCGTTCGGGCCGGAGGGCGCCTGATAGGAAGGCGCCTGACGATCCATCAGCCGCAGCACCCAGTCCAGCCGCTTCGTCTGCGCCAGCACGTTATGCAGCTGCTGGCGATTAAAACCGTGTTCGCGCACCATTTTATCGATAAAAACTTCGGCCGTCGGGCTGTTGGCGAAATCGCCGTCCAGCGGCGCTACGTTATGGCTGGGATCCAGTAAAAAGCTGTTGTTACCCCGAAAAGGATTGCCGTGAGGTTCAGGCGCAGGGGTTTTACTGCTGCAGGCGGAAAGCAGCAGCAGCGCGGGCAAAAATGAGGCCAGATAACGCATTGAATATCCAGAGTGCAAAACGGAAAAGTAGCGTTTATGTTAGAACATCGTCAGCCTTTCTGAAAACAGATGTTGTGTAAATATCGGGCTTTTTTCCTTTCTCTTTCCCTGCGCAGCCAGACGGCGTAAACTTGCTGCTGCCATTAAAATAAAACGTCATTTCATTAAATAAAAAATGTCATTTTATCAAGTCAGGAGGAGTAATGAGCAAACAGGCTGCGGTGCTGCTGGCGCCGGGATTCGAAGAGGCGGAGGCCTTTGTTGTTATTGATATATTGAACCGTCTGCACGTTAAGGTAACGACTGTTGCCTGCCATGATGCGCGTGAGGTGCCCAGCTATCATGCCGTGCCGGTGGTAGCGGATGTTCTGCTGGCGGGACTGGATAAAGAGTTTGACGCTGTGGTTATCCCTGGCGGGCCGGAAGGTACCGTTAACCTGGCGGCTAATCCGCTGGTCACGGCGTTTATTCGTCGTCATGACGAAGCGGGCAAATGGATTGCGCCAATCTGTTCCGCTGCCGCACGCGTGCTGGGCGGCAACCATCTGTTGAAGGGGCGTCGCTATACCTGCTCAGGTGATTTGTATAAGGCCGTCACCGATGGCGTTTACCGTGCGGACGAGGTGGTGGAAGACGGCAATTTGCTGAGCGGCAAAGGGCTGGGCAAAAGTTTTGAGTTCGCCTTTCAGCTGGCCTGGCGCTTAACCGACGATAGCGAAACGGCCGATTTCCAGGCTGACCACATCTATTTTGACCACTGGCGCTCATGGCGCGGCATAAACGCCAGCTAGTCCGTGCTGTCGGCAGGCGCCCTCGCCCGCCGGCCTTTACAGCGTCAGCGACTCGCGGCTGATGTCGGCTACCGACTTCGCGCCGGTCAGCGTCATCGCCACGCGCATCTCTTTTTCCATCAGCGAGAGCAGATCCACCACGCCAGCTTCGCCCGCCGCGGCCAGCGCATAGACAAATGCTCTGCCCAGCAGCACGCTGTCCGCGCCCAGCGCCAGCATCCGCACCACGTCCAGCCCGGTTCGTATCCCTGAATCCGCCAGGATCGTAATGTCGCCTTTCACCGCATCGGCAATGGCTGGCAGCGCGCGCGCGGTAGAAAGCACGCCGTCCAGCTGACGGCCGCCGTGGTTGGACACCACAATGCCGTCGGCGCCGAAGCTCACGGCATCTTTGGCATCCTGCGGATCGAGAATGCCCTTAATGATCATTGGCCCTTGCCAGAACTCACGGATCCATTCCAAATCTTTCCAGGAAATCGAGGGATCGAAGTTTGCACCGAGCCAGCCAATGTAGTCTTCCAGCGTGGTCGGATGCCCACGATAAGCCGAGACGTTGCCCAGATCGTGCGGTTTGCCGTTCAGGCCCACGTCCCATGCCCACTGCGGATGCAGCACTGCCTGCACCATCCGGCGAAAGGCCGCATTCGGCCCGCTCATGCCGGAATGCGCATCGCGGTAGCGCGCGCCGGGCACCGGCATATCCACGGTAAAAACCAGCGTTTTTACCCCTGCGGCTTTGGCTCGCTCCAGCGCGTTACGCATAAAGCCACGGTCTTTTAAGACGTAAAGCTGGAACCACATAGGCCGTGAAATCGCAGGCGCGACCTCTTCGATGGGACAGACGGAAACGGTGGAAAGCGTAAAGGGAATACCCATTTTTGCCGCCGCGCGCGCTGCCTGCACTTCGCCGCGCCGTGCATACATGCCCGTCAGTCCTACCGGCGCGAGAATAACCGGCATCGCCAGCTTCTCGTCAAACAGCGTGGTTTCCAGGCTCAGCTCGGCCATATTTTTCAGGATGCGCTGGCGTAGCGCGATATCGGCCAAATCGGCCGTATTGCGCCTGAGGGTGTGCTCGCTATAGGCGCCGCCGTCGATATAGTGGAAAAGAAAAGGCGGCAGCCTGCGCCGTGCCGCTGCCCGGTAATCCGTTGATGCGGAAATGATCATCTGGTTTCCTGCCTTGTTAAAACGCTCGGCTTCATCGTGAAGCAAAGTAAACGAGCCGTGAGAGCGGCCCGGAAGAACAGGCAGTGTAGTTGAGACGGAAAACGGATACGCTGACCCACATCTCAACATTTTGGCAACAAACCAGACGATCGCCTTTTTTGCACAAGGTAACGTCGCACAACTAACGGCGATTGCGTACCAGCTGATAGCGCCGCGTCAAATATTCCAGCGGCACGCTCCAGATATGCACCAGGCGGCAGAACGGAAACAGCAGAAACAGCGTCATGCCCAGTACCATATGCACGCGGTAAATCAGCGCCACGCCTTCCAGGTGCTGCGACGCGCCCGCATGAAAGCTCACGATCGCCTGCGCCCAGCCGACCAGCTTCATCATTTCGCTGCCGTCCATATGCTGCGCGGAGAAAGGAATGGTCAACAGCCCCAGCGTGGCCTGCGCTACCAGCAGCGTCAGGATCAGGATATCCCCGGCGCTGCTGGTGGCCCTGACGCGCGGATTCAGCAGGCGACGCTTAAGCAGCAGCGCGCCGCCCACCAGCGTCAGCAAACCGCAAACGCCGCCGGCCACCATCGCCAGCTTCTGCTTGGCGGCGATCGGCAGAAAAGCCTCGTACATCCAGTGCGGCGTCAGCAGGCCGACGAAATGGCCGAAAAGAATACCGATGATGCCGAGATGAAACAGGTTGGAGGCGAGCCGCATTCCTTTTTTATCCAGCATCTGGCTGGAGCCGGCCCGCCAGCTGTACTGGCCATAGTCGTAGCGCAACCAGCTGCCAATCAGGAAAACGCTGCCCGCAATGTAGGGATAAATATCGAAAAAGAAACCTGAGAGAAAATTCATGATGAACGTCCCGTGGATGTTGTTATTGCCGCCACGTCCAGATACTGCGGCGCGACGGCGTCGGCAAAGCGGCGCTGATGCGCGGCCTGCCGGGCGGAAGCGCAGCCCTGCTCGCCGAGAAACTTAATCTGCTCTTCTTCCCAGACCGCATCCAGCGCCGCTGGCGTATCATCGCGGGCCTCTTTATGAATTTTCGGCGTCAGGTCATCTGCCGCCAGCCCGGCACCGGAAAGCGCCAGCAGCACGGTGAACGGCTCGCCGTAGCGGCTTTGACGCTGTTTTAGCCTGGCAGCCAGCAGCGCGAGAATTGGCGCCACGTCGACCAGGCCAGCACGGGCGCGGGTGGCGTCAAGGCTGGCCAGATACTCCAGATAGAGCGGCAGAAAATCGGGCAGCTCTTTCGCGCTCAGCTCCAGGCCGTCGGCGCGATACTGCTCCAGCAGGTCGACCATTGCCTGGCCGCGATCGCGCGACTCGCCGTGAACATGCTCGAACAGCAGCAAAGAGGTGGCCCGACCGCGATCGAACAGCTCGCAATAGTCGGCCTGCCTGTCCAGCAGCGAGCCTGCGCAAAATTCCGTAATAAAACCGGTGAGCTGCGCGCGCTGCGCAGCATCAAGCTCGCTGCTCGCTTCCAGCGCCGCCAGCATTTCAGCCTGGTGCGTAAAGAGCGCTTCATCAGGATAATCCAGCAGCCGGGCGAGGATACGTAGCGCGATCATGGCTGCTGCTCCTGCGTTTTTTTGCCAATATCAATCGCGTCGATGCGGCGGCTGTTAAACAGGTTGAAGCGCCCGTCGCTGCCGTGGCAGCCATCGCCGAAGCTGAAGCCGCAGCCTTTACTTTCCGGGAAGGCTTCCCGCGCCAGCTCACGATGGCTGGAAGGCACCACGAAACGATCTTCATAATTGGCGATGGCCAGATAGCGATACATCTCCTGCGCCTGCGCTTCGCTTAAGCCAACCTGTTCCAGCGCCCGCGTGTCGACGATGTTATCGACGGTTTCCGCGCGCTTGTAATGACGCATGGCGAGCATTCTCTTTAGCGCCAGCAAAACCGGCGCGGTATCGCCCGCCGTCAGCAGGTTCGCCAGGTACTGCACGGGAATACGCAGGCTTTCCACGTCCGGCAGGATACCGTTGTGCGGCAGGTCGCCCGCGTCCGCCGCGCTCTGAATGGGCGACAGCGGCGGCACGTACCAGACCATCGGCAGCGTGCGATATTCCGGGTGCAGCGGCAGCGCCAGCCTCCACTCCATCGCCATTTTATAAACCGGCGAGCGCTGCGCGGCGTCAATCACGCTTTGCGGGATGCCCTCTTTTAACGCCTCGGCAATCACCCTGGGATCGTGGGGATCGAGGAAGATCGCCCTCTGGCTTTCATAAAGATCCTGTTCATGCTCGCTCGCTGCCGCTTCTTCAATGCGATCCGCGTCGTACAGCAGCACGCCAAGATAGCGGATGCGTCCTACGCAGGTTTCTGAACAGACCGTGGGCTGGCCCGCTTCAATACGTGGATAGCAGAAAATACACTTCTCCGATTTCCCGCTTTTCCAGTTGAAGTAGATTTTTTTATAGGGGCAGCCGGTCAGGCACATGCGCCAGCCGCGACACTTGTCCTGATCGATCAGCACGATGCCGTCTTCGCCGCGCTTGTAGATGGCGCCGCTCGGGCAGGTCGCCACGCACGCCGGGTTCAGGCAGTGCTCGCACAGGCGCGGCAGATAGGCCATAAAGGTGTGTTCAAACTGGCCGTACATCTCTTTCTGGATGTGATCGAAGTTTTTATCCTGCGAGCGTTTGGAAAACTCGCCGCCAAGGATCTCTTCCCAGTTCGGGCCGTTTTCGATTTTTTTCATTCGCCTGCCGGTGATCAGCGAGCGCGGCCGCGCTATCGGCTGATGTTTGCCGGCGGGCGCGTTGTGTAAATGCTGATAGTCGTAGTCGAACGGCTCATAGTAATCGTCCAGCGCGGGCACATCCGGGTTAGCGAAAATTTTCGACAGCAGCCCGACGCGGTTGCCCATGCGCGGCACCAGCCTGCCGTTGATTTTACGGATCCAGCCGCCCTTCCATTTTTCCTGATCTTCCCATGCCTGCGGATAGCCGACGCCCGGCTTGCTTTCCACGTTGTTGAACCAGGCATATTCCATCCCTTCACGGCTGGTCCAGACGTTTTTGCAGGTCACGGAACAGGTGTGGCAGCCGATACATTTATCCAGATTCAGCACCATGCCGACCTGCGAGCGAATTTTCATAATTTTCTCCCCTTGCCGCCCTGGCAGTCGTCGTTACCTTCACCATCCAACCAGTGAACGTGATTCATTTTGCGCACCACCACAAACTCATCGCGATTGGAGCCTACGGTGCCGTAATAGTTAAAGCCGTAGGAAAGCTGCGCGTAGCCGCCGATCATATGGGTTGGTTTAGGGCAGGCGCGGGTCACGGAGTTATGAATGCCGCCGCGCTGGCCGGTAATTTCCGAACCGGGAATGTTCACGATACGTTCCTGCGCGTGGTACATCATGGTCATGCCCGCCGGTACGCGCTGGCTGACTACTGCGCGAGCGGTCAGCGATCCGTTGGCGTTAAAGGCTTCAATCCAGTCGTTGTCCGCAATCCCCAGCGCCTGCGCGTCTTCTTCACTCATCCAGACGATAGGCCCGCCGCGCGACAGCGTCAGCATCAGCAGGTTGTCGCTGTAGGTAGAGTGAATGCCCCATTTCTGGTGCGGCGTCAGGAAGTTCAGCGCCTTTTCCGGATTGCCGTTCGGCTTTTTGTTCAGCAAAGGTTTGGCCGCCCTGGTATCAATAGGGGGACGATAAACCAGCAGGCTTTCGCCAAAGGCGCGCATCCACTCGTGATCCTGATAAAGCTGCTGGCGTCCGCTGAGCGTGCGCCACGGGATCAGCTCATGCACATTGGTATAACAGGCGTTGTAGGAGACGTGCTCGTCTTCCAGTCCCGACCAGGTGGGGCTGGAGATAATTTTGCGCGGCTGTGCCTGGATATCGCGGAAGCGAATTTTTTCGTCTTCTTTGTTCAACGCCAGATGCGTGTGGTCGCGGCCGGTAATATCGCTCAGCGCCTGCCAGGCTTTTACCGCCACCTGACCGTTGGTTTCCGGCGCGAGGGATAAAATGACCTCGGCCGCATCAATAGCGCTGTCGATATTCGGCCGACCGGCGGCCGGGCCATCCGTCTTGACGTAATTCAGCTCTTTAAGCAAATCGACCTCTTTTTGCGTGTTCCAGCTGATGCCCTTACCGCCGTTGCCCAGCTTGTCCAGCAGCGGGCCAAGCGAGGTAAAGCGCTCCCAGGTGGCCGGATAGTCGCGCTCGACGGCAATAATATGCGGCGCGGTTTTGCCGGGGATCAGGTCGCACTCGCCTTTTTTCCACTCTTTAACGTCAAAAGGCTGCGCCAGCTCCGCCGGCGAATCGTGCTGCACCGGCAGCGTAACGATATCGGTTTCCACACCGAGATGGCCCGGACAAAGCTCCGAGAAGCGTTTGGCGATGCCTTTATAAATTTCCCAGTCGCTTTTCGCTTCCCAGGCCGGATCGACCGCTGCCGACAGCGGATGAATAAACGGATGCATATCCGAAGTATTCATATCGTCCTTTTCATACCAGGTGGCGGTAGGCAGCACGATATCGGAATAGAGACAGGTACTGGACAGGCGGAAATCCAGCGTTACCACCAGATCCAGCTTGCCTTCGCCACCCTGCTCCTGCCATTCCACCTCTTCTGGCTTGACGCCGCCCTGCACGCCTAAATCTTTACCCTGAATGCCGTTTTCCGTGCCCAGCAGATATTTGAGCATGTACTCATGGCCTTTGCCGGACGAGCCCAGCAGGTTGGAGCGCCAGACAAACAGGTTACGCGGAAAGTTCTGCGGATTGTCCGGCTGCTCGGCGGCAAAGCGCAGCGTGCCGGTTTTCAGGCTTTCCACGGTAAAATCCACCGGTGGCATCCCGGCCGCCTTCGCCTGCGCGGCGATGTTCAGCGGATTGCCGTTCAGCTGCGGCGCGGAAGGCAGCCAGCCCATGCGTTCCGAGCGCACGTTAAAATCGATTAAACTGCCGCCGTAGCGCTTTTTATCGGCCAGCGGCGAGAGCAGCTCGCTGGTCTGGACGGTTTCGTAGCGCCACTGGCTGGAATGGTTATAGAAGAACGAGGTGCTGTTCATATGGCGCGGCGGACGCTGCCAGTCAAGCGCGAAAGCCAGCGGCGTCCAGCCGGTCTGCGGCCGCAGTTTTTCCTGACCAACATAGTGCGCCCAGCCGCCGCCGCTCTGCCCCACGCAGCCGCAGAAGATCAGCATATTGATCAGCCCACGGTAGTTCATATCCATGTGATACCAGTGGTTCATCCCGGCGCCGACGATGATCATTGAGCGGCCGCGCGTTTTTTCCGCGTTGTCGGCAAACTCGCGCGCCAGACGAATAATATTCTGCCGCGACACGCCGGTAATTTGCTCGGCCCAGGCCGGGCTATAGGCTTTGATCTCGTCATAGCTGCCCGCGCAGTTTTCGTCCTGCAGACCACGATCCAGCCCGTAGTTCGCCAGCGTCAGATCATACACGCTGGCGACCAGCGCAGCGCTGCCGTCGGCCAGCTGCAAACGCTTCACCGGCAGCTTGTGCAGCAGGATCTCCTCCAGCGGCACGCTGCTGAAGTTTTCGCTTTCCAGGCCACCGAAATAGGGAAAGCCGACCTCGGCGATCTCGTCATGGCTGCCCAGCAGGCTAAGCTGAAGCGTGACTTCCCGCTGCGAGCCGCCTTCACGCGACTCCAGGTTCCACTTGCCTTTTTCTCCCCAGCGATAGCCGATGGATCCCTGCGGCGCCACCAGCTCGCCGCTCTCCTGGTCGATGGCGATGGTTTTCCACTGCGGGTTGTTTTCCTGCCCCAGGTTGTCGATCAGATCGCTGGCGCGCAGCTGGCGTCCGGCGGCGTAGTAGCCGCCATCACGCGGCTCCAGCAGCACCAGCATCGGCATATCGGTATAGCGGCGCACGTAGTCGCGGAAATAGGGAACCTCGCGCTCAAGGTGAAACTCTTTCAGCATCACGTGCCCTAAAGCCAGCGCCAGCGCACTGTCGGTGCCCTGTTTAGGGTTGAGCCACTGGTCGCACAGCTTGGCGACCTCGGCATAGTCGGGCGTGATCGCCACGGTTTTGGTGCCCTTGTAGCGCACCTCGGTAAAGAAATGGGCATCCGGCGTGCGCGTCTGCGGCACGTTAGAGCCCCAGGCGATAATATAAGAAGAGTTATACCAGTCGGCCGATTCCGGCACGTCGGTCTGCTCGCCCCAGGTCATGGGCGAAGCGGGCGGCAAGTCGCAATACCAGTCATAAAAACTCAGGCAGACGCCGCCGATCAGCGACAGATAGCGCGCGCCGGCGGCATAGGAAACCATTGACATCGCCGGGATCGGTGAAAAGCCGATAATGCGATCCGGGCCGAAGGTTTTTGCCGTATAGATATTGGATGCCGCGATCAGTTCGTTGACCTCCTGCCAGCTTGACCGGACGAAGCCGCCGCGACCGCGAGCAATCTTATAGCTCTGCGCTTTTTGCGGATCGCTGACGATCGATTCCCAGGCCACGACCGGATCCTGATGCTCCGCTTTGGCTTCGCGCCACAGCTTGAGCAGCTTTTTGCGCATCAGCGGATACTTCAGGCGGTTGGCGCTGTAGAGATACCAGGAGTAGCTGGCGCCGCGAGGACAGCCGCGCGGCTCGTGATTCGGCAAATCCGGCCGGGTGCGCGGATAGTCGGTTTGCTGCGTTTCCCACGTGACCAGGCCGTTTTTGACGTAAATTTTCCAGCTGCAGGAGCCGGTGCAGTTTACGCCATGCGTGGAGCGCACGATTTTATCGTGCTGCCAGCGGCTACGGTAGCCCTCTTCCCAGTCGCGATTGGTGTTGAGTGTCTGGCCGTGTTGACCAGCAAAAGGTTCCGCCAGCTGTTTAAAGTAGCGAAACCTGTCGAGAAATTTGCTCATCCGGAAAACTCCTGAAGGCTTAGGTGATATTGCTCAGGCGGCGGAGGGACATCGCCTCCGCACGTTATCAAAATTTATTTTTGCGGCCGTAAACCAGCCAGGTGACGCCAACGCAAAGCAGATAGAAGGCGAGGAAGATTTTCATCGCGCCCGTCGGCGTGCCCAGCATGGACAGCGAAAGGCCAAACGTCTGCGGGATAAAAAAGCCGCCCAGCGCGCCGATAGCGGAGATAAAGCCGAGCGCGGCGGAGGTTTCGGTCACGGCTTCCCGCTGTGCGGTCTCCAGGCTTTTCCCTTCCGCGCTCGCTTTCTCCAGGGTGAGCCTGCGGAAAATCACGGCGATCATCTGGTAGGTCGAGCCGCTGCCCAGGCCGGCGGTTAAAAACAGCCCCATAAACACGGCGAAAAAGGCGCTAAAGGATCCGCTGGTGCCTTCGCCCGGCAGCGTCAGAAACAGCAGCGCGGCAAACAGCGCCATCAGCACAAAGTTAGCCAGCGTCACGCGTACGCCGCCCAGCCTGTCGGAAATAATGCCGCCCGCCGACCGCGCCAGCGCGCCCAGCAGCGGGCCGAAAAAGGCGTAGTGGAGAATGCTGATATCCGGAAACTGCGTTTTGGCGAGCATGGCGAAACCGGCGGAAAAGCCGATAAAAGAGCCAAAAGTCGCCAGATAAAGCAGCGCCATTACCCACAGGTGGCCGCGTTTCAGCACCGGCAGCTGCTCGCGCAGAGAAGATTTCGCCGCCGCCAGGTCGTTCATGCCAAACCAGGCCGCCAGCGTCGCGACAAGCAGAAACGGCACCCAGATCCACGCGGCATTTTGCAGCCAGATTGTTTCGCCGCTGCTGGTGTGCTGCGCGCCACCGCCGAAAGCGCCGAAAACGGCGATGGAAACGGCCAGCGGGGCGGCGAACTGCATTACGCTGACGCCCAGGTTGCCCAGACCGCCGTTAATGCCCAGCGCCCCGCCCTGCTGCGCTTTAGGGAAAAAAAAGCTGATATTGCCCATGCTGGAGGCAAAGTTCGCGCCCGCAAAGCCGCACAGCAGCGCGATCAGCATAAAAGTGCTGAAAGCGGTGCTGCTATCCTGCACGGCAAAGCCAAGCCACAGGCAAGGGACCAGCAGGATACCGGTGCTGAAAGCCGTCCAGCGCCGTCCGCCGAACACGGGGATCACAAAAGAGTAAGGGATCCGCAGCAGCGCGCCGGAAATGGAAGGCAGCGCCGTCAGCAGAAAAAGCTGCTCGGTGGTAAAGGTGAAGCCAACTTTGTTAAGGTTCACTGCAACGGCGCTGAACAGCATCCAGACGCAGAAAGCGAGCAGCAAACAGAAAACGGAAATCCACAGGTTACGGTTGGCGATGCGTTTTCCACGCTGCTGCCAGAACCGCTCGTTTTCCGGCTGCCAGTCCTGGATAACGGCACCGTTTTCTTCGGGTTGAAGAGGGGCAAGTTGCGTCATAGTCATCTCCGGTTTGATTGGAGCGCATTCTGCTTAACCGCTTCTGACCCCGGGTTGACGCAAATCAACGTGGATGCAGGTGAACTTTTACCTCCGTGCCGCCGCTGCGCCGGGGTGAGTAGAGACACAGGGGAAACATATTTATAAAATTCATGTAATTACTACACACAGAGCGGGCTTTTTTCCGCTACCCTGCGGAGAAGAGAAATTTATGGTTACTCCCTTAGTGGTATAGGGTTAACGTTTTTAATCGGTAAGATTAAGAGGCTGGCCGGGAATTATTTGCCGCCCTCTGACTGGGGAAAATCCAAGCGTGAAAGAAGAAGCCGCCACTATCCTGCTGATTGACGATCATCCGCTGCTGCGGAATGGCGTTAAGCAGCTGATTGAAATGGAAGAAAGTTTGCAGGTTATCGCGGAAGCCAGCGATGGCGCGCAGGGCGTCGTGCTGGCGGAACAGCACGATCCCGACCTGATCCTTTTAGATTTGAATATGCCAGGCATGAACGGGCTGGATACGCTGGTGCAGCTGCGCACTATCGACCTTTCCGGGCGTATCGTGGTGTTCAGCGTCTCCGATCATGAAGATGACGTGGTAAACGCGTTAAAACACGGCGCGGATGGTTATCTGCTGAAGGATATGGAGCCGGAAGCGTTGCTGAAAGCGCTGTATCAGGCCGCCGCCGGCCAGATGGTGTTAAGCGAAAAGCTGACCAACGTGCTGGTGGCCAGCCTGCGTGAATCACGCCCGACAGAAGCACGCGACGTGGAGCAGCTGACGCGCCGCGAACGCGATATTCTGAAGCTAATCACGCTGGGGATGACCAATAAAGCCATTGCCCGCAAGCTGTCGATTACTGAAAGCACGGTAAAAGTGCACGTTAAGCATCTGCTGAAAAAAATGAAGCTGAAATCCCGGGTGGAAGCGGCCGTCTGGGCGCTGCAAAACGGTCACGGCTGATAAAAACTTTCTTCGCTCCGCTTTTCCTTTCCCACAGTAGCTGCCGGACAAGAATACGCTTCACCTTCTGCCGCTGAACGGTTTCGCCAGCGCATCGCTTTCATTTTTATTTTTCGTACAAGATTTGCGGCGTGTCTCTGGCTTTTACCTGTGACAGCATCGATCGCGCTGCGTTACTATAGCCCTCAGAAAAAGGCGCCGCTCTCGTGCCCGTCACCTGCGCTGACCTCGCTGGTGCGCCTGCCCAATCACCGTTTTGAAGTAAAACTCAGCGTCCCGCGCCGACTTTATATTCAATGGACTGGAAAAGAAGACCTGATAATGACCACTGACAATCTTTCTTCCCACACCCCCATGATGCAGCAGTACCTGCGTCTGAAAGCCGAGCATCCGGAGATCCTGCTGTTCTACCGCATGGGCGATTTTTACGAGCTGTTCTATGACGATGCCAAACGCGCCTCTCAGCTGCTGGAAATCTCGCTGACCAAACGCGGCGCTTCCGCTGGCGAACCGATTCCGATGGCTGGCGTCCCGCATCATGCCGTGGAAAACTACCTTGCGAAACTGGTGCAGCTGGGCGAATCGGTGGCGATCTGCGAACAGATCGGCGATCCGGCGCTGAGCAAAGGCCCGGTCGAGCGTAAAGTGGTGCGCATCGTCACGCCCGGCACCATCAGCGATGAAGCGTTGCTGCAGGAGCGTCAGGACAATTTACTGGCGGCCATCTGGCAGGGTTCGCGCGGCTTCGGCTACGCCACGCTGGATATCAGCTCCGGCCGCTTCCGCCTGGCGGAGCCGACCGATCTGGAAACGATGGCAGCAGAGCTACAGCGCACCAATCCGGCGGAGCTGCTCTATCCCGAAGATTTTGCCGCCATGTCGCTGATTGAAAATCGTCGTGGCTTACGACGTCGTCCGCTGTGGGAGTTCGAGGTGGAGACCGCGCGCCAGCAGCTGAACATGCAGTTCGGCACCCGCGATCTGAACGGTTTCGGCGTCGAGCAGGCGCAGTTTGCGCTGCGGGCGGCAGGCTGCCTGCTGCAATACGTCAAAGACACCCAGCGCACCTCGCTGCCGCATATCCGCTCGCTGACGATGGAGCGTCAGCAGGACGGCATCATCATGGACGCCGCCACGCGCCGCAATCTGGAAATCACCCAGAACCTGGCGGGCGGCATCGATAACACGCTGGCTTCGGTGCTGGACAGAACCGTCACGCCGATGGGCAGCCGCATGCTGAAACGCTGGCTGCATATGCCGATCCGCGACACCGCAACGCTTATCAACCGGCAGCAAAGCATCGGCGCGCTACAGGATTTTACCGCCGAGCTGGCGCCGCTGCTGCGGCAGGTTGGCGATCTGGAGCGTATCCTCGCCAGGCTGGCGCTGCGCACGGCACGCCCGCGCGATCTGGCCAGAATGCGTCACGCTTTTCAGCAGCTGCCGGAGCTGGACGCGCTGCTGGTTGACAGCGACGTGTCGCATCTGCAAACGCTGCGCCAGCAGATGGGCCAGTTCGACGAGCTGCGCGAACTGCTGGAAAACGCCATTATCGATTCGCCGCCGGTGCTGGTGCGCGATGGCGGCGTGATTGCGCCAGGCTATAACGAAGAGCTGGACGAGTGGCGCGCGCTGGCGGACGGCGCCACCGACTATCTGGACAAGCTGGAAATCCGCGAGCGTGAAAAGCTGGGGCTGGATACGCTCAAGGTCGGTTTTAACGCCGTGCACGGCTACTATATTCAGGTCAGCCGTGGGCAAAGCCATCTGGTGCCGATCAACTACGTACGCCGCCAGACGCTGAAAAACGCCGAGCGCTATATTATTCCCGAGCTGAAAGAGTATGAAGACAAGGTTCTGACCTCGAAAGGCAAGGCGCTGGCGCTGGAAAAGGCGCTTTATGACGGGCTGTTCGATCTGCTGCTGCCGCATCTGGAAGCGCTGCAGATCAGCGCCGCCGCGCTGGCGGAGCTGGACGTATTAAGCAACCTGGCCGAGCGCGCCTGGACCCTGAACTTCAATTGTCCAACCTTTACCGATAAGCCCGGCATCAGACTGACCGGCGGCCGTCATCCGGTGGTCGAGCAGGTGCTGAAAGAGCCGTTTATCGCCAACCCGCTGACGCTGTCACCGCAGCGCCGCATGTTGGTGATCACCGGGCCGAACATGGGCGGTAAAAGTACCTATATGCGTCAGGCCGCGCTGATAGCGCTGATGGCTTTTATCGGCAGCTACGTTCCGGCGGAAGAAGCGGTCATTGGCCCCATCGACCGCATCTTTACCCGCGTTGGCGCGGCGGACGATCTCGCTTCCGGTCGCTCAACCTTTATGGTCGAAATGACCGAAACCGCCAATATTCTGCATAACGCGACGGAATACAGCCTGGTGCTGATGGACGAGATCGGACGCGGCACCTCAACCTACGACGGTCTTTCTCTTGCCTGGGCCTGCGCGGAAAGCCTGGCGAACCGCATCAAAGCGATGACGCTGTTCGCCACGCACTATTTCGAGCTGACCACGCTGGAAGAA
The DNA here is from genome assembly GCF_003937915.1 of Erwinia sp. 198. Lineage (GTDB taxonomy): Bacteria > Pseudomonadota > Gammaproteobacteria > Enterobacterales > Enterobacteriaceae > Erwinia > Erwinia aeris. Next base: position 508,834 of record NZ_RHUM01000001.1, on the reverse strand, counting down.
AAGATGGAAGGCGTCGCCAACGTGCATCTGGATGCCGTGGAGCACGGCGACACTATCGCCTTTATGCACAGCGTGCAGGACGGCGCGGCCAGCAAAAGTTACGGCCTGGCCGTTGCCGCGCTGGCAGGCGTGCCGAAAGAAGTGATCAAGCGCGCGCGGCAGAAGCTGAAAGAGCTGGAGGCCAGCTCGGCAAGCGCGGCCGCAGGCAGTGCGGAAGGCCCACAGCTGCCGCTGCTGGTCGAAGAGACGTCTCCGGCCGTTGAGGCGCTGGAAGCGTTAGATCCCGACACGCTGTCGCCGCGTCAGGCGCTGGAATGGATTTATCGTCTGAAATCGCTGGTTTAGTTTCAGGCTGACGGTTCAAACACAGGCCCGCCTCACGCGGGCCTTTTGCTGGCAATGGAACTATCCCCTCTTCTCTCCCACGTAATGACAGTGATAAAGCGCCAGCGGCCTGCGTCGCGCCGTTTTGTCCGCGTCATTTCATCTAATCCTGTGGAGAGTGCCATGAATATGAGAGTGAATCCCGGTGGGATCAACAGCGAGGCAATTAACGTGGGCCAGTTGTCCACACGCTTTACCAAAATGCAGAATGGCGATATTGCCGCTCCCCCGGAAAAGGGCGGACTGTTGCAATATGGCGGCGCACAGGGCACCACTACGCAGAAAAGCTCTACAGCATCGCTCGGTTCAGACTATAAAACGCTGATTGATTCGCTGATAAAACAGGGCAAAGAGGAGCTGAGCAAGATCAAGGAGCAGCTGGCGCAGCAGCAATCTTCAGGCACCGGCGCGCAAAACGGCTCCCCTACCGCCAACAACACGCAGAACGTCATGTCGCAGCTGCAAACGCTGCTCGACAGCATTACCAAACTGCTTAAACAAAGCCAGGAGAGCCAGCAGCCTTCCGGCAACAGCGGCACTACCGATACCCAACTTAGCAATGCGCTGTCTCAGCTTAAGGAACTGCTCTCTTCGCTGGGCGCGACGGCCACAGGCTCAGCTGGCAACGTTGACGCTAATGCGAACGCCGGCGGGCAGGCGATGCCAGCCAGCGAAAAGGACACCAGCGTTCCGCCTTCCAGCAGCACGCTGTTTAAAAACATGGATGGCGATAACCGTACCGCCGATCAAATCATCAACGATAATCCGGTGTTGAAAAATCTGGGCAATCAGAAGGATATCAAGCAGAGCGAGCTGAAAAAGCAGTTCGGCGACTGGACGGCCAATAACCCGGACGAGAAAAGCCGCGCGCTGGCCGCCAAAAACATGTCGTACTTTTTGAATAACGTTAAGGCGCTGGATAACCGGGAAGGCGGCGATCGCGGTAAAATCTCTACCAACGGCAAAATCGAAGGCCTTACCAAAAGCGGCGACGCCCGTCACGGCACGGAAGCGGCGATCGTTAAGGACGTGGCGGAACAGGGGCTGGATAAAGCCTTTCCAAAAGACGGCAGATTAACCACCACCAATGACAAAATGGTCAACCTGAACGGCACCACTAAAAGCGGTTTTCAGGGCATTTGCCTGACGTTGGGCAAGGCGCTGGCCTTTATTCCCGGGCTCAGCAACGTGCTGACCGGCATGGGGCGCGCAGAAAGCACCAATCCGTGGGATGTGATTAAGGGCGGCATTGTGGGCGGCGTGAAAACTTCGTTTGACGCGCTAAAAGGCATGGCGCAAGGGCTGTTGACCGGCAAAGTTACACCGATGCAGATGCTGATGAACGCTTATAAAGGCGCGATGATGGATACCTACGCGATGCAGGATGTGAAGTCCGACGCAAAAGAGAAGGCAAAGGAGGCTGTCTGATTTACAGACAATAAAAAAGCGGTGGTTTGCACCACCGCTTTTCGCTTTCACTCTTTAAGCGCCCGCATTATTCGCGAAACAAGGCTTCAATGTTCAGTCCCTGAGCCTGCAGAATTTCCCGCAGACGACGAAGACCTTCAACCTGAATCTGGCGAACACGTTCACGGGTCAGACCGATTTCGCGACCCACATCTTCTAACGTTGCCGCTTCGTAGCCTAACAGGCCGAAACGACGCGCCAGCACTTCACGCTGTTTGGCGTTCAGTTCGAACAGCCATTTGACGATGCTCTGCTTCATGTCATCGTCCTGGGTGGTATCTTCCGGACCGTTGTCTTTCTCGTCGGCCAGGATATCCAGCAGCGCTTTCTCAGAATCTCCGCCTAACGGCGTGTCAACTGACGTGATGCGTTCGTTGAGGCGCAGCATACGGCTGACGTCATCAACGGGTTTGTCCAGCTGTTCGGCAATTTCTTCCGCGCTTGGCTCGTGATCCAGCTTGTGGGCCAGTTCGCGGGCGGTACGCAGATAGACGTTCAGCTCTTTAACAATATGGATTGGCAGACGGATGGTACGGGTTTGATTCATGATCGCCCGTTCAATCGTCTGACGGATCCACCAGGTAGCGTAAGTAGAGAAACGGAACCCACGTTCAGGGTCAAATTTCTCTACCGCGCGGATCAGGCCCAGGTTACCTTCCTCAATCAGATCCAGCAAAGCCAGACCACGATTGCTGTAACGACGGGCGATCTTCACTACCAGACGTAAGTTACTTTCAATCATGCGGCGACGAGACGGAATGTCACCACGCAGAGCACGACGAGCGAAGAAAACTTCTTCCTCTGCCGTGAGGAGCGGTGAATAACCGATCTCCCCCAGGTAGAGCTGCGTCGCATCCAAAACACGTTGTGTAGCGCCTTGTGACAACAGCTCTTCTTCAGCTATATCGTTATCAGCAGGTTCATTTCCGACAAGAGCCTTCTCATCAAAAATCTCAGCTCCGTTTTCGTCGAATTCCGCGTCTTCATGTAACTCATTAACTTTCAGCGTATTCTGGCTCATAAGCGGCTCCTACCCGTGATCCCAGGGCAGAACAACCAGGGTTCTGCCGGTTTATCGCTGCGGCAAATAGCGCAACGGGTTTACGGATTTCCCCTTGTAACGAATTTCAAAATGCAATCTAACCGAACTGGTGCCGGTACTGCCCATTGTCGCAATCTTCTGACCCGCTTTTACTTCCTGCTGCTCGCGGACCAGCATCGTGTCGTTATGGGCATATGCACTCAGGTAGTCATCATTATGTTTGATGATAATCAAGTTGCCATAACCGCGCAGCGCATTCCCGGCATACACAACGCGCCCTGAGGCGGTCGATACAACGGGCTGTCCTCGCGATCCCGCGATATCGATACCCTTATTGCCACCTTCGGAAGCAGAAAAGTTATCGATAATCTTCCCGTCGGTCGGCCAACGCCAGCTGCCTACCGGAGTAGAGCTGTTCGTTGTGCTGCTGACGGTCGGAGCACTTACCGGCGCTGTCGTCGTTGCGACAGTATTTGTACCGGCTGAAGGTAACATTTTACCCTCACTTGGTTTACCTGAATCCTCAGAATACGTAATAACCGGCTGACGTGCAACCGTTGTGCTCTTCATTTGCGCAGTGGTCGGACGATCGGGCACGCCGCCCGCCGTTGCATCCGCTGCGGTAATAGCATTGCCGCCAGTCAGGGTGCCGCCGGAGCCGTTACTAACCTGCAACTGCTGGCCCACATTGAGGCTGTAAGGCGCGGAGACATTATTTCGTTCGGCTAAATCACGGAAATCGTTGCCGGTGATCCAGGCAATATAGAACAGCGTATCGCCGCGTTTAACGGTGTAAGTTTCGCCGCTGTAGCTACCTTTCGGAATATTCCCATACGAGCGGTTATAAATGATACGCCCATTTTGTGTAACAACATTTTCACTTCTGCCGCCGCTCGCGACCGGCGCGGCGCGGCCGGAGCCTGAGGCGATCGGCGGTGGCTGGGTGATTAATCCCCCGCCGCTGTTGGCGCTGCCGTTGCCGCCTACCGAGCTGATTGGCGCCTGTGCGTTATCGCTGGAACAGCCAGCTAACCAAAAACCAACGAGTGAAACCGCCGCAATACGGCGTAATTTTACTACCGGGCTTCCCGTGCTCATTTATATCCCCCGCTACGGCAAAACTGTGCGACCGCGCTCGGCTAACCCTGCGCCGGCAGCATTAAATTCTGAATAGATTGAATAGTAACAATATCGGCCGTTGCGTGCCATTAACAGATAGAAGCCATTAACAGATGCGTACAATTGGCCGTGCGCTCAGGCCAGATCGCCCTGAACCAGCGGCACAAACCGCACCGGCTCGATGGTTTCCACCAGGAATTCGCCGTTTTTACGCGTGATGCGCTTGAGCTGCTGCTGTTCGTCGCCGACCGGTAGCACCATGATGCCGCCCTCATCAAGCTGGTTCATCAGCTCGACCGGGATCTCCGGCGGCGCAGCGGTGACAATAATCGCATCAAAAGGGCCGCGCGCTGGCCAGCCCTGCCAGCCATCGCCGTGACGGGTGGAAACATTGTGGAGATCGAGCTGCTTCAGCCGCCGTTTCGCCTGCCATTGCAGGCCCTTGATACGTTCGACGGAGCAAACATGCCCGACAAGATGCGCGAGGATAGCGGTTTGATAGCCCGAACCGGTGCCGATCTCCAGCACGCGCGACTCGGGTTTCAACGCCAGCAGCGAGGTCATTTTCGCTACGATATAGGGTTGGGAAATGGTTTGCCCGGAGCCAATCGGCAGCGCCGTATTGTCCCAGGCTTTATGCTCGAAAGCTTCATCAACGAAACGCTCGCGCGGCACCGCTTCAATCGCCTTCAGCAAGGCTTCATCCGTGATGCCCTGCTGGCGCAGCTGGTCCAGCAGCGTTTCAATGCGGCGGTTTACCATTCGTTTTCAACTCCCGAACTGGCTAACCATGAAGCAACGACCTCCTGCGCGCCATGCGCGGTGAGATCGACATGCAGCGCGGTTACCGAGACGTAACCTTCTTCGACGGCAGCAAAGTCCGTATCGGGACCGGCGTCGAACTTTTCACCCGGCGGGCCAATCCAGTACAGCGTATGGCCGCGCGGATCCTGTAGCGGGATAGCCTGATCGCTGGGATGACGGCTGCCGCAGCGGGTCATGCGAATACCTTTAATTTCGCTGAGCGGTAAATCCGGCACGTTGATGTTCAGGATGCGGCCGGTACGCAGCGGCTCGCGCTGCAGCGCCCGCAGCAGAGAACAGGTTACGGCGGCGGCGGTGTCGTAATGCTGATGTCCATCCAGCGAAACCGCCAGCGCGGGCAGACCCAGATGCCGCCCTTCCATCGCCGCCGCCACGGTGCCGGAATAGATGACGTCGTCACCCAGATTCGCCCCGGCATTAATGCCGGAAACGACGATATCCGGTTTGGGACGCATCAGCGCGTTTACCCCCAAATAGACGCAGTCGGTAGGCGTGCCCATCTGTACCGCAATATCACCGTTGGGATAGCTGAAGGTGCGGAGCGGCGTTTCCAGCGTCAGCGAGTTAGATGCGCCGCTGCGGTTACGATCCGGCGCCACCACCTGAACCTCTGCAAACTCGCGCAGGGCGGCTGCCAGCGTCTGAATACCCGGCGCGTGGATACCGTCATCATTACTCAGCAATATTCGCATCTGAAATTTAACCCCTTCTTTTCAATCTGTTGGGTATCATATCATCCCCGACCGCCGCCTGGGCGCGCCTTTTGCGCCTATTCCGCTACGTCCGCCTCGCCGTCCGGCTGGTTAAGCACTTCGCGCACCAGGCTGGTGGCAAAGCTGCCCGCCGGCAGCCAGAAGGAAAGCTCGACGGTGGCATCATCCCACCAGCTCCAGCGCAAATCACGCGGCACCACCAGCGCGGCGCGACGAGCCGCCTCTACGCGCTCGCGCGCCAGCAGCGCAATCAGCGCCGTTTCGTGCGCCAGGCTTTGCTGCTCAAACGCCAGCGCCTCGCCCTGGGTACCCGGTTCGCCGCTGCCCGGCAGCTGTGCCGTCACGCGCAGCTCGTTATTCTCCGTACGCGCCTGCAGCGTGGGCAGCTCCTCTTCGGCGGCCACAAACCAGCTGCCGCGTCCGACAAGCTGCAATGCATCGCCCGGCATCACGCGGGTCAGCGATCCCATTTTGCTCAGGCGATCGCTGACAACCTGATTAAATAACGCGCTGCGCGCGGCAGAAAGTAAAAAGCTACGCTTGTTACGCTCGCGTACGCGGATCTCATCCGCTGCCCAGCGCTGCGCCATAATCAGGTTGTTGTTGGCATGGCCGAAACGCTGCTCGCCAAAATAGTTCGGAAATCCGCCCTGCGCTATCTGCTGCAGGCGCTGCTCAACCGATCCGCGATCGGAGATCTGGCGCAGGATAAGCGTAAAGGCATTGCCCTGTAGCGCACCTGTGCGCAGCTTACGGCGATGCCGCGCGCTCTCCAGCACTTCGCAGCCTTCCAGCTGAAATGCGGTAAAATCCGGCGTCTCTTTGCCGGGCACGCGCAGGCAGAACCACTGCTCGGTTACGGCGTGACGATCTTTCATGCCGGCAAAGCTGACGTCGCGCGGATGAATTTTAGCGAACTTCGCCAGCGCCTCGGCCACAAAGCGGGTATTGCAGCCGTTTTTACGAATACGCACCAGTACCTGTTCACCGTCGCCGTCCGGCCGGTAGCCCAGATCTTCGATCACCACGAAATCTTCCGGGTTCGCTTTAACCACGCCGCTGGCGGCGGGCTGCCCATAAAGCCAGGCGGTCATTAAGCGTCAGCCTTGATCAGCAACGCAACGGCTTCACAGGCAATGCCTTCGCCCCGGCCGGTAAAGCCCAGCTTTTCAGTGGTGGTCGCTTTCACATTAACGCAATCCATATGGATGCCCAGATCTTCCGCGATATGAATGCGCATCTGCGGCACGTGCGGCAGCATTTTCGGTGCCTGAGCGATAATAGTCACGTCGACGTTACCAACGCGATAGCCTTTTTTCTCAATCTGACGCCAGGCTTCACGCAGCAGCTCGCGGCTGTCTGCGCCTTTATAGGCCGCGTCGGTGTCGGGGAAAAGCTTGCCGATATCGCCCAGCGCCGCCGCGCCCAGCAGCGCATCGGTCAGCGCATGGAGCGCTACGTCGCCGTCGGAATGGGCCAGCAGCCCTTTCTCATAAGGAATTCGCACGCCGCCAATAATCAGCGGGCCTTCGCCGCCAAACGCGTGTACATCAAAACCGTGGCCGATACGCATTATGCGCTCTCCTTATTATGTAATTGAGTCAGGTAAAAAGCGGCCAGCGCCAGATCTTCCGGTCGCGTCACCTTGATATTGTCGCTGCGGCCGACGATCAGTTCGGGATGATAGCCACAATATTCCAGCGCGGAGGCCTCATCCGTGATGGACGCGCCTTCCTGCAGCGCCCGTTGCAGGCAGTTACGCAACAGCTCCAGCGGAAACAGCTGCGGCGTCAGCGCGTGCCAGAGCGCCTCCCGCTCCACCGTATGAGCAATCGCCGGCGAGCCGGGTTTCGCGCGCTTCATGGTGTCACGCACGGGCGCGGCCAGAATGCCGCCGATGCGGCTGGTCGCGGTAATCGCCAGCAGGCGGTGTAAATCGTCGGGATGCAGACAGGGACGCGCCGCGTCGTGCACCAGCACCCAACGGGCGTCCGGGGCGGCATGCAGGCCGGCCAGCACCGAATCGGCCCGCTCTTTGCCGCCGGCGACCCAACGCACGCGAGGATCCCTGGCGACCGGCAGCGTAAAGAACCAGGGATCTTCTGGCGTGATGGCCACGATAATCTGATTGACCTGCGGATGCGCCAGCAGGCCGTCAATGGCGTGCTCAAGCACGCTCTTGCCGTTAATGCGAAGATATTGCTTAGGGCAGGCCGCCTGCATCCGACTGCCGACACCGGCAGCGGGCACAACGGCGATCACCTCAGTACCTGCGATAGTCATGTTTTATCGTTGTTGATTGGCCTGCGCGTTTTTACTGCGATCCGGCACAAGGCGATAGAAGGTCTCACCGGGCTTGATCATGCCCAGCTCATTGCGCGCGCGTTCTTCGATAGCTTCGGAACCGCCATTCAGGTCATCGATTTCCGCAAACAGCCGATCGTTGCGCGCTTTTAATTTGGCGTTACTGCTCTGCTGCACCGCAACATCGTCGTTAACGCGCGTATAGTCATGTAGGCCGTTCTTGCCCAGCCAGAGCGAATATTGCAGCCAGCCGAGTAGTACAAGTAACAGCAGCGTAAGTTTTCCCATCCCCGCCCCCTGAAAAACGGCTCAATCATCCCATAACTTTTCTCCCGACTCCACTGCGGCCTTGAAATAGCCGCCGTTTGGCGAATCGGTGAGCGTTCCACGGGGCTAAACAGCGTCGCCAGGCAACCTTCTGTTACCACCGGGCGCATTCAGACATCAGATTTTGCCCACGGGCGGGCAAACCTTACCACAATGAGGGCGATTACCAACCGCTCAGCAGCGTAAACAGCAGCCAGAAAAGGCCTATTACCACCACGATGGTGAGCAGGAGCGTCCAGATCAGATGGCCGCGCAGCAGCACGCTGGCGATAATACCGACCAGAACGGAGACGGGCAGCAGCGCGAGAAAGAAGGGCCAGGTATAGAGGAAGAAGAACAGCGTGTTAGAGCCGTAAAGCACAAAAGGGATCGCGAGCGCGAACCAGTAGCAGGCAAAGCCTGCCACTCCACCGGGAAAAGACCAGGAAGACTCTTCCTGACCGTCATCTTTGCGGGCCAGCATGGGCGTAACGTTATGCATAAGTATCCTGTTGACGCGTAATACGGCCCGCTCTGAGGCGTTTTGCCGCGGCTATCTCAGGCTTTGATAATATCGCGGTCACGCAGCAGATCTAACACCTGAACCCGTAAATTTGTTACCAATTGTTCGCCATCCAGACGAATTTCCGGACGTTCCGGCGCTTCATAAACGGCGTCGATGCCGGTGAAATTACGCAGTTCGCCGGCCCGCGCCTTTTTATACAGGCCTTTGGGATCGCGCGTTTCGCAGATAGCCAACGGCGTATCGACAAAGATTTCAATAAAGCGCCCTTCCCCAACCATATCGCGCACCATTTGCCGCTCTTCCCGATGCGGAGAGATAAAGGCGCTCAGCACGATCAGGCCCGCATCGACCATCAGCTTTGCGACTTCGCCGACGCGACGGATATTCTCTTTACGGTCGGCGTCGCTGAAGCCCAGATCGCGGCAGAGGCCGTGACGCACGTTGTCGCCATCAAGCAGATAGGTGCTGACGCCAAGCTGATGCAGCGCCTGCTCCAGCGCGCCCGCCACGGTGGATTTACCGGAGCCGGAAAGCCCCGTAAACCACAGTACCGCGCCCTGATGGCCGTGCAGCTGCTCGCGCTCCGCACGCGTTACCGCGTGCGAATGCCAGACAACGTTTTCATCGTGAGCGGCCATTATTGACCGCCTGAGATATCGCGAGCGCCCCAGTGTGGGAAGTGGCGACGCACCAGCGCATTAAATTCCAGTTCAAAAGCGCTGAAATCACCGGTCGCCTGCGCCGCCGCCTCGTTCGGTTCGCGGATCATGCCCGCGCCGACGGTAACGTTGCTCAGACGGTCAATAAAGATCATGCCGCCGGTAACCGGATTCTGCTGGTATTTATCCAGCACCATCGGCTCGTCAAAGGTCAGATCCACCAGGCCGATGCCGTTCAGCGGCAGGTTTTCTACCTGACGCTGTGCCAGACTGTTGATTTCCACCTGATACTGAATTTTTTCGACGCGCGCGCGGGTTTTCTTGCCGGCGATTTTAATATCGAAGCTTTGACCCGGCGCCAGCGGCTGTTCCGCCATCCATACCACGTCCACGCTGGCTGCCTGCACGGGCTTCAGCCCGGCGCTGGCGTCTACCAGCAGATCGCCGCGGCTGATATCGATTTCGTCCTTCAGCACCAGCGTAATCGCCTCGCCGGCCTGCGCTTCCTGCAAATCGCCGTCAAAGGTCACGATGCGGGCGATGGAAGACTCCACGCCGGATGGCAGCACCTTCACGCGCTGGCCAACCCGTACCGTTCCCGATGCCAGGGTGCCCGCATAGCCGCGGAAATCCAGGTTAGGCCGGTTCACGTACTGCACCGGGAAGCGCATCGGCTGCTGTTCCACCACGCGCTTAACCTCGACGGTTTCCAGCACGTCCAGCAGCGTCGGACCAGTGTACCAGCCCATCGCCTCGCTCGCGGAGGCGACGTTTTCGCCTTCCAGCGCGGACAGCGGCACAAAGCGGATATCCAGATCGTTCGGCAGCTGTTCGGCAAAATCCAGATAGTCCTGTTTAATTTGCTCGAACTTCTCTTCGCTGTACTCGACCAGATCCATCTTGTTAATAGCCACCACCAGGTGCTTGATGCCCAGCAGCGTGGAGATAAAGCTGTGACGACGCGTCTGATCCAGCACGCCTTTACGGGCGTCAATCAGCAGAATGGCCAGGTCGCAGGTTGATGCGCCGGTCGCCATGTTGCGGGTGTACTGCTCGTGCCCGGGCGTGTCGGCAATAATAAATTTGCGCTTTTCAGTGGAGAAATAGCGATAGGCCACGTCGATAGTGATGCCCTGTTCCCGCTCGGCCTGCAGGCCGTCCACCAGCAGCGCCAGATCCAGTTTCTCGCCCTGGGTGCCGTGACGCTTGCTGTCGTTGTGCAGCGAAGAGAGCTGATCTTCATAAATCTGGCGCGTATCGTGCAACAGGCGGCCAATCAGCGTGCTTTTGCCGTCGTCGACGCTGCCGCAGGTCAGAAAGCGCAGCAGGCTTTTGTGCTGCTGAGCGTGCAGCCAGGCTTCCACGCCGCCCTGGTCGGCAATTTGTTGTGCAATGACGTTGTTCATCTCGGCTCCTTAGAAATAACCCTGGCGTTTCTTCAGCTCCATCGAGCCGGACTGATCGCGGTCGATCACGCGCCCCTGACGTTCGCTGGTGGTTGAAACCAGCATCTCTTCGATGATCGAAGGCAGCGTCTGCGCTTCGGATTCCACCGCGCCAGTTAGCGGCCAGCAGCCCAGAGTACGGAAACGCACCATCCGCTCCTCAATCTTCTCGCCAGGCTGTAAATCGATACGGTCGTCGTCAATCATCATCAACATGCCGTCGCGTTCCAGTACCGGACGCTTAGCGGCCAGATACAGCGGAACAATGTCGATATTTTCCAGGAAGATATACTGCCAGATATCCAGCTCGGTCCAGTTAGAGAGCGGGAAAACGCGGATGCTTTCGCCTTTATTGATCTGGCCGTTGTAATTGTGCCACAGCTCAGGACGCTGGTTTTTCGGGTCCCAGCGATGGAAACGGTCGCGAAAGGAGTAAATACGTTCTTTCGCGCGGGATTTTTCCTCGTCGCGCCGCGCGCCGCCGAACGCGGCGTCAAAGCCGTATTTGTTCAGCGCCTGCTTCAGCCCTTCGGTTTTCATAATGTCGGTGTGCTTGGTGCTGCCGTGCACGAAGGGATTGATGCCCATCGCCACGCCTTCCGGGTTTTTATGCACCAGCAGCTCGGCACCAATCTCTTTTACCGTACGGTCGCGGAATTCGTACATTTCACGAAATTTCCAGCCGGTATCCACGTGCAGCAGCGGGAAAGGCAGCGTGCCCGGATAGAACGCTTTACGCGCCAGGTGCAGCATCACCGAAGAGTCCTTGCCGATAGAGTACATCATGACCGGATTGCCGAACTCTGCCGCCACTTCACGGATGATATGGATACTTTCCGCTTCCAGTTGACGCAGGTGGGTGAGTCGTTTTTGATCCATAACTTTTCCTCAAGCCAAATTCACAACGGCGGACGCCCGCTGCGCTGAATGTTGAAACCACGCCAGCTGCTGATGCAGGTTGACCACTTCCCCTATCACTAACAGGGCGGGCGTTGGCGCACGTTGTGCCAGTTGTTCTAATTCCTGTAGCGTACCGGTCAGCACCTGCTGATCCTGACGCGTGCCGCGTCCGATCACCGCTACCGGCGTTTGCGCGTCGCGGCCGTGGGCGATAAGCTGCGCCGAAATTTCAGCGGCTTTTACCGTGCCCATATAAATAGCCAGCGTCTGCCGCGCTCGGGCAAGCGATGGCCAGTCCATCTCTTCGCCGTCGGCCCGACAATGGCCGGTAATAAACAGCACGCTTTGCGCATGGTCGCGATGCGTCAGCGGAATGCCGGCATAGGCCGTCGCGCCTGCCGCTGCGGTCACGCCCGGCACCACCTGAAAAGGAATGCCCGCCTCAACCGCCGCCTGAAGCTCTTCGCCGCCGCGACCAAAAATAAAAGGATCGCCGCCCTTCAGGCGCACAACCCGCTTGCCCTTCTTCGCCAGCTCGACCAGCATCCGGTTAGTCTCTTCCTGCGGCACGCTGTGTGCGCTGGCGCGCTTGCCCACGCAGATGCGGTCGGCGTCGCGTCGGACTAAATCCAGCACCTCGTCGCTGACCAGATGGTCGTACAGCACCACGTCCGCCTGCTGCATCACCTGCAGCCCGCGCAGCGTCAGCAGGCCGGCATCGCCAGGCCCCGCGCCGACCAGGATGATTTCGCCCTGGCTCGCTTCCGGATCGTCCAGCTGGCGAGCCAGCGTCTGTTCCGCGCCCGTCAGATTGCCGGAAGCGATCTGGCTGGCGAAAAGACCGTTAAACGCCTTTTCCCAGAAGCGGCGGCGCTCTGACATTTTGCTCAGCCGCTGCTTGACTCTGTCGCGCCAGCTGCCGGCCAACGCGGCCATCTGCCCCAGATGGGCGGGCAACAGAGACTCAAGCTTTTCACGCAGCAGGCGCGCCAGTACGGGCGCCGTACCGCTGGAGGAAATAGCCACTACCAGCGGCGACCGGTCGACAATAGAAGGGAAAATAAAAGAGCATTTAGGCTGGTCATCGACCACGTTAGCCAGCAGCCTGCGCTCGCTGGCATCGTCAAAAACGCGGCTGTTCAGTTCGCCGTCGTCGGTGGCGGCAATCACGAAATAGACCAGATCGAGCTGGGTGCTCTGATAGTCGCGAGCAATCCACTCGACTTCGCCGCTCTCCTGCAGCGCTGTCAGCTCTTCGCACAGCTCACGTGCGGCAATCTGCACCCGCGCGCCTGCGCGACGCAGCAGTTCGATTTTGCGCGCGGCCACGTCGCCGCCGCCAACCACCAGCACAGGTTTGTTTCGGATGTCTGCAAAAAGGGGAAGATAATCCACGTCAGCCTTGCTAAATAACAAAAAGTTAACGCGACTATAGGGCGGCGGCGGAGGCTTATGAAATTACTAATTGGAATGAGTAGTTACCGAATGGAATAACGTTTCGGTAAAGCTACGCACAAAATGTGCTTAGCGGAGCGATTTCAGGGGCTTTCAGAAGGATTGTAATTGTGCGGAGCCCGTCACACTTTCATACTGGGACAGCAAAATATTTTCGCTGTACCAAGACAGGATGACGATTAAGGACATGAGATGTTTTCCCGACTTTGCCTGAGCGCCCTGCTGGCGCTGGGCGTGCTTTCCCCGCTTCACGCCGCGACCACTGAAGGTCAGCTTGCCGAACAGCAGCTGCGCCATATCGCGACTTACTTTCCAGGGCGTATGGCTGGCAGTCCTGCCGAGATGTTAAACGCCGACTATCTGCAACAGCAGTTTCAGCAGTGGGGCTATGAAAGCAATAAAAGAGATTTTACGGCCCGCTATCGCTATAAGTCACTGGATGGCCGCGTTAGCGATCGCAGCGCCATTGCGACATCGGTTATCGCCGCCCGCGCAGGCGAGGTGCCGCAGCAGATAGTTATTCTGGCGCAGGCCGATACCTGGCTGCCGTTAAGCGACAGCGATCGGCAAAAAAATCGCGGCGGCCTGACTTTACAGGGCGTGGACGATAACGCTTCCGGGGTGGCGGTGATGCTGGAGCTGGCGGAGCGTTTACAATCGACACCGCTGCACTACAGCCTGCGCTTTGTGGCGCTGAGCGGTTCAATGCTGCATGGCGAAGAGGATTACCTCGCCCGCATGAAGCCGGAAGAGAAAAAGAACACGCTGCTGGTGATCAAACTAAACGATCTGCTCGTGGGTAACCGGCTCTGGTTTAACAGCGGCACCAACACGCCCGAACCGGTGGCGCGGCAGACGCGCGATCGGGCGCTGGTGCTGGCACGCTCGGCGCATATTTCTGCCGCCACGCTGGGCAAAGCGGTGAAAAATGAACCGGCGGTAGAGACGTTTGATAAGGCAGGCATTCCGTTGTTGAGCGTTCGCGCCGCCAACTGGGATAAAAAAGGCCACCGGGTGCATACCAGCAACGCGCATTTTCCGCAGGGAAGCTGTCAGCAGCAGGCCAGCTGCGATAATCTTGCCTGGATCGATCGCTGGCTGCCTGGCCGCATCACGCACCGCACGCGCGACAGCGTGAAAATCCTGCTGCCGCTGATCCGCGAGTTAGCCAATCCTCAACCTGAAGCTTAAGGAAGCCCATGTACATTGTCAGTCTGACCTATAACCGCCCGATGCCGGAAGTGGAAGCGGCGCTGGATGCGCATATCGCCTGGCTGGATACTTACTTTGCCGACGGCACCTTTATTGCCGCCGGACGTAAAGATCCGCGTACCGGCGGCGTGATCCTGATTAAGGATATCGATCGCGCCCGGCTGGATCGTATTCTGGCAGAGGATGCTTTTCAGAAGGTGGCGGATTACGAGGTCACTAAAGTGAACGTCACGCGCGGCTCGGCGGACTTTTCTGCGCTGGTGGGACTGTAGGTATTCAGGAATAAATCAGGGCTGACTCGCATAATAAAGCTTTTGTCATCCCTGATGGAGGCTTTGCTCAGCGAGGTATTGTTAGCATAAATAAATTAGCCCACGGTACCCTCACAGTGGTGATTAAATCGCCAATTAAGGAGGGCTCTATGAAATATCATCCACCTGAAACGAAACAGCTAACGCCGGAGCAGCGCAAGTTATATCTTAAAATTCAGGCTGAAGAAAATGCTGAAGAGAAACGTTATGCGTCCGATCCTGTCTTGCTGAAACAGGCAGAGGCATATCACAGAGAGCTGGTGCGTATAGTTGAAGAGCGTGCTCAGCCCAAATTTTTACTGCCCACCTGGAAGGTCAACCAGAGCGTAGCTTCCGGCCATCATGCCATTGATGCGAGCGTTGACTATTCAGACATGCTGGATCCAGCTTCCGCCAGTAAAGGATCTAACCAGTCCGTTCGTGTTCACACCCGCAATAAAAAAGCTTCAATTGCTGTTGATGCCGCTCTCGCGGCCAGCAAGAATAATAAAAATTCTGCAAGGGAAAGTCAGAAAAATGGCTGCAACAAGGGTAGTAATAACCCCAATATCGAAAATTGACATCGTATTAGCGCCACAGTTTGAACACGGCGACCACAAGCAAATTTCAGGTACACCAGCTGAAGCAGCCAACGATATATTTGTACGGTTCCTGGCTTATAGCGAAAGGCATACGCCATACTTTCGGGCATCAGCGCCGGGAAATAATCTTACCTCAAGGATCCTTGCTCCCCTCTGAGCAAAAAGTCATGTTATGCGGCGAACTACCTTACCAGGTTCAGCGTCCGTCAGACAGTCTGTCCGCAGCAGTGATAAACCTACGTAAGCTTTTGCAGTACCAAACCTGTAGAAAACTGCTGGATCTCTGCTTCAGCGGCGCCAAAGAAAACTATCGCTGGGTATGGATGTGTAATAAAGACAAGGACTGGCGGGCTGTAATAATTTATTTGTTATAAGGGCGGAAGATAACCTCCGCCCTTTAACGTTATTCGTGCAGGCCACACTCGCGTTTCAGGCCGAAAAAGCGCGTTTCTTCCTCCGCCATACCCGGCTCCCACTTCCGCGTGGTGTGCGTATCGCCAACCGACAGATAGCCCTGATCCCATAGCGGATGATAGCCCAGGCCGTGCTCCTTCAGATACTGATAAACCTGCCGGTTGTCCCAGTCGATAATCGGCAGCACTTTAAACACGCCACGCTGAATAGCCAGCACCGGCAGATGGGCGCGGCTGCTGGACTGATCGCGACGCAGACCGGCAAACCACGTCTGCGCGTGCAGCGTTTCCAGCGCGCGGTTCATCGGCTCCACTTTGTTGATCTCGTTGTAGCGTTCGATGCCTTCCACGCCCTGCTCCCACAGCTTGCCGTAGCGCGCTTCCTGCCACGCCGCGCTCTGTTCGGCGCGGAATACCTTCAGGTTCAGGCCGAGCTTATCGGTGAGCTCGTCGATAAACCGGTAGGTTTCCGGGAACAGATAGCCGGTATCGGTCAGGATCACCGGAATATCCGGCTTCGCCTGGGTCACCAGATGCAGACTCACTGCCGCCTGGATGCCAAAGCTGGAAGAAAGCACCGCTTCGCCGGGCAGATTTTCCAGCGCCCAAATGACGCGATCCTGCGCCGGCAGCTTTTCCAGTTTGGTGTTGATTTCCGCCAGCGCCATTACGCGTTCGACTTTGGGTAATGCATTCAGTGCCGAGAGATCGAGTACAGCCATTTCGCGCCTCCGTTATGCCCAAAAATCGCGAGCCGGATCGAGAACAGGTTCCACCACGCCAGCGCGGATAGTGAAATCGCCAAAGCCTTCGTCCGCTTCGCGTTCTTTTGACCAGCGACCCAACAGATGATCGAGGGTAGTTAAAATTTCATCTTCGGTGATGTTCTCACGATACATACGCGGGATGCGCGTGCCGATGCGGTTGCCGCCCAGATGCAGGTTATAGCGCCCCGGGGCTTTTCCGACCAGGCCGACTTCGGCCAGCAGCGCGCGGCCGCAGCCGTTAGGGCAGCCGGTCACGCGCAGGACGATATGCTCATCGCCCACGCCGTGCGCCGTCATCAGCTCTTCCACGCGGGTCACGAACGACGGCAGGAAACGTTCGGCTTCCGCCATCGCCAGCGGACAGGTCGGAAACGCCACGCAGGCCATGGAGTTTTCGCGCTGTGCGGTGACGTTTTCCATCAGGCCGTGCTCGCGGGCCAGCGCCTCGATCGCCGGCTTGTGTGCTTCCGGCACGCCCGCCACAATCAGGTTCTGGTTGGCGGTCAGGCGGAAGTCGCCTTTGTGCACCTTCGCGATTTCGGCCAGGCCGGTTTTCAGCGGCCGGCCCGGATAGTCCAGCAGGCGGCCGTTCTCAATAAACAGCGTCAGATGCCAGTTGTTATCAATCCCTTTAACCCAGCCGAAACGGTCGCCGCGCGTGGTGAATTCATAAGGGCGGATCGGCTCGAAGGTCAGGCCGGCGCGGCGCTCCACTTCCTGCTTAAAGGTTTCCACGCCCACGCGCTCCAGCGTGTACTTGGTTTTGGCATTTTTACGATCGGTTCGGTTGCCCCAGTCGCGCTGCGTGGTGACGACCGCTTCCGCAACGTCGAGGATTTTTTCGACCGGCAGATAGCCAAACTCGCTGGCGGTACGCGCATAGGTCGCTTTGTTGCCGTGATCGATGGATAGTCCGCCGCCCACCAGCAGGTTAAAGCCGACCAGCCTGCCGTTCTCGGCAATGGCGATAAAGTTAAGATCGTTAGCGTGCAGATCCACATCGTTATGCGGCGGCACCACTACGGTGGTTTTAAACTTACGCGGCAGATAAGTTTCGCCCAGGATCGGTTCTTTATCCGTGGTGGCGACCTTTTCCTGATCCAGCCAGATTTCCGCATAGGCGCGGGTCTGCGGCAGCAGGTGCTCGGAGAGTTTTTTCGCCCATTCGTAGGCTTCCTGATGCAGTTCGGATTCTATCGGGTTCGAGGTGCACAGCACGTTACGGTTCACATCGTTCGCCGTTGCCAGCGCATCCAGGCCAACTTCGCTCAGCATCTGGTGAGCAGGTTTGACGTTGCCCTTCAGGATGCCGTGAAACTGGAAGGTCTGGCGGTTGGTCAGACGAATGCTGCCGTAAATCGTGTTGTCCGCCGCGAACTTATCGATAGCCAGCCACTGCGTCGGCGTAATAATGCCGCCCGGCAGACGACAGCGCAGCATCATCGCGTGACGCGGCTCCAGCTTCTGCTCGGCGCGCTCGGCGCGAATATCGCGGTCGTCCTGCTGGTACATGCCGTGAAAGCGGATCAGCAGAAAGTTGTCGCCGGTGAAACCGCCGGTCAGGCCGTTGTCTAAATCTTCCGCGATGGTGCCGCGCAGATAGTTGCTCTCTTTTTTCAGGCGCTCGGCGTCGGTCAGCTTGCCTTCAACCACCAACGGACGTTTTTCATTGCTCATAAGGCTGTCTCTTTAAATTCGTAAATGCCGCAGACGTCACGCCCACGGGAATGCGCTGTACATCGATTAGTAGACGTCGCGCTGATAGCGGCGTTCGATACGCAGCTCGCTTAAGAATTCGTCGGCGCTTTCCGTATCCATACCGCCATGCTCCGCCACCACATCCAGCAGGGCCTGCTCCACATCCTTCGCCATACGGTTGGCGTCGCCGCACACGTAGATATGCGCGCCTTCCTGGATCCAGCGCCACACTTCCGCCCCTTTGGCGCGAATCTTGTCCTGAACGTAAACTTTTTGCTGCTGATCGCGCGACCACGCCAGATCGATATTGGTCAGCAGGCCGTCTTTCACGTAGCGCTGCCATTCGACCTGGTACAGGAAGTCTTCGGTAAAGTGCGGATTGCCGAAAAAGAGCCAGTTTTTGCCTTCCGCGCCGTCGTTATCGCGCTGCTGCATAAAGGCGCGGAACGGCGCGATGCCGGTGCCCGGCCCAATCATAATGACCGGCGTTTCGCTATTGGTCGGCAGGCGGAAGTTATCGTTATGTTCGATAAAGACGCGGACTTCGCCGTCTTCTTCCAGCCGATCCGCCAGGAAGCTGGAAGCGCCGCCCGCACGGGGGCGGCCATTGATGTCATAGCGCACCGCGCCGACGGTAATGTGCACTTCGCTTTCGCTCTCCGCCTGCGAAGAGGCGATAGAATAAAGACGGGGCGTCAGCGGACGCAGCAGCGCCGTCAGCTGTTCGGCGCGCAGCTCAATCGGGGCCTGACGCACCATATCCACAATCGGCGTCGTTTGCGCATAGTGCTGCAAACGACTCTTATCGCCGACCAGGGCCAGCAGATTTTCATCGCGGCTAAGCTTGCCGTACTGCTCGACGATTTGCGTGGTGTTAACCGTCAGCTCGAAATGTTTTTGCAACGCTTCGCTGAGCGACAGGCTGGCGCCGTTGACCTCTACGGGCTCACTGCCGTTCAGCCACAGTAGCCCGACCAGCTCCTGCACCAGCGCGGGATCGTTTTCATACCAGACGCCCAGCGCGTCGCCCGGCTGATAGCGCAGCCCGGAATCGCCCAGGTCGATTTCAATATGGCGCACGTCTTTGTCGGAGTTGCGGCCGGTGATCTTCTGATTAACGGCCAGGCTGGCGGTCAGCGGCTCTTCTTTCGTATAAGGGCTGCTGAGCACTTCGTTAACCGTGCCGGTAGCGGTGACTGCCGCTGCGGCCGGCGATTCGCCGGGCACGCGCGCTTTCAGGATCTCTACAATCTTTTTCCGCCACTGTTCCGCTTCGGCCGCATATTCGACATCGGCATCCACACGATCCAGCAGGCGTTCGCCGCCCAGCTCGCCCAGCTTGTTATCGAAATCCTTGCCGGCCTGGCTGAAGAATTCATAAGAGGTATCGCCCAGACCAAAGACCGCGAAAGCGGTGTCAGCCAGCTTCGGCGCTTTCTTTGACATCAGAAACTTATGCAGCGCCACGGCTTCTTCCGGCGGCTCCCCCTCGCCCTGCGTGGAGGTAATCACGACCAGCAGCTTCTCCTGCGCGATCTGCTTGAACTTATAGTCGCCCGCGTTGACCAGGTTCACGTTCAGCTTAGCCGCCAGCAGATCGTCGCGCAGCTGCTCGGCGACGCGGCGGGCGTTGCCGGTCTGCGAGGCGGAAAGCAGCGTAATGGTTGGCGCGTCGACCGGCGCTGGCGCACCGGCGGTTACCGCGCCCGGTGCCTGATTGACCATGCCCCAGAAGTAGCCCGAGAGCCAGGCCAGCTGCGTGGTAGAAAAATCGCCGGTTGCCGCCTGAAGGCGGGAAAGCTGTTCCGGGTTAAGCGGAAGCAGAGAAGCAGGAGGTGCCTGAGTCGTCATTGCGTTGAAAGTTCCAGTATCGGTGGTCAGGGCCGTAAAGACAGCAAGATAACGTTAGGGTAACGACTGGCATAATAACCCTTAAAGAAGGGTTGGTAATATAAAATAACCAAAATGACTAAACGGTTTTACAAGTAAGCGATAACGGCGAAACAGGTTAATTAACTTATTGTTTATTATGAACTTAGCCAGAAGGCGCTTTTGTCGCGGGCCAGGATGTGCGGATTGGCCGGGAAACGAGTGCGAAAAAAGGCTTTTTCAGGTAGACTTCGCCCGTTTTTTTGAGAAATAACCGAGACTGTCATATGGCTACCACGCTGTTTAAAGATTTCCAATTCGAGGCGGCTCACCACCTGCCCAACGTGCCGGAAGGCCATAAATGCGGTCGCCTGCACGGGCACTCTTTCCTGGTGCGGCTCGAAATCACCGGCGAAGTGGACGCGCATACCGGCTGGGTCATGGATTTTGCCGAACTGAAGGCGGCCTTCAGGCCGCTTTACGACAGGCTGGATCACTATTATCTGAACGAGATCCCAGGGCTGGAAAACCCGACCAGCGAAGTGCTGGCAAAATGGATCTGGGATCGGATGAAGCCGACGCTGCCTTTGCTCAGCGCCGTGATGATCAAAGAGACCTGCACGGCGGGCTGCGTTTACAAAGGCTGATGCTCTGGCGGCTGACGTCGCCGAAGCCTATGGATAACAATGACAGGGATTAACTAAAAAGGCGGCCTCGGTGCCGCCTTTTTTATCAGGCGATATTCAGATACTTGTGCGTCTGCATTGACAGGCGCCAGTTGCGCGCGATGCAGGTTTCAATGCAAAGTTTGGTCGCGTCGTCTTTCTGGCTGATCGGCTGTAGAGCAATGATACGCGGCTTGCTGTCGCTCAGCGTCGTCAGCAGGGCGTCCAGCGCCTCTACGTCACGCTGACGGGCTACCGGATGCTTCACTTCATCAGCGCGAACCAGCGCCTGGTTCAGCACATCATAGCCGCCGCGCATATTGACCTTAGGTGAAACGGTAACCCAGGTTTTTTCGCTGCACTGCACCCGATGCGTGCCGCTGGTTTCAATCTGGCAGCTGAAACCCTGCTGCTCCAGCGCTTCGGTCAGCGGCGTCAGGTCGTGAATGCAGGGCTCGCCGCCGGTGATCACCACGTGCCGCGCCGTCCAGCCGTGACGGGTAATCACCGCCAGTAACGCATCCGCGTCCGCCGCGCCCCACGCATCGGTTTCCACCGTCTTCAGCAAGATGTCGCCCAGCGAGGTTTCCCGATCGGCCAGCTTATCCCAGGTGTGTTTGGTATCACACCAGCTGCAGCCCACCGGGCATCCCTGCAGGCGGATAAAAATTGCCGGAACGCCGGTATAAAACCCTTCGCCCTGCAACGTCTGGAACATTTCATTAATCGGGTACTGCATCACGCTCTCAATTGACTGTAAAAATAAGGGCGCAAAGTATGACAGATAGCGGCTTTTTAACCAAATCACATTGTGCGGGGGAACCCGGCAACTTTTTATCCCACCTAACCTCATCACTCTTTTCTGAGGTAACCCTATGAACATGCCGATCGGCAGTTTACTGAATCGCGTACTGATGAATGCCGGCAGCGAGGCGTCGGGCGCGTTCCAGCCGCCTCAGCAGCAGGCCGGCGCGCAGGCCGCGCGCACGGGCAGCATCAGCTTTGGCTCGCCCGCGACCAGCAATCTGCCGGAGCTGAGTAAACGTGGACAGGATGATGCGGGCAACTCTTCGTTTAATCAGTTTATGCAGCAGATTGGCAAACTGTTACAGACGGCGCTGTCCGCTATCGATTCGCTGGCGCAGCAGGTGAATAAGGCACACGCTTCGCCCGAACGCCTCAGCGCCGCCTCGCCAGCGGTCGCTAATAGCTCTTCGACCACGCCCTTAGCCAGCGGTACCGCCGCGCCGCCGCAGACCACAACGACCGCAAACGCCGACGTTACGGCTGCCTCATCCACCAGCAGCAGCCGGGCGGTAAACAGCAATACAGCGCTCGATCCTGCCAAAAACAGCCTGACGTTTGAAAATAAAGGCGACAAACCCATGACCATCGCCTTTACGCCCAACGCCGACGGCAGCGCAAAGCCTGACGATCTCACTTTGCAACCGGGCGAAACCAAAACGCAAAACTTTGATGCCAACTGGTCGGGCAATTTCCGCAGCACGGCGGGCGACGGAGCTAACGCGACGCTGGGCGAGGTGAAATTTGACGGCGGCAGCGGACAGACCTATTACGACGTCAGCTATATCGAAGGCAATAACGCGGCCATGACCATAGGCCCCGCGAAGGGCGACGGCAGGGTTTCCGGGACGCTGGACGATCTGGTTGCTAATGCGCCCGACGGCATCAAAGCGAAAGACGCGGACGGCAACGTTTATGGCCTGAAAAAATCCACGACTTCAAACCAGCAGGACGCGGCGGTAGTGGATTATTACCGGCAGCACGTGGCCGCCGACAAGGGCTACGTTATCCCTTCCGACGATGCGAGCACCCTGGGCAGCAGCACGAAAAACCTGAAGGTGGAGCTGAAAGGCTAAGCGTTACGGCCGGTAAATAGCCAATAAAAAAAGCCCCGTCCAGAGACGGGGCTTTCAGATCTTCCCGACCTTTAAGGCCGGGAAAACGTCAGCTTACTGACCTTTAACTTCTTTCAGACCGTTGAACGGCGCACGGCTGCCCAGCGACTCTTCGATACGGATCAGCTGGTTATACTTGGCAACACGGTCAGAACGGCTCATAGAACCGGTTTTGATCTGGCCCGCTGCGGTACCTACTGCCAGGTCGGCAATAGTCGCGTCTTCGGTTTCGCCTGAACGGTGAGAAATGACCGCGGTATAGCCCGCGTCTTTCGCCATTTTGATTGCAGCCAGGGTTTCGGTCAGTGAACCGATCTGGTTGAATTTGATCAGAATGGAGTTAGCGATGCCTTTCTCGATACCTTCTTTCAGGATTTTGGTGTTGGTCACGAACAGATCGTCGCCCACCAGCTGGATTTTGTCGCCCAGCACTTTGGTCTGGTAGGCAAAGCCGTCCCAGTCGGACTCGTCCAGGCCGTCTTCGATAGAGACGATTGGGTACTGTTTGGTCAGATCGGACAGGAAGTGTGTGAACTCTTCGGAAGTGAAGGCTTTGTTGCCTTCGCCAGCCAGCACATATTTGCCGTCTTTGTAGAATTCAGAGGCCGCACAGTCCATCGCCAGCGTGATGTCTTTGCCCAGCTCGTAGCCTGCTGCTTTTACCGCTTCCGCGATAACGGCCAGCGCTTCGGCGTTGGAGCCCAGGTTTGGCGCATAGCCGCCTTCGTCGCCTACCGCGGTGCCCATGCCTTTAGACTTCAGCACTTTTGCCAGGGTGTGGAACACTTCAGAACCCATGCGGATCGCTTCTTTCAGCGTTTTCGCGCCTACCGGCTGGATCATGAATTCCTGAATGTCGACGTTGTTGTCGGCGTGCTCACCGCCGTTGATGATGTTCATCATCGGCAGCGGCATAGAGAATTTGCCCGGCGTGCCGTTCAGCTCAGCGATGTGCTCATACAGCGGCATGCCTTTAGCGGCAGCAGCAGCTTTAGCCGCAGCCAGAGAAACGGCCAGAATGGCGTTAGCGCCAAATTTGGATTTGTTTTCGGTGCCGTCAAGATCGATCATGATCTTGTCGATGTTTGCCTGGTCTTTGGCATCTTTGCCGGTTACCGCGTCAGCGATTGGGCCGTTAACGGCCGCAACGGCTTTGGTCACGCCTTTACCCAGGAAACGAGATTTGTCACCGTCACGCAGTTCCAGCGCTTCACGGGAACCGGTAGAAGCGCCTGATGGTGCGGCCGCCATACCGACAAAACCGCCTTCCAGATGCACTTCTGCTTCAACGGTCGGGTTGCCACGAGAGTCGATGATTTCGCGACCGATGACTTTAACGATTTTGGACATTAGTTTTTCCTCAGTACAAGTTAACTTAAAACTCAGACAAACAACGCGCGAAATAATTCTTATCTTTCGAGCTGGAGCGGTGCTGACTGCCTTCCTCCCCCAGTCACTTACTAAAGTAAGCTGCCGGGGAGCTACTCGATGGCCACCTTGCTTCAGCTCAACCTCTGGCAAGTATAAATTCGCGCGCTGCCATGAAAACTACTTATTTCGCCAAACGCTTCTGGTGCTCGCTGGCTGCTTTAACGAAGCCGGCGAAGAGTGGATGACCGTCACGCGGCGTTGAGGTGAATTCCGGATGGAACTGACACGCAACAAACCACGGATGGTTCGGGATCTCAACGATCTCGACCAGCTGATCGTCACCAGAACGACCGGCAACGCGTAATCCGGCCGCTTCAATCTGCTTTAACAGCATATTGTTGACTTCGTAGCGGTGGCGATGGCGTTCAACAATGGTGTCGGAGCCATACAGCTGGCGTACCAGGCTGTCCGGCGTCAGCTGACACTGCTGGCTGCCCAGGCGCATGGTGCCGCCCAGATCGCTCTTCTCAGAACGCACTTCAACGTTGCCCTCTTCGTCGCGCCATTCGGTGATCAGCGCCACGACCGGGTACTTACAGTCTGGCACAAATTCCGTTGAGTTCGCATCCGCCATACCGGCTACGTTACGCGCGAACTCCATTAGCGCGACCTGCATCCCCAGACAGATGCCCAGGTAAGGAATATTGTTTTCACGCGCGTAGCGAGCGGTCATCAGCTTGCCTTCCACGCCACGGTAGCCGAAGCCGCCAGGGATCAGGATAGCATCCAAATCTTTCAGAATTTCTACGCCTCGGCTTTCCACATCCTGCGAATCGATCAGCTTGATGTTGACCGTTACGCGGTTTTTCAGGCCGCCGTGCTTCAGCGCTTCAATCACCGACTTATAGGCATCCGGCAGCTCGACATATTTGCCGACCATCCCGATAGTGACTTCGCCGCCCGGATTGGCTTCTTCATAGATAACCTGTTCCCATTCGGCCAGGTTCGCTTCCGGTGCGTTCAGGTTGAAGCGCTTGCAGATATAGTCATCCAGGCCCTGCGATTTCAGCATACCCGGAATTTTATAGATAGAATCAACGTCTTTCAGCGAAATAACCGCTTTTTCCGGCACGTTACAGAACAGCGCAATTTTTGCCCGCTCGTTGGCAGGCACGGCGCGGTCTGAACGGCAGATCAGCACGTCCGGCTGGATGCCGATAGAGAGCAGTTCTTTCACCGAGTGCTGGGTTGGCTTGGTTTTGACTTCACCCGCCGCTGCCATATAAGGCACCAGCGTCAGGTGCATGTACATGGTGTGCTCACGGCCAACGTCGACCGCCATCTGGCGGATCGCTTCAAGGAACGGCAGGGATTCGATGTCGCCGACGGTGCCGCCGATTTCCACCAGTACCACGTCGTGACCTTCGCCACCTTCGATGATGCGTTCTTTAATGGCGTTGGTAATGTGCGGGATCACCTGAATGGTCGCGCCCAGATAGTCGCCGCGACGCTCTTTGCGCAGCACTTCCGAGTAGATACGGCCAGTGGTGAAGTTGTTGCGGCGGCTCATTTTAGTGCGAATGAAGCGCTCATAGTGGCCCAGATCGAGATCCGTTTCCGCACCGTCATCGGTGACGAAGACTTCGCCGTGCTGAGTAGGGCTCATGGTCCCCGGATCCACGTTGATATACGGGTCCAGCTTCATGATGGTCACATTAAGACCACGTGCTTCAAGAATGGCGGCCAGGGAGGCTGCGGCAATGCCTTTACCCAGAGAGGATACGACCCCGCCGGTCACAAAAATATAGTTCGTTGTCATGCTGAACCTGAGAAAGTAGGTTTAAAGACGATGGAATAACCAGGACGGGAAAACAGTATACGGGATTCCCCTGCATGCCACAATTAATCGTTTCCGGTTATGTGCCAACCATCGTATTGACCGTCACGAGAGTACCCGATTCCCGTCGCGCTGAAGTTGATTGCGATCACACTTTTGTTGAATCGAGTCAGCGAGTTATTCACCAAAAGGGAATAATCAGGCCGCTGCCGACATAGCGAAGCGGAGAAAATAAAAAAGGCACGCTGGCCCGCCGCGCAGGACCAGCTAGCGGGCGGGAGAAACAGACTTTCCCCGTTCAGGCGCTGCTATTCCTTCGCCTTCACCTGCTGCCAGGCGGCCTCCATTTGCTCCAGCGTGGAGTCCTGCATTGGTAATCCCTGTGCGGCGATAATTTCTTCTACCTGACGGAAGCGGCGCTCGAATTTATCATTGGCTTTTTGCAGCGCCGTTTCCGCTTTGCTGCCCAGATGGCGCGAGAGATTGACCGTGGCAAACAGCAGATCGCCAATCTCCTCTTCCAGCTTCTCCTGGTCGATGACCGCCTGTTTGGCTTCGTGCATCACTTCGTCAATTTCTTCGTAAACCTTGTCCAGCACCGGGCCAAGCGTATGCCAGTCAAAGCCGACGTTGCTGCAACGCTTCTGGATTTTATGCGCGCGCATCAGCGCAGGCAGCGCGCGTGGAATATCGTCCAGCGCCGAGTGCTGTGCTTTACCGGCACGTTCCTGGGTTTTGATCGCTTCCCAGTTCGCCAGCACTTCCTTGCTGTCGCGCACCTGCGCGTCACCAAAGATATGCGGATGACGACGCTCCAGCTTGTCGCTGATGGTCTGGCAAACGGCATCAAAGTCAAAGCGCCCTTCTTCCTGCGCCATCTGCGCGTAGAACACCACCTGAAACAGCAGATCGCCCAGCTCGCCCTGCAGGTCGTCAAAATCTTCGCGGCTGATGGCGTCCAGCACTTCATAGGTTTCTTCAAGAGTGTAAGGCGCGATGCTGGCAAAGGTCTGCTCACGATCCCACGGGCAGCCAGCTAGCGGATCGCGCAGGGTTTTCATGATGCCCAGCAGGCGATCGATAGCGTTCATAACGGAGTCCATTTGTAAGGAAGAAAAAAATGACTATACGGCATAGCAAGGCAAAATTCATGCGGGGAAAGGAATAAAGCTTCGGTCATCGGCAGGCCGCCTGCGCCCGGCCAGCGCGCTATCCCTTGTCAGGAACAAACGCGGCCAGCGCGCACAAGGACGGTCAGGCAGCAGGCTTGCCGGGTCGTCGCCTGAGCAAGCCTGCCCATCCGGGCGTAGGGCATTAATGCAGCCTTCTGGCGTCAATGATATCCGGCACCTGGTTCAGCCTGGCCAGCACGCGGCCCAGCACCTGCTGATTGTAAATTTCGATATCCATATCGATAGTCGCCACCTGCTTTTTGGTATCGCTCCTGCTGGAGACGCCCAGCACGTTGACCTTCTCGTTGGCGAGAATTGTCGTGATGTCGCGCAGCAGGCCGCTACGATCGTTGGCGGTGACGCGCACCACCAGCGAGTAGCCGCTGGAGTAGCTTTCGCCCCACACCGCATCGACAATCCTTTCCGGCGCGTGCGACATCAGCTCGGTCAGCTGATCGCAGTCGGCGCGGTGGATAGAGATGCCGCGTCCCTGGGTGATAAAACCGGTGATATCGTCGCCGGGGATCGGCTGGCAGCAGCGGGCGATATGGTGCATCAGGTTGCCGACGCCCTCGACCACCACCCGACCGCTCTCTTTGCTGCGCGGCACGGAGGATTTCAGCGTCAGCTGGCGCAACGCCTCGCGATCTTCTTCTTCCGCGCTCGGCTTGTTCAGCTTCGATTGCAGGAAGTTGCTCATCTGGTTCAGGCGAATATCGCCGCCGCCGATAGCGGCCAGCAGCTCGTCCAGCGAGTTGACGTTATAGCGCGGCAGCAGCAGCTTTTCCGCCTCTTTCAGGCTGATATCCAGGTGATCCAGCTCGTTATCGAGGATCTGCTTGCCCGCAACGATATTTTTATCGCGATCCTGCTTACGGAACCAGGCATGAATTTTTGACCGCCCACGGCTGGTGGTGACGTAGCCCAGGTTAGGGTTCAGCCAGTCGCGGCTTGGGTTTGGCTGCTTTTGGGTGATGATGTCGATTTGATCGCCCATCTGCAGCTGATAGGTAAAGGGCACGATGCGGCCGCCGATTTTCGCGCCGATACAGCGATGGCCGATATCGCTGTGGATATGGTAAGCAAAGTCCAGCGGCGTGGAGCCGGCGGGCAGATCCACCACGTCGCCTTTAGGCGTAAACACATAGACGCGATCGTCAAAGACCTGGCTACGTACCTCGTCCAGCATTTCGCCGGAGTCCGCCATCTCTTCCTGCCAGGCGATCAGCTTACGCAGCCAGGCGATACGCTCTTCGTGCCCCGACGCGCCGCGCGCGCTGCCGGTAGTGCCGCCTTCTTTGTACTTCCAGTGTGCGGCCACGCCCAGCTCGGCGTCCTCATGCATCTGTCGCGTGCGGATCTGGATCTCAACGGTTTTGCCCTTCGGCCCCAGCACCACGGTATGAATCGACTGATAGCCGTTCGGCTTGGGATTGGCGACGTAGTCGTCAAATTCGCTGGGCAGATGGCGATAAAGCGTATGCACTATCCCTAATGCGCCGTAGCAGTCCTGTAAACGTTCGGCGACGATGCGCACGGCGCGCACGTCAAACAGCTCGTCGAACGCCAGCGATTTTTTCTGCATCTTGCGCCAGATGCTGTAGATATGTTTCGGGCGGCCGTACACTTCCGCTTTGACGCCCTGCCTGACGATCTCGTCACGCAGCGACTGCACGAAAGTGTCGATATACTGCTCGCGGTCGATGCGGCGCTCGTGCAGCAGTTTGGCGATGCGTTTGTATTCATCCGGGTGCAGATAGCGGAAGCAGAAATCCTCCAGCTCCCATTTAAGCTGGCCTATCCCTAAACGGTTAGCGAGCGGCGCATAGATATTGGTGCACTCTTTGGCGGCAAGCACACGCTCGTCTTCCGGCGCGTCCTTTACCTCGCGCAGATGGGCGATACGCTCGGCCAGCTTGATTACCACGCAGCGGAAATCTTCCACCATCGCCAGCAGCATGCGCCTGACGTTATCGACCTGCTCCGAGGCCATTGAGTCGTTGTGGGTCGCTTTCAGCTGGCGGATAGCATCCATATCCCGTACGCCGTGCACCAGCGAGACGATGGCTTTGCCGTACTTTTCTTCCAGCACCTCTTCGGACACCACGCCCGCGTCCGCGAGGGGAAAAAGCAGCGCGGCGCGCAGGCTTTCGCTGTCCATGCTGAGCATGGAGAGGATCTCCACCATTTCGACGCCGCGCCAGAGCAGGAGCGCCGCATCGGGATGATGGCGGGTGGCTTCTTCGCAATAGCGCCAGGTATCGGCCAGTCGTTCGCATGACTGGGGATTCGCGATCCCCAAACTGGTGATCCACTGGTCGAGCGCAAACTCACCGGCCGTATTCAGATGTGCACTTCTTACCGCAACCATATCCTCTCCAAACCTCCTTCCGGGAAGCTATTTTCGGCTGAATAACACCATGGATTCGACGTGCCCGGTATGCGGAAACATATCAAGCAGGGTAATCCTTTCTGGTCGATAGCCGGCAGCCAGGAAAATCTGGCTGTCCCGGGCAAGTGTAGTCGGATTACAGGAAACATAGACCACGCTTTCCGGCGCAAGTTTAATAATGTGAGGGATCGCTTCTGCCGCGCCAGCGCGTGCCGGATCCAGCAGCACCTTATTAAAACCTTCCGCCGCCCAGGGCTGCGCCGCCACATCTTCTTCCAAATTATGCTGATAAAATGCAATGTTATTCAGATTATTCAGGCCCGCATTATACGCACCCTTTGCCACTAATGCTGCAACCCCCTCCACACCGGTGACTTTTTCCACCCGCTTTCCTGAAGGAAGCGTAAAGTTTCCCATGCCGCAGAACAAATCCAGCAGGCGGTCGCCAGGCTGTAAATCCAGCCAGGCCATCGCCTGAGCCACCATCTGCTGATTCAGCTCGCCGTTGACCTGAATAAAGTCGCGCGGGCTGAACGTCAGCCTCAGGCCATCAAGCTGATAGAACGGCATCTCGCCAGCGATCTGCTCCAGCGTTTCACTGTCCGGCGCCAGGAAAAGCGCGACCTGCTGGCTATGCGAAAACTGTTCCAGTTTCTCTTTGTCTGCCGCGCTGAGCGGATCGAGATGGCGCAGCACCAGCAGCGGGCCGTTGTCCGCCAGTACCAGCTCGGCATGGCCCAGCCTTCTTACCGCTTGCAGGCTGCTTAATACCTGGTGCAACGGCTGCAGCAGTGCATCAAGTTCGGGCTTCAAAACGGGGCATTGCGTAATGGCGACCAGCTCGCTGGAGCCAGCCTGACGAAAGCCCATTTGCAGCGTCTGGCTGCGCGCATGATAGTGCAGGCCCAGACGAGCGCGGCGGCGGTAGCCGTACGCGCTGCCGGCAATAATATTTCCCACCGCCACCGGCTCGCCAATTTGCTGGCTCAGCAGGCGAGACAGCGCTTTGGCCTTGCTGCGCTGCTGTAGCTCGGGCGAAGCATGCTGCTGCTGGCAGCCGCCGCAGCGGCCAAAGTAAGGACAGGCTGGCGCAACCCGTTCCGGGCTGGTCGACAGAAGCCGTTTTGTCCTGGCCCGCGCCCAGCTGCGTTTCTCCTCCACGATTTCTACTTCCGCCTGTTCGCCGGGCAGCGCGCCGCTGACAAACAGCGTTTTGCCGTGATGGTGCGCCACGCCCTGGCCGGAACCGTCAAGGTCAGTAACCGTCACGGTCATGATCTGGCGGGTCGTCACGCGCCGTTTTGCAGAGTAGAATTGCGCCATTACTTTTGTCTCGACAGTGGTTAAACCCGCGTAGCCTACACCAGCATCAGGATTAATTCGACTGGCGACGGCGCCACAGGATAATTATGACCAAATACAGCCTGCGGGCACGAATGATGATCTTGATTCTGGCGCCTACGCTGATGATTGGGCTGCTGCTGAGCACGTTTTTTATCGTGCATCGCT
The DNA here is from genome assembly GCF_003937915.1 of Erwinia sp. 198. GTDB lineage: Bacteria > Pseudomonadota > Gammaproteobacteria > Enterobacterales > Enterobacteriaceae > Erwinia > Erwinia aeris. The sequence continues at coordinate 477,973 of NZ_RHUM01000001.1, read as the reverse complement.
ATAACGAACTGCAGCGCCAGCTGGTGGATGCCGGCATCAATATTATCGAACCGCTGGCGGTTTCCAGCGAGTACGGCATGACGTTCCACAGCAAAGAGTCGGTGCGGCAGCTGGTCAGCCTGCTCCACCGTCACCATTCCGATATCGTGCGCGCCATTACCGTTTTCGACGCGCAGAATCAGCTTTTTGTCACGTCCAACTATCACGCCAGCGCCGACAAGCTGCGTCTGCCGGCAGACGCGACCTTCTCTACCCCCTTCAGCTATCAGCGGCTGGGCAATTCGGTCATTCTACGCACGCCCATTTTATCGGAAAGCTATTATCCCGATGAATCGCCGGTTGAGGACGCCAAACCCAACGGCAATCCGCTGGGCTATGTCGCCATCGAACTGGATCTCCAGTCGGTGCGCCTACAGCAATATAAAGAGATCTTTGTTTCCACCCTGCTGTTACTGCTGTGCCTTTGTCTGGCCATGCTGTTCGCATATCGTCTGATGCGCGACGTCACCGGCCCGATCCGCGATATGGTCAATACCGTCGATCGCATTCGACGCGGCCAGCTGGACAGCCGCGTTACGGGCCATATGCTCGGCGAGCTGGATATGCTGAAAAACGGCATCAACTCGATGGCGATGTCGCTGACCGCCTATCACGAAGAAATGCAGCAAAATATCGATCAGGCGACGTCCGATCTGCGCGAAACCCTGGAACAGATGGAGATCCAGAACGTCGAGCTGGATCTGGCTAAAAAACGCGCTCAGGAGGCCGCGCGGATTAAGTCGGAGTTCCTGGCGAACATGTCGCACGAGCTGCGCACGCCGCTCAACGGCGTGATTGGCTTTACCCGCCAGACGCTGAAAACGCCGCTGAATATTACGCAGCGCGACTATCTGCATACCATTGAGCGTTCGGCCAATAATCTGCTGAGCATCATTAACGACGTGCTGGATTTCTCCAAGCTGGAGACGGGCAAGCTGGTGCTGGAAACCATCCCGTTCCCGCTGCGCGCCACCCTGGATGAAGTCGTCGTCCTGCTGGCGCCGTCCGCGCATGAAAAAGGGCTGGAGCTGACGCTGAGCATTCAGCCCGACGTGCCCGACAACACCATCGGCGATCCGCTGCGCCTACAGCAAATCATCGTCAATCTGTTGGGCAACGCGATTAAGTTTACCGAACACGGCAACATTGATATCTGCATTGAGAAACGCTCCCAAAGCAACAACCGCGTCGATCTGGAGGTGCAGATCCATGACACCGGCATCGGCATTGCCGAAAAGCAGCAGTCGCAGCTGTTCCAGGCTTTTCGCCAGGCCGACGCCAGTATTTCCCGACGGCATGGCGGCACCGGGCTGGGGCTGGTGATTACGCAAAAGCTGGTTAACGAAATGGGCGGCGAGATCTCTTTTCACAGCCGGCTGAATCAGGGCTCCACCTTCTGGTTCCACGTCAATCTGGCGCTGAACCCGAATGCCGCTCAGGATCCACGTGCCGTAGCCTGTCTGGAAGGCAAAACGCTGGCTTATATAGAGGCGAATCCGGCCGCCGCGCAGGCCACGCTGGCGCTGCTGACCAGCACGCCGCTGGCCGTCAGCTATAGCCCAACGCTTGCCGGACTGCCGCAGGCACACTACGACACGCTGCTGATTGGTTTGCCGGTCAGCCAGGAACCTTCCCGGCAGCTGCCCTGGCAGGCGCTGCCCGCGCTGGAACGCGCGGATAACGTGATTATGGCCCTGCCTTGCCAGATGCAGACCTGGGCGGAAGAGCTGAAAGATAAGGGCGTCAGCGCCTGCCTGCTGAAGCCGGTTTCGCTGTCGCGGCTGCTGCCGGTGCTGCTCGATCACCATACCCGTGAGGAAAACGATCTGCCCGAACGCCACAAGCTGCCGCTGACGGTGATGGCCGTCGATGACAATCCGGCGAATCTGAAGCTGATCGGCGCTCTGCTGGAGGAACAGGTCGAACGGGTGGTGCTGTGCGACAGCGCGATGATGGCGATCCAGCAGGCGAAAACCCAGCCGCTGGACGTTATTCTGATGGATATTCAGATGCCGGAAATTGACGGTATTCGCGCCAGCGAGCTGATCCGCGCGCTGCCCGCGCACGCCTCTACGCCTATTGTCGCCGTAACGGCACACACGCTGGATCGGGAAAAGGCGCAGCTGATTAAGGCGGGCATGAACGATTATCTGGCCAAGCCCATTGACGAGGCCAGGCTGGAAAACCTGCTGCTGCGCTATGCGCCACATCAAGCGCAGCCTCTTGCCGCACCGGCCGCGCTTTCCGTCTCTCTGGACTGGGATCTGGCGCTGCGTCAGGCGGCCAACAAGCCCGATCTGGCGCGCGATCTGCTGCAAATGCTGGTGGATTTTCTGCCTGAAGTGCAGAAACAGGTTGAAAGCCATATGGCGGAAGGCGATGTCGGCGCGCTGCGCGATATCATTCATAAACTGCACGGCAGCGCCAGCTACAGCGGCGTTCCCCGTATGAAACAGCTGTGCCAGCAGCTGGAGCAAAGCCTGCGCGGCGGCGTGCCTGTTGCCGATGTCGAGCCAGAGCTGTTTGAACTGCTGGACGAGATGCAAAACGTGGCCCGGCTGGCGCAGGAAAAGCTAACGAGGGAAGCGGGTAAGGGACGCTGAGGCCAGGCGTCGCGCCAGTGAGAAATGCACAACGGCCCGGCGTATGAGGAAAACCAGCGGAGCAGCAGGCCGATGTAAAGCGCTTATTACATCCCAATCCTTATTGGCTATCAGACTGGATTGGGCGCGCTTGCCCATCCGGTCACGGCAAACAAAGTGTTGTGAACGAGTCAGGACAGTTTCTGGCCAATCGCCAGCGCGGCGGCGATATTGCGCGCCGTCATGCGTACGTTATCCGCCGCATTTTCCAGCGCGTCGTCCAGCGTACAAATGCTGTAAATAACGCTGAATACCGCATCCAGACCGTGCTGATGCACGACCGCGACATCTTTGGTCAGGCTGCCCGCAATGCCGATAACCGGTTTGTTATAGCGTTTGGCGACTTGCGCCACCCCGATCGGCACTTTGCCGTGAATGGTCTGACTGTCAATGCGCCCTTCGCCGGTGATCACCAGCGTAGCGTCCCGCACCAGCTCGTCCAGCCCCAGCGCTTCGGTCACGATTTCGATGCCACGCCGCAGTTCCGCGCCGCAAAAAGCGTGCAGCGCCACGCCCATCCCGCCTGCCGCGCCGCCACCGGGGATCGACAGCACGTCGATATCCAGATCCCGCCGGATAATCTGTGCATAGTGCGCCAGCGCGTTATCAAGCTGTTCCACCAGCTCCGGCGTGGCTCCTTTCTGCGGGCCGAAAACGGCGGAAGCACCCTCTTCACCCAGCAGCGGATTAGTGACGTCGCAGGCAACCTCAAAACGGCAGTTTTTGATACGCGCATCCAGTTCGCTGATGTCTATCGTCGCCAGATCGTTAAGCCTGCCGCCGCCTGAACCAATTTGCCTGCCCTCGCTGTCGAGCAGTTTTGCGCCCAGCGCCTGCACCATACCCGCGCCACCGTCATTGGTTGCGCTACCGCCGATGCCGATAATAAAACGATGCACGCCCTTATCCAGCGCGCTGCGGATCAGCTCGCCGGTGCCGAAGGAGGTGGTGATCAGCGGATCGCGCCGCGCCGCAGGCACCAGTTCCAGCCCGCTGGCCGCCGCCATTTCGATATAGGCGCAGCTGTCGTCACCGGAAAGACCGTAAAACGCGTCGACCTCTTCGCCCAGCGGGCCGGTAACGCGCAGGCGTACGGTTTTCCCGCCCGTCGCCGCCACCATCGCCTCGACCGTGCCTTCACCGCCGTCCGCGGCGGGCAGTTTGACATACTGAGCTTCGGGGAATATTTCCCTGAATCCCTGCTCGATTTGCGTGGCGACCTGCTGAGCCGACAGGCTTTCTTTATACGAATCCGGTGCGATTACTATTTTCATACATTAATCCGTGCGCGGGGCCAGGAGTGCAGGTTCCGGCCTGGATCAGCAGGCCGGACTACGGGACTATTTGATTTCGACTTTCGCCAGTTTTTCGTAATAGCAGGCCAGCGCGCTGTGATCGGCCGTGCCCAGCCCGTCAGCTTTCAGCGCCTGCATCATTTCCATTACCGCCGCCGTGAGCGGCAGCTGCGCGCCTACCCCGTGCGACGTATCCAGAGCGTTAGCCAGATCTTTAATATGCAGATCGATACGAAAACCCGGCTTGAAGTTACGGCTCATCACCATTGGCGCTTTGGCATCCAGCACCGTGCTGCCCGCCAGGCCGCCGCGTATCGCCTGGTAGACCAGATCCGGGTTGACGCCCGCCTTGGTCGCCAGCGTCAGCGCTTCCGCCATCGCCGCAATATTCAGCGCGACAATCACCTGGTTAGCCAGCTTGGTCACGTTGCCCGCGCCAATCTCGCCGGTGTGAACCACCGAGCCAGCCATCGCTTTCATAATATCGTAGCACTTATCGAACAGCTCTTTGTCGCCGCCGACCATAACTGAAAGCGTGCCGTCAATGGCTTTAGGTTCGCCACCGCTGACCGGCGCATCCAGCAGCGCGACGCTTTTTTTCGCCAGCGCTTCATGAATTTCACGGCTCGCCAGCGGCGCGATGGAGCTCATGTCGATCACGATAGTGCCCGCCTTCGCGCCTTCGATTACGCCGCCTTCGCCCAGCAGAACTTCTTTCACGTGCGGCGAGTTGGGCAGCATGGTGATGATCACGTCGCTTTGTTCCGCTATTGCTTTGGCGGAATCCGCGGACGTCGCGCCCAGCGCAACCAGCTCCGCCACGCTTTCCGCATTGTGATCGCGCACCACCAGCGAGTAGCCGGCCTTAATTAAGTTTTTGCTCATGGGTTTGCCCATGATACCCAGACCTATAAATCCGATTTTCATCTTTGTCTCCTGAACAGTGGGTTATTTTTTAAAGCGATCGCACAGGGCCTGCGTGGCACCGCGGAACACGCCTAAATCGCTGCCTACCGCAACAAAACCGGCGCCCCATTCCAGATAGCGTCGGGCATCGGCCTCCACCGGCGCCAGAATGCCGCTCGGCTTGCCGGCCGCTTTGGCGCGTTCAAAGAGATATTTGATCACCTTCAGCACTTCCGGATGGGCGGGCTGCCCCAGGTAGCCCAGCGCGGCCGAGAGATCGCCCGGCCCGACAAAAATGCCGTCCACGCCGTCTACCGCCGCGATAGCATCAATGTTATCCACGCCCTGCTGCGTTTCGATCTGCACCATTACGGTGATGTTGTCGTTGATGATGGTGTTGTACTGCGGCACGGTGCCGTACATATTGCTGCGGTGCGAAACCGATACGCCGCGAATGCCCATCGGCGGATAGCGAGTGGACGCCACCGCGCGCATCGCTTCCGCTTCCGTCTCGACAAACGGGATCAGGAAGTTGGAAAAACCGATATCCAGCAGGCGCTTGATGATGACCGGCTCGTTGGTTGGCGGCCGCACCACCGGCGCGCTGACGCTGCCCTTCAGCGCCATCAGCTGCGGAATAAAAGTGGTGATGTCGTTCGGCGCGTGTTCGCCATCCAGTACCAGCCAGTCGAAGCCTGCCAGCCCTAATACTTCCGTGGTCAGCGGGTTAGCCAGCGCGCACCAGCTGCCGATTAAGGTTTCGCCTGCCAGCAGGCGCTGACGAAAGCTGTTCGGCGTATTTACGTAGCTCATCGGTTTCTCCAGAAATTGGGTTAGCGCACCAGGCAAGGACGTTTGTTGTCAAACGTCCAGTCCGGCACCAGGAACTGCATAGCCTGCGCGTCGTCGCGCGCGCCCAGACCGTGTTTTTGGTAAAGCTCGTGCGCTTTCATAACGCGATCCATATCCAGCTCTACGCCCAGGCCAGGCCTGTCCGGCACCTGCACCATGCCGCCCTTGATTTGCAAAGGCTGCTGCGTCAGGCGCTGGTTGCCCTCCTGCCAGATCCAGTGGGTATCGATGGCCGTGATTTTGCCGGGCGCCGCCGCCGCGACGTGGGTAAACATCGCCAGCGAAACGTCAAAATGGTTATTGGAGTGAGAACCCCAGGTCAGGCCGAAGTCATGGCACATCTGCGCAACGCGCACGGAACCCTGCATCGTCCAGAAGTGCGGATCCGCCAGCGGAATGTCGACGGACTGTAAAGAGAGCGTGTGCCCCATCTGACGCCAGTCGGTGGCAATCATATTGGTAGCCGTTGGCATGCCCGTTGCGCGACGGAACTCGGCCATCACCTCCCGCCCGGAATAGCCCTGCTCCGCGCCGCAAGGATCTTCGGCGTAGGCCAGCACGTCTTTCAGCTGCTTGCCCAGCTCGATCGCTTCGTTGAGCGACCAGGCGCCGTTAGGATCGAGCGTAATGCGCGCCTCAGGAAAACGCTTCGCCAGCGCGGTCACCGCTTCGGCCTCTTCGCTCCCGGCCAGTACGCCGCCTTTCAGTTTGAAATCGTTGAAGCCATATTTTTCATAGGCGGCCTCCGCCAGGCGTACCACGGTTTCAGGCGTCAGCGCCTCTTCATGACGCAGGCGATACCAGTCGCAGCTGTCGTCCGGCTGGCTCTGATAAGGCAGCGAGGTTTTTCGGCAATCGCCGACGTAAAAGAGATAGCCCAGCATTTCCACGCGATCGCGCTGCTGCCCGTCGCCGAGCAGAGAGGCGACGTTGACGCCAAGGTGCTGGCCCAGCAGATCCAGCATCGCCGCTTCGATGCCGGTCACTACGTGGATAGTGGTACGCAAATCAAAAGTCTGGTTGCCGCGCCCGCTCGCGTCACGATCGGCAAAGGTGTTGCGCACGTGGCTCAGCAGATTTTTATATTCGCCGATGCCGTGGCCGATCAGCAGCGCCGCCGCTTCCTCCAGCGTCTTACGAATTTTTTCGCCGCCGGGAATTTCGCCGACGCCCGTGTGGCCGGAATTATCTTTAACGATAACGATATTGCGGGTAAAAAATGGCGCGTGGGCGCCGCTGAGGTTCAGCAACATGCTGTCGTGACCGGCGACCGGGATGACCTGCATTTCTGTGATCAGTGGAGTAGCCTGACTCATAACGTATTCCTTCTGTAAGGTTCAGCGCCCAAAGGCCGGGCGCTTGCGATCGAATGTCCAGCCGGGGATCAGGTATTGCATGGCGGCGGCATCGTTGCGCGCGCCGCCGGGCAGCGTTTTATAGAGCGCATGGGCTTTTTCAATTTGCGCCCAGTCCAGCTCAATGCCCAGTCCCGGCGCGTCCGGCACGGCAATCTTGCCGTTGCGGATCTGTAACGGTTCTTTGGTCAGGCGCTGATCGCCTTCCTGCCAGATCCAGTGGGTATCAATGGCCGTCGGCTTGCCCGGCGCGGCGGCGCCCACGTGCGTAAACATCGCCAGCGAAATATCGAAGTGGTTATTGGAATGGCAGCCCCAGGTCAGCCCCCAGTCGTCACACAGCTGGGCGACGCGCACCGCACCGCTCAGCGTCCAGAAGTGCGGATCGGCCAGCGGAATATCGACGGCGTTTAGCATCACGGCGTGGTTCATTTCCCGCCAGTTAGTGGCGATCATATTAGTGGCAACCGGCAGGCCGGTCGCACGGCGGAATTCCGCCATCACCTCACGGCCTGAAAACCCCTGCTCCGCGCCGCACGGATCTTCCGCATAGGTCAAAATACCCTGCGTGTCTTTACACAGCGCGATAGCTTCATCAAGCAGCCAGGCACCATTGGGATCGACGGTGATCCGTGCTTCGGGGAAGCGTTTTTTCATCGCTTTCACCGCCTCGATCTCCTGCTCGCCGGGCAACACGCCGCCTTTGAGCTTGAAATCTTTGAAGCCATATTTATCCTGCGCGGCTTCCGCCAGCCGCACCACGGCCTCGCTGTCCATCGCTTTCTGATGACGCAGGCGATACCAGTCGTGCGTGGCGTTCTCGCCGCTCAGGTAGGGAAGATCGGTTTTTTCCCGGTCGCCGATATAGAACAGATAACCCAGCACCGTCACTTCATCACGCTGTTTGCCCGGCCCCAGCAGTTCCGCAACCGGCACGTTCAGGCACTGTCCCAGCAGATCCAGCAGCGCCGCTTCCAGCGCGGCCACCGCGTTGACGCGCAGTTCAAACGTCCACGCGCCTTTGCCGAAGGTATCAAAATCCGCTGACTGGTTGCCCTGATGCACCTCCTGCACCAGCCGGTTCATCCTGGCGACTTCCCGCCCTTTAACCTGGTGGGCGGCATCCAGCAGCGTCTGGTAAATCGTCTCGCCGCCCGGCGCTTCTCCCACGCCGGTGTGTCCGGCGCTGTCGGTCAGCACCACGATATTGCGGGTAAAGTAGGCGCCGTGCGCGCCGCCGATATTCAGCAGCATGCTGTCGTGTCCCGCTACCTGGATCACTTTCATATCGGTGATCACCGGGCTGCTTTGCGTCGTCATAACTCGTCCTTACAAAGGTTTCAGTTCAATACGCTTGATGTCGCGTACCAGCACCAGGTAGCTCATCACTGCGACAAACGCATGAATACAAACGTAAATCAGCGCGCCGTTATAGGAGCCAGTGGTGGCGATGATGTAACCGATAACCACCGGCGTGACGATGCCGGAGATATTGCCGAACATATTGAACAGCCCGCCGCTAAGCCCGCTGATCTCTTTCGGCGCGGTATCCGCCATCACCGCCCAGCCCAGCGCGCCAATCCCTTTGCCGAAGAAAGCCAGTGCCATAAAGAACACCACCACCCATTCCGTTTCGACGTAGTTACAGACCACCATGGTGATAGAGAGCAGCATGCCGAGAACGATCGGGGTTTTACGGGCGATATTCAGCGATCCGGTTTTACGCATCAGCCAGTCGGAAATAATGCCGCCCAGCACGCCGCCCAGGAAACCGCAGATGGCCGGAATCGACGCCACCATGCCGGCCTTAAGAATGGACATGCCGCGCGCCTGCACCAGATAAACCGGGAACCAGGTGATAAAGAAGTAGGTTAAGGCGTTGATGCAGTACTGACCCAGGTAGATACCTATCATCATTTTTGACGTAATCAGCTGCTTTATCTGGGCTTTCTTCTCCGCCCAGCTGACTTTACGCTCGGCTTTTTTCATATCCATATTAATCAGCGCGCCGCCCTGCTCCATATATTCCAGCTCGGCTTTATTGACCCCCGGATGGTCGTTCGGATCGTGGATGACTTTGAGCCAGATAAAGCTGATGATGATGCCCAGCCCGCCCATAAACCAGAACACGTGCGCCCAGCCGACTTCGGAGGTAAGCCAGCCCATGATCGGAGCGAAGATCACCGTGGCGAAGTACTGCGCCGAGTTAAAAATAGCAACGGCGGTACCGCGCTCCTGCGCGGGGAACCAGGCGGCGACGATGCGGCTGTTGCCGGGAAAAGAAGGCGCTTCCGCCAGGCCGACCATAAACCTGAGCATAAACAGCGTGACGATAATGCTAAAGCCGCTGAGCAGATCGACAAAGCCCTGCAGCAGCGTAAACAGCGACCACAGGAAGATGCTCCAGAAATAGACGCGCTTTGAGCCGAACCGGTCCAGCAGCCAGCCGCCGGGGATCTGCCCTATTACGTAAGCCCATGAGAAAGCCGAGAAGATATAGCCCAGTCCGACCGGATCCAGCCCGATGTCTTTCGACATTGCCGAACCGGCGATAGCGATAGTGGCGCGGTCGCCGTAGTTAAATGAGGTGACGATAAATAGCATCACCACTATCCAGTAGCGAGCATTAGTTCTTTTTTGCACGGTGCTCGCAGCACTGCTGATTGAATCCATGATGCACTCCTGAAATATAGCGGTCAGGCAAACTCACTCTGGACTGCATACACATCGCGTTGGGTATCAGAATGATGTCAGGTTAAACACAGCGATTAAGTGGCAGAATAATCACAACGTTCAAAGCTTTCGTCCCGTTTGTTAAAAAGTATAGGGAGGCCTCCCGGCTAAAGCACCGGTAAAATGCCCTGTTAAAACGGGAAAAACCCGGAGATGTTGTTGCATATGCCCAATCCCTTGCGGAGTGGCTCACGGAAATACACGGTTCTGCGGGTGCGGTCACGTTCCCTTTTCCTTTGTGAGCCTCCTCACTACCGCCTGTACTCTTGCCTGAAAATATGCTGATTGTTACCGCGCCATGTCGGACATTTGCATAATGTTTTCGGCCTTAAGCCTCTCTATACTGTCCAACAGCAGAATAATTCCACCCGAAAACGCGTCTCACCCACCTTTAAAATAAAGAACGTGCCGATTCATTTATCTCAGGACTTGTCGAGCAATGAACATTTCCAGAAACGATCTCCCCCTTTATATAAAGGTGCATGAAAATGATAACGTCGCCATTGTTGTAAATAATAATGGATTAAAGGCTGGTACGACTTTTTCATGCGGACTGGTACTAAAAGAACATATTCCCCAGGGGCACAAAGTTGCACTAAACGATATTGCGCAAGGCGGCAATATTATTCGCTATGGCGAAGTGATTGGTTATGCGGTGCGCGATATTCCTCGCGGCGGCTGGATTGACGAGTCGCTGGTGGTACTGCCCGAAGCGCCGGATCTTGCCAGCCTGCCGCTGGCCAACAACGTGCCGCCCGCACTGCCGCCGCTTGAAGGCTATACCTTTGAAGGCTATCGCAACGCCGACGGCAGCGTGGGCACGCGCAACCTGCTGGGTATTACCACCAGCGTGCACTGCGTGGCGGGCGTGGTCGACTACGTGGTACAGATTATTGAGCGTGAATTGCTGCCAAAATATCCTAACGTCGATGGCGTGGTGGCGCTGAATCACCTTTACGGCTGCGGCGTGGCGATTAACGCGCCGGCCGCCGTGGTCCCAATCCGTACCATTCACAATCTGGCGCTGAACGCCAACTTCGGCGGCGAAGTAATGATTGTCGGCCTGGGCTGTGAAAAATTGCAGCCCGAGCGCCTGCTGGAAGGCACGCCCGACGTGCAGGCGATTTCGCTGGATGATAATGACGTGGTGCGCCTACAGGATGAGAAGCATGTTGGCTTTGAATCTATGGTTGCCGATATTTTACAGGTTGCCGAGCGCCATCTGCAGCGTCTGAACCAGCGCCAGCGTGAAACGGTGCCGGCAGCGGAACTGATCGTCGGCATGCAGTGCGGCGGCAGCGATGCCTTTTCCGGCGTAACCGCCAACCCGGCGGTAGGTTTCGCTTCCGATCTGCTGGTGCGCTGTGGCGCGACGGTGATGTTCTCAGAAGTGACCGAAGTGCGCGATGCGGTGCACCTGCTAACGCCGCGCGTGGCGACACAAGAAGTCGGTCAGCGTCTGCTGGAAGAGATGGCCTGGTACGATGACTATCTGAACATGGGCAAAACCGATCGCAGCGCTAACCCTTCGCCCGGCAACAAAAAAGGCGGGCTGGCGAACGTGGTCGAAAAGGCGCTGGGTTCTATCGCCAAATCGGGACGCAGCGCTATCGTCGAGGTGCTGTCGCCAGGCCAGCGGCCAACCAAACGCGGCCTGATCTATGCCGCCACGCCGGCCAGTGACTTCGTCTGCGGCACGCAGCAGATGGCCTCGGGCATTACTTTGCAAGTGTTTACTACAGGACGCGGTACGCCTTACGGCCTGGCGGCCATCCCCGTAATCAAAATGGCGACGCGCAATGCGCTGGCGGACAGGTGGCATGATTTGATGGATATTAATGCGGGCACCATTGCGACCGGCGAGGAAACCATAGAACAGGTAGGCTGGCGGCTATTTGAGCTGATCCTGGATATCGCCAGCGGCCGGAAACAAACCTGGTCCGACCGCTGGGGGATCCGTAACTCGCTGGCGGTATTCAATCCGGCACCGGTTACCTGATGCTGCGGGCCTTCCCTTCAGGGCGAAGGCCCGGCTATTAATCCAGCCGCTTCAGCCAGGCCTCAACCCACGGCGAAGAAAGCGTTTCAGGCTCCGGATAGTCGTTGGCATCGATCAGCAGTACATCACCAATCCGCTTCGCCGAGTGTTCCTGCAACAGCGCATCGAACTTTTTCCCCGCGCCACAGAAATCATCGTAGTTGCTGTCGCCCAGCGCTATCACGCCGTAGCGCAGATTGGGCTGATGGCCCAGCTTGTCTTTGATAGCACAAAACAGCGGCGTGATGCTGTCCGGCAGATCGCCCTGAGCCGTGGTCGAGGTGATGACCAATGCCACGCCGTCGGCGTACCGCTGCCACTGTTCAAGCGTGGGATCTTCAAAAATTTCCACCTGATGACCGGCATCCGTCAATAAAGGCTCCGCTTCTTCCGCCACCAGCAGCGCGTTACCGTAAACCGTCCCTACAAAAATGCCTATTTGCGCCATGCTTATCTCCTCGTTGCCTGGTCTGAACCGCTATCCTGCAGGCAAGATGCCGCAAACTCAACCCTGGGAAGAGTGGGGAGAGCCTCTTCCCAGCCAAACTGCGCCATCATTCCCTGCCAGACCGGATCCAGGCCCGCGCGCAGCAGCAGAGGCTCACCCGTTACCGGATGCGTCAGCCGCAGTTCGCTGGCGTGCAGCATCAGCCGCGTCATACCGAAGTGCTGCGCCGCGCTGCGATTTTGCCGCAGATCGCCATGCGCGCTATCGCCGATAATCGGATGACGCAGATGGGTCATATGCCGCCGCAGCTGGTGCTTGCGGCCCGTCTGCGGCTTCAGCTCCATCAGCGTATAGCGCGAGGTATCGTACCGGCTGACCGGCACCGGCAGCTCCGCTTTATCCAGCGCGCGCCAGTGGGTCACGGCAGGCTGCGGTTCCTTATTCTGCTCGCTGAACTTGTCAGCGATCTTATCCAGCTCTTCAGTTAATGGATAATTCAGCGTTTCTTCGCCATCCAGCCAGCCTCTGACCACGGCATGATAGGTTTTTTGCAGCTGGTGCTGCTCAAACTGCTGCGAAAGCAGGCGGGCCACCTCGCTGGATAAACCCATCAACAGCACGCCCGACGTGGGGCGATCGAGCCGATGAACGGTAAATACGTGCTGGCCTATCTGATCGCGCACGGTTTGCATTACGAAAACGCTTTCATGCCTGTCGAGCCAGCTGCGGTGCACCAGCCAGCCTGAGGGTTTATTCACCGCGACCAGCCACTCGTCCTGATAAAGGATCTCCAGCATCAGGCGTCGTGCTCGAACAGTTGATCAAGCTGGTTCAGCATGTGCAGCAGATTGGCGCGGCCCGGAATAGCGCCTTCCAGCGCCACTTCATAATAAGGGGCGATAGCCAGCTTTACCGGCAAAGCAGACTGAGCATCCAGCAGCGCCTGCATACGCGGCAGGAAAACCCACTGTAGCCACTGGATCGGCATCATGGTATCTACGCAAAAAGGTTCGGTGCTTTCAAACGCCTCGGCGTTTGGCGCGCAGGTTTGCCACAGCCCGGCGTCATGTAAGGCCTGCTCAATAGCCTGCAGGCGATTGCGGATTTCAAGTTCCCGGCTCATCTAAGCTCTCCTGGTCAGTTTTAAAGGGTCGCAAGCATAGCATTACCGCCGACAACGGGATAAGTATGGACGAAAAAAAGGGAGCACTGTAAAAACAGTGCTCCCGGTTCGTTCGCAGCAATCCAGCTACATTTAGTGCTCCCTGCTCATCCCTGATAACTTTGTCCTGCAGTTTTCCCTACAATTTCACCGTCAATGGCGATGTCCCTAAGCATCCTGGCTTACCGCTCTCCGGCAGTACGTTTCTCCTTCCTGGAGGTGTCCCTTTTTCTCACTCCTGAGATATCTTGCGCAGATCTGAAGTCCTTAACGGGTTCTTTCAGGCTGCCGACCGGCTTGTTCCTTAAGCCACCATCCCTTGTGACAGGCTCAAGTTTGCCTTAATGAACCTGACAAACAATAGGCTGAAAAATTTTTTTTGACCCCGGCAGGTTTTCTTACAAAAAGCGTCATAACAACTTTATGATTTACTTTACTTTTACCGGAGAAAACGTCTTTTTTTCTTAAGATATAAAAGCGATCTCTTACAGAGTCTGTAAGAGATCTCTCACAAGATAAATAACATTTTAGCTTAAGGGATCAATAATTGGTAAAGAAACAAGGAATTGCTCCAGGTTAGCGGCCAGTACCGTTTGCTTTTTGGTACCCAACTTTTCCAGAATCACTTCCCCGCTCAAATTACATACGGAAATGATTTCCAGCTCGGATGGCGTGGTGGCAATAAAAAACGTTGGCGAGTGTTTAAGACGGCGCTTCATAACCAGATGACCGATCAAATTTTCCTGCATACGCTCGAAATCATCTTCGCTCCATATTTGCAGCAGCGTGCAGGGCTGGTCGTTGACCAGCGTCTTCATATCGCCTGCAAATTGTGAAGTATACCAGGCAACGACGGCAGGCTGAATTTGTAAATCGAGCGCGCGCTCTATGTTTTCCAGGTTTTTGGCGAGGGTAAAGGGCTGCGGCAGCCACCAGACCTCATCGCCAACGATTTGCTGCACGCAGGGCGAGGGAACGCCATACAGCTCGCTGCTGGCGGGCGGGTGACCGCATTCGCTGACCCACCGATCACAATAGTTGCGGGTAAAATCAGCCAGGGCGCGGGAGGTTTCATCAATCATTCTTTTTTCACTCTCTGGTGCCTGAGTTACACTAAGGCTATACGTTTTTAGTTGCGTCGCCCGGGCCTTCCCGGCCGCAGACGATTGATCACTTCACCTGTCATATCAGGCTATAAGGTAATGCAATGTCTTCAGATACACATCAGGCACTGAGCGGCCTGACGTTAGGAAAACCCACAGAGTACCACGACCAGTATCAGCCTTCTTTGCTCCAGGCAGTGCCAAGAAGCATGAACCGTGAGCCGCTGGGGCTTTATCCTGACAGTTTGCCCTTCCACGGCGCCGATATCTGGACGCTGTACGAACTCTCCTGGCTGAATGCCAAAGGCCTGCCGCAGGTGGCGATTGGCGAAGTCTGCCTGGATGCCCACAGCGTTAACCTGATCGAGTCCAAGAGCTTTAAGCTCTATCTTAACAGTTTTAATCAGACCCGCTTTGGTGACTGGGGCGAAGTCCGGGCGACGCTGGAGCGCGACCTCAGCGCCTGCGCGCAGGGCGAGGTCAGCGTTGCGCTGTTCCGGCTGCGGGAAATTGAAGGACAGCCAATAGGCCACTTCAGCGGCCACTGCATTGACGAACAGGATATTGAGATCGACAGCTATACCTTCAGCACCGACTATCTCCAGCAGGCCACGCAGCCGGAAGTGGTGGAAGAAAAACTGGTCAGCCATCTGCTGAAGTCTAACTGCCTGATCACCAACCAGCCGGACTGGGGTTCAGTGCAAATCAGCTATCGCGGCCCGCGTATTCAGCGTGAGGCGCTGCTGCGCTACCTGGTGTCGTTCCGGCACCATAACGAATTTCATGAGCAGTGCGTTGAGCGCATTTTCAATGATATCTTGCGCTTCTGCCAGCCGGAAAGCCTGAGCGTTTATGCCCGCTATACCCGTCGCGGCGGCCTGGACATCAATCCCTGGCGCAGCAACGGCGCATTTAAACCCGGTCTGTCCAGGCTGGTACGCCAGTAGCACTTTGCGTACCGTCGCGCATAAACGCACGATAACATTGTTAACTGTTTGAGAATAAGGCTAATCTGAAGCGGGCATCGGGTGCCCGGGAACCTTTTTTCGCCGTCACGCTCGCCGTCTGTTCGGCGGGCTTTTGATGGGGAGCGACCACCGCCCGGACGGGTGCAAAGGAGTTAATTTGATCACACATATCAGCCCATTAGGCTCCATGGATCTGTTGTCTCAACTGGAAGTCGATATGCTGAAGCGCACCGCCAGCAGCGACCTTTACCAACTCTTCCGCAACTGTTCCCTTGCCGTACTCAACTCCGGCAGCCAGACAGACAGCAGCCATGAACTGCTGTCGCGTTTTGAAAACTTTGATATTAACGTGCTGCGGCGCGAGCGCGGCGTCAAGCTGGAGCTGATCAATCCGCCGGAGGAAGCCTTTGTCGACGGTCGCATCATTCGTTCTCTGCAGGCCAACCTGTTTGCCGTGCTGCGCGATATTCTGTTTGTAAATGGCCAGTTTGACAGCGGTTTTCAGCAGCAGGACGTGGATGACTCGGTGCGCATCACTAACCTGGTGTTTTCGCTGCTGCGCAACGCCAGAGCGCTGCACGTCGGCGAGCTGCCGAATACCGTGGTTTGCTGGGGCGGCCACTCGATTAACGCCGTTGAATATCAGTACTGCCGCAACGTCGGTTCGCAGCTGGGCCTGCGCGAGCTGAATATCTGTACCGGCTGCGGGCCGGGCGTCATGGAAGCGCCGATGAAAGGTGCCGCCGTGGGCCACGCGCAGCAGCGTTACAAAGAGAGCCGTTTTATCGGTCTGACCGAACCGTCGATCATTGCCGCAGAGCCGCCGAATCCGTTGGTCAACGAACTGATTATCATGCCGGACATCGAAAAACGTCTGGAAGCCTTTGTCCGTATCGCCCACGGCATCATTATTTTCCCGGGCGGCGTGGGCACGGCGGAAGAGCTGCTCTATCTGCTTGGCATCCTCATGAACCCACAGAACCGCGATCAGGTGCTGCCGCTGATCCTCACTGGTCCGAAAGAGAGCGCCGATTACTTCCGCGTGCTGGATGAGTTTATCGTCAGCACGTTGGGCGAGGCCGCTCGTCAGCACTACACCATTATTATCGATGACGCGGCGGAAGTGGCGCGCCTGATGAAAAACGCGATGCCGAAAGTGAAAGAATATCGGCGCGAGACGGGCGACGCCTATAGCTTTAACTGGTCAATACGCATCGCGCCGAATTTGCAGGTGCCGTTTATGCCCACGCACGAAAATATGGCCAATCTTAATCTCTATCCCAATCAGCCTGCCGAACAGCTGGCGGCCTCGCTGCGCCGCGCGTTTTCCGGCATTGTGGCGGGCAACGTCAAGGAGCCCGGGATCAAAGCGATTAAGGAACAAGGCCCGTATAAGATACACGGCGATGCAGAAATCATGCGCCGCATGGACGATTTGTTACAGGGATTTGTTGCCCAGCACCGCATGAAGCTGCCGGGAACGGCCTACATCCCCTGTTACGAAATCATTAAGTAACCCTCAGCGGAGCGGCAGCCGTGCCGCTCAGTATCCCCTATGACTATTCATCTGTTGATTATCGATGCGCTGAATCTGATTCGTCGCATCCACGCCGTGCAGGATTCCCCCTGCCAGGAAACCTGCATTCATGCTGTGCAGCAGCTTATCCTGCACAGTAAACCGACCCATGCGGTAGCGGTATTTGACGACGACGATCGCCACGAAGGCTGGCGTTATCACCGCCTGCCGGACTATAAAGCCGGACGCACGCCCATGCCGGAGACGTTAAAAACAGAGATGCCGCAGATCCGGGCGGCGTTTGAAGCGGCGGGCGTGGCCTGCTGGCACGCGCCGGGCGAAGAAGCGGACGATCTGGCCGCCACTTTGGCGGTAAAGGTTGCCGACAGCGGCCATCAGGCCACCATCGTATCGACCGATAAGGGCTACTGCCAGCTGCTGGCTCCGAATATTCAAATCCGCGACTACTTTCAGAAGCGCTGGCTGGATTTGCCGTTTATCGAAAAGGAGTTTGGCGTAGCGCCCGCGCAGCTGACGGATTACTGGGGGCTGGCCGGTATCAGCAGCAGTAAAATCCCGGGCGTGGCGGGCATTGGGGCGAAAAGTGCGGCAGAGCTGCTGCAAACCTACGGCTCGCTGGCGGCGATTTACGAGCGGCTGCCGGAAGTGGCGGATAAATGGCGCAAGAAGCTGGAGCAGCAGCAGGAGATGGCGCATATCTGCCGCGAGGTGGCGACACTGAAAACCGATCTGCATCTGGCCGGCAACCTGAAGGATCTGCGGCTGCCGTAAAGGCAAGCGCGCGTCCGGGGCCTGCCGTTGATAGCGGACATAGCGGCAACTTCATTGCCGCCTGTCTTTTGCCAGCGGGCTGCGGCCCGGAGCCGCTTTAGCGCTCGTCGCGGCGTCCTGGCGTCGCGCCCCAGATGCGGCGAATATGCACGGTAACTTCTTCGCGGTCATGATAAAGCTGGCGCGCCTGAATTTGCGCGTTGATGCCGTTGGCCTTCAGCTTCTCGTCAATCATCGCCAGGTTTTGTGAGACTTCTTCATAGCGCTTTTTCATCGGCAGCTTGAGGTTGAAGATAGTTTCACGGCACCAGCCGTTCACCAGCCAGTCGGCTATCAGGTTAGCCACGCGTACCGGTTTTTCTACCATATCGCATACCAGCCAGTAGATGTTGCTGCGCGTCGGGCGATATTTAAAGCCGTCCTCGCGATGGTGGAAAACCTGCCCGGTATCCATCAGGCTCGGCGCCATCGGACCGTTATCGACGGCGTGCACCATCATGCTGCGCTTCACCAGCTGCCAGGTCCAGCCGCCGGGACAGGCGCCTAAATCAACCGCATAAAGGCCGCTGCCCAGGCGTTCTTCCCATTCGTCGGCCGGTATAAAAACGTGAAACGCTTCTTCCAGCTTTAACGTCGAGCGGCTTGGCGCATCGGACGGGAACTTCAGCCGTGGAATGCCCATAAAGAACGGGGAGTTGTTCTGCGGCAGCGAGTAGCCGACGTAGCAGTAGCCCGGCGCGATAAAAAAGACGTGCACCACGGGACGCTTGTCGCTTTCGTAATTCAGCAGGATGCCCGCCGAGCGCAGGCTGGAACGCAGCGGCACGGTGAACTTGCGGCAGAATTTCAGCAGCTCTTTGCTCTCATTGGTGTCCGGTACTTCAACCCGCAGCTCGCCGCCCTTTTCCACCACGCCGGTCAGCATCCCCGTCACCGGCGTGACGCGATCCTCCGGAGGCAAATCGCGCAGCAGCTCGCCCACTACGATCATCTGACGCGAGAAAATCAGCTCGCTGAAAGGCAGCTCGCGCAGCAGTTTTTCGGCGTCTTCAGGCTGATAGCATTCGAACAGCACGTAAGCGGAATCTTCTTTTACCCGCGCGAAGCCAAATACTTCTCTGGCTGCGGCTTTCGCGGTGATCTCCGCCGCGCACTCTTTCTCAAAGCCCTGACGGCAATAGAGTAAAACTTTATTCATGGCGTTCTGCCCTTTTTTTCAGACGCAGTGCGCCAATCAACATTAAAACCCAGCCGATCAGGAAGCAAAAGCCCCCTACCGGCGTAACATAAACCCAAAGCTTAAGATGGGACAGCGCCAGACAGTAAAGACTGCCGCTAAACAGTACGGTGCCCAGCGCCAGCAGCGCGCTGCTCCAGTAAAACCAGATATTGGCGCGGCTGCGCATCGCTGCCGCCAGCCCCAGGATTGCCAGCGTGTGGAACCCCTGATACTCCAGGCCGGTTTTCAGCCAGGCCATCTCGCCCGGCCCCAGCGACCTGCTTAATATATGAGCACCAAATGCGCCCAGCATGACAAAAACAAACCCGCTGATGGCCGCAAAAATCAGCATTGCACGACTCGACATTCTTATCATCCTCTGAGACAGCACGCGCCGCCGCCCTGGCAACGCATGATTAAGGGTTCAGCTTTCGTAGCGGAAGCGGAATTTTTCCTGTTCGCTGGCCGCTTTTGCCAGGATCCACTGACGAAAGGCGGCTATTTTACCCAGTTCTGCCTGACTGTCATGACAAACCAGATAAAAAGCGTTTTTACTTACCAGCACGTCGTTAAAGGGACAGGCCAGCCTGCCCGCTTCTATTTCCGTTTGCGCCATCACGTTGTTCGCCAGCGCCACGCCCTGGCCGTGGATAGCCGCCTGTAAAACCATCGCGCTGTGGCTGAAAATAGGGCCGTGCTGCACGTTAATATTTACGCCCAGCTGGCGCGTATAGGCCTGCCAGTCGCGACGGGAAGCGTCATGCAGCAGCGTAAAGCGCGTCAGATCGGCCGGCGTTTTAAGAGGATTATCGCCGGTTAGCAGCAAAGGTGAACAGACAGGCAGCAAATATTCGGCATAAAGTTTTTCCACCCGCAGGCCCGGCCAGTTGCCGCGCCCATAAAAAATCGCCACGTCGACGTCATCTGCCAGCTTCTCTTCTTCCCGATCGACGGCCTGGATACGCACGTCTATCCCCGGATAAGCTGAGTTAAAGCTGGAAAGACGCGGCACCAGCCATTGGATCGCAAAGCTGGGCAGCAGGCTGACCGTCAGTGCGCCCTTTGCGCTTCGCGCCTGAAGCTTGCGGGTAGCGTCGTTCAGCGCAGTAAAAATTTCTTTGATATCCAGGTAGTAGCTCTGGCCTTCCTCAGTAAGCAACAAGGAGCGATTGCGCCGCCGGAACAGCTTAAGGCCCAGAAAGTCCTCCAGTGACTTGATCTGGTGGCTTACCGCAGCCTGGGTCACAAAAAGCTCTTCCGCGGCCCGGGTAAAACTGAGATGACGTGCGGCAGCATCAAATACGCGCAGAGCATTTAAAGGAGGAAGACGTTTCGACATGATTACCGGTTACAGAGTGTTGGCTTTAGATATAAGACCGCTGACGCAGCTTTACGTATTAGTTTTTTTTATCCGAGCCATTATAATTTGTCCGTTGAGGATGCACCAGCAAATACCTATAGTTGCCGCACTTCCTGAGCCGGAACGAAAAGCAGTTTGAAATTGAAGCGCTTGCGCGGGGATTTTAGAAGGCTTTTGGCTTGTGGTCGTGATGTTGTGTTTGCAATTGATCTGCCTTTTGCAGATCGGGTAGTCCGACTACCGCTTTTAGATTTACCCTGTCTGTCCATAGAGATTTAATAGCACCGCAAATTGCGGTGCTTTTTTTTGTCTGGAACTTACTGGCCCATTTCAACCATTTCTTTTACGTCTGAACGGTTGATCTGCTGCTTGTTGCCGTTAGCATCTTTGTAGCTAATCATACCGGTATCGTCGTCCACTACAGGTTTGCCGTCGGCGACGATGGTACGGCCATCATTGGTATGCATGACATAATTGCTTGAGCAGGCGGCCAGGCTAAAGGTCATGGCACAGGCGGCCATAATAGCAGCAAATTTTTTCATCTTTATATCTCCTTGCAGATAGTAATGCGATAAACCACCCGCAACGCGCGACCCCGAGGCAAAAAGCGAGTAAATTGCCTGTCCTGAGAAAGCTTATTTGCGGGTAATAGTTTAAACCTTGCATAAATCAGGATAACTCGCTTTTCAGACATTGCCAGGAAAGCGCCTGTAATTCAGTTGGATTCGGTAAAAACCGCATTAATTCACCCTTATCCGAGGAGAACATGAGCATATTTTCGCCTGTTCATTTTCGCCAGCAGTTTCCCGCGCTGGACGAAGCCGGCATCTATCTTGACAGCGCGGCCACCACATTGAAGCCGGCGGCGGTGATTGCAGCCACGCAGGCGTTCTACAGTCAGGGGGCCGGAACGGTACATCGCAGCCAGTTTACCGCCGCGCGTGCGCTAACCGACCGCTACGAAAATGCCCGTGGTCAGGCGGCGCGATTGCTGAACGCCCCGCTCGCCAGCAATATCGTCTGGACCAAAGGCACCACGGAAGCGATCAACCTGGTTGCCCAGGGCTATTTTCGACCACGCCTGCGGCCAGGCGACGAGATTATCGTCAGCGAAGCCGAGCATCATGCCAATCTGGTGCCGTGGCTGATGGTGGCTGAGCAGACCGGCGCAAAAGTGGTGAAGTGGCCGATCGGCAAAGATTTGCTGCCCGGCATCGCCACGCTGGAAACCTTACTGAATGCGCGTACGCGGGTGCTGGCGCTTGGACAAATGTCCAACGTCACCGGTGGCTGTCCGGATTTAAGCAGGGCCGTTGCACTGGCGCATCACGCAGGTGCAAAGGTGGTAATAGACGGCGCTCAGGGCGTAGCGCATCGGCCGCCCGACGTAGCGGCGCTGGATATCGACTTTTATGCTTTTTCCGCCCATAAACTTTATGGGCCGATGGGAACGGGCGTGCTCTATGGCAAAACGGCGCTGCTGGAAGAGATGCAGCCCTGGCAGGGCGGCGGCAAAATGCTGACCGCCGTCAGCTTTGACGGCTTTACGCCGCAGGCGGTGCCGTGGCGTTTTGAGGCGGGAACGCCCAACGTAGCGGGCGTCATCGGGCTGAGCGCCGCGCTGAGCTGGCTGGGATCCGTAGATATGCCGGCGGCAGAAAGCTGGAGCTGTGGGCTGGCAGACGTGGCGGAAGAGCGGCTGGCGGATCTACCCGGCTTTCGCAGTTTCCGTGCCAGCGGATCCAGCCTGCTCGCCTTTGATATCGCGGGCGTGCACCACAGCGATATTGTTACGCTGCTGGCGGAAAGCGGTATCGCGCTGCGCGCCGGCCAGCACTGCGCCCAGCCGCTGCTCCAGGCGCTTGGCGTCAACGGCACCCTGCGCGCCTCGTTTGCGCCCTATAATACGCTTAACGATGTTGAAGCGCTGGTCAGCGCCATGACCACCGCACTGGAACTTTTGGCAGATTAACTATGACGACTTTACCGGCTCCGCACCCGTTCGGCACGCTGATTACCGCCGACGGCTTAAAACAGACTTTTTCCGCCTTTACGCAGTGGGAAGAACGCTATCGCCAGCTGATTTTGCTGGGAAAACAGCTGCCCGCGCTGGCAGATGAGTGGAAAACCGCGGAAATCGAACTGAGCGGCTGTGAAAACCGCGTCTGGCTGGGACATCGACAGTCGCCCGACGGTAGCCTGCACTTTTACGGCGACAGCGAAGGCCGCATCGTGCGTGGGCTGCTGGCGGTGCTGCTGGTCAGCGTGGAAGGAAAGCTGCCCGAAGAGATATTGCAGAGCGATCCGCTGGCGCTGTTTGATGACCTCGGGCTGCGCGATCAGCTCAGCGCCTCGCGCAGCGCCGGACTGGCGGCACTGGCGGAAGCGGTGATGAAGGCGGCGAGCGAAGCGGGTTAAGGAAAGCAGAAGCGGCGTCAGGCGCGCGCCGCTTTCGCCATCATTTTTTTCAGCACGTGGGAAACGGCCACGAAGCCGAAGGTGGCGGTGACCATAGTAGCCGCGCCGAAGCCGGAAGCGCAGTCCATCCGCTTTGGCCCTTCCGCCGTACTGCGTGAAGCGCAAACGGAACCGTCCGGCTGCGGATACATCAGCGCCTCGGTGGAAAACACGCAGTCAATACCCAGCTTGCCCTTGCTGTTTTTAACGATATTGAAATCACTTTTTAACCGTTCGCGCAGCTTAGCCGCCAGCGGATCCTGAATCGTTTTCGCCAGATCCGCCACCTGGATCTGCGTGGGATCGATCTGCCCACCCGCGCCGCCGGTGGTCACCAGCGGGATTTTATTGCGGCGGCACCAGGCCAGCAGCGCCGCTTTTGGCCGCACGCTGTCGATGGCGTCGATCACCCAGGTAAAGCCACCGCTCATCAGCTCAGCCGTATTTTCCGCAGTGATAAAGTCATCCACGCAGGTCACTTTGCATTCCGGGTTAATGGCCAGGATGCGTTCCGCCATTACCTCGGTTTTCGCCTGCCCTACCGTACCTTTCAGCGCGTGGATCTGCCTGTTGGTATTGGTCATGCAGACATCGTCCATATCGATTAGCGTGATTGCACCGATACCGGTGCGCGCCAAGGCTTCAGCGGCCCAGGATCCTACGCCACCAATGCCGATCACGCAGATATGCGCCTCGGCGAAAAGTTGCAGAGCAGACTGACCATATAAGCGTGCCGTGCCGCCAAAGCGCTGTAGCCAGGCGTCGGAAAGAACCCTCATGATTTACCTCAACGTCGGCAGCGGGCCGGAAACGCCGGCCCGCTGACCTTAATTATCGACTGACCAGCGCCGCGCTGCCATTTTGCGCGGTGGAGACCGTGGAGAAAGGAGAAACGCCCGCACCCGGCGCCGCTTTCAGCACCCAGACGCGACCATAGTGATTATACCAGCCAGCCATATGGCCCGCCTGCTCGCCGATGCCCTGATAGATATCAAAGTGCTGGCCCTTAATAGCGCCGCCCACGTCGAGCGCCACCATCACGCGCATTTCATATTTGCCGTTGAACTTGCCTTTATCGTTCAGCAAAGGCACCTCCGCCAGCAGCACCGTACCCGGCGGGATCAGCGAACGATCGGCGGCCACCGAGGCTTTGGCGATCAGCGGCACCGCGCTCGCACCGCGCACCGGCGCAAACTCTTCCGGCTTAAAGAAGACAAAGGACGGATTCTGCTCCAGCAGCTCGCGCACCTCGGCCGGACTGTGATTTTCGCCCCACTGGCGGATAGCCTGCATCGACATATCTTCGCGCTTCACTTCGCCGCGATCGATCAGCACCTTACCAATGCTGCGATAAGCATGGCCGTTCTTGCCGCCGTAGCCGAAGAAGGTCAACGGACGGCCGTCGCCATAGTCAACGTAGCCGCTGCCCTGCACATCCATAATAAAGTTATCCATCAGCGAATTGCTGTAACCGATAACGTAACGTTCATCCAGGCCGCCGCTGTAGATTTCCGCACGATCTGGCAAACGGCGCTTGCCGCGCGGCGGCAAGCGGTATAAAGGATACTGAAATTCGCCCTGGCGGGTATAGCGGGCGTGGATAACCGGCGTGTAGTAACCGGTAAACTGCACGTTGCCGTAGTTGTCGGTGCCTTCCATCTGATACGCATCCACGCCGTACTGGCGCAGCTGCCGCGTATCCCCGCCCGCCATCAGCCAGCTTTTTAGCGCGCTGTAGGTGGAGAGCTGGCGGGAAAACATGGCTGGCGAGGCGGCCTGGATTTCCAGCAGCTGATCGGCAAAATCTTTGCCGTTAACGGGGCGCCCTTTGGCGTTAGGTTGATTAACCAGCCCCAGCGGCTGCTGCAGCTTGCCGTCCTTATACTGCTGGCCGCGATCGGTAGGTTTGGAGGAACATCCCGCAAGCAGGGCGATTAACGCCCCGGTGACCATATACTTTGCCCAACGTCCTTTCATTATTCTCTACCTTTATACGCAATTGCAGGCGAAGATAGCAAAGCGCCCTACAGATTAAAACGTTCTCGCCAAAAAGAAGCGTTGTTTTTGCACAACAATACAACAATCGGCTGACAAATTAAGCAGTAAGGGCGATTTCAGGCGTTAATTTGCAAAAAGGGGTTGCAACAAAATCGCCGGAGAGTATAGTGCGCATCCACGGACGCGGGATGGAGCAGCCTGGTAGCTCGTCGGGCTCATAACCCGAAGGTCGTCGGTTCAAATCCGGCTCCCGCAACCAATCCCCTCTGGGGAAAAGCAGTAAACCTGTCGTGATGGAAGCGTCAGCAAGTTCGGACGCGGGATGGAGCAGCCTGGTAGCTCGTCGGGCTCATAACCCGAAGGTCGTCGGTTCAAATCCGGCTCCCGCAACCAACTAAACACCCTTCCGGGTGTTTTTTTGTTTCTGGCGTTCTGACTTTCTTATTTTATCGGACGACTTATCGCCGTCCGCTTTCCTAACGTGGTGCTAACGGTGCGCCGTGGGCAAAATAGCCTTTAATCCCTGCCAGAATCGACTCCGCCACCTGACGCTGAAACGCTGCCGTACGCAGTTTGCGCTCCTCCTCCAGGTTACTGATAAAAGCCGTTTCCACCAGAATGGAAGGAATGTCCGGCGCTTTCAGCACCGCAAAAGCCGCTTGCTCCACCTTCTTCTTGTGCAGATGATTAATTTTGCCCATATGTCCCAGCACTTCTTTGCCAAACTTCAGGCTGTCGTTAACGGTCAGGCTCTGCACCATATCGAACATAGTGTGGTCAAGGTAGCGATCGCCGCTCATGCTGACGCCGCCAATCAGATCCGATTCGTTCTGCGTTTGCGCCAGATAGCGCGCGGCGGTGCTGGTTGCGCCTTTAGTCGACAGCGCGAACACGGAAGAGCCCCGCGCCGCCCGGCTGGTAAAGGCATCGGCATGAATAGAAACAAACAGATCGGCGCGCAATCTGCGCGCTTTTGCCACCCGCACCTTCAACGGAATAAATACGTCTTCGCTGCGGGTCATATGCGCGCGCATATTGGGCTGTTTATCGATTAGCGCTTTCAACCGACGAGCAATTTTCAGCACTACGTCTTTTTCTTTGGTTTTATGCTTGCCGATAGCACCGGTATCTTCGCCGCCGTGACCGGGATCGATCATGATAATAATCGGACGATCCCGCCCCGCTTTGCCGGGCAGCGGCGCGGAAGCGGGCTGGCCGCTCTCCAGCTCGCCTTTATTGTAATCCTGCAGCAGCGCCAGCAGCGGATCGTCTTCATGGTTATGGCTGCGGTTTCTGGCCGGATAGAGATCCAGCACCAGGCGGTTTTTGATGCCGGCGACCGGATCGAGCGTAAAAATTTTTGGCGTCACGCTCTGCTTCAGCTCCAGCACCAGCCGCACCGTATGGCGATCGAACTGGCCGACGCGCGCGCTTTTGATATAGGGATCGTCGCTGCGCACCAGATGCCCGACCTGATGCAGGGTCTGATTCAGGTGCACGCCGGCGATATCCACCACTACGCGTTCAGGGTGGCTTAACGCAAACTGTTTATATTTCAGCGGAGTATTGGATTCCAGCGTGACGCGGGAATAGGTTGACGACGGCCAGATGCGCACGGCCACAATATGGCTGCTTGCCGCCAGTCCCGCTTTGCTGACGCTCAGCAGCAGCGCTGCGCCAGCGCCCTGTAGCCAGCGACGTCGGCCGGGCGAAGGTAAATCAGACATGCCACTCCAGTAAGAAATTGCTGTTTTGTAGGGAAAAATAAAACCAAAAAACCACCAGGCGCAAAACTGTAGCGAATCCTGCTGTCGGTGTCACCCCCAAAAACCCTTCACCAGCCGTAGCGTTAAGCTATGTTAAAGAGAAGGTTGAAAATTGGCACTTGCGCCCGCGCGATAAAAGAATAAAAATACATTTTTAGCGAATAATAATTCATAGAGGGTTTGCCGTGAAGGAACGGAGTACCGAGCTGGTTCAGGGGTTTCGCCATACCGTGCCCTATATCAATGCCCATCGTGGTAAGACGTTTGTCATTATGCTGGGCGGCGAAGCCATCGAGCATGATAACTTCTCAAGCATCGTTAATGATATTGGCCTTCTGCACAGCCTCGGCATTCGCCTGGTAGTGGTATACGGCGCCAGGCCACAGATCGACGCCAATCTGGCAGAGCATCAGCTGGAGCCGGTTTATCACAAGCATACCCGCGTCACCGACGCACAGTCGCTGGAGCTGGTCAAGCAGGCGGCAGGCCGTTTACAGCTGGATATTACCGCGCGCCTGTCGATGAGCCTGAACAATACGCCGCTCCAGGGCGCGCATATCAACGTCGTCAGCGGCAACTTTATTATCGCGCAGCCGCTGGGCGTGGATGACGGCGTGGATTACTGTCACAGCGGTCGTATCCGCCGCATTGATGAAGAGGCTATCCACCGCCAGCTCGACAGCGGCGCTATCGTGCTGCTGGGACCGGTGGCTGTTTCCGTGACCGGCGAAAGCTTTAACCTGACCTCGGAAGAAGTTGCCACCCAGCTGGCGATCAAGCTGAAAGCGGAAAAAATGATTGGTTTCTGTGCGGAACAGGGCGTGACCGACGGCGAAGGCGCGATTATCTCCGAACTGTTCCCGAACGAAGCGCAGCAGCGCATTATCGAGCTGGAAGAAGGCAATGACTATCTTTCTGCAACCGTGCGTTTTTTACGCGGCGCGGTAAAGGCCTGCCGCAGCGGCGTGCGCCGCAGCCATCTGATTAGCTACCAGGAAGACGGCACGCTGTTGCAGGAACTGTTCTCGCGTGACGGTATCGGTACGCAGATTGTGATGGAAAGCGCCGAACAGATCCGCCGCGCCACCATCAACGACATCGGCGGCATTCTTGAGCTGATCCGCCCGCTGGAGCAGCAGGGCATTCTGGTGCGTCGCTCGCGCGAGCAGTTAGAGATCGAAATCGATAAATTTACCATTATCGAGCGAGACAACCTCACCATCGGCTGCGCGGCGCTCTATCCTTTCCCGGAAGAGAAAATCGGCGAGATGGCCTGCGTCGCGGTACACCCGGACTACCGCAGCTCGTCGCGCGGCGAAGCGCTGCTGGAAAGAGTGGCGCTACAGGCGCGGCAGATGGGGCTGAAAAAGCTGTTTGTGCTGACCACGCGCAGCATTCACTGGTTCCAGGAGCGCGGCTTTACGCCGGTCGATATCGAAGAGCTGCCGGAAAGCAAAAAGCAGATGTATAACTACCAGCGCCGCTCAAAGGTGCTGATGGCCGATCTGAGCCATGCGAGGATGGCGTAGCGAAAAAGCTATGTACCTGCCTCCAGGGGGAGATTAAATCAGCCGTGGAGGCAGTTGAACTCATCGCAGGTGTGTTAACCAGTTATGTATTGACGACCCCGTCAACATTCCAGAGCAGGATTTAGCTATGTCGCCGCGTGAACTTAAAGAAAACAACATCAGGTCTATGCAGAGCGTATGAAAGCGCTTAACAAAGGCCAGCTTGCTTCTCAATCTTTGAGTGAAAAGCCCTGCTATAGCGCCAGCCCTAAGTCGTCTCGTCGGGCTAACGTTAGCTTTGCATAATGAAAATAAACCCTCCTCGGGATGGTTATTTTTGTATTAAAAATGATTAACTCAACTTCCTGATTTGCCTTACTGACTTTAATTTCCTGAGACCATCCGCTATCGACATCCTTTTTAATTTTGTCGGTTAACGCTATGGCAGAACTACACATTCCCACTTCTGGGCAGGTTTACCTACTGAATCATGCGCTGATAGCACATGCGGATGAACTACAGGATCCGGTAATCACGGTCGGCGGTCAGGCCGTTTTTTATTGGGCATTTTATTATCAGGAACTTTACCCCGCCAGCCGTTCCACCAGGCCGCTGCGGCGGCGCGTGCGCATCTTCACCGCGCTGTTCAGCACCTGATTATCCGCATACAGCGTCAGGCGTTCTCTGGCGCGGGTAATGGCGGTGTAAACCAGCTCGCGCGTCAGTACCGGCGCGAACTGATTCGGCAGCACCAGCAGCGTATGATCAAACTCCGAGCCCTGTGATTTATGCACGGTCATCGCATAGGCGGTTTCATGCGGCGGCAGGCGGCTGGGCTGCACGGCCCGAATGCTGCCGTCGGGCAGCGGGAAAAACACCTTCAGCGCGCCTTCCGCATCGTTCATCGCAATGCCGATATCGCCGTTAAACAGCCCCAGCGCGCTGTCGTTGCGGGCGATCATTACCGGCCTGCCGATATACCATTTGTTACCAGGCTGGCGCTGGATCAGCCGTTTTTTCTGCAGGGCGGCCTCAATACGCTCATTGAGTCCGAACACGCCAAACGGCCCCTCACGCAGCGCGCACAGCAGCTGAAAACGGCCAAACGCCTCAATCACCCGCCGGGGTTCCGCCTGGTCGGCAATCTGCTCAAGATACTCGCGGTAGCCTGCCACGCTGGCGTCCAGCAGATGCTGATACTCTGCGCTGCTGCTTAGCGTAAAGCGGGTAATATCAGCAAAATCCGCATTAAATACTTTTTCAACCTGATGGATATCGCCCGCGTTGACCGCCAGCGCCAGCTGACCGATACCGGATGAGGCGTCGAAACGGTAGCTTTTACGCAGCAGGCAAATGCTGTCGCGCACCTCTGGCGCCAGCTTGTCTTCCTGGCTTGCAATCTCGCAGCCGGTCAGGCGCATCAGCATTTCCGCGCGCTGGCTGCTGTAGCCGGACTCCGCGCAGCGGCAGATATCGCCGAGCACCGCGCCCGCCTCCACCGAGGCAAGCTGGTCGCGATCGCCCAGAAAGATCACCCTTGCGTGCGGCGGCAGCGCGGCGATCAGGCTCGCCATCATCGGCAAATCCACCATAGAAGCCTCATCTACCACCAACAGATCCAGATGCAGCGGATTGCTCGCGTGATAGCGCATCCGCTGGCTGCCCGGCACCGCGCCAAGCAGGCGGTGCAGCGTGGTGGCCTCGGCAGGAAAACGCTGTTTTTCCGCTTCGCTGACCTCAAGCTGCTGCAACGCTTTGCCCAAGGATTCGGTCAGCCGCGCCGCCGCTTTACCCGTCGGGGCGGCCAGGCGAATACGCAGCGAGCCGGAAGAAAGCTCCAGCAGCGTCGCCAGCAGTTTGGCTACCGTGGTGGTTTTACCCGTTCCCGGCCCACCGGAGATCACCGCAATTTGCCGCGTGATCGCCACTGCTGCGGCAATTTTCTGCCAGTTATCCGGCTGCTCGCCAAAATGCCTGTCGAGCGCGCTGCGCAGCCGCTGTTCATCAAAGGGCGTATGGGCTTCACGCACGATAAACTGCGCCACCTGCCCTTCAGACTGCCACATGCGATGCAGATAGAGACGCTGCTGATGAAGCACCAGCGGCGTTGCCGTCGTGCCGTCGCCCACGGCCTGCGCCGATGACAGCAGATGATGCCAGTCCGGCTCGCCAACGGCCCGCCATAGCTGAGCGGCCAGCTCGGGATGGCGCCCGCCGAACAGCAGCGCTTCGCTAAGATGCGTCAGCGGCAGGCACACGTGCCCCTCGCCCGCTTCGGCGCTGACGCAGGCGGCAGCCAGCATCAGCGCCGGATGATCGTCGCCCGCCACCATGCGGGCGAACTGCACGTCCAGCGGACGCAGCAGTCGCGCCTCACAGGCGGACAGCAACAGTTGCGCTATGGCCATAGTTCCTCCTGAAATTCCCCGGCAAACAGCGCGTCGAGCGACTGAACAAAAGCCGCTTCCGGGCAGGTGCGGAAGATGCCGTTTTCACGCGCCGTGCCGTCCACGCCGCGC
The DNA here is from genome assembly GCF_003937915.1 of Erwinia sp. 198. GTDB lineage: Bacteria > Pseudomonadota > Gammaproteobacteria > Enterobacterales > Enterobacteriaceae > Erwinia > Erwinia aeris. The sequence continues at coordinate 447,297 of NZ_RHUM01000001.1, read as the reverse complement.
AGGAAAAGATAGATAACGCCGCCGAAGTGGCGCTGATAATCGTAGTCAGCCAGACGATGACGCAAATAGCGGTGCAGCGCCAGCGTATAAAGCTGATATTGCAGATCGTAACGGTGCGCGCGCATCGCTTCCGCCATCGCTTCCGGCGTGTAGTGCTCGCCCGACTCGCCCAGCCAGTTGGATTTATAATCCAGCAGATAATATTTTCCCTGCCAGCAAAACACCAGATCGATAAAGCCTTTCAGCATTCCCTGCACCTGCTGAAAGTTAAGCGGCGGGCAGCCGGCCGACAGCGGATCGTAATGGCGCACCAGCCGATCCAGCTTTTCCGCCATCAGCATTTGTTTGATGGGTAGATAAAACTGCAGCTCCACCTGACGGCTTTCCGCCGGTAGCTGGCTCAGGCTGACGCCGGTTTCATTCAGCGGCGTGGTCAGCACGTTTTCCAGCCACTGTTTCATTACCGGCAGCCAGGCAAGATCGTGCCCCTGTCCGGCAAGCTGTTCGCTCAGCCAGGCTTCATCCACCGGCTGGGTAAAGTCGAGGTTTTCAAACAGACCGTGCAGAAAAGTCCCCGGCGCCGCGCCGCGAGGAAAAGTATGCGGCGTCAATTGCGCAACCTGCTGGCTTTGCGCCTCGCCCGCCGCGTCAACGTCCAGGCGCGGCAGCAGATCCAGCGTGACGGAATGGCCGTGCTGCTGTAGCCCGGAATAGCTGGTCACCCGCCATTCGTCGCGCAGCTTGCGCGCCATCGCTTTGCTGCTGAGCGCGTGTAAGGGGTGCTGCTGCGGCTGCCAGGGGGCGCTTTCCGGCGGCTCCGCCAGCACGGTTTCTACCGCCTCGTTTTGCATGGTAAGCAGCCGTTCACGCAGCGCGGTGGCGTCAGCCGGTTCGCCCTGCTGCAACAGCCAGCCCAGCGCGCTGCGGTGCAGATCGCTGTTGCCTTCTTTTTTACGGTTGCCCTTGATCAGCGGCGCAACGCCCACGCTACAGTGATGAACGGAACGCGTTAGCGCCACGTAAAGCAGGCGTAAATCCTCGGCGAGGCGCTCCTGCTCGGCCAGTTCGATACTTTCCTCATCCTCGCGCAGATCCAGCAGCGCCTGATAATTTTGCCGATCGTGATAGATGCCCGTCGCCGCTTCGCGGTAGTTGGCGACAAACGGCAGCCATACCAGCGGATACTGCAGGCCTTTCGATTTATGGATGGTGACGATCTGCACGAGGTGGCGATCGCTCTCCAGCCGCAGCTGCTGGCTGGCCGACTGCCCGTTGGGCTGCGCCACTTCCTGCGCCAGCCAGCGCACCAGCGCGTGTTCGCTGTCGAGCGAAGCGGACGCTTCCTGCAACAGCTCGCCCAGATGCAGCAGATCGGTCAGGCGGCGCTCGCCGCTTTCCGAAGCCAGCAGGTTTTCCGCAATCTGTCGGTTTACCATCAGCTCGCGCAGCATCGGCAGCACGCCCCGCTTCAGCCAGCGCTGACGGTAGTGGTCGAACTCGTCCACCAGCGCATCCCATTTGCGCTCGTCCTCGCTCAGATCCTGCAAGGTCGGCGCATCCAGCCCGAAAATGCTGGTGGCAAGCGCGCTGCGCAGAATGCGCTCCTGCTCCGGCGCGAGCACCGCCTGCAGCAGCCACAGCATTTCACGCGCTTCCTGGGTAGCGAACACGCTGTCGCGGTTGGAAAGGTAGACCGACGGAATATTCAGGGCGTTGAGCGCTTCCCGTACCAGCGCGGCTTCGCTGCGGCTGCGCACCAGTACCGTGACGTCCGAAGCCTGCACCGGCCTTAGCTCGTCGCCCTTGCCGATCTGCGCCGTGCCTTGCTGTCCCGCGCTCAGCCAGCGGCAGATCTCCGCCGCGCACTGGCGGGCCATAAACTGCTGATATTCCGTTACGCCCACGCCGTCGCCCGGCTGTAGCCAGAAGCGCAGCGCGGGCTGCTCTTTGCCCTCGACGCTAAAGCTCAGCGCGGCGTTGGGCGCGGCTGGCTCAACGCGAATAAAGGGAATTTCGCTGAACAGAAAGGGGGCCTGCATGCGGGAAAAGAGCTGGTTAACGCTGTTAACCATCATCGGCGACGAGCGCCAGTTAGTCTCCAGCGTGTAGTGAGCGCTGACTTCCCCGCGCGCTTTCATATAGGTAAAAATATCCGCGCCGCGAAAAGCGTAAATCGCCTGTTTGGGATCGCCAATCAGCAGCAGCGCGTTATCGGGCTGCTGGCCGTAGATACCGCGAAAGATGCGATACTGCTGCGGATCGGTATCCTGGAATTCATCAATCAGCGCGACCGGATAGCGGGTTCTGATCGCCTGCGCCAGCGCCTCGCCGCCCGGCTGCCGTAGCGCGCTGTCGAGACGCTGTAGCAAATCGTCGAAGCCCAGCAGCGCGTTCTGCCGCTTCTCTTTCTGGGTTGCCTGGCGGATTTCCTCCAGCGCGGTGGCGATCACCAAATCGCGCAGCGACAGCGGCTCGGCCAGAAAACGGTCGATTTCGTCGAACAGCGGATGCTGCGGTGGCTCGCCCTTTTTGGTTTTTTCATGCAGCACGCGCTGCCCGAAGCGTTCCAGCTCTTTAGGAAACAGGTAGTCCAGCGTTTCCGCCATTGCCCACTGGTTCAGCTTGTCCAGCCAGTTAGGTAAGTGCTTGCTGCTGTAGCTTCGCTTATCCACGCCCGACTGCGCGATCAGATCGTGCAAATTACCGGCCGCCAGCCAGGCCGCTTTCAGGCCGTCGATCTGCGCGATAATTTTGTCATGACGTTCGCTGAAGGTTTCCTGCAAATCAAGCGGATATTTCAGTACCGGCGCTTCGCCGTTCAGCCAGGGCAGCAGCGTGGTCAGCAGCTGCTCCGGCCCCTGCCACATTTGGGTCATTACCCGCGCTATCGGCAGCGGCAGCGGATAGCAGTAGCGGCGCCAGAAGTCGGCGGCGGCCTGACGGCGCAGCGGAAACTCATCCTCAATCAGCTGCTGCTCAAACAGCATGCCTGACTCAAAGGCGTTCAGATTCAGCATCCGCTGGCAAAAGCCGTGGATGGTAAAAATACCGGCGTCGTCCATCTGGCGCTCTGCGGCCAGCAGCTGCGCGGCCGCCTGCGGCAGGTCGCCAATTTCCGTCAGCAGCTGGGCCAGTACGCCGTCAGTCGTATACCCGCGCACGCAGGCGATACGCAGCCGGTGAATGTTTTCACGGATGCGGCCGCGCAGCTCTGCGGTGGCCGCTTCGGTAAAGGTCACCACCAGGATCTCTTCAACCGACAGCGGCCGCCCGAACGACGCTTCGCCGCCCAGCCCCAGCAGCAGACGCAGATAGAGCAGGCCGATGGTAAAGGTTTTCCCCGTGCCCGCCGAGGCTTCTATCAGCCTTTCGCCTTGCAGCGGCAGCGTCAGGGGATCGAGACGCTGTACCTTCATTTATCGCTTTGCACCGGAAAAGATTGCTGTAGCTTCGACACTTCCTGCCAGGTGGTAAAGCCCGCCGGCCTGGCATAGTCGGCCTTGTCGTGCTGGCTGCCGGAGATCTGCGACAGTAACGTCAGGCCCTGCGGTTTGCTGACCGCATCGTGGAAAAAGGCCGCCAGCTTCTCTGGCGTCAGCGCCTGAATACTGGCAACCACTTTTTCACGGGTGTCGAAACGGTAGTTCTGCCGGTTGAAATCTTTACTGTAGCGGCCCGCCTCTTCATCCAACGTTTGCGGACGCTGCTTCAGCTCGTTGATCATCGCCGTCTGATACTGGGCGAAATCCTCTTTGCTCATCTCACGCAGGCGCTTTTCCGCCGTCGGGTAGAACGCCTCAAAGCGCTGCAGCAGATAAGCGGGCTGTTTAACGTTGCTTTGCAGCAGGAAGCCGATGCCCCACTGGCGCCCAACCGGCATCTGGAAGGCGAATACCGCATAGCCAAGCTGTTCCTCAGTACGCAGCTGGTTATAGAACCACGGCTGCACAATCTGGCTGAGCATGGCGCTGCTGGCGATGCTGTCGAACTCCTCATAGCCAAGCGGCACGTACAGCGCGGCCAGCGCGGAATCGGTGCTGCTGCCGGCCTGTTGTAAATTGGCGTTTGCCGCTTTATCCACCCTCAGATAATCGCTGTGCCAGCTGCTCTGCCCTTCACAGTTAAGCTGTGCTTTCAGCGTGGTCGCCAGCGCCTTGACGCTCTCCGGCGTCATATTGCCGACCACCATCAGCTCCGGCGTCGCTTTTTCTAACAGCATACTGCGGTAATTTTTCAGATCGGACAGCGTAATATCGGCCACCAGCTTACGACGCTCGCTGCGTTGGGTATAGGGCAGCTGCGACAGCATTTGTGCGGGCTGAATAGCCAGCTCGAAGGCCTTTCCTTTTTCGGCGGCGTCCAGACGCTCCAGATACCAGGACTTTGCCTGATCCAGCTGCTGCTGCGTTGGCTGATAGCTGGCGTACTGTTTCAGCAGCGCCTGCATCAGCTCCGGGAGGTGCTGAGTAAAGCCGCTGGCGTTAAAGGTCACGCCGTCGTTTTCGCTGGTAGAAAAGCTAATGCCGCCAACCGAAGCCTGCGAGTTCAGCTCGTCCAGCGCCTGGCCCGCCAGGTAATCATTCATGCCAAACAGCACCTGATTTTTGGCGGTGCTCATCGCCTCTTTATTACGCAACGCCAGCGTGATGTTGGCTTTGGGATCGTCCGCGTAAAAGCGGCTTGGCATATAGAACACGCGCAGGCCCGGCTGGTTAATCAGCGTCTGCGGACGATCAACCTGCTGCGCCGGTTTAATCAGCGTGAAATCAGACGGGATATAGGGGTTCAGCACGGGCAGGTCCAGCGAAATAGCCGCGCTTTCCTTTTGCCAGGCGGCAAAACGTTCCGGCGTGATGCGATCGACCTGATAAGGCGCATTGACGAAATAGGCGGTCTTGTTGTGCGGCTCGTTCGGGCTGATAAACCAGATCCGGGCGTTCTGCGGCGTCATGCCATCCAGACGCGCTTTGATGGCCTGCGGATCGTAGCGATCGGCGATATAGGACGCGACCAGCGTGTCGGTAACCGGCACGCGCAGCATGGTGTCCACCAGCCATTCGATATAGTCCATGTCGCGCGTGATCGACGGATAGCGGAAGTCCAGATCCAACACGTGCGCCATTTCATCAAAATAGCGTTTGTCGATGCCTTCATTACGCAGCTTGTTCAGATAGCTGAACACGGCGGCCACCACCCGATCGCGGTTTGCCTGACCCCGATCGGTCAGCGAAATGGAGATGGAAAAGACGCCGCCGTTGCGATCGATAACCGGATCGGCGCCGGCATCAATGGAATCGGCCAGGCCCTGGCTTTGCAACCAGTCGGAGAGCGTGTTCTTGCTGCGGTTGCCGATCAGATAGGCGATTAGCGTGTCGGTCTTGCTGCGAAACTGATCGCTGTTATTATCGATGCGAAACTCGATCCTGACCTGCTTGCGCGGCTGGGCCGGCACGTAGTGGATCACAATGCCTTTCTGCTGCTCCGTCACCACCGGCACGGTAATCGCAGGCACCGCGGCGTTGTGGTTCGCCACTCTGCCAAAGGTAGTGGCCGCGATTTTTTGCAGTTCCACCAGCGGCTTATTGCTGTAGATCACCGCTTTCATCAGGTTGGCCGAATAGTAGCGCTGATAGAAATCCTGCAACGCGTCGTGCAGCCTGCTGCCCGGTTTATCTTTCAGCGTGTCCAGGTTACCGCCGGAAAAAAGCGAGCTGGGATGGTCGGGATTCAGCGTTTCCGCACCGACCTGCGCCATGCGCAATCCGTCGCGCGAGCGTGCCATAGTCAGCTCCGCATTCACCGCGTGGCGCTCGCGATCGGCATTAACCGGATCCAACAGCGGCTCGGCAATGGCATCCGCCAGCCGATCCACCGCCGGTGCCAGCGCGTCGTTTTCCACTTCCAGATAGAAAGCCGTGCGGTAGGACGCCGTGCTGGCATTGTGGCTGCCGCCGTGCTTTTTCAGGAATTCCGCCAGATTATCCGGCTGCGGATAGCGTTTTGAACCCATCAGCAGCATATGCTCAAGATAGTGTGCCAGGCCCTGCTGGTTACGCGGGTTGTCCAGCGAGCCGATGGGCAGCGTCAGCGCCGACAGGGATTTTGTCGCCTGCGGATCGGAAACCAGCAGTACCGTCATGCCGTTGTCGAGTTTGATCGCCTGATACTGGCGCGGATCTTTTTCACTTTTGCGGATCGCTTCGGGGATCGGCTGCCAGCCTGACCGTGCCTGGCTCAGCGGACTCCAGAAGGTAAAAAGCAGAAACAGCGTGGTGAACCAGACTGCATAACGACGCATTCAAACTCCTCGACAATCTAACGTGCTTTCTGTGCGCCCCCGGAGCGGCGACAGCTAAACGACGACCCTAAAGATTCCGCTGGCTAAGAGCGGACAGAAAAAAAAGCGAAATGGGGTTATAAAGTAACACTACAGGATGTCTCAGTTAATGTCATTCATCCGCAGCAGCGGCAACAGCCAGACTTCGGCGTTGTGCGTGATTTGCTGCAACGTTGCTTCATCCAGTGTGCGGAACAGCCGTGCCAGATAGGGATCGCTGCCCTCACCTTCTGTTTGTATGTTGCCCTGCCAGGCCTGCAGCAGCTTATTGCGCGCTTTTGCCTGCGTCGCCTCATCGTAAGAGACCGCCGCCGCCTTTTCGTCATAGCAGGCTTCCAGCCAGGCACCGCCGGTTTTGGGCAGCAGCAGCAGCGGCGCGCACATGCCGGCTTTATAGCCTTCGATATAGCGTTCAAGCCAGCCGCTGGCTTCAACGGCGGAGAGCGGCGGGAACCACCAGCGGCTCTCTTTACGTCCGTACATGCGGCTGGCGCCGCTGCCGCCCAGCACGCAGTAGACCAGGTGTTCCAGCCACAGCGCCAGCCCGTCGGTAAAGTTAAGGTGGCCCGGCCGCCAGCGCAGCAGGCCATCGTCCTGTACGGCAGGCAGCCAGCCGCTCAGCTGAAGTCCGCCAACCTGAAGATTGATTTCCTGGCTGACGGCATCCTTGCGCTGCTCGCGCACCACGCCGGCCAGTTCGGCCATATCCGCCAGCTGATCCTGCCAGAACAGTTCACCCCAGGCGCCATACGGCAGATTGCCCGCCGCGCGATGACGATCGAACAGCGGTTCGCCCGGCTGGCCTTCAATCAGGGTATTCAGCAGCTGGGTGTTAAGCTGGTAACGGCTGAGGTTATCCAGAATAAAAGGTTCCGCATCCGGCAGTTCCATGTCTTCCGCGCTGAAGCTGACGCCCAATCGCAGGCTGAAAAAGGCGCGAACCGGATGACGCCAGAAACGCAGCAGCTGGTCGAAGTTAAGCTCGGTAATATTTTCCTCCGGCAGCGGCTGCATAAATGGCGGATGCGGCACGCCGCTCGCCTTCGCTGCCGGTAGCCACTCCGCCGCATAGCTCTGATAGCGCGCCTGCGGCAGAAAGTTTTCCGCCGCAAACGGCATCCTGCTGTGCAGGTGATGCAGATGCGCGATAACCCGCGCCGCGCTGGTATCCACATCGCTCTGACGGTCTTCCGGCAGACAGAAGCTTTGCCCGATATAATCCACCAGCTCGCTGACCAGCACCGAAGGGAAACGTTCTGAATTGTCCTGAATGGTGCGGCCGATATAGCTGATGTAGAGCTGATGCTGGGCGGAGTTAATGGCTTCCAGAAACAGGTAGCGGTCGTCGTCGCGACGGCTACGATCGCCTTTTTTCGGCTGCTGGCTCATCAGATCGAAGCCCGGCGGCGGCAGCGTGCGCGGATAGACGCCGTCGTTCATGCCCAGCAGGCAAACCACCTTAAAGGGAATGGATCGCATCGGCATCAGCGTACAGAAGTTAACCGGACCAGCAAGAAAGCGCTGGCTGATCCGCTCCTGATCCAGCCTCGCGCGCAGCTCGTCGCGCAGCAGCGACAGCGGGATAGCCTGCTGATACTCGGCCTGAATGCCGTAGCTGATGGCCTGCTGCCACTGCTCTTCAATCAGCGCCAGCGCCGCTTCCGCCTCGGCATCGCCGGCAAAGAAATCGCCCAGCAGCTCGCGACAGAGCGGCAGCCACGCCTCCAGCGCTCTTGGCTCGCTCAGCCGCTCGCGCCAGCGACGCAGCTGCATTAACAGCTCGGCCAAATGCCCTACCAGCTCGGCAATCAGGCCGCTGGATTCATCATAGGGCAGCACGCCCTGCCAGTGGCCGATATCGCTGTGCATAGCGTAGCCCAATAGCATTCTCGTCAGGCCGAACTGCCAGGTATGCTGTCCGGTTGGCGGCAGATCTAGCTCGCGCACCGTATCGTCATCCAGCCCCCAACGAATGCCGCACTCACCAACCCAGTGCCGCAGCCGCCGCAGCCCTTCTTCATCAATGGAGAAACGGCTGGCGACCGCCGGCACTTCCAACAGCGCCAGTACGCTTTCGGAAGTAAAGCGGCTGTCCGGCAGGCTCAGCAGCGAAATAAAGGCCTGCAAAGCGGGATGCGCCTGGCTGGCGCGACGGTCGGAGATGGAAAAAGGCAGCCAGCGTTCCGCAGGCGCATTGCCGAAAACCGCCTGGATAAAAGGCGTATAGGCGTCGATATCTGCCACCATCACGATAATGTCGCGCGGCGAAAGCTGCGGATCTTCCGCCATGATCGCCAATAGTCTGTCCTGCAATACTTCCACTTCGCGCTGCGGGCTGTGGCAGAGGTGAAAAGTCACCGACTGGTCATCGGGATCCAGCACCCGTTTACCCAGGCTGGATTCCCACTCTTCCCGCTTCAGGCCAATCACGGCATTATCTTCCAGCTCCAGCAGATCGCGCTGTAGCGTTTGCAGCAGCGTGGTCGGTTCGATATCGACAAAGGCGTCGATTTCCCGGCATTCCATCTGCGCCAGCAAAAACAGGTTGTCGCGCCCGAGCTTGCCCCAGGAAGCCAGCAGCGGATTGCTCAGCTGCTGCTCGCCCGCGTCGTTAAACAGGCTGGCGGCGTCTTCTTCACGAAACAGCGCGCTTTCCCGCTGCTGTTTGTAGTGCTCGCGGCGGCGGCTTTGCAGCTTAGCCAGAAAAGCGTAATCCTGAATGTCACCCCAATAATGGCGGCACGGATTGGTAAACAACAGGTGGATATCGATATGCTTGCCGAGCGCCTGAAGCGCCTGGAGGTAGACCGGCGGCAGCGCGGAGATACCGCAGATAAATACGCGATCCGGCAGATTTGGCGGCCGGGTGCTGCTTTGTTCCAGCGTGGCGATAAACCGCGCGTAAAGATTAGCGCGATGCCATTCCGGGTGGCCCAGCTCGCGGTTCCACGCAACCAGCTCTGCCCACAGCGGCGCCTGCCACTGCTGCGCTTCGCCCAGCCCTTCGATCTGCTGCCCCTTTTCCCAGCTGTTAAGCCACTCCGAGCGGTAAACCAGGTACTGGTCGTAAAGATCGGCCACCCGCGACGCGAGCTGAAACAGCTTACGCTTGTCCTCGTCGTCAGAAAGGTAGTGGCTCAGCATAACGAATTCCGGCCGCGCCAGCAGCTTTGGCAGAATAGTCATCAGCTTCCAGCTCATGCTGGCTTTGCTGAAGGCGCTCTCTTTAGGTATGCCCGGCAGAACGCGAACAAACATATCCCAGATAAAGGAGGCGGGCAGCGGAAAGGCGATATTAGCCGCAATGCCGAACTGCTCGGCCAGCGACATTTGCAGCCACTGCGCCATCCCCGGACTCTGCACCAGAACCACTTCGGACTGGAATGGATCGCGCAACGGCTGGTTTTCAATATGAAAAGCCGCCAGCGTTTTTAAAAGATCCAGCTGATTCGAGTGATAAACGGTAAACATGCCTGCTCCTAGTACGGTATTGCGCTCTGCGTGCACACTCTACCCCGTCCGGAGGCTGTTGCAAATGCAGCTGTCGGGTCGTTTACCGTTTATATGGCCGAAAGTTATTTAAAGGTGTAAGCGACCCCCAGCCTTAAGCGCAGCTGGCGCTCGCTGGACCAGGCGCTGCGGCCGATATCGGCGAAGGTGACATAAGGGCGCCACTCTCTGTTTGCGCCCACTACGTAATCAAACTGTAGCTCCTGCTCGTAGTTATTTTTCTTATTGGCGAACAGTAAATCATCACCATGCATATAAATATATTTATAGGTGGTGGTTAAATCTTTCCAGCGGTAACGGAAATAGGCATCAAAGCGGTTAACGGTACGGTGTTTATCCAGGCTGCAATAGTCGTGACCGGCTTCACCGCACCGACCGTCATGCGCATAGTCGCTTAGCTCCAGGCGATACATGCCGCCAACAGACCAGCTGTCATTAATTTTATACCAGGGCACGACGCCAAATTTCCATTCCGTTCTCACCGAACTGAACTCTGGTTGAACAAATGGGGTAAAACTCCAGCCGTCGTAAAAAAAGTTTTTCATCAGCGTCATTTCTACTACGTTCAATACTATGTCATTATAATATTTATCTTTCGGGTCCGGGCCGCCGGTTTTAAATTTGGTTTCGACGCTAAAAACGTAATTATCAGGCAGGCTGGCGCCTAACGCCAGCTTATCGTAGTGGGTGCGGTCGCGCAGGCGGTAGCCGTGTCGATAATCTAAAGTCACATCTTTGACGGCATCTGCGCCCGCCGGGGGAAGAAATACCGCGGATAAAGAGAGGGAAAGTAAAATGCGCGTGGCTATTTTCATTTTATTTCATCCATGAAGGTTTATTAAAAATTCCTGTTACTGACTTCAGTAATTTCCAATCAGATTCAGCTGGGATAGTTAACCGTCCTGGTATACCTCCTTACTGCGCAAGCTGCTGTCGAACTGCGTTAATCCTCACCTGGGAAAAGATATTTTTATAAAAAAATTAAAACCATCTAAAAAATAAATTCTCTTGATGAAAAATGTTATAACAGGAAAAGTAATGGATAGTTACGTCCTGAACCTTCGCTATTTTGTCAGCTTATTTTTTTCTGTGGCAGCAGAAAAAAGATTTCTGGCTGCTATCTCTCATAAAAAGATAATCGTCCGCTGGCTGCTTTCAGGCTTTATCAAAACCACGAAAGCATAAACTACCTGCGCCGCTCTGCACTTTCCTGTTCGTCTTCGCTTCTACAGCTCAGCTGCGATAATGCGGCTTTAGCCCCGGCAGGACTGATAACCCGTGCCGTTAACAGCACGCAGCTGCCGGTCAGCGCTTGCTGTTCGAGCGTCGTCTGCCAGCCCGGCGCCTGATAGCCTTCGAACCGCTGCCGGGCCAGCCTGACCGCTTCCCGCTGCTGTAGCTGCAGCTGAAAGCTTCTTCCCAGCGCCAGCTGATACTGAGTCAGCGCCAGCGAGCTCAGGCCAAACAACAGCAGCGCCACCAGCGTTTCCGGCAGGCTAAAGCCCTGCGGTTTCCCTGTCCGGCAGGCAATCTTCTTCCTCCGCCAACGGACAAAAATCAAGCCAGCCGTGCGGCTGTGGATGTACGCGCCCATTTTGCTCATCGTGGGTTACCCATTGATAAAAGGCGATAGTGTCTTTGCCGCCGTCACCACGTAATAAGGCTTCACCTTTCGTTGTCACTTTAAAACAGGCCCGCCAGGCAGGCTGCTGCCGTGCCGTAAGGCAGCGCCAGGCCACCGTCGACGCCCATTTTTCCCGTATTCCCGCTTCCAGCGCCGAAGTGGCCAGGCTGGCCTGCCGCAGATAAAGCCGTTCGTCCACCACAAGGCTTAACGATGCATCCAGCTGCTGTCGGGTGGCGTTGAGCAGCGCCGTCGACATCAGCAACAGCAGGATCACCATCAGCAGCGCACCGCTTCCCTGCTGCTTATTCACAAGTTTTCCGCCGTGACCCAGCGCTCGAGGGTTAGCGGCAGCTGCGGCAAACGTCTGGCATAGCCGCCAAGCAGCAGCCGGATCTGTCTTGCCTGCTTAAGCGCGCGAAAATCGCTGATTACCAGGGCGTCCGGATCGTTCATTTTCTCCCATCCGCCGCCGTCGCAGCTCTGTACGCCGCGCTGCGCCTCCAGATTGCCGTCGCGCAGCCGGAAGCCATAATAGTCACTGTTGTCATTGCCCGGCCCTTCCCAGCGGCCGTTGCTGTTCTCGTCCCAGCGCACCAGCAGGCATGTGTTTTTTTCGCCGATCGTCTGCAGCCCTTCTCCCTGGCATTTACCTTGACAGTAGCCCGCGCGCCGCACGTTTTTTTCCAGCGTGCTCATCATCAGCTGTAGTTCTTCGTGGAGCTGAAAGGTCTGCAGGATACGCAGATTGCCGATCTGCAACAGCGGCAGAAATTTTGCTGCGCCCAACATTAGTACGCCGCCGATCGCCAACGCCACCAACATTTCCGGCAGGGTAAAACCTCCACGCTTCACGGGCAGGCCTCCTGACAAATGCGCACCCTCGCCCTCGACGACAGGATAATATGGCGTTCGCCCGCCGCGCCGACGATCACAATCCGGCCCGGTTTGGCCACGTTGCGGCGGCCATAAAATCCCATCCCCTCCGTGAGCGAGGCTATTTTTATCGCAGGCCAGGGCGCAATTAGCGTTTGGCGCTGGTGGCCATGACAGGACGCCTGCACCGGGCCGCTGCCCAGGCACCACAAAGCGCCATCCGTTTTCCATAGCAGCGCCTGCCGGTTATGCCAGTTTGCCTCGCTGCGCAGCCGCAGTAAAAAATGCTGGATTTGCTGCGCGCTCGCGTTTAGCCGCTGCGTCTGCTGCCACTGCTGCCAGCCACCGACCGCGCCGACCATCAGCATGCTGGCGATAGTCATAACGATCAGCAATTCCGGTAAGGTAAAGCCTGCTCTGTTCATACACTCTATTGTGCCGCTGGCGAGTAAAGTTACCAGCGACAAAAAGTCATCATGCGAGCGGCTTTCCAGCCGTTTACGCTTTGGATGTTTCATTAACTTTTTTTTGCGCCCTGCCTCGGAAAAACAACCTTTGCGGCACGGTTTTATCGCGTCATCCTGTCGGCAAAAACTAAAGTTCAGACAGGTGCGGCGCTTAAACTCAGGTCAGGACAGGAAAGAAGCCGAGGAAACAATGGCGTCAAGATAGCGACGTTTAAAATCAGGTCAGGAAAGAAAGAAGCTGCGACAACGGCAGCAGCTTTGCCGGGTCGTAAAAAAGGGAGCGAAAACTCGCTCCCTTGGTTGGTCAAATGGCGACCGGTGCCTTAATGGCAGGATGCGGATCGTAACCTTCGATATCGAAATCTTCAAAACGATAATCAAACAGCGAAGCGGGCTTACGTTTGATCACCAGCTTCGGCATCTCACGCGGCTCGCGGGTCAGCTGCAGAGTCGCCTGCTCCAGATGGTTGCTGTAGAGGTGCGTGTCACCCCCCGTCCAGACAAAGTCGCCCGGTTCCAGATCGCATTGCTGCGCCACCATATGCACCAGCAGCGCATAGCTGGCGATATTAAACGGCAGGCCAAGGAACACATCGCAAGAGCGCTGATAGAGCTGGCAGGAAAGCTTGCCGTCCGCCACGTAGAACTGGAAGAAGGCGTGGCACGGTGCCAGCGCCATCTCATCAAGCTCGCCCACGTTCCACGCGGAGACGATAATGCGGCGCGAGTCCGGATCGTTTTTCAGCTGGGCCATCACTTTTGCCAGCTGATCAATCTGGCGGCCGTCCGGCGCGCCCCAGCTGCGCCATTGCTTGCCGTATACCGGGCCAAGGTCGCCATTTTCATCGGCCCACTCGTCCCAGATTGTCACTTTATTTTCTTTCAGATAGGCGATATTGGTGTCGCCCTTCAGAAACCACAGCAGCTCATGAATAATCGAGCGCAAATGACACTTTTTGGTGGTCACCAGCGGAAAGCCTTCCTGTAGGTTGAAACGCATCTGATGACCAAAAATCGACAGCGTGCCGGTGCCGGTACGGTCATTTTTCGGCGTGCCCCCGTTGAGCACTTTCTGCATTAAGTCCAGATACTGTTTCATTTTTCCTCACGAACGTGTTGCACGGTACGGCGGCGATACGCCCAAATCATCATAATGGCGCCGGCGATAATCATCGGCGTCGAAAGGATTTGTCCCATGCTGATAAAATTGTCGAACAGGCCCAGCTGGGCGTCTGGCTGACGGAAATATTCCACGATAAAGCGAAATACGCCGTAGCCGATCAGGAACAAACCTGATACCGCGCCCATCGGACGATTTTTACGGATAAAAACATTCAAAATGATAAACAGCACCACGCCTTCCAGCAGCAGCTCATAGAGCTGAGAAGGATGGCGCGGCAGCACGCCGTAAGTAGCCAGCAGCGACTGCCATTCAGGATGGGTGGCGGCCAGCGCTACGTCTTCGCCGCGCGAGCCGGGAAACAGCATCGCCCATGGCAGATCGGGCGCTACGCGTCCCCAGAGTTCACCATTGATAAAGTTGCCCAGGCGTCCGGCGCCCAGTCCGAAAGGGATCAGCGGCGCGATAAAATCCGCCACCTGGAAGAAGTTACGTTTGGTACGATGGGCGAACCACAACATCACACAGATAACGCCTATCAGGCCGCCGTGGAACGACATGCCGCCATCCCAGACCTTAAACAGATACAGCGGATTATCCAGAAACAGCGGCAGATTATAAAACAGCACGTAGCCGATGCGGCCGCCCAGGAAAACGCCGAGAAAACCCGCATAGAGCAGGTTTTCCACCTCTTCTTTTTTCCAGCCGCTGCCCGGCTTGTTGGCGCGGCGTACGGCCAGCCACATAGCAAAGATAAAGCCGACCAGATACATCAGACCATACCAGTGCAGGGCGACAGGCCCGACGGAGAAAATTACCGGATCAAATTGGGGGAAAGCCAGATAGCCGTTAGTCATCTTTCACCATTATTAATAGTCCCTGATTTCAGGTGACGGAATGAATAAAGCGCGCGTGCGGCGCGGCGCAGAGGCGCGCATCATAGCACAGGCCGCACGAAGGCGGCCCGATGGAACTTTGTAAACTTTAATAAGAGAGCTATCGACCGCCGCGGATCAGACCGCCCAGCCCGCGCCGTTCCATAAAGGCGGCGACCAGGTGGCGTACCTCGTTAGCCTGTTCCGCCTGCAGCCCCGCTTCCGCCAGCTTCTGCGCCTCTTCGTAATCGATGTGGTGCAAAAGATATTTCACCCTGGCGACGTTGCGTCCGTTCATGCTCAGATGGTGATAGCCCAGCCCCACCAGCAGGGCAACGCAGCTGGAATCGCCCGCCATTTCGCCGCACAGACAGAGTTCGATATCGGCCCGCTTCGCCTCTTCTGCAATGGTTTTCAGCGCGCGCAGCATCGCCGGATGCAGGCTGTCGTAAAGGCTGGCGACGCGCGTATTGTTGCGATCGACGGCCAGCAGGTACTGCGTCAGATCGTTAGTGCCGACAGAGATAAAATCGACCCGCTTTGCCAGATGACCGATCATAAAGATCATCGAGGGCACCTCAATCATCACGCCGACGCGCGGCCTGGGAATGGGGTAGCCCAGCATCTCTTCCACTTCCTTTCCGGCTCGTTCGATCAGCCTGAGCGCCTCGTCGATTTCATCGATGCTGGTGATCATCGGCAGCAGAATGCTAAGGTTGTCGCTGGCGACGTTAGCGCGCAGCATGGCACGAACCTGAACCAGAAAAATCTCCGGCTGATCCAGCGTCAACCGGATACCGCGCCAGCCCAGGCAAGGGTTCTCCTCGCTTATCGGCATGTAGGGCAGCTGTTTATCAGCGCCGATATCCAGCGTGCGCAGCGTAACCGGCTTTTCCAGGAAGAGTTGCAGCATCCCCTGATACTGCGCGACCTGCTCCTCTTCGGAGGGGAAACCGTTTTGCAGCATAAAGGGGATTTCCGTACGGTAAAGCCCGACGCCATCCACGCGGCCGCCCTGCGCCTGCTCATGCTCCGCGCTCAGGCCCGCGTTGAGCATTACCTTTACCGGCTCGCCCGACTTCAGGGTCGCAGGCCGCTCCACCACGTCTTCCGCCAGCTTACTCAGCTCGTTTTCTTCGCTAATCAGCCGCTGATATTCCTGCACCAGCACCGGTTCCGGATCCACCAGCAGCTCGCCGCGATAGCCGTCCACGATCAGCAGCCTGCCGTTGAGCGCCTCGGGCTGAATATCCGCGCCCATCACGGTCGGAATACCCATCGCACGCACCATAATCGCCGCGTGCGAGTTGGCCGCGCCATCCCTGACCACCACGCCTGCCAAACGATCGTGCGGCAGCTCGGCCAGCGTCGTGGCGGTCAGCTCGTCGGCCACCAGCACGAAGCGTTCGGGCCAGGTATTGGTGCCCTGCATGGTGTCATCGAGGTGAAACAGTAAACGCTGCCCCAGCGCGCGCAGATCGCCCGCCCTTTCACGCAGATAGCTGTCCTGCAGGCTGGCAAACTGGGCGGCGAACTTCTCAATGACCTTTTTTACCGCCCATTCCGCCACGAAGCCGTTGTCGATCTCCGCAAAGAGATCTTTTTTCAGCCTGTTATCGCTGAGCAGGTGCGAATAGAGATCGAAAATGGCGGCGCTTTCTTTATGTACGCTGGAGGTGAAACGTTTGCTGTAGCGGCGGAACTCGCCGGAAGCCTCGTCCATCGCCAGCGACAGCCTTTCACGTTCGCGCACCGCATCCAGCGTGGAGGCCGCCGAAACGGTATCCAGCGATGGCTGGTTGCTTTCTACCCAGCCTGCCGCCACCGCCACGCCCGGCGCGGCGGCCAGGGCACGCACACGGGTTTGCCGGTACTGTCCGAACAGCGCATTCAGCTGCGATTGAGAGAGAATGGTGGCCATTTGCGTAGCCAGCGTCACCAGAAACGATTCTTCGCTCTCGTCAAACTGGCGGTGCTCGCGCTGCTGAACGACCAGTACGCCCAGCAGCTGGCGGCGGCTGATAACCGGCACGCCGAGAAAAGAACGGAAGCGCTCTTCTTTTACGGAAGGAATATACTTGAAGCTGGGATGACTTTGCGCATCGGCAAGGTTGATAGGTTCAGCAAGGCGCCCTACCAGCCCGACAATCCCTTCGTCGAAAGCCAGCGCGACGGTGCGGCCGCGCGGCTTTTTCAGGCCGCGCGTCGCCATCAGGTAATAGCAGCGACGGTCGTGATCGGCCAGGTAGACCGAACAGACCTCGGTATCCATCGCCAGACAGATTTCGCTGACCAGAATGTCGAGCGCCTCGGTCAGCCGGGGCGCTCCTGCCACTTTCTCCACTATCTCGCGCAGCTGTATAAGCATATCTGAGCGGCTTACCCTCTCTTCCGTCGATAAGGCGTATTTCGCGGTACGGCATTCTCCTGCAGGGGCATCACCACGCTGGCGAACTCCTTCATCACCCGGCGATAGACGTCGCGTTTAAAAGAGACAACCTGACGTACAGGATACCAGAAGCTCACCCAGCGCCAGCCATCGAACTCCGGCGTGCTGCTGGTTTGCATGTTGATATCCGCGTCATTGCACAAGAGTTGCAGAAGAAACCACTTCTGTTTCTGGCCGATACAAACCGGCTTTGTGTCCCAACGCACCAAACGTTTCGGCAACTTATAGCGTAACCAGTTCCGGGTAGAGGCAAGGATGCGCACATCTTTGCGGTGCAAACCGACTTCCTCAAAGAGTTCTCGATACATCGCCTGTTCTGCCGTTTCGCCAGGGTTGATGCCTCCCTGAGGAAACTGCCAGGAGTGCTGGCCATACCTTCTGGCCCACAACACTTGTCCCTGCCTGTTACAAATTACGATACCAACATTCGGGCGGTAGCCATCATCATCGATCACTGGACTACCTCAAAACTAATACTCGGATAGCCTGATTGTTTCATACTCCTTACAGACGGTAAACCACTGCTTTCGGGGCGTTACCGGCGGCATTCACGGGATAACTTACAGACATTTGTAGAGTTATAAACAGAAAACGCTACTTTTGCGCGATCTTATTCACCTTTTCTGTGGATATCTTTGTGCAGAACTCTCCTGGCCACTGGGGAAAACTCAGACTGGCGCCTTTTATCCCGAGGTTAACACTTTGGTTAACGCTTTATAAATATTGGAATTTATCCGATCCCACTGCGTCCCCGTGCTGTTTCAGGCCTCCCGCTTAATGACGGCACCGGGCAGGTGGCGAAAGATCGAACACCGACTTTTTTATCCACAGGATATGTTGCTATCCTAAGCAAAAAATACGGCAACCCGGGTAAAACCGCCCCGTCAAGCCTGTAAATCGAAACAGTATTATTTAAAAAAACGACTTATCCCATTTTTCTGTGGATAACTACGTGTAAGATCCTGTTCATTGTCGGTGTGCAGACAGGCATAACCTTTTCAACTTCACGATCGCGACCGCAAAGTGGCAAAAAAAAGCCGCGATTAATCATGCTATTATTGCGCTTTTCCTCAGGGAGAGACGTCTCTCTTTTGACAGGGAAAACCACCGTTCATTTTTTAACCAACAAGCAAGAGCAGGCGATGCCAGACTATTATTCTCCGGTTTTACCGCCGGAAAACGAAGCCGCGTTACTGGAACGCGCGCGCCAGCTGGCTGGCTTTACGCTGGACGAACTGGCGTTGAGAGCGGGCCTTACGATACCGCGCGATCTGCGTCGCGATAAGGGCTGGGTGGGTATGCTGCTGGAGCGCTATCTGGGCGCCAGCGCAGGCAGCAAGCCGGAACAGGATTTTGCCAACATCGGCGTAGAGCTGAAAACCATTCCTGTCGACGCGCAAGGCCGTCCTTTGGAAACCACCTTTGTTTGCGTGGCGCCGTTGACCGGCAACAGCGGGCTGGTCTGGGAAACCAGCCATGTGCGGCATAAGCTGGCGAGAGTGTTGTGGATACCGGTGGAAGGCGATCGGGCTATTCCGCTGGCCGAACGTCGCGTCGGCGCCCCGCTGCTGTGGAGTCCCAGCGAAGAAGAAGAGTTACTGCTGCGGCGCGACTGGGAAGAGCTGATGGACATGATCGTGCTGGGACAGGTAGAGCGTATTACCGCCCGGCACGGCGAAGTGCTGCAAATTCGGCCCAAGGCTGCCAACAGTAAAGCCCTGACGGAAGGCATCGGTGAAAACGGCCAGCCGGTGATGACGCTGCCCAGGGGCTTCTACCTGAAAAAGGCTTTCACCGCGCCCTTACTGGCACGTCATTTTTTACTGTAAAGCTTTAGCTGAGCGGCATCCGGATGAGTATACTCTTCGTTTAACTTTCGTTTAGGATGCAACGTTGTATGTTTGACTGGATTGCCGATCCCAACGCCTGGCTGGCGCTGGGTACACTGACGATTCTGGAAATCGTTCTGGGTATTGATAATATTATTTTTCTCTCTCTGGTGGTGGCTAAACTTCCCAAACAGCAGCAGAACGCCGCGCGCCGTATCGGCCTGGCGGGCGCCATGCTGATGCGCCTGGGTCTGTTGGCCTCGATTGCCTGGGTCATTCGCCTGACCACGCCGCTGTTTACGCTGATGGATCACTCTTTTTCCGCGCGCGATTTAATTCTGCTGTTCGGGGGGCTTTTTCTGCTGTGGAAGTCCAGTATGGAGATCCACGAAACAATAGAAGGTGGCGAAGAAGAACATAAAAGCAATGTTCATTCCTTCGTCGGCGCGATTGTGCAGATTATGCTGCTGGATATTATCTTCAGTCTTGATTCGGTAATTACTGCCGTAGGCCTGTCCGATCATCTGATTATTATGATGGCGGCAGTGGTGATTGCAGTGGGGGTGATGATGTTTGCCGCCCGCGCTATCGGTGAATTCGTTGAACGCCATCCTTCGGTAAAAATGCTGGCGCTGACTTTCCTGATCCTGGTAGGTTTCACCCTGATGCTGGAAAGTTTCAATATCCACGTGCCAAAAGGCTATATCTATTTCGCCATGTTCTTCTCTATGTCGGTAGAGTGCCTTAACCTGCTGCGCGGCAGAAAAAACCACGCCTGATATCAGGCCGACCGGTGCTGCCGGTCGGCTTCTTCCCGTTGTTTTTACGATCAAAGTCAATAGTTCGTCGTGCTGTGACGCCTTTTTAGGAGTTCTGCGGTTAACGCTTTCCGTAAAATGCGCTATTACTGATGCAGGCAAATTGAAGGCTAAGGGAGCGAAGTATGAAGTTGATGTCTGGCGCGGCCGTTCTGATGCTGGCCACGCTGCTCGGCGGTTGCAGCAGTGATTACGTGATGGCGACAAAAGAAGGCAAGATGATTATGACCCAGGGTAAACCGGAGATCGATCAGGATACCGGCCTGGTGAAGTACACCGATCGCTCCGGCCATGAGCTGCAAATTAACGGCGATGAGGTTTCATCGATTGTTGAACGCTAAGCCCAATCCCGCCACCTGACGCTTTCCGACAGGTGGCCCCCACCGCACTTCCCGATAAATCCGCTCTTCCCCCTGTAGCGCCCGACGGTTATAGTCAAAAGCCGGATCTGGCGTTTGCTTTAACGATTTTACCCCTTACGCCAGGCTGGTCTTTTAATAATGAAAAAAGGAAGCCGGCACATGCATTATCATCGCATCCCCCACAGTACGCTGGAAATCAGCAGCCTGGGATTAGGCACCATGACGTTTGGCGAGCAAAACAGTGAAGCCGATGCCCATGCGCAGCTCGATCTGGCGCTCCGTTCCGGCATTAACCTGATCGATACCGCTGAGATGTATCCGGTGCCGCCGCGCCCGGAAACGCAGGGGTTAACCGAAACCTATATCGGCAGTTGGCTGAAGGCGCGCGGCAATCGCGAAAAAGTGGTGCTGGCCTCTAAAGTCGCCGGGCCGGTACGCGGCGCGGATGCTTCGATCCGACCGGGCCAGGCGCTGGATCGCAAGAATATCCGTCAGGCGCTGGACGCCAGCCTGAAGCGGCTGAACACCGACTATCTGGATCTTTACCAGCTGCACTGGCCGCAGCGACAGACCAACTACTTTGGACGGCTGAACTACGAATATGCGGAAGATACCGCCACGGTCACGTTGCTGGAGACGCTGGAAGCGCTGAACGAGCAGGTTCGCGCCGGTAAAATACGCTATATCGGCGTCTCGAACGAAACGCCGTGGGGCGTGATGCGCTATTTGCAGCTGGCGGAAAAGCACGAGCTGCCGCGCATTGTGTCTATTCAGAACCCCTACAGCCTGCTCAACCGCAGCTTTGAAGTGGGCCTGGCGGAAATCAGCCAGCACGAAGGCGTCGAGCTGCTGGCCTATTCCTGCCTGGCCTTTGGCACGCTGAGCGGCAAATACCTGAATGGCGCTAAGCCTGCCGGCGCGCGCAACACGCTGTTCAGCCGCTTTACCCGCTACAGCGGCGAACAGGCCGAGCTGGCTATTGCCGGGTATGTGGCGCTGGCGAAAAAGCATAATCTTGACCCGTCCCAGATGGCGCTGGCTTTTGTCCGTCAGCAGCCTTTCGTCGCCAGTACACTGCTGGGCGCGACTACCCTGGAACAGCTGCAGCTGAATATCGACAGCTATAATCTGACGCTGGATGAGGAAGTGATGCAGGGGCTGGAAGCTATCCATCGCCGCTACACCTTCCCGTCGCCTTAACTTGTTTTTTGACGAAAACGGTTAACGGTAGCCAGTAAAAAGGGGCGGAATATTTCCGCCCCTTTTTTGCTCTGAAAACCCGTTTATTTCCCTACTCTGGTGTGGCGATGCTGCGCCAGCTGCCAGCCCCACAGCACGGCAATCGCCAGCGCAAACAGCGCACCGAAGCCCACGCCGGTGGCTACCGGCGGCGCGCCCAGCTTTATGGCCAGCGAGTAAAGCCCCAGCATGATCAGCATTGCGCCGTTCTCACCCAGGTTTTGTACCGCAATAGCGTTGCCTGCGCCGACGCTCTCTTTGCCGCGCATCTGCAACAGCGCGTTCAGCGGCACCACAAAGAAGCCGCCGAGCATGCCGATAGCTATCAGTAAGCCGTAAGCACCTGCCGCCGTATGCTGCAAGGCGAAAAATACCACCGCCACGCCAATCAGCACGCCTGCCGGCATACATCTGCCGACCGTTTTCAGGGTCACCAGCTTCGCGGCCGCGCCTGCACCGAATACAATGCCGATGGCGACCATAGCATTCAGCAGCGTGGGCGTTTTGTTATCGGTAATACCCAACGCGACCGGCACCCACAGCACCAGCAGAAAACGCAGGGTGACGCCCGCGCCCCAGAAGAGGCTGGTGCCCACCAGCGAAAAACGCGTTTCGCCATTGCGCCACAGCTCGCGGCAGGCGTGGAAAAAGCTGAGCGACATGCGCAGCGGATGCCAGCTTTGCCCCGCCCTCGCCGCCGCCAGTTTCGGGATCAGCACGTTCGCCGCTACGGCAAGCCCGTAGGCCAGCACGCAGGCGATAAGCGCGCCGGTCAGGTTCCAGTCCGCCAGCACGCCGCCCGCGATCGATCCCAGCAAAATAGCCGCAATGGTTGAGGATTCCAGCAGGCCGTTTGCCTTGACCAGCGTTTCGCCGCCGGTGATTTCGCCCAAAATGCCGTACTTGGCTGGCGAATAGGCCGCCGCGCCGACGCCAACCAGCGCATAGCCGATAAAAGGGTTAAAGCCGAAACAGATAGTCAGCGCGCCCAGCAGCTTGAGGCCGTTGGCGACCATCATCACCCGGCCTTTGGCGAAGCTGTCCGCAACCTGGCCCACAAAAGGCGCCAGGATGATATAGGTGGCAACAAAAACCATTTGCAGCACCGGCTGGCTCCAGTCCGGATAGACCTCGTTTTTGAGCACCGCCAGCGTGGCGAAGAGCAGCGCATTATCACCAAAAGCCGATAAAAACTGCGCGGCGATAACCGCCATCATGCCGCGCGAAAGCAGCTTTTCGCTGCCGGATGAGTTATGCATTTTCCGCCTCTTTTTCCGGCTGTTCCGCCATGCTTTTCAGCGTAACGAAGTCGGGTTTCCCGCTGCCCAACAGCGGCAGCTGCGGCAACACGCGTATATCGCGCGGCACCGCCAGCTCCGGTGCGCCCAGCTCGCGAGCCGCCTTCTGCAGCCTGTCGCGGGTTAGTTCGCCGTCGGTGGTAAACAGCACCAGCGCTTCGCCACGGCTGCCGTCGGGCTTTATCGAGGCGGCATGCTGTTTTTCCGCCGATGCCTTTAGCGCAATCTGCTCGACGATTTCCAGCGACACCATTTCGCCCGCCAGCTTAGCAAACCGCTTTGCGCGCCCCTGGATCTGACAAAAGCCATGCTCGTCAAAGCTGACAATATCGCCGGTATCGTACCAGCCTGCTTCCATCTGCCCTTCGCCGTTATCCGCCTGCGGCGCCTCCAGCACGCCTGGTTTTTCCACCCGGAGGTAGCCTTTCATAATATTGGGCCCGCGCAGCTGTAGAAGTCCGCCCTGCTCAATCCCGGGTACGGAAATCAGACGAGAATCCATGCCCGGCAGAATACGCCCGACGGTATGATTTTTCGCCGCCATCGGCACGTTGATGGCCACCACCGGCGCGCACTCCGTCACGCCGTACCCTTCCAGAATGCGGATGCCGAATTTCTCCATCCAGGCCTGGCGCGTGCCCTCCTGCAATTTTTCCGCCCCGGCCACCACATAGCGCAGGCGCGCGAAATCATACGGATTAGCAAAGCGCGCGTAGTTGCCCAAAAAGGTGGAGGTGCCGAACAGTACGGTGCAGTTCCGGTCATACACCAGCTCAGGAATAACACGATAGTGCAGCGGGCTGGGATAAAGAAACACTTCTGCCCCGGTCATTAGCGGCGTAAACAGCCCAACGGTCAGGCCAAAAGCGTGAAACAGCGGCAGCGCGGACATAAAGCGGTCGCGCGGCGTGAAGTCGGCCACCGTGCGGATTTGTTCCACATTCGCCAGCAGGCTTTTATGCGAATGCACCACGCCTTTGGGATGGCCTTCCGAGCCGGAGGTAAACAGCACCATCGCCGCGTCTTCCGGCTGCTGCTGCACTTCAGCATGTCGTGGCACAAGGAGATGGGCGAAGATCCAGAGTTTATCCTGTGTGGTGACCGTTCCTTTCAGATCTTCAAGAAAGATCCATTTTACCCCGGTAAGCTGCTCGGGCAGATGCCAGAGCTTGCCCTTGTCCAGGAACTGACGGGAGGTGAAAACCGTTTTGACCTCTGCCGCTTTCAGCGCGCTGCCCACGCCTTTAACGCCAGCGGTGTAGTTAAGCATCGCCGGAACGCGGCCGCGCATTGATGCGCCCAGGATCGCGGCGGCGGTCACCGTCGTATTCGGCAGCAACAGGCCGATATATTCGCCTGGCGACGTATAACGCTCCAGGATCCGGCCAACGCCCAGCGATTTTTTCAGCAGCCCCGTGTAGCTGTCGGGCTGGAAATTGACGTCTTCGATACAGGGTTTGAAATAGCCATAGCGCGTGCGGGCAGCCAGAAACGCCTGGTAAATCGTCTCGCGCGGGCGTACCGCCATCCGCGCCTCCATCATAATATGGTGCAGATGCTCGCCTGCCAGCCTGCGGCGCTCCCGCGCGGTTTTGGCCTCCGGCATGGGGATAGTGGTAGCGGGCAGCACGGTGATGTTAATGCGGGGGAAAAGGCGGCGCTTAAACACGCCGGCCAGACGGCCAAACGGCGAAAACTCCGCGCCCTCTATCCGCAGCGGCACAACGGTAGCCTGCGACTTCGCCGCGACAAAACCGGCACCGTCGTAAATTTTCATCAGCGATCCGGTGACGGTAATTCGCCCCTCGGGGAAAATCACCACCGGACGGCCCTGCGCGATCGTTTTCACCAGATGTTTGACCGACAGCGGTTTTGCCGGATCCAGCGGCACAAAATCAACCAGCGGGCGCACCCAGCGCATATACCATTTTTCGCTGATGGAGGAGTAGACGGCAAATACCGGCTTAACCGGCAAAAACAGCGCCAGCAGCATGCCGTCCAGAAACGACATATGGTTGGGCACAATCAGCACCTTTGACTGGCGCAGCGGGGAAAGATCGCCAGCCAGACGGGTGCGGTAGAGCGCCCCAACCAGCAGACGAAAAAAAGAAAGCAACATGCCATCTCCTTAGCAGATAAAGTTGCCTGTAACGATGCAGGATATGGCTGCGCATGACAATGGCGGAATATAAAAATCAGGACGTGCTAAATCAATTTATGTGTGGATACCGCAGCGTTGCAAAAAAATTTGCGGCGCTGGCCGAAGCAACAGGTTCCTGCTGGCGAACAACCAAACCGGTAGCGCTCACGCTGTTTAAGCACCTGTGTCAGACGGCAGCATAAAAACCAGGCCTGGTTACTGCTGACAGCCCGGCTCGGTAGCTGATTTCCCTGCGGCCCGTTCCCTTCTCAGCTATTGCCCGGCGTAATAATGCCCCGACGCAGCATGGCCTGCATTATCGTGGCCTGCCAGTGCTGGCCTGGCGCTTCCGGCGCGCTATTCTTCAGCCGGGCCGCCAGCTGCATGGCGCACTCCTGGGTAAACTGTCCGCGTCCGGATAACTGGCTGTTGTGGTGCAGAAATTCGAGCTGGCTGTTAACATCCAGCCTGTCGAAAATGACGCTGACCAGCCGATCCCGCACTTTTTGCGGCATTTACTGCCAGGCTTTATCCGGCACCCCCTCTTTAAGCACTCCCATGCTGCGGCTGATATGGCTGTCTGACGCCGCCAGCAGACAATCGGTGCCGCGCCGCCGCGTTTCAGGATCCTCGCTCCACATATCTTCAAGACTCAGATCACAGCGTAACCTGACCGCCTGTTCACGACCCGTACGGGAAACACCGCGCATGCCGGAATCGATAAATCCTCCCAGCAGTTCATCCAGCGCCTGACGATCGTCCGAGGCGGCCACTTCCTCCGTTAGCTGCTCACTGCTTATCAGGTGGTCAAGATACCCCACAATCGAAGCCACTTTATTCAGCGTGAAGTTTTCAGGAAGTGCCGCCGTAGCGCGCAGCTCCGTGACGCTGGCTTCGTTTCTTTGTTGATTACTGATTACCGGAGCGGCATTTTTCCCGGCCTGGCGCAGCTTTTCGCTGAAGGGCTTGTCGTGCAGCGAACGGCGCTGCTCCGGCGTCAGGGCATCGTTAACCAGCTGTTTTGCCAGATGCAGAGCTGAACCAATAGTGAGAGAAGGACGATCCAGCTGCATTTCCCTGCTCAGCATCCAGTTTCTTTCGATGCTTTCAGGTTTCGTTTCGCTGCCGTGACTGAGACGCAGCATTCTGTCGTCATAACCCGGCAGATTACCTATCGAGCTAATTGTGCTTTCAGTAAAGCCAAAGGAGCCTCGGGCACGAATCAAATCACTCTCTATAATCTCAGCTGGACTGTACGTCCAGTGCTGCGCCTTCCCTGAATTGGCGTTCAGTTGAAAGCTGGGATAGCGCGCTTCCGGTTCGAGGCTATGCGTGTTCAGCATGGAAAAAGGCTTATCGTTATCGTGGCCAGCAAAACGTCCGTGCCCGTTTTCACCGTTAAAACAGTGTTGCGCAATAAAATTACCGTTATTGATAGCCTGCTGCAGCATTGCAGGCTCATGTTTGACAGCACTCTGCGTGATGTGTGTAAGAAGCTGGCCTTCACCATGATGAAACCAGTTCTGGCTGGCCTCGTAACGGCGAAACCGGTTTTGTAGGGCTTCGTTTCCCTCTGTTTTCGCTCCCACCAGCGTCAGGCTCCCCCCAGCACTTTGGTTGCGCCCAGATTGCCGAAATTTTGATGGCTTTTGCACAGGAACAACCGCAGCTCGTTGTTGACCAGCGCTTCGCTAAATGTCCCTATTAGCGCCTTCATTTCTCCTTCTTTTTCAATAGTGGTGTCAATAACCACGTTAAGCGGCTCCGCTTTATTTTTGCGGTTTTCCATCTCCTGCCCGATGCCCTCAATCATATCCTGCAAAGACCAACTGTGTTCGGGTTGACCAGGGTGGGCGATAAAGCTGTCGCAGAAGGAGGTGTAAAACGCAGGCGACTGCTGCTGCGGATCGGCCAGCTTGCCGAAGCTGTCCGCATACTCCTCGGCCTCGTAATAGAATTGCGTGCACTTTTCTCCGTTTTTCAGGGGCGCTAATCCGCTGCGGCTGGCGATCAGGGCGGCTTCAAGGGCTTCCGTAAGCGCCTGCATTCCTGAGGACAACAGGAACGGTTCGACCGGGCAAAGCTGCATTGCCTGCTGCGGCGGCAGGGCTTCGCGGATACGCTGCGAAGCGTATGCCTTGAAAGCATTGGCCTTGTAAGGACAGAGGGTGCCCAGCACCACCTGAATTTCTTCCATCAGCGCACGGTGAGCGTTGCCGAATCGGGTGCTGTCCGTAGCCAGCGCGGGCATGGCTTCAGCGATAAAGCGGATGCCCTGCAATCCCTGCGCAACTAAAGGATTTTGCTGATGACGCTGGGCCAGCTGCGGGTAGCTGAGTATGCGGGTAAGTTCGTCGATCATATCCGCATCCGCTCGTGCCAGCACGCTGGTGCTGAGCGAGTCAGGTATCTTTCGCAGCTGCGTAACCGGCCCCTGAGCATGAGGGGAGCGAAGCGCCGCGACGGCCAGGTGATTCTGTAGCCGCGGAGCGTTGATAAAAGGCTGCTGCCGTGCGCCGACGGCGTTACGGGCCACCTGGTAAGCCGAAGGACGGGCGCCAAATTTATCAGCGAGTAAATCCAGCGCCTGCCAGTCATCCACGCTGTCACAGCTGACCGCAATAATACCCGGCGCGACGGCTTCCTGTTTTAACGGCCCGTGCCCGGGATGCTGGGCCTGGAAACGTTTAACAATTTTATCCGTCATAAATTCGCTGTTGATAAACAGACGCTGCTGCTGCTTCGCCTGCGGATAACGCAGCTGGTAGAGCTGGTGGCACAGATTGAGGGTTTTTCCCGAAGGCGCCATACGCTGATAGTAGCCATTCATTTCATGCCCGATATCCAGCTTGCCGAACGGGACTTTACCGCTTGTTTCATCATGCGCAAACCCCAGCCCATACTGCGCGGCGGCCACCTGCCCGCCCGGCGTAGCGTTCAATTGTGCGCACCGCATACGCTTCCAGGTTTGGGTTCCCAAAAAATCAGCCGTGGCCGCTTTTTCATAGCGACGCTGGCCCAGCATATGCTGATGCACATCAGCGCTGAACGAGCCGGGCGCGGCTTCGAGATCGTCCTTTGCCCGGATCTTATTAACCTGCTCTTCAAGCTCAGTAACCTGCTGTTGCAGACGTAAATTCGCCGATCCGCTGTCCATACTGTGACGACGCCCGGTGGGCCGCCCGGCATGGTGAGCCTCTCCGCTGCGCAACGGCGTAGTGTGTTCCTCGCGTAACCTGTTTCCCTGGCTCGGGTTTTGGTACGGCCTCAGCTGGCCGGAAACGAATTTCATAAGTTCACCTTATTTTCTAAAGCGATTTAGTGGTGACGTGAAACTTATGGTTCCTTACCACGATGGCTCCATCCGGATTGCTGGTGATCCCATTATTTTACGGGAACCGTTGACGCGTTAAGGACACTAAAGCCCCCTCATATCCCATCCCTTTTATTGAGGAAGACGCGTGCAGGTTAATCGTTCAGGCATATCGGCGCCCGCTCTGGCTACAGAGCAGAATCAACAGGCAGCCTCTGCAACCCGCCATCTACAGGGGCCGCTAAACGGCTTGCATCATGGCGCAGCTGGCATCAAAGGAAGCGTTGCCCCTGACAACCTTCAGCAAGGATTGTTGGGGATGGGCCAGGTCGCCTTGCTTAAAGGAGATAATCAGCAGATGGAGACAGGCGGATGCGGCCCCTGTATTGGCGTAGGCATCACTTATCGTTCTCGTGACGGGGAAACAAGCGGGTTGCTTGCTCATCTGCAACCGGAAGCGGATATCAAAGATTTTGCGGCCAACGTCCGCCAGGCGTTCGACGATCATTTTGAATCTGAAATTAATCTCACGCTGGCTACCGTTCTCGATAAAGATCCGGCCGTTGCCGACCAGCAGCAAACCCGTTTAGCAGCGCTGCAGCAAAATATCAGGTCGCAATATGATTATCTGGATTTGGACGACGATAACGTCCATGTTTCTACCGCGCACTCTGCGCTTTCCGTCGATCTGGCAGCTAATGAAATAAAAACGAGCCTGGAGACAAAAAAGGATTTCAGCACCGCTGATATGGACTACATGCGCGATCATATGCTGAATGACAGCAGCACGCTGCGCTACTTCACTGAGCCTTCCGGGCAGCATTGATAACGCGCGATTAAAACTTTTCGGGCGTGCTGTATGGGCGCGTCCAGATTTATGCTGTATCAGCCATAACGCTGTCACACAGATGTTTAAACATACTGGCTGAAATCAAGGGATGTTCGGATTGCCTGAGCATTTATATTTTTCGCCGCAGAGGAGAAGTACTCTATGCCGTCACCCGCCATCCACCGCATTGTTACCGGACACGACGCCGAAGGAAAATCAACGATTTATAGCGAGGGTTCGCTACCTTCGGTCATTGAGACGGAAGCGATCCCGGGGCTGATTTTTCACGAGGTCTGGGAAACGTCGGCATCGCCCGCGCCAGTCAATAACGATCCGGATCCCACTAGCGGACCGGTAATGCACAACGCGCCAACCAACGGCACGCGTATTCGCTTCGTCGATCTGCCGCCCGATGCCTCTTACCTGGATCAGGAAGATAACCGCATTAAAGATCTTTTTGAACAGGTTAACTATACCGACGGGCTGACGGTAAAAGCCGATTCGCCCCACCCCATGATGCACCGCAGCGAGGCGGTCGATTATTGCGTGATCGTACACGGCGAAGTTTATCTCGTGCTTGATGACTCCGAAGTGCTGCTCAGGCCCGGCAGCGTAGTTGTACAGCGGGGCACTAATCATGCGTGGTCCAACCGATCGCAGGAGTCCTGCCGTATCCTGTTCGTTCAGCTTGATGGTCGTTACGATCCGGCTCTGGCGGCCCAACTGGCCGGGAAATAATGTAGTTCATGGCCTGGTTTTAGCAGTCCAACTGGCCGGGAAATATTGTCGTTAAGGCAACCAGAGGTATTTGCGGCCAAAACGGCGATATTTGTGGGTGCCGGAATTTGCCTCCGTAATGCGGGCCGCCGTGGTCACCATACTGCCCGCTATGCTGATATTCCGGGTGCTTTTCAGACCTGTTTCCTGCCCGTTGTACGGCCTGCCGGAACAAGGGAAATTAATTTATTCTCTGAAGCTGCCTCGCAGTTTTACCTCGTGTTTTCAGTGAGTTTACATAGGTGGTGTTGTATATTTAAACAGGAAAATCAGAAGGGGTAAGCAGGTAAGCAGGTAAGCAGGTAAGCAGGTAAGCAGGTAAGCAGGTAAGCAGGTAAGCTAATTTTTAGCGCGGCGGTAAAGGGCGGCAACCCTTTACCGCCGCTGACCACAACCAACTATCAAGGAGTTGATTATGGCTGAGACACATCATAAGCCAGAACACGTTTCAACCAAAGCCCGGCGTTATACCGTGGGCTATATTCGGGATCATATTAAGCACCAGCCGTCACCGTCGATCACGCTACGGAGCCACTGGATGGGGGATCTGGGGTTTGAGGCAGGGAAAAAGGTTGAGGTGCTGTGTGAGTGGGGCGAGTTGATCATCCGGCTGGCTGAGGAGTGATCGACGAGTAAAAATATCCCGGCTCGATTTGGCCGGGATCTTCTTTAAGAGTTCCACCTGACATTAAAATCAGCTAACTGATTGTTTAGGAACTCTTTTTTTTCAAACCAATAATCAAATGATTGAGCTTCTTTACTACGTAAAATTAGGTAAAAGCCCCCAGTATCACCATTAGTATCATCGACGATTTCGATTTCCCATCCTGCATACTCACCGTTAATAATGATGCCATTATTCAAAATCATTTTGCTTCCTTAATCCTCATAAGGAACATGATTGTTAGAGATATATTTTCCAGTTTCAGGATTTTTCACACCAAAATGAACATGTGGAACACCAGGCGCATGAGCACCACCAATTGAACCTGAGTCGATCCTAAATTCTTTTGTTCCATCAGCACTATGGTAAACACCTGATCCTGGCTTACCGATCTCTTTATATCCTGATCCCAAGAACTTCAGACCAGCGGCTAATGCTTCATCGGAGGTCAGAGTTGTTGAACTAGTGAAATTTTTCTTACCTGACAAGGTTTCGTTGATAACATTGTCTATCTTACTGTTTGAGTTTTCTGACAGATACACTATGTCTTTTTTAGTGAATGGATCAGCACCAGGGTTAACTAAAATATTCCCACCTGCATCCGGTGCACCTTCAGTATTTCCGGTGTGGCTGGCTCCCTGAACGCCAGACTGATCCGGCGTGATCAACGAAGTCCCTTTATTCTCATCCTGAGCCGGGTTAACCAGTTTTCCTCCGGTCAGATCGTCATTCACCGGTACGGTTTCGGTTTTGCTGCCTGCGCCGCCGGTATGTTGCTGGTTCTGCGCCGCAACCACCGCCATTATCACACAGCTGGTATTTGCCAGACAGGTCGCATCAAGGCCCTGCTTAACGGCTTTGGTCAAAGCCAGCGCCGCCTGCTCATGGGCTCCGCCCTGGCCCGCTTCAGCCATTGCCGCCGAATCCAGCAACGATTTGGCCTGCATCATCTGGAGCATACCCATGCTGACCATATTATTGCTGATTTCGTTCTGGCCTGCCTGCGCTCCGGCTATCGCATCCACTGTGCTGTCTCCGACAAGTCCACCCGCAAGACCTGCTGCCAGGCTGCCCAGCGCGACCAGCGTCTGCTTCTGCTCTTCACTCATCTGGCTGACCGGCACGTTACCGTACAGCGCTTTTTTGATGGCTTCACCCATAAGTGCCGTGGCGGCGGCACCTGCCGCGCCTGCTGCCGCTGAGTTACCCTGGGCTGCCGCTATCACACCCGCTACCGCCGCATGGGCCATCACCCGGCTGGCTTCATCCGGCGCAGTCTGTTTGATGACCTCTGCGATGTAGGGGGCTGAGGCTCCGGCGATGACCGCTTTCAGGTCACCTCCCGCCAGTCCCTGCACCGCCGCCGTCGCCGCCTGGATGCCCTGCTGGATGGCGCTGCCCGTTCCCCACCGTTGCTGCACCGCTTTATAGCTGTCTGTCGCGGCGAGCTTCTCATTATAATTCGCCCACTCTTCTTTCGTGGCGTTTGCATCCGGCGCTTTAACGCCTTTCCTTTCCAGCTCTGCTTTACCGGCATTGGTCGCCGCTATCTGGCCTTCCGTCCGCGCAATACCCATTGCCCGAGAACCTATTTCCGCGATCAGCTGCGCCGCCCTCAGCCGGTTCCGTTCTTTTTCAGCGTCGAATATTTGAACAACAAACTACTCAGAATAATAACATTACCTATACAAGAATACATATACTACTGATGCAATGTATAAAATACGGAGTAACCATAATGAAGTACCAGCTATTCCATATGTTTTTCCTTTGAAGAGTATATTAAAAAATCCTTTTCGTTCTTCAGCTACCCCATTAAAGCGATTAGCATACTTATAACAATATAAAGCAATACCCCAAGTTATCACTATCAATGGAAAGTAAACTGCGCCCTCACCATCCCTAATAAATTTAAGGGCATAAGACAGTGGGAAACCAACAAGCAATGCTATTCGCCCAAAAAACAAGCTGAGAGATCCCTTTCTGAGGAAAAAAATGCCACTAAAATACTCGTTCATACCTATTGGGGAGGTAAGGGGGAGTTTGGCACTTCTGGCATAGTAATAGAATGACATAAAAAATATTACCATTGATAATATGATCGTGATGATGTCCGGGCTCATTTTTTATCTCTTGGTTGAAATCATAATGATAGAATTCAGTTCCAGAAGAACCATTAATATCTACTTTTTCACCGGAAATATTGGTTGATATACCGCTCCATCCCCATGCTGGCCCTACTCCAAAACTAAAGCCAAGACCATCTTCTCCATAAGATATTTCGCCAGAAACGATACCAAGCCCTAATCCTACAGAACTATTTCTTTTGGAATCAATAGTTCCGGGGAAATATGGTCCAAACTGAATCCCCACTTGCCCGGAGATACGTCCACCGACAGCTAATGTTTCTCCACGATTAGCTGAAATCTGGTATGGATCTATACTCGTATCAAAATAATAACCGGCCCTGCGCCTCCAGCCACTTCACCTTTTACATATGGTTTAACTTTATACTCCGCTCCCCAAGAAGGCCCTTCGCCAGTAGCAATTCTATTCACTCCTTCTTGAGTTTGCTCCGGTGTCAGATTATTGTCCTGCGCATACTGATTCCAAGAGGCTACTGCCTGTCCGTAATTCATCATCCCCGTTGGCAGGTTAAACGTGTCGTTATTTTCTGACGTGTTTTTACCTGCCTGCGCGCCTGCCACGGCTGCAGCTGCACTGTCCCCGGCAAGCCCGCCCGCCAGACCTGCCGCCAGCGTTCCCAGCGCCGATATCGTCTGCTTCTGCGTTTCATCCAGCCTGCTGTAATCATCAGTGCCATACAGCGTTTTTGCTATCACGGAAGTTGCGGCAGATGCAGTTGCCGCACCTGCGGCCCCGGCGAGCGCTGAGTTGCCGGATGCGTAAGACGCTACCGCCCCGACGACCGCATGGGCCATCGCTTTCGCTTCCGGGTTGCCTTCCGTCAGGACGTGTATCTGCTCTGCCAGATACGGCGCTGCCGCGCCGCTTATCGCCTGACCGATATCACCGCCCGCCAGGCCCTGTATCGCCGCCGTCGCCGCGCTGATTCCCTGTTGCAG
>NZ_RHUM01000001.1:0-413586 GCF_003937915.1 Erwinia sp. 198 | reverse complement strand
CGCCGCTTATCGCCTGACCGATATCACCGCCCGCCAGGCCCTGTATCGCCGCCGTCGCCGCGCTGATTCCCTGTTGCAGCGCGCTGCCCGTGCCGAACGGCGCCATCGCGCTGTTGTACGCCTGCTTCGCCACGTCCGCGTCCGTGAACGGCTTGCCGGAATCCGCCAGCTGTTCTCTGGCCGCTGCCAGCGCTGCCGGGTCACGCTTCGCTTTCTCTCCGGCTATCTGGCCTTCCGTCCTCGCAATATCCATTGCCTGCGAGCCGATCTCCGCCATCAGCTGCGCCGCCTTCAGCCGTCTCTGCTCTTTCTCCTTGTC
The DNA here is from genome assembly GCF_003937915.1 of Erwinia sp. 198. Classification (GTDB taxonomy): domain Bacteria; phylum Pseudomonadota; class Gammaproteobacteria; order Enterobacterales; family Enterobacteriaceae; genus Erwinia; species Erwinia aeris. The sequence continues at coordinate 413,267 of NZ_RHUM01000001.1, read as the reverse complement.
GAAGATTTCAACTATAAAAAGCACTCATAGAGTTAAAAAAATTTTATTTATTCATTTTTCTATATGGCAAATAATAAGATAACCATAAAAGAACACCTAATAAAAACCCGACCCCGGCTATGTTTAATGAAATATGTAAGTGTTTCTCTGAAAAAAAACCACCATCTCCTTTTGAAGATGGTTGCCATAGAAAAAAAAGGCTCAATAAAAACATAAGAGCAGAGATAGTACCACATGAATATATGAACAACATTACTAACTTCAACTTAGATATACGAGTCATTTTTTACCCTCCGAATTATTACTCTTCGGCGGATTAAGGAAACCCGAAGTAAGAGAGTCTGCAACATTACCAGCCACCGATGGAACTGAACTTTGAGGAACCGATTTTGATATTGTCCACACACCACTCGACACCCATTCATACTGTTTTGATACAGGGTTAAAAATCTTATCAAAAGGTACTTTTAAAATGTTCCCAGCTTTATATCCTGCCCCTGAACTAGTGGTACTCATCAGTGCTGCCATAATCGGATCACCACCACTTATTTTCGCCTGATAATATCCACCTGCTGCATTCCATGAGACAGTCGGGTTATAGCCTTTACCGGTGGTAATCCCTCCAACGATTATTGATCCGATTACATCAGACAGTTTTATTTCTCCGGTTATACCATATTGAATTCCTGCATTTGCCGCCCCAGCAACACCAACAGCAATAAGTTGCTCTTTGGTGTTATTAACAGTATTGGTGATGATCGCTTTACCACCCATTATTGCCACCGGCCAGGATGTGGGGTCCATAACAGCAGACATAACCCGGTCTCCCGTGGTGATATTATCTTCCAGGAATTTAAGATCCGTTCCGTTGAGATAATTCACCAGCGCCGCAGCAGACGGATCTTTCAGCTTTTCATCCAGCCGGATTTGCGAAGGATTAGCATCATTCGCCACATTAGTGGCACCCTGTATCAGTTCCTGCCAAGTGACGCAGGTAACACCGCCGCCCGTGCAGGCTTCCTGAAGTTCCTTACTGTTCTTATTGCTGATTTCGATGTATTTCTCAACAACCTTATTGCAGTCACCACCGGAGCCTTTACAGTCCTGCATTTCTTTATCCAGCTGACGCGCCTCTTTTGAGTTCAGCCAGTTGAATTCAGCCGCGTTTTTACCGGCCTGCGCCCCGGCCACCGCGTTACCGGTACTGTCTCCAACCACGCCGCCCGCCAGCCCCGCCGCCAGCGTTCCCAGCGCTGATATCGTCTGCTTCTCGGTTTCTGTCAGTTCACTGACCGCTTTATCCGGATACAGCTGCTTCATCACCAGCCCGGCCATCAGCTCGCCGCTGACCGCGCCCGCCGCGCCGGCAACCGCGCCGTTCCCGGACGCGTAAGACGCTACCGCCCCGACGACCGCGTGGGCCATCGCTTTCGCTTCCGGGTTGCCTTCCGTCAGGACGTGTATCTGCTCTGCCAGATACGGCGCTGCCGCACCGCTTATCGCCTGACCGATATCACCGCCCGCCAGGCCCTGTATCGCCGCCGTCGCCGCGCTGATTCCCTGTTGCAGCGCGCTGCCCGTGCCGAACGGCGCCATCGCGCTGTTGTACGCCTGCTTCGCCACGTCCGCGTCCGTGAACGGCTTGCCGGAATCCGCCAGCTGTTCTCTGGCCGCTGCCAGCGCTGCCGGGTCACGCTTCGCTTTCTCTCCGGCTATCTGGCCTTCCGTCCGCGCAATACCCATTGCCCGAGAACCTATTTCCGCGATCAGCTGCGCCGCCCTCAGCCGGTTCCGTTCTTTTTCAGCGTCGAAGATTTGCGCAAGCCCCGGATTCGCATTGTCCACGTCGCGGCTTAAGTCTGCAACATCCTGCCGCTGGTTTTCCCGTTCACGAACAACTATCGTGCCTTCGCTGACGGCAGAGTGGGTGGTGGAACTGGCGCTGTCCGAGCCGTTCAGGCCCGCCAGGATATTGCTCGCCATGTTCCCTTCGAACTGGCTGCCGATGGAACCACCCGTGCTGATACCCGCGCCCGCGTGCTCAACCTTGTATTCCGCGTGGTTTTCAGTATTGCGCCAGCCCAGCGTGCCGGTGTCGAGCCTGTTCCTGTCTGCGGTGGCGGTTGAGCCGATGACCGCGCCGTCTAGCTGCGTGTGCTCGCCGACGGTGATATCGAAGCCGCCTTTACCGACAAAGATGCCCGTCTGCTCCGTCACCGACCGCCAGTCGCCGTGCATTTTGTCGCGCGACGTGTTCACGCTGGCCGTTGCCGTGCCCGCCCCGAAGGTGTAGCCCGCTCCCGCGCCGGCATCCTGCTGCTTCGAGTCGAAGGTTTCGCCGTCCTGCTCGCTGGTCAGCGTCAGGTTGCGGCCCACCTCAAGCTTCACCGCCTCGCCGTTCACCTGCGCGCCGGTCAGGGCGGTATCACGACCGGACGTAATGGTGACCTGATTGCCCGCATTTATCTGCGTTTCCACATGGCTGACGCCGTTCGCGTTCTCGTGGCCCTTGCCTTTGTTCACGTTCGCCGAGACGTTAAAGCCGGCGCCACCCGAGCCTGCGGTAACGCCCACGCCCACGCTGCCGCCCTTGCTGCTGTTCCGGCTTCGCGTGATGCTGCTTTCCTCCGCAGAGACCAGGTTCACGTCGCGGTTTGCCGACAGCAGCATATCCTTACCTGTCTGCAGCCGGCTGCCCTGCACGGTGATATCGCCGTCCTGACCTTTCACGCCGCTGCCCGTCGCGGTGATGTTCAGGTTGCCGCCCGCCGTCAGGCTGCTGCCCTGCTGCGTGCTCTGCGTCAGCGAGCTTTCAGATTTTGACGACCGGCTGCCGTAAGAAACGTTGACGCCGACGGTCGCATTATTGGCCGGGTCGTCGCCTTTTGCCGCGTCCAGCCGTGCCGCCTGCGTGGCGCTGACGCCGTCCAGCGCCGCCTTCATGCCCTGTAGCCCCGCCACGCGGCCGTCGCTCTCTTCTTTCACCTGCTTCGCCGTGGTCACCGCCGCGTTCAGCGCCGACCCCGCCGTGCCGGAAAGCGCCAGCGTCAGCCCGCTCTGCTTCTGCTCCGTTTTATGTGTCTGCGAGGACTGTTTTTCCGCCGCCAGAATGCTGACCGCCTTGCCGCTCAGGCTGATGTTTTTCCCGGCCAGCACGTCTGAACCCTTCACGGTCAGGCTATCGCCCGCCTTCAGCGTCACGTTGCCCTGCGTGCTGCCGACGGTGCTGCCCGTGTGCGTGAGGCTCTGCTCGCTGTCGGCAGCTTTCTGCTCGTTCTTACCGTACTGAACACCGATACCGCCGGTGCCCGACAGCCCCGATTTTTTACTCTGGCTGCCGGACTCAGAGCGATGCCGGTTTTCTGCCGTGGTTACGGTAATGGCATTTTTCGCCGTCAGTGAGACATCATCCGTAGCCACAACCGTGCTGCCCGCCACGCTGATATCCCGACCGCTTTCCAGCGCCACGCTCTGCCCGCCTATCAGGCTGCCGGAAGCCGTGCTGCTTTGCTCTTCCCGCTGATACGAACTCTCCTTGCGGCTGAGCATTTTTTTGGCTTTGCTGCTGCCCTGCTCTTGCAGATGAAACTCATCCTGGCTGGCGATCGCCGCAATATCACCTGCGGCTTTCAGCTTCGTAGCACCTTTTTCGCTTTCGACCGAGCTGCCCTGCACCCTGATATCGCCCTCGCGAGCGATCAGAGTAATATCATCCCGCGCGCTGAAGACGCTGCCCGTACCGGTGTTGCTGGCGGTTTCCCTCTCACGCTGGCTTTTGGTTTTGCCCACGCGGTTATGCTCGCTGTCCTGATCGCTGATCTGCTGGCGAGCTTCCTCGATCGTGACCTGTTGCGCGCTCAGCTTAATACCGCCGCCGCTGGCAACCTGAGCGCCAACCGCGGTGAAATCGCCGCCCGCCTGAAGGGTGACGCCGCCCTCGCCATTTAGCACGCTGCCGGTCAGCCTTTCTTCCTGGCGGCTGTTGCTTACGGAAGAAGTGCGGCTGCCCGCTTGCAGATGGGTATCGTTGGTGGTGGTTTCCGTAAGCAGGCTGACGTTGCCGCCCGCCCGGACGTTAAGCTGCCCGCCCGCCTGCGCCTGGCTTCCCTGCAGGGTGATATCCTGTCCGGCCTGCAAATTCAGGTTGCCGCCCGCCGTCAGGCTGCTGCCCAACGCCTGCTGCCATTCGCCGCTGACCTGCGCCATTCGCTTGCCGGGTTCTTCCATCCCTGCGCTTTTACGATTGCCCGTGGCGCCGGCAATCACTTCCAGATCCGCCGTTTTACTGCTGCGGGCCGCACCGATGCTCAAACTATTGCTGGCGCTCAGGCTGAGGTTTTCGGAAGCGTTAAGGTTTGCGCCTTTCAGGCTGATGTCGCTGGCAATCAGCGTCAGTTTGCGCGCGCCCATGCTGGCCTGGCGCAGCGCGTTTTGCAGATCGCTGCTCAGACTCAGGCTGCCTGCTTTTACATTAATGCTGTCGGCCCGGATATCGCCGCCCTGATGCAGAAACTGGCTGGTATCAATATCAAACGCCTTATCGGCAAACAGATTACCGGCGTTGCCGACGCTGTTGGTTGAGAGTTGTAGCTCGCCGCCAGCTATCAGCGCACCGTCGCCGGACAGCCTCAGCGTGGTGTTAGCCAGATACACTTTCGGCACCCAGACGGTTTGCAGCCCATTGGCGCTTCGCACCGTTTCGCTTACCAGCCAGACGATATCCTGCTCCAGCGCAGCAATCTGCGCTGGCGTCAGCGCCACGCCGGGAATGAGCTGAAAATCTTTTGCCACTTTGCTGCCGTTATTCATCAGCGCCTGATATTGCGCCATCGCATCTTCACCCCGGAGGGAAGGACGACCCGTTAACATCAGCAGTTGCTCACGCACCACGCGCTGTTCGTAGTAGCCATCACCTAACCGCTTGTGTACCTGCGACGGGTCATAACCGATCAACTTCAGCATGTAGTCGCTGCTGATAAAATTGCCTTTATCGGTAAAACGAGCGTCAGTAACGATCAGATAAGCGCTGCCCGCCGCCGCTTGCTGACGAAATAACGCGTTATCAGGAATATCGGTAGCGACGGTCGCCAGATGCTGCTGGCCGGTGAGCTTTAAGGTTTCAGACCGATCTGCTATATCGTCCGCCAGCGGATTACGTTCCCACCGCGCGCGTTCCGCTTCCGCCGCGTTTTGCGCCGCTTCCGCCTTACTGATTTGCGCCTGATTCACGGTGGTGTTCTTAAGGCTGGCGCCTGTGATTGTGCCCTTGCCAAAGCCGCTGATGATGCCATCGATGGCGGCTAACGCGGTTGTTTCATCAAGATTAAAAGTGGGATACCAGTGAACGGTATCTTTGTCATAATGATCGACAAGATACTCCTGCCGACGTTCGTTAACTGAGTAACCTCTGTTAATGACATCGCCTGCGCCTTCAATAGTCAGGCTGCCGTTCGCACTGATGGTACTGGCATCATTCAGCAGCTGTTCGCTAACGTTGAGCGTCATTGCGCCGCCTGCCAGCAGCCTGGCGCCGGTTCCGGCTGAAATTAGCTTATCGGTAGTGACCGTGCCGGTTGCCGTGCGCTCGCGGAAGTTATTGTAATCCGTGACGTAAGGCATGGCGGCGATATCCATATGGCTTTCGGGATCCCAGAGTTCGATCCTGCCGCGATCGTGCTCGCGCCACACCGTATTGTGATACGGTGTCGGCACGCTGTTTTGCCGTGGTCCCTGTGTTTCGTAGAACGTCATGCTGTAGCTGCCATCGGCATTGGGCGTCAGGGCCAGATAATTGACCCACAGATTGATTAGCTCTCCACGGTTATTCTTAAGCTTTACTTCTACCCGTTTCGCGGCGGCGTCAATATTGACGAGAGTGCCGTAGCGGTTGTTTTCCGCCGCGCTGTCATCCTGGAAGGTAAGCTGTTGGGTAACAGGCGCCATCGTGCTTAAGTCGGTGTTCACCGTTGAGCCATAAGAGCGCCAGTAATAGTTATAGCGGTGCCATTTATAGTCGCTCAGCTCCGCTTCCCGCTCAATCTCCAGCCCTTCGCGCTGATTAGTAAATCGCCTGGCTTCAAGCGTCACGTCGCCTTCCGCTTCAATATCGCTGGCAAAGTTTTCGATCAAATCCACGCTGTGCAGCCGCAGCGTACCGCCGCTATAGATAAAGCCGCGATCGCGGTTGGTCAGCCGTTCACCGGTTTGCAGACTGAGCTTTTCCGTGGCGGCTATTAAGGCTGCGCCGCCGTGGTTATCGAGGATCCGGCTGTTAACCATAATCTCATCGCCCATCAGCGTGGCCTGATTGTCCAGGCTGTCGGTTTGCAGCGTCAGGCGGTCGGCTTCAACACGTCCCTGATTAAGCAGCAGGCCGGTAACGATCTGTGCGCCTTTGCTGACCAGCAGCGCCTGATTGGTGAACCGTTGACTGGTCAGTTGCAGATCGCCTGCGATCGGCCAGTCGGCCAGATTGGTCAAAGTACCGCCAATAGTCAGGATCAGCTTGCTGTTACTGTTAAGCGTCTCCCCGGCCCGGTGAACATAATCCTGCTGAAGATCCAGCGTCAGCGCCTGCTGGCTGAGTAAGGTGCCGCCCTGATTATCCAGCGATGCTGAGGTAGCCGACAGCGCGCCGTCGCTCTGGATATTGCCGCCCTGGTTAAGCAGCGCCAGCAGATCGCCGCCGCCGATGTGCAAATCCAGGCTGGAGAGGATCAATCCCTGTTGATTATTCAGCGTTTGCAGCAGCGTCAACGTTAAGGCGCCGCGGCTCTGGACGCGGCCTGCGCGGTTATCCAGACTTCCGGCGGTCACACTGGTATGGGTCGTGCCGATCAGCCGTCCGCCGTCGCGGTTAATGACCTGGTCCGCCTGTATCACTAAAGCCTGCTGGCTGCTGACGATCCCGTTCGCGCTGTTGTCGGTAAGCTTGCTCTCCACGCTCAGCGCCTGAACGGATACCAGCTGGCCGCCCCGGTTATCCACCGTACCGCTGCTTACCGTCAGGGGGCCGCCGCTGTGCAGCCTGCCTTGCTGATTGTTCAGCGTCTCCAGCTGATAAAGCCCCGCCGCCTGGCTGACTATCGTCCCGGCCCGGTTGTTCAGCTCGCCCGTCGTGATTTGCAGCGTGCCGCTGCTGCTGACGAGGCCGTCGCCGTTCTCAATCTGGCTGGCGACAAGCCGCATCGCCTGATCGGCGCGCAAACTTCCCTGCCTGTTATCCAGCACGCCAGCCAGTTGGATAGCGAGCTTTTGCTGACTGTCGATAGCGCCCTGATCATTCAGCAATGTTGCGGCATCAAGCTGTATGTCACCGCTGCTTTTCAGCGAGCCGGAACGGTTATCCAGCCGGTCAGCTAAGGTCAGTTTCAGCAGCCCTTCGCTATACAGCAGGCCATGCTGCTGATTATCGATGTGCCAGGCGTCAATTTGCAGCCGCTCGCCTGCCAGTATTTTTCCGCCTGCGTTATCGACCAGCCCCGTGGTTTGCGCCTGCCGTTCACTCTGTAGCCACAGCGTGGTCAGCCCGCTGATTTTCCCGTTCTCACTGTTAACAATATTGCCGGCCTGCAAATGCTGCGCCCGCTGGCTGAAAAGGTTGCCTCCGCGATTATCCAGCGTATCGGCTATCGTCATATCCAGCGTGGCCAGCGACTGAATCTCGCCCTGCTGATTACTTAACGTCCGTGCCTGGATGCTGCTACTGTCCATGCTGATGATTTGCCCGTGCTGGTTATCCAGCTCGCCTGCCAGATTGAGATCAAGACGCCGCTGGCTGTTGATCAGGCCCTCTTCCCGGTTCGACAACCAGGTGCCAGACAACCTCAGATCGCTGCCGGAAAGCAGATTGCCGTGGTCGTTGATGATGCCGTCGCGCGCGCGCAGGCTTAAGACAGACTGGCTTTGTACGCTTCCCGACTGATTCGCCAGCCCGCCCGTCTCCAGGCGCAGATCGCCATTGCTGCCCAGGGTGCCTGACTGATTGTCCAGCAGGCCGCTGACTCGCCAGGACACCCTGTCGTCGCCCAGGGCGATCAGCCGTCCCCTACGGTTGATCAGCGTGGCGCTCTCCAGCTGGAGCTGGCTGGCTTCAATGCTGCCATCGGTATTATCCAGATCGCCCGTCAGCGCAAAAAAACTTTCCGCCGCTTCGGTCTGCGTCCAGATGCCGGTCTGGTTGAACAGGCTGTCGGCGGTAATTTTCCAGGATCCGACACGGATTTGCGCCTGCTGTGAATCAATATTTCCCTTACTGTTAACAATGAGCAGTCTACTGTCGACGTGCGTCTCCTTCAGCGCGACGCCGCCCTGCTGCGCCGTCAGCAGCGCCTCTTTGGCCGCCACGCGGCTCTGACTGATATCCACCCGCCGGCCGGAGATAGTGATCTTGCTCTGACTTAGCAAGCTGCCGCCAGCACGGATTTCCGCCTCGCTGGCGAGCGTTAAATCTGCCGGACGAACCAGCCTGCTTTCGACATCGCTGCCGGCTAAAAGATGGCCGCTGCTGTGGATCGCCTGCTTAGCCCGTAGCGTGACGTTGCCCGCCGCCGCCAGCGTGCCGGACTGGGTAATGCTGCCCTCCCGGCTATGTACCGACAGCTGGCCGCCGCTGTAAAGTTTGCCTTGATGCTCAAGGCTGTCGCGAGCCGCCAGCGTGATATCGCCGCCAGCCTGGGTGTAAGGTTCCGCCGCCGCCGTCTGCCATAAAAGCCTGCCTTCGCTGCTAACAGTCAGGGTTTTTCCGACCTGCAGATGTCCGCCCTGATTACGAACGCCCACGCCCGCTTCCGTCGCGATCATACGCACGCCGCCGCTGTACATGCCGCCCATCTGACCCATATCTATCGCCAGTTCCGGTGCGTCGTCGTCGCTGGCGGAGAGCGGGCTAACCTGGCTGGCATCCACATCAATCCGGTTGCGTCCGGCGATAACGGCGACTGCCTCTTTCGCCCTGATACCGGCATTGATTTCCACCACGCGCGCCAGCAGGTCGACGTATTCCGTCTCATTCCGTGCATCGTTATTCAGCCCGCCGCCCGTTACCCGGATCGCGCCGCGTTCAACCTGATAACCGGCCAGCGAGCCATCTGCATTCAACTGCGGTTTACCTGTGGTCAGGGTCATACGCCCGGCATTAATCGTGCCGCAGCCGTCGCAAACGATCCCTGCCGGATTAGCAACAATGACCTTTGCTTTGCCGCCGGCGACTTCCAGATGGCCGCGCAGCTGGCTGGGATTGCTGCTGTTGATTTCATTAAGAATGACGCGGGCAGGCGCGGCGTTGGGATCGAGTTTGGGATTGCCCTGGATATAGCCGGCGAGCTGGGTGGCGGTCATCTTTGCCGAGTTGTTAAGGATGGCGCCCTGCTGTGCGACGTCAAACTGCTGGTACTGATTATGGGAAATACCGGCCTGATTCGGCGCGGTGATGTTCACCTGTGGCAGGCCATTTTGCGTGGTGATGACGTCAGGACGCAGTGCGGGCGCGGCCTGGCCGTCGGCGACTATCCCTTGTGCGACGGCGGAACCGGTAAACAGCGCCAGCCCAAGCAGCCAGACGGCGCGCCGTACCGTTACCCACAGGCGTGGGCCATCAGATCCGCGCCGCTGGCCGGTCCTCGTGCCGCAACCGCGAGCCAGCTCTGATACCACCCGTAATTCGCCATGCGTACGACTGAAAATCAGGCAATAACATTTTTTATTCATCAATAACGTCCCTGTTAAAGCCCTGCGGTCAACACCTGCCGCGTCGGGCTGGCTATATCTGTAGATTGAGGCTGAAACCGCCGGTTACGCCGGAAGTATGAAAGCCGCCCGGCTGGTAGAGAGGAAGCCCGGCAAAGAGGTCGTAGCTGACGTGTCCGCCAAAGCTGCCTCGCAGGCCCACAGCGCTGCCCGCCAGCTGTTTTCCGGCCAGGTAACGCGTGCCGCGTCCGCCAATACGCCCGTAATCCACGCCCCAGTAAAGCTCCTGTCCCCTTAGGTTCCACGCCAGCTCATTACGCCAGATCAGGCCTTTTTCGCCGGAGAGCGCCTGTTCGCCATCAAAGCCGCGTACGGTATAGCGTCCACCGATAGCCAGCCGATCCAGCGGCGTTAGCGGCTGATGGCTCCACTGCCCGCGCAGGCTGGTGTAATAGCGCCAGTTGAAGGCTGGCAGCGGCTGGTTCAGGCTGAGTTCGCCGGTGATAAGCCCTGCGCGTGCGCTGCCTTCATGGCGGGCTTCCTCCGGCGCACGCAGCGCGCCAAACGCGCCGGTGCCTTTTCGCCAGTTAACGCTGCCGTCCAGCGTGCTCTGGCCGAGATAGCTGCGCTGACTCAGCCCCAGCTCCCAGCCCGCCGTACGGCGTCGCTGTAGGTCGATGTCAATATCGTTGACGGCATTGGTGGAGTGGCGACGCCAGATGCGCAGGTTAAGCGTGGTTTTGTGTGACTGATTACGAAACAGCAGGCGGGAGAGCGTGAACTGAGCGTTTTCGCTTTGCCCGCTGTAGCGTAGCGTCTCGTTTGCGTTGGCAATATTCTGCTGATAGCTGTAGTCGTTATAGTTAGCAGAGAAGAGCCAGTAGCCCATAGGGATGTTGTAATTAAATGTATGGGATCGACTAGCGGGCGAACCTTGTTCAAACATATCTTTGCCCAGGCTGGCATAAAAAAGATCGTTCCGGGCCAGAGGCGCATCAATCGCCAGCGTCAGGCTTCCCTGATATTTGCCGGTACTTTTCGCCCCGCTGTCATCAAGGCCGAAAGTCAGATGCACCGGACGCCTTTCGCGCCAGGCGATCCTGAGATCGCTGGTGGCTTCCTGGCGGCCCGGCTCAATTTTTATTTCTGCCTCAACGCCCGGCACGCGCCGGAAATTTTCCAGCGCCTGTTCAATATCCCGCAGATTCAGGATATCGCCCGATGAAGCCGGCAAGGCGTTCCATAGCCTTGCCCGTTTTGATACCGGCTTGTCAAAAAAGATGCGGTCGATACGCCCCGGCTGTAGCGTTAAAGTCAGCACGCCTGAAGTCAGATCCTGCTCCTGCGCCATAATGCGGGTGGTAACGTAGCCCTGTTGCAGAATGGCATTCTGTACCTTATTTAATACCAGCGTGATCCCCTGCCCGCCGAGACAGCGGCCCCTGGCGCTTTCCGCCGCCTTTAGCGCCCACTGAAAGCGGCCTTCATCACCGGTTAAGCGCACTCTGTTAATGGGAAAGCAGGGATGCTCCGCAGCCGCATAGTCAGGCAGCGCGGCGGCAGGACGTTCAAGACGTACATCGCTGCCCGTGCTGTTTTGCTGCTGTAGCGCGCGTTCTCTTTCCTGCCGACGCGTCTGCTCGCGCGCGTCAATGTCTGCCGCATCGCTGACGAGAAAAGAAGGCGCAGCAGCAAGCGACGGTGAACAGAACTGCGCGAGCAGCAGCAGGCAGGCTTTACCGGGCCAGGCATAGTTTCGGTTCATCCATGAACGTCCTTAATAATTTAGCAGGCAGTTTTTTTATAACAGTTATTTAGCAAACAGATATATATCTGAAACAGGCGGCAGCATTATTTAATTGGGTTAAATTATTTAACAGGGATAAGCCAAAAGCAAGCAATAAAAAATAAGATTGCTATTAAAACAAGAACAGAATTAATTTATTAAATCAGGGAAATTAAAAATCACCTTCCACTTTTCTCCATTGTTAAATATTTCAATATGAATGATTCAAATTACTCATTATATTTACCTGTAAAAAAGCCCCTTTTCGGAACCTTGTTTACTCTTTCTTGGCTGCACCTTTTTTATCTCTGAGAGCGTTGCACCCTTGAATGTTTTCCAACGGTGCGTCCCAATAATTTTAATGCTGCCAGCCGCCGCCCAGCGCGGCGATCAGCTGCACGCTGGCGACCCACTGTGTGCTTTGCAGCGACAGCAGGCTCTGCTGCTGGCTCAGGCTGCTGTTTTCGGTGGTGGCAACGTCCAGATAGTCGATCATGCCCGCTTCATACTGGTTACGCGTGACGCGGGCCGACTCCTGCGCCGCCGAGGTGGCGTTTTGCTGCGCCACGATTTCGTTTTGCAGCGTATGCAGCTCCACCAGGTAGTTTTCCACTTCCTGGAAACCGGTCAGCACCGCCTGGCGATAGCTGGCCACATCGGCGTCATAGGCCGCTCTCGCCTGCGCCACTTTCGCCGAGGTGGCGCCAAAGTCCAGCAGCGTGCCGCTGAGCGACGGCCCGAGCGACCAGACGCGATTCGGCAGCGACAGCAAATTATGCAGCGCCGAACTGGTAAAGCCGCCGGTGGCGCTCAGCGTAAGGTCGGGATAGTAGCCTGCGATCGCCACGCCAACGGCGGCATTGGCCGCCGCCATAGTGCGTTCTGCATAAGCGATATCCGGGCGGCGCTCAAGCAGCGTCGAGGGCACGGCCTGCGGGATGGCGGGCAGCGTGGCGGTCATCGCTTTCGTTACCGGCAGGCTGAATTCCGCCGGCGTTTTACCGATCAGGATAGCGATAGCGTGTTCGGTTTGCGCCCGTTGCCAGCTGAGGTCGAGCGCCGAAGCCCGCGAGGTTTCCAGCTGCATCTGCGCCTGCGCGAGCGTGGCGCGAGACTCGCTGCCGGCCCGATATTTATTCTCAATAATAGTCAGGTAGCGCTGACAGGCCTCAACGCTTTGCTGATACAGCGCGATCTGCTGGTCCATGATGCGCAGCCGGAAATAATCCTGCGCCAGCTCGGACTGGGCGCTGAGAGTGATATTCGCCAGCTCTGCCTCGCTGGCCTGCGCGCTGGCTTTATTCTCTTCCAGCGTGCGCCGCAGCCTGCCCCAGATATCCACTTCCCAGCTGGCGCTGGCCTGTAGCGAATGGCTGTCGCTGGCGGTGCGCTGGCCCGTGCCCGTGGAAGCGCTGCCGCTGCGCGTTGAGGAACCGCTATAGGCCGCACTGGGCAGAAGGTCAGAGCGCGCTTCACTGACCAGCGCCCTGGCCTGGCGATACTGCGCTTCATACTGCGCCACGTTCTGGTTTGAAACGGCAACCTGGCGCAGCAGGCCGCTCAGCGTATCGTCGTGACAGGCCGACCACCAGTCGCCTTTGCTTTGTGCATCCTGCGGCGCGGCCTCGCGCCAGCCCTGCGCTTCTTTATACTGCACCGGCACGCTCACCGCCGGACGATGGTAATCGGGGCCGACGGCGCAGCCGCTCAGCAGCAGCGCCAGAAAAACAGGCGCGAGCCTGGAACTTGTCCTTTGCCCGGACAGAAACGGTATTTTTTTCATTGTCATTATTTAAGCTCTGAGGCGCGCCCACTGACGTTTAGTGGCACGGCTGGCACGATCGAGATAGAGGTAAACCACCGGCGTGGTAAACAGTGTTAACAGCTGGCTCAGCGCCAGGCCGCCAGCGATAGCCAGGCCCAGCGGACTGCGCAGATCGGCATCGCCGCCGCTGCCCAACGCCAGCGGCAGCGCGCCGAAAAAGGCCGCCAGCGTGGTCATCATAATGGGGCGGAAGCGCATCAGGCAGGCCTGCACAATCGCCTGCTGCGGCGTCATGCCCTGCTTGCGTTCCGCCGCCAGCGCGAAGTCGATCATCATAATGGCGTTCTTTTTTACGATGCCGATCAGCAGCAGAATGCCGATCAGTGCGATCACCGTCAGCTGCGTGCCGGTCAGCAGCAGCAGCAGCAGCGCGCCGACGCCTGCGGACGGCAGCGTGGAAAGGATGGTCAGCGGATGAATATAGCTTTCATAAAGCATTCCCAGCACGATATAGACGGCCGCCAGCGCGGCAAGGATCAGCCACGGCATGGACGCGGTGAGATCGCCAAAGGCTTTCGCCGTGCCCTGGAAACCGGCCTGAATATCGCCCGGCAGCGCAATTTTCGCCATCGCGGCTTTAATCAGTGCCGAAGCCTGCTCCAGCGAAACGCCGTCCGCCAGATTAAAGGCAATCGTGCTGGTGGCGGACTGGCCCTGATGCGCCACCGACAGCGGCGCGTTGGCGCCGCTGAAACGGGCGAAAGCCGAAAGCGGCACCTGGTCGCCGGCGTCGTTAATCACATACAGCTTGTTAAGCGTTTCCGGATCGCGCGTCCACGTATCCTGCAATGACATCACCACATGATACTGATTCAGCGTCCTGTACAGCGTGGCGACCTGGCGCTGCGCAAAGGAATTATTCAGCAGCGTATCGACCATCTCAACGTTGACCCCCAGCCGTTTGGCGCGGTCGCGGTCGATCGTGACCATTACCTCCTGGCCGCCGGTTTGTGAGTCGGAATCGACGCTGGTCAGCTGCGGGATCGCCTCCAGCGCGGCCTTGACCTTCGGCGTCCAGACGCGCAGCGTCTCCAGATCGTCAGCCTGAAGGCTGTACTGATAGCTGGCATTGGCGCTGCGGCCGCCGATATGAATATCCTGCGCCGCCATCAGAAACAGCTCCACGCCCGGCACGTTGCGCGTTTTACCGCTCAGCCGGTTAGCGACTTCCGTCGCCGTCGCGTCACGCTGGTCGAAGTCTTTCAGATGCACGAAAAAGTTGGCGGTGTTACGCGAACCAAACGCGCCGCTGCCCATTGACGACATCACGCCGTCCACCGCCGGATCCTGCTGGATCAGTCTGGCGAACGCCTCCATTTTCGGCTTCATCGCCTGGAAAGAGACGTTTTGATCGGCACGCAGCATCCCCATCAGCAGGCCGGTATCCTGATTGGGGAAAAAGCCTTTCTGCACCACCGAATAGAGGAACAGATTGAGGATCACCGTCAGCATCAAGCTAAACAGCGTCAGCCGCTGATGGCGCATCACCCGGTTCAGCCCACGGGCGTAGGCGGCCAGCAGACGATTAAGGCCGTTTTCGATCCACTGATAAAGCGGATGCGGCCGCGCGGTGACGTTGGGTTTACGCTTCAGCAGCCGCGAACAGAGCATCGGCGTGAGGCTGAGCGACACCAGCATAGAGATAATCAGCGAAACGGTCAGCGTCACCGCAAACTCGCGGAACAGGCGGCCAACGATGCTGCCCATCAGCAGGATCGGGATAAACACCGCCACCAGCGACAGCGTCATCGACAGCACGGTAAAGCTCACCTCGTTCGCGCCTTTCAGCGCTGCGCGCACCGGGCTTAATCCCTCTTCGATATAGCGCGTGATGTTTTCCAGCACCACGATAGCGTCGTCCACCACAAAGCCGGTGGCGATGATCAGCGCCATCAGCGACAGGTTATCCAGGCTGTAGCCGAGCAAATACATCACCGCGCAGGTGCCCACCAGCGAAACGGGCAGCGCCAGCGCGGGAATGGCCACCGCCTGCAAATTGCGTAAGAAAATAAAGACCACGCCAATTACCAGCGCGATGGCGATCAGCAACGTTTCTTCGGTGTCATAAAGGGACGCGCGCACGTTAGGAGAGCGGTCAACCACGATTTTCAGCGAGACGTCGGCCGGCAGGTTTTCCTCCAGCGCCGGCAGCTGCGCTTTGATGGCATCAATGGTTTGCAGCATATTGGCGCCCGCCTGGCGCGTGACGCCGATCATCACCGACGGCGAACCGTTGAAGTAGCCGACGTTGTACTGGTCCTCTACCGAATCGTAAACGGTGGCGATGTCGCTGAGGCGGATAGCACGGCCGTTCTGGTAGCTGACCACTAAATCGCGGTACTGCTTTGCGCCGTCCAGCTGGCTGTTACCGTCAATCACCCAGCTCTGGTTAGCACCCTGCAACATCCCTTTCGGCAGATTGCTGGTGCTGTTGGCGATGGCGGCGCGCACCGTATCCAGCGAGATCCCGGCATGGGTCAGCATTTGCGGCTGTAAATCTATCCTGACCGCCGGCAGCGCGCTGCCCATCAGCGAGACGTCGCCGACGCCCTGCACCTGCGCGATTTTCTGGTCGATTTTGCTCTCGGCGATATCGTACAGCTCGCCTTTGGAACGCGTAGTGGACGTCAGCGCCAGCATCACAATCGGCGCGTCGGACGGGTTGGCTTTGCGATAGGTCGGCAGCGACGGCATGCTGCTTGGCAACAGGCTGCGCGAGGCGTTGATCGCCGCCTGCACATCCCGCGCCGCGCCGTTGATATCGCGGGTCAGCTCAAACTGCAAAATGATATTGCTGGAGCCCTGCGAGCTGCTGGAGGTCATCTCGGTAATGCCCGCGATTTGCCCCAGCGCGCGCTCCAGCGGCGTGGCGACCGTGGCCGCCATCGTCTCCGGGCTGGCGCCCGGCAGGCTGGCGGAAACCATAATGGTCGGGAAATCGACCTGTGGCAGCGGCGCGACGGGCAGCAAACGATAGCCCAGCGCGCCCAGCAGCAGTAGCGCCAGCGTTAACAGCAGCGTAGTAACGGGCCGGAAGATAAAAAAGCGCGTAATCATTTAGCCGCCCGCATTCTGCGGCGTGCCCGCCCGGCCAGGCGATCGAACCACAGATAGATCACCGGCGTGGAGAACAGCGTCAGCACCTGGCTGAAGATCAGACCGCCGACAATCACCAGCCCCAGCGGCTGACGCAGTTCCGCGCCCGAGCCGGAAGCCAGCATCAGCGGCAGCGCGCCAAGCAGTGCCGCCATGGTGGTCATCAGGATCGGCCGGAAGCGCAGCAGACAGGCCTGGTGGATCGCTTCCCGCGGGCTGAGGTGCTGTTTTTTCTCCGCATCCAGCGCAAAGTCGATCATCATAATCGCGTTCTTTTTCACAATGCCGATCAGCAATATCACCCCAATCAGCGCAATCAGGCTGAATTCCGTGCCCGCCAGCAGCAGCGTCAGCAGCGCGCCGACCGCCGCCGACGGCAGCGTGGAGAGAATGGTCACCGGATGAATAAAGCTTTCATAAAGGATGCCCAGCACCACGTACATGGTCAGCAGCGCGGCCAGGATCAGCCACAGGGTGTTGCCGGTGGCGTTCTGGAAAGCTTCGGTTTCGCCCTGATAGCGCAGCGTCATGCTCGACGGCACTCTCAGGCTTTGCTGCGTCTCCGCTATCGCCTTTTGCGCCTCTTCCAGCGAGTAGCCGTCGTTGAGATTGAACGAGACGGTCACCGCCGGGAACTGGTTCAGCCGCATATGCACCAGCGAGCCGATGCGCTGATGAATGGTGGCGACAGAGGTCAGCCGCACCATGCCGCCGCTGCTGGTTGAAGAAGCGCTGTCAGACGAGCTACTGTCGGTATCGCCTGAGGCACCGCTGCTCGTGGAGGTGGTCGAGGACGAAGCGGCAGCCGCCAGCCAGATGTCGTTAAACGAGGCCGGAGACTGCTGATACTGCGGCGCGACCTCCAGCACCACCCGGTACTGATTCGACTGGGTAAAAATGGTGGAGACCAGCCGCTGGCCGAAAGCGTTATACAGCGCGGTATCCACGTCGGCGGCGGTAATGCCGTAACGCGCCGCCGCATCGCGGTTCAGTTCGACCCAGGCGACCTGCCCCTGATCCTGCAAATCGCTGACCACCGAGCTGAACTCCGGCCGTTTTTCCAGCGCGGCCACCAGCTTCGGCGTCCAGGCGACCAGGTTTTCGCCCTCGGCGTCGTCCAGCGAGAACTGATAGCGATCCGGCGTGACCCGATCGTTGACCGTCAGATCCTGGGCGGCCTGCATATAAAGCTGAATGCCCGGCACGCTGCGGGTCGCCTGCTGCAGTTCGGCAATCACCTGGTCAGCCCGCTCGTCGCGCTGGTCAAACGACTTCAGATTAATTTGCAGCCGCCCGCTGTTCAGGCTGGTATTGTTGCCGTCGATGCCGATAGTGGAAGAAAGACTTTCCACCGCCGGGTTCTTCAGCACGATAGCCGCCAGCTGCTGCTGCCGCTTCGCCATTTCACCAAAAGAAACGTCCTGAGAAGCCACGGTCACGCCCTGGATCAGCCCGGTATCCTGCGCCGGGAAAAAACCTTTGGGAATAACCAGATAGAGCAGCGCGGTCAGCGCCAGCGTCGCCAGCGCCACCAGCAGCGTCAGGCGCTGGTGGTTGAGTACTCTCGTCAACAGGCGATCGTAACCGGCCACCAGCTTATCGAAGAACTGACCGCCCTTGCGGTAAAAGCGGCTCTGCTTCTCTTGCGGGATATGGCGCAGCAGATAAGCACAAAGCATCGGCGTAAGCGTCAACGAAACCAGCATGGAAACCAGGATCGACACCGCCAGCGTAATGGCGAACTCACGAAACAGCCGTCCGACCACGTCGCCCATAAACAGCAGCGGGATCAGCACCGCAATCAGCGAAAAGGTCAGCGAGATAATAGTGAAGCCAATCTGCGCCGAGCCTTTCAGCGCCGCCTCCCTCGGCGTTTCGCCCTGCTCCAGCCGCCTTGAGATATTTTCCACCACCACGATAGCGTCATCAATAACGAAACCGGTGGCGATGGTCAGCGCCATCAGCGACAGGTTATTCAGGCTGAAGCCCGCCAGATACATCACGCCAAAGGTGCCGACCAGCGACAGCGGCACCGCCACGCTCGGGATCAGCGTCGCCGCCACGTTGCGCAGAAACAGAAAGGTCACCATCACCACCAGCGCGATCGACAGCATCAGCTCAAACTGCACATCGCTGATGGAGGCGCGAATGGTCTGGGTACGGTCGGAGAGGATCTGCACTTTTACCCCGTCCGGCAGGGCGGCCTGAAGCGTCGGCAGCTGCTTTTTAATGTTGTCCACCACCGTAATCACGTTGGCGCCGGGCTGGCGCTGAACGCTAATCACAATAGCCGGGCTGTGGTTGGCCCAGGCCGACTGATAGCTGTTTTCCGCCGCCTCTTCGATATGGGCGATATCCTTTAGCCGCAGCGCCGCGCCGTTTTGATATGTGAGGATCAGATTGCCGTATTCCTCTGCGGTGCGCAGCTGGTCGTTGGCGTCGATGGTTATCGAGTGATATTTGCCGTCGAAGCCGCCTTTCGAGCCGTTGACGTTGCTGTTGCTAATCAGGGTGTTGACGTCTTCCAGCGTCAGCCCGTGCGCCGCCAGCGCTTTGGGATCCATCTGTACGCGGATAGCGGGCTGATGGCCACCCGCCAGCGTCACCATACCGACGCCGGAGATTTGCGACAGCTTCAGCGCGACGCGGGTGTTGACCAGGTCCTGGACTTTAATCAGCGGCAGCGTATCCGAGCTGGCGGCCAGCGTGATCACCGCCGTATCCGCCGGATTCACCTTTTTATAGGTTGGCGGATTAGGCAAGTCGGAGGGCAGCAGACTATTGGCGGCGTTGATCGCCGCCTGCACTTCCTGCTCCGCCACGTCCAGCGACAGATCCAGCGAGAACTTCAGCGTGATCACCGACGAGCCGCCCGAGCTGCTGGAGGCCATCTGGCTCAGGCCCGCCATCTGCCCCAGCTGCCTTTCCAGCGGCGCAGTAACGCCCGATGCCATCACGTCCGGACTCGCGCCCGGATAGAGCGTGGTGACCTGAATGGTCGGATAATCCACCTGCGGCAACGCGGAGGTCGAAAGAAACTTATAGGCGAAAACGCCGGAGATCAGCACGCCGATCATCAGCAGGATAGTAGCGACCGGACGCGCGATAAAAATGCGGGACGGATTCATTGCGCTTTCGCTTTGTCGCTGGCGGCCGGAGTTTCATCAGCCGTAACCACAGAGACTTTGCTGCCGTTGCTTAGCCGATCGATGCCTACGGTAACGACCTGCTCGCCCGCCTTCACGCCTTCGGTAATCGCCTGCTGCGTGTCGCCCAGCGTCGGCCCGGTTTTCACCGCGCGGCGCGTAACCGTTTTATCGCTGCCGATAACGTAGACGAAGCTGCCGTCGCTGCTGAGCTGCAACGCCTGCGCCGGGATCACGGTCGCCTGCTTCAGGGTGCCGGTTTGCAGCCGCAAATTCACAAACTGGTTGGGATAGAGCGCCTCATCCTGATTGTCGAACAGCGCTTTCAGCTCGACCGTGCCGGTAGCGGTGTCGATCTGGTTGCTGATAAACCGCACGCTGCCGGAAGCCAGCGCCTTATCGCCATCCTGATCGAACGCGGTCGCCGGCAGCGTCTGCCCGTTGTGCAGCGCCTTAATCAGCGTGGGAATGTTGCTTTGCGGAACGCTGAAGGTCACGGCGGCGGGCTGCATCTGGGTAATGGTCACCAGGCCGGTGGTGTCGCTGCTCTGCACCATATTGCCTTCGTCAACCAGGCGCAGGCCAACGCGCCCGGAAACCGGCGCGGTGATGCGCGCGAATTCAATATTCAGCGTTGCCGAGGCGATTTGCGCCTGGTCGGCTTTTACCGCCCCGCGATACTGCCCCACCGTGGCGGCCTGCGTATCCAAATCCTGGCGGGCTAAAGAGTCCTGCGCATAGAGCTTGCGGTAGCGCGCCAGCGTCAGCTCCGCGCTTTGCAGCAGCGCCTGGTTCTGGCTGAGATCGCCCTGGTACTGCGCCAGCGTGGCCTCATAGCTGCGTGGATCGATCTGCGCCAACAGCTGGCCGGCTTCGACCTGCTGGCCTTCCGTAAAGTAAACCTTCATCAGCTGCCCATCCACGCGGCTGGTAACGGTAACGGTAGCATTAGGGATCACCGTGCCGAGCGCGGTCAGGTAAACCGGCACGTCGGCAGTGGTGACCAGGCCGGCATGAACCGCTACCGGGCCGGCCATCATCATGCCGGGGCCGCCCGGCCTGCCCGCGCCGCTGCCGTGCGGCCAGAAACGCCACGCCAGCACGAGAGCCAGAATAATAAGAGCGGCAAGGATAAGTTTGCGACGGAAGGGGTTTGCTGTTGTAGAGGTCATGAGGCTCAGTCGGATCAAATAAAACAAAGAAGCGGCGGCATCTCGTCGTCGCCAGAGAAAAGCAGGTCATCTGACCCGGCGGTATTATGATTGAGCCGGCTGATTAAATTCCATGCTCGTAACGTAAGGTTTCCGTTAAGGGTGGTTTACAAGCTGCAGCTTTGAGAAATAGCCTGCGGTCAATGTGGCCTTTCTCAGGCCGAAACAAGGATCCCGGGGCGAAAAAAAAGCTGGCAGCAAGGCCAGCTTTTATCCGTGTCGCGCCGCGATTAAAAGGCGATATCCACGCCGCCGCGGAATACCGACTCGTCCCCTTTCTCCGCCACGTGCTTGTCCACCCGCAGGAACAGGCGCGCATCTTTCGCTTTGCCTACGTCCAGCCGCATCCCGTACCACTGAGAATCCCTGTCCAGCGTCATGCCCGGAATGGAGAAGCTGTCGCCTTCAGAACCTGTGCCTGTCCAGCGGGCGTTCACATCCAGCGACGGATTGGTAAAGGCGTGCTGAAGCTCGCCGTAGACGGAAAGCAGCGACCACCATTGATCGACCTCAAGCAGAGGTGCGCTCAGGTTAAGGCCGGTGAGGCCAACGGTGCGGCTGTAACGGGCGCTGTCGCCTTGCAGCCCCAGCGCGCCGCCCTCATCTTTAAAGCCGCCGGTGTAGAGCTGGCTTAGCTTCATGCCGACATAAGGTTGCAGCGTCAGCCTGTCGTCCAGCGACCAGCGGTAGCCAGTTTTAACCAGCGCCTGCCAGCTGTCGTTGCGCGTTTCTGATGAAGATGAACGCACGCCGTTCAGCAGCAGCACGCGATCGAGATCGGTCTCGCCATGCTGATAGCTCAGGTTGCCCTGCCAGAACCATTCCGGCGTGACGGCATACTGTCCATAGAGCATAACGCCCTGCAAACTGTTGGTGCTGTTGCCGCCGCTGCCTTCGTAGCTGGCCCGGATTTCGCTATCGGTGACGGCCGCGCCCACCCGCAGTCCCGGTACGTCGAAACTACTGTCGACGCCAATCGCCGTAGTGTTGGTGCGGTAGTGGCTGCCCAGATAACCATCCTGTTGCAAATCGCCGTGCAGCGTGCCCGTCTCCGCCCACATGCCATAAGGCTTTTGCCGCGCCGGATCGAGGCGGTTATTCAGCAGCTGATTCTGGTAATCCAGGCTGTTGAAGAGGATAGCGTTGCCGCTGGCGTGCGCCTGGCCGGAAAGCGAGTCCAGCACCGCCTCAGCCGCCGCGCCGCTGCCGATGCGCTGGAAAGCCGCCGCATCCTGCAGCAGTTCGGTTTGCTGTGCGGAAAGGCCCGACTGCGTCGCCAGCCTGTCGGCTGTCTGTAACGCCCGCTCAACGTTGGCGGCGCTTTGCAGCGTTGCCTTGCTGGTGACGCCTGCCGCCTGCGCGCCCTGAACGGTATTTACACGCTGAAAGTGGCCGATCACGCTGTTGGCGCTGTAAGCCACGGCGCCTTTCAGGAAAACGCCGGTATCCACGCTGGCGAACCGCCCGCTGATGCCCTGCCCGCTTTCCAGCAGCGATTCGTTGGTCTGCACAATATAGGTATCGGAAGGCAAGGTAACCTGAAGCGCGCCGTTGAGCGTCGCCGGGCCTGCAACCGTCAGCGGCTGAGAGAGCGTTATCCGCAGCGTGCCGTCGGCGCCTTGCTGATAGCTGCCGACCACGTGCAGCCCGCCAGCGGCGGTGGTTACCACCGTGCCCTGGTTGCTCAGATTGCCGCCGATCCTGCCCGATCCCGCCAGCAGCCCGCTGCCCGTTACGCGTACGTCGCTGGCGACGCTGCCGTCGATATACAGGCTATTGCTTTCCACCCGCGTTGCGCCGGTGTAGGTGTTATTGCCGCTCAGCGTCAGGCTGCCGCCCGCGTTGCTGGCGCCGCTGACAATCAGGCCGCCGCTGCCGCTGATATCGTTAGCGAACACGTAGCTGCCGTAGGTCAGCGCGGCGGTAAAGTCGTCGCCATAAAACATGCCCGGGCCTCGTAACGCCTTATCGACATTCACATTTCCCCAACCGAACGTGTTGTTATAAGGTCGCCCGTTAGCGCTATCCTGGCTGACGCCCGCCACGGCATCGCTGTGGTAGTCCGCCGTCGTCAGCAAAGTTTGCTGAAGATTATAGCCGGTCATCCAGGGAAACTGCGCCGACACGCGGGATGCCGCGCCGGCCACGCGAGGCGCGGCGAAGGAAGTACCGTATTTACGGCCCAGCGTGCCGTTGTCCTGCAGGTAATCCGCATAGCCGGGCGCGGCCAGACACCAGGCGGCGACATCGCCGCAGGCGTCAAACACAAACAGCTCCGGCGGACGGCTGCCCTGCGCCACGGTATAGCCAGGCACGTAGCCGGTCACGGCGATCAGTCCTTTTTGCAGGCTGGGGTCGTTGTAGATTAAAGGGATCTGCGCGTTCGGCGAAGGCGTGGAGGTGCCGTTGTTGCCGGTCACCACTACGCCCAATGCGTCAGCGCTGACGATGCTGCTCAGGCTGTCACGCAGCAGATCGTAACGCCCGCTGGCTCTGGCGCTTTGCTGCTGTGCAGTTGTAGCCAGTCGCTCGCTGGAAGCATAAGACATGTTAATTATTTTTACGCCGTTATTGAGCAGCCCGCTGATAGCCTTTTGCGTATCCTGGTAATAAAAAAGGTTATTACTGGAAGCCTGCGCTATCCATAAATCGCTGTCCGGCGCCACGCCGCCGGCAAACGCCCCGCTGGCCAGGCCAGCCGCCGTCAGCGCCACCAGCGTGCCGTGCCCTGCCTGACCATTATTATCGTTCAGGGTCTGGCTGCCGCCGGACAGATATGAGGCGAAGTGGACGTTATCGTAGTTGATGTCAGAACGACCGGCCGCCAGGCCCGAATCGACAATACCGACTTTAACCTTGCCATAGGTAACAACTGGCGAAACCGGCGTTGGCTCACGGGTCGGCGTCGAATCAGTAACAGGCGTCGTCTCGGCTACGGGTTCGGTTGCTGGCGTTGGCGTTGGCGTTGGCGTTGGCGCTGGCGCTGGCGCTGGCGTTGGCGCTGGCGCTGGCGTTGGCGTTGGCGCTGGCGCTGGATTGTTTACGGGTGACGGCGCCATGTTTAGCGTTTCACCACCGCCACCACCACCGCCGCCACCACCACATCCGGCAAGTAATAACGTACTGATTAAAACGGCCAGCACCGATAGCTGAGAAGGTGCCAGGAAGTCAGGAGTCGATCTGATAATGTGCACGAATGTCCTCTTGGATCGTATGAAAGTAGAGCCATCCATGCTTTGATATGAACAGTTTAGGTCTTATCTGGAGATATAACTGATATTGATATTTTAGTAGATAACGAAACTTCCAATAGTCAGAATAGCTGATGTTTAACAGGGGTATTTGTGCGTTAAAGCCGGAGCGGATGACGAGACGTTAAGATGAAAAAAAGCCCACGCGCTGGCGTGGGCTTCTTGTTGACGGCGGCCTCAGGTATCGGACCGTATCAGGTGCCGCTGTGCGTGGAGTAGAGCGCGTCCGGCGCCACGTTCATATGCTTGAGCACGGGGCCGATAATATTGCCGAAGACCGGCGCGGCGACCGAGCCGCCAAAGTGATCCCCTGCTGTCGGGTGGTTGATCATAATCACCAGCGCCACCTGTGGATTACTGGCAGGCGCCACCCCCGCAGTATAGTTAATATAGCCGCCGTCATATTTGCCGCTCGCGCCCATTTTTTCGGCCGTTCCCGTTTTAATCGCCAGTCGATAGCCCGGCACCGCCGCGCGCACGCCGCTGCCGCCGGGCAACGCGTCGCTTTCCATCATATGGACCACCGAGCGCACGATGTCTTCGTCTGCTACCCGCGTGCCGATCACGGGCGGCGTCACTTTGGTAATCGAAAGCGGGCGATAAACGCCGAAAGATCCCAGCGTGGCGTATTCACGTGCTATTTGCAGCGGCGTGACGCGCAGACCATAGCCAAAGGAGAAAGTGGCCCGTTCGATATCGGCCCAGCGTTCACGGTGCAGCGGGAAGTAGCCCACGCTTTCGCCGGTCAGCCCCAGGCCGGTAGGTTTTCCCAGGCCAAAAGAGTGGAAGGTGTTGACCAGCACTTCAGCGGGCATCGCCAGTGCGATGTGCGATACGCCGATATCGCTCGATTTTTGCAGGATGCCGGTCATGGTCAGTCGCGGCCAGTGGCCCACGTCACGGATCAGATGGCCATTAACGCGATAAGGCGTGGTATCCAGCACGGAATCCGGGCGTACCAGCCTGCGCGCCAGCCCTTCCATCACCACCAGTGGTTTTACCGTCGAGCCGGGTTCATAGCTGTCGTTAATGGCCGCATTACGCATCTGGTTAGGCGAAACATCGCTGAAATTATTGGGGTTATAGGAAGGATAAGACGCCATCCCCAGAATCTCGCCGGTATCGACTTTAACCAACACCGCCGCGCCAGAATCGGCTTTGTTCAGCAATACGCCGTCGCGCAGCCTGGTGTACAGGGTGTACTGATCGAATTTATCAATGCTGAGCTGTACCGTTGGCGGCTGGCGAGGCGGCTCATAGTTAATCATGGCGATAATATTGCCGTGGGCATCCTGACGATATTTCTCTACGCCTGCGGTGCCCTGCAACACCTTATCAAAACCTTTTTCCAGCCCGTTCAGGCCGCTATTATCCGCGCCAACAATGCCGAGCAGCGGCGCAGTCGCCTCGCTCATCGGATAGAATCGGCTGTCGTCATAGACGGTGGAAATACCAGACAGATGCAGTTTGGCGATATCTTTAGCGATGCCCAGCTCGATTTTATGGCCCAGATAAAGAAAACGGCGGTTGGGATTGGCTTTGATCTGCCGGGCGATCTCTTCAGGGCGCTGATCCAAAGCGTTAGCCAGATATTCCCATTTCGCGCTGGTAAAATCGGGATTGGCTTCCAGCACGCGCTGCGGATCGGCAATGATATCGCGCGATGGCACGCTCAGCGCCAGCGCTTCGCCGTTACGATCCAGCAGCGTACCACGATTGGTCGGAATAGTGACCGTGCGCAGCGAGCGCTCGTCCGCCTGTTTTTCCAGCATCGGATGATTAATCAGCTGCAAATCCCCTACCCAGAGCAACAGCAGCAGCATGGAAACGAACACGCCAAGACAAATCAGGCGAAAGCGAACGGGATGAAACGGCTCCTGGTCTTTAGCCAGTGATTTCTTTAAGCGGGGCATGGCTCTTCTGTCGGCGAATAGCGGATAACTGACCGGGAGTTATACAAAAAATGCAGGGGTGATAACAGGAAAACTGTGTTTCAGATCGTGATTATTGCCGTGTGGTTTAGCAAAAACGCCGGGTAAAAAAAACCTGCGCATCTGCGCAGGTCGGTGAAACAAAGTTATTTTGATGTTCACCCATCAATACCTCTGGGACATAAACTGTAGCAACCGGGCCAGTCTGCTCGCCAGCCCGCATTCGCAACAGTTACCCGCAAAATGTAACCAGCCATGTGATTTCTATATGTTTTTGCAACTTTAGCCAGCGGGTGCCGAAAAATACCTCCCGCCCTGGCGGGATGGCAGACTGCTGACAAAGCTATGTTCAGCCCTCAGCCGCTACCAGTCTGGCGAACAGCTACGGAGCCCGGACTGGCCGTGAATACGGCTATCCCGACTCGTTTCGCGCGCCCATGCGCGATATTGGCACTATTAAGCGCGGTTCCTGATTTATTCCTGGCGTTGCGCTCTGGTCGCCCTGCAGATTTCCACCAGGCAGCTCATGGCGTTTGGCCCCTGCGTCAGCGACGAGGTGCCGATATCCAGCGTCAGCACGTTGGGGTTGCCCGCCTGGTCATACGGCAGCCAGGCTTTGCCAAAGCCCGGATCGAACCAGGCGCCGGTGGCGATCAGCACCACGCTGCGGCTGACGCCGTCCGTAAGCCTGACGCCAGCCAGCATCCGCCCGCGATCGTTGCTGACCTCAACGGTGTCGCCATCGGCAATCCCGCGCGTTTCGGCATCTTCCGGATGCATCCACAGCGTTTCCCTCCCGGCCGTTTTGTTAGCCTGCACCGTCGGCGTCGCATCCATCTGGCTGTGAAGACGATCGCCAGGCTGCATGGAGATCATATGCAACGGGAAGCGCTGGCAGATTTCCGCACCCAGCCACTCCTGCGGCGGCTGCCATTCCGGGTGCGGCGCAAAATCTGCCAGGCCAAAGCCCGCAATGGTTTCGCTGAACAGCTCAATTTTGCCGCTGGGGGTCTGGATCGGATCCTGCTGCGGATCCCGGCGAAAATCCTCCATAAAAATAAACGGCTTGTCGCCTTCTGGCACTTCTACGTAGCCCCGTTCCCAGAAAGTCTGGAAATCCGGCCAGTCGACGCCCCGGCGCTGGTGTGCCACCGCACACTGCTGGTAAAGGTGCTCAATCCACTGCGCTTCGTTCCGGTTTTCGGTAAAGGCGTCGCGATAGCCCAGGCGCTCCGCCAGATCGGCAAAAATATCAAAGTCGTTACGCGCCTGATGCTGCGGTTCGATCGCCTGATGCATAGCCAGCACAAAGCGGTCGCGGGACGAGCCGCCGATATCGTTGCGCTCCAGCGAGGTGGTCACCGGCAGCACGATATCCGCCATCTGCGCCGCGGGCGTCCAGACGATATCCTGCACGATAACCGTTTCCGGCTTCTGCCAGCCCTCGACCAGCCGGTTAAGCTGCTGATGATGATGAAACGGATTGCCGCCCGCCCAGTGGATCAGCTGAATATCGGGATAAGTATGGGTTTGGCCCTGGAAAGCGTATGGCTCGCCCGGATGCAGCAGCATATCGCTGATGCGCGCCACCGGGATCGCCTGGTCGGCAATGGGGTTGACGCCGGTTGACATCATCGGCGCCGGCCCGTCAACGCGCGGGTTGCCTACGCTGTTCATTGAGCCGTGTCCAAAAGAGAACCCGGCGCCCGGCAGGCCCGGCTGGCCCAGCATCGACGAGAGCGCGATCATCATCCAGTAAGGCTGTTCGCCGCGATGGGCGCGCTGCACGGAATAAGAACTGGTAATAAAACTGCGTTTGCCGATCAGCTGTCTGGCCAACAGCTCAATGCGCGCGGCCGGAATACCGGTGATCTCGCTGGCCCAGCGCGGGGTTTTCGCCACCCCGTCGCTGTCGCCCAGCAGATAGCCGCGCAGCTGCGGATAGCCTACGCAGTGCGAAGCCAGAAAATCGCCATCCGCCGCGCCCAGCCGCTCCACTTCGTACCCCAGCGCCAGCATCAGCGCCACGTCGGTATTGGGTCGGATCGGGATCCACTCGGCGTTAACAAATTCCGGGCAGTCATCCCGCATCGGACTGATGTTGATCGCCGGCGTGCCTTTGGCCGCCAGTTCAAGCAGTGCCGGTTTCAGGCTGTGCTGCCCTGCACCGCCGGAGGCAACCTGGCCATTTTTCAACGCCAGTCCGCCAAAGGCGACAAAAATTTCGCAATGTTCCACCACGCTCGGCCAGTCGGTAACGCGACCGGTCAACGGCATATAGGTGCCGATGATATAGGGCAGGAAAAACTGCGCGGCACCCCAGCTGTAGTTGCCCAGCTGATCGACACCGCCGCCGCCGGTAAAGTAGAAGCGACGGATCAGGGTGCGGGCATGGTTAACACGTCCCGCTGAAGACCAGCCGTAAGAACCGTTAAAAATACCGGCGGCGCCGTAGCGATCGCGCACCCGACGGTTTTCTTCCGCCACTAAATCCAGCGCTGTTTCCCAGTCCACCGCCACGAAATCTTCCCGCCCCCGCAGCGTGCGGTCGCTTTTCTCGCGCGATTTAAGCCAGGAGCGGCGCACCATCGGCTGACGAATGCGCCGGTCGGAATAGACCAGCTCGGGAATAGTGTTAAGCATTGGCGACGGATCGCGATCGGCGAAAAAGGGTTCGCAGCGCTGCAGTTTGCCGTTTTCGACAACGGCGGTAAAGGCGCCCCAGTGGGCAAGATGCGGCACTTTTTTTAGAGTCATGGCAGGCAGTCCGGCTGGTGATCGTGTCAGGCTACAGGCTACCATTTTTCCGGCGCGTTTCAGCACACTTCTGTGCGTCCGACGTGCGATCGTAAAAGCCCGCGGTTCCGTTGCCTGTTGCGCCAGAAGCTCGTTAATGAAGCCGTGCTTTCCAAAGTGCCCGGGCTGGCGTACTTGCGCGCGGGAAGCGGCAAAGCGTGAAGGAAAAGACGCTGCGGTAAAAGGATCTGCGGATAACAGCTGGCCTTTTTCGTCGGCTTTGCGACATTCGCAGCATTCTGTCTGCTTGAAGTAGCTGGCAATTTCCGCAACACTGGGGCCATGTAAACGTTTACCCTGGAAGGCTTTGTCACTATGGCTACCATTAAGGATGTCGCCAGGCTGGCGGGTGTGTCCGTCGCTACGGTCTCTCGCGTAATTAATAATTCGCCTAAAGCCAGCGACGCTTCTCGTCAGGCCGTTAACAGCGCAATGGAAGAGTTGCAGTATCATCCCAACGCCAACGCGCGCGCGCTGGCGCAGCAGTCAACGGAAACCATGGGGCTGGTCGTCGGCGACGTTTCCGATCCCTTTTTCGGCGCGCTGGTCAAGGCGGTCGAGCAGGTTGCCTACGGCACCGGCAACTTTTTGCTGATTGGCAACGGTTATCACAATGAGCAAAAAGAGCGCCAGGCGATTGAACAGCTGATCCGGCACCGCTGCGGCGCGCTGGTGGTGCATACCAAAAAAATCCCGGACGCCGACCTGATCCCTCTGATGAAGCAGATCCCCGGCATGGTATTGATTAACCGTGCGCTGCCGGGTTTTGAAAAGCGCTGCATTGCGCTGGACGATCGCTACGGCTCGTGGCTGGCAACGCGCCATCTGATCCAGCAGGGCCATCAGAACATCGCTTTTATCTGCTCAAACCACCCTATTTCCGATGCGGACGAGCGGCTACAGGGCTATTACGACGCGCTGAAGGAGCACAATCTGCCGGGCAGCGATCGGCTGGTCGCGTTTGGCGAACCGGATGAGATCGGCGGCGAACAGGCGATGACGGAGCTGCTGGGACGCGGCAAGGCCTTTAGCGCCGTAGCCTGCTATAACGACTCAATGGCGGCGGGCGCGCTGGCGGTACTCAGCGATAACGGCGTGCGGGTGCCGGAAGAGATGTCGCTGATTGGTTTTGATGACGTGCTGGTATCGCGCTATGTCCGCCCGAGGCTGACCACGGTGCGCTACCCCATCGTCACCATGGCGCAGCAGGCAGCGGAGCTGGCGTTAGCGCTGGCTAATAACCAGCCGCTGCCTGAGGTGACCAATCTGTTCAGCCCGACGCTGGTGCGCCGCCATTCGGTCGGCTCGCCAGACTGATGCTTACGCCTCCAGCGCCAGCAGCTCCTGAACGGTCTGCGCGCGGCGGATCTGGCGCGGCTGGCCGTTTTCAAACAGCACTTCCGGCAGCAGCGGCCGGCTGTTGTAGTTAGAGGACATCGACGCGCCGTAAGCGCCGGTATCATGGAATACCAGATAGTCGCCCGGCCTGACGTGCGGCAGCGCGCGGGTTTCGACTTTGCCGCCTTCCTGCTGGGTGAAAACGTCGCCGGATTCGCACAGCGGCCCCGCCACCACGGTGTCAATCGTCCGGCTCTCCTGCAGATCGCGTCCGTCTCCGGCAATGGCGGAGATATGATGATAGCTGCCATACATCGCCGGACGCATCAGATCGTTAAAACCGGCGTCCACCAGCACGAAGTGGCGGCTGCCCATCTGTTTAACGGCGCGCACTTCAGATACCAGCACGCCAGATTCCGCCACCAGAAAGCGTCCCGGTTCAATTTCCAGCTTCACCGCATGGCCTAAATGCTGCGCCACTCGCTGGCGCGCCGCATCCCACAGCCCAAAGTAGTGAGCGGTATCGATCGCTTCTTCACCAAAACGGTAAGGAATGGAAAGCCCGCCGCCGGCTGAGATTGCCTCCACATCCTGTCCGAAGTCGATAACCAGCCTGACCATCGCGTCGCAAACCTGCTCCAGATGACCATAATCCACGCCCGACCCAATATGCATATGGATGCCGACCAGCTGCAGCCGGTGCTGCCGGATAGCGGCCAGCGCCAGCTCAAGATCGCCGTGCCAGATCCCGTGCTTGCTGTTTTCGCCGCCGGTGTTGGTTTTCTGGCTGTGGCCGTGACCAAACCCCGGATTAACGCGCAGCCAAACCTTATGGCCCGGCGACACTTCGCCCAGCTGATGCAGCATATCAACCGAACCGGCATTCACCGGGATCGCAAGCTCTGCCAGGCGGGCAAGCGTAGGCGCATCCAGCAGATCGGCCGTAAAGACGATCTCTTCGCCGCCGGGCTGAAAGCCTGCCGCCAGCGCGCGTTCCACTTCTCCCAGCGACACCGAATCGACGCGAACGCCCGCTGCACGCATCAGCTTAAGGATATGAACGTTAGAGCAGGCTTTTTGCGCAAAGCGCACCACGTCAAACTGTTGCAGCTGCGCGATACGGTCAGCAATGACGTCGGCATCATAGGCCCAGACGGGGCCGCCATACTGGCGCGCCAACTGGAGCAAATTGTCATGGTTCAGAGCAGTTTCGGTAGTATTAAGCGGGCGTGGCATCGGGCTTTCTCCTGTCATTAATAGCGTTATTACGCCATAGCAACAGCGCGATGAAAAATATCTGTTTTAGCGAAGTCTATTCATTCATGATATGAACGATTCTTTTTGCGAGGGTAGTTATGGCTGGCATCACGCTACGACATATCGAAATTTTTCATGCGGTTGTTACCACCGGCAACCTGACCGAAGCGGCGGCTATGCTGCATACCTCGCAGCCCACGGTCAGCCGCGAGCTGGCCAGGCTGGAAAAGCTGACCGGCCTGAAGCTGTTCGATCGCATCCGGGGCCGCCTGCACCCTACCGTACAGGGACTGAAGCTGTTTGAAGAAGTGCAGCGATCCTGGTACGGTCTGGACAGGATTATCAACGCGGCCGAAAGCCTGCGCCAGTTTCGCCAGGGCGAGCTGTCTGTCGCCTGCCTGCCGGTGTTTTCCCAGTCGCTGCTTCCCCTGCTCTGCCAGCCCTTTTTGCAGCGCTACCCCGACGTCAGTTTGAATATTATTCCGCAGGAGTCGCCGCTGCTGGAAGAGTGGCTGTCGGCACAGCGTTACGATTTAGGCCTAACGGAAACCGGCCAGACGCCGGTCGGCACGCAGCGCAGCGTGATCTTCACCGGTAATGAGGTTTGCGTGCTGCCGCAGGACGACGCGCTGGCGGAAAAAAGCTGCCTGACGCCGCAGGATTTTGCCGGAAGGAATTTTATCAGCCTGTCGCAAACGGACAGCTATCGTCAGTTACTGGATCAGCTATTCAGCGAGCAGGGCGTCCAGCGCAGAATGGTGATGGAGACGCACAGCGCGGCCTCGGTTTGTGCGATGGTGAGAGCAGGTGTGGGCGTCTCGATAGTCAATCCGCTTACGGCGCTGGACTATGCGGGCAGCGGCGTAGCGATCCGCCGCTTCAGTATTGCGGTGCCTTTTACCGTCAGCCTGATCCGGCCACAGCACCGTCCCGGCTCGGCGCTGGTTGACGCCTTCAGTCTGCATCTGCGCGAGCATAGCAGCCTGTTCAACCAGCGCCTCGCGACATTACTGGCTTAAGCGCGCGCCGCCTGCTGCTGGCCGCGTGCGCGGCGGAAGGTCAGCAGACAAATCAGCAGGCCCATAACGGCCAGTACGGCGGCCGCGACCGGCACGGAAGTCAGCCCATAACCGCGATCAATCACCGCACCGCCCGCCCATGCGCCAAACGCGTTGCCGACGTTAAACGCAGAGATATTCAGCGTGGACACAAGGTTCGGCGCCTCTTTGCCGTGGCGAACCACGTTGATTTGCAGTCCCGGTACGGTAGAGAACGTTGCCATCGCCCATAAAAACAGGTTGATTTCCGCCAGCCACAGCGCATGGCTGGTCCAACTGAAGGCAAGCGAAAACAGCGCGATCAGCGAGAAGCTGAGGATCAGGCTAAAAGAAACCTTCCAGTCGGCCAGCCTGCCGCCCAGAATATTGCCGACCGTCAGGCCGCCGCCAATTAAAAACAGCGTCCAGCTGACGCCTTTGTTGCTGATACCGGTGATCTGCAGCAGCAGCGGCGCAATATAGCTGAACAGCGCGAACATGGCGGCGGCGAAAAACACCGTCATCAGCAGCGACAGCCACAGCTTGCCGTTAGCCAGCGCGCTAACCTCGCTGGCCAGATGTACCGGTTTTTCGTCGCGGTTGGTAGGCAGGCTGACAATCAGCGCAATAAAAGCCAGTACGCCAATCACCGCCACGCCCCAGAAGGTAGCGCGCCAGCCAAACAGCTGGCCAAACCAGGTGCCCAGCGGCACGCCCAGCACGTTAGCCAGCGTTAAGCCGGTAAACATCAGCGCTACGGCGGACGCCTGCTTGTCGGGCGCGACCAGGCTGGCGGCTACCACGGCGCCGATGCCGAAAAAAGCGCCGTGACAAAGCGCGGTGATCACCCGTGCCATCATCAACAGGTTGTAGCTGTAAGCCAGCGCGCAAAGCACGTTGCCGACAATAAAGATCGACATCAGTAAAATCAGCGTCTTTTTACGCGGCAGCTTAGCCGTGAGCAGCGCCATAATCGGTGCGCCGATCGCCACGCCCAGCGCATAGCCGCTGATTAACCAGCCCGCCGAAGGGATCGTTACGCCGAGATCGCCTGCCACTTCCGGCAGCAGGCCCATAATAACGAATTCCGTGGTGCCGATAGCAAAAGCGCTCAGCGCCAGCGCCAGTAAAGAAACGGGCATCTCATCTTCTCCAGAAAAAATTATCTTTCCGCCGACAGCGGTCGACAGACAAAAAAGGGCGGGGGAAAGTATTACAGAATGTGAATTTTGATCTACATCACACCAAAGATTAAAGCACAGCTCATCAGGGACTTATACCCCTTCTCAGGCAACAATTTTTTGCCTGGAAGGCAACAATCGCCGCCGACTCACCTTCAGATCCACCGATTTTAGCCTTTACGCATCGTTTTTGGGCTTCGCGGTTTGTCTATACTTGAGCAAAATACGCCGCTACTTTAGTAAATAATGGCCGTATTTTGCGCGCATTGAGACGGCACTCATTACGGAAAATTATCAATTATCTGATAATCATTTGATGCGGAGTGCGGTTAAATAGGTAAAGTTTTCCGAGTGTTGGCCGATACCTCGATGATGGATGCAACGGGCGTTTATTGAGCTGTGCTTGATCGATTCATTACCGAGGAGTAAAGATGCGACTGGCTATTTGCCTGCTGACGCTGAGTATCACCGGGTGCTCAGTAGGAAAATATGAGTACAGCAGCGAAGCAGAGAAGCGTGTGGATATGACCGTTACCGGCATTCCGACCATTCTGGGCGTGGGCACGCTGGGCACCACTATTCCGCTAAACGCCGATTACAGCCTGACGGCAGCGCACGTGGCGAAATATTCGCTTTATCGCGTT
The DNA here is from genome assembly GCF_003937915.1 of Erwinia sp. 198. Taxonomy (GTDB): domain Bacteria; phylum Pseudomonadota; class Gammaproteobacteria; order Enterobacterales; family Enterobacteriaceae; genus Erwinia; species Erwinia aeris. Next base: position 379,081 of record NZ_RHUM01000001.1, on the reverse strand, counting down.
AAGTCGCGCCATCCTGAATGCGACCTGGCGGTGGTTTACCATAAAAACGGCAACGTGCCCGCGCCGCGCTTCCGTAACGGCTTTATGGGCGACAAAATCAATCTGTATGGCTACAGCTTTATCTCCGCCATGCCGGTGGCCTCGACCGGCACCAACCTGGTGAATACCGGTCTGAAAAACGACTGGAACAAGCTGAGCTGCGTCGTGGTGGCCTCCGACGCGGGCGTGGTGCAGGGCATGTCCGGCGGCGCGGTCTATAACGCTTCCGATGACTCCGTGGCGGGCGTTATCGTCGGCTATTCCAATCGCATTAACGATATTAAAACCGGCAAGACGCTGTATAAAAACGTCTCGCTGTATGTGCCTTACGCCCGCTTTAAAGACTGGCTGGACGAGGCGATAAAATCATAACGGCTCAGCGGTTTGCTCGCTGACAGCCAGGGGCTCATCGCTGTGTCGATCTGAAGGGCGACGGGGGTCAAAGCGCGGCACCAGATGCGCGGCCGGTTTCAGTAACAGACCGGTTTGACGGCGGCAAATATTACGTACTCCGTCCGGGCACAGGTATTAGCCCAGCCGGGAGCAAAATCCGCCACTTTGATGACGCCTTCCTGCAACCGTCCAGGGCATCGCCTTCCGGCCTGAAATCAGCGATAAAAAAGGGGCGACAAGTCGCCCCTTAATCCCACAGCCTTCGCTTATTTTCCTGACGGGCGCAGCGCCGGGAACAGGATCACGTCGCGGATAGTGTGGCTGTTGGTAAACAGCATCACCATACGGTCGATACCGATACCCAGACCCGCTGTTGGCGGCAGGCCGTGCTCCAGCGCCGTTACGTAGTCTTCGTCGTAGAACATCGCTTCGTCGTCGCCTGCATCCTTGGCGTTCACCTGCTGCAGGAAGCGTTCAGCCTGATCCTGCGCGTCGTTCAGCTCGGAGAAGCCGTTACCGATTTCACGGCCGCCGATAAAGAACTCGAAGCGGTCGGTGATTTCCGGGTTAACGTCGTTGCGGCGAGCCAGCGGCGACACTTCGGCCGGATATTCGGTGATAAAGGTCGGCTGGATCAGATGGCTTTCCGCCGTCTCTTCGAAGATTTCGGTTACCACGCGGCCCAGGCCCCAGCTCTTCTCAATCTTGATGCCCAGAGACTGCGCGATAGCGCAGGCTTTGTCGAAATCATCCAGGTCGGCCAGATCGGTTTCCGGACGGTATTTCTGAATGGCTTCTTTCATCGTCAGTTTGTCGAACGGCTTGCCGAAGTCGAATTCCTGATCGCCGTAAGGCACTACCGTGGTGCCCAGCACGTCCTGCGCCAGCGTACGGAACAGGCTTTCGGTCAGTTCGATCAGGTCCTTGTAGTCCGCATAGGCCATATAGAGTTCCATCATGGTGAACTCTGGGTTATGACGCGGCGAAATCCCTTCGTTACGGAAGTTACGGTTGATCTCGAAGACGCGATCGAAGCCGCCGACCACCAGACGCTTCAGGTAAAGCTCGGGCGCGATGCGCAGATACATGTCGATATCCAGCGCGTTATGATGGGTGATAAACGGACGGGCAGAAGCGCCGCCGGGGATCACCTGCATCATTGGCGTTTCCACTTCCATAAAGTCGCGGCCGACCATAAAGCTGCGGATGCCCGCCATGATCTGCGAACGAATTTTAAAGGTTTTGCGCGAGTCGTCGTTAGAGATCAGATCCAGATAGCGCTGGCGATAGCGGGTTTCCTGATCGGCCAGGCCGTGGAACTTATCCGGCAGCGGGCGCAGCGCTTTGGTCAGCAGACGCAGTTCGCTACAGTGGATAGAAAGCTCGCCGGTTTTGGTCTTAAACAACCTGCCGCGAGCGCCGACGATATCGCCGAGATCCCACTTTTTAAACTGTTCGTTGTAAATGCCTTCCGCCAGATCGTCGCGAGAAACATACAGCTGGATGCGACCGCCTACGTCCTGCAGCGTGACGAAGGATGCCTTGCCCATAATACGGCGCGTCATCATGCGTCCCGCCACGCTGACTTCTGTGCCCAGCGCTTCCAGCTCTTCATTCTCTTTCGCGTCATATTCTGCGTGCAGCTTATCGGAAAGGCTGTCGCGACGGAAATCATTGGGAAATGCCACGCCGTTCTCACGCAGCGCGCTCAGCTTTTCGCGACGCGCTTTCAGTTCATTATTCAGCTCAAGTGCGGCGTCGGCGCCCTGCGGTTGTTGTTCTGACATGTCAGTTCCTTATAGCCCTGCTTTTAAACTTGCTTCAATAAATCGGTCCAGATCGCCGTCCAGCACCGCCTGAGTATTACGGGTCTCCACGCCGGTGCGCAGATCCTTGATGCGTGAATCGTCCAGCACGTAGGAGCGGATCTGGCTGCCCCAGCCGATATCGGATTTGTTATCTTCCAGCGACTGTTTCTCAGCATTTTTCTTCTGCATTTCCAGCTCGTACAGCTTCGCCTTCATCTGCTTCATCGCCTGGTCTTTGTTCTTATGCTGAGAACGGTCGTTCTGGCACTGGGTCACCGTGCCGGTTGGAATATGGGTAATACGCACCGCCGATTCCGTACGGTTAACGTGCTGACCACCGGCGCCGGAGGCGCGGTAAACGTCAATACGCAGGTCGGCCGGGTTAATCTCGATATCGATATCGTCGTCCACTTCCGGGTAGACAAACGCGGAACTGAAAGAGGTATGGCGGCGGCCGCCGGAGTCGAACGGGCTTTTACGCACCAGGCGATGCACGCCGGTTTCGGTACGCAGCCAGCCGAAAGCATAATCGCCGCTGATGCGCAGCGTGGCGGATTTAGTGCCGGCTACTTCACCTTCGGACTCTTCGATCACTTCCGTTTTAAAGCCTTTCGCCTCGGCCCAGCGCAGGTACATACGCACCAGCATACTGGCCCAGTCCTGCGCTTCCGTCCCGCCTGAGCCGGCCTGAATGTCGATGTAGCAGTCCGCGCCGTCGTACTCGCCGGAGAACATGCGGCGGAATTCAAGATCGGCGAGCTTTTTATCCAGACCGTCCAGCTCGGCAACCGCTTCGTTGAAGGTTTCTTCGTCGTCCGCTTCCACCGCCAGCTCCAGCAGGCCGGCAACATCTTCCAGCCCCTGGCTCAGCTGATCCAGCGTTTCTACTACCGCTTCCAGCGCGGAACGCTCTTTGCCCAGCGCCTGCGCGCGTTCAGGCTCGTTCCAGACGTCCGGCTGTTCCAGCTCGGCGTTAACTTCTTCTAAGCGCTCTTTCTTGGCATCGTAGTCAAAGATACCCCCTGAGAACGCTGCTGCGCTCAGTGAGATCCTGAATTCGGTTCTTTACCGGATTAATTTCAAACATGATTTAGATCTTCAAAAGTCTGCAATGTAACTACGCAGTTTAAACGAATTTGCGGGGAGTTTGTAGCGTTAGCGCGGCAGCAGTTTACCGCAGCCAATCCCATAGTCGGAAGGCGCACCGGCGGCCACCAAATCGGCTGACGGATAGCGCCTCTTTATATCCTGTGGCGTCCGCCAGGCCGCTTTTCTGACTTCATCAACCCAGGCCTTAGGCGGCCTGATTGTGGGGGGCCAGAATTCCCGTAATGGCGCTACCGCGATAATCTTCATGTCCCCTCCCTGGGTAAACATTCGCCTTGACTATCCCAGTCCCATTTTGGGGCTGCAGGATAATGAAAAGCGTTTACTTGTTACGCTATCCCTCTGCCATGACAAATCACAACCTCTTCCTGACTGAGTAAGACTGGCCTGTTCAGGCTACAGCGGCCAGAGATGCTCGATAATCAGCTGTACGCTGCGGTTGCCGCGAAACTCGTTGATATCCAGCTTGTAGGCCAGCTCTACCTGCTTCACGCTCGCATCGGGCCAGAGCGCGGTATCAATATTAAAAGCGATACCGTCCAGCAGCGGCCCGCCGCCCAGCGGCTCCAGCATAACCTTCAGATGGCGCTCGCCCACCAGCCGCTGCTGGATCAGCTTAAATTTGCCGTCAAACTGCGGTTCGGGAAACGCCTGCCCCCACGGCCCGGCTTCACGCAGCAGCTCTGCGGTGGGCAGCGTCAGCTCCTGCGCCATCAGCTGGCCGTCTGACCAGACCACGCCCTGCAAAGACTCTTCGCTGAGCCATTCGCCGATCAGCTCGCCAAAGCGCTGGCGGAATTCGTCGAACTTCTCCGCCTCCAGCGACAGGCCCGCCGCCATCGCGTGGCCGCCAAACTTGATAATCAGGCCGGGATAGAGCGTATCCAGCCGCTCAAGCGCGTCGCGCATATGCAGCCCGCTGATGGATCGTCCCGACCCTTTCAGCGTGCCGTCACCGGCGGGCGCAAAAGCGATAACCGGACGGTGAAAGCGCTCTTTCAGCCGCGAAGCCAGGATGCCGACCACGCCCTGGTGCCATTCCGGATGATACATAGCGATGCCAAGCGGCAGCGCTTCGCTGCTGCGCTCCAGCGCATCGCACAGCGCCAGCGCCTCCGTCTGCATCCCCTGCTCTATCTCTTTGCGCGTCTGGTTCAGCGCATCCAGCTCGCTGGCCAGCATGCGCGCCTGGGCGAGGTCTTCGCTAAGCAACAGCGCGACGCCGACCGACATATCGTCCAGCCGTCCGGCTGCATTGAGACGCGGCCCCAGCGCAAAACCCAGGTCGCTGGCGGCAAGCTGGCGCGCATCACGATTGGCGATTTCCAGCAGCGCCCGGATGCCGACGCGGCATTTACCGGCGCGAATACGGCTCAGCCCTTGCCAGACCAGGATGCGGTTATTGGCGTCCAGCGGCACCACGTCCGCCACCGTGCCCAGCGCCACCAGATCCAGCAGCTCGGCCAGGTTCGGCAGCGTGGCGACGCCGCTGTCGCGCAGCCGCGCGCGCAGCGCCAGCATAAGATAAAACGCGACGCCCACCCCCGCCAGCGAGCGTGAAGGGAACTCGCTGTCCGCCAGGTTAGGATTAACAATCGCTTCCGCATCCGGCAGCGTATCGCCAGGAAGATGGTGATCGGTGATCACTACGGCAATGCCTTTTTCGTGCGCCAGCGCGACGCCCGCATGGGAAGAGATGCCGTTATCTACGGTCATAATCAGCTGCGCGCCGCGCGCCGCCGCCTGCTCCACCACTTCCGGGCTCAGGCCGTAGCCATCGTCAAAGCGGTTTGGCACCAGATATTTGATATTGCGACCGCCCATGCTGCGTAAAGCCAATACGGTCAGCGCGGTGCTGGTGGCGCCGTCAGCATCGAAATCGCCGACGATCATAATGCACAGGTTATCGGCAATCGCCTTTTGCAGGATCTCTGCCGCCCGCTCAATGCCGCTGAGCGAGTGAAACGCGTGGAGATTTTTGGCACCGCGTTCCAGCTCGACGGCCTGCTTAACGCCGCGGTGCGCATAGAGGCGTCGCAGCAGAGGATGGAGATCCTCCGGCAGCTCGCACGCCTGCGCCGCCACGCGGCGGCGTAATTCGGTTTTTCCTTTCACTGGGCTTAGCCGCCTGTCTTCTGGCTATCCAGCAGCTTTTTCATCTCCTGCGGCCCCTGATAGCCAGGGATCATCATACTGTTTTGCAGCAGGATGGCTGGCGTGCCCTGAATACCGTAGAGAATGCCCAGCTGATAATGCCTGGCCAGGTCGATTTTGCAGTCGGCCGCCGCAGGGGTTTCGCCTTTCATCGCCGCGTCGAACGCTTTTTTGCGATCGGCCACGCACCAGATTGACTTCATCTCTTTGGCAACCTGTCCGTTCATGCCTTCACGTGGGAAGGCCAGATAGCGCACGGTGATCCCCAGCGCGTTGTAGTCCGCCATCTGCGAGTGCAGCTTGTGGCAGTAGCCGCAGGTGATGTCGGTAAAGACGGTAATGACATGCTGCTCTTTCGGCGCTTTATACACGATCATTTCGCTGCTCAGCGCGTCGACTTTTTTCTCCAACAGTTTGTTGGTGACGTTGATCGGCTGCGCGCCGCTGATATCGTACAGCGGCCCCTGGATAAACTGTTTGCCGTCTTCGCTGACGTAAAGCACGCCGCTTTCAGTCAGTACGGTTTTCATCCCTGGCAAAGGCGACGGCTGGATCTCCATCTGCTGTAGTCCCAGCTTCGCCAGAGATTGCTTAATGGCCGCATCATCGGCGTGCGCCAGGCCGGCTGCTACCAGCAGGGAAAGGAGAAAGTAACGCTTTTTCATTGATTATCCTCATGGCCTTATAGTTTGGCCGTTTGATCACCGCGTCAGGCGCGGGGATGATGCTGTTGATGTAACTGCCGTAGCCGCTCGGTGGCGACGTGGGTATAAATTTGCGTGGTGGACAGGTCGCTATGCCCTAACAGCATCTGTACGACCCGCAGATCGGCGCCGTGGTTCAACAAATGCGTGGCGAAAGCGTGTCGCAGCACGTGGGGGGAGAGCTTTTCACTGTCGATGCCCGCCAGCGTCGCATAATGCTTGATGCGGTGCCAGAACGTTTGTCGGGTCATTTGCTGTGCGCGGTTGCTGGGGAAAAGCACGTCCAGCGTCTGTCCATTCAGCAGCCACGGACGACCATATTCAATGTAATGCTCCAGCCAGTGCAGCGCCTCTTCGCCCAGCGGCACCAGCCGCTCTTTATCGCCTTTGCCCACCACGCGCACCACGCCCTGGCGCAGGCTGACGTTGTTCAGCGTCAGGCTGACCAGCTCCGTGACGCGCAGCCCGGTGGCATAGAGCAGCTCCAGCATGGCTTTGTCGCGCAGCTCTATCGGGATATCCGTAGAGGGCGCCTGCAGCAGCCGCTCTATCTGCGCTTCGCTAAGATCTTTCGGCAGCCGCTGCGGCAGTTTAGGCGAGGCCAGCAGCGCGCTGGGATCGTCTTCACGCAGCTTCTCCCGATAAAGATACTGGAACAGACGCCGCATGGCGCTGAGCAGGCGAGCAGAACTGCTGGCCTTATAGCCGCCTTCCACGCGCTCGGCCAGAAAGTTCTGTAGCCCGGCGCTGTCTACATGCAGCAGATCCAGCCGGTGATGCGCCAGCCAGTTCACCAGCGACATCAGATCGAGCCGATAGGAAGCTACGGTGTTTTGCGCAAGATTTCGCTCAATCCATAAGGCATCAAGAAACTGCTCTGTCAGATCGCTGTCCGGCACGTTGACTCCTTTTCCACTTACCCGACGGCACACCGTCAAAGCTCAATTCTGATATAATTCGCGCCATTGAACCAGGAGAATTGAGTAAACCGCGTATGAACATCGGGCTTTTTTACGGTTCCAGCACCTGTTATACCGAGATGGCGGCGGAGAAAATCCGCGATTTTATCGGCGAGGATCTTGTTACGCTGCACAATCTGAAAGAGGACTCGCCGCAGCTGATGGAGCAGTACGACATGCTGATCCTGGGCATTCCCACCTGGGACTTCGGCGAAATCCAGGAGGACTGGGAGGCGGTTTGGACCGACCTCGCTACGCTAAACCTGCGCGGCAAAACCGTGGCGCTGTACGGCATGGGCGATCAGGCCGAATACAGCGAATGGTTTCTGGACGCGCTTGGCATGCTGCATGAGGTGCTGCAACCGCTGGGCGTCGTTTTCGTTGGCTACTGGCCTACCAAAGGCTACGAGTTTATCAGCCGGAAGCCGCTAACCGCCGACGGCCAGCAGTTTGTCGGCCTGGCGCTGGACGACGTTAACCAGTTTGAGCTGACGGACGAGCGTATCGCGCAGTGGTGCGAACAAATCCTGACGGAAATGGCCGCCACGCTGTAAGCCTGGCGTTCAGTGAATAGCGAGCAGCTGTTGACGGAGCTGCCGCCACTCGCTTTCGTTCATGCTGTCGCGCAGCAGCCAGAGCTTCTCGCGCTCGCCTTTAGCGGAGCGCAGCGCCAGCAGGATCGCTCGCCGTGTCATCCACGGCCGACCGCAAATGCGCCAGTGCTTCTGCCGCCATTGCAGCTGACGGTCGGCCAGCAGCGCGATATCGCCTTCCCGGCTGCGAATGCGCCGCTGGCTACGCACGCACTCCAGCACCACCAGCGTCAGCAGCAGCATCCACACTACCGTTAGGCTGGCCGGCCACGGCGCCAGCAGCAGCGCTATCACCACCACGCCGTGCAGCGAAAGCGACATCCACTGCGCCTGCCAGGAGACCCGCAGATCAGAACGCCACAGGGCCACGCTGCTGGTTTCGCTGCTGGATCAGATGAACCATGCGTTTCAGTTCCGGATCGGCAGGTTCGCCATGATTCATCATCCAGTTGAACAGATCGGGATCGTCGCTTTCCAGCAGGCGAATAAAGATCTTTTTATCGCCATCGCTCAGCGTGTCATATTCATATTCAAAGAACGGCATGATGGAGATATCCAGTTCCCGCATACCGCGCCGGCAGGCCCACTGCACGCGCGCTCTATTTTCAATATCCATGCTTTCCATCGTCAGTCGGTGAAAGATGGCCGCTAGTGTAGCGCTTTTTTAAGCCAATGTTGATGGCGCAATTTGGCTTTGCGTAACGCGCCGCACGATAAAAGCATTTGTTGCCGCGCAAGCGCGCCTTTTGTGCGTCGCCTTCAGAAAACAGGTTGCAAAGCCGGGCGGCTCTTTTAACATGAATGCAGGCTTATTTGACTTCAGGAATCCGCTATGCCGACTTTATCTTTCCCGCCTCGTCAACCTGCGGCCTCTGCCCGTCTGCCGCTTACGCTGATCTCGCTGGAAGAGTGGGCGCTGGTCAACGTGACCGGCGCGGACCGCGTCAGCTATTTGCAGGGGCAGCTGACGCTGGACGTCGCCGCGCTGGGCGTCAATGCGCATCTCCCCGCAGCCCACTGCGATGCAAAAGGAAAAATGTGGAGCAATCTGCGTCTGTTTCACCGTGGCGAAGGCTTTGCCTATCTCGAACGCCGCAGCCTGCGCGATACGCAAATCAGCGAGCTGAAAAAGTATGCCGTTTTCGCCAAAGTCGCTATCGAAGCGGATGACGAAGCGGTGCTGCTGGGCGTAGCCGGTTTTCAGGCTCGCGCCGCGCTGGCCGGGCTGTTTGACGCGCTGCCGGACGCCGAAAACCCAGTGGTGCAGCAGGATGATGCGACGCTGCTGTGGTTTCCCGCGCCAGCGGAACGCTTTCTGCTGATCCTGAATCGCGACAGAGCACTGGCGCTGCGCGCAGCCCTGGACGGTCAGGCACAGCTAACCGACAGCTCGCAGTGGCTGGCGCTGAATATCGAAGCTGGCCTGCCCGTTATTGATGCGGCGAACAGCGCGCAGTTTATTCCTCAGGCGACAAACCTGCAGGCGCTGGACGCTATCAGCTTTAAGAAAGGCTGCTATACGGGCCAGGAAATGGTGGCGCGCGCTAAATTCCGCGGTGCCAACAAGCGTGCACTTTATTGGCTGGCCGGCAAGGCTGCCCGCGTTCCGGCCGCTGCGGATGCGCTGGAAATGAAGCTGGGCGACAACTGGCGCCGCACCGGCACCATACTGGCAGCCTGTCAGCTGGATAATGGCGATGTCTGGGTGCAGGCGGTGCTGAATAACGATCTGGAGCCGGAAACGGCGCTGCGGGTACAGGGCGACGAGGGCGGCAGCCTGGCTATTCAGCCGCTGCCCTACGAGATTTCTTAACCGTCAGGGGCCTGAGGGCCCCTTTTTTATGAAATATAAAAGTAAATCGCCAGAAAATGGCAGATGCTGCCGCCAAGCACAAAGCCGTGCCAGATAGCGTGGTTATAGGGGATGCGTTTTGAGACGTAAAAAATTACCCCCAGCGAATAGATGATGCCGCCCGCCGCCAGCAGCCAGACGCCGCCCGCCGACAGTTTCATCGCCAGCTGATAAATCACAACCAGTGACAGCCAGCCCATCAGCAGATAGGTGATGACCGATAAAGCCTCGAAGCGGTGCACAAAAAACAGTTTAAACAGCACGCCCACCAGCGCCAGGCTCCAGATCACCACCATCAGGCCGTGCGCCAGCGGCGACTTAAGCCCCACCAGCAGAAAAGGCGTATAGGTGCCGGCAATCAGCAGATAAATAGCGCAGTGATCCAGCTTTTTCAGCCAGCCTTTGGCGCGCGGATGAGGGATAGCGTGATAAAGCGTCGAAGCCAGAAACAGCAGGATCATGCTGCCGCCGTAGAGGCTGTAGCTGGTGATGGCGATGGCATTGGCCTGGCTGTCGATGGCCTGCGCCAGCAGCAGCACCAGCCCTACAATGCCAAAGATAAAGCCAATGCCGTGGCTGATGCTGTTGGCTACCTCTTCTGCTACAGAGTAGCCCTCCGTTAACATTTTTTTATTGGTCATGCGTTGTCCTCTTCCCAATCTGAAGCAAACGGGCGACCAAAGGGGATATACGTCCCGGCTGGTTTTCAGCCGCCTGTCCGAAAGTTGCGCACGTTCAGCTTAAACGAGAATGATTTCAGAGTACAACTGTACGCTTAAATAAACTATGAATGGCTGTAACAGCTGTTTAACCAAAAAAAACTGGCCGTTATTCGGCGACCTTCACCCTGTTAACGCCCGGTTGCGGCATTGATAAAAGTGCTGGGGATATAAGAAGCCGCTTCGCTAAGCAGCCAGAGAATGGCGCGGGCGCCGTTATCCGGCAGCCTTCATCCCGTCAGCGTCCGCCAGCGGCATCGATAAAGGTACCGGTGACATAAGAAGCCGCTTCGCTAAGCAGCCAGAGAATGGCGCGGGCAATCTCATCCGGCTCGCCGCCGCGCTGCATGGGAAGCGTCGGCGCAATACGATTGACCCGATCCGCCTCGCCGCCGTCGGCGTGCATATCGGTATAGATTAATCCCGGCCGTACCGCGTTAACCCGGATGCCCTGCGCCGCCACTTCCAGCGCCAGTCCTCTGGTTAGCGTATCTACGGCCCCTTTAGAGGCGGCATAATCGACATATTCGTGCGGTGCACCGCTACGGGCAGCGGCGGAAGAGACGTTTACGATTGCTCCCCCCTGCCCACCATACTGAAAACTCATGCGCTTTACCGCTTCGCGACAGCAGAGAAAGGTTCCGGTGACATTGGTAGCGAAAATGCGATTGATGCGTTCGGCGTTTAGCTGCGCCACGCTGGCCTGCTGAAACAGGATCCCGGCATTATTGACCAACGCACTCAGCACGGCGCCCTGTTGATCAAGGCTGCGAAACATCGCTACTACCTGTTGTTCATCAGCAATATCGGCCTGCACGCTGAACGCTTTTCCGCCTTGTTGCTGAATAAGCGACACCACTTCCGCCGCCGCCGCCTCACGCTGACGATAGTTAACCGCAACCTGATAGCCCTGCCGCGCCAGCAGCAGCGCGGTGGCTCGCCCAATTCCCCGGCTGCCGCCGGTTACCAAAGCCGTTTTCATTTTTGCCTCCCGATAAAAATAAAGGGCACCCGGGTGCCCTTCAGTCTGTATCGCTATGCTGCTTTATTCATATTCGCTCATCGGCAAACAGGAACAGAACAGATTTCGATCGCCATAAACATCGTCAAGCCGCTTGACGGTCGGCCAGTATTTATTCGCACTGCCTGCCGGGAAGACCGCCAGCTCGCGCGTGTAGGGATGCGACCACTCGCCGACCAGCTCCATTTGCGTATGCGGCGCATTAACTAACGGGTTATCTTCCGCTGGCCACTCACCTTCCGCCACGCGGTCGATCTCCATGCGGATAGCCAGCATGGCATCGATAAAGCGGTCCAGCTCCCCTTTGCTTTCCGATTCCGTCGGCTCCACCATCAGCGTTCCCGCCACCGGAAAGGACATGGTCGGCGCATGGAAGCCATAGTCAATCAGTCGCTTGGCGATATCCAGCTCGCTGATGCCGGTTTGCTCTTTCAGCGGACGAATATCCAGGATGCACTCATGCGCTACCCGACCGTCCCGTCCGGCATACAGGATCGGATAGGCCGATTTCAGGCGCGCGGCGATGTAGTTGGCGTTGAGGATGGCTACCGAACTGGCCTGCTTCAGCCCTTCTGCGCCCATCATGCGGATATACATCCAGCTGATTGGCAGAATAGAAGCGCTGCCGAACGGCGCGGCGGACACCGCGCCCTGCCGCGTCAGCATGTCGTCAATCTGCACCACGCTGTGACCCGGCACAAAAGGCGCCAGATGGGCTTTTACGCCAATTGGTCCCATACCTGGCCCACCGCCGCCGTGCGGAATACAGAAGGTTTTATGCAGGTTAAGGTGCGAGACGTCCGCGCCGATATAGCCAGGCGTGGTGATACCGACCTGGGCATTCATGTTGGCGCCGTCCAGGTAAACCTGGCCGCCATACTGATGAACGATCTGGCAAACCTCGCGGATGGTTTCTTCATAGACGCCGTGGGTGGATGGATAGGTCACCATAATGCAGGAGAGCGCTTCGCCCGCCTGTTCGGCTTTCTGCCGCAGGTCGTGCAGATCGATATTGCCCTGCTTGTCGCAGGCAACCACGACTACCGCCATGCCCGCCATCTGTGCCGAGGCCGGATTGGTGCCGTGCGCCGAGCCGGGGATCAGACAGATATTACGTCCGGCTTCGCCACGGCTTTCGTGATAGCGGCGGATCGCCAGCAGGCCTGCATACTCGCCCTGCGCGCCGGAGTTAGGCTGCATACAGAGCGCGTCATAGCCGGTCAGCTGCACCAGCCACTGCGACAGCTGGCCTATCATCTGCAGATAGCCGGCGGCCTGATCGGCAGGACAGAACGGGTGCAGCTCCGCGAATTCCGGCCAGGTAATCGGGATCATCTCAGCGGCGGCGTTCAGCTTCATGGTGCAGGAGCCAAGCGGGATCATCGCCTGATTCAGCGCCAGATCCTTGCGTTCCAGACTGTGCATATAGCGCATCATCTCGGTTTCGCTGTGGTAGCGGTTAAAGACCGGATGCGTCAGGATGGCCTCTTTGCGCAACATCGCTGGGGGAACGGACGCGCTGTCGACCACGGCGCTGTCCAGCGCGTCGATATCCAGACCGTGATTTTCGCCCAGCAGCACGGAGAACAGCGCCGCCACGTCTTCCCGCTGCGTGGTTTCATCCTGGGTGATGCCAACCGCATTGTGGATATCGGTGCGCAGATTGATGCCAAAACTCAGCGCGCGATCCAGCACCGCGGCTTTATCCGTGACTTCAACGGTCAGCGTATCGAACCAGCTCTGATGGCGCAGCGTCATACCGCCCTTTTGCAGCCCGGCAGCCAGAATATCCGTCAGGCGATGAATGCGCGAGGCGATGCGTTTCAGGCCGTGCGGGCCGTGGAATACCGCGTACAGGCTGGCGATATTGGCCAACAGCACCTGTGACGTACAGATATTGGAGTTGGCCTTTTCACGACGAATATGCTGCTCGCGAGTCTGCATCGCCATCCTAAGCGCCGTGTTGCCCGCCGCATCGCGCGAGACGCCGATAATGCGCCCTGGCATTGAGCGCTTGTACTCGTCGCGGGCGGCAAAGAAGGCTGCGTGAGGGCCGCCGTAGCCCATCGGAACGCCAAAACGCTGCGCAGAGCCAAACACGATATCCGCGCCCTGTTTTCCCGGTGCGGTCAGCAGCACCAGCGACATAAAATCCGCAGCGACGCTAACTATCACTTTCCGCGCCTTCAGCTCATGGATCAGCGAGGTGTAGTCATGTACCTCGCCAGTGGTGCCGACCTGCTGGAGCAGCACGCCGAACACGTCCTGATGATCCAGCACGCGCGCCGCCTTATCGACCACCACCTCAAAGCCAAAGGTTTCCGCCCGCGTCCGCACCACGTCCAGCGTTTGCGGATGAATATCTTCGGCCACAAAGAAGCGGTTGGCGTTTTTTAGCTTGCTGACGCGCTTCGCCATCGCCATCGCCTCGGCGGCGGCGGTCGCTTCATCCAGCAGCGAAGCGGAGGCGATATCCAGGCCGGTCAAATCCAGCGTGACCTGCTGGAAGTTCAGCAGCGCTTCCAGTCGGCCCTGAGAAACTTCAGGCTGATAAGGCGTGTAGGCAGTGTACCAGCCGGGATTTTCCAGCATATTGCGCAGAATAACCGGCGGCGTCAGCACCGGCGTGTAGCCCATCCCGATACAGGATTTATAACGCAGGTTGCGGCTGGCGATTGCTTTCAGCTCGGCCAGCGCCTGATGCTCGGTCAGGGGATCGCCGACGGCAGGCGCGCCGGGCAGCTGAATATCAGCCGGGACGATAGCGGTAATCAACTCGCTGAGGGAAGCGGCGCCTGTCGCGTTCAGCATCGCTTCCTGCTGCGCTGGCGAAGGGCCGATATGGCGTTCGATAAAAGCGCCGGTATGTTCAAGCTGGCTGAGAGTAGTCATTAGCGGTAAATCCTGCATCGGGCAAAGGCATTAAGGAGACGGAGCTCCGGAGAGGGCTAATAAATCGCTGACGAAACGACGGGCCGTAAAAGTACGGCCCGCGCTGCCGCCGTCTATTCGTCAATGCTGGTTTTGTACGCGTCCGCGTCCATCAGCGATTCCAGTTCGGACTCGTCGCTGGCCTTAATGCGGAACAGCCAGCCATCGCTGTAGGGATCGCTGTTGACCAGTTCCGGTTCGCTTTCCAGCGCGCCGTTAACCTCGACAATTTCCCCGCTGACCGGCGCATAAATATCGGATGCGGCCTTTACCGACTCGGCTACGGCGCAGTCTTCGCCCTGGCTGTAGGTGTTGCCCACTTCGGGCAGATCGACAAACACCATATCGCCCAGCAGCTCCTGCGCGTGGGCGGTGATGCCTACGGTATAGGTGCCGTCTTCTTCTTTACGCACCCACTCATGGCTTTCACGGTATTTCAGTTCGTTTGGAACATTGCTCATCGCCTGATCTCCTTAAAATAATTCCGGGTCGTTTTCCGCAGCTGAAGCGCGGAAAGCGCCTTTCACGCCACCGCTTTACCGGCACGTACAAAAACGGGTTTGGTCACGCGAACCGGCATTTCACGGTTGCGGATTTGCACAATCGCCTGCTCGCCAATGCCTGCGGGAACGCGAGCCAGCGCAATGCTGTAGCCTAAAGTTGGCGAGAAAGAGCCGCTGGTGATAACGCCTTCCTGCAGGTTGCCGGTCGCGTCGGTAAAGCGCACCGGTAAGCCGTTGCGCAGTACGCCTTTCTCGGTCATCACCAGGCCGACCAGCTGCCCGGTGCCTTTTTCACGCTGCGACGCCAGCGCCTCGCGGCCGATAAAATCGCGCTCTTGAGGCTGCCAGCCGATCGTCCAGCCCATATTGGCCGCCAGCGGCGAAACGCCCTCGTCCATTTCCTGTCCGTATAAATTCATGCCGGCTTCCAGGCGCAGGGTATCGCGCGCGCCCAGACCGGCAGGCTTCACGCCCGCTGCCAGCAGCTTTTGCCAGAAATCCGCCGCCTGCTCGTTGGGCAAGGCGATTTCATACCCGGCTTCGCCGGTGTAGCCTGTGGTAGCGATAAACAACTCGCCAGCCTGCACGCCAAAGAAGGGCTTCATGTCCGCTACAGCCTCCCGCTGCGCCTCATCGAACAGCGAACGGGCTTTTGCCTGCGCCTGCGGCCCCTGCACCGCGATCAGCGCCAGGTCGTCGCGCTCGGTCAGCGTCACGCCATAGCCTTCCGCATGTTGGGCAATCCAGGCGAGATCTTTTTCCCGCGTGGCTGAGTTCACCACCAGCCGGAAAAACTCTTCGGTCATAAAGTAAACAATCAGATCGTCAATTACGCCAGCGGAGGCGTTGAGCATAGCGGTATAAAGCGCTTTGCCGGTCTGGGTCAGTTTGGCGACGTCATTGGCCAGCAGGTAGCGTAAAAATTCCCGGGTGCGGACGCCGTGCAGATCGACAATGGTCATATGCGACACGTCGAACATGCCGGCATCGCTACGAACCGTATGATGCTCATCCAGCTGCGAACCGTAGTGCAGCGGCATCATCCAGCCATGAAAATCCACCATGCGCGCGCCGCAGGCCTGATGCTGTTCGAACAAAGGGGTCTGTTTCATCTTCTTCCTCAGGCAAAGTGTTCGGCGTCGGCAGGCAGCCCGGCGCAAACGATATCCTTGCTCCGAACTTACCACCGAAATCCAGCGTTAACCATAAGTTAAAACGGGTATGATTTTTTTGACGGCGTTCTCAGGCAGCGAAATCAGACAGATAAAATCACCACTTTTTGCGCAGTTAATACGCAAATATGTTATTAAGCAGCCAAAATCTCAGGATAAAAGTAAGGTATCAGCCCGTTGAAGATAAAAACCTGCTTTATGGCTTAAACCTGATGATTAGTAAAAGTAATGCGAAGAAGCACACTAAATTAGAATTTCTCAAACGACGCGCCCGTTTGGGGCAGGCTGCACAATCAAGATGCACCAGATGAAATTTCCTTGTTTACATCTTAAGAATGGCGCGCTCAGGATGTACTTCACCTGTGATTTAAAAACATAAAGACTCAGTATCAGGCATGAAAGGTGTGCTGGTGCATAAAGTTACTGTATTACTTACAACCTGGCGTTTTTTGCATGTGCTATCTACAAAGTATGAATGTCGCTCTGGCCTTTTTGCTTCCAACTCTACGGTAGACAGGGAAGCGTTAATAGCGGAGACGCGCTGCGCTGGCCTCGGATTTAAGCCTATGCCAGCCAGGCTTACCGTGCCTTTTTTGATACTGGTGACGAATGCGAGGGTCGAAAAAAATCATGCTGGTGCGCAGTCCGGAAAGTAACGCGCGGAAATTAACAAGCCCCTACACCGGGGCAAAGAGGCAAAGGAGCAAAAATCAAAATTCACGCTTAACAGTAATAAAACCATTAAAATTCACGTCGCATTCGTAATCATTAGCGATAGCCGAAACCAGAAAGATATCTTCTTTATTGTTGATATCTTTGAATGTGAACTTAATTATCAGGTTCCTGGCATTGTATTGGGAAAAGATCTCCTTTACTTTGGGTATTTTTTCACTCTGGGCGTTCTTTAAAACTTCAAGAGCATATTGTTCTGAAAGAATGTCACTTACAGGCTCGTTAAAAATAAGCTCTGTTTTAGTTTCCTCCTTTGCTATCGTATTTTTATCTATATTCAAAGTAGCAGACATTGTATCTGTCATGGCTATTGCAGTTCCGGAGTGCAGGTCTTTGCAATTATTATCAATAACAGCTACAGAGCTGAATGCGGTCAGGCACAGAAATAACAGTAGATACTTCATTCAACAATCAGCTCCTTGTCCATGCTGTCCCATATTTGTTGACGATACCAGGGAGCCAGTATAATGCAGCCATTTGATGCCGTACCGGGCGCCTTTTTGCTGTCACCATGAATTAAAAAACCCTCGCGATTGCACATGCTGTTGCCCCTGTCTGGTTCCAGCCTTAGCGTAAACACACCTGCTTTTTTATGCGTGAACGGTATGCCCACAATCCTGTACTTCCCTCTCGGTAATGGACCTTTATCACGCAGACATTCATACTCAGGATTATCCTTATAGCCCGGCGCGCCAGCGTAACGCGCACTGAACTTATATATACCGTTATGTTTGAAGGTACTGAGTATTACATTGTAATTCCATGCCATGAGTTACTCTCCTTGTTTACATCGACTATCGTTTTACTCCTGTTGCGTAGTGACTTAACACAATTCCTTTAAACACTTCCAGAGCGGCAAAGCAAAATCAGGCAGTCTTATGACCATCATCAAAAAAGGGATTGATTTTGTCCGGGCCGGTCGTATTATCTGCGCAAACCAGGAATTCTCTGCGTATGACATTTACGGGTCATGCACCGCTCCCCGATGTGTTTTCTTTTCGTATTGTGGCAGAAGCACCAGGTTGCAGACGGGTAAGTGCCTGCCGCATTATTTCTCAGACTGAAGCAAGGAAGATAAGGAAATATGAGGTAAACAATGACAGATGTGGGATAAAATAACCAGCGTTCAGGTCGGGCCTGAACGCTGCAATTTATTACCGCAGCCACTCCGGCAGATCGTGCAGGCCCATCGCCTGCTTTAACAGACGCGGCTTCACGCAAGGCAAATTATCTGCCAGGCTCAGGCCGATATCACGCAGCAGCTTCTTCGCGGGATTATTGCCTTTAAACAGCTCGCGAAAGCCCTGCATACTTGCCAGCATCACGGCCGCGCTGTGCTTGCGGCTGCGCTCGTAGCGTCGCAGGTAAAGGTGCTGGCCAATATCTTTGCCCTGCTGATGCAGACGTTTGATCTCGCCGATCAGCTCGGCGGCATCCATAAAGCCCAGGTTAACGCCCTGCCCCGCCAGGGGATGAATGGTATGCGCCGCGTCGCCAACCAGTGCCAGACGATGCGCCGCGAAATTGCGCGCATAGCGGCCCATCAGCGGGAAAGCCTTGCGCTCGCTTTCCAGCCTGCAAAGCCCCAGACGCATATCGAAGGCGACCGACAGCTGCTGGTTAAAGACTTCTTCCGGCATTGACTGTAAACGCGTGGCTTCCTGCGGCGGCAGCGACCAGACAATTGAGCTGAGGTGCGGATCGCTGAGCGGCAGAAATGCCAGAATGCCTTCGCCGTGAAACACCTGGCGCGCAACGGCGTCGTGCGGCTGTTCGGTACGAATATTGGCCACCAGCGCATGGTGATCGTAATCCCAGAACGCCAGCGGAATATCCGCCTTGTTACGTAACCAGGAGTTGGCGCCGTCGGCGGCCACCAGCAGGCGCGCCGTCATCATGGTGCCGTCGCTGAGCGTGACGAAAGCCTCGTTATCGCC
This sequence comes from Erwinia sp. 198, assembly GCF_003937915.1. Lineage (GTDB taxonomy): Bacteria > Pseudomonadota > Gammaproteobacteria > Enterobacterales > Enterobacteriaceae > Erwinia > Erwinia aeris. Next base: position 360,457 of record NZ_RHUM01000001.1, on the reverse strand, counting down.
AAACGCCACCTGCTGCAGCTCCGCTGGCGAAATCAGCGTGATATCCCGTGATCCGCTGGCTTTTTGCCACAGCGCCTGGTGAATAACCGGATTTTCAATAATGTGGCCCAGATGCGCCAGGCCCTGCTGAGCGTCATCGAATTCAATGCGGCCGAAGCTGTCGCGATCCCAGACTTCCATCCCGTGATAGGCGCTGGCGCGGTTGGCCTGAATGGCGCTCCAGACATCAAGGTGCTGCAGCAGGCGCTCGCTGGCGGCATTAATGGCGGAGACGCGCAGCGCCGGCGCGCTGTCGTTCGTCGCCTGCGGCGCTTCGCGTTCCAGCACGGCGATTTTCATGCCGCTGCCCTGTAAGCCACAGGCGACGGCCAGGCCGACCATTCCGCCACCGGCGACAATAACATCATAAGTTTGCATCACTGCTTTCTCCTTAACGCTCGACCCAGCCTAACGTGCGCTCGGCCAGCAAATTACGCGCCAGCGGCAGCGAATCCATCACCATCAGGCCCAGATTTCGCCCCAGCACCAGCGGCGTGTAGCGGTTAGCAAACAGCCTGACCAGACTGTCGGTTATCCCGATAGTAGCAACGGCATCCGGCTGGCGACGCTGCTGAAACTGTTGTAGCACGCCGTAGCTGCCGATATCCTGCTGCGCCCGCCAGGCGGCGGCCACGGATTCCGCCAGCGACATTACGTCCCGAATACCTAAATTAAACCCCTGGCCCGCAATCGGATGCAGCGTTTGCGCCGCGTTGCCAACCAGCGCCAGCCGATGGGAAACGTGCTGCGAAGCGGACAGCAGCGCCAGCGGATAGCTGTAGCGCTGCCCGACCTGGGTAAAGCGTCCCAGCCGCCAGCCAAAGGCTTTTTGCAGCTCGTCTAAAAATTGCCGATCGTCCCAGCTATCAACCTGCGCTTTTTGCGCCAGCGGGTGGCACCACACCAGCGAACTGCGACCAGAGGACATCGGCAGCAGCGCCAGCGGGCCATTTTCGGTAAAGCGTTCAAATGCCCTTCCCTGATGCGGCTGTGCGGTGGAAACGTTGGCAATAACAGCAACCTGCTGATAATCCTCAGAAGCCACCTGCACGCCGCAGGAGGCGGCCACCGCGGAGCGGGAACCGTCTGCGGCCACCAGCAGCTGCGCCGTCAGCGTTTCGTCATTATCCAGCAGCACGCTGACCTGCTGCGGCGTCCGCTCCACCTTCGCCACCTTCGCCGGACAGACCACGCGTACGCCCGGCGCTTTTTGCAGCAGCTTAAACAGCCGCTGGCCGATATCGTGCAGCTCAACCACCTGCCCCAGCGCGGGAATGTCATAATCTTCCGCAGCCAGCGACACAAAGCTGGCGTGCCCGCGATCGCTGACGTGAACGTGGGTGATCGGCGTGGCGCACGCTTTCAGCGCGGGCCAAAGGTTGATCGCCGCCAGCTGCTGGCAGGTGCCTTCCGCCAGCGCTATCGCCCGCCCGTCATAGCCGGGGTGCGTTCTTGAAGCCGGATCCTGCGCTTCGACCAGCGTCACCGGCAGCCTGCCCTGGGTCAGCCAGGAAACAGCCAGCGCCAGCGTCGCGCCCGTCATCCCGCCGCCTGCGATGATCATGCTCATAATGTTTTAGCCGCCGCCATTAATGCTTCAATCTCATCCGGATCTTTCACCACGCTGTCGGTCAGGTTTTCGTTGCCATCCTCGGTGATCACAATGTCATCCTCTACGCGGATGCCGATGCCGCGATATTCCACAGGCACATCCGCATCCGGTGCGATATACAGACCGGGCTCGACCGTCAACACCATGCCCGGCTCCAGCAGCCGATCGCGCTCGTGACCGTAGCCGCCAACATCGTGCACGTCCAGCCCCAGCCAGTGGCTCAGGCCGTGCATAAAGAACCGGCGATGCGCCTGTTCCGCAATCAGCGTCTCGACATCACCCTGCATCACGCCCAGCCCGACCAGCCCCGTCACCATCATGCGCACGACTTCCACATTGACTTCGCGGATGCTGGTGCCGGGGCGAAACAGTTCCAGCGCCCGATTGAGCGATGCCAGCACGATAGCGTAGACGGCACGCTGAGGCTCGCTGAATTTGCCGTTAACCGGGAAAGTGCGCGTAATGTCGCCCGCATAGCCTTTCAGCTCGCAGCCCGCATCGATCAGCACCAGATCGCCGTCGCGCATCCTGGACTCGTTTTCGGTGTAGTGCAGGATGCAGCCGTTTTCACCGGCGCCAACAATGGTGTTGTAAGAAGGAAAGCGCGCGCCGTGACGGATGAATTCGTGCTGGATTTCGCCTTCGAGCTGATACTCAAACATACCGGGCCGACACTGCCGCATCGCCCGCGTATGCGCCAGCGCGCTGATACGACCGGCTTCACGCAGCACGGCCAGCTCTTCCGACGATTTAAACAGGCGCATCTCGTGCACCCAGGGCCGCCAGTCGGTCAGCGTCGAGGGCGCGGCCAGGTTCTGACGAACGCCGCGCCGCAGCTTCTCCAACGCGCCAAACAGCAGCGTATCGGCCTGCTCGTAAAGCCCCTGCGCGTGATAAACCACGTCCAGGCCGTTCAGCAGCTGCGGCAGCTGGTCGCTGATGGCATCCCAGGGCAGCGCACGATCGACAGCGAGTTTTTCCGGGGCGGCATCCTGACCCAGACGACGGCCAAACCAGATTTCAGCGGTCAGATCGCGAACGCGATTAAACAGTACGCTGTGGTTATGGTTTTCCGCGCTTTTGATCAGCACCAGCGCCGCTTCCGGCTCGTTAAAGCCGGTAAAATACCAGAAATCGCTGTTCTGCCGATAAGGGTACTCGCTGTCATTGCTGCGCGTCGCCTCCGGCGCGGCAAAGATCACCGCCGCGCTGGCCGGTGCCATTTTTGCCAGCAGCGCCTGGCGACGGCGCACGAACTCTTGCTGTGTCATCCGCTTCTCCTGAATGCAATCCATCTTAGCGCCCGCATACAGCGCGCTTTTTTTCTGTCGCCGCCCTGGCGCGGCAGAAATTAGTGCAGCGTGGGTTTTTTCACTTCCACCGCCGTTGGCGCGATATGGGTAAAGGTGTCGTGGCAAAGCAGCGCCGCCACGCGCACATACTCAATTACCTCTTCCAGCGACTGTTCCAGCTCTTCCTGGTCTTCATCTTCATCATAGCCGAGCTGGGCGATAGTACGCAGATCGTCAATCGCCTCACCCGTTTCGCCCTTGACCTTATCGAGCTTCGGCTGCGACACGCCCAGGCCCAGCAGGAAGTGGTTGACCCAGCCCGCCAGCGCATCCGCCCGATCGAAGACGGTGATGTCGTCATCTTCCGGCAAGTAGAGCTGAAACAGAAAACCTTCGTCTTCCAGCGTATCGCCGATGCCCTGGTGCAGCTGCTGTAAAGGCTGAGCCAGCGTCTGCGAGAAGGCCATGCCCTCGTTCGTTAAATCGTGTACCAGCGTCTGCCAGCTGCTGTCCTTGTTGCCGCCGCAGAGGATCCCGCTGATCAGGCCGTGCATTTCAGCCGGGGTCATTCCCACGCCCTGCTGCGTCAGTGCTGAAGCCAGCGCGTCGTAGCCCGGCATTGTGTTTGTTAGTGACATAGGTTTTGGTCATCGTTGGCTGGATAAGTTCGTGTTATGCTACCACCAGGTGCCTCTTTGATTCCAGAAAGGGGTTGTTTCTTCTGCCAGGGGTAGATATAGTTGCGCCCCTCCCAAGCCATTGAGCGGCAAGGGAGATTACCGGCGAAGTAATCAGTCAGGATGGTTTTATGTCTGCACAGCCCGTAGATATTCAAATTTTTGGCCGTTCCTTAAGAGTGAATTGTCCGCCTGAACAGCAAGATGCGCTGAATCTGGCCGCCGAAGACCTTAATCAACGGTTGCAAGATCTTAAAGTTCGCACTAGAGTCACCAATACTGAACAATTGGTTTTTATCGCCGCGTTGAACATCTGCCACGAGTTAGCGCAGGAAAAGATGAAAACCCGCGATTATGCCAGTAATATGGAACAGCGTATCCGAATGTTACAGCAGACTATCGAGCAGGCCTTGCTTGAACAAGGCCGCATTACGGAAAGAACCGGAACGCAATTCGAATAACACGTTAACGTTATCTGTGGTACAGTAACGGTGATGTAAAAAATTCTCTGAGGTGTTTGCAAGCGGGCCAGTCCCCTGAGCCGATATTTCATACCAAACAGAGTGTGGCGCTCTGTAACCTGTGTGCATGCTCGGTCCGTCCGAGAAGCCTGATGGTTATGACGGTACACTCACCTTGAACCAAGGGTTCAAGGGTTACAGCCTGCGGCGGCATCTCGGAGATTCCCTTCTTTACCACCTGCAAAGCCATGTTCTTCCCGGCGCTTTCGGGTTTCCTGCTTTATCCCGCTTCCGACACGGTGAAACTGATGAACCTCAGCCTTCTCGATCGTCAGGATATTCGTACTCACATTCGCCATCTGCGTCGTGACCTGACACCAGAACAGCAGCGCCTGGCCGCCGTAACGGTCGCCGAACATGCGCTAAGCTTTAAACCCGTTCAGCAGGCTCGCAAAATCGCGCTGTTCCTGTCGTTCGACGGTGAACTGGATACCCGCCCGCTGATTGCCAAACTTTGGCAGCGTCATCAGGAAGTTTATCTGCCCGTGCTGCACCCTTTTTCCCCCGGCCAGCTGCTTTTTCTGCGCTATGACACGGAAACGCTGTTGCAGCCTAACCGTCTGCGTATTCCGGAACCGCCGCTGGATATCCGCAATCTGGCTACGCTGGACGAGCTGGATGTGATAATGGTGCCGCTGGTGGCGTTCGATCGGGCCGGGCAGCGTCTGGGTATGGGCGGCGGCTTTTATGATCGCACCCTGCAAAATTGGCCGCAGCACGGCCTGTTGCCGATTGGCCTGGCGCATGACTGCCAGCAGGTAGAAACATTGCCCGTGGCGGAATGGGATGTGCCTTTGCCGGCGATAATTACGCCTTCGCGGCTCTGGCAATGGCAGGAAAAGCGTCCCACGAGCGGGGACGCTTTGCGTCATCAGTAAAGCAGACGAGCGCGAATGGTGCCCGGAATCGCTTTCATTTGCTGCAGCGCGTTGTCGGCCACTTCCTTCGTCGCATCAATATCGATCACCACATAGCCCATTTGCGGCGTGGTTTGCAGATACTGCGCGGCAATGTTGATGCCCTGACCGGCAAAGATATTGTTGATGGCGGTCAGCACGCCGGGACGGTTCTCGTGAATATGCAGCAGACGGCTCTGCTGGCCATGCATCGGCAGCGACACTTCCGGGAAGTTAACCGCTGACAGCGTCGAGCCGTTATCTGAGTATTTCGCCAGTTTACCCGCGACTTCAATCCCGATATTTTCCTGCGCTTCCTGCGTTGAACCGCCGATATGCGGCGTCAGGATCACGTTGTCGAACTCGCACAGCGGCGAATTAAACGGATCGGCGTTGGTTGCCGGCTCTTCCGGGAAGACGTCGATGGCCGCGCCGGCCAGATGTTTGTCCGCCAGCACTTTGCACAGGGCCGGAATATCGACCACGGTGCCACGTGAAGCGTTGATCAGCAGCGAGCCGGGTTTCATCATCGCCAGCTCTTCCGCACCCATCATATTCTGAGTAGAGGCCGTTTCCGGCACGTGCAGGCTGACCACATCGCTCATATTCAGCAGTTCAGAGAGGTAGCGAACCTGCGTGGCGTTGCCGAGCGGCAGCTTGCTTTCGATATCGTAAAAGTAGACGTGCATCCCTAAGCTTTCGGCCAGCACGCCCAGCTGCATACCGATGTGGCCGTAGCCGATAATACCCAGTTTTTTGCCGCGCGCTTCATAGGAGCCGACCGCCAGCTTGTTCCAGATGCCGCGGTGCGCTTTAGCATTGGCGGCCGGTACGCCGCGCAGCATCAGCAGCAGCTCGCCGATTACCAGTTCTGCTACGGATCGGGTATTGGAGAAAGGCGCATTGAACACCGGAATCCCGCGCTTTTCTGCGGCCTGCAAATCGACCTGGTTGGTGCCGATACAGAAGCAGCCTACCGCGACGAGTTTTTCTGCCGCGGCGAAAATCTCTTCGGTCAGGTTGGTACGCGAGCGGATACCGATAAAGTGCGCATCGCGGATCGCTTCTTTCAGCGATTCGCTGTCCAGCGCGCCCTTGTGAAATTCGATGTTGGTGTAGCCTGACGCCCGAAGATTCTCAATCGCGCTCTGGTGCACGCCTTCGACCAGCAGGAACTTAATCTTGTCTTTCTCCAGTGATACTTTTGCCATTTCCCGACCCTATTCAGCAGACTTCAGAAGTGGCTGACCCCATGAGGAATAAGTCAGCCTTCTGTCAAAATATCAAAATTTACGCGCGCGGCAATACAAACGATTGCCTTACCGCCAGCACCGCAGCCGAAAGCATCAGCATAAATCGGCAGATAATCATGACACGTGAAGCATCGTCAGCAGGATCGCGAGGCAGGGGTAAATTCCGTGACATAAGTCACCAAATTTGCAGGGAAAAAGAAAAGATGTTTTTTTATAAAAATTAACCGAGGCGATAACCGCGCCGGTCAGATCGTTTTTTTATGGTTCAGAGCTTAGCACTCAGCGCTCATGGCTATGGCATGGGGCTATGGCTACAGCTATGGCTTAAAGCCTGGGGCTTAAGGTCGCGGCTGGCGGCCACGACCTTGATGCGCTACCTGCCCTTTCCGGATGAAAAAAGGCCACGCTAATCAGCTAATTGCCCAGCGTTTTTACGCCGTTTGCCGTGCCGATCAGCGCCACGTCTGCGCCACGCGTGGCGAAAAGCCCCACCGTGACTACGCCCGGCAGCGCGTTGATGGCTTTTTCCAGCGCGACGGCATCCAGGATTTTCAGATTATGCACGTCCAGGATGACATTGCCGTTGTCGGTGACCACCTGCTGACGGTATTCCGGCAGGCCGCCCAGCTTCACCAGCTCGCGCGCCACAAAGCTGCGGGCCATAGGAATGACCTCGACCGGCAGCGGAAATTTGCCCAGCACATCGACCTGCTTGGATTCGTCGGCAATGCAGACAAATTTTTTCGCCACGGCGGCAATGATTTTTTCACGGGTCAGCGCCGCGCCGCCGCCTTTAATCATCTGCATCGCGCTGTTGATCTCGTCGGCGCCGTCAACGTAAACCGACAGGGAATCCACCTCGTTCAAATCGAAAACCGGAATGCCTAAGCTTTTCAGCCGAAGCGTGGAAGCTTCCGAGCTGGACACCGCGCCTTCAATCTCATTTTTAATCGAGCCCAGCGCATCAATAAAGTGGGCGGCGGTCGATCCGGTGCCCACGCCAACGATAGTGCCGCGTTCAACATAGTTTAACGCGGCCCAGCCAACGGCTTTTTTCAGTTCATCCTGCGTCATGGTAAGTTTAGAATCCGTGCTGCTACTGTGTGGCGATAGTATAAAGCAACCCTCGTTGAAAAAACCGCCCTGTGGCGCCATTTGTTGTCACTCTGGAAGAGAGGCCGCAAAACCGGGACGCCAGCTTTAAGCGCAGGGCAAAATGGCAAAAATATGGCATAGTGCAGATTCCACACCTGAAAGAGAGCTAAAACAACAATGAAACGCCCGGACTATCGAACGCTTCAGGCGCTGGATGCAGTCATTCGCGAGCGCGGCTTTGAACGCGCGGCGCAAAAACTTTGTATTACCCAGTCAGCCGTTTCCCAGCGCATCAAGCAGCTGGAAAATATGTTTGGTCAGCCGCTGCTGGTGCGCACCGTGCCGCCTCGCCCTACCGAACAGGGACAAAAGCTGCTGGCGCTGCTGCATCAGGTAGAGCTGCTGGAAGAAGAGTGGCTGGGCGATGAAAACAGCGGCACCACGCCGCTGCTGCTGTCGCTGGCGGTAAACGCCGACAGTCTGGCGACCTGGCTGCTGCCCGCGCTGAAAACGGTGCTGAGCGATTCGCCGGTGCGCCTGAATCTTCAGGTGGAAGACGAAACCCGTACCCAGGAGCGCCTGCGGCGCGGCGAAGTCGTCGGCGCGGTAAGTATCCAGCCGCAGCCGCTGCCAAGCTGCCTGGTGGATCAGCTTGGCGCGCTGGATTATCTTTTTGTCGGCTCGAAAGAGTTTGCCGCGCGCTACTTCCCGAACGGCGTGACCCGCTCCGCGCTGCTGAAGGCGCCGGCGGTGGCTTTCGATCATCTTGACGATATGCATCAGGCGTTTTTACAGCAGAATTTCGATCTGTCGCCCGGCAGCGTGCCGTGCCATATCGTTAACTCGTCGGAGGCTTTTGTGCAGCTGGCGCGTCAGGGCACGACCTGCTGTATGATCCCGCACTTACAGATTGAGCGCGAGCTGGCGGAAGGCGAACTGATCGATCTGACGCCGGGGCTGTTTCAGCGTCGAATGCTGTACTGGCATCGTTTTGCACCGGAAAGCCGCCTGATGCGCAAAGTGACCGACGCGCTGATTGCTCACGGCCATCGCGTGCTGCGCCAGGGAGAATAGCGCTAAGGTTGGCGCTGATTTTGCCAGGCATCCCTGGCAAAGAAAAGCGTCCGGAATGCTTACCGGACGCGGCTTTCAGCAGGCGAGATTACTGCTTGCGCTGTAGCTCAAACACCACATCCACCTGATCGTCAAAGTGAATGCTCTGCTGCTCGTAGGTTTGCGCGGCCGAGCTCATTGGCGCGGCGTCGGCGGTTTTAAACATTCTCGCCATTGGCATCGGCTGATAGTTGGCTACGTGATAGCGAATGCTGTAAACCGGCCCCAGCTGAGCGTTAAAGCCTTTCGCCAGCTCGCCAGCCTGATGCGTGGCGTTTTCGATAGCGGCCTGGCGGGCTTTATCGCGATAGCTATCGGGGTTAGCCACGCCCAGCTCAACGGAGCGGATTTCGTTCAGTCCGGATTTCAGCGCGCCGTCCAGCAGCTCGTTCAGCTTATCCAGCTGGCGCAGCGTAACCTGCACCTGACGCACCGCGCGATAGCCTTTCAGCTCCGATTTGCCGTCTTTCAGATAATCGTATTCCGGCTGCGTACGCAGGTTGGCCGCGTTGATGTCTTTTTTATCAATGCCGTTTTTCTGGAGAAAATCAAAATACTGGGCGACGCGGCTGTCGGCCTGTTTTTTCGCTTCAGACGCATCTTTTGACGAGACGCCAACCTCTATCGCCAACGTGGCGATATCAGGCATCGCGTCAACGCTTGCCTGCCCGGAGGTGACAACATGCGGGCCGTTGGGCAGTTCATCCGCCACCGAGGCAAAAGGCGAGGTAAAAATAAGGGCGGCCAGCGCCAGTTTGGTCAGCTTCAAAGGAGATCCTCCATGGGACTTCAGTCATAGCAGAAGAAGCCGGCCTGACTACAGCGTACCGGCTTCCGCAATTTACTCCATCAGTGCGCATCTTAGTGCGATTGTACCTGCCAGACTATGACCTTAATTCCTGGAATGAGTTCGGCCGCGTTCACCAGATATTCAGCGCCTGTAGCGCCAGCTTCAGGGCAATCAGCCACATCACCAGCCCTACCAGCAGATTAATAATGCGCTGCGCCCTGGTGGTATTAAGACGCGGCGCCAGCCAGGCGGCAAGAATAGCCAGGCCGAAAAACCAGATTAGCGAGGCGCAGGCCGATCCCAGTGCAAACCATTTGCGCGCTTCTGCCGGAAGCTGGCCGCCCAGGCTACCCAGCACCACAAAGGTATCGAGATAGACGTGCGGATTCAGCCAGGTTACGGCCAGCATGGTGGCGATAATGCGCCAACGGCTTTGCTTCATCGCTTCCGATGACGCCAGCGCCACATCGCCGCTGAAGGCGGAACGCAGCGCCCCCCAGCCGTACCACAAAAGAAACAGTACGCCGCCCCAGGTCACCAGATTCAGCAGCAGGGTGGAATGGGTCAGCAGCGCGCTGCCGCCAAACACGCCGCCGCAGATCAGCAGGATATCGCTTAAGGTACAAAGCGCAGCAGTCATTAAATGGTAGTGGCGACGCACGCCCTGGCTCATCACAAAAGCGTTCTGCGGCCCCAGCGGCAGGATCAGCGCGGCGCCCAGCGCCATGCCCTGCAGGAAAACGGCAAACATAAAGTATTCCTCAAACGGTTTCAGCTGGCGGCGAGTGTATAGCGCCAGCATCATTAGAGGAAATTGAATATTCTAATACAGTATAAAATTAGCTAATAGTAGCAACCGGTAAAAAGGCGAACCGCAGTCCGCCTTTTCTTTGGCATAATCAGCAAGCCATTAAGTTCAACCGGCTGAAATTACTCTGTCTTTGCCTGTGCTGGCGCAGCAGTCTGAACAGCGTCGCTTTTGGCGTCGGCGGACTGATGCAGGTGCACATCCATCTGCGGATAAGGAATACCGATATTGTTGGCATCCAGCGCACGCTTAAAGTTCTTCATCAGATCCCAGTAAACGTTTTGCAGATCGCCCGCGTTGCTCCAGCAGCGCACCACGTAGTTAACCGACGAAGCCGCCAGCTCGTTCAGGCCAATCTGTACGCCCATATCCTGCAGCACGCGAGGATCGGCATCCACCACTTCGCGCAGCAGTTTGAGAACCTGGTCCGCGTCGGCATCATAGGAGACGCCAATGATAAATTCATTACGGCGAACCGGCTCGCGAGAGAAGTTTACGATGTTGCCGGCGATAATTTTACCGTTTGGCACTACAACGGTTTTACCGTCCGCGGTTTTCAGCGTTGTTGAAAAAATCTGTACCTGTTGTACGGTGCCCATAATGCCGATATCGATAAAGTCACCGGTGCGGAACGGGCGAAAAGTCACCAGCAGTACGCCAGCCGCCAGGTTGGAGAGCGAGCCCTGCAAAGCCAGGCCGACGGCCAGACCTGCGGCACCCAGCACGGCGATAACCGATGCCGTCTGTACGCCTACGCGCCCAAGCGCCGCGATCAGCGTAAACGCAATCACCGCATAGCGCACCAGCGCCGAAAGGAAGTCGGCTACGGTGGCGTCGATATGACGAGCGCGCAGCACCTTGTTCAGCGTTTTTGAAATGATACGCGCTACGATTGTCCCGATAATCAGGATGATAATGGCCGCTACAATATTTACCGCATAGCTCAGCAGCAGCGCCTGATTGTGTACCAGCCAGCTGCCAGCGCGGTTTACGCCGTCGACTACGTTCAAATCTTCCATTTGCTTATCCTGTTGTTGTTCCCCGACGGGAAGTAAGCAGACTGCCAGTCCAGGCTGGCATCCCAAACCTCAAGCGTAACTAAAAATCCTGTACGGTGCCAAATAACGAGGCAAATTAATAATTTGTTACCGCAAAGACGCTTTTTTTGCAGGGTTTTTAACAAGGGAAAAGCGGATAACAGCGCGGATATTTTCAGAAAAGCGCAGGGCAAACGTCAGCGGGCATTCCAAAACTTACCCATAAAAAAGGCTCCGCGAGGGAGCCTTCTGTTCAGAACCAGAAAATTACAGTACGTCTACCGCGTTCAGCTCTTTAAACGCCTGCTCCAGACGAGTAATCATGGAAGTCTGAGCAGAGCGCAGCCATACGCGCGGATCGTAGTATTTCTTGTTTGGCTTATCGGCGCCTTCCGGGTTGCCCAGCTGCGCCTGCAAATAACCTTCGTTCTTTTTGTAGTACTGCAGGATGCCGTCCCAGGTCGCCCACTGGGTATCGGTATCGATGTTCATCTTGATCACGCCGTAGCTGATAGATTCTTCGATTTCAGCAGCGGAAGAACCGGAACCGCCGTGGAAGACGAAGTCCAGCGCGTTATGGGCCAGGTTATGTTTTTTGGTCACATATTCCTGAGAATCACGCAGGATGGTTGGCGTCAGCTTAACGTTGCCTGGCTTATACACGCCGTGAACGTTACCGAAAGAGGCCGCAATGGTGAAACGCGGGCTGATTGCGTTCAGTTTTTCGTAAGCGTAGTTGACGTCTTCTGGCTGGGTATACAGGGCGGAAGCGTCCATATGGCTGTTATCAACGCCATCTTCTTCACCGCCGGTGCAGCCCAGCTCGATTTCCAGCGTCATGTTAATTTTTGACATACGCGCCAGATATTTGCTGCAAATCTCGATGTTTTCTTCCAGCGACTCTTCAGAGAGGTCGATCATATGGGAAGAGAACAGCGGCTTACCGGTTTTCTCAAAGTGGGCTTCACCCGCGTCCAGCAGACCGTCGATCCACGGCAGCAGTTTTTTCGCGCAGTGGTCGGTATGCAGAATAACCGGCACGCCGTAATGTTCGGCCATCTGGTGTACGTGATGCGCACCAGAAATGGCACCCAGGATAGCTGCAGCCTGCGGCTTATCGGACTTCAGGCCTTTACCGGCAATAAAAGCCGCGCCGCCGTTGGAGAACTGGATGATAACCGGCGCTTTAACTTTAGCGGCGGTTTCCAGCACGGCGTTGATGGAGTCGGTGCCGACACAGTTAACCGCTGGCAGTGCAAATTTGTTCTCTTTTGCGACTTTGAAGATTTTCTGTACGTCGTCACCGGTGACAACGCCTGGTTTTACGAAATCAAAAATTTTAGACATGTCTTTTGTCCTGTTTCGTCGGCAGTAGGAAAAGATGTTGCGCCTTTAAGGGGCAAATCATTCTGGCGGAGGCAGCCCTCCGCCCCAGAGGTTACTGTTTCGCGCGTTCTTCCAGCATAGCTACCGCAGGCAGTGTTTTGCCTTCCACGAACTCCAGGAAAGCGCCGCCGCCGGTAGAGATATAAGAAATCTTATCTTCAATGCCGAAGAGGTCGATGGCAGCCAGCGTATCACCGCCGCCGGCGATAGAGAATGCATCGCTGTCGGCAATGGCTTTCGCCACGATTTCGGTGCCTTTGCGGAAGTTCGGGAATTCAAACACGCCCACCGGGCCATTCCACAGAATAGTTTTGGCTTCTTTCAATAACTTAGCCATGGCTTCTGCGGTTTCGTCGCCAAAGTCCATGATCTCTTCATCATCTTTAACTTCAGAGACTTTCTTCACGGTTGAAGGCGCAGTTTCAGAGAATTCCGTGCCGACACGGGAGTCGGTTGGCACAGGAATTTTGTATTCGTCGCGCAGTTTTTTCGCGGCTTCCACGAAATCCGGCTCGTACAGGGATTTACCCACTTTGTTGTCGATAGCCACAAAGGTGTTGGCGATGCCGCCGCCGACGATCACCGTATCGGCGATTTTCACCAGCGAGTTCAGCACGTCGAATTTGGTGGAAACTTTAGAACCGCCAACCACCGCTACCATTGGACGAGCAGGCTCTTTCAGCGCTTTACCCAACGCTTCCAGCTCATTGGCCAGCAGCGGGCCGGCGCAGGCTACCGGCGCGAATTTCCCCACGCCATGCGTGGAAGCCTGAGCGCGGTGCGCGGTGCCAAAGGCGTCCATCACGTAAACGTCGCACAGCGCGGCATATTTTTTCGCCAGCGCCTCGTCGTCTTTCTTTTCGCCTTTGTTAAAGCGGACGTTTTCCAGCACCACCAGTTCGCCTTCGGCGATATCAATGCCTTCCAGGTAGTCTTTTTCCAGACGAACCGGAGAAGAAATTTTTTCTTTCAGATAGTTAACTACTGGCAGCAGGGAGAACTCTTCGTTGTACTCGCCTTCGGTCGGGCGGCCCAGGTGAGAAGTGACCATCACTTTCGCACCCTGTTTCAGCGCGGCTTCAATGGTCGGCAGTGAAGCACGGATACGTGCGTCAGAGGTGACTTTACCCTCTTTAACCGGCACGTTTAAATCAGAACGAATCAGTACGCGTTTCCCGGCAAGATCCAAATCGGTCATTTTAATTACTGACATGGTGAGTCCTCTCGTTGATTCTCTAAATTTTAAAGGCGCAGTCCGCGCCCTGGCTGAAACCGCTGGCGGCCATGGCTAACGTCGTGTCGAGCATTCGGTTAGCAAAGCCCCATTCGTTGTCACACCAGACCAGCGTTTTGATCAGGTGCTGTCCGCTGACCCGCGTTTGCGTACCGTCCACAATGGCACTGTGCGGATCGTGATTAAAATCAATGGAGACTAACGGTAGTTCCGTATAGTCAACTATACCACTAAATGCTTTTTCTGATGCGTTTCGCAGCAGCGCGTTTACCTCGCAAGCCTTTACCGGCGTGCGGACGCTGACGCTTAAATCAATGGCGGTCACGTTAATTGTCGGTACACGCACGGCGATCGCTTCAAAACGGTCATTGAATTTCGGAAAAATACGCGTGATACCAGCAGCAAGGCGAGTATCCACCGGAATTATCGACTGGCTGGCCGCGCGAGTGCGGCGCAAATCAGTATGGTAAGCGTCAATGACCTGCTGATCGTGCATGGCGGAATGGATGGTGGTGACCGTTCCCGACTCAATGCCGAAAGCATCATCCAATAGCTTAATCACAGGAATAATACAGTTTGTGGTGCAGGAGGCGTTAGAAACGATCAGGTCGTTGGCCCTTAGCGCTTTTTCATTGACGCCGTAAACCACGGTAGCGTCAAGATCGTTGCCGCCCGGATGGGAAAACAGAACTTTTTTTGCGCCGGCGGCCAGGTGCGCTTCGCCGTCGGCGCGGCTGCCCCAGACGCCGGTACAGTCCAGCACCACATCCACGTTCAGCTCCTTCCAGGGAAGATCGGCGATAGCGGCCCGATGCAGGATGCGGACGGGATCTTCGCCTATCCACAGCAGATCGCGCTCCTGACGAACGTCCCACGCAAAGCGGCCGTGACTGGTATCATATTTCAGCAGATGCGCCATGCCGGCGGCTTCCGCCAGCTCGTTAACCGCCACGACGGTAATCTCCGCCCGGCGTCCGGTTTCATAAAGCGCGCGCAGCACGTTGCGTCCAATGCGTCCAAAACCATTGATGGCAATACGAACCGTCATATCACTCCTGCATCCAAATTCTGTGCAAAACCGGAGCGTTAGCCTGAGCCAGGCGTTCCCATTTGTACAGGGAATTTTTGCGTTACCGGGCCGTTTTTCCAACGGAAAGAGGTCAGCCCCAATGCTTGTTGAAACGGTTCAGCTACAATAAAGACAATGCGGAATAATTGGAATGCGCCAGATCAATCCACAGTTTAAAAATCTGACCTGCATCACATTTAGGTAAGGTTCTGTATAAAAAACAGGCCAATCATCCCCAACAAAGTAGTAAAGTAACTTTTACTGATATTTACTTTCAAATAACCAGTTAGCGACACGATCAACGGCGTTTTCTTACTTTTGCAGATGAATATCAGAATTTTCTCTCTGACAACCGTTTCCAGGAAGGAGACGCCCACAGCAGAGCGCCGGTAAAAGCGCGGCTGGCTGTAGCAGGATCGGGAAGGATCTGGCGTCCACTTGCTGGTACTAACCGTGCCGGAATATGAATTACAACCTGCTTTGGTATCTCTGGATTATCTGGGCTTCAGCGCTGCTCGTCTACTCCCTTAGCTGGGCGACCACGCTGTTGCTGATCCACCAGCATCGGGGGCTGTTAATGGCCGTAGCCTCCGCCATTTTTACCTGGCTTGCCTTCAGGAAATCCACGTTAAATAAGGAAATAGCGATGTTCAAACGTAAAGAGAATCCCCGTCAGCCCGGCGCTCCGCTGAATTATACTTCGCCCGTGCCGCCCTCCTCCGCTTCGCTAATGGACGGCGAATTTGAGGAAAGCGTCTCTGCCGCAACCGTCGTCAGCGTCGCCAGCGCGCCTGCCACAGGCACCACCACTATCCCGGATACCTGCACCATAGTGGGTGAAATCAGCGCGGCAGGCGATATTCATATCACCGGCAGCGTTAACGGTAAGGTAAATTCAGAAAAAACCGTTTTTGTGCAGAAAGATGGGCGGGTCGAAGGGGAAATCCGGGCGCAGCGCACCGAAATCAGCGGCGAGCTGAAAGGGTTATGCTGTAGTCGGGAGGTGGCCATTAACGCCAACGGATTTATGGATGGCACCATCGAGTGCGAATCGCTTTCGATCAACCAGCAGGGCAAATTTTATGGTCAGTCCAAGCCCTATAAGACGGAAAGAGAACAGGAAAGCAACGTGGTGAAAAGCTTTGCGGAGCCGGTGATAGCACCCAGCCAGGATTTCCATTTGCGGGACACTGCGCAGTAGGCAAGAAGGTTCGCCTGTTTGCACAGGCGAACCCGGTTTATTACAGCAGCTCTTTCGCTTTAGCGACCACGTTGTCTACGGTGAAGCCGAAGATTTCAAACAGCTTCTCGGCCGGTGCCGACTCGCCAAAGGTGGTCATGCCAACCACCGCACCATGCAGGCCAGTGTACTTGAACCAGTAATCGGCGATACCGGCCTCAATCGCCACGCGCGCGCCAACCGCTTTCGGCAGTACGGCTTCACGGTAGGCCGCATCCTGCTTGTCGAAAGCATCGGTAGAAGGCATGGACACCACGCGAGCCTTATGCCCTTCCGCGCTCAGCTTCTCGTAAGCACCAACCGCCAGCTCAACTTCAGAACCGGTTGCAATCAGGATCACTTCCGGCGTGCCGTCGCAATCTTTCAGGATATAGGCGCCGCGAGCCACGTTAGCCAGCTGCCCGGCGCTACGCTCCTGCTGCGCCAGATTCTGGCGAGAGAAGATCAGCGCGGTTGGGCCGTCGTGACGCTCAATCGCATATTTCCAGGCTACCGCAGACTCAACCTGGTCGCACGGACGCCACACGCTCATGTTCGGCGTGACGCGCAGGCTGGCCAGCTGCTCAACCGGCTGGTGCGTTGGGCCATCTTCACCCAGACCGATAGAGTCGTGGGTATAGACCATCACCTGACGAATTTTCATCAGCGCGGCCATACGGGCAGCGTTACGCGCATATTCCACAAACATCAGGAAGGTGGCGGTATACGGCAGGAAACCGCCGTGCAGCGTAATGCCGTTGGCGATAGCGGTCATGCCGAACTCACGCACGCCGTAGTGAATATAGTTGCCCGCCGCGTCTTCGTTGATCGGCCTGGAGCCAGACCACATGGTCAGGTTGCTTGGCGCCAGGTCGGCGGAACCGCCCAGATATTCCGGCAGCAGCTTGCCAAAAGCTTCCAGCGCGTTTTGCGAGGCTTTACGGCTGGCGATTTTGGCCGGATTGGCCTGCAGCTGTTCAATGAATTTCTGCGACTCGGCCTGCCAGTTCTCCGGCAGCTCGTTTTTGGTGCGGCGCTGGAACTCCAGAGCCAGCTCGGGATAAGCTTTGGCATAGGCCGCGAACTTCTCGTTCCAGGCTGCTTCTTTCGCCTTGCCTGCTTCTTTGGCATCCCACTGCGCGTAGATATCCTGAGGGATTTCAAACGGCGCGTGGTTCCAGCCCAGCTGTTTACGGGTCAGCGCGATTTCTTCGTCGCCCAGCGGCGCGCCATGGGAATCGTGCGTGCCGGCTTTATTAGGCGAACCGAAACCGATCACGGTTTTGCACATCAGCAGTGAAGGCCTGTCGCTGACCGCTTTTGCTTCTTCAACCGCTTTACGGATGGCTTCCGCGTCGTGTCCGTCCACGCCGCGCACCACGTGCCAGCCGTAGGCTTCAAAACGCTGTGCCGTATCGTCCGTAAACCAGCCGTCGATGTGACCATCAATAGAGATGCCGTTGTCATCATAGAAGGCCACCAGCTTGCCCAGCTTCAGCGTACCGGCCAGCGAGCAAACTTCGTGCGAGATCCCTTCCATCATGCAGCCGTCGCCCATAAACACATAGGTGTTATGATCGACGATATCATGGCCAGGACGGTTGAACTGCGCAGCCAGCGTGCGCTCGGCGATAGCCATGCCCACGGCGTTGGCGATGCCCTGCCCCAGCGGGCCAGTGGTGGTTTCAACGCCGGCGGTGTAGCCGTATTCCGGATGACCTGGAGTTTTGGAATGCAGCTGACGGAAGTTTGCCAGCTCGGCAATCGGCAAATCGTAGCCAGAAAGGTGCAGCAGGCTGTAAATCAGCATCGAGCCGTGTCCGTTGGACAGCACGAAGCGGTCGCGGTCGGCCCACAGCGGGTTGGTGGGGTTATGGTTCAGGAAATCACGCCATAACACTTCGGCAATATCCGCCATGCCCATGGGTGCGCCAGGGTGGCCGGATTTCGCTTTCTGTACAGCATCCATACTTAATGCGCGAATGGCGTTCGCAAGCTCTTTACGAGAAGACATGTTCTACTCCAGGTCGGATTAAAGGCTTCGCCGTCCTTAACCTATTTTAATCAACGAGTTATCAGGCAAAGCTGCAAAAGACGACCCTCAATGTACATGAAAGCGCAGCCGAATGTACATGGTGAAAAGTGCAAAAAAACAGGGCCATACTTGCGTTTTTCAGACGTTGGAACTATGCATTAGCGCACAGGAAGTTAACATAGTGCCAATCTTATTCCCTGCCTTTAACGGCAGGTCTTTGTTTTTATTACCTTGTTATCTAATGGATGGAAATATGAAAATACCCGCTTCCCTGATGGCGTTGGCCGTCGCTACCGCACTGACCGGCTGTCAGAATTTTGACAGCAACGCGCTGTTGCAGTCTGGCGCGCAGGCCTATCAGGCCGCTTCGCTTAGCGACGCACAGGTAAAAGAGCTGAGCGTAAAATCGTGCGAGCAAATGGACAGCGAAGCGCAGATTGCGCCAGCCGACAGCGTTTATACCCAGCGCCTGAATAAAATCGCCGCCGCGCTTGGCGATAACATCAACGGCACGCCTGCTAACTACAAGGTTTACCTGACCAAAGACGTTAACGCCTGGGCGATGGCCAACGGCTGTATCCGCGTTTACAGCGGCCTGATGGATATGATGACGGACAATGAAGTGGAAGGCGTGCTGGGCCATGAAATGGGTCACGTGGCGCTGGGCCATACCCGCCGCGCGATGCAGGTCGCTTACGGCACCACCGCAGCGCGTACCGCAGCCGCATCCGTTGGTGGTATTGCCGCCACGCTGTCGCAGTCGCAGCTGGGCGATCTGGGCGAAAAGCTGGTTAACGCGCAGTTCTCGCAAAAACAGGAGTCGCAGGCGGACGACTACTCGTTCGATCTGCTGAAAAAGCGCGGTATCAGCCCGCTGGGTCTGGAAACCAGCTTTGAGAAACTGGCGAAGCTGGAAGGCGGCAGCGCGAGCACCATGTTCGATTCTCACCCTTCTTCCGAGTCCCGTGCGGCGCATATTAAAGCGCGCATCGAAGCCGGAAAATAAGCCTGAACAAGGCCAGCCCTGCGGCTGGCCCCTTTCGACGATTACTCGCCTTTATTCACAGCCTGAACGTGCAGCATATCCAGCGCCAACGTGGCGGCGGCCAGCGCAGTGATATCGGACTGGTCATAGCCCGGCGCGACTTCCACCAGATCCATGCCCACAATGTTCAGCCCTTGCAGACCGCGCACCAGCTTAGTTGCTTTGTCCGAGGTCAGACCGCCGACAACAGGCGTGCCCGTGCCCGGCGCGTGAGCCGGATCCAGACAGTCGATATCAAAAGTCAGATAAACAGGCATATCGCCCACGATCTCTTTCACCTGCGCGATGATATCGTCAACGCTGCGATCGTTAATCTGCGCCGCATCCAGCACGTTGAAGCCCAGCGATGCATCGAACTCGGTGCGAATACCAATCTGCACGGAGCGCGTCGGATCGATCAGCCCTTCCTGCGGCGCGGTGTAGAACATGGTGCCGTGGTCGAACTTCGGGCCGTTGGAATAGGTATCGGTATGCGCATCAAAATGCACCAGCGCCATTTTGCCGAAGTGTTTCGCGTGCGCGCGCAGCAGCGGCAGCGTAACGTAGTGATCGCCGCCAAAGGTCATCATGCGTTTGCCGTTAGCCAGCAGCTTTTCCGCATGGGCCTGCAGTTTATCGCTCATATCCTGCGAATCGCCAAAAGCGTAAACCAGGTCGCCGCAGTCAACGACGTTCAGACGCTGACGCAGATCGAAATTCCACGGCCAGCGGCAGCCTTCCCAGGCCAGGTTTGTCGAGATCTGCCGGATGGCGCCCGGCCCTAAGCGACTGCCGGGACGGCCGGACGTGGCCGCGTCAAACGGTACGCCGGTGATCACCCATTCGGCGTCGCTGTCGTACGGCTGGAAGTTAACCGGAAAACGCATAAAACCAAAAGCATTGGAAACCAAAGAGTTATCGTACTGGTTGCCCAGAGTATTATACATAAGCCCCTCTCTTGCTGTCGGCCAGGCTGGCCTTGCTGTTATAGCTAAAAAAAAATCCCCGTCGCGTCGTTAGGCCCGACGAGAAAGGGATTGGGTTCAGGTTGTCAGGCGGAAAAGCGCCGCCCGACCGCGCGGCTAAGGCTTACTCATCTTCCAGATAAGTGTAGCCGTAGAGACCCGCTTCAAACTCTTCGATAAACTGCGCGCGCAGCTCGTCATCCAGATCGGATTCGGCAATCTGCTTGCGGAAATGCGTCAGCAGCTCGTTGGGATCCAGCTGCACGTATTCCAGCATATCCGCTACGGTATCGCCTTCGTCCGACAGCTGCACATCAACACGACCGTCTGCGTAAGCATAAACGTCAACCGCTTCGGTATCGCCGAACAGGTTGTGCATATTGCCCAGAATTTCCTGATACGCGCCGACCATAAAGAAGCCCAGCATCGGCGGATTATCCACGTCGTACTGCGGCATCGGCATGGTGGTAGCGATACCGTCGCCGTCCACATAGTGGTCGATGGTGCCGTCTGAATCACAGGTGATATCCAGCAGCACGGCGCGGCGCTCCGGCTTTTTATCCAGCCCTTCCAGCGGCAGTACCGGGAACAGCTGATCGATACCCCACGCGTCCGGCATGGACTGGAACAGCGAGAAGTTGACGTAAATCTTATCCGCCATACGCTCCTGCAGCTCGTCGATAATCGGACGGTGCGCGCGGTTGCCCGGATCCAGATGCTGCTGAATGTAGTTACAAACGCTCAGGTAAAGCTGCTCCGCCCAGGCGCGCTGCTCCAGATTGTAAATGCCCTGCGAGTAGCCCGTATGGATATCAAACAGATCCATCTGGCTGTCGTGCAGCCATTCGCGCAGCGAGCGGCGATTGTTCAGCTCGTGCATCTCCTGCCACGTATCCCACAGGCTGATAATCGGGCGAGGCGCATCCGCTGGCGGCGACTCCGGCGTAATAAACTCGTTGCGTTCCACGCCGATGATGTTGGAAACCAGCACGGTATGGTGCGCGGTAACCGCACGACCTGATTCGGTGATGACCGTCGGATGCGGCAGATTGTGCTCTTCACACGCATCGCCAATAGCCCAGATTACGTTGTTGGCGTATTCGTTCAGGCCGTAGTTGACCGAACAGTCGGACTGGGAACGCGTTCCCTCATAGTCCACGCCCAGGCCGCCGCCCACGTCGAAGCACTGGATGTTAACGCCCAGCTTCGCCAG
This sequence comes from Erwinia sp. 198, assembly GCF_003937915.1. Taxonomy (GTDB): domain Bacteria; phylum Pseudomonadota; class Gammaproteobacteria; order Enterobacterales; family Enterobacteriaceae; genus Erwinia; species Erwinia aeris. Next base: position 339,179 of record NZ_RHUM01000001.1, on the reverse strand, counting down.
TTCAACATAGAAACGCGCCGATTCACGTACGCCGGTAGCGATATCGCGGATATTCGCCATCTGCGAGCCAAGGTGGAAGTGCAGCAGCTGCAGGCTTTCCATTCGGCCGGCTTCACGCATGATTTCGACCAGCTTCAGCACCTGCGTAGCCGACAGGCCGAACTTGGACTTTTCGCCGCCGCTGGACTGCCATTTACCGGAGCCCTGCGAGGCCAGGCGCGCGCGGATGCCAAGACGCGGCACCACGTTCAGGCGTTCCGCTTCTTCCAGCACCAGCTTCACTTCGGTCATCTTTTCCAGCACCAGATAGACTTTGTGGCCCATCTTTTCGCCGATCAGTGCCAGACGAATATACTCACGGTCTTTGTAGCCGTTACAGACGATCACCGAACGGGTCATGCCCGCGTGCGCCAGCACCGCCATCAGCTCCGCTTTAGAACCGGCTTCCAGCCCCAGCGGCTCGCCGGAGTTGATCAGGGATTCGATCACGCGCTTATGCTGGTTAACCTTGATCGGATAGACCAGGAAATAGTCGCCGCGATAGCCATAGGATTCCCGCGCGCGCTTAAACGCTGCGTTAATGGAGCGCAGGCGATGCTGCAAAATTTGAGGGAAACAGAACAGCGCGGGCAGGCGTTGCCCTTCGGCCTCGCGCTCTTTAACCAGCCGGGCCAGATCGACGCGCGCTTCCGGCACGTCCGGATCGGGACAGACGCTGATATGCCCCAGCTCATTGACGTCGTAATAATTATTGCCCCACCAGGCAATATTGTAGGTGCGCAGCATTTTGCTGGCATCTTGATCGCTCATGGCCACCTCCTGCATTGAGCGGAGTACACCCTGTTCGCCTGCTGACGAACCCTTAATCATCTTGCTGTCGTCAGACATCGCGAGCCTCGAATTTCAATGATGCGGAACAGTTAACTACTATCGCAGGGAAAACCCACGACAACAACCCATCGACTACCGGGAAGCCCAGCATAAAACGCTGAGGCACCGCACCAGGCGATATCAAAAGTATAACATTAAACACGTCGCGGACTCCGGCACCCAGCTGCGCTGAGAAACGAGAAGAAGGAGATTATCGACAATGAATGCCGGTATTACGACCGGTGCTACATCGGCACGGCACCGAGGCAGGAAAACGGGACAGGAAGAGTCTGCGCGCGCCGGAATGGCGCAATGAACCGGTTGCGATCATGACCGTATTCAGCTCCGCTTGGGGAAACCGGGAGGAAAAGGCCAGCGAAAAGTCCTCTCGCTGACGCGCCTGCCGCTGATACCGGCAAACCCGGCTTACAGCAGCGGCGTTTTATACAATCAGCACGACAGGAATGCAAAATTTAAATGTAAGGAACAACAAGAGGCACGGTAATTTTTACAAAATTCCCCGGTTGTTTCCGATAAAAAATGCTGGCAATCTGTTTAACGAGTAACCTAAAATAGCCGTCCAGATGTGAATCCATCTATACTGGTTAACTTCTAAGCGTCTTAAATTAAATTATTGTACTGCTCATGGCTTTGCCTGAGGGGGCGCAGAGAGAGAAAGCCGTTTCTTTTTAGCGCTATGCAGTCGATCCCAACCCGTTTCAGTAAGGTAAAGAATAAATGGCTAAACACCTTTTCACTTCCGAGTCCGTCTCAGAAGGACATCCCGATAAAATCGCCGACCAGATCTCTGATGCCGTGCTGGATGCCATCCTTGAGCAGGATCCGAAAGCCCGCGTCGCCTGTGAAACCTACGTAAAAACCGGCATGGTGCTGGTCGGTGGCGAAATCACCACCAGCGCGTGGGTAGATATCGAAGAGATCACCCGTAATACCGTGCGTGAAATCGGCTATGTCCATTCCGACATGGGCTTTGATGCCAACTCCTGCGCGGTGCTGAATGCTATCGGCAAACAGTCGCCGGATATCAACCAGGGCGTGGATCGCGCCGATCCGCTGGAACAGGGCGCGGGCGATCAGGGCCTGATGTTCGGCTATGCCACCAACGAAACCGACGTGCTGATGCCTGCGCCGGTGACCTACGCGCACCGTCTGGTGCAGCGTCAGTCCGAAGTGCGTAAAAACGGCACCCTGCCGTGGCTGCGTCCGGATGCGAAAAGCCAGATCACTTTCCAGTACGATGCGGGCAAAATCGTTGGTATCGACGCGGTAGTGCTTTCTACGCAGCATTCAGAAGATATCGATCAGAAAGCGCTGCAGGAAGCGGTGATGGAAGAGATCATCAAGCCGGTTCTGCCAGCTGAATGGATCAACGCCGGTACCAAATACCATATCAACCCGACCGGCCGTTTCGTTATCGGCGGCCCGATGGGCGATTGCGGCCTGACCGGTCGTAAAATCATCGTGGACACCTACGGCGGCATGGCTCGTCACGGCGGCGGCGCGTTCTCCGGTAAGGATCCGTCAAAAGTTGACCGTTCCGCAGCCTACGCAGCACGCTACGTGGCCAAGAACATCGTGGCTGCCGGCCTGGCCGATCGCTGTGAAATCCAGGTTTCTTACGCCATCGGCGTTGCGGAACCGACGTCCATCATGGTAGAAACCTTTGGTACAGAAAAAATCTCTACCGAACAGCTGACGCTGCTGGTACGCGAGTTCTTCGACCTGCGTCCTTACGGCCTGATCCAGATGCTGGATCTGCTGCACCCAATCTACCGCGAAACTGCGGCTTACGGTCACTTTGGCCGCGAGCACTTCCCGTGGGAAAAAACCGACAAGGCCGCACAGCTGCGTGACGCCGCTGGCCTGAAGTAAGGTTTTACCTATTGCATCAAGGGCACCTAAAGGGTGCCCTTTTTGCTGCCCGCTGGCTGGCGGATTGGTAAACTCCGTGTACACTTTTGCAGGCTTTCGCCGCCCCGCATGTTAACGGTTACATCCAGAAACATCAGGCAGCATCTGATAATTAAGAATTTCCAGCCTTAACAAGAGTAGCGGGAATGCGCTATTTTCAGCGCTGTCCGATAGAGGGCCAGCAGGGAACCAGGAGAAGCTATTTAGTGCTATGCCTGAACGGTTATAAAGCGTAAGCGCGTATGAAAACCACCGTTTTCAGAAAGATCTGGTGTGTAACCGATTACACCGTGTGATCGCCCGCACAGTCTTTCGCGCCGGGTTTTTTTAACATTTATAAAAACAATATACAGTACCACTAATATGGAGGCTTCATGCCTGATAATAAGAAACAGAGCAGAACATCCAACAAGGCGATGACCTTGTTCGTATGTTTACTCGCCGCACTCGCCGGCCTGCTTTTCGGGCTGGATATCGGCGTGATTGCCGGCGCTTTACCTTTCATTGCGAAAGATTTCAACGTCACTGCCCACCAGCAGGAATGGATCGTCAGCTCAATGATGTTCGGTGCCGCCGTCGGCGCCGTCGGCAGCGGCTGGATGTCCTCTTACCTCGGTCGTAAAAAGAGCCTGATGATTGGCGCAGTGCTGTTCGTTATCGGCTCTCTGTGGTCAGCCATGGCGGGAAACGCGGATATGCTGATTGTGGCGCGCGTGCTGCTGGGCCTGGCCGTCGGCGTGGCTTCCTTTACCGCTCCGCTTTACCTTTCTGAAATCGCACCAGAAAAAATCCGCGGCAGTATGATCTCCCTGTACCAGCTGATGATCACCATCGGTATTCTGGGTGCCTATCTCTCCGATACCGCGTTCAGCTACACCGGCGAATGGCGCTGGATGCTGGGCATCATCACTATCCCGGCGGCCCTGCTGCTGGTCGGCGTCTGCTTCCTGCCTAACAGCCCGCGCTGGCTGGCGGCGAAAGGCAACTTCCGCGATGCGCAGCGCGTGCTGGATCGCCTGCGCGACACCAGCGAGCAGGCAAAACGCGAGCTGGATGAAATCCGTGAAAGCCTGAAGATCAAACAGTCCGGCTGGAATCTGTTCAAAAACAACGGTAATTTCCGCCGTGCGGTCTGGCTGGGTATTCTGCTACAGGTTATGCAGCAGTTCACCGGTATGAACGTCATCATGTACTACGCGCCGAAAATTTTTGAAATTGCCGGCTTTACCAATACCACCGAGCAGATGTGGGGCACCGTTATCGTTGGTCTGATCAACGTGCTGGCGACCTTTATCGCTATCGGTCTGGTGGATCGCTGGGGCCGTAAGCCGACCCTGAAGCTGGGCTTCCTGGTCATGGCGATCGGTATGGGCGTGCTGGGTACCATGCTGCATATCGGCATTCACTCTGCCGGCGCACAGTACTTTGCTGTCGCTATGTTGCTGATGTTTATCATTGGCTTCGCCATGAGCGCCGGCCCGCTGATCTGGGTACTGTGTTCTGAAATTCAGCCGCTGAAAGGGCGCGATTTTGGTATCACCGTTTCTACGGCGACCAACTGGATTGCCAACATGATCGTCGGGGCCACCTTCCTGACCATGCTGAACACGCTGGGCAACGCCAATACCTTCTGGGTCTACGCAGGTCTGAATATTCTCTTTATCATTCTGACTATTATGCTGATCCCGGAAACCAAAAACGTTTCTCTTGAGCATATCGAACGCAACCTGTTAAGCGGCAAAAAGCTGCGCGACATCGGTCAGCGCGACTAAGCTTCACTGGCCGGGGCAACCCGGCCAGCTTCATTGAATTCCCCTGCTTCACGTCGTATCCTCTGCACCATGAAATCCCCTCGACTTCCAATAGCCCTACAACAGGCCGTAATGCGTTCGCTGCGCGACAAGCTGCAGCAGGCTAATCAGCGTCTTGAACGCCACTATCCTGAACCAAAGCTGGTTTATCAGCAGCGCGGTACGGCTGCGGGCACTGCCTGGCTGGAAACCTGGGAGATCCGCCTGAATCCGGTGCTGCTGCTGGAAAATCAGGAAGCTTTTATCAATGAAGTGGTGCCGCACGAGCTGGCGCATCTGCTGGTATGGAAACAGTTTGGCCGCGTGGCGCCGCACGGCAAAGAGTGGAAGTGGATGATGGAGAGCGTACTGGGCGTGCCTGCACGACGCACGCACCAGTTTGCTATCGAATCGGTGCGCAGCCGCGCTTTCCCCTACCGATGCCGCTGTCAGCAGCATCAGCTGACCGTGCGCCGTCATAACCGGGTTACGCGCGGTGAGAGCGAATACCGCTGCGTTCACTGCGGCGAAAAACTACAGCCCGGCACGTTTACGCCTGCATAAAAATCGGCCTGGCGTCAAAAAAAGCGCTGATAAAGCACACGACGATTTCCTGTTATCCGGTGCTTCTGCTACTCTCGCCGCTTTATTGACTGACAGAAAACCGAACTATGTTACGCAAAATTATTGGCTGCTTTTCGATGCTGACCGCGTTCTTTGCCCACGGGTTAAGCCCCAACAACTACCATCAGAATAATTTCAGCCAGGCGAAAGCCTATGCCGCGCAGATCAATGCCGATGCGCCCGGCTCTTTTTACTGCGGCTGTAAAATTAACTGGCAGGGGAAAAAAGGCGTGCCGGATCTCGCCTCCTGCGGCTATCAGGTGCGCAAAAACGCCAACCGCGCTAACCGCATTGAGTGGGAACACGTGGTGCCCGCCTGGACTTTCGGCCACCAGCGCCAGTGCTGGCAGGACGGCGGCAGAAAACAGTGCGCCAAAGACGCAGGCTATCGCCGTATAGAGTCCGATCTGCATAACCTGCAGCCCGCCATCGGCGAGGTTAACGGCGATCGCGGCAACTTTATGTACAGCCAGTGGAACGGCAGCGAGCATCAGTACGGCCAGTGCGAAATGAAGATCGACTTTAAGAATAAGCAGGCTGAACCGCCAGCGCGCGCGCGTGGTGCCATCGCCCGCACGTGGTTCTATATGCGCGACCAGTACCAGATTGCGATGTCGAAACAGCAAACTCAGCTGATGACGGTCTGGGACAAGCAGTATCCGGTTACCGCCTGGGAATGCGAGCGCGATAACCGCATCGCAAAAGTCCAGGGCAACCATAACCCCTATGTACAGCGTGCTTGCCAGCGGTAAAATCTGTGGCCTAAACTGGACAGCATGTCTTGGCCGCGCCCGCCGCGGCCAGTTACTTTTATCAGGATCCCCATGCGCATACCCCGCATTTATCATGCCGAGCCGCTGGTCGTCGGCAGCGAAGTTCTCCTCAACGAAGAAGCGGCAAATCACGTAGGACGCGTACTGCGGATGAACGCAGGTCAGCGCCTGGAATTGTTCGATGGTACTAATCTGACATTTAGCGCCGAAATTATGCAGGCGGATAAGAAAAATGTGCGCGTCGCCGTGCAGGAAAGTCACGAAGAGTGCCGTGAATCCCCGCTTCACCTCCATTTAGGCCAGGTGATGTCGCGCGGCGAGAAGATGGAGTTCACCATTCAAAAAGCGGTGGAACTGGGCGTAAACAGCATCACCCCCTTGTTTTCTGAGCGCTGTGGCGTAAAGCTTGATGCCCAAAGGCTGGCGAAAAAAATCCAGCAGTGGCAAAAAATTGTGATTGCCGCCTGCGAGCAGTGCGGCAGAAATCGCGTGCCGGAAGTACGTGAAGCAATGACGCTGGAGGCCTGGAGCGCCGAAGAGGACAGCAGCCTGAAGCTCAATCTGCACCCGAGAGCGAGCCAAAGCATCAATACCCTGCCGCAGCCCGTGGAACGCGTCCGTTTGCTGATTGGCCCGGAAGGCGGCCTGACGGCGGATGAGATCGCGATGACGGCGCGCTACGGCTTTACCGATATCCTTTTAGGGCCTCGCGTGCTGCGCACGGAGACCACCGCGCTAACCGCCATTACCGCCCTTCAGGTACGGTTTGGCGATTTAGGCTGATAACAGGCACTGACGAGAAAAACGGCAGGCAAGAAAGCTCAACTGGAGAGACTAATGATTAAGCTTGGCATTGTGATGGACCCGATTAGCGCCATCAATATTAAAAAAGACAGCAGCTTCGCGATGCTGCTGGAAGCACAGCGCCGCGGTTATGAAATTCACTATATGGAGATGAAAGATCTCTATCTGCGCGGCGGCGAAGCGCGCGCGGCCACTCGTCTGTTGAGCGTTGAGCAAAACTATGACAAGTGGTACGAGTTCGGCAGCGAGCAGGATATTGCGCTGGCCGATCTGAACGTAGTGCTGATGCGTAAAGATCCGCCTTTCGACACCGAATTTATCTACGCGACCTACATCCTTGAGCGCGCGGAAGAAAAAGGCACGCTGATTGTCAATAAGCCGCAGAGCCTGCGCGACTGCAACGAGAAGCTCTACACCGCCTGGTTTGCTGAGCTGACGCCGGACACGCTGGTGACCCGCAGCGCGCAGCAGATCCGCGATTTCTGGCAGGAACACGGCGACATTATCCTGAAACCGCTGGACGGCATGGGCGGCGCCTCTATTTTCCGCGTGAAGCAGGAAGATCCAAACCTGTCGGTGATTATTGAAACGCTGACCGAGCATGGCAGCTTCTACTGCATGGCGCAGAACTATCTGCCAGCGATTAAAGAAGGCGACAAACGCGTGCTGGTCGTGGATGGTGAACCCGTGCCTTACTGCCTGGCTCGCATTCCCAAATCGGGCGAAACGCGTGGCAACCTGGCGGCCGGCGGCCGTGGCGAAGCGCGTCCGCTGTCCGAAAGCGACTGGGAAATTGCCCGCCGCGTCGGCCCGATGCTGAAGCAAAAGGGCCTGATTTTTGTCGGCCTGGATATCATCGGCGACAAGCTGACGGAAATTAACGTGACCAGCCCGACCTGCATACGTGAGATCGAGGCCGCATTCCCGATTTCAATTACTGGTATGCTTATGGATGCGATTGAAAAACGACTGGCCTGATAAAAAAAGGATTGACGGGCCTTCGTGCTAACCCTGTTGTTCGCCTGCGGCCTTTACCGCAGGTGGGCAACCCGACTACAGAATCCTGATATGAATTTACAGCATCATTTTTTGATTGCCATGCCCACGCTGCTGGATCCTTTGTTTAAACGTTCGGTTGTTTATATCTGCGAACACAATGACGAAGGCGCCATGGGTATTATCGTTAATAAACCGATGGAAAATCTAACCGTCGACGGCATTCTTAAGAAGTTAAAAATTATGCCAACCCCGCGCGAACCCGAAGTCAAGCTCGACAAGCCGGTTTTTGCCGGCGGCCCGCTGGCAGAAGATCGCGGTTTTATTTTGCACTCTGCTCAGCATACCTACGCGTCCAGCATTCGCGTTTCCGATAATACGGTGATCACTACCTCCCGCGACGTGCTGGAAACGCTGGGCACGCCGGAGCAACCGGAAAGCGTGCTGGTCGCGCTAGGCTACTGCGCCTGGGAGAAAGACCAGTTGGAAAACGAGCTGCTGGAAAATGCCTGGCTGACCATTCCGGCCAACAGCAACATTCTGTTTAAAACGCCCGTTGCCGAACGCTGGCGCGAAGCGGCGAAAAGCATCGGCGTGGATATTCACAATATCACCAGCGATGTTGGACACGCCTGATGAGCCACCTTACCCTGCTGGCCTTCGATTTTGGCACCAAAAGCATCGGCGTGGCGATTGGCCAACAGCTTACCGGCACCGCCCGCCCGCTTCCTGCCCTGAAGGCACAGGACGGCACGCCCGACTGGAGCAAAATCGAGGCGTTGCTGAAAGAGTGGCAGCCGGATCATGTTGTGGTCGGTCTGCCGTTAAATATGGACGGCACCGAACAGCCGCTAACCGCCAGAGCGCGCAAATTTGCCAACCGGCTGCACGGGCGCTTTGGCGTCAAGGTAGAGCTGCACGATGAGCGGCTCAGCACCGTGGAAGCCAGGGCCGACCTCTTTTCACGTGGCGGCTTCCGTGCGTTAAATAAGGGCAGCGTCGATTCCCTTTCAGCCGTGATCATTCTCGAAAGCTGGTTTGAAAACGCGTGGAGCTAGTCGGCTCGCTTATCGCTTCACTTTTTACCGCCGGGCCGCGTAACGCCGCCCGGCTCGTGCACCAGCCGTTACGCTATCGGTTCTGTCTGCCGTTACGCCCCGGGCACGTTTTCCCCCCGCCGCCGGTCACCTGCCGCTAGTCCTGCCTGCCGTTACGCCATCAGCCTGACCTGACGCATCAGCCTGACCTGTCATTACGCTATCGCCTGCGCTTACCCTTATACCACCTGCTCCGCTTATCGTTACGCCACCTGCCCGGCCTGCCGCCGCGCCTGCAGGCTCTGCTCAAACGTCTGCATACCCAGCTGCGCGCCGGTTTGCAGCACGCCCGGCAGCTGATGCGTTTTGCCTTCGCGAATCAGACTGCTCGTGGCTGGGGTATTGATCAGCACCTCAAACAGCGCCACCCGGCCTTTGGTCACGCCCGGCACCAGCTTTTGCGCAATCACCGCTTTCAGGCTGCCGGCCAGCTGACTGCGGATCAGGTTTTTCTCCGCGCCGGGAAAAACGTCCACCAGCCGGTCCACCGCCTGCGCTGCGCCGCGCGTGTGCAGCGTCGCCAGCACCAGATGCCCGGTTTCTGCCGCCGTCAAAGCCAGCTGAATGGTGTCGCTATCGCGCAGCTCGCCCAGCAGAATGACGTCCGGATCCTGACGCAGCGCCGCCCGCAGCCCGGTGCTGAAAGAGAGGCAGTGCTGGCCTATCTCCCGCTGCTGGATCAGCGATCGCTCGCTGCGGTGAATAAACTCCACCGGATCTTCCAGCGTCAGGATATGGCGGTGCTGCTGCTGGTTAATCGCGCCGATAAGCGCAGCCAGCGTTGTTGATTTGCCGCTGCCGGTCGCGCCCGTCACCAATACCAGCCCGTCCTGCAGCCGGAGCAGCCCCGTCACTACCGGTGGCAGCTCCAGCTCCGCCAGCTCGGGACAGCGGCTGGCGATAAAGCGCAGCGCCAGCGAAACGCCCCGCTGCTGCCGGAACAGATTCGCCCGCAGCCGCGTGCCGTCGGCCAGCGTCAGTGCGAAATCCAGCTGGCCCGCGCGGCCAAACTCGCGCTGTTGATCGGCATCCAGCCACGCCTGGCTAATTTTTAGCAGCAGCTCGTCGCTGGCAGGAAGACCACCCGGTATCGCCTCCAGCCTGCCCGCCAGCCGCCAGAACGGAGAATGACCACTACAGAGGTGCAGATCCCCGGCGTTATGCTTTACACTAAGCGCCACTAATTCCTCAATATCCATATTAACTCCCTGACTATGACCCCGATTCAGCACAACTTACAGCAGATACGCGAGCGGATCTCAGCGGCAGCCGCACGATGCGGCCGCGATCCGGCAGAAATTACGCTGCTTGCAGTGAGCAAAACAAAACCTGCGAGCGCGGTCGAAGAAGCGGCGGCGGCGGGCCAGCTTGCTTTTGGCGAAAACTACGTGCAGGAAGGCGTCGATAAAATTCAGGCGCTGAACAATTCCGCGCTGGCATGGCACTTTATCGGGCCGCTGCAATCCAACAAAAGTCGGCTGGTAGCGGAAAACTTTGCCTGGTGCCATACGGTGGATCGGCTGAAGATCGCCGCCAGGCTGAACGAACAGCGTCCGGCCGATTTACCGCCGTTGAATGTGCTGATCCAGATAAATATCAGCGACGAGCAGAGTAAATCTGGCATCATGCTGTCTGCGCTGCCGGATCTGGCTCGGGAGATTGCTCAGCTGCCGCGTTTAACGCTGCGCGGCCTGATGGCGATCCCCGCGCCGGAGGCGGATTATCAGCGCCAGCTGGCCGTTTGTCGTCGGATGACGGCAGCCTTTAGTGAACTGAAAAAGAATTACGCCTCCGTCGATACGCTCTCCCTGGGGATGAGCGACGATATGGATGCGGCTATTGAGGCAGGTACGACCATGGTGCGCATTGGCACCGCCATATTTGGCGCGCGCGATTACGGCGCCACTAACTAACTTTTGAGGGACTCCATGCTGACGTTGACTTTTCTGGTCTCAACGATAATTAATCTTTACGTGAAAGTGCTGCTGCTGCGTATCTGGATGCAGTGGGCAAGATGCGATTTTTATAATCCGTTCTCGCAGTTTATCGTTAAGATCACCCAGCCGGTGATCCGCCCGATGCGCCGGGTCATTCCCTCTATCGGGCCGCTGGATACCGCGTCTTTACTGCTGGCGTATGTGCTGAGCGTGCTGCTGTTTACCGTGATGTTTACGCTACAGAGCAGCGTATTTATTTTCGATCCGGTCTTCCTCTATTTCGGCCTGGTGTCGCTGGTGAAAGCCGCCGGCGTGCTGGTATTCTGGGTGATTATCATTCGCTCGCTGATGAGCTGGATAAGCCAGGGCCGCAACCCGGTGGATTACGTGCTAATCCAGCTGACTGAGCCGCTGATGGCGCCCGTGCGTCGCCTTATTCCGGCGATGGGCGGCATCGACTTCTCGGCGATGGCGGTGATCCTGATCCTCTATATGCTGAACTATCTGGGAATGGACTTTATTCCCGGCTGGGCGCAGCTTTAATTTGTACGGTAGTTAACTTCTGGACCTGATATGCAAAAAGTAGTGCTCGCCACCGGCAATGCCGGAAAAGTTCGTGAACTGGCCGATAAGCTGGCCGCCTTTGGCCTGGATATCGTGGCGCAGACCGAATGTGGCGTGGAGTCGGCCGAAGAGACCGGCCTGACCTTTATCGAGAATGCCCTGCTGAAAGCGCGTCACGCTGCGGCTATCACCGGCCTGCCGGCTATCGCCGACGACTCCGGGCTGGCGGTGGACGCGCTGGGCGGCGCGCCCGGCATCTATTCGGCGCGCTACGCCGGCGCGGAGGCCAGCGATCGGCAGAATATTGACAAGCTGCTGGAGGCGATGGAAAACGTGGCGGACGGCCAGCGCCAGGCGCAGTTCCACTGCGTACTGGTTTATCTGCGCCATGCTGAAGACCCCACGCCGCTGGTGTTTCACGGCTGCTGGCAGGGAGAAATCGCCCGTACCGTCAGCGGCGAAGGCGGCTTCGGCTACGATCCCGTGTTCTTCGTGCCGACGCTGGGCAAAACCGCCGCAGAGCTGAGCAAAGAAGAGAAGCGCGCGGTTTCCCATCGCGGTAAAGCGCTGGCTCTGCTGCTGGAAGCGATGCGCAATGCATAAGCTACCGCCGCTCAGCCTCTATATTCATATTCCGTGGTGCGTACAGAAATGTCCCTACTGCGATTTCAACTCGCACGCGCTGAAGGGCGAGGTGCCGCACGAGGAATATGTACGGCATTTACTGGCCGATCTGGATGCCGATCTTCCGCTGGCGGCTGGCCGCGAGGTTGGCACAATCTTTATTGGCGGCGGCACGCCAAGCCTGCTGAGCAGCGAGGCGATGCAGATGCTGATGGACGGCGTACGGGCAAGGCTGCCGCTCTCGCCAACGGCGGAAATCACCATGGAGGCGAACCCGGGTACCGTCGAGGCCGATCGCTTCAGCGGCTATCAGCGCGCCGGTGTCAACCGTATCTCGATTGGCGTACAAAGCTTCAGCCAGCAGAAGCTGACGCGTCTTGGCCGCATTCACGGCCCGGAAGAAGCGAAGCGTGCGGCGAAGCTGGCTCAGGGGCTGGGCCTGCGCAGCTTTAATCTGGATTTGATGCATGGCCTGCCCGATCAGTCGCTGGCGGAGGCGCTGGACGACCTGCGCCAGGCTATCGAGCTGGATCCGCCGCATCTTTCCTGGTATCAGCTGACCATCGAACCCAACACGCTGTTTGCCTCCAGGCCACCCGTGCTGCCGGACGATGACGCATTATGGGATATCTTCGAGCAGGGCCACCAGCTGCTAACGGCAGCGGGTTACGAGCAGTACGAGACTTCCGCCTATGCCAAACCGGGCTACCGCTGCGAGCATAACCTCAACTACTGGCGCTTCGGTGACTATCTGGGGATCGGCTGCGGCGCGCACGGCAAGCTAACGCAGGCAGACGGGCGAATTATCCGCACCGCCAAAACCCGCCATCCACGCGGCTTTATGAACGGCAATTACCTGGACCGTCAGCATGAGGTCGCGGAAACAGAAAAGCCGTTTGAGTTCTTCATGAACCGCTTCCGGCTGCTTGAAGCGGCACCGCGTGAAGAGTTTGCGCGCTTTACCGGCCTTAGTGAGGAAGCTATCCGTCCTCAGCTTGATGAGGCGCTGGCAAAAGGTTACCTGACGGAAACGGCGCAAAGCTGGCAGGTGACGGAGAAAGGCAAGCTGTTCCTGAACTCGCTGCTGGAGCTGTTCCTGGCTGAATAGCCGCCCCGCTTTACCCACTCCCCGCCGGAAAAAGCGGGGAGCCTCTTTAACTGCCTGTACCCTCTATCCGCGCGGCGCGTGAAACACCGGCCTAATCGCGAGCCGTTAACACCGTCTGCCGTTATGGCAACTCTGCCAGCTATAAAGCCGATGGATGTCTTTAGACAAAGAGAAAGGCAACGGCGTTCAGCCAGTCTTTGCAGCCTGCAGATAGCCCGTACAGACGCCAGAAGAGCAGCCAGCCGGATTATTTCAACCCGCCGATCAGCGCCTTACGCTGCGCTTCCAGCGCAGTGACGCGGTTGCAGACTTCGTGTCCAAAATTCTGGAAATCCGCCTCCTGATTGCTCCACTCCGCCTGCACGGCCTGCTGCAATCCGCCCAGGTTACCCATTACTGCCTGAAGCGGGTTATCGCCGTTTACCTTGCTGCCCATTTCGTTAAGGCTGTCCTGGATCACGCCGCCCATCGCGCTCTGCACCAGCTTTTCGCCATCCTGCCGCACCTGCCCGATAGCCTGATGATGGAACGTCAGCCCGTCGCTGCGATGCTCAATAATGCGGTTCATCTGCTGCTTCAGCTGCTCGTCCAGCTTTATCAGGCGGCTACGGACTCTGCTGTCCGTGCCCAGTTTGTTGACGATCACGTTATCCAGCGCCACGCGGCTTTTTTCCAGACGTTGACGCGCTCCCTGATCGATCCAGGGCAAATCACGACGCAGCGCCGCCTGATAGTCGATAGCGGTCTGACGCGTGGCGTTATCGACCGAAGCGGACTGCCCGTTGCGCTGTACCTCGCCGGTCGGCGTGATGATCAGATTGCCGCTGGCGCCCACTACCTTGACGTTCTGCGGAGAAATAACGATATCGTCCTGAGGATTGACGCTACATTGATAGTCGGCCTGTGCCTGGCCTGCCGCCAGCAACAGCGCGGCCGCTACGATCGCTTTACGCATTTATTCTTCTCCTGAGAAACAAAAGGCCACGCATGCGTGGCCTCAACGGACGGTTTGCCTGCTTATGCTACGGCAGGCAGATAATTAGTCCCACCAGACGTCGAAAAGTTCGGTTACCTGGATATTATTCAGCTGGCGATCTTCCAGCCATTTACGCACCAGCTCGCGATGCTCGTCGGTGCACTTGCCGGTTTGCTGCAGGCAGACCAGTCCTTCCCACTGCAGGAAGCCGCTGCCGTCAAACGCCAGGCCATTGGGATCGATAACTTCATTAATGAAGGCGTCCAGGGTAGTGTCGATGGTGTCGCCGCTGGTATCTTCCGGGAAGGTGAAAGCGACAGAAAAGCCTAATTCCTGAAACTCATCGATATGCATTTTTTTACGCAAGCGACGACTGCGTTGAGCTGCCATTATTTAATCCTCTCAAACATCAAATCCCATACACCGTGGCCAAGACGCTGGCCGCGCTGTTCGAATTTCGTTAACGGCCGCGAATCGGGACGCGGCACATAATCGTTGGTTGCCGACTGGTTTTTGTAGCCTGCGATGCTGCTCATGACTTCCAGCATATGTTCCGCATAGGCTTCCCAGTCGGTCGCCATATGAAACACGCCGCCCAGCTTCAGCTTGCGCATAACCAGCTCGGCAAAAGGCACCTGAACGATGCGGCGCTTGTTATGGCGCGCTTTATGCCAGGGATCCGGGAAAAAGAGCTGCACCATGCGCAGCGAATTATCCGGGATCATTTTCTCCAGCACGTCGACTGCATCGTGACACATCACGCGCAGATTCTCCACGCCCGCCTCGTCGGCCGCGCTCAGGCAGGCGCCGACGCCAGGCGAATGGACTTCAATACCCAGAAAGTTTTGCTGCGGGTTCGCGGCGGCCATGGCCACCAGCGATGCGCCCATGCCAAAGCCAATCTCCAGCACTACCGGTGCCTCGCGGCCAAAAAGGGCGGCCAGGTCAACGGGTTCCGGCTGATACTCCACACCTTTAACAGGCCAGAAATGGTCCAGCGCGTGCTGCTGGCCTTTGGTCAGGCGGCCCTGACGGCGAACGAAGCTGCGAATACGGCGCATCGGGCGGCCGTTTTCGTCAAACTCCGGTGTAATCACATCATTCTTCATGTTTCTGCCTGCTGGTCTGCAATATCTGAAAAACGGGCATTATGCAAAGTTACAGCGGTTAAGCAAGCCCTGGAAACTTCCGGTTTACAGCATAACGGGTCTGTGCTGGAATCCCAGCCTGATTTTTAATTTACCGGGGAAACCTCGCAAAGATGATGCAAGCGCCGCAGTTCTCACAGCAGGTACTGGACTGGTATCAACGCTTTGGCCGCAAAACCCTGCCCTGGCAACTGGCAAAAACCCCCTATAAAGTTTGGCTCTCCGAAGTGATGCTGCAACAGACGCAGGTCGCGACCGTTATCCCTTACTTTGAGCGCTTTATGGCGCGCTTTCCCACCGTAACCGATCTGGCTGCCGCAAAGCTGGATGAGGTGCTGCATTTATGGACCGGGCTTGGCTACTATGCCCGCGCGCGCAATCTGCATAAGGCGGCGGTACAGGTAGTGGAAAAACACGGCGGGAGATTCCCGGAGACCTTTGCAGAGGTTGCCGATCTGCCCGGCGTCGGCCGCTCGACGGCGGGCGCGATCCTTTCTTTATCGCTGGGTCAGCATTTCCCAATTCTGGACGGCAACGTCAAGCGAGTGTTGGCCCGCTGCTATGCCGTTCAGGGCTGGCCGGGCAGGAAAGAGGTGGAAAAGCGCCTTTGGCAGATTAGTGAAGAGGTCACACCTGCCGAAGGCGTCAGCCAGTTTAACCAGGCGATGATGGATTTGGGCGCGATGGTCTGTACCCGCTCAAAACCCAAATGTGAAATTTGCCCGCTGAAGCTGGGCTGTATCGCCTGTGCACAGGGCGACCAGACCGCTTATCCCGGCAAAAAGCCAAAGCAGGTTTTGCCGGAGCGCACCGGCTATCTGCTGATGATGCAGCGGGACGACAAAGTGTGGCTGGAGCAGCGACCGCCGGTCGGTCTGTGGGGCGGGCTGTTCTGCTTTCCGCAGTTCGCCAGCGAAGACGAGCTGCGGCAGTGGCTGCACAGCCGCCGTATCGATCATACCGCGCTGATCCAGACTATCGCTTTTCGCCACACATTCAGCCATTTCCACCTGGATATTGTGCCAATGTGGCTGAAAATGTCTGCCGCAGGCGCGGTCATGGATGAAGCCGCGGGTCTCTGGTATAACTTAGCGCAGCCGCCGTCCGTGGGACTGGCTGCCCCGGTGGAACGCTTGCTGGCACAGCTGCGTCAGCCGCAACCGATGGGCATTCCAACAGAAGAGGAAGAGTGATGAGCAGAACCATTTTTTGTACGTTCCTGCAGCGTGACGCTGAAGGACAGGATTTTCAGCTCTATCCGGGTGAACTGGGCAAGCGTATCTATAACGAAATTTCCAAAGAAGCCTGGTCGCAATGGATGAGCAAGCAAACCATGCTGATCAATGAGAAAAAGCTGAGCATGATGAATCCGGAAGATCGCAAACAGCTTGAGCAGGAGATGGTGAAATTTCTGTTCGAAGGACACGATGTCCATATCGAAGGTTATACCCCGCCAGCAGAATAAACGTTGGGCCTCGCCATAGAGGCCCCCTCAATTTGGGCGTAGCACGACATAATGAAGAAACTGATAGGCTTGCTGGTTATCGCGCCGCTGCTGATTTCCTGCTCCAGCAATAAAAAGCCGGTTTTCCACGAAGAGTGGGTCAAGGACACCAACGGATTCGACATTCTGATGGGGCAGTTTGCCCATAACATCGAAAATATTTGGGGTATTAATGAAGTTCTGATCGCCGGTCCAAAAGACTACGTTAAATATAGCGATCAGTATTATACGCGCAGCCATATTAACTTTGACGCCGGTAAGATCACTATTGAAACCATCGCCGGTACGGATCCGATGGCAAGCCTGCGCCAGGCGATCATTACCACGCTGTTGATCGGTGAAGATCCGGGCAATGTCGATCTCTACTCCGACGCCAACGATATTCAGCTGGGTCAGGAGCCGCTGCTCTATGGTCAGGTACTGGATAATACCGGCCAGGCGATCCGCTGGCAGGGCCGCGCGGCCAGCTTCGCCGACTACCTGATCCAGAATAAATTGCAGCGCCGCAACGCCGGTCTGCATATCATCTGGTCGGTTACTATCCCAATGGTGCCCAACCATCTGGACAAGCGTGCGCATAAATACCTGCCGATGGTGCGCAAGGCGGCGGAGAAATACGGCGTGGATCAGGCGCTGATCCTGGCGATCATGCAGATTGAATCGAGCTTCAACCCCTACGCGGTCAGCCATTCCGACGCGCTGGGCCTGATGCAGGTGGTGCAGCATACCGCCGGCGCGGACGTGTTCCGCATGAAAGGAAAATGGGGCAAGCCGAGCCGCAGCTACCTGCTCGATCCGGAAAACAATATCGATGCGGGCACCGCCTATCTTTCGCTGCTGCAGGACAGCTACCTTTCCGGCATCGCGAATCCGCTGTCACGACGCTATGCGGTGATCACAGCCTATAACGGCGGCGCGGGCAGCGTGCTGAGAGTCTTTTCAAGCGATAAGAATCGAGCCTTCAGCGCGATTAACGATCTGTCGCCTGCGGAGGTGTATCAAACGCTGACCACCAACCACCCTTCTGCCGAGTCGCGTCGCTATCTTTATAAAGTGAACAACGCGCAGAAGAGCTACCACCGCTATTAATACAGCTGCGGGTAGCGCGGGCGGGGTAAAGCGGTTAGCGCTGCGGCTAGCAGCGCACGGGCTTGCGTTCCGCAAGAGAGCAAAGCGGGCGGATCCTCGGAGCCGTCCGCTTTCTGGCTTAGCGGCTGATGTTTTTAAACCGCTTTGTGGTTTCCGTCAGCGCAACTTCGGTCGGCAACCGCTCCATGGAGCTGGCGCCGTAAAAACCGTCGCACTGTGGACACTGGCTGAGGATATACTCTGCGTCTTCCGGCGTGGAAATCGGCCCACCGTGGCAAAGTACAATGACCTCTTTACGCACTTTCTTCGCGGCTGCCGCCCATTCGTTGATTAACGGCACGCAGTCGGCCAGCTTCAGCGCGGTTTCCGCGCCGATGTTGCCGCCGGTGGTCAGCCCCATATGCGCCACGATGATATCCGCGCCCGCTTCCGTCATCGCTACAGCATTTTCCGTGCTGAAAACGTAAGGCGTGGTCAGCATCTCTTTTTGCGCCGCCAGCCGGATCATATCGACTTCCAGCCCGTAGCCCATGCCCGTTTCTTCCAGGTTGGCGCGGAAGTTGCCATCAATCAGCCCTACCGTGGGGAAATTTTGCACGCCGGAGAATCCTGTCGCCTTGAGATCGTCCAGAAACTTATCAAAATGGCAGAAGGGATCGGTGCCGTTGACGCCCGCCAGCACCGGCGTGTTCTTCACCACGGGCAGCACTTCTTTTGCCATATCCACCACAATCTCGTTGGCGTTGCCGTAGGCCAACAGGCCGGCCAGCGAGCCACGCCCGGCCATACGATAGCGCCCAGAATTGTAAATAACGATCAGGTCAATGCCGCCCGCCTCTTCGCATTTCGCGGAAAGCCCTGTACCGGCTCCGCCGCCGATAATCGGTTCGCCGCGAGCAATCATTGCGTTAAATTTTGTCAGTATTTCCTGACGGGTAAAAGCCATGTTCAGCTCTCCTTTTCGATCAGCTGGCGAAACTCTCTGACCGCCGCCAGCGCAAATTGCGGATCGTTGATATTAAACGGCAGGCGACGAATAACGCGGCGGCTGGTCTGTTTGACGTTCGCCTCCAGCGTGCTGATAAAAGCGGCGCGCGCTTCCGGCGACCAGAAAGCCTGGCCCGGCGCATCCAGTGCGGAGAACCCGCCTTCCGGGATTAAAAACACGATGTCGCCTTCGCAACGATTAAGCTTATCCGCTATCCATCTCGCCATCGTCGCGTTCTCCTCCGGCGTGGTGCGCATCAGCGTAACCTGCGCGTTATGGTGATAGAAAAGCCGCCCGGCATATTTCTCCGGCACGCCGGAAGGATGGCCAAAGTTGACCATATCCAGCGCGCCGCAGGAAATTACGCAGGGAACGCGGCTGTTGGCTACGGCGTCAAAGCGCGTTTCATCGCAGGCCAGCACGCCGCCAAACAGGTGATCGCAGACTTCGGTGGTGGTTAAATCCAGCAGCCCGCTCAGCATCCCGCTGTCGGTCAGCTTTTCCATCGCCTTGCCGCCGCTGCCGGTGGCATGAAACACCAGGCAGTCGTAATGCTCTTCCAGCATGGCGCTGACCGTCTGAATACAGGGCGTGGTGACGCCGAACATGGTCAGGCCCAGCGCGGGCTTGTCGTTACTGTCTTTCTCTACAGGAAAAAGCACCGCACCGGCGATTTGATGGGCCGCATTGCCCAGCACGCGGCGCGAGATACGGTTCAGGCCGGAGACATCGGTGACCGAATAGACCATGCTGATATCGCTGGCACCCACGTAGCCGGAAACGTCGCCGGAAGCCATCGTCGAGACCATCACCTTCGGCACGCCGATCGGTAAGGCCTGCATCGCTGGCGTAACCAATGCCGTTCCGCCGGAGCCGCCGAGGCCAATAACCCCAAGCAGATCCTGACGCTGGCTAAGGAAAATTTTAAACGCCTGCGCCATCGCGTTAATGGCCCTGCCGCGGTCGCCGCAGAACACGGCTTCACGCCCGTCCGGATGAAAGTCGGCGACCAGCTGCGGCGGAAAATCAGCGGTGGAAGGCGTACTAACTGATTGAGTTGACAGGTCAACTGTGACGACGTCAACGCCGGCCTTACGCAGGCAGTCGCTGACATAAAACAGTTCCCTTCCTTTAGTATCTGCCGTTGCGACGGCGTAAACAAAACCACGATTAATAGTCATAGTCGTAACAACACCCTGTTATCAGACAGAATAAAGACTTGATAAAGAAGCAATAAAACAGTAAATAGAGATTGAGAGTTTTTTACTTTCAATTTGATGAGATAACAGTATCACTATCATCAATGATAAATCAATTGAATGGAATAAGTGTCTCACAAGGATGTTGGCTATGCTTAATAACAAAACCTGTCCTGCAGACGCTGGCGAACGGGAATGCCCTTGACGCGCTGCCGTCTTCAATCGCTTGAATATCAGGCAGATTTAACAAAATGAGGTTAATGTGGAGCAAAGGGATTCCGCTGGGGTTGTAAAGCTGACCGCCACACGCGCAAGAACACGTCGTTTACTGATCGAAACCGCTATGCGGCTTTTTGACAGCGGCGCGTTCCCATCCATTACCGAAGTCGCTCAGGAAGCTCAGCTTTCTCGCGCAACGGCCTATCGCTACTTTCCAACGCAGAGCGCGCTGGTTTCCGCCATCGTCACAGAGACGCTCAGCCCGATTAAAAGCTGGCGCCCGACTCGTGAAGAAGCCAGCGACCGTATTGACGAGCTGCTGACGTTCGCTTTTCCGCGTATGTTGGAGCATGAAGGCACGCTGCGCGCCGCGCTGCACCTTTCTCTGACCCAGTGGGCACAGTCGCAATCCAGCAACAAGCCGGACAGAGAAAAACTGGTAAGGGGAAACCGCAAGGCGCTGTTACAGCATGTTCTGGAACCGCTGAACGACGAGCTGCCGCCGGAGATTGTCGAGCGGGTAATTAAATCCCTGTCGCTGGTCTACGGCTCGGAGATTTTTCTGGTGATGAAGGATATCTGGGGCTGCGATAACGACCAGCTTCAGGATATTGGCAAATGGATCGCCAAAGCTATTATGCGTCAGGCGCGGGAAGACGCCGCGCTACAGGCTAACTGAACGGCGCTACCGTCCGATAAAAGGGGCTTATCCCGCGACCTTAACGGCGCGGGATCGCTGGCTTAGCGATTAAGCATATAGCCCATCAGGCGCCTGACGCCGTTTTCATCCGTTTCCACATAAACCCCCTGCAGCTCCGGTGAAAAGCCCGGCAAGCCGTTTAGCCCTTTCTCCAGCGCAAGGAAGTAACGCTGCGCCGCGCCGCCCCAGACCTCGCCCGGCACTACGCAGAGCACGCCCGGCGGATAAGGCAGCGCGCCTTCCGCAGCGATACGCCCTTCCGCCTCCGCGATGGGCACCAGCTCGACGTTGCCGCGTATAAATTCAATGTTAGCGTCCTGAGGGTTCATCGCCACCTTCGGCAGGCTCTGCTGGCGGAACATCGCCTTCTGCAGATCTTTTACCTCGTTACGGGCATAGAGCTGGTGCATCTCCAGACAGAGGCGGCGCAGCGTGTAGCCTTCGTAGCGCGCGGCGTTTTTGCGGTAAATAGTCGGCAGCACGTCGCGCAGCAGCGCGTCTTCGCGAATATGCTGCTCAAACTGCGCCAGCTTTGCCACCAGATGCGCCATTTTCTCCATGCTTTCGGCGGGCGTCAGCAGGAAAAGAATGGAGTTCAGATCGCATTTTTCCGGCACCACGCCGTTTTCGCGCAGGTAGTTGGCCAGGATCGTCGCCGGAATGCCGAAATCGGCATACTGACCGCTGGCGGCATCAATGCCCGGCGTGGTCAGCAGCAGCTTGCAGGGATCGATCAGATACTGATCTTTTTCGTAGCCGGCAAAGCCATGCCAGGCGGCGCCCGGCACAAAGCTGAAGTAGCGGCTGTCGGCGGCAATAGCGGCCGTCGGCACATCCTGCCAGCGCTCGCCGTCCACCTCGTCAGGGATAAAAGGCCGGATCATCTCGCACCTGGCGAGGATAGCCTTGCGCGCTTCAATCCCCAGCATCACGCACTCATGCCACAAACGTCTTCCGGCTTCGCCCTGATGCATTTTGGCATTAACGTCGAGCGCGGCGAACAACGGATAAAACGGACTGGTCGAGGCATGTAGCATAAAGGCGTTGTTAAGGCGCTTATGGCTGCAAAAACGCCGCTGGCCGCGAAGGTGGTTATCCTTTTTATGGATCTGGGAGGTTTGCGAAAAGCCAGCCTGCTGTTTGTGTACCGACTGGGTGACAAAGATGCCCGGATCGTGCTCATTAAGTTCCAGCAGCAGCGGCGAGCAGGCTTCCATCACCGGAATAAACTGCTCGTAGCCTACCCAGGCGGAATCAAACAGGATGTAGTCGCAAAGGTGGCCGATACTGTCGATAACCCTGCGCGCGTTATAAACCGTGCCGTCATAGGTGCCAAGCTGGATAATCGCCAGCCGGAAAGGACGCGGCTGGTTGGCGCGCTCTGGCGCGACGGCGGCAATGTGCTCCCGCAGCCACGTCTCTTCAAAGCAGTGCGCATCGATACCGCCGATAAAGCCAAACGGGTTACGCGCCGTTTCCAGATAAACCGGCGTCGCGCCCGCCTGGATCAGCGCGCCATGATGGTTGGATTTGTGGTTATTACGATCGAACAGCACCAGATCGCCCCGCGTCAGCAACGCGTTAGTCACGACTTTATTAGCGCTGGAAGTGCCGTTCAGCACAAAATAGGTTTTGTCCGCGTTAAAAACCCTGGCCGCAAATTTTTGCGCGTGCTTGGCCGACCCTTCGTGAATAAGCAGATCGCCCAGCTTGACGTCGGCATTGCACATATCGGCGCGAAAAATGTTCTCGCCGAAGAAATCATAAAACTGACGTCCGGCCGGATGCTTTTTAAAAAACGCGCCGCCCTGGTGACCCGGACAGGCAAAGGTGCTGTTATCCATTGCCACGTATTTGGTCAGCGTATTGAAAAACGGCGGCAGCAATTTTGCCTGATAGTCGGCAGCGGCGGCCTCCAGCCTGGCGGCATCGTCCTCTTCGCCCGTCAGCACGCCCGTTACTTCGGGCAGATCCTCCGCCTGGGCCGGATCGTCAAGCGAGATAAATACGGGCAGGTTAAACCCGGTATGGCGCAGCAGCGCCAGCACCCCGCTACGCGAGTCGGCCACGGAGAGCACGATTGCCGCCACATCGGTGAAGTCGGTTTTTTCCAGCGTCACGACTTCGCGACCGGTCTGAAGGTGGATCGCTACGGTGGTGCTGGCTGCAATTTTAAGTGGTGTCATTACGCAAATCCCAGGGCAAGGATAAGGGTGCCGGAGGCACAGCAACGGGGAAAGGCGCGGCCTTTGCCCCACGAAAGCGTCAGTAGGGCCAGCTTCGACCGACAGACATCAGTAAACTCCGCGCGTGGCGGGTTTTACTCATGGCTAACCGTGAAGCAGGCAGAACCTCACCGCATGGTGAGCGACGTGGATAAAAGCAGAAAAGAGGATCGAAGGCGCGGCATTGGATGATAGCGACAGTGCAGCAGAGCTTGCATGATGACGGCCTCGCAGGATGAAAAACGGGGCAATAATCGCATCTTTTATTTTGATGTTCAAGACGAAAAAAGCACTACCCAAACATCGCCATATTGATATAAACACATATTTTTCATGTATTTATATTTTATCACATCTCTTCCATGCTGATTTTTTTGGTGGTTATGCACTGAAAATGCAAACATATTCAGCAGTTTTCCGTGATTTTGCCTTTAAGAACTGACGGCATTTGCGCGACATGCGCTTTCGCTGCCCTGCCCCGTTTATTAGCCATCTTCTTTTCCCTTAGTAGCGACAAGGCCTCAACAGGATGCGTGGTCTGCAAAGCGGAACAAAACGGCGGGAAAACCAGCTTTTAGTATGATGTAACTAACCAGCAAAGGCAGCCCGTGAGCGCGATAGTTTGCAGCAGACGAATGTAGGCAATGGCGACAAAGCGGCGTAAATACAGCCGGATTGATGGAAAAGAGTGCAAACAGTTCGCTTTTGTGCATAAAGCCGTTGACGGTTTTCCGCGACTCCTGTTTAATGCGCCTCGTTGCCCGGATAGCTCAGTCGGTAGAGCAGGGGATTGAAAATCCCCGTGTCCTTGGTTCGATTCCGAGTCCGGGCACCACTTATTTGCATCAAAGTACGCTGGTTAAGAGATGAGAATCTTAACGGGCGGAAAATATAGGGACCGTTTATACAGAATATCCTCGGGCGCTACAGAGCGCTTGCACTGGTTGATATTCAGAATATGTCCCTCAGGAAGGGAACCTGTTCACACAGGTTCCCTTTTCTCGCTCGCCGTTCATAACTTCAGTCAATTACATCTGTAGGTTTCTTTCTGCTGTTACATCTGTATGAAGAGACATTTCAGCCTCCAGCGTTTTCCTGACCATATCCATCTGTAGTCCCACGTATTCCATTGTTGGACTAACGCTGCAATAACCCAGCAAATCTTTAACCAGCTGAAGATGTCTTTCGGATGACGTCATCAGTTCGGTCGCCAGAGTATAGCGAAAGCGATACGGCGAGACAGCAAAACCACATTCTCTGGAAAGGCGTCTGAAGAAGGAACGGATATTCTGGTGCGTTACCGTCACATCATTTCTGTCAAATTTTGCCTTTCTGCCGCTAATACAGAAATTTACATCAAAGAGATTATCTTTCCGCCCCGCTCCGGCCTCTGTTGACCACGACAGATGATGAGATTGGTAGTATGAAGCATGGGAGTTATCTCGTGTTTTGTATAAGGATCCGACACCTGTATCAAAACCGGTAACTTTCAACCTTTCAATGGTCAGTGTCAGAGCAAGTCGCGACTAATACAGCTGAGCAGGCCACGCGCTCAGGCATCAAAATCGAAGTAGCTATGCAGCAGCCCCGCCAGACGCCTCATAGCTGAAAATTCCAGACGTATCGATCTGATTTTCCAACGGTCAGAGGTCGTAAGCAGCCTGACTGCACCATTCTTCCACAGGCAAGCCCGGCGTTCTGCCGCTAAAATATTACGTTTCGGCGTGGTTCATTTGCTATCGCCCTAACTTTGCAACATCTGTTAAGAAAGGGACTTTATCTTCATGCGCAGGCTTACGAACTTCTTTCAGCCTGTAAACCTTTGTACCGATGTGCATGGCATACTCAAAATAACTGCCAGCTGTCACCTGAAAATAGCTTTCTGGAGGATATAATACTTCACCTTCATCCAGCCAGGCTGAAATTTCAGCGCCCGATATACCTTCCACAATAAAAATCACTCTCTGATCTTTCTCCATAGGTATTTTTGAATCATATTTTCCTTTAGAGAAGTCGTGAGCAACAGACCACATTGTAGTGGTGGACATGAATTGATCGGTCTTAACTATAGTATTGTTTTTACTGAAAAAATCAAGTAAAGCAATAAACTGTTGTGAGGCAAGTATCCCCCTATAACTCTTATGTGGCTTCCTTTTCTCCAGAAGCAGATTTTTCAGTAATGATGAGGAAAATGCATTTGACAGTTTTCCCTGAACAGCCATGCTGCTGCATGTAGCATCAAGAGTGATCCCCCACGAGTAGGCGGCTTCTTCACTTTGTTTTCTAAATTTTTCAACTATCTGCTCCATTTTCATGGTCAGCGGCTCATCGACCATTCGCTGAACAGGGTTCAAACGCCTTCTGAGGGGGGTGTTATAATAGTTACTTGATGTCACATAGGTGGCTACCAGCGCCTTGTGCAGATGTTTTATCGGGCTGATTGCGCTGTTTCTGGCAGCGACAATTTCATTACGTGCGATGAAATCCTCTTCCTTGAATTTTTTTGCTTTAGCATTGTCATAAACAATATGGATGGAGTTGTCTCATTAGTTCTGAGATGAATAATTATACCCACAATCCTTCGATCGGCAACATCAATAAATTAGCACGGCAATACCGTTAACAACTATCAAAAAGGGGGGTATTTTAGGGGAAAGGCGGAGGGGTTATTAACATTAAGAAAAATTTAAACCATAAAAATCAGAAGGTTGAAAAAATAAATATAATCAGGTCAGCAAACAAAAAAACATAACTCACGCAAAAAATAAAACAGGCGATAACAAAATAATAAGCCATTTATTGATGGTTTGTTTTATTTCAGGCCGAGCAGCTAAACATCAATGAAACGAAAACCAGACCAGACATATAATTTTAACAACATTTTCGTTCCCACTGTCATGGTTGGGAGCCTGTGCCCCTGTTCTCGAAAAGTGCTATGTGACGTATAAAAAACAAAATTATCATATTCTTAATCTATTAAAACCGGATTTATTACAATGTCTTTTCGTCTTTAAGATTTTTATAAACCCTGAGACAGGCAATACTAAGCCGGCGCGCAATTTCCGTTGCGCCTGTACCTTTCTGATAAAGCGCCGGCACAGTGCTTCTTTTCACTGAGCGTTTGCGGCCAATCTTGAACTTTACAGCCTGGCTCCTTGTCGGCCTTCGTTTGTACGCTCCGGGATCCTCCCGTGTTCAGGCTGGGCCGCCACACTTTTATTCAATGGCCGGTAGCCCGAAAAATGGCAGAGGTAATATTACCCTGTAGCTGCATCTACGCCTTTAAGTGTAACAGCCCTGGCGAACCTGATGGGTGAGCATCAGGTTCGCCAGCGTAATGGGTTCCCTGACGTTGGCAAGAATACTGGAGATATTTTTATTATGTGCTGCTTTGTACAGATAACTTAATCTTACACCCTTAATAAAGTCAACAAAAAAAGAGACAAAACCAACGCTAAAATGAATACCCACCCGTCCATTACACTATAAGTTATTGATTTTATTTTAATTATAAATTTATACAGCAGCAAAAAAGCAGACAAAACCAGGTCTGACCTGTCTACCCCCTGCTTCACATTTATTGAATAACATTAAATTTACTTATAAAATGCGGCTTATGACAGCAACCGGACGCTTATCATGAAAACATCGGCATTGCAGAGAAAAAATAATATAATCAATAACATAGATTATATTATTAAAAGCCGGGGCGAGACAAAAGTCTCCTTCGCCAACCGTACCGGCGTCACCCGCGCGACGCTGTATAAAATCCTGGATGGCAAAGTCAATAACGTACAGCGCTCGACTATTACGCGAATCGCGGATTTCTTTGGCGTATCGTGCGAGATTATTGAAAATCACGATCTGCAGTCTATCGAACTGATCGAAAACACCCTGTCGCCCGACGGCGATAAAAACCCGGCTGCCGTGCCCGTTATTCCTCAATCGGCATTTTTACGCTGCGCGGACAAAAGAGTAGGCCAGCTGGTGGCGCACTATCCCGTTACCTGGTTTTTTGGTGAGGCCGCTAACACAGTCGCGCTACAGGTTGAAAGGAATCTGGGTAACCTGTTTTTTCCTGGCGATGTGCTTATTATCAAACGCCATACGCCGCCACAGGAAAAACAGCTGGCGCTGTTTTCTTCCCCGACTCAGGCGCTATTTGTCAGTGATATCTACTCCGGCGCTGAGGAAGCCTCCCTGCTGGGCGCCATTATCGAAGAAAGAATCCAATAACCCTAAGGACTGTTCTGCATGGAACAAAACAAGAAGTATAAGCTGTTGGGCTTTACACGCTCGGATGTGATTACGGCCAACGTCATGGTGCTGGCGACCGGCAAGCATATCAGCATCGGCCTGCCCGAGCTGGAAAGCAGCGAAATCACGGATGATTTTAACCGGCATGAACTGAAATCCCTTTACCGTCGCCTTTATGGCGATAACAGCACCGTGACTTCTTATGATATTGGCGACAGGCATGAACGCTCCTGGTACGCCTATCTGATTATCAGCATTGCACTGACGGTTATTTATACGCTCAGCACCGTGAGCGGCGTAAAACCCGTTCAGATCCCCGTGGTGAATTTCGTGGTACCGCCCGCCATTTTTTTCTATCCGCTCTCGTTTATCCTGGTGGATATTATCAATGAGTTTTACGGCCTGAGAATGGCGAGAAGAACGATATTTATTTCATTTATTTCTAATACGCTGTTTGTGGCGGGCCTGTGGCTGACCAGTCTTTTACCCGGCCTGAAAGAGTGGGAGCTGAATATCTCCTACGCCACCTTTGTCAACAGCATTGTCTCCGTGCTGTTCGCCTCTTCGGCCGCGTATCTGGTGTCGGAAAATATTAACTCACTGATCCTGTGCAAAATAAAAGAGCTGACCAACTCGCGCTTTCTTTTTGTTCGCGTGCTGACCAGTAACGTCATCGCTTCGGCTCTTGATAGCGTGATTTTCTGTACGCTGGCCTTTCACAACGTGCTCAGCATGGAGACGATTAAAACCATGATTATTTCGCAGTTCATTATCAAGCTGGGCTATGCGCTGCTGGGCGTTGGCCCTATTTACGCTACCCGTGAATTGTTCAGACGCTATATCAATAAAGAAAGACAGGTCAATCGCGCAGAGGAAGTAGTATGAAAACAGAGGAAATTACGCTGCTGGGCAAAAGCACCGGCTATGTTCAGCATTATGCGCCCGAGCTGCTGGAGGCGCTGCCGCGGTCGCGCGGTCGCCAGGAAATCGGCCTGACGTCGGCGGAGCTGCCCTTTTCCGGCTTCGACCTGTGGACCGGCTTCGAGCTTTCCTGGCTTAACGCTAAGGGCAAGCCGGTGGTGGCTATCGCCGAATTCTGGATCCCGGCCACCAGCCAGCATCTGATCGAATCAAAATCTTTTAAGCTTTACCTGAACAGCTTTAATCAGACGCGCTTCGCCGCGCCGGAGGAGGTCGCCGCCACGCTGGAAAGCGATCTGTCGCAGGCGGCCGACGGCAGCGTGAAGGTGAAGCTCTATCCTGATTTAAACGGCTATGCCGCTTTTACCGCCGCGCTGCCCGGCGAATGCATTGACCATCTTGATATCGCCGTGGAGGATTACGATTTTTCTCCGCAGCATCTGCAGGATGCCGCCTCCGGCGATTTTGTGGCTGAAACGCTCTCCTCAAACCTGCTTAAGTCTAACTGTCTGGTGACCAATCAGCCCGACTGGGGCAGCGTAATCATCCACTATGAAGGCAAGCGGATCGATCGGGAAAAACTGCTGCGCTATCTGATTTCGTTCAGGATGCACAACGAATTCCACGAGCAGTGCATTGAGCGCATCTTTAACGATATCAGGCACTATTGCCGCCCGGAAAAGCTAAGCGTGTTCGGCCGATATACCCGCCGGGGCGGGCTGGATATCAATCCGTTCAGAAGCGATTTTGAAGCGCATCCAAACACGGGGCGCCTTGTCCGTCAGTAATGCCCGCCAGGAACAGGCGTACGCCTGTTCCTGTTTATTACGCTCGAAAATGGCTATCTCTCTACACGCCCAGCCTGTCGCGGATGCTGTACCAGGCCGCGCCCATTGCCGTAAGCGGAATACGCATATTGCGGCCGCCGGGAAACGGATAGTGCGGCAATCGGGCAAAGGCGTCGAAACGTTCGGCGTCGCCGCGCAGCACTTCCGAAATCAGCCGACCGGCCAGATGGGTACAGGTAACGCCGTGCCCGCTATCACCCTGCATATAGTAGATATTGTTTTCCAGACGGCCGAACTGCGGCATCCTTGAGAGCGTAAGCAGGAAGTTGCCTGTCCAGCGGTAGTCGATTTTTACCCCTTTCAGCTGCGGGAAGGTTTTCAGCAGTTTCGGCACGATCAGCCGATCGATATCCTCAGGATCCCGCGCGCCATAGACCACGCCACCGCCGTACAGCAGGCGATGGTCGGCCGTCAGCCGGAAATAGTCCAGCAGATAGTTGCAGTCCTCCACGCAGTAGTTGGAGGCGAGCAGCGACGCGGCCAGCTCTGCGCCAAGCGGCTCCGTGGTCAGCACCTGCGTGCCGCACGGCATACTGCGCTTCGACAACGATGGCTCCAGTTTGCTGCCAAGGTAGGCGTTGCCCGCGACGATAACATAGCGCGCCTTAACCTGGCCCTGCGCCGTTTTTACCACGGCCGGGTTACCATGCTGGATCTCCACCACCGGCGACTGCTCGAAAATCCGGCCGCCGTTCAGGACTATCGCCTGCGCTTCGCCAATCGCCAGATTTAACGGGTGCAGATGGCCGCCGCGTTTGTCCAGCAGCGCGCCAACGTAGCGATCGCTGTCGATCTCCCGGCGGATCTGAGCGGCGTCCAGCAGCTCCAGCTGGTCATTGCCGTAGCGCGCCCAGTTCTGCTTTTGCTCCTCCAGCGTGGTGAACTGACGGGCGTTCAGCGCCACGAAAAGGCCGCCCTGGCGATAGTCGCAGGCGATACCGTAGCGTTTAATGCGCTCGCGAATAATATCGCCGCCTTCAAACATCATGCTGCCCAGCATTTTGGCGGCGTCTTTGCCGTAGCTTTTTTCAATCACGTCCACGTCACGGCTGTAAGAGTTGACCACCTGACCGCCGTTGCGCCCGCTGGCGCCGAAGCCGACCTTCGCCGCCTCCAGCACCACGACCTGATAGCCATTTTCCGCCAGATGCAGCGCTGAAGACAGCCCTGTGTAGCCTGCACCAATGATGCAAACGTCGCAGGCGATCGGCTCTTCCAGCGGCGGAAACGGCGTGTAGGCGTTGGCGCTGGCGGCATAGTAGCTTTGCGTATGTTCAGTCATGCTTACGGCTCCAGAGAGATCCAGACGGATATCGTTTCGGTGAATGTTTGCGGCGCGACCCGCGCCCGTTGCCGCTCTGTATGGCGTCAAAAGGCGCGGGAATGCGCCGTCGTGGTTCACAGGCCCGCGCTGCAGCGGCCGTCAGGCATCAGAAGGTGGTAGGCGTATGGGCGCTGATAATGCGGCAAACTTTTGCCGATGTATTGCTGAAGCTGTGCGGAATGCCGGTGTTGATGGCGTAGCTTTGCTGCGCCACCAGATGATAGCTCTGACCGTTGAATTTCAGCACGACTTCCCCTTCCAGCAAGGTGCCTATCTCTTCCCCCTGATGCTTGATGCGCTCTCCTGTGGTGGTGCCTGGCTGATAAGTTTCAATCATCATCGCCAGCGTGCGGTTCGGCGCGCCGTTATGGATAAGCTTCATGGAGACGCCCTGACTGCCGATCTCAATCAGCTCGTCAGGATTAATCACCACCTGAGGCTCGTCCGGGATCTCCGGCTCCGCAAAAAATTCGGACAGCGACAGCCCGTAGACTTTTAGCAGCTTTTGCAGCGTACTGATGGCCGGGCTAACCTTGTCCTGTTCAATGGTGCTGATGGCGCTGTGTGTTAATCCAGACAGTTCGGCAACCCGGCGCTGTGACAGACCCAGTTGCTGGCGGATCCCGGACAAACGCTTGCCTGGTGCCAGGCCGTCATTGTTCATAAACGCATTTCCTTCAATGTAAGTCAGAGCTGCTGCTTTTCAGCGTGGTGCTGCTGACATGCCGTGATAAAGCCTTCAAGCAACAGGCGCGACAGCGCATATTCGCTGCTTTTCCATTCCGGGTGCCACTGTACGCCCAGCGCGTAGGGATGATCGAGCACGCTGACCGCCTCCGGCAGCCCGTCCTGGGAGTACGCCTCCACGCGAAGCCGCGGGCCAAGGGTTTTTGCGCCCTGCCCGTGCAACGAGTTTACCCAGAATGTTTTGCTTCCGGGTATCAATTGCGAAATTAATCCGTCCGGCTGGATTTTGATCTCGTGCGAGGGCGCATACTGCTGATCTATTGGCAGATCCGGGTCCTCACGATGCTCAAGAAACTGCGGATGGTCGCAGAGGCGACGGTAGAGGGTACCGCCCGTCGCTACCACCAGCTCCTGTAAACCGCGACAGATGGCAAAAATGGGGATGCGCCTTTCGAGCGCCTGCGCAATCAGCGCGATGCTCAGAAGATCTCGCCCGGGATCGGCGGCAGGCTCATCGCCGTTTTCACCATAATGGTGCGGCTGCATATTACTGGGGCTGCCCGGCAACAACACGCCGTCCAGCAG
This sequence comes from Erwinia sp. 198, assembly GCF_003937915.1. Classification (GTDB taxonomy): domain Bacteria; phylum Pseudomonadota; class Gammaproteobacteria; order Enterobacterales; family Enterobacteriaceae; genus Erwinia; species Erwinia aeris. The sequence goes on along the minus strand of NZ_RHUM01000001.1, from coordinate 307,390 downwards.
CGGCATCACGCCCGCCAGCAATTCCGGCTCCGCCAGCGCATGCGGCAAGGCGATGGGTAAACCGCCCGCGTCCAGAACCGCATTCAGGTACTTATCTTGCAAGGTATGACTTTGTTGGCCTTTGACGGGGTTGCTGCACATCACTACCCCAACAGTTGGCCTGTAAAATATATCGACCATGCTTCACCTCTTGTTTCGGACTGAATTTTTACAAAAGCGTCTGAAATTACCCGAAATGCGCAATATTTCCGCTGACTGGTATTTTGATAACCCTTTTTTAAATCAAATGCAACATTTGACAAACAATTTGTTTCCGTCCAGATTGTTTTTGTGTGCATTATATTTAACAACATGAATCCGATCCTGCCATCCCCTACCAAGCAAACAGCGGTGAATCATGGAAACTAATCTTGTAGCAGTGGAAAACTTTAAGCAGCCGGAAGAGAGACGGAGCAGCGCCTTCGCCAGAGAAGTTGAAGCCTATCTGAGCCGCTATCCGGATACCCATTACGTCGACGTGATGCTGACCGATCTAAACGGCTGTTTCCGGGGCAAGCGTATCCCGGTGGCGGCGCTGCGTAAGCTGGAGAAAGGCTGCTATTTCCCCGCCTCCGTTTTCGCGATGGATATTTTGGGCAACGTGGTGGAAGCGGCGGGCCTGGGTCAGGCATCCGGCGAGCCCGACCGCATCTGTGTGCCCATCGTCGGGACGCTGACGCCTTCCGCCGCCGATCCACAGACCATCGGCCAGCTGCTGTTGACTATGCTGGACGAAGATGGCGCTCCCTTTGACGTTGAGCCGCGAAATGTCCTTAACCGCCTGTGGCAGCAGCTACAGCAGCGTGGACTGCATCCCGTAGTAGCGGTAGAGCTGGAGTTCTATTTACTGGATCGGCAGCGCGACGCCGAAGGCTATCTCCAGCCGCCCTGCGCGCCCGGCACCCAGGATCGCAACAGGCAAAGCCAGGTCTACTCCGTGGATAATCTCAATCACTTTGCCGACGTGTTAAACGATATCGACGAGCTGGCGCAGCTGCAAAAGATCCCGGCGGATGGCGCGCTGGCGGAGGCGTCGCCGGGCCAGTTTGAGGTGAACCTGCACCATACCCGCAACGCGCTGGAGGCGTGCGACCATGCGCTGGCGCTGAAGCGCCTGATCCGGCTGGTAGCGGAAAAACACCACATGCACGCCACGTTTATGGCCAAGCCCTACGAGGAATACGCCGGTAGCGGTATGCATATTCATATCAGTATGCTGAATGACCAGGGCGAGAACGTGCTGGCCGACCGGCACGGCAACGATTCCCCGCTTCTGCAACGCTCGCTGGCCGGGATGATAGAAATGATGCCCGCCTCCATGGCGCTGCTGGCGCCTAATATCAACTCCTATCGCCGCTTTCAGGCCGGGATGTATGTGCCGACGCAGGCTTCGTGGGGCCACAATAACCGCACCGTCGCCCTGCGCATTCCTTGCGGCGATCGCGATAATCATCGCGTGGAATATCGGGTCGCGGGCGCGGATGCCAACCCTTATCTGGTTATGGCAGCCATTTTTGCCGGGATCCTGCACGGTCTGGATAAAGATTTGCCGCTGCCGCCGAAGGTCGAGGGCAACGGGCTGGAGCAGGAAGGCCTGCCTTTTCCTATTCGTCAGAGCGACGCGCTATGGGAATTCGCCCAGCACGAGGCGCTCTGTGCTCAGCTCGGCGAGCGCTTCAGCCACGTCTGGCACGCCTGCAAAAGCAACGAGCTGACGCAGTTTGAGCGGTTGATCACAGATACGGAAATTGACTGGATGCTGAAAAACGCCTGATGGCATTCGGCCTCAGGAAGAGCCTCGCCCATGCGCCCCGTCTGGAAACGAGCGCGCTCTCTGCCGGTTTTCCGGCCCGTACCGCCTGTCGACGAAGGAAAAAGCGACGGCGGAACGCCCTACATCATGAGGTTCGGAAATGGTGCACCTGCCCGTCCCGTATACCCTTAAGCCGCCCGCGGCAGCCCTCTCAGCGTCGCCGCAGGGGGGCTGTTAATGGCTGCCGTCACTGAAGAAAGCCCGGCAAAACCAGGGCTGAGAAAATCCCTTAAGCTCTGGCAGATTGTGATGATGGGGCTGGCCTACCTGACGCCGATGACGGTGTTTGATACCTTCGGTATCGTTTCCGGTATCAGCAACGGCCACGTTCCCGCTTCCTATCTGCTGGCGCTCGCCGGCGTATTATTTACCGCCGTCAGCTACGGCAAGCTGGTGCGCCAGTTTCCCGAAGCCGGTTCCGCCTATACCTATACACAGAAGGCGATCAATCCTCATGTCGGCTTTCTGGTCGGCTGGTCGTCGCTGCTGGACTATCTGTTTCTGCCGATGATTAACGTGCTGCTGGCGAAGATTTATCTTTCCGTCCTGTTTCCGGAAGTGCCGCCCTGGATATGGGTAGTGGGTTTTGTGGCGATTATGACCGCCGCCAACCTGAAAAGCGTCAGCCTGGTGGCGAACTTCAATACGCTGTTTGTGCTGGTTCAGGTCGCGATTATCAGCGTCTTTATATTTCTGGTGATCCACGGTCTGTATCGCGGCGAAGGCGTCGGCACGGTCTGGTCGCTACAGCCTTTTATCAGCCAGAACGCGCACCTGCTGCCGATTATGACCGGCGCGACCATCGTCTGTTTTTCGTTTCTCGGTTTTGACGCCGTTACCACGCTCTCCGAAGAAACGCACAACGCCGGGAAGACCATTCCGCGCGCCATCTTTCTGACTGCGCTCTACGGCGGGCTGATTTTTATTGCCGCCTCATTCTTTATGCAGCTCTTTTTCCCCGATATCAGCCGCTTTAAAAATCCCGATGCGGCGCTGCCGGAAATCGCGCTCTACGTAGGCGGCAAGCTGTTTCAGTCGATTTTCCTCTGCACCACTTTTATCAACACGCTGGCTTCCGGCCTGGCGTCTCATGCCAGCGTTTCCCGTCTGCTGTACGTAATGGGCCGGGATAATGTCTTTCCGACCAGGGTGTTCGGCTACGTGCATCCTGAATGGCGCACGCCCGCGCTTAACGTGATTATGGTTGGCATCGTGGCGCTTTCCGCCCAGTATTTCGACCTGGTAACGGCAACGGCGCTGATTAATTTCGGTGCGCTGGTGGCCTTTACCTTTGTGAATCTTGCCGTGTTTAATCACTTTTACCGCCGCGAAGGCCGCAATCGCACCTGGAAGGAGAAGCTGCATTATCTGGTGCTGCCGATGGTGGGCGCCGCCACGGTGGCGGTACTGTGGTTCAACCTGGAGGCGACATCGCTGACGATGGGGCTGATTTGGGCAGTGCTCGGCGTGCTTTATCTGGCCTGGCTGACCCGCCGTTTTCGCCAGCCGCCGCCGCAGTTTAACAAGCTGCGTGCGGAAACGGGCGGGAAATAAATGGCAGAACGTTTATGGCCGCGTGATGCAGGCGGCTTTGTGCGTCAGGAGATGAAAGGTCTGTCGAAATATGCCCGGCCGCGTGGCGCAGCCGGGAACGCCTTAAGCTTTCAGGATCGAGGTCAGAATGTTTAGCGAGCGGCTAAACTGCTCGTCCGGAATGGTCAGGGGATAAAGGAAACGGATCACGTTACCGTGCACGCCGCAGGTCAGCAGGATCAGGTTCTGCGCCAGCGCCCGTTGCTGAATATCGCGGGCGAAAGCGCTGTCCGGTGCACCGGTTGCAGGATGATTAAACTCCACTGCAATCATCGAGCCGCGTCCGCGTACCTGAGCGATGGCGGGATGACGAGTGCCGATAAGGGCTTCGCTGAGGGCCGCGCCGAGCCTGTCGGCACGCTGGCACAGCTGCTCCTCCTCAATGATATCCAGCACCGCATGGGCCGCCGCTACCGCGATCGGGTTACCGGCATAGGTGCCGCCCAGCCCGCCAGGATCCGGCGCGTCCATCACTTCGGCGCGGCCAATCACGCCGGAAATCGGGAAACCGCCGCCCAGGCTTTTCGCCATTGTCAGCAGATCCGGTTTCGCATCCGGGTAGTATTCGCTGGCGAATACCTTACCGGTACGCGCAAAGCCCGTCTGGATCTCATCCGCCACCAGCAGAATGCCGTGCTCGTCGCACAGGCGGCGCAGCGCGCTGACAAACTCCGGCGGCGCGACGTTGAAACCGCCCTCGCCCTGAATCGGTTCAAAAAGAATGGCGGCGACTTCCTGCGGCGCGATATCGCAATGGAAGATATCGTCCAGGCTTTTCAGCGCATCCTCCACGCTGACGCCGTGCAGCTCGTTGGGATAGCGGGCGTGGTACACCGAGCCGGGGAAAGGGCCAAAGCCGGTTTTATAAGGCGCGACCTTGCCGGTCAGCGCCATCGTCATCATGGTGCGGCCGTGAAACGCGCCGGTAAAGGTAATGACGCCGGGACGCCCGGTCGCGGCACGAGCGATTTTCACCGCGTTTTCCACCGCTTCCGCACCCGTGGTGAAAAAAGTGGTTTTCGCTTTGCCCGCTATCGGCGCCAGCTCGTTCAGGCGCTCCGCCAGCGAGATATAATTTTCATAAGGAATAACCTGGAAAGCCGTATGGGTAAAACGGGTCAGCTGCTGCTGCACGGCAGCGATCACTTTCGGATGACGGTGGCCGGTATTCAGCACGGCGATCCCCGCCGCGAAGTCGATGTACTCGCGCCCCTGCGTATCGATAAGCGTGGCGTTTTCGGCCTGCTCGACCAGAAAATCGCACATCACGCCCACACCGCGCGGTGTGGCGTCCAGACGGCGCTGACGGATGGAATCGTTCATGTTTTACTCCTCGTTACGGGAAGCCGGGTTGTACCTGAATTACCTTGATTTTTAGCGCTGATGGGGTGCTATTATCCAGAGCCAGTTTTGACTATTTTAGGGAGCCACTTTGCGCACACTCGTCGGTGATCTGGTCGCCTGCCGGCTCGGACAGACGGCCGCAGGCACGCTGGGCAAGCGTCTTTACGACGCCTTACAGCAATCCATTCAGAAAGGGATGCTTGCGCCCGGCACTCGTCTGCCCGCCTCGCGCGATCTGGCCGCTGAACTAGGCGTATCGCGCAATACGGTGATGGCCGCTTATGAGCAGCTGCAGTCGGAAGGCTATCTCATCACCCGCGCGGGCAGCGGCACCTTTGTCAGCGCCAGGCTGCCGGAAAGCGATCTTTCAGCGGTGGAACGGATCGTTTCCACCGACGTACCCTCAGGGCAGATCGCACTTTCCCGCCGGGGCGAGCAGCTGCTGAACCGCGCCGGGGCCAGCCAGCGTCAGTGGGGAGCCTTTATGCCCGGCGTGCCGGACGTAAGGCATTTTCCGCATAAAACCTGGCGTAAAATCACGCGCCGTCTGAACCTGCGCCTGCCGGTAGAAACGTTGAGTTACTCGCAGCACGGCGGCTACGCGCCGCTGCAACACGCGCTGGCGGATTACCTGCGCGTGGCGCGTTCGGTTAAATGCACGCCGGAGCAGATCCTGATTGCTTCGGGTACGCACCAGTCACTGGATCTGCTGGCGAAAATGCTCTGCAATCCCGGCGATCGGGTCTGGGTAGAAGAGCCGGGCTACTGGGGCCATCGCAGCGTGCTGGAAATCAACGGCCTGGAGACGGTGCCGATTGCGGTAGACGACGAAGGCATAACGCTGCCCGCAGACGTCGCGCCGCCACGGTTGATTTGCGTGACGCCCTCCCACCAATATCCGACCGGAGCCGTGATGGGCCTGGCGCGTCGCCAGGCGCTGCTCCGCCAGGCGCAGGCCTGGGGCAGCATTATCATCGAGGACGATTACGACAGCGAGTTTCGCTTTGGCGAAAGCCCGGTACCGGCGCTACAGGGACTGGCGCAGGATGAAAACGTCATCTATCTGGGCACCTTTAGCAAAACGCTCTATCCGGGGCTGCGCACCAGCTATATGGTGGTGCCCGACTCGCTGACGGCCCACCTGAAAGTGGCCCATTCCGAACTTTATCGGGGCGGCTACGGCCTGACCCAGCTGGCGCTGGCGGAATTTATTCGCGAAGGCCACTATGCGGCGCACGTTCGCCGTATGCGGCAGCTTTACGGCCAGCGACGCGAGGCGCTGGTCGAGACGATCCGCCGCGAGCTGGGCGCGGAATTTATTGGCCAGGACAGCCATGCCGGCCTGCATCTGATCCTTGCGCTGCCGCCGGAAATTGACGACGTAGCCCTTGCTTACGGACTGGAGCAACAGGGGATCTGGACTCGCCCGCTTTCGGTTTATTACAGGGGCGAGGCGAACAGGCGCGGCCTGATCCTCGGCTACGCCTGTGTAGAGGCGGAAGCGATGACGGAAACCTTTCTACCTGTTGTCCACGCCCTGCTGCCGCTTCTGGCAAAATAAGCGGTGTCGGTAAGCTTTCCACCTGAAAACATACCCGCGCGGTGCAGGCTAAACCAGAGGGAAAAGCAGCGCATGGTCAACGACTTCCGGCCGCTCCTCGGTTATTTATTTAAAATATATGGATAGTAAATAATTCAAATTACGAATAAATAAGGCTCAATATTCAACCCCACCCCATTATTAACTATTCCAATATTTACCACCTGTAGTAAGCAATAAATTCCTGTTAACCTCATTAATAATAAAGCACTGGCAGGGATGCGCTTTTTATATCCAGGCTATTCGTGCGGGAAAATTATATCCAGGAACTTTCGCCCTTTACGCAAGCGGCAGCGATAAATATATTAACTCCGCTGTATTAACCTTATATACAAGGAGAAAGTAATGAGAGAAATCAGCCATAATGAAGTACAAATGGTGAGCGGCGCCGGTCTGACTGACGTTATCACCGGCCTGAATTCGGCTATGGAAAGTGTCTCAACCAGGCTGCAAACCACCGTTGATGCTATTTCTACCACGACGGATAGCTGGAGCATCAAAAAACTAACGTATCAGGCTATAGGACTGTCCTGCACCTATGCGAAACTTTCCTTTCTGACGAATATCCTGACCAAATTAACTACTTCAGCCGACAGCTCGTCTGCCGCGTAGTTTTGCGCCAAGGATCTGAATAAGGCAGGCCACCGGTCTGCCTTCATGCCCTCAGCCGATTTTATCGTAAATTGCCCGTATCTCCGTATCGCTCAACACGCTTTCCGCCGTGAAAAAGGAGAGGATTAACGCGCGAAAGGCGCTAAAGGATGCGGCCTCCTGCTGCCTTTTCTCCTCTCCGTAGACGGTAAGATGCCGGTTGAACAGATTGGTCTGCTGCCCGTTTATTATTTTCGCCATCATCAGATTATGGCGAAACAGCGACTCTTCATATGTGGCAACAAAGTGGCTGGCGACAAGAATATCTGACTGTTCGCAGGCACCATCGGCAAACCGATACATCAGCCGCCAGCTGTCGCCGCTTTTCATCGACAGCAGCCACTCTTCCTGGCTGAACCGCTCAAGGCGGTGACCCTGCTGCTCGCCCGCCTCCAGCCGTAAAGGCGCGGTCAGGCTGACGCCGCCAAAACCGACATCCGTCAGATACCGCACGCCGTCGAGCGCCACGGTTAACAGCATATGCGTTTGCGGCGTCGCGTCCGGCTTATCCTGTCCCCACAGCACGCGTGCAAGGTGCGGCGTAACCCTGAAGCCAATTTCTTCAAGGATCTGTCGCAACAGCAGATTATGCTCAAAGCAGTAGCCTCCCCGCTGTTTGTTCAGCAGCTTGTCGGCAATTTTCTCTACGTCGATGCTGACCGGCCTGCCCAGCAAAACCTCTATATTTTCAAAGGGAATAAGAGAAGGCCAGCGCTGATGTACTTCACTAAGCGTGGCGAAATCAGCAGACGGCGACGCGGAAAAACCAGCCAGCGCCGCAAAGCGGGAAAAGTAGTAGTTGCTGTTCATAGCGACTCGTTCATGTTGTTAAAACATCATGTTAGCAGCTTTGCCACTGCCGGTTATTTTCGCAGGCCGCCGGATTAATGGAAAACTTCCAGTCCTCTTTTTTCTCTCACTCTGTAACAGCAAAAGCGTTAACCTGGCGAAAAAGCGCCGGAAAGGTTAAGCTCGCCGCCACCGCTTCAGTAAAATACCTGTATGAAACGCAAAACTATCGCCATTGTGGCTTTGCTGGCTATCGCCGGCGGGCTTTATCTGACCCTTTTCTCTCCGGAGCAGGATCCGCACTATTACGCCGCCGCCTGCGTGGCGATCAAAGATATGCATGAGACGCCAGACTCGGCAGATTTCCCTGATAAATTGCGCGAAGTGATTGCTAACGAAAACGCGTCCTACGCGGTGGACAAAGTAGCTTTCGACAAGCATTCGGCACAGGGTGCCGTTCAGCGTTACCAGCAGCTAAGCGAGCAGGATAAAAGCCGGACTCGCCAAAGCATCGACGACTGTTTAAGCGTCATGTTGCCAAAAAAAACCGGCTAAAAGGCCGACGGCCTGCCGCTGACGGGTCGTTAGTCACTCAGGTTATGGATTAACTTCGTCACAGCATCTTTCACTACGTTCAGGCAGTAAGGGTAAAGGGGCCGCAGAGCGCTGTTACATATTCAGCCAGTCGACTCAGCCTGCTACGGATCTGAAGGCGCTGCAATGTATCTCCTTCTTTGTCTCTTTGTTGCAGCGGAGCGGCTACCCACAGTTTCGGCAAGCGCGCCTGTTTTACTACCGCTATAAATCGTATTTATTAAGATTTTTTGTGAGCGTGGACATCCTGTTTAACTTCCTGTCGATAAAAAATAAGCGCCCCTCGCATCCATTAATTAACGCCGTTTAACTTGCCTTATGCGCATTTATCTGTAAATCAACAGGACGGCGCCTTTCCCGCTGGTTCCGCGTTAAAATTATCATAAAGCCACCTGCTATCGCCTGCCAGGAGTGAAAGGGAAATTCAAGCTGAATACTATTATGTGACCCAACGACCAGAACAAATGAATTTTCATCTGTTACACCGCCGCGGCTGCCGGAAAATGCCCGGGCCAAATAAGCTGGCGTTTATCGGCAGCTGCTATGCCCCTCTCCAGGCATTAACCGTGGCTAAAGCCCGGTTTGGCAACCGCGTAAAAGCCTGCGGCTTCTGCTGCCAGGAACGTCATGAGCGCGCAAACCTTGTTATTTCTTCTCATCTGTAAATAGCGCTTTGAAGCGCCGGTGCAGATAGTCGGTAAAACAACGGATCCTTTTTGGCGTCATGAGCATAAACCGCATAAATATCCGCTCAAGGCAGCTGATATGAAGTGAGAACCTTTTCCAGCTTATTTGAACCCGTACATGGCTCTGCGCCGACATCGCTGGTGAAGTCATCGCCAGTCCGACAGGTCAAACCTGGTGCGGCGCGACGATGCTCGCTCATCCGGACCATAGCGAGGCGGCGGAAGCAGTGGTAGCAGCCATTGAACGCGTGCTGAGTAGTGAAGATAAAATACGGTCAATCCCGGACATTGGCGGTACGGGAAGAACGACCGCTCTGAGCACCGCTATCGCCGCCGCGCTGTGAATAATGAAGGAGAAAGGTGGCTTTCTCCTTTTTGCTATTTTGCTGAAGAGAGAAATTTATTGTGTTTGCCTATTGTAAAAACAGAAAAATATGAGACTATTCCCATTAAAAACACCGGCGAACTATGAACCAGGGAATAATCCACGCTAATTCATGCCTGAGAATAATCCTGGCTAACGGGTCTGATTATTTCACTAACCTGAACCATAAATAAATTTAGCAGTTTTTTATTATCATCGACAACCTACCGTTAAAACATGACAATAACTAATGAAAAATTTGATTTTATCTGTTAGCTGGTTTGATAGTTGTTAAAAATAAACATCATCATTGTGAATAATGCGCAACACTGATATAAAACATCTACTATTTAACACTAAAATAAGAGGCTAAAATAGATTTTTCGTTTGATGATTACCCAACCCCCTCAGGCAAAACAAAAAGCCATAACACCCGCAGATATCAGCACAAAAAAACCATAAAAAACGCCTTAAGTAGTTTTTAATACCTTTAATTAATGACAGGACACCTGTTTATAAAAGAATAGATTAGCTATTGAGATAGATTTATCTCAACAGTTACTATAGCTGCACTCAGGAAAGAGTTCCCGTTTGACACGCTTTGAAAAAGTCGGTCTGGTTTTCATGGAGGAAAAGTAATGGATTGGAAAAGCGCAAAAGTCTACGGTTATATGATTGAACCCGACATTCAGGTTAATATTAACCAGAGCAGGATAATCAATATAAAGCTGTTGACAAATGAAAAAAGCACGAGCGCAATTAAATTAAGAAAAACCATGATGCGCCTTTTTATTTACCTGCTGGAAAACGCCGACAATAAAGTTATTGGCAATGAAGAAATATTAACCAATGTCTGGGACAAGTATGGACTGAGCTCGTCATCACAACGGCTCTGGCAGGTAATGCACTGTCTGAGACGCAAGCTTTCAATGCTCGGCATTGCGGAAGACTTTATCACCCGGACAGAAGAGGATCACGTCAGAGGATTCTGTATTAATAAAGATCGCGTCACGCCTATTTATTATTTCGATGCAAAGAATTTGTAGATAAGCCTACTGCAAATAGTTTCCCTCAGGGAAAAGCTAACAATCCCGACGCAAGAAGGGATTTATTTTAAATTTATAAAATAAGGATATTTGATGAAAAAGTTGCTGATCGCTGCTGCTATAGTGACCGCTTTTACCGGCGCGACTGCTCAGGCAGCTTCTACAGACTCTTCGGGCACCATTACCTTTAATGGTGAACTCACTGCCACCACCTGCAAGGTAAATGTAAACGGTTCAGGTAATTCAGACGGTAATGTTACGCTGCCGACGCTTGAAACCTCTACTATGCCTGCGCAGGCGACTACCGCAGGTGCTACTCATTTCCTTATGGAACTGACAGAGTGTAAGCTGGCAAACGATATGAAAGAAGTGTCGGCTTTCTTCGAGTACGGCTCTACCGTTAATTCTAACGGACGTCTGACAAACCAGAGTACGGACACGACAAAGTCAAACGTCACGCTGGAGCTATTAGATGCTAACAGCACTACCCTTAATGCTATTACCGTCGGTGATGATAATCAAAAAGCCAATGCGACTTATAAAGAAGTGGTTTTAGATACTGACGGAGTTGGCAAGGCAACGTTAGATTACGTCGTTCGCTACTATGCAGAAACTGCAGCCGCTACCGCAGGTAAAGTTAGCAGCAGCGTGGTTTACGCGCTTCAATATAAATAAAACCTCCCGCAGAGAGACGCAGTCTCTCTGCTTTTTACAGAAGATGAGTATGAATAAATTTTCTCGCTTATTTTTGTCCGGTTTAAGTACTTCTTTATTGCTGGCGCTTAGCTACGTGGCTTCTGCGAGCGTAGTGATTACCGGCACCCGAGTTATTTACCCTTCAGATGCCAGAGAAGTCAGCGTAAAATTATCGAACAAAGGGAAAAAGCCGGTGCTGATCCAGAGCTGGCTCGATGACGGCGATGTAAAAGCCAAACCGGAAACTATTCACGTACCTTTTATCCTGACGCCGCCCATCAACCGCGTGGAGCCGGATAAAAGCCAGACGCTGCGCATCAGCTACACGGGAAAACCGCTGTCGGCCGATCGGGAAAGCATCTACTGGCTGAACGTGCTGGAGATCCCGGCTAAAAACCCCTTACTTAAAGACAGCAACCTGCTGCAAATGGCCTTCCGCTCGCGCATTAAATTCTTTTTCCGTCCCGTTGGTTTGAAGGGAAACGCTAACGATGCCGCACAAGAGATCGTCTGGAAAAGAAAAGGGCAACAGCTGATAGCCAATAATCCTACGCCTTATTATATCTCTCTGACCAGCATAGTTATCAACGATAAAAATACCGAAGCAGATACGATCGCGCCTTTTTCTGAAGCCAGCTTTACTGCCGCCGCAAATCCAGGGGATAAAATAAAGGTAAATTATATCAATGATTATGGCGCCTCTATCAGCGTAGATGCACAAGTCAATTAATGCATATTTCACTCTACGTCATCGGGACAGATTAATGACGCTTAATCAGGTTTTTTATAAAAAGGACTTTTATGGAAAACGCCTCGCCACAAGGGAAAAGATGGAAGCAAGCGCAGCTGATGCTGCTCCTTCCTTTTATTTCTTCAGCCTATGCGATTGAACCTTCTCTTTCTGCACCGCAGGAAGTTGCCAAAAATGTTGAGTTCGATCCTACATTTCTTAACGTCAGCGACGGCAGCGCTATCGATCTCGGCCGCTTCGCTAACGGTGCGACGGCGTTGCCCGGCATCTATCGAACGGCGGTTTACGTTAATAATGACCTGCTGGGAAATTACGATATTGAATTCAGCGCCGATAAGAACAAAAACGTTCTGCCCTGCTTAAAAGAAGAGCTGATAAAAAAGATCGCTTTCGATGCAGGCCGGATACCCGCAAACTTTTTTGAGCAGGATGAGCGCGGCCAGGGCTGTTACGATCTGAAGAAAAAAATTCCCGAGATCGCCGTCAATCACGACAGTAATGAACAGCGGCTTGATATTATCGTTCCGCAAATTTATATGGCGCGAAACGCGCGAGGATCGATAAGCAAGGATCGCTGGGACAGCGGTATCCCGGCAGCGCTGCTGGCTTATAATGCCAGCGCCTACAACAGCGAAAGCGGGGGAACCCGCTATCAATCCGTCTATGCCAGCATCCGGGCGGGATTAAATATCGCCAGCTGGTATCTGCGCCATAACGGCAGCTGGAACTGGGTTGAGCACGGGCAGAAAAAATATAGTGCCCTTAACACCTACGTGCAGCGCGATGTTCCCGTTCTGGAAGGCCGCCTGCTGGCTGGCCAGGCAAATACGTCAGGATTGCTGTTTGAAACGCTGCCCTTTTCCGGCGTCCAGTTTGCCAGCGATGAAAGAATGCTGCCAGGTTCGCTTCGCGGCTATGCGCCCGAAATCCGTGGCGTGGCCCGTACCAACGCCAGGGTCACCATACGCCAGGGCGATCAGGTTATTTATGAAACCACCGTGCCGCCAGGCGAGTTTTTAATTAACGATCTCTATCCCACCGGCTACGGCGGCAATCTGGCGGTCACCGTGCGCGAGTCTGACGGCAGCGAACGATATTTTGAAGTACCCTATTCGTCGGTCGCTCAGTTGCTCAGGCCGGGCAACAGCCGCTACTCCGTTACCGCTGGCAGGCTGCGCAGCAGCTCGCTGTCAGAGAAGCCCGCGCTTTATCAGGCTACGTTGCAATATGGCCTGACCAACATGCTTACCGCCTATGGCGGTTTTCAGGCGAGTCAGAACTACTATGCGCTGCAATCGGGCCTGGCACTCGGCACCGAAATCGGTGCTTTTGCGCTGGATGCCAGTCAGGCCCGCACCCATTTAGGCGGAACTGCCGAAGAGGCGCCAACATCAATGAGCGGGCAGAGCTTTCAGCTTAGCTACAGCAAAACCGTCAGCGCCACCAGCAGCAAGGTGTCGCTGGCAGCCTACCGTTTTTCAACCAGCGGCTATATGGGTTTTATGACGGCAATGCAAACGCGGGAAGCGGTTGCCGACGGGCTGTCGACCCGTTCCATCTGGCGCGCCAAAAACCGTTTTATCGCCACGGTCAGCCAGGGGCTGCCGGAACGCTGGGGAACCGTTTACGCCAGCAGCTCGCTGCAGGATTACTGGAACCGCGACGGCAACAGCAAGCAGTATCAGCTGGGCTACAACAACCACTATAAAAATCTCTCCTGGGGTCTTAGCGTTAACCGAACCCGGACGCTGTACGGCGAAGCTGAGAACAACTATCTGCTGAACTTCAGCCTGCCGCTGGGAAACAACAGCGGCTATACGCCCCAGCTGCGTGTCGATCTGGCGCATAACAGCAACGGGCGAACCTCAGAACAGGCGAGCTTATCCGGCACGGCGGGCAAGGCTGGTCAGTTTTCTTATGGCGTCAGCGCCGCCAATGCCAATCAGGGCACGGGTAGCAGCGGCACGATTAACGGCACATGGCGCAGCGCCGTTTCTTCTTTGAGCGCTTCGTACGGCAAAGGCAGCAACTATTACAGCGCATCTGCCGGGATGAGCGGTACCGTTATTGGCCATTCCGGTGGCGTGACCCTAACGCCTTACACCTCCGATACCTTCGCACTGGTGGAAGCTAAAGGCGCTCAGGGCGCCAGCGTTTCATCCTACCCGGGCGTCCACGTTGACTGGAACGGCTACGCTGCCGTGCCTTACCTGGATCCCTATCAGCTGAACGAAGTCACGCTGGATCCTAACGGGGCCGCCAGCGATGTGGAACTGGATACCACCTCGCTGAAAGTGGCGCCGCTATCAGGCGCCGTAGTGAAGCTGAAATATGGCACGCGCAGCGGAACAGCGGTGCTGATTGCGGCCACCTTCAAGGGCGAACCTGTGGCCTTCGGTGCCGACGTGCTGGACAGCGAAGGCAACCATGTCGGGACCGTCGGTCAGGGCGGCGAAGTCTATGCGCGCGTTCAGGCGCAGCGGGACAAGCTACGTGTTAAATGGGGAGACGCGCCGGATATGCAATGCAGCCTGGGCTATATCCTGATGCCGCAGACAGAAACCGACCGCCAGCGTGAGATACAGCGTTTTGAAAGCGTTTGCGAGCCCGTCGAAAAAACCGCACGGCCAGAGGGAACTATTGCCGAGGCGCCGTCGACATCCCGTCAAAGTCACAGTTAATACGGATTGAAGAAATGAAGAGTCGTTTAATACAAAAATATTGCCGGTTCCCTGCTTTACTTGTTTTGCTGGCTGTCTTTACGGCCTGGAGCCAGCAGGCTTTTGCCTTCAGCTGTAGTCTGCAACAAAACGCTGGCGTTATGAATTTTACGCTGCCCTTACAAAGTAGTAATTTGACCATCGGGCCGGGCGTCAGTAACGGCACCGTTATCTATCGCCAGTATTTTAAGCCCTCCCGCTCTACAAACATAGCCTGCGTTGGTAATACGACGACCTATCAACCCACTATTAGTTGGTATTACAGCAATACGTCTAACGTGGTGTCTGACTGGACAGACAGCTCTTTTCGCGCCGGGAAAGTATATGAAACCGGCGTAGCGGGTATAGGCATAGCTATTTACACCTATAACCTGACGTATTATTCCGTTCCTTTCAACTATCAGCCATGGCAGGAAGAACGAAGTGAAACCAGTACGGTCTGGAAAGCACAGGACGGCTTTGAATTTGACGTGGTGCTGATTAAAACCGGCACGATCACGCCAGGTACGATTAACGGGTCGCAGCTGCCTACGGTGAAATATGATTTTCAGGCACAGGGCATTTCGCCAATTAACTTAGGCAGCCTGAGATTTTCTGGTGATATAAATATCATTTCACAAACGTGCGAAACGCCGGACGTCACCGTGCAGATGGGGCAATACGATATCGCTAAATATTTTACGGGCCCAGGAAAAACAACCGAATGGAAAGATGCCACTATCAAACTAATTAACTGCCCTCGATTTTACGGGACGCTGAACGACGGCAGAAATACCTGGACTTCCGACAATGGTGCCAAAGGCATGGGTGCTATCACCAGCAACATTTTAAACCTGACGCTATCGCCTAATACCGCTACTATCGACAGCGCCAACGGCATTCTTGGTATAAAAACGGACAGCAGCAGCGCAACGGGCGTCGGTATTCAGATGGCCTATGGCAGCACGTCCGATGCTTCTCCCGTGCTGGTGGATTTCGCCAGCAGCAAGGATTACACCATGCAAAACGATTCGGCAACCACGCAGTCTATGCCGCTTATCGCGCGTTATATTCAGACCGACTCGACTGTAAGTGCAGGAAGAGCAGATGCGACCGTTACATTTACCATTAACTACTACTGAAAAAAGCGAGGTTTTTTTTCAGACATAACAGGGACAGGATAAAGAGGGAATTATGTGCATATATGTTATTTCCGACGATATGTACTTTGTGGCCGGGTTAAAATATTTCCTGGCGGCAAATGGCATAGCGATGCAAGGATTTAGCTATGAAGGCTGGCTAACTCAATTCCGCCCCGGTAAGTTAACTAAAGAAGATGCCGTTATCATTGATATCAATTTCACTAATTGCCACACTAAACCCGGCATGGCAAAAAACATTGGATACTTTGGCATCAATATTGTTTTTATTGTCGACCTCCCTTTACAGGATGAGTATAAAGGCTTTCATCCTTACTGGATTATTTCCAAAAAAAGCGCATTTAAAAAATACCTCCCTTTATTAAAAGCGATCCCGGATTATGGAACGTCACACGACAACCAACTCTCCCGTAAGGAAACGCTGATCCTGAAAGAGCTGGCTTCCGGCCACTCGGCTATTTTTATTTCACGGAAACTCAACATTTCGGTCAAAACGATTAGCTCGCATAAGCAGAATGCGGTTCGCAAATTGGGCATGATCAAAATGAATGATATGGCGCTGGTCTGCTATAAAGAAATTATTAATCTTTATTCCGGCTTTAACAGCAGTTATATGGGATTGCGGGATCCGTCATCGTGGCGCACAGCATCGTCGCTTTCTCGCCTACAGTAAAAAGCGGCAGGAGGCCACAAGACCTCCTGCCGATGTTTTACTCGCTAACGCGATAGCGTTCCAGCCAGTGAGCATAAGGCGCTGGCAGCACCCACGAAGGCTGCTCTTTTTTTAACGCCCGCGCGGCCTGATAGGGCCAGTTGGGGTTAGCCAGGTGTGCCTTACCGACCATTACCAGATCCAGCTGACCTTTTTCAACGGCTTCGTTGGCAATTAACGGCGCATCAATACCCCACGCGGAAGCCACCGGAATATCCGCTTCGCGGCGTACGCGCTCGGCAACTGGCGCCAGGAAAGCAGGACCCCACGGAATATTAGCGTCCGGCGTGGAGAAGCCGATGCTGACGCTAAGCAGATCCAGGCCGCCCTCGCGGAATTTTTTCGTCAGCGTAATCGCCTCTGTCAGCGTCTCCTCGTCACGACCATCGTATTCGATCACGCCAAAACGCGCCGTCAGCGGCAGGTTATCCGGCCACCGTGTGCGTACGGCAGCCAGCGTTTCCAGCAGGAAGCGGCTACGCCCTTCGAAATCGCCGCCATATTGATCCTGACGCTGGTTAGCGTGCACGGAGAAGAAGCTCTGTGCCAGATAGCCATGAGCGAAATGCAGCTCCAGCCACTCGAAACCGGCATCACGCGCGCGCTGTGCCGCCACGGCAAAATCATCGCGAACGCGGGCAATATCTTCCAGCGTCATTTCGTGCGGCACCTGCGGCAGGTTAGCACCGAAAGCGGTAGCGGACGGCGACAGCGTTTCCCAGCCGCGCGGATCGGTTTTCGTAATATGATCGTCACCTTCCCACGGACGGTTGGCGCTGGCTTTGCGGCCCGCATGGGCAATCTGAATACCCGGCACCGCGCCTGCCGCCTTGATATCACGGGCGACGATCGCCAGTTTTTCAGCCTGCTCGTCGTTCCAGATGCCGAGGCAGCCAGGCGTGATGCGTCCTTCAGGCGCAACCGCCGTCGCCTCGACGATCACCAGACCTGCGCCGCCACGGGCCAGGCTGGCATAATGAACGCGGTGCCACTCGTTGCTCAGCCCATCTTCAGCGCTGTACTGACACATTGGTGGCACGGCGATACGGTTGCGTAACGTCACGTCTTTTAGGGCAAAAGGGGAAAATAACCCTGACATAAAAACCTCTTAATGAATGGCGGTAAAACAGGTTGCCTGATGACAACGTCATGTCGGTCGATTATTACGCCAGTAGTGGAGACTTCACTAAGCGGTTAATGCTGGGGTACGCGTTTCGCTCGATCGGCATAGCCGTAAACAGGATCCATGGCCCAATTCGTGATGAGTTCTGACGATATAAGATTTATCGTTCAGAACAGACGTGCCGTTCAAAACTAATCCTCTGCGTATCGTCCCGGGCTGATTGCTCCCATTAAAAATGTGCGTCATACAGGTCCAGCGGCCGCTGGCAGCGTTACGGTTTGTCCGCACAATGCCCAATCCAAAGCCCGAAAGGGAAGTTCCCAGACCCATACCCGGACAGACCAGACCATCAACATTTACGGTCAAACCAGGGCTAATTCAGGCCGCATTGCCAATACCGGCAACCGGTTGAAAATTGCCGCTCCCTCTACAGGTAACATTAAGGGAGTGCGTTTCTGTAGCGATAAAGTTCAAATAAAAATAATTCATTTTTCGAAACCAGGATCCCGAAAGGCATTCATCTCTCCGGGATCCTATCAGGCGGCGAATAAAAATACACATCCCGACGTTTTATTCATAAAAAATATAAAAAACCATCGTTGAATCAGCGGTACCGGGCTGGATACGATCGGCAGTCTGGTAGTAGCGCGCGCTAAAAGGGATCGTCGTTGTGCCTGCCTGGAAGGGGTAGCTGATAGCATCCCTGGTGGTATCGATCTTTTGTCCGTCCAACATAAGCTGGATCCCGACACCGGCTGCCGCGCCTTCCTCGTTACTCAGAGCTATCACCCCTTCATTTTTATCTGCATAACCGTAGCCAGGTTCCAGCCGCATCATGACATTAGCGGCAATGCCCTGGCAATCTGATAGCGTAATAGCAAAAGGCACCGCTGGCCCCTTGCTGCCCTTACCATGAAATGTTGCGCTTGAAACGGTGCCCATTTGCACATCTTTATGCGTTTCAACTGCACAGCCAGCTTTGCTTAATTGCACATCGCCCTTAAAATCGATACGGTAAAGATCGCCTAATAAATTATTGTCGTCATCCGCTTCCGCCATAAAAATAGTCTGTTCTATATGTCCGATTTTTCCATAATCGCTACTTTTTCCGGTTTTTACTAAATAAAATTTATCGGTAATAGCGACTGTTCCATTGCTTCTTAGACCGCGCCGCGTCCCCACGCTGTTCATATCCGGGAAATAGACGCTCATACAGCCCCATTTACCCGCTCCGGAATTAAAGTTTGTCCAGACGATACCCAACCCCAGATCGCTTATTCCCGTGTCGGTATCCAATACCGCACAGGTTAAACCATCCACGTTAGCCGTCATCCCCGAACGGTTCCAGCTCGGATTGGTGACCCTGAGGATCTCCTGATGACGCTTGCCCGCCTTGCAGGTAATATTGAGGGTATTAGAAACCACGCCCAGAACATCGCCTGGCTGCGAGTTTGGCGGTACGATTATTTTTTTTAAGTCAATAATGTATTGGTTATTATCTGCCTGACAAATCTGTTCCGCGCTTGCTGGCTGACAAATAACCACCATCCATATCGATAAAAATAAAATTAATTTTTGCATTTCAGCTCAGCCATGATTATCCCGTTATGCGCCGTATTGCTGCGCGAGTCGAAAGGTATTTTGCATAGTGTATTCCCCGGCAGGGGAATATTTAATTCAACCTTTTCAGGCAAACCGGTTAAATAAACCTGCCCTCTTTCATCAGCAATGCCGCTGACGTCACCAGCACTTACCAGAGTGCCAAGCGGTAAAGGCTTGTCGTGATGCGTAATTTTCAGGAATGCCCGATACCCTAATCGGGTATTAAAATCCATCAGAACCAGCGCTTCACGCGTGGGCACTTTCTTTTGTACCGGATCCGTCAAATCGACATCGTTTCCCAGCGTTGAGGTATCCAGAGCAACCTCGTTTTCCTGATAGGCCGATAGCGAGGGGACGATGGCATAGCCTCTGTCGTCCGTTTCCAGGCCGTTGTGATTAACTATACCGACCTTACCCGCGCCCGGCGCCCGGATCAGCGCGTAGCTGCCTCCGTCAACCAAAGGCTGCGCCAGCGTCATGCCGTAAGGATGGGCGACAACGGCGCCGCGTGCCGCCCAGGTGACGCGCTGGTTTTGTCCATAGTAGCGGGTATAGCCCAGGCTAAGGGTGGACATGCTGCTTTGCAGGCTGGCAAACAGGGCTGAGCTTTCATTGACCCTGCCGCCGTACTGATTACGCGCCTGGGCTACCGACCAGGAGAGGTTATTATTCTCCAGCGCCGTACCGTAAAGGGTTGTCGTCAGGTTGCTGCCTGCCGAGGGCGAATAAGCAAAACGGTTGCTCATGGTCAGCGAGCGGGTCGATTGCGGCGTTAACCATTTGCCCAGCGGCAGCGAAAGGCTGGCCGCAATAACGCTGTCCGTTTTTCCCGTCTGCCCACTTTTATTCAGGCTCTGGCTGAGGTTGATCGTGACGCCGTCAAAGTTTTTACTCCAGCTGCTGGTGACTGTGCGCGTTTTAAGGCCGTTCTGATGCCAGTAAGCCTGCTGCGATGCGGAAAGCGCAACGGCGCCGAGCCGGCCTACAGGCTGACTGAGCGTAAGCTGCGCCCGATTTTTCAACGAGCGGCGCAGAGCCTGAGAAGATGAATGATAATACTGAGTGGCTTCGTCAAAGCTGTAATAGCCGTCGGTGTCGAAGCGATAGCCAGCCAGCGTCATCGCGGTGCCGGTGCGCTCTATTTGCTTGCTGTAGCGTAGCCGCCATGACTGGCCTCTGCTGCTGTCGCCGTGACAGAAACGGGTCATCGCCTGCGTCATATCAAGCGATACCGCCCCCAATGCGCCCAGGCTTTGTCCAATACCAAACGTGCCCGCCTGATAATCTTGCGCCGCTATCGCTCCGCCATACACGGATGTGGTATTAAGCAGGCCATAAATCGCCTCCAGCTGGGTAAAGCGTCGGGTAACCTTACCGTTTTCCGTACCGGTGCGGTCACCATGCTCACCGGCGGTCAGCGAGTATTTGACTCTTCCCTGCCGTAAGGAAACCGGCGGCGTGGCAAAAGACTGAATACTTTTACGCACTGAGCCATCTTCTTCGCGAATGGTAATTTCCAGCTCGCCGGACGTGCCGGTCGCATAAAGATCGTTAATAACGAAGTCGCCGGGCGGGACAAAAGTTTGATAGAGCAGATTGCCGTTTTGTCTGACTTCGACCGTGGCGTTGGTCATAGCGACGCCGTGTATAACAGGCGCATAGCCTCGCATACTAAATGGCAGCATTTCATCCTGCGACGTCAGCGCCGCGCCCTGAAAACTAAAGCTATCGAAAATGAGGCCCGGCGTGGCCGTATCGCCGACGATTAGCCGCGCGCGCAACGCTTTGATATCCCGTTCCACCCAGCTCTGTAAACTTCGCCAGTCGCTTTTTCCCGCTGCCGTCCGGGCATAGTAGCTGTAATTACGCAGCCGCCACGGGCCGATATTAACGCCGTTACGCAGGTTAAGATATTGCGAGGTTTCCTGGCCATCGCGGTGGTTTTTTACTTTAGCGCCTGACAGGCTATAAGAGGAAAACAGCATCGGTACGCCTTCTTCCCAGCGATCGGGCGATATATAGCCCTGAACCTGGCTGTCTAAAGCCGCCTGAGGAATACTCAGGTTAAGCCGTCGCTTGTCAAAATCGAAATCGGCTGCCGCCCGGGGAATATAAGCGGCAATGTTGCTGACTACCGCATCCTGTGGCAGCTGCTGCAAACCCGGTATCGCCGTCGTTTTTATCCCTGAAGCCTGTAACAGACTGACCGGCAGCTGCGGACAGAGCTGCTCGCCACAGGTAATGAAACGCAGCTTTTTTTCGCCCATATCATGCTGATTAACACTAAGCTGAACCTGATATACACCGGGTAACTGATTAGTAAGATGGGACAGCAGCGACGGATCCAGCTGCGACTTTTGCTCCTCGCTAAGGTGCAGCGCATTAATATTGAAATAAAGTTCTGCACGCGCAGGGGAAATTATTAATGCCAATACAAGGAAAATAACGGCCACGCGAGCCGGGAAAAAGACATGTAAACCTGGCCGACAAACTACTTTTTCGGCGTACATACTCCCTGACTCCGCTATCAGAATTTCTCATGATGTTCTGGCGTAAAACCGCCAAAATCATTAATTGTGCTAAAAGTGACAGACGTTATTTTCCCGACCGGTGCCTTTATCACGCGTGAAGAAAAAGGTTGCAGCGTGCCTGGCCTTTCCAGCGGCCTGTTATTAATTTTCATCCGCGTCAGGGTAACGACATAAGGCGTGGGATTAGCCACGGTAAGGCTGCTTTCGCCGGGCGTGACTTTAAGCTGACGCCAGGCCTCGCCCGCTCCCTTCACGGTTAATCCGGACGGGCGATAGATCAGCTTGATGATATTTTGCGTGGCAATCGTTAAGCGGTTCGGAGAAGCTTCTTTGGATACCGCCGGAACGGCCCGCACATTAAGCAGGAACAGGCTTTCGCGATCGGTTGGCAGCGAGCGTGGGCCGCTGCCGGTATAAACCACCCTCACCGTACCGCTGCCCTGACGCTCCAGCTTAAATAAGGGCGGCGTGGTAATAAACGGCACTTCATCTTCTTTTTGATTAAAATCTGTGACCCAGGCCTGAATAAGATGAGGCAAGCTATTGCCGGTGTTAGTTAACGGCACGCTGGCCTCTTTTTTTCCCTGGGAATAAATTAATCGCGTAGCGCCCAGGCTCAGGCCATCGGCGTGACTTGCGGGCACGCAGACAAAAACCAGCACGGGCACAAGAATAACAGAGCTGAACGAGCGCATTAACAACCACTCCAGAGGGTGTCGCCCCTTGTCAGGCAAGGGGCATGGGATAAATAAATTACGAGTTGGTGTAATCGATAACGAAGGTGACATCCGTATCAATATCGCCCGTAGGCGTACCGCTGCTGTAAGCAACCAGGTAGGCATTAAAACGCCCCGTGGCGCTGCTTACGTCTTCAGCCAGTTCGTTAAAGCCCGTATTAGCCGTCTTAACGCCGGGCAAATAGTAGGTGCCCGTTTTACCCGCATCTTCCAGTTGAATACCGATACCCGGTACCTGACTGGTAAAAAGATGGGTGTAATTTTCTGTAGAGACGGCAGTCCCCTTAAAAGTGATATCAGGTGCGGCAGTGACCGCGCAGTCGGAAAGCTCAATCGTAAAAGGTTTAGCACCAGTGCTGCTGCCGGCGGTCTTTAACGTGGCGCTGCTTAGTTGTCCAAAGTCCACGGTGCCAATGGTGGCGCCGGATCCTGCCACGCTGGAGACCGTACAGGCAGCGGCTGAAATCGTGCCGATAAAATTGATGGTGCCGTCATCGGCGCGGGCAAGCGTCACGCTGCCCAGGCCGACAGGAATTAAAATTAATGCCAGTAGTTTTTTTCTCAACATATTACAATCCTGTAGGTCATGTTAAAATTTAATGCTTAGTTAATAGTGATAAATTCATTTTTAATAATATGCCTGAGCCTTAGCGCCGGCAGACAGCTACCGAGCAGAAAATATATTCCTGCTATTTCCAGCAAACAAGGGCGTCGTTTACAGCCTTACATTCTGCACCTGACATAAAGAAAAGCAAAAAGATAATATGGTAAAAAAGCCATAAATTAATAGCGAGCACCTGTCAGGAAACAAATAAAAAAGGATTCAGTAACAAAAGGAAAACCTCACTCCTTTAAAAGGTTAATGGCCCTACACTTATGCTATAAAATAGAAAACAGTAACAATAAAAAATATAGCAAAAAGATAACCGCACTTTTATAATAACGAGCCGTTATCAGAAATAAATAACGTTCTCGTTTAATCACCATTAATTTTATGCCCAAGGACGAAAAAATAATTATTAATCATATGGCGCAGGCGTGGTAATAACCATCGATCGTTTAAAAATCAGGCGATCAAACTGTTACAACTTCAACAAATGTCACACTTTACCCGGCCGGGACGCATCTTTCAGGTCGTGATTTGTTGCGTAATCTCTATCATGTAGCGGGTAAATAAAAGGCTACTTGATTGGCAGTGGATGAAATTCAGAGATTTTGCAGAAGAAGAAAAGCTGTTTGTTCGCAGGGCACTGGTGGCCTTTGGCGTCGTGCTGGCGGGTTTTGTCACGCTCGGCATCAATCTCTGGCATCTACAGATCGAACAAAATCAGTACTATCAAACGCGCTCTAATCAAAACGATATCAAGATGATCCCTATCGCCCCCACGCGTGGGATAATTTTCGACCGTAACGGTACGCCGCTGGTAAAAAATGTTACCTGGTATGACATCGAAGTTGTGCCTTATAAAGTGCATGATATGAAGGCATTACTGGCTGAACTGACGCCAATAGTCGATCTGTCCGCCGACGATATCGAGACGTTCAGCCATAATCTGCACAACGCCAGCCGCTACAAGCCGGTGGTGTTGAAAACCGAGCTATCGGCAGAAGAAGTTGCCCGTTTCTCTGTTAATCAATTCAAATATACCGGCGTCGATATCAACAGTTATGAAGATCGCCAGTACCCCTACGGTCCGGATCTGGCACACGTGGTGGGTTACGTCTCTAAAATAAACGACAGCGATTATAAAAGGCTGGATAAAGAAGGAATTAGCGAGAACTACGCCGCCGACCATAATATTGGCAAACAGGGGATTGAAGGTTATTACGAATCGGTGCTGCATGGCAAAACCGGCTATCAGGAAGTGGAAGTGGATAACCACGGCCGGGTGATCCGCGTACTGAAAGAGGTGCCGCCCGTTGCCGGTAAAAATATCTACCTGACGCTGGATCTTCCTTTACAGCAGTACGTGGAGACGCAGCTGCCAGGCCAGCGGGCCGCCGTGCTGATTGAAAATCCCAAAACCGGCGAGGTGCTGGCGATGGTGTCCAGCCCCAGTTACGATCCCAACCCTTTTGTGAAGGGCATCAGCTATAAAGCCTATAAGTCGCTGTTGGCTAATAAAGATCTGCCGCTCATCAACCGCGTAACTCAGGGGCTTTATCCGCCTGCCTCTACCGTTAAGCCTTATATGGCGATGTCGGCGCTGCTGAATCACGTCATTACGCCGCAAACCAGCTTCTACGGCGCGCCGACCTGGACGCTGCCGGGCACCGAGCGCAAATACCGCGACTGGAAAAAAACCGGACATGGGATGCTGGACGTGACCCGCGCGATAGAAGAGTCGGCGGACACCTTCTTTTATCAGGTGGCGTTTATGATGGGCATCGATCGCATTCATACTATGCTCAGCCAGTTCGGCTACGGTAAATCTACCGGCATCGATCTTAACGAGGAGTATAACGGCCTGCTGCCAAGCCGCGAATGGAAGCAAAAGGTGCATAAAAAGAGCTGGTATCAGGGCGATACCGTTTCCGTCGGCATCGGCCAGGGGTACTGGATCGCCACGCCAATCCAGATGGTGAAAGCGATGGCCACGCTGATTAATAACGGGCACGTTATCCAGCCTCACCTGATGTATGAGGAAAAACAGGGTAAAAACGTCAGCCTTTGGCAGCCCACGCTGCCCGCTCAGCAGGTCGGCGATCCTGACTCGCCGTACTGGGGGATAGTGCGTCGTGCCATGTTCGGCATGGCCAACGCGCCGAACGGCACCGGCTATAAATATTTCCATACCGCGCCTTACGGCATTGCAGCGAAAAGCGGTACCTCGCAGGTGTTCGGCCTGAAGCAGAATCAGATCTACAACGCCAGGATGATCCCGACCCGCCTGCGCGACCATATTTTCTATACCGCCTTTGCGCCTTTCGATAAGCCCAAAGTGGCGATAGCGCTGATCCTGGAAAACGGTGGCATCAACGGCGTCACGGCCGCGCCGCTGGTAAGAAATATTCTCGACCATATCTTCCTGCCGCCGGATGTCAAACCGATGGCACCGACTGCCGATCCGCAAAGCAACCTGACCGCGCAATAGCCCGGACGCTAGCGCCGCAGCATAAGCTGCGGCGCCAGCCCGTGATGATGAACCTGTAGCTCGGCCCGATACCAGCGCGTCAGCGTCTGTTCGGTCATCACTTCCGCCGGCGGGCCGCTGGCGACCCGCCTGCCCTCATGCAGCAGCAGCATGGTGTCGGACCACAGCGCCGCCAGGTTCAGATCGTGCAGCACACAGCAAACCGCCAGCTGCCCTTTGCGGCTGAGCCGATGCAGCAAACGCAGCGCATGCTGTTGATGATAGAGATCCAGCGCCGAGGTTGGTTCGTCTAAAAACAACCAGCCGCGCGGGCCATCGTCGTGCCAGAGCTGCGCCAGCGCCCGCGCCAGCTGCACGCGCTGCTGTTCGCCGCCGGAAAGCCGACGATAGTCGCGCGTAGCCAGCTCGTCGCAGCCGGTCAGCTGCATCACTTCGTCCAGCATTGACGAACTGGCGCGGTCAGGCCAGGGCGCACGTCCCATCGCCACCACTTCGCGTACGCTGAGCGGAAACTCAACGTGGCTTTGCTGCCTCATCACCGCCCTGACGCGCGCCAGCCGATCGCGCGGCCAGCTATCCAGCGCCTGACCATTCAGCAGGCACTGACCTGAATCCGGCGAGAGATAGCCCGCCAGCAGCCGCAGCAGCGTGGACTTCCCCGCCCCGTTCGGGCCAATCAGCGCGACCATTTCGCCCGGCGTCAGCGTCAGCGAAACCCGATCGATCAGCAGCCGCGACCCTGAGCGGCAGGAAAGATCGTTCGCCTGTAAAACATCAGTCATATTTGCCTTCTCGCCGACGCAAAATCAGCCATAAGAACCAGGGTGCACCCAGCAGGCTGGTCAGCAGGCCAACCGGCATTTCGGCAGGCGCCACCAGCGTGCGCGCCAGCGTATCGGCTATCAGCAGCAGCATGGCGCCGAGCAGCGCCGAAGCGGGCAGCAGCCAGCGATGATCGCCGCCGGTGCCCAGCCGGATCAGGTGCGGCACCACCAGGCCGATAAAACCGATCACGCCGCTGACCGCCACCGCTGCGGCCACCATCAGCGCGCTGAGCACCAGTACGATGCGCTGCGTGCGCCGCACATCGACACCCAGATAGTGCGCTTCCTCGTCGCCCAGCTGCAGCAGATTGAGCCGCTTTGCCTGCCACTGCGTCGCCAGCAGCGCCGGCAGGATCGGCACGGCGCTGGCCAGCACCGTTGCCCACTGCGCCTGTCCCAGCGATCCCATGCCCCACAGCGAAAGCTGACGCAGCTGCTGATCGTTGCCGATCCAGGAGAGCAAGCCGACCGCCGCGCCGCAGAGCGCGTTGATAGCAATGCCCGCCAGCAGCAGGCGAGAGAGCGTGGTGCGGCCGTGGCGGCTGAGCAAGAAAATCACCAGGGTTACGGCCAGGCTGCCGACAAAGGCAGCCAGCATCGGCCACCATAAAGCCAGCACGGCAGGCAGCGTCAGCGGCATCACCAGGGCCAGGGCCAGCGTCAGCGACGCGCCGCTGCTGATCCCCAACAGGCCGGGATCGGCCAGCGGATTACGAAACAGTCCCTGCAGGGTCGCGCCGGAAACCGCCAGCGCGCTGCCGACCAACACCGCCAGCAGCACGCGCGGCAGGCGGATAGTCCACCAGATCTGCCAGACCAGGCTGTCGGCCGATGCCTGCCAGACCATCGGCAGCGACAGCCGCATCGCGCCCGTGCTGGCGGCAAACAACGCCGTCGCCACCGTCAGTGCAAGCATGATCCCCAGCCCGCGCGACGTCATCTTCCTCATGGCAGCGTCGCTTCCGCCGCTTTACGCAGTTTGCCGATAGCACCCGGCGTTTGCAGACCAAAACCCAGCAGCGCCATATCGTCCACTACCAGCAGGTTGCGTTGCTTGCCCGCAGGCGTCAGCGCCAGTCCCGGCAGCTGCCAGATACGCTCCTCATCGCCCATCACCTTCAGGCCGTCTTTCCCTATCACCACCAGCTGCGGCGCGCTGGCCACAATGCCTTCCTGCGTCAGCGGCTGGTAGCGCGGCACCTGCCCCATGGCGTTAATCAGCCCGGCGCTGCGAATGGCGCTGTCCGCCGCCGTCTCCGTTCCCGCCGCCATCGCCTTCATGCCGCTATGATTGAGGATAAACAATACTTTGATCGGCAGCGGTTTTTTCGCCATTCCGGCAAGCTGGCTATCCAGCCTGGCATCCAGTACCTTGCCCTCCTCTTCCCTGTGCAGCGCGCCTGCAACGGTAGCTATTTTTTTATGGATCGCCTGAAGCGTCGGCTCGCCCGTCACCGTGACCACCTTGACCCCGGCCTGCTCAACCTGCTGTAAGGCCAGCGAGGGTTTAGCCAGCTCGCTGGCGATAACCAGCGTGGGCCGCATCGCCAGGATACCTTCCGCATTGAGCTGGCGCATATAGCCCACGTCCGGCAGTTTGCTCGCCAGCGCGGGCCGCAGGCTGGTGGAATCCCGCGCCACCAGCGTTTGTTGGGCGTCCAGCGCGTAGACAATCTCGGTGACGTCGCCGCCGATCGTTACCACTCGCTCTTCCGCCATCAGCGTAAAGGGCAGCGACAGCAGCGCTATCAGCCACAGCCTCATACCGTCGCTCCTTGCTTTGTCAGCCCGGCGATCTGCTCGCGCCAGCGCGTCTGTTCCGGCTCGCCCTCGGTACGCTGCCCAAACAGCTGGGCGATCTGCGTGCCGTCGGCGGCGAATAGCTCCAGGCTGGTGATAAAGCCGTCGGCGGTGGGCTTACGGGTGATCCAGCTTTCCGCTATGCGATCTTCCATCAGATGTAGCGTAAACGTGGGATTGAAAATGTTCAGCCAGTTTTCCATCCTTACCAGCTTCTCCACCACACCGGTAAAGATCTGCACGCAGCCGCGGTTGCCGACGAAAATCATGATCTCGTTGCCGTCCTGGCTGGCCTGCCGTAGTAGCTCGCCGAGCGCGCTGTTGTCCACCTGCTGCGCCAGATCCTCGGGAACGGCGCGGAAAGCCTGCTGGCGGGAAACGCCGTGGCGGTTCAGCAGGCCGAAAAACTGATGTATGTTAGTCATCGCTCGCCATTCCTGTTCAATAGCCGCGCTGTCCGGCTGCGAACTAACGCTGGCTGGCGTGACGGGGACAACGCTCAGCGTCGGCGGCTCCGCCAGCCGGTAGTCGGCAATCAGCGCCTGCCAGGCCGCCATATCGGTGTTGGGCGTGGCGTAAATTTTCAGTACCGCGTCGCCGTGCGCGTCAAAAATCTGAATACTGTGACGTTCGCCGCGCGCCGTCTCCTCACGCAGCGCATAAGCGCTTTTCCAGTGCTGCGGAAACAGTCGCTGATCCAGCGCTCGCGGGTTGAGGATCAGCCCGGCGTGACCGCCCAAATGTAAATTCTCGTAGCGGCCAGTTTGTTCATGCACGGCAAAGGCATTGCGGGTAATCGATTTGGTTTCGCCGGTCGCTTCCAGCGCGGTCAGCAGCGCTCTGAAGTCGGGGCGCAGCGCCGTTGCCTCGTCCGCCGTGCGGACGTGGGTCAGCTCGGCCTCGCTGACGCCCAGCAGCGCGGCCAGGTCGCGGGCATATTTTTTCGGATGTTCAGCTTTAAGCTGCCTGTAACACTGTAAAAGGTTCATCGCTTGTTCTCCATTAAGCCCCGCGCGCGGGGCAAAGTTAAGGCGGTCAAAAATCCACATTGACGCCCAGCTGGAAGGTGCGGCCCGGCATCACCGCCAGCGCTTTATCATAGGCATCCTGTCGCGTGCTTCCCGTCAGGTTGCGGCTGCTCAGGTAGTCCCAATATTTACGATCGGTCAGGTTATAGATACCGCCGCTGACGCGCACGTTTTTCGCCGTCTGCCACCAGGCGGTCATATCCACCATGCCGTAACCCGGCACGCGGCTGTATTCCTCGTCCGATCCGGCCAGCGCCGCGCCGCTGTTGCTGTAGCTTTCGCGATTGGTTGCGGTCGCCCGCTTGCCCTTAACAAAGGTCGCCGTTACCGCAGCGCCGTAGACTTTTGCCGGATCGTCCCAGGCGAGGCCCGCTATCGCTTTGACCGGCGCCACGCTGTCTAAATCGATATAGCTGTCGCCAGCGTAGCTGGATTTTGATTTGCCTTCGCTGTAGCCCAGCGCAAAGGTGGCGCTCAGGCCGTTAACCTCGCTAAACCAGCTGCCGACATCGAGCCTGGTGCTAAGCTGACCGCCCCAGATAAAAGCTTTATCACGGTTTTCTGCCTGATAGATAGTGTAAATATTCGACGGCACCCGGCTGAACTTCGCCGGACTGCCGGCGCGCGTGTAGCGGGTATAGGCAATAAAGTTGTCGTAGGTGTTGTAGAACATGACGGCATTCAGCGATACGCCTTTCGCCGCCTCGCCCTTTAACCCCCACTCCAGGTTATTGCTGGTTTCCGTTTTCAACGCGCTGTTGCCGATCAGCGCGTACTGGGCGGATCCCGCATAGCTGGAGCCGAGGTTCCAGGAGCCGTACAGCTGGCTGGCGTTGGGGAACTGCGCGCCGCGCTTGTAGAGCACATACGTCATCAGATCCGGCGTCAGATCGTAGTTCAGGCTCAGCGATGGCAGCAGCTGCGTATCGCTATTTTTCTGCCCATAAAGTTTTTGCAGATCCGCCTCGGTAATAGCCGTGCTGCCGGTGGTCAGGCTGCTCAGGTTTTGCGGCCTGATGCTTTGGTAAGCAACGCGCACGCCCGGCACCACGCTGAAGTCGTGGCCGCTCAGATCGAAGTGGATTTTATCCTGAAGGTAACCACCCGCCAGATAGCCGCGGCTGTCGGCCTGCGGCTGCATGATGACGCTGTACTGGCTGGGGGCAGGCGTCTGGCGGAAAGGCCGCTGTGTGTCGGTAACGGCTGCGTTCAGTCCGCCGCTCAGCTCGTGGCGTCCCAGGGTTTTTATCAGCCGGGTTTCGATGCCCCGGATATCCACATTGTAATCGGAATAAATCCGCTCCATCGCCGTCGCGCTGGCAGGCATCAGGGTATTGTCGTGCGCCTGCGTCTGCTGGTAATACAGGCGGGAGGTCAGGCCGTCGAGCAGATCGCTATTCGGCGTCCATTCATCCTTCAGGCTGATGCCCCAGCGGCGGCTATTGCTCTGCTGCTGCGCGGTGCCCCAGATGGTGTTGCCGCTGCTGTCCCACGAGTCGTAATGGGTGTGGTTGGTTTTATCATAATAATCAACGGTGCCGGTCAGCTTGTGCTCGTCGTTGGGCTGCCAGATACCGGAAGCCAGCAGCGCGTTTGAATGCCAGTTGGCCGGATAAGCCGCCAGCGTGCCGCTGTTATTGCGCGTTTGCTGGCCGTCGCGACGGCTGTATACGAACACGCCACGCAGCGTGGCATCGCCTGCCGCAGCGGTTATACCGTTGTGCCAGCTGCGGTTGGCGGAGTCGTAGCCGGACTGATAGCCGAAATAAGCCGGTTTATAGGGCGACAGGTAGTCATCTGCAGATTTCGGCAGGAAGGAGACCGCGCCGCCAATGGCGTTGTTGGCTTTTTCCGTGGAGGTTGCGCCGGATTCGATCTCTATCAGGCCGTAGAGATAAGGATCGATATAATCGCGGCCAATGCCGAAGGTGTTCAGACCCGCACGGCTGGCGTAGCTGCGCCCGGCCGCTTCCGGCTGCGGGATGCCGTCTACCTCCAGCCCTACACGGTTGCTTTCCAGGCCGCGAATGTTGTAGCCGATATAGCCGCCGCGATCGAAACCGCTTTTACCCGTGCCCGATCCGCCGCTGGCACCGGTCGCGCCAATCAACGGTTCATAACGCATTATCGAGCCAAAGTCGGTCACCCCTTTTTTTTGCATTTCCGCTGCGGTGAGGGTGGTCTGGCTGCCCGCCTCTTTTACCTGTCGGGGCGCGGTGACCACCATTAAAGGCTCGCTGTGCGTATCCGCAACGGTCGGCCGTTCATTTTCGGCCCGCGCGTCTGCCGCCCGGGCGCCTGATGTTAAACCGGCCGCCGCCAGTGCCGTAAACAGCACGGAGCGATAGAAAATTCCCTGAGAACACTGATTCTTATACATGCTGGTAAGCCTTTTTCCTTATTAGTATCGACTCACATCACTGCCAAAAGCGTTACTGACGCCCGTCACGCCTGGTTATAGTCGATCCCTGACTACTGATAAATGCGAATGATAATCATATTGATTAATATTATCAATAATCTCCATAAAGAATTCACAATTCGGGAAAGGGCACGCAGCTGCAGGCTTGACAGCGTGTCTCCCCCGCCAGAAGATGGTGCTCCCCTTTTTTGCCGGACTACGCTAATGACAACGCCTGCCATCACTATTCATTACTGCTCCCAATGCAACTGGCTGCTGCGCGCGGGCTGGATGGCGCAGGAGCTGCTGCATACTTTTGGTACCGATTTAGCCTCGGTCACGCTGGTGCCGGGCACGGGCGGCATTTATCAAATCGCCGTTGACGGTCATCTGCTGTGGGATCGCAAAGCGGACGGTGGCTTTCCGGAAGTGA
This sequence comes from Erwinia sp. 198, assembly GCF_003937915.1. Classification (GTDB taxonomy): domain Bacteria; phylum Pseudomonadota; class Gammaproteobacteria; order Enterobacterales; family Enterobacteriaceae; genus Erwinia; species Erwinia aeris. The sequence continues at coordinate 275,279 of NZ_RHUM01000001.1, read as the reverse complement.
AAGAGCTGAAGCAGCGCGTGAGGAACCACTGTTTTCCCGAACGGGATTTGGGTCATATAGACAGATAGCCAGCTAAACAAAGCGCCCTGCGCTAGCGCCTTGACGGGCCATCCACGCGGCCCGGCTTGTTTATTCCCGTCGCTACACGGTAAACTCAGCGCCGTCCGGCAGCATGCTGCCAGCCGGCAATAATAACTACTCTTGCCTGCCCTGCCCTCATCGTCCCCGTCACGCGTTGTGCACAGGTTTTAGCCTCTCTTATTAAGACTTTTTATGACTATTGAAAACCCAACTTCTCCTGCGGTGCGCGCCGTCGGCCCGCTGCTGTTTGCCCTGGCGCTGGGCGCCTTCGCTATCGGCCTGAGCGAATTTGTGATCATGGGCCTGCTGCCGCAGGTCAGCGAAGCGATGCACGTCAGCCTGGCCGAAGGCAGCCGTTTTATCAGCTACTACGCGCTGGGCGTGGTGATCGGCGCGCCGCTGTTTTCCCTGAGCACCGCGCGCCTGAGCCGCAAACATCAGCTGATGATTTTTATCACGCTGTTTTTAGGCGGCAACGTCAGCAGCATGCTGGCGGACAGCGCCCACGCGCTGGTGATTTCCCGTTTCCTCAGCGGCCTGCCGCACGGCGCTTTTCTTGGCGTGGCGGCACTGGCGGCCGCTTCGCTGGTGGAAGAGAACCGGCGCGGTCAGGCGGTGGGCAGAGTTATGCTCGGCCTGACGCTGGCCTCACTGCTGGGAAATCCGGCGGCAACGCTGCTGGGCGAACACCTGGACTGGCGCTGGGCCTTTGCCTGCGTGTCGCTGCTGTCGCTGGCCGATGCGCTGCTGATTTTTAAACTTTTCCCACAGCAGCATGAGGAAGCGCAAAGCTCGCCGCTGAAAGAGATCCGCGGGCTGGCGAACAGCCGCATCTGGCTGACGCTGGGCATCGCGGCCATCGGCTTTGGCGGCATGTTTGCCGTGATCAGCTATATCACGCCAATCCTGACGCTGGCCGCGCATCTCTCTACGCTCTGGCTGCCGGTGGTGCTGTTCGCTTTTGGTCTGGGCATGGTGTTGGGCAATCTGGCTGGCGGCAAGCTGGCCGACCGCAAAATCATGCTCTCTATTTTTTGTATTCTGGCCTGGAGCGTGCTGGTGCTGACCCTGTTCCCGCTGATGGTTTCTTCCGTCAGCGGCCTGCTGCTGGGCGCTTTCCTGATCGGCACCAATCTGGCGCTGTGCGCGCCGCTCCAGGTGCGTCTGATGCAGGTGGCCGGAAAAGCGCAAACGCTCGCCGCGACGCTGAATCACTCCGCCTTTAATATCGCCAACGCGCTGGGCGCGTTTCTGGGTGCCTGGGTGGTGCAGCAGGGCTATCCGATGACGCAGACCGCCAGCTATGGCGCTGTTCTGCCGCTGATGGGGATGGTGATCTTTGCTTTCGCCCTGCTGAAGGAAGTGGCCGACCGTAAAAAAAGCGCGATTGGCGCCACCGATCTGATTTAAAAGATGGGCGTGTGGCACTGATGCTTATTTAGTGAATGTTCAGGTGATGTCCGCTTTGTTGGAAAAAGCGGACGTCATGGAGAAATCAGATACCGTGCGGCTACTGTTTAAGCGAGAAGCGGAGGAAAATTTTACTTTTCCATTATTAATCCCGCTGGCCGCTTATTGACGCTGTCCACCTGAAGATACCCTACATAGCTGGTCGGATCCGCGTATCCAAAAATCCTGTAGCCGGTTGAAGTTTCAATACCGGGGAGATGAATAGCCCGAAGAATAACCCCAACTTCCGCGTGCTGCTCAACTGAATTTGTCAAAATATCAAGATAGTGGATATCCGAATAGCCACCCGCATTGAAATGGTAAAACCATTCGCCATCAACTGCGGATCTATAGCCATTGAGAGAGGTCGTTTTCCATAAAGGAGGCGATGTCATGTTAATCATTGCCAGACGGATCTCATTCCATTTTGTATTATTCATGCAGCCAGAGAGCATTCAAACCTCCTGTCACTGAAGAAAGCGACGCCTGGCAGCTTTTCCAGACGCCCCGGCATTGCTATAAGCATGATTTCCCGGACAATTTATCAGGGAATTAACTCAGCCGTTGCAAAACGTCCGCCATCCGGCCGCAAGGGCAGATCGGCAGCCTGCCAGACGGCGGACTGCCTTGCCTGTCAGGGAATAAGTTTACTGCTGCGCATGGCTTCCAGATGCTCGATCAATACGTCATCGGAGCGCCTGATCATGGCGTCAAATCCTTCCCGGCGCGCTTTGGTAACGTCAAATATGGCATCTTTCTGCACATGGAAGATGAAATCACCAAATCCGCCCAGCGCCAGCTTATCGATATCCTTCTCCTTCAGCTGCGCCTTGTCGGCGATGGATGACCAGAGAGGCTTAAGCCCGCTGAGCCGTTCGCTAAGCGAGACAGGCTGCGCCTCGCCGATCGGCACACCGAACCAGTCAGCCAGTTTTGGCCAGACATGACACCAGCGAAACACGTCGCCATTGGTGATATTGAACGCGCCGAATTTGGCGTTTTCGGCAGCCCAGATAGCGCTTTGCCCCAGAATGCGGCTGTCGGTGATATTCACCAGCGTATGACGATAGGCGTCATCCGGGCCGGGGAAATGCAAAGCGGTTCCCGTTTCGCGGCAAATCGTCCCGTACACGCCGATCAGATTTCCCAGGTTCATGGGCGATCCGAATGAGTGGCCGATAACAATATCCGGGCGCAGCGCGGTCCAGCCGATACCTTCCTCGCCAATCTTCTTCGCATAGTCTTCATGCCGGAAATAAAGGTTAGGCGGAAAATGCCGGCTGTCCTCTTCCCGTGCCGGGGTGCGGTAAACGCCCAGATGAGCGCCATAAACCTTGCCGCCCTGAATAAAGATAATATGCTGCAACGCATTGCCTGACGAGCGCACTGCGCCGATCAGGTTTTCAAACATCAGCGCATTAATATCTGCTTCCACGCCCGGATTAGGATCCTGGCGCAACGCCGCGTAAAAGATATGCGTCACCGTTTCAAACGCTTCGCGGTGTTGTTTAAGATCCTCTGAAGAGGTCAGGTCAGCGCTGATATGAGGAGAAGAATGAGGGCTGTGCGGCGAACGCCCAAGAGTCGTGATTTGCCAGCCCGCTTTATGGAAGGAATCATGAGCGGCGAAGCCCACTACGCCGCTTGCACCGACCAGCAATACGTGCTTGTTATTCATACAGTTCTCCGCTTGGTTTCAGATAACAAAATGTAGCCGCGTTTTTGGCCGCCGCAGGCCCCGGCAGAAAACATACAAAGGGTTTGGCGCTGCCGGAAAACGGCGCCGTGCCCGAACGCTGTTATTAAAAAGTGATCTATATAACAGAATGAGTCAAACAATGATCGACAGGCGCAGAGCCACAGAAACGTTTCTCTCTGTTCACGTTTACAGCACAGAATTTTCCGGTCTGGCGCCTACGCCCCTATCAACTTCTGGCGTGTGACACAGGTGCCATTCCCGCTTTTTTACCTCCATCATTTGCTGCCGTTCTCATTGCAGACCCTGACTCGCTCCGATGATCCACTATACTGACCATTGCTGATGTAATTTACCTACGAATCTGAGCACGGTTAGCGACCAATTACCCACCCTATCCACGACCATCAGGAGAACAACATGCAAAAGAATAAAACCTTGAAAATGCTGTTAGCCGTATCGGCAGCGGCCGCTATGTTCAACACTGTCGGCGTACAGGCCCAGACGCCAACGAGCGCCGCGCAGAATGTTGCCGCAGGCCAGTCGGGATCGAGCACCAAACTCAGTGCCGGCGACGAAAAAGCGGTGAAGGACATGGCGCAGGCCAATATCAATGAAATCGCCGCTGCCAAGCTCGCGCTGAGTAAGGCCCAAAGCAGCGATGTCAAAGCATTCGCTCAGCAGATGGTCGAAGATCACGGCGCCGCCTTGAGCAAAGTCCAGGCCGTCGCCCAGCAAAAGGGCGTGACGCTGCCGACTGAGCCGGACGCCAGCCACAAGGCCATAGCCGCCAAACTGGAAAAGCAGAGCGGCAACGCATTTGACAAGATGTATATGGAAAATGCCGGCACGAAAGACCACAAGATGGTGCTGGCGAAGCTGAAAAGTGACGCCATGCAGATTAAGGATGCGGATGTGAAGGCCCTGGCCGACGCGCATACGCCGGTCGTTGAGCAGCACCTGAAGTCCGCCCAGCAGATGTCGATGTCGGCAGGTAAGTAAACAGGTTATTCGCCAGGCGCAAGGTTCTGTCGCCTGGCTTTTAGTCAACGTATGGCAAAAAGCCCCGGCGAGAGTGTGATTGTTGACAGCGCTGAAGAACGAGAGCCGACCTTTACCGTAACTGCATCGCTCGTTACCCGGTCGTGGGTTGACACCCGCTCTGCGTACTGATAATCATCATTGCCCTAAAGCAGCTCAACAAGATACCTGGCGCAAACATGGCAAAAGATCGCTTCTGGCTCCAAACGAACATGCCTACCCTATGCGCGCAGAATAGCCATCCCCAGCCTGGCGCGGTAGCCGTAGTTCTGCCAGTTAACGGTTCTGCCATATGACCCCCTTTAAACAAAAAAACCTACCGAAGTGAGCCTATATTATATATGCGGGGAGCTTTCCTTTTATAAACAAATAGCCATTCTAACAAGCATTAAAAAGGCCGCACCTGGCGACCATATAATATAATATTTAAAATGAAATTTGCTATATAAATTACATTTATTTCTTAATCAAGATCGAAAAAATAAAATGAATAAATTTAACCACACTAATATAGCAAATCATCATTATACTGAAGCGTGATATTTCTTCAGGGAATGCATACCAATTAGTAAACATTACCTTTGCACCACTCAATAGCGATGATGCCAGAAGCACCCCAAAAAAAATAGCGAGGCAGTAAATCAATTTCTCTTTCACTTTAAGCGTCCTTAAAAGGGACAGAAGTCGCCAGAACAATTTGAATTGTTTGAACCGGAACCACCGCCTCCACCGTTGCCGCTATTCTTGAAACATCCACCAGAGATAACGCCACCAGCCAGCCCTACGGCTATACCAGCCAAACCACCCAACGATCCGGCTATCATTCCTCCAATCATGCCGCTGTTACAGTTTGTAACATCGTCCCCAAAGATGCATAGAAGCCCCCACCAGAGTTGGCAGTGGATTTACTTGCCCCGCTTCTGCCTCCGCGCTGACTCGCACTGGCACTGGCACTGGCACTGGCACTGGCACTGGCACTGGCATGGGAAGGATCACAGCCTCCAGAGGCTCCAGTAACTAAAACCCATTCTTCTTGCTGCAACGTCCTGATAGCCATAATAAATCCCTTTTATTATCAACCTAAATATATGCCCACCATTTGCTTCCTGATAAGGCATAAACAGGTTTACCCTTTTGTCAGGGATTCGTCAATCTATGTAATCATTTACCTAAAACCACAATAAAGACAATATATACAGACAGTTATACTTTTAATAAAAATAAATCAAGAAATTTTTGGAGCGGTAATTAAATAAAAAAACAAAAAGGTTGAGCACCATCACAAATTAAAAGAGTAATGTTAAAAGTGGACTGAAGCATCACAGTGATAATGGTATGCCGCGTTTGCCACAGGGCTAACAGCGAAAAACCCCGCCGTGGCGAGGTTTGCAATTCGTAAGTGGCCTATGCACAAAAAGGCTACTTTGGAGAGATACTATGCCAATTTCGAACAAAATCAATCCCTCTTTTGATTACTGTTATGAGATCCTTTAATTTCCTTTATCTGCTATGGAAACAGGTAAATGAATTCTGTTTAAAATGCATATTGCAGGAGTAAATCAACAGTTGGTGTAAACAAGGAGAGTAACAATGGCATGGGTTTATGAAGTGATGAATAAATCTTTTTACCTGAATGGTAAGTTCCAGTTTAAGGCTATGTATGCTGGTACGCCGGGGTATAAAGATGATGTAACATTTGAATGCGTTAAATTTAAAGGCCCTCTGCCTCGAGGCAAATACCATATTGGGCGAATGCAAGCCACGCATCCAAAAGCGGGGAAACATGTCATACGTTTAACTCCTCATCAAGGGAATAGCATGTGTGACCGGGATGGTTTCCTTATTCATGGTGATAATGGTAAAGGGACAGCATCTAACGGTTGTATTGTTACCAGGTTATATGACAGGAAAAAGATTGCTGAAAGTCATGATCAGGAGTTAATTGTGAAATGATAAAAAACTCCGCGCTTTTTACCTTTATTATCTGTGTTAATGCATCTGCGGGCGTAACACCTGAATCATGCCTTGATATTAACAGAAGCGTCGGGGTAAGTATGACCGATGCTCTTGTTGCAGATTTAGATATCAAAGAAAGTGACATTTTAGTTGATAAAACAAAGTTGTCACTCCTGAGTACTAACAATGTAACGCCTGAGCTTGCTGAAACTCTCGCCAGGAAGAACTATAGTACAGAATCAACGCATTTTTTTTCGATCGATAAAGGAAAACAAATGTTTATGGAAAGTAATGCTAAAAATATAATTGTAAAGTATGATTATATTAACCACAAAAATAAACACATTGTCACTTTAGCTTCGCTATTAATTAATGATGACGAGTGCTCTGTCAATTTTAATGGTTATATTATTGTCAAGCGCGAGTTTTGATTATTGCCTCTGCGTATTGGCGCAGGGGCTTTTTACCATTAACGCGTCATATTTCTGAACTGTGCGTCAGCATAGCTTTCTTCGATCTCAAGTTTCGCCACCAGCTTTTCAAAAAAGGCTTTCCGTTGCGTGGCCAGGGCAACTGGTTCAGCTCTGATACCAGCATTTGAGCACCAGGCGGTTGTGGCTGCCGAACGGCAATACGCCTCAAACGCCAGCTTCGCCAGCACGACCAGGCATTTACCCGGCTGGCTGCGGCTTAACAACCAGCAAAACCTCACCACGCAACGCTTTCAGGCCGCTATAAACAAGACGCGCCCGCACCACGCCGCCATGCCTGCTCCGTCAGGGTATCGCTAAAGATTTGCGCTCAAATGCCGATAGCTTTTTCAGGCTTCTGAAAGCCTTTTTTACCCTTTGGGCAGTCATATTAATCAGGAGAGCAAGATGGATGTATCACAAATTGCATCACTGGCTACCGGCCTTGATAACATGGAACTCGGTAACAAAGTAAGCACGCTCGTACTAAAGAAAGCCCTGGATAATCAGCAGTCTGTGGCGGCCGGGATCGTTGATTCCATCCCTCAGTTACCTGCCAACCCCGCAGTCGGTCGCAACATCAATACCACCGCCTGATTAGCGGCAACAATCCTGAGCACGACGTAAAAAAATCCGGAAACAGGACGTTTCCGGATTTCTGCACCACTACAGCATCATTAACCGATCGGCATCAGCTACCGCACCGGCTTGTTTTATACGCTGTCCTGCACGGGTGCTTTCACGCGCAGCGCCATAAAGATGGTCATGGTCGCCAGCAACAACAGCAGCGCGCTACCCATAAACACGCCTTTAGCGCCGGTAACGTTAAAGATCATACCGCCGGCCGCTGCGCCGATAGTGATGGCCAGTTGAATAGCCGCCACCAGCAAACCGCCGCCGCTTTCCGCCTCTTCCGGCATGGTGCGGGTGATCCACGTTGACCAGGCAACCGGCACGGCGCCAAACGCCATGCCCCACAGCGCGACCAGCAGCGCGTCCATCACCGGCGCGGAACCTAATCCCACCAGCGCCACGCCCATCAGCCCCATCGCCAGCGGCATGCCGATCAGCGTCAGATGCAGATTACGCTCCAGCAGCAGGCCCGCCAGCAGCGTACCGGCGAAGTTCGCCACGCCAAAGCCCAGCAGAATAGCGGAAAGCCCGTTGACGTCCACGCCGGTTACGCTCTCCAGGAAAGGTCGCAGATAGGTAAAGAAGGCGAAATGGCCGGAGAAAACCAGAATAATCGCCAGCAGCGCGGTCTGCATGCCCGGACGCTTAATCAAGGACAGGATCGAGCTGTTTTTAGCCAGCGGATTAGGCGGCATTTTTGGCAATGCTGCCAGCTGCCAGCCCAGCGCCAGCACGCCGATGGCCGCTGCGGCGACGAACACGTTACGCCAGCCGATAAGATGACCGAAATAGCTGCCCATCGGCGCTGCAACAATGGTGGCAACCGACACGCCGCTAAAAACAATGGAGAGCGCGCGCGGGATCATCGCTTCCGGCACCAGCCGCATAGCGGTTGCCGCCGCCAGCGTCCAGAAGCCGCCGATGGCAATACCTAAAATCACTCGTCCCGCCAGAATAAAGGTCAGGTTCGGCGCGAAGGCGACCAGCAGGTTAGAAACGATCAGCATCACGGAAAACAGCAGCATCACACCACGGCGATCCAGCTTGCTGGTCAGGGAGGCGCTGAAGAAACTGGTTACCAACGCGAAAATGGCCGTCACGGTCACCGCCTGGCCGGTCATGCCTTCCGTCACGCCCAGGCTGGCCGCCATCGGCGTTAACAGGCTGGCGGGCAGGAACTCGGCGGTTACCAGGCCAAATACGCCCAGCGCCATAGAGAACACGGCTCCCCACTGCGGCTTTATTGGTGTTGTCATAGAAAATCTCTTTAATCGTTCGATGGCAGCAAGATTAAAGCGCTGGTGTCGGATGGTCTATGATGTAAAATCCGTCATTATTGATTAATCGTCCGGGAAGCGCTGCCATGACCACAGAAGCCCACGATCTCACCAGCGAGCTGCTCTACGGGATGCGCCTGCTGGGGCTACAGTATCGACGTATCGAACTCGCCGCGCCGTTTGGCGTTGGCTTTGTTAAAGCGCCGGGCCGCGCGCAGTTCCACTTCGTCAGCCGCGGCCCGGTGCTGCTGCGGACGCAAAACGGCCGGCTGCGCACCCTGAATACGGGCGATGCGCTGCTGCTGCCGCACGGCAGCGATCATGTGCTGCTCTCCTCGCCCGATGTGGCCTGCAAGGACATCCGCGCCTTCAATACCACGCCGGTTTGCGGCAACGTCTGCTGCATTAAAGACTGCTCGTCCACCGAAGAAACCACGCTGATATTCAGCGGCTGTATGGAGTTCGATCTGGGCGGGATGCAGATGCTGATCGGCTCGATGCCGGAAGTGCTGCTGGCGGATACGCTGATCCATAAATATCCGGAAGTGCAGCCGATGCTCGAAGCGATGGAGCGGGAATCGCTGGGCAAAAGAGCGGGCTATGCGGGCATCCTGGCGCGGCTGGCGGATGTGGTCGCGGCTTTTATCGTACGCGGCTGGGTGGAATCGGGCTGTGGCGCGGCGGGCGGCTGGCTGGAAGCGCTGCGCGATCCTAAGTTAGGCAAAGCGCTGGTAGCGCTGCACCGCGATCCCGGCAAAAACTGGACGGTGGCGCAGCTGGCGGCGGAGATGGGCAGCTCGCGCTCGGTCTTTGCCGAACGCTTTCTGGCGGTTACCGGTATGACGCCGGTACGCTATCTGACCAATCTGCGTATGCAGCTGGCGGCGCAGTGGATTGGCCGCGATGGCGAAGCGATAGAGAGCGTTGCCTGGCGGCTGGGCTACGGCTCGCTGGCCGCTTTCAGCCGGGCGTTTAAGCGCACCACCGGCGCCACGCCGGGCGCGCTGCGGGCGGAAGAGAGCCGAAGAGCGGAGCAGCAGGCCTGACGGCCTGTAAGCGGCTCCTTCCTGCATACTACAGAAACCAGGAGGCGTACCCTGTCTGTCACGCTGTCGCCCGGATTTTTAACCGATGGCTGCATACTGTCTTTTGGCAAGCGGGTCAGGCCGCGTCCGGTCAGCGAAGGGCGGACTTGCTCAACCGCCCCCCCTTATCGTGCGGCATATCAGCGCGCCGGAAGCCCGAAGGGGGTAAATGAAAAACTGCTGAGCTTTATACGTCAAAAGCTTTAACACCGTAGGCGACGCTCGTCGGCAGCCTGGTTCTTTCCTGTCTTTGCCGACACTCTCTTTACCCTTACCGCAATTCTTTACACTTATCCCTGCCGTTTAACGCGATTTAGCGCCATAACCGCACTTTTCAGCAGGCCCGGCACGGCGCTTTGAGGTATCATTTATTTAACAATGTACCTTCTGATTCATAACAATGACGCTATCGACCTCAGCCCAACCCGTTTTTGACGGCCATAACGATCTTCTGCTGCGCCTGTGGATGCAGGAAACTGGCGATGCCGTGGCGGACTTCCTGCACGGTACGATGAACGGCCACCTGGATATGCCGCGAATGCGCCAGGGCGGCTTTGCCGGCGGCCTGTTTGCGGTGTTCGTTCCGCCTGCGCAGTACGTGAAGCAAAGCAAGACGGGCTGGCAGGAAGAGGATCACGACCCGCTGGCGATTACCGAAGCGCAGATTGCCCTGCTGCATCAGATTGCCGATCGCTCAGCCGGGCAGGCCCGTATCTGCCGCAGCGCCAGCGAGATCGAGCGCTGTATCGCTCAGGGCGTGCTGGCGATGGTGCTGCATATTGAGGGCGCAGAGGCGCTGGATGACGAGTGCAGCCAGCTTGACCGCTGGGTTGCCGCCGGGTTGCGCAGCGTCGGCCCGCTGTGGAATCTGCAAAATCGCTTCGGCACCGGCGTGACCGGCGGTTTTCCCGGCTCGCCGGACAGCGGCGACGGGCTGACGCCTGTCGGGATCAAGCTGCTGCGCGTGCTTAATCAGAAAAAGCTGCTGATCGATTTGTCGCATATGAATGAGAAATCTTTCTGGCAGGTGGCGGAGGTCAGCGATGCGCCGCTGGTCGCCACCCATTCCAACGTTCATGCGCTTTGCCCGCAGCCGCGTAATTTAACCGACGCACAGCTGGCCGCAATTGCGCAGAGCGACGGCTTTGTCGGCGTCAACTTTGGCAACGCCTTTCTGCGCGCCGACGGCAAGCGCGACAGCGATACGCCGCTGGCGCAGATTGTGCAGCATCTTGATGCGCTGTTGGAAAAGCTGGGCGAAGATCGCGTCGGCTTCGGTTCTGACTTTGACGGCATCAGCGTGCCGGACGAACTGGGCGATGCGGCCGGACTGCCGAAGCTGGTCGATTTAATGCAGCAGGCGGGCTATTCGCCCGAACTGATCGATAAGATTTGCTGGCGTAACTGGTTACGCGTGCTGAAGAAAACCTGGGGAGAATAACGCTCCCCCCGTTAATCCCTGCGGCTTACAGGGTTGATATCACTGTGACACAGGTGCAACATTTGCGCCGCCGCAGGGCGATATTTGACAATAAGCTGTTTACCTGCCGAACTTAACGGGCAGATTTTTCCCTTAACACCATGAGGAGCTCCGCTATGTGGACTAAACCAACGTTTGTTGATTTACGCTTAGGCCTGGAAGTGACGCTGTACATCTCCAACCGCTAAGCCCTTATGCCCACTCAGGTGGGCATTTCCTCTCTTTTTTCTGGTCTACACATGCAAATTAACGTTCTTGGCTCTGCGGCCGGCGGCGGTTTTCCCCAGTGGAACTGCAACTGCCGAAACTGTCAGGGCGTGCGTAACGGCACGCTGAAAACGTCGGCGCGTACGCAATCTTCCATCGCCATCAGCGACGACGGCGTCGATTTTGTGCTGTGCAACGCCTCGCCGGATATCGCTCATCAGATCGCTGCCACGCCCGCGCTGAATAAGAAAGACGTCCTGCGCGGCACCGCTATCGGCTCGATTATCCTGACCGACAGTCAGATCGATCACACCACCGGCCTGCTGAGCCTGCGCGAGGGCTGTCCGCATCAGGTCTGGTGCACGCCGGAAGTACACGACGATCTCACCACCGGTTTTCCCATCTTTACCATGCTTGCGCACTGGAACGGCGGCCTGACGCATCACGCGATTCAGCCCGGCGAACCTTTCTTCGTGGCGGTCTGTCCGGCGCTGCGGTTTACCGCCATCCCGCTGCTCAGCAACGCGCCGCCCTATTCGCAGTATCGCGGCAGACCGCTGCCCGGCCACAATGTCGCGCTGTTTATTGAAGATACCCGCAGCGGAAAAACGCTGATGTATGCGCCCGGTCTGGGCGAGCCGGACAGCGAGCTATTGGGCTGGTTGCAAAAGGCCGACTGCCTGCTGATCGACGGCACGCTGTGGCAGGATAACGAGCTGGCGACAACCGGCGTGGGCCGCAATACCGGTAAGGATATGGGTCATCTGGCGCTGGCCGAAGAACAGGGCCTGCTAGCGCTGCTGGCTTCGCTGCCCGCCGAGCGCAAAATCCTTATTCATATCAACAATACCAACCCGATCCTGGATGAAGAGTCGGCTGAACGTCAGGCGCTGACGCAGCACGGCATCGAAGTCAGCTGGGATGGTATGCGTATCGACCTGTGAGAAAATCATGCAACAGACTCCCATGACGCGCGAAGCGTTCGAGCAGGCACTACGCGCCAAAGGCGCTTATTACCATATCCATCATCCTTACCATATCGCTATGCACAACGGCCAGGCAACGCGCGAGCAGATCCAGGGTTGGGTAGCGAACCGTTTTTACTATCAGACCAGTATTCCGCTGAAAGACGCCGCGATTATGGCGAACTGCCCGGATCCGCAGACGCGTCGCAAGTGGGTACAGCGTATTCTGGATCACGACGGCCATCAGGGCAGCGAAGGCGGGATTGAAGCCTGGCTGCGCCTGGGCGAAGCGGTCGGTCTCAGGCGCGAGACGCTGCTGTCGGAAGAGATGGTGCTGCCCGGCGTGCGTTTCGCCGTGGATGCTTACGTTAACTTCGCCCGCCGCGCGGTATGGCAGGAAGCGGCCTGTAGCTCGCTGACCGAGCTGTTTGCGCCGGAAATCCACCAGTCGCGCCTGGACAGCTGGCCACAGCACTATAAGTGGATCGAAGCCGAAGGCTACGGCTATTTTCGCGGCCGCCTGAGCCAGGCTAACCGCGACGTCGAGCACGGGCTGGCGCTGGCGCTGGACTATTTCACCACGGCCGAACAGCAGCAGCGTATGCTGTCTATTTTGCAGTTTAAGCTGGATATTCTCTGGAGTATGCTGGACGCTATGACCCTGGCCTACGCGCTGCATCGTCCGCCTTACCATACCGTGACCGACCAGCCCGTCTGGCATAAAGAGAGATTGCTGTAATGACCCTTAACGACCAGCAGATACCTGCGTTTCGCCGTGGCTACCGCCTGCAGTGGGAACCGACGCAGGATTGCCATGTGATCCTGTACCCGGAAGGCATGGCGAAGCTGAACGAGAGCGCCACCGCGATTTTGCAGCTGGTGGACGGTAAACGTCCGCTTGCCGCGCTGATTGCCGAACTGAACGCTCGTTTTCCCGATGCGGGCGGCGTGGATGAGGACGTCAAAGCGTTCTTTATGCAGGCCGTCGAACAGAAGTGGATAATTTTCCGTGAACTCGCTTAAGCCTAATCCGCCGCTCTGGCTGCTGGCGGAGCTGACCTATCGCTGTCCGTTGCAGTGCCCCTACTGCTCGAACCCGCTGGATTTTGCCCGGCAGGAGCAGGAGCTGACCACGGCGCAGTGGATAGAAGTTTTTAAACAGGCCCGCCAGATGGGCGCCGTTCAGCTGGGCTTTTCCGGCGGCGAGCCGCTGGTGCGTAAAGATCTGCCTGAGCTGATCCGTGCCGCGCGGGATCTGGGTTTTTACACCAACCTGATCACTTCCGGCATTGGCCTGACCGAGAAAAAGATCGACGCCTTTGCCGAAGCGGGTCTCGATCATATCCAGATCAGCTTCCAGGCAAGCGACGAGACGCTGAACGCGGCGCTGGCGGGATCGCAAAAAGCTTTCCAGCAAAAGCTGGCGATGGCGAAAGCGGTCAAGGCGCACGGCTACCCGATGGTGCTAAATTTTGTACTGCATCGCCATAACATCGACCAGATCGATCGCATTATTGAACTGGCCATCGAGCTGGAGGCCGACGACGTCGAGCTGGCGACCTGCCAGTTTTACGGCTGGGCACAGCTGAACCGCGAGGGCCTGCTGCCTACCCGCGAGCAGATCGCCAGCGCCGAAGCCGTGGTGCAGCGCTACCGCGAAAAAATGAAGGACAACAGCAACTTTGCTAACCTGCTGTTCGTGACCCCCGACTACTATGAAGAGCGGCCGAAGGGCTGTATGGGCGGCTGGGGCGCGATTTTCCTGAGCGTGACGCCGGAAGGGATGGCGCTGCCGTGCCACAGCGCGCGCCAGCTGCCGATTGCCTTCCCATCGGTACTGGAGCATACGCTACAGGAAATCTGGTACGACTCGTTCGGCTTTAACAAATATCGCGGCTTCGACTGGATGCCGGAGCCCTGCCGTTCGTGCTCCGAAAAAGAGAAGGATTTCGGTGGCTGCCGCTGTCAGGCCTTTATGCTGACCGGCAACGCGGACAATGCCGATCCCGTCTGCGCCAAGTCGCCGCATCATGGCCAGATCCTTGAGGCGCGCGAACAGGCCAACTGCAGCAATATCCAAATCAGCCAGCTGCAGTTCCGCAACCGCACCAACTCCCAGCTGATCTTTAAAAGCGAAGCGTGAGCGGCCATTCCTCTTCCCGCGTGGCAAACGGCCTGCGGATCACGCTGATCCACGAGCCGGAGGCCACGCGGGCGGCGGCGCTGTTCCGGCTTTCCGCCGGTAGCCTTGACGAACCCGCACGCTGGCCGGGCCTGGCGCATCTGCTGGAGCATGTGCTGTTCGCCGGCAGCGTCGGTTATCAGCATGAGCAGCGGCTGATGGCCTGGGCGCCCGCGCACGGCGCACGGCTTAACGCCACTACCCTGGCACATTTTACCGCCTGGTTTGTGGAGATTGCCCCCGAGCGGCTGGCACAGGCGCTGTGCAGGCTGTCTGATATGCTGGCGCGCCCGCTGCTGGCTACCGCGGCGATTACCGCAGAAGCGGCAGCGATCGAGGCGGAGTATCGGATGCTGCAAAGCCACGGCCCGACGCTGTGCGAGACTGCGCTGAGCCAGGCCTTCGCCGCGCCTCATCCCCTGCACGATTTTCACGTCGGCAGCCAGCGCCACTTTGGCGACGACACGGTCGCGCTCCAGCAGGCGCTGCGGGACTGGCATCAATGCTGGTTCCATAGCGGCAAGCTGGAACTCTGGCTGAGCGGCCCGCAGCCGCTGCAGGAGCTGGAAGCCCTGGCCGAAGAGACCGCGGCGGCTTTTGCCCGCGCAGAAAGCGTGCCTGCCGCGCCGCCGCTGTTACAGCTGGCCCCACAGCGGGCTTTTGCGCTGCAAAGCGCCGCAGCACAGCATCTCCAGCTGAGTTTTCTCCTCAACGACCCGCAGCCTGCCAGCCTGACGCTGCTGCGCGAGCTGCTGACCGACCAGGCATCGGGCAGTTTGCTGGCGACGCTGCGCGAACAGGGGCTGTGCGACAATATTTCGCTGCTGGAGCCTTACCGCAGCGCGCGGCAGTCGGTAGCCAGCGTGCGCTTTCAGCTGAACGGCCTTCAGCTGGCGCAGTGTGCCCGTATAGAAACGCTGTTTCGCCGCTGGCTGGCGCAGCTTTCCGGCCTGACGCAACAGCAGCGGGCGCACTATGCCAGCCTCACGCAGCGGCGTTTCAGCCAGCTTTCTCCACTCGACCGGCTACGCGATCTGGCGCTGGGTTTTCCGCCTGCGCAGTCGACCACGCCGCTGCCGCTGCCGCAAAGCCTCAGTCGCCTGTGGGTATCGCCTGCGGTCAGCGCGCCGGTCGTCCGCGCGCAGGGCTTTTCGCTACGGCTGGCTGCTATCGACTGGCCGCAGGCGAAGCCGGAAACGCCACCCGCCCTGCGTTTTTACTCACCAGCCTCCACGCCCGTCGCGCCCGCGTTACCGATCGCGCAAAGCGCGCTGGCCGCCGTGGCTGGGCCGGGCGAGCCTACGCTGCTGCTTAGCATTCAGCCCGGCCTGCTGGCTGGTCGGCGCACCGCCGCGCTGATCGAGGCCGCGCTTCAGCCTGCGATGGGCGATGCGCTGCACGGCGGCGGCGAGCTGGCCTTTTCCCGCCAGCACGGTCTGTGGCAGCTGCGGCTCAGCGGCCACGATGCGCTGCTGGCCGCTACGCTGGATCGGGCCATACAGGCGCTGACGGATCCGCCAGCCGCCACCCAGGCTTTTGGCGAACGGCTTTTTCATCAGGCGCAGCAGGCTGATGATATCGCTATCCGCTGTCTGCTGGCGCGCCTGCCCGATTTGCTGAACAGCACGTCAGCGGATGCGCTGTCGGCGCTACGCTGGCAGGCAACGCTTTACGGCGGTGCGGACAACAGCGCAGCAGGCCTGGCGCGGCGGCTGACCCGGCTGCCGGGCACGGTCGAACCGGCGCAGTCACCGCCGCAGGTTTTCCCCACGCAGCCGCACTATTCCTGCCCGACGGCAGGTGGCGACGCGGCGGTGCTGACGTTCTGCCCGCTGGCCGAGGCCAGCGCGGTCTGCTTTGCCAGCTGGCAACTGCTCGCCGCGCTGTTTGAGCCGCGCTTTTTTCAACGGCTGCGGGTCGAGGCCAACGTCGGCTACGTGGTCAGCTGCCGTTTTCATCAGACCGCCGGACAGGCCGGCCTGCTGTTTGCGCTGCAATCGCCTGCTTTAAGCACGGAAGAACTGTTCGGGCATATCGATCGTTTTATTGCCGATATGGCGGCAACGGTAGAGAGCCAGACCACCGAAACGCTTGCCGCCGGCTGGCTGTCATTGCTGCCGGCCCTGCCCGAAAACGTGCCGAAAAACCGCCAGCAGATCACCCCTCACTGGCTCTATCAGCAGCTTAACCTGCCGTTCAGTTTTGCCCGGCCCTCGCCCGATCGGCTACGTCTGGCTTATCAACAGCTGACCGACAGTGCTGCCCGCTGGTGGCGACTGAGCAACAGCGCTTAAAGCAAATTTTTTGCCGGGCGCTCAAGCTAATCGATTCAGCTTATATTTTATTCACCGCCTGATACCTGCTCGCCATAAAGTTTCCCTGTGTGACTACCGATAAGCCTTTATCGACTCCCCTTTCCGAGTACGCCGTATGCTAAAAAATATTAAAGTTGTGACCAGCATCGTTATCATGTTGGTTATTTTTAGCGGGCTGCTGCTGGTTTCCAGCGCGCTCTCATTTAACGCTATTAGCCAGGACAAAGAGAATTTCAACCACGCCAGCGTGCTGACGCAGCAGCAGAACCAGCTCAGCGACACCTGGCAGACGCTGCTTGAAACGCGCGTCACCATCAACCGCGCGGCTATCCGTATACTAAAAAAGCAAACCGATCCGGCCACGCTGGCGGCCATCGACAAGCTGCTGACCAACGCCACTGCCCAGCTTAATGAGGCGCAGGCGCATTTTGAGCGTTATCAGCGCGCCCCCGCGCAGCCAGGACAAAGCAGCGAGATAACGGCCAGCGTGGCCAGTAGCTATCAGCAGCTGCATGACACCATGAAGCAGTCTATCCAGTTTCTCGGTGCGAATAACTACGAGGCTTACGGCAATCTGGATGCACAGCAGGCGCAGGACGGCCTGAAAGCCAGCTATAACCAGTGGCGCGAACAGAACGCGAAGCTGCTGGCGACGGGCATTGAGGTCAATCAGCACGGCTTTACGAATATGATGTGGACGCTGGCGGCGGTGATCCTGCTGCTGCTGGTGCTGGTGCTGGGCCTCTGGAAAGTGATTAAGGAAGTGCTGCTGCGACCGCTGAAGCAGGTTGAAGAACATATTCAGCACATTGCCGAAGGCGAGCTGACCCGCACGCTGACGGTGGAAGGCCGTAGCGAAATAGCCAGGCTGGCCGCCCATCTTTCCGCCATGCAGCAGGCGCTGACCGTTACCGTCAGCCACGTGCGGGAAAGCTCTGACGCCATTTACACCGGCGCGAGCGAAATTTCGACGGGCAACAACGATCTCTCCGCCCGTACCGAGCAGCAGGCCGCCTCGCTGGAGCAGACCGCAGCCAGCATGGAAGAGCTGACCGCCACGGTGAAGCTGAATGCCGAAAACGCGCGTCAGGCCTCGCAGCTGGCGTCGAGCGCGTCGCAAACCGCGATCAAAGGCGGCCAGGTGGTGGACGGCGTGGTGCAAACCATGAGCGATATCGCCGGCAGCTCGAAGAAAATTGCCGATATCATCAGCGTGATTGACGGCATCGCTTTCCAGACCAATATTCTGGCGCTTAACGCCGCCGTGGAAGCCGCCCGCGCGGGCGAACAGGGCCGCGGCTTTGCCGTGGTCGCGGGCGAAGTGCGCAATCTGGCCCAGCGCAGCGCCCAGGCGGCGAAAGAGATCAAGACGCTGATTGAAGCATCCGTCAGCCGCGTCGACGCCGGTTCGCTTCAGGTCACCACCGCCGGAGAAACCATGCACGATATCGTCGATGCCGTGGGGCGCGTCACCGCCATTATGGCGGAGATCGCTTCCGCCTCTGACGAACAAAGCCGCGGTATCGATCAAATTGGTCAGGCGGTCACGGAAATGGATCGGGTCACGCAGCAGAATGCTTCGCTGGTACAGCAGTCGGCCGCCGCCGCCGCGTCGCTGGAGGACCAGGCGACCCGTCTGGCTCAGGCCGTTGCCGTGTTCCAGACCGGCCACGCGCGCGCGCCAGCCGCAAAACCTGGTGCAAAAGCCCTGAAAAAAACGCAGCCGGCAGCCGGTGAAGGAAACTGGGAAACGTTTTAAGCAGTCGCCGGCGGCCGGGCTTACCGGTCGTTCTGATTGTGATATTTATGTGGCCGCACCGGATGCTGATAGCGTGTCGGCCATATTTTCTCGGGAGCGATGTCCAGCGCTTCAGCAATCAGCCGTTCGCCTTTCGGCCAGGGCCGGCGCAGCGCGTTAGCCAGCGTCGAGGAAGCCAGTCCCGCCTGCCGTGAGAGCGCGGATAAGTTTGTGCCTCTTTTCTTTAACGCAGCGATAATATCTGCGGTATGCCAGTCCTTTAGCTCCATTCTGCATCCCTTTTATAAGTTAAATCGTTGTCCGCGGCCAGGCCGCCCGTCCCATCATTTACCTGCTTCGCGTCGTTATCGGCCGTTGATGATGTTCAGCCACGGTAGCAGAGCGCCAGACAGCAGCGGTAACGCGCGCAACCGCCGCTATTATATTTTGCAAATAGCGGCGTTTATTGTTTCTCTGTTATACAGCTAAAAAGCGTATTTTTAAATATTAACCCTGGCAAAAAAACGAACTCGACTAACAAAAAACCCTTTCAAATCATTAATTAAACAAGTAATTCACACAGCTTATATATACACTTAAAAGGACGCCGCTTTTAAAGCGAATAGCTAACAAGAATAATTATCAAAACCATTACAGCAGGCCCCGCCATAAGAAAGGATGATAATAATTATCACTCCTTATTTTTTGTGCCAGATAAATTTAAAATATATTTTTCTGCGGTTTTTATTTCTCTGCTTCCCGTGCATAATGCGGCGAATAATTATTTTGCCTGTTAATATCTGGAGCCGCTATGCTGACTGCCGAAATGACCGCTCGCCTGAACGATCAGTTAAACCTGGAATTCTTTTCCGCCAACCTCTATTTGCAAATGAGCGCCTGGTGCGCCGACAAAGGGTTTGAGGGGGCCGCTGCCTTTCTGCGCGAGCACTCCCGCGAAGAGATGCAGCATATGCAGCGCCTGTTCAACTACCTGAGCGATACCGGCGCCATGCCGGTGCTGGGCAGCATCGCCGCGCCGCCGGTGACTTTTGACTCGCTGAATAACGTGCTGGAACAGGCCTACGAGCACGAGCAGCTGATTACCGCGAAAATCAACGAGCTGGCGCATGCCGCGATGACGTCGCAGGACTACTCTACCTTTAACTTCCTGCAGTGGTACGTGGCCGAACAGCACGAAGAAGAGAAGCTGTTTAAATCCGTGCTGGATAAACTGACGCTGGTCGGCACCAGCGGTAAGGGACTGTTCTTTGTTGATAAAGATCTGATGCAGATGAGCACCTCGGGCGAGCAGGCCTGAGTGAAAGGGGCGAAGCGATCGCCCCTGAGGCTGTTGACACCCTCGTGCCCGGTCACCAGGGCGCAGTCAAGCCGGTGACCGGCGGCAAAAGCCGACTGCTTTTCTGCTACAGCGCCAGCTGGTAGAACTTTGTGTCCACCTTCATCACGGGAAAAGCGGCCGGCAGCGCGGCTTGCGCCACTTCGCTAAAGCCGTGCTTCTCGTAAAAACGATGCGCCGCCAGAAATTTCGCGGTGGTGCCCAGCCAGACGTCACGGAGCTGCCGCTCGCGAGCGTGCGCGAGCAGCGTTTGCAGCAGGCTATTGGCCACGCCGTGCTCCCTGCCTCGCCAGCCTTCCGCCACGAACATTTTCCGCAGCGCGGCCTGCTGCTCGCCGATATCCTTCAGACCGATGCAGCCAACAACCCGATCGTCGGCCGTCGCCAGCCAGAAATCGCCCGCGCCCTGTTGATAAAAGGTCGGGATATCGCTGAGATCCGGCTGCTGCTCTGCCGAAATCGCAATACCGAACTCCTGATTCTGGATCGGCAGGATCAGATCTTTTACCCCCGTCTGGTAGCGAGGATGGTAGCGCTGCACGATAAATCGCGTCGTCATGCCGAAGATCCTTATCAGCCAGCCTGTTGCGCGATGTTTTGCAGACAGGTCGCGAAGACGCCTTCGCTGATGCTCTGCGCCACTTCCTGTTCGTCATGGCCCGCCTTAACCTTGAAATCCGCCCACCATTCCGCCAGCGTGGTGCCGTCGTTTTTTGGCGTCAGCTTCACCACCGCGACGTAATCCGTGACCGGCATGATGCCGTCCAGAATCGCGTAGTGCAGCTCCCAATTGGCTTTATCCAGCTTTACCAGGCGCTCACGCACTATGCCATCGGGCAGCGTCAGCTTTCTGGCCACGCCAACCTTGCTTTCGGTAGCGCCCTCTTCCAGCTCGCTGGAGGAGATCGCCGGATGGATTTTCGGCAGGCCGTTAAAATCGGCAATCAGCGGCCAGATTTGTTCTGGCGTGGCGGTAATAATGCGGCTGGCATAGGACGAGTGCGACATAAAAGGGATCCTCTGAACGGGGGAAATTTTAACTCTAGCATGGAATACAGCACGCTTTTATCCGTTGCTGCGCACGGCATAAAAAAAGCCGTCCATTTGAAAATGACCGGCCTGGCGTTCAGGACTTTACGGATAACGCTTCGTTAAACTTTCGTCCACGGACGACCATCGCCATCCGCTGCGCCGGTGGTACTCTCAGGTTCAGGTTCAGGTTCAGTATTTGGGCCAGTCCCCCTTTGGCGAGATCATTTCTTCCTTATGGAGAACCCGATCGCCGCCGTTGTCAATCCGGTGCTTCCGGTACTATCGCCCCCGGCGCCTGACCGACAGTGCCGCACTGAGGCCGACGACATAAAGGCAATAAAGTTGATTTTAATCAACGGACAAGATGGAAAGAGCGGCTGCTGAATGCAGCATCGTTTATAGTCGCTGCGCCCGAAGGAACCTGTCCAGGGAAATGCCGGAATCGGCGAAAAGGAGAAAACATGAAGCCAAAAATGAGGCCGGTCGTAGGGCTGGCGATAACCCTACTGCTGGCGGGCTGCGATCGTTCGGAGACGCAGCCGGTGAAATTTATCAACCCGGAAAAAGTTATGCAGGACTCCGGGCTGGCGGAGCAGCTGAAAACGCGGCTGCAGGCGGTCGATAAAAAGCTCCAGCAGGGCCTGGAAATGGCGCAGGAAAACGGCGCCAGGCTGCCGGAGGAGAAGCGGCGCAGCGCGCTGCTGGCCGATCGGCAGCTGCTGGATCTGGAGTGGCAGCATGAGCAGCGTCGGGCTAACGGTGTCGTCATGAAAGCGATAGCGGAGGCGGCCGGAGAATATCGCCAGCAGCACCAGCTGCTGGCGATCCTGCCGACTCAGGCCGCCCTGGCCTTTGCGCCAGAAGCGGATATCAGCGAAGCGTTGGCGAAAACGTTAAAAGGGAAAACGCTCGATTTCGGCGCGCTGCCCAAAATCGGCGTTAAAAGCGAGGAACCAGCTTCGGCTGAAGCCAGTAAGCAATAACAGCGCCGCATCACAGGAGATCCGGGGCGGCGATCGCCCCTTTTTTATCCTTTGTGCATATCAGCTGCGGCTGACAGATCCAGCCGCTGCCAGAAGTTCTGCTCCGGCGTGCTGCCGGAAAGCGGATAGCCTGCGGCGATAGCGGTCGCCACCATCCTTTGCCGACGCTGCCGGGCGCTCAGCTGCGGCAGCGCCGCTTCCAGCAGTACCTCAGCGCCTTCCGGCACCACAACCGCTTGCTGCTTCACTTTCTCCTGCGGCAGGCCCCAGGTCATGGCAAAACGCGCAAACTCCTGCATCTGCGGCGCGGCGTAAGGATCGGCTGCCCCGGATGGTCTGGCGCACTCGGCAAGCGAGGTGCCGCACTCTTTCTCCAGCGCGTCGCGCAGCTGCTGCTTCGCTTCAGCAAACAGCGGGCGATACTTTGCATCGTTGAGATAGTGCGCCACGTTACGTTGCGCCACCATACGGGAGCCAATCAGATCGATCGGATAGTGCACGCCCAGCACCATGCGCGAATAGCCGTAGCGCGCGGCGCGATCCATCAGCGGCACAAAGCGTTCCGGCACCATTTCGCCCAGCAGCAGCGCATCGGTCCAGGCCGTATTGGTGTGGCCGCTGGGGAAAGATCCTTCGCTCGCCTGATAGGGTTGATTATCTTTTACTATCACCGTATCAGGCACCGCATGGATAGTATTGCCCGGCATCAGAAAAGGACGCGGATAGTTAAAGTGCGCTTTGGCCGCGCCGGTGCTGACCTCGCTGGCCTTGATCAGCGCTGCCGCACGGCCCATCTCGCCTTTGGTATAGGCGTTCAGAAAGGCCTGACCCAGCTTTGGCCCCAGCGCGTCGGCCAGAAAAAACAGATGGTTTTGCCCTTCCGCATCGATAATCGCCTGGCGACGCTGGCCGTCGGTTGCCTCGAGGTTAACCTGCGCCACGCGCTGCAGGCTGGCGTCCAGCTGGCTTTTTGGCAGCGTGGCGAAAGCGTTTAGCAGCGCAATGCCGGCCTGCTGGTTGGCTTTTTTAGCAAAGTCGTAGCCGCTCGCCTTCAGCCAGCCGCGATCCGCCAGCCTATCGCTCTGTGCGGTTTTCTCCAGCTGCGTACGCGTCAGCTTAGCGGCATCGCCCTGCAACGCGCCGATCAGGTCTTGCTGGATCTGAGCGTCAAAGGCCACGAAACGGGCATCGCTGCTGGCAGGCGTGGTGGTTGCAACAATCCTCTGGATGCGATCGAAGTCAACGGGCGCGGTTTTTGCCTGAGCAACCTGCGCCAGCAGCAGCGCGCTGGCCAGCAGAGAATAACGAAAGCGCATAAAAGTTCCTTAATTTACGTCGGTTAGCTTTATCGGTATTCATGCTGGAAGAGGTTGATGACAGGAAAGTGACAACTTATATTTTGAAACGAATTGGCGGCGGGCCGGGCCGCCTCCCTGCGGCCTGTCCGGTTCTCTAGCCGCCCACCACCGGCTTTTTGGTTTTATCCAGCGCCTGCATAAAAGCGTCGTCGAGATGCAGATGCTGGCGCACCAGCTGCGGCGGCGTCGAGGCCAGCCACTGATTCAGCGAGATATCCGCATAGTAGCTGCTTTTAAATAGCTCCAGAAAACGCAGCGGCCTGTCACCGGTGTTTTCCACGTAGTGGCCCATCGCAAAAGGCACGTAGCCAACATCGCCCGCGCGAAAATCGTAGGTGCGCGCCTGGCCCGAAGAGGCAAACACGCCCATCCGCCCCTCGCCTTCCAGATAGTATTGCCACTCGTCGGTGTTGGGGTGCCAGTGTAGCTCGCGCATCGCGCCCGGCTGCAGCTCTACCAGCGCCGCCGCGATGGTTTTTGACACCTTAAAGAGGGAAGAATCGGTAATCCGCACCGTGCCGCCCTTTAGCGTGATGGGCTGCTGCGCCAGCATCCGGTGACTGAAAGCGGTGGTGGAACGGCTCGCACCCGCGATAGCGTCCTTTTGCAGATCGCCCGGCGGCGTGGCGGCGAAGATATACTCATCGGCTGGCGAAGGGAGCTTGCTGAAGTTTTCCACCGGCACGCCGAAGTTTTTCGCCAGTATTTCCGGCGGCACGTGCTTAAACCAGTCGCTGAGCAGAAAAGTGCTGTCTTCATCAAAGCCGCCGTTATCAAACGCCAGCAGGAACTCGCAGCCGTCCGGGCCAAGCCCCTGGATTGAGTGCGGCACGCCGGAGGGGAAATACCAGAGATCGCCCACGCCGACGTCGTCCACAAACCAGTGACCATCCACGTCCAGCGCGGTGATGCGCGCCTTGCCGTACAGCATATAGGCCCATTCGCCTTCTTTATGCCAGTGCAGCTCGCGGATGCCGCCGCTGTTAAGGCGCATATTAACGCCGGCAATGCTTTTGGAAACGCCCAGCTCGCGCTCGGTTATCTGCCGCGTCCAGCCGCCGCTGCCTTTGCGCACGTGCGAATCGCTATAGGAAAAACGCAGGTTGGGCAGCGTGCCGCTGTCGGTCGCGGGCGGGTTGACGATATCAGGGTTTTCTCCCTGCCGCAGCGGATCGTGCGGGCCGGGATCGCTGCCGCCCGTCTGGCCGGTCCAGGGCCGTGCGGCGACGGTGCGATCGTGAGCATGAACGGAGCCAGCCGCCAACGCGACGGTGCTGCCGGCGGCAAAAGTCATAAAGCTGCGACGTGTAAGAGGATTCATGTCTGCTTCCTTGTGTCGAAAGGTTAAGGCGCATCGCGCTGCGTAGCGCATGCGGACTTAAGCTTAACTACACAAAAATCAACAGAACCTAACCGGGTAAAAGCTTAAAGCAGCTGAAATGTAAGCATTAAAGCATCGAATAATTTTATCGATAGTTAAAATTAATTTATAAAATCTCGTCTATGCGCCGGCATAATCATGATGTTACAGCTTTGTTAAGCACCTTTATCAGCAGCAACCTCTGTTACGCCCTTATCGTCATCAATTATTTTTATTGAAGGAGACAGCGACAGCGAAACACCTGGTTACGTGGCTACGCAGCCTGAAAAATATCGCGGCAGCATTATTACGCGACGAATATAAACGCGCAGGCGCATGCATAACGCCGCCCGGCCTTTATAGCTGTTTTGGCCAGCCGGAGCCGATCGTTCAGCCGTCGGCCTGCAAACGCTGCGCCAGCATTAACGCCAGCTCGTAGCCGCCCTGCTCCAGAGCAAGCGCTTCGCCTTCGCTGAAAGCCTGCCGGGTCAGGCCGGTCAGCACCGCGCCGGGCGGCACTTCAATCGCCAGCCGGACGTCTCGCTCGTTGGCCGCTATCATTGCCTCATGCCAGCGCACCGTGCGCGACATATTATACGCGAGGTCGTCCGCTATCTGCGCCGGCTGCCAGAGCACCCGGCCGCTACTACTGCTCAGCCAGGCGCGACGCGGACGAACAAGGGTGATCGCCTTAAACGCCTCCGCCAGCTTTGCCGTCGGTTCCGCCAGCAGCGCGCAGTGCGAAGGCACGCTGACCGCCAGCCGGTGCGTTTTCTGCGCCCCTGCCGCTTTCGCTCTTGCCGCCGTCGCCTGCATCGCCGCCTCGCTGCCCGCAATCACCAGCTGCCGCTCCGCGTTGATATTGGCCAGCCAGCTCTCTTCTCCCAGCAGCGGCTCCAGCTCGCTCTGGGTGAGGCCGATAATCGCGGTCAGCCCGTAGCCCGCCGGATAAGCCTGTTCCATCAGCTGCCCACGCAGCGCCACCAGTCGTAACGCATCGTCGAAGGCCAGCGCGCCCGCGACTACCGCCGCCGGATAAGCGCCAATGGATAAACCGCTGGTCATTGCAAACGCCAGGCCCTGACGCTCCAGCTCCCGCGCGTGCGCCACGCCCGCAATTAACAGGCACAGCTGTACCGCGCGCGTATGCCGCAGCGCGTCTGCCGAGTCCAGCGCCGAGGCGTCTTCATTCAGCGCTTCGCTGGCCTCTTTCAGGATTGCCTCGCCCTGAGGCAAATTTTGCAGCATGCCGGGCCGCTGCGGTCCCTGTCCGGGAAAGGTCAGTAAAATTTTCATCGCGGCGTCTCCCACGGCGCGGCGGTCAGAAAAGGGCCGCCATTGGTTTTCAACAGCGCTCTGCCGTCGCGCAGCCACTCCGCCAGCGCAAAACCGCCCAGCCTGGTTTCCAGCTGCGTATCGGCATGGCAGGGCAGGCTGGCACAAAGGCTTTGCCAGCGCTGCAACGCCGATGCGGCGGGCGGCTCGGGCACGCGGATCAGTAAATCCAGATCGCTGCCCGCGTGCATTACGGCTTCGCCGGTCGCCAGCGCATAGCCTAGGCTGCCGGTGATGCCCCACGGCCACGGCCAATCTGCCTGCGCAAGCCGCAGCGCCGCCTGAACAGGCGGCAAAGTATGAAAAGGGGTATGCGGCAGCCGATCGATAAGCGCTTCCGGCGACAGCACGCGCACCACTGCCGAAGCGTCAACCCAGCCCGCCGCGCGCTGATAGCGGGCCGGGCCGCGTACGCCGATGGGAATACGTCCCTGCGCATCGCTGTCGCGTCGCACCACCAGCGGCAAAGCTGGCTGCCAGTGGGCGACCCATTCCGGCAAATCGCCCTGCAATGCTTCACGATCGCTCAGCCAGAGCAGATCGTGCGGCCGAACATCCATTGCTACATTCCTGCGGTTAATGAAATAAACAGCGGCAGCGTCACTATGCTCAGCACGGAGGTGATCAGCAGAGTGGCTTCCGCATCCGGCGACTCTACGCCGAAGCGATTGCCGAACACGACGCCAAAGAAGCCTGCCGCCAGCGCGATCATCAGGATCGAGGCGATCGCCAGCGAGCCGTGCAGCCCCAGCGCCAGCACAATGCCCCAGGCAATAAAGGGCTGAATGAGCAGTTTAGTCACGCTGGCGACGATCACCGCCCGATTGATCCTGATCTGACGTGCGGAAAGGATCAGCCCGGTCAGGAAAAGCGCCGCCGCGGTGGCGGCCAGCCCCAGCGGCCGGATGGTAGAGAGCAGCAGCTCCGGCATGTGAAAGCCAAAGGCGGAAAGCACCACGCCCAGCAGCGGACACCAGACGATAGGCTTAATAACCGATCGCCACATCAATACTGGCAGCATTGCGGCGCTGGAGTGCTGCGTGCCCTCGGTTTTCGCTTTTTCACGCTCCAGGATCAGCAGGCAAAACGGCGTCATCAGCACCGAGCCGCAGGCTATTGAGACGGCGACAGACAGCGAGGTTTCGGGAGTGGAGCCCAGCACGCTGCCAAGGATTGGCAACCCCAGCGCGGCATAGTTGGGCAGCGCAACGGTCAGCGTCAGCACGGCGGCATCCTGCGGCGCTTTGTGAAACACGCGGGTACAGAGAAAATAGATAGCGGCGTAGGCTATCCACATCGCCAGTACCAGCACCGCCGCCAGCGGTGCCTGCCCGACGATACCAGCCCAGGGCGTTTGCACCGTGGCGGTAAACAGCGCCGCCGGCAGGGCGAAGTCCATGACGAAAACGTTCAGCAGGGCAACGTTGTGGTTATCGACCTTCTTTGCCTTACCGGCGTAAAAGCCCAACAGCATAATGACGAAAATTGGAGCCAGAGCATGAACGATCACGTAAGTCATAACTTGCGCCTCGCAGGCTGAACGCGTCAGGGCAGGATTGCCCGCTGTCTTGCTGGATTACCAGGCCGCGCGCATTTTTTCCCGCACCAGCGCGGAGCTGCGGCGGTTTTCGCCCTTAAGGCGATCAAGAGCGGGATCTTTGCGCGCCGAGCTGACCGCCTGCTCCAGCGACGCGCGCACCCGCTGAACATCGCCATCTTCAGGCGCATCCGGCGAGGCGATATCCAGCAGCGCCTCCAGCAGGCCTAACGTCTGGTAGTTATTGATGTCGTAAGCCATTGGCGCAATGGTCTGCGCCAGCTGTTCCAGCGCCTCAATGCTGCGCAAGGTGATGCGCGCCGCCGCCGCTTTCCCCATTGCGTGCACCATCACGTCCGGATCGTTAAAGGCAATCAGCCGGTTCGCCTGGTAGCCGTGCGCCAGGAACGCGCCGGACATCGCTTTACCGACGATCAGCCCGATCACCGGGTGTCCGGCCAGCCGCGCTTTGGCATAGGCGCCTACCGCTGCCGCCAGCGCCTGGTGGATGCCGAACGCTTCTTCGCGGCGGCCATAGGCCTGGCTTGGCACGTCGATGACCGCCACAATCGCCCGCTTCTGTGCTTTGTCCGCATCCGCCACTATTGCTTCATCGATAACTTTCGCCAGCGTCCAGCCTTCCAGCAAGCCGACCTCGCCTTTAGCGGCGCGCGGAAAGTGGTTCTGCTCGTCCGGCACCACCGCAATATAACGCGCGGTCTCTTCGCCCAGCGCCGCATCCGCCGCCTGCACCGAAGGGCAAAGCCCGCCCAGCCTTTCAGCCCCGTTGGTTAACAGGCTGAGCCATTTTTCACCACGACTGACGCTCATCCGCGATCCTCCCTTGCATAGACTTCGTTAACCTGCTGTGCATCGGCCTGTCGCCCGGTGTTCATTTCGCTCAGGCGCGGCAGATAGTAGCTGTACTCGTCCGAGCGATGCCGGGCGGGCACGCCACGCGCGATCGCTTCTTTCATCGCTTTTTTCACCGCATTGGCGCCGTCGGGCACCAGCACGTCGGCCAGCCCGCTGCGATAGCGCGCTTCGCCGCCGGTCATGCTCCAGATAAAAGGCCGGTCGCGGGAATCGTATTCCGCAATACCCGCCTCTTGTTCGATAACCTGCGGACCGTTGAGGCCAAGCCTCGCTTCACGGGTGACGATCAGCGAGCTGCACAGCCCGGCGGCAATAGACATCCCGCCAAAGCAGCCGACCGTACCGGCGATGATGCCGATAACCGGCGTATAGCGGCGCAGATCGACGATGGCGGCGTGGATATCCGCAATGGCCGCCAGGCCAAGGTTTGCTTCCTGAAGGCGCACGCCGCCGGTTTCCAGACAAAGCACCGCCCGCGTCGGCATACCTTTGCGGTTGTCTTCGGCAGCCAGCTCCAGCGCCGCCGCCATTTTCGCGCCGGAAACTTCGCCCATGCTGCCGCCCTGAAACGATCCTTCGATGGCGACGACCACCGCTGGCTGACCGTCGATGGTGCCTTTCATCACCACCATGCCGTCATCGGCCTGGGGCACGATGCCCTGTGCGGGCAGCCAGGGCGACATAATGCCGTCAAAAGGATCGAGCAGCTCGCGTCCGCTGCCTTCATCCAGCAGCAGCCGCGCGCGCTGGCGGGCCTTAAGTTCGATAAAGCTGCTGTCATCACGCATCTGCGGCCTCCTCAAATACCTGCTCAATACGAATACGCGCCACGCCGGGCGTCGCGCCGAAATCGTGAATGGTCATCTCGCCCGCCGGCAGCCCGGAAAAAGCGCTCAGGCGATCGAAAAGCGCCCGCCAGCGCGTCCCGCTGTTGTCGACGGAGGTGGTCAGGTTGACCGTCAGCTGCTGGCCCGCTCCGGCCACAAACAGCACTTCCATATCGCCCGAGCCCACCACGCCCGCCAGCGCTTTACCGCTGAGCTGTCGTGTGGCCGACAGGGTAAACGTCATCTGTTCCATAAAATCCTCTCAGAAAGTGGTGTCGCCCAGCCTGTCTACAAACAGCGTGGCGGCAAGTAAATCGGCGGCGCCGCCGGGCGAGGCGTTCAGCGACAGCATGTGCGCGTCCAGACGGGCCAGCGCGCGCTGCCCGTGCGGCGTTTGCGCCCCTCCGGTATCCAGCACGGCGCGCGCGCCGTTCTGCATCGCCACCAGCCCGTAAAGCCCGGCGCGGGAAAGTACGCAGGTATCGCTGAGCGAACTCATGATTGCCATCAGCGCGTTCAGCTGTGCCTGCGCTTCCGTCGCCCCGTCGTGCCTGCTGCGCCTTAGCTGCGGCAGCCCAAGCTGCATAATGTGGGGAAAGCCTTGCTGCGCCTCTTCGCGCGCGCCGGGCACCTGATAGCGGCGCGTCGCACACAGCCCTTTGCTGAACAGTTTCGGCGCCTCGTCATCCGGCAGCTGCGCCAGACTGGCCGCCGCCTGCGCAACCTGATGCTCGCTGCCCTCGCCCGCCAGCATGGCGCTGGCGCTGACCATCAGGCCGGTCGCCCAGAGCGCGCCGCGATGGGTGTTGACGCCGCGCGTCGCCTGCATCATCTGCCGTTCGCCTTCACGCCCCAGCCTGCCTACCTGCTGCCGTAGCGCGATATCCGCCGGACGCTGCCAGCAGTGCAGCGCCAGAGCATAAAACGCGGGCGTCAGGCTGCGCGCCGAAGCCTCCATCAGCACCAGCGTCAAATCCCGATGCGCGCCGCTGCCTCTGCCGTCGACCAGGCCGGGTTTGGGCGTCAGCCGGGCTTCGTCGATCAGGCAGCGCGTAGCCAGCTCCGCCAGCCGCGCAGCCTGCCGCTCTATATCGCTCAGCGAACATGAAGAAGGTTTCATTACCAGCTCCGGAACTTAGCCGGCGGCTGATAAAGCCCGTCCGACCACTCGACCAGCTCCGCCACGCTGCCCGCCGCCAGCAGCGATCGGGTGGCTTCGGTACGGCGAATGCCTAAATCTTCCGGGAAGGCGACTTTGCCCTCGCGGCGTAAATTGGCCACTCTTTTCGCGTCCACGCCCAGACCGATATCGGTAATGCCCGCCACCGCCGCCACCATTGCCCGACGCTCCTCCAGCGTTTTCGCACGGTAGAGATAGGCGATGCCCTCTTCGGTCAGCACGTGGGTGACGTCATCGCCGTAAATCATCACCGGCGCCAGCGGCATCCCTGAGGCTTTCGCCACGTCTACCGCATCCAGCTTTTCGACAAAGGTCGGCTTGCCGCCGCCCTGGAAGGTTTCCACCATCTGCACCACCAGCTTGCGACCGCGCGCCAGCGGATCCGGCTCGTCAATCATCGCCAGCCAGGCAGGCGTGGCGTGGCGACGTCCATGCGGATCGTGCCCCATATTCGGCGCGCCGCCGAAACCGGAAAGGCGGCTGCGCGTTACGGTCGAGGAGTTAGCCAGGCCGTCAACCTGTAGCGTGGAGCCGATAAACATATCGACCGCGTACTGGCCCGCCAGCTGGCAAAACGCGCGGTTGGATCGCATTGAGCCGTCGGCGCCGGTAAAGAAAACATCGGGGCGCGCCGCGACATAGTTTTCCATGCCCAGCTCGCCGCCAAAGCAGTGCACGCTTTCGACCCAGCCGCTCTCTATCGCCGGGATCAGCGTTGGATGCGGGTTCAGCGTCCAGTGACGGCAGATTTTGCCCTTCAGCCCCAGCTTTTCACCATAAGTCGGCAGCAGCAGCTCGATGGCGGCGGTGTTGAACCCGATGCCGTGGTTCAGCGACTGTACCTGATGCTCGGCATAGATCCCTTTGATCGCCAGCATCGCCATCAGGATGTGCTCCTGTTTGATCAGGCGCGGATCGCGGGTAAATAACGGTTCAATAAAGAAGGGTTTGTCGGCGACGACAACATAATCGATCCAGGATCCAGGAATATCGACGCGCGGCAGGTCGCACTCGTCATCGACCAGTTCGTTGACCTGAGCGATAACGATGCCGTCGTGAAAAGCGGCGGCTTCTACCAGCGCGGGGGTGTCTTCCGTACTTGGCCCGGTGTAGAGGTTGCCTTTGCGATCGGCTTTAAAGCCGGCGATCAGCGCGACGTTAGGCGCAAGATCGACATAAAGCCTCGCATAGAGTTCGACATAGGTATGGATAGCGCCAATTTCCAGCTGGCCATCTTCCAGCAGCTGAGAAATACGCAGGCTTTGCGGCCCGGAGAAGGAGAAATCCAGCTTGCGTGCGATCCCCTTTTCAAACAGATCCAGATGCTCGCTGCGCCCGACGCTGGGCATGATCATATGCAGATCGTGCACGATCTCCGGGTTGACTTCGGCCAGGCTGCGCGACAAAAAGTCCGCCTGTTTCTGGTTATTACCTTCCAGCACCACGCGATCGCCCGGCGCGATCAGCCTTTGTAGCAAATCGACCAGATCGTCGGTCGGCAGCACTTTGCCGTTGATACCGAGCTGCTCGATGCGGCGTTTTTTTTCACTTCGACGTGTATCCCATACGCGGTTGGACGTTTGTCCCGGCAGCATGTAAACCTCCGTAACGCAGTAGGCGGAGGATCGGCTTATGCAGACGACAGCGCCGATCCGGCGGATAAATTTGAAGGTAGCCGCCGGTGAAAGATTGCGCAAACCGATGAAAAATCAATTGGGTAACCAGAGATGACAAAATGTATTTTTACAGCTTGCCGCTGGCACTGCCTGGCGCGGCGCTTTTTGAGCGGCAAAACCTACGGTGCCGGGCGGCGGCTGCGCTGTGGGTGCGGCCCGCTCCGGCAAAGTGACGCGTACGCCAGTACCCGTCTAAAAAAGAGACGCTATAAAAAAATATTTGGCAAGGCGCGCCTGATGCGGCAGACGCGCCAGCAAGAAGGGAACTAATCAGCCTGTAAAGGGTGCCATATTTCAGTCACCGCGCCTTCGCCGCCGGTAATGGGATCGTGCTGCGGTACAGGTACGCGCTTAATAGCCAGTAGCGAAGCCTCCACATCTTCCAGATCGCTGCGTCGCGTCACTGGCTCCATGCCTTGTGGATAGGCGCCTACGGCAAAAAAATCCTCGCTGGCCGCCAGCTGCTGGTGTCCTACGCCTGCCGGGATCAGGATCGCATCGCCCGCGTGAACGGTGACCGCCCTGCCCGTTTCGCCGCCGAAAAGGATTTGCGCCCAGCCTGCGCCGATACCCAGCAGCTCATGGGTGTTGGGATGATAGTGGGTATAGGGATAAATCGGATAGCGCCAGCGCGGCGTCCAGCGATGGCGGGCGAACGTTTCTTCAAACCAGGCCGCCACATCTTCCACCTCACCCGGCACCACGCGCGGATAGATAATCAGCGGCAGCGGATTATTCGGCACGCCGCTGGCCGGCTGGAACGTCATATATTGCGGATTGTTTGACATACCCGCAGAAAAGGTGCCGGCTGCAAAAGACATCATCGCAAGCAGGTTACCAGCATGGGTTAGCATAAGATGCCTCCTGTAATTTCGGTGTTAATTAATTGTGACACCTGGCGGCAAAGATGCAATCATTACGATCGGTTTTTGATCACATAACTTCTTAATTTTTCTCTACTTAACCCAAATTATTCAACCACCTGCCTCGGCGGAAAAATGTCAGGCCATTTTGCATCCCGCAAATAGTTCACGCGCCTGCCAAAAAAAACGATTTAGTAATAAACAGGCTGTTTTTAAGAAGAAGAAAATAAAATTAAAAGGCGGCTCAATCCCTTAATAATTATAAGGGATTGATCAACGAAAAAATGGGAAAACCGCGCTGGTATGGGGCGCCGCGTGACTGGCAGCAACGGCCTGCCTGACGCTATTCCTGCGCTGCGCACGGCGCTGAACAACAACGGATAACAGCAGCACATTATTAAAACCGTTCCCCGAAAGGCTATATTCTGGAAACGGCATACTGGCATATCCTGCCGCCGGAAATGCAGGCGTCGGTGACGGCTACGGCTTCTGCACGCTCCCGGAAAAAGAAGCGGAACCCCCACCCGCCGATTGCCCGCTTCTGGCGCTTGCTGTGCCCGGTACAGAGCATAATACTGCTTATTCTGTTCATAGCTGCCGGAAGCATGCGCGCCGCGCCTGTTCACGGTTCGTTCGCCGCCTGTTATGAAAAAGCTTCCCTGCGCGCAGCCCGATGGCTGGCGGCAAAAAGCGCGCTCAGGCCTTCCTTATCCCGTTCAGGCGAAACCGCCGTCAGCAGCAGGAGCAGGCTAAGCGCACGTTGGCAAAGATCGGTAAAATTTTTCTCCCAGTCGGTGACGAGATGGCCTGGAAAAAAGTTATGGCAGAGTTCATAAAACAAAAAATTACCGACGATCTTTCGCCGCGCGCTGCTCGCTTTTTGCAGGTCGCGCCACGTCTGCCGTAGCGCCTCCTCACCTGTTTGCCGCATCGCTTTCAGCTTGTGCAGCCTGGCGTCGCTATCGACCAGCAACCATATCGGCAGCGCCTCCAGATGCTGCCCGGCGATCGGCGGAAAGCCGTGTTCCTCCTGCTGACGGCAAAGCGCCTGCACCAGCCGCCGGCGTCCGGCGGGCTGAAGCCATGTCTCCAGCAGCGCGGCCCGCCGCTCCGGGTCGAGCGGGCCAGACCGGTGAATAAAACCGTACAGCGCATAGAGCAACAGTACAGGCTCAGTCCGGAAAGCGGTAAACAGCCGCAGGCAGTGCTGATTCATCTGTAATCGCTCTGCGGAGAGTTGGGGTAAATGTTCGGCCAGGTCTTCGCTGACGCTCAGGGTACAGGACGCTGTCAGGCTCAGGATTTCCGCCGCTGCCCGGTTGCAGCTGATGTCCGCACTGTGGCGCACGTGGTTATTCCAGCGGAACTGCAGCAGCGGCGATGCGCCGTCGCAGCCGGAGCAGCCGCAAAGATGAATGTTTTGCCGCAGACGCAGAACGTAATCGGGCGTCCAGACGGTAGCCGTTACGCCTTCCGTTAATAATGACCGTGCGCTATCCGTCCTGTTCCCCTTTCTGCTATGGATGCTGGCAAAATTATTTTTCATCATTGTCACGCCGCCCCGGATTGGAATGCACAAAGTAATTAACAAAAAAACAATATTTCCCTATTTCCATTCTGGTAATCCTTACCTGATTTAACTTGTTATCTGTTTATTTGAAGGCAGCTTAATATTTAAAAGCAGAATTAACCTGGTGCTTTATCCGTTATTAGGACAGTACAAACATATAACAAGCCAGCGGCCATAACAAATCGGCGCGTCATGCATTTTAATTGTGGCAACCTGTAATTAATTTAAACAAAAGTGTATTAGCGCTTACCGCAGACAGATCTGTGTCGTCCGCCTTTTACAAGACGCCACTCGTTTTTTTCATTATGTTTCTTGCGCTTTCAGGTGATTTATTTTTTTGTGGTGATAATAGATCCCGTTATCGATTAACTTATTTATGCCGAAAGAAAAGCGACAGGTAGGTTGAAAGAGGCTGTACTTTCGGCTGCGGCGGCGAACCCGTCGGCGTTTTCACCCCCCGCCTCCGCCTGCGGGCAGACGGCGACCGTTCTGACGCGTTCTGGTAACAAGAACGTTAATTTTGTTATATGGACAACTGTTATAGCTTTATTCGCATTAACTGTGTCTGCCCTTCTTGCGCCAGGTGTGGTCTACTGATGCCTGTACCAAGAGGAGGTTCAGAGTGGAAGACGTTAAACAGATCCTGCTGCGCGAAATCGACACCCTTAATCGTGAAGAACAGCGCGATAACCGACCGCGTTTCAGCTTCAATTTTCTGAAAAGTCATCCTGGCTTATGGGCGTCGATGTATGTTTGCTATGCCCTGACCGTCGCGCTGATTTTTACCACGGAGTTTCTGGGCTGGCCTGCATTCTGGGGCGCCACTTTTTTCGTGCTGCTGATGAGCGGCCTGATGCTGCTGGATGTCAATCCGCGCTACCGCTTTGAGGATATCGACACGCTCGATCTGCGCGTGTGCTACAACGGCGAATGGTATTATGTACGTACCCTGTCCGACAAGGCGATCCAGGACATTCTTGCCAGCAGCCAGGTGCCGGACAACGTTAAGCAGGGCATTCAAAAGCTGCTGCAGCTGAAAGGCGAAGTCGATTTTTACGACGTTTATCATCTGACCTGGGGCCAAAAACGCGCCTCTGCCGTCTGATATGTCAGGGCCAGCGCTGGCCCTGAAGCATTTCCGCAATCAACCTGCCCAGCGTTGCTACCGCCGCCTCCCGCAAGTCATTCCATTCCCAGGCCGTATTAAAACGAAAATAGTTAGCATACTGCTCGCTGGTAGAAAACATTTTACCGGGCGCGATGCTGATTTTCTCGCGCAGCGCCCGATAGTACAGCTCGGTGGTGTTAACCGCTTCCGGCAGCTCGATCCATAAAAAGTAGCCGCCCTGGGAGTCATTGATTTTGGCGCTGGCGGGCAGATGCCGCCGCAGCGACTGCCGCGCCAGGCTTTTGCGCTGCTCCAGCCGCTGGCGCAATCGGCGTAAATGCACGTCGTAGCTGCGGCTGCTCAGGTAGTCGACCAGCGCCAGCTGCATCGGCGCGCTGGTCGAAATAGTGCTCATTAACTGCAGTCGCTGAATTCGCTGCGCGTGTCTGCCCGCCGCCACCCAGCCCACGCGAAATCCCGCCACCAGGTTTTTAGAAAAAGAAGAGCAGTGCAGCACGCTGTCCTGCTTCTCAAACGCCTTTGCCGGCAGCGGTTTTTCGCTGCCGAACCAGAGTTCGCTATAAACATCGTCCTCGATTAGCGTTACCTGATGCGCTTCCAGCAGCGCCACCAGCGCCTGCTTTTTCTCACGGCTTAGCGTGCAGCCCAGCGGGTTCTGCTGATTCGACATCATCCAGCACGCTTTGACCGGCAGCTTCGCCAGCGTGGCGGCCAGCTCCGTCAGATCGATTCCGTGTTGCGGATGCGAGGCGATAGCGACAGCCTTGAGCTGAAGTCGTTCGATAGCCTGTAGCGCGCCGTAAAAACAGGGGTTTTCCACCACCACCCAGTCGCCGGGCACGGTAACCGCCTGAAGGCTCAAATTCAACGCCTCCATCGCGCCGTTGGTGATAACGATCTCTTCCGGCGAAACCTGAATGCCCTGTAGCGCATAGCGTTTTGACAGCGTTTTGCGCAGCGCCTCGTTGCCCGGCGGCAGGTTGTTTAAGGCGTCCGCCGGTTTTAACGAGTGCGAAACAGCGGAGAGCGAGCGCATCAGCTGGCGCTGCGGGAAGAGTTCAGGATCGGGAAAGGCGGAGCCGAAAGGCATGATGTCCGGGTCGCGACACGCCTGCAGCACCTCAAAAATAAAGTCGTTGATATCGACCGATTCCGTGAGCTGTACCTTCTGATGGCTGGCGGGCTGGCTGAGAAACTCCGCCCGCGGCGCTACATAGTAGCCGGACTGCGGCCGGGAGACGATCCAGCCCTGGCTTTCCAGCACCTGATAGGCGTGCATCACGGTCATCAGGCTCATTCCACTCTGCGCCACCTGCTCGCGCAGCGAGGGGAGCTTTTCGCCCGGCAGCCAGATCTCACTGGCGATCTGCTGCTGGATTTGGTCGATTAACTGCAGATATTTTGCCAAAACTGTTACAGGCCCGTGCTCAGGAATGAGCAACTATTATAGTTAGGCGGGCCGTGATTAAACAGCTTTTGACACCGGGATCTTCTCCTCCGCCGCTTTTTTCTGTTCCGGCGTGCGGTTGGACTCGTGGTTGCCTGCATAAAGCTTCAGGTGCGGCACCTGCTCAGGGGGAACCGGTTTGCCCAGCAGATAGCCCTGCAGCGAGTTGCAGCCCAGACCGGTGAGAAAGGCCTGCTGCTCTTCCGTCTCTACGCCTTCCGCCACTACTTTCAGGTTCAGCGTCTGCGCCAGCGCCACGATAGCGGTAACAATAGTGGCGTCTTCGCTCTGCGTATGCAGCTCGTTAACGAAGGCGCGATCGATTTTCAGCTCGCTGGCGGGCAGGCGTTTCAGATAAAGCAGGCTGGAATAGCCGGTACCAAAATCGTCAATTGAGGCTTTTACGCCCAGCTCGGTCAGCTCGGTTAAAATACGCACGCTTTCGTCAGGATCGCGCATGGCGGTAGTCTCGGTCACTTCCAGCGTCAGCAGCTCTGGCGCAATCTGATGTGTCTTCAGCGCGGCGACCACCGTTTCTACCAGTCCGGCCTGCTCAAACTGGAGCGACGACAGGTTGACCGCTATCGACCATTGCGTATGGCCCATCTGATGCCAGACGCGAAGCTGGCGACAGGCTTCGTTAATCACCCAGTTGCCGATGCTGACGATTAGCCCGGTTTTCTCCGCCAGCGGCAGAAAAATGTCCGGCGACAGCAGCCCGCGCTGCGGATGCTGCCAGCGGATTAACGCTTCAAACCCGACGATAGGGCCCTGCGGCGCGCAGAATTTCGGCTGATAGAAAAGGCGCAGCTCGTCATGTTCCTGCGCCAGCCAGAGGTCATTGATCAGCTGTAGCTGATTTTGCGCGATGGTATTCATCGACGGCTGGAAGAAGTTATAGCCGTTACGGCCGTTGTTTTTGGTGTGGTACATAGCGGCATCGGCATTAAACATCAGTTCCCGCTCGTCGTTGCCGTCGCCCGGGTAGACTGCAATACCGATGCTCAGCGACACCACCAGCTCATAACGCGAAATCAAAAACGGCTCGTCGATAGCCTTGACCAGCCTATCGGCCACGGCGGCGGCGTCGTTCGGCTCGCTGATTTCCACCAGCAGCACAAACTCGTCGCCACCCAGCCGCGCCAGCGTATGGTGCCCGATCGGTAAATTTTTCATTCGCTCGGTGACCGCAACCAACAGGCTATCGCCAACGTGGTGGCCAAACGCGTCGTTAACGGCCTTAAAACCGTCCAGATCCATAAACATCAGCGCGAAAGCGCTCTCTTCCCGCACGGCCTTGCTCAGTGCCTGATCGAGGCGATCTTCCAGCAGAATACGGTTAGGCAGGCGGGTTAAGTTGTCGTGCAGCGCCAGCTGGGCCAGCTCGCGGTTGGCTTCCGCCAGCGATGAAGCCAGCACCGAGGTTCTGGCCTGCAGCCGCGCGTCGAGCGTGGAGACCACCAGCGTAATACCCAAAATAGACAGCGTCACTACCACGACCAGCATCGCCAGCCAGCTGCTGTTAACGCCCATCTGCGTGGCGTGGCTGTCCATCGGAAAGCTGGCCGCCGCCATGCCGCTGTAGTGCATCCCGGCGATGGCGGCCCCCATAATCAGCGCCGCGCCGGCGCGCAGCAGCGCTAAATGCCCTTCGCCCTGACGTAGCTTAAACGCCAGCCATAGCGCGGCCGTTGAGGCGCCCAGCGCGATCGCGATCGACACCGCGATCCAGCGCCAGTCCCAGACAATACCCGGTTCAAACATCAGCGCGGCCATGCCGATATAGTGCATCGCCACCACGCCGCTGGCCATCGCCAGCGCGCCGACCAGCAGACGGGCAAAGACCAGTTCACCGTAGCAAACAATCCAGAGCGCAAAAATTGAGGCGACTACGGCTACAAACATGGAAATAAACGTGAGCAGCGGATCGTAGCTCATCACCATCGCCAGGTTCATCGCCAACATGCCGATAAAATGCATAGACCAGATGCCGATGCCCATCGCAAAGCCACCGCCAACCAGCCAGACGCGGGCCGCTTTCCCCGTAGAAGTTGCCACCCTGCCCGCCATATCCAGCGCGGTATAGGATGCCAGGAAGGCAACAAAGATGGAGACGATAACCAGCAGCTGGTCGTAGGAGCTCATAAGCATATGCAAATCTCTGAAGCAAAAGCCAGATTACTGGCACCGGGTAAGGGAATAACAAAGCTGTTAAATCGATTTCAACAATTACGGTATCGGCTAAAGAGTAGGCAACTTTACCCCAGCAGGTGTAAAGCGGCCATGCCCGGCTGAGAACCCGGGCTTAATTTATCTATGTCCTTATAATTAAACGGGTTTATTAACTGTTTTTTTGCTTAACGACCTTAGCACCCGCTCTTTTTTTTGCCCAGCAAAATCCAGCGGCAGCGCTGATTATTTTTTTGTCAGGCGCGCTGTCTCAGGCTGCCGCAGACGGATTTACCTTTGTTTCAATTCATTAACAAAATTTTGCGTTTCGCTTAGCTCAGCGTTCAAGGCTGTTCTATAGTGTTAAACATAACAGAAATTGGCCAATCTGGCTTTTGTCGTGGACAGCGGCCAACACAGCTCTTTCCGGCTCCGCGTCTTACCTGCTTCGCGACTATTTTTTTACTTTTATACACCGGGCGAAAAAGCACTTCCATTGGTCTGATCGGTAAGGAATGATTATGAAAATGAAGCTTTTTCTGCTGGGCTGTGGCTTGGGTCTCGGCGTGGCCTCTTCCGGCTTTGCCGCCACCACGACGGGAACTATCAACGCCACGCTGGTCCTGACCACCGGTTGCCTGGTCAATGGCCAGACCGCCACCACCGGCGTTAACTTCGGTACCTTAGACTTTGGTAGCAGCGCCGCGACCTTTGATACCCTGAACGCCACCTTAGTCGGCGCGCTGGGCAACGGCATCTTTGTGCGCTGCACCACTGGTCAAACTTATAACGTGCAGCTCACCAGCAGCAACGCCGCGCCCGCTACCGTGTTTGGCGAAGTGACCGCGCAGCCTCGCTATCTGGTGCTGGGCAGCAACGCCACGCAAGGCATTGCCTACACGCTTTATAACTCCACTTCCTATACCACGCCCATCGCTAACAACACTAACCTGACCAGCACGGGCACCACGGATCCGACCAATGGCGACAACTATCCGATTTACGGTCGTATTACCGGCGGCGGTTTTAACGCAGCGATCCCGGCAGGTACCTATACCGATACGATTAACGTTGCCGTGAACTACTGATTGACGGCGGCAGGGAGCGCGTCGTGTCGGGGCAGGAAAGAACAGCGGCGGGCTGGCTCAGCCCGCTTTGTGTCGTGGTTTGCTGTATCAGCTTTCCGGCCAGGGCGCTGCCGACGCAGACTTTTCAGGTGACGGCATCGGTGGTGAACGGCTGCGTGATTTCCGGCACCAATACGGGCGTGTTCGGCACGCTGAACTTCGGTACCCGCCCCGGCGTCGGATCGGCTTCCGCCAGCGCCAGCTTTGTCCAAAGCTCCACGATTACGCTGGCCTGTACGCCGGGCACCGCGCTAAGCATGAGCGTTAACGGCGGCAGTAATTATTCCAGCACGCGTAATCTTAAAATTGCTAATAACACCGATTTAGTGGCCTATGCGCTTTACACCAGCGCCTCCGCCAGTGCGGCAAGTGCGATCCCGGTCAATCAGAACGTGGCGCTGACCTACAGTAACGCCAACAACATCACGCTGCCGATATATGGTCGGCTACAGACGAGCGGCGTCCGGCGAGCCGGGACTTACAGCGACACGCTGACGGTGACGCTGAGTTGGTAAACAGGGAGAAAGTATTTCATGAAGACGCTACGTATTTTCACATTGCTGGCCGGGCTGTCGCTGCTGCCCGCGTGGGCAGGAAATTCGGTGCTGATCTGGCCCATCGATCCGAAAATCCACAGCGGCGATAAAGCCACCGAGCTGTGGCTGGAGAATCGCGGCGCAGCGACCACGCTGATGCAGGTCAGAGTTTTCAGCTGGCAGCAGCAGGACGGGCACGAACAGTATCAGACGCAGCAAACGGTGGTCGCCAGCCCGCCGCTGGTAAGAATAGAACCGGGCCAGAAGCAGCTGGTCAGGCTAATTAACCAGGCCCCGCCGCCCAAAGGCGAGGAGCGGGCTTACCGGGTGCTGCTCGATGAGATCCCCACGCCGCAGCAGCCTGGCGAAAATCAGGCGGGCCTCAACTTCCAGATGCGCTATTCCGTGCCGCTATTTACCTATGGCGAAGGCCTTTCAGCCGACACGGCCCGCCCCGACCTTAGCTGGCGCCTCGTTAACCAGAACGGTAAGTCAGCGCTGCTTATTACCAATAACGGCAGCGGCCACGCGCGGCTAAGCAATGTTTCGCTGGGTGGCCGGACGCTGTCAAACAGCCTGTTCGGCTACGTGTTGGCGCGATCAAGCAATACGTTCCCGCTTAATTTCCCGGCGTCTGACCGCTCGCAGCTCAGCGCGGAACTGGATAATAACCAGACCTGGCGCAGCGGCAGCTCTGCGCGCTAGCCGATGAACGGGCGACGCTGCTCCCTGGCCCTCTGCCTGTTAAGCTACCTGCTCTCTTCAGCCGGTCGCGCGGAAACCTATTCCACTTTGCCGCCGCCACCGTCGCCAAACGCGCCGGGTGCCGCTCAGCAATATATGCTGGGGTTGGTGATCAACGAGCAGGACAGCGGCCAGGTCGTGCCGGTGGAGTTCCGTGATAACCATTACTATCTGCGCGCCGGCGATTTGCAGCGGGCCGGGATCCCTTCGGCGCTGATTACCTCATCGATGATGGATGTTTCCGCCATGCCGCAGGTAAAAGCCGACTACGACCAGGCCCGCCAGCGCCTCTTGCTGACGGTGCCGCCCGGCTGGCTGCCGCGCCAGAAACTGAATAACGAGGAGCAGAACGGCCCGCGCTTTCCCGGCAGAACCTCTACCGGCGCGCTGTTTAACTACGATCTCTATACCAGCCGCACCACCGCCAGCGGCAGCCGCCTCTCCGCCTTTAACGAGTTTCGCCTGTTTGGCGCGCTGGGGCAATTTTCCAGCAACGGCGTCTGGCAGCAGCAGCTTTCCGGCCAG
This sequence comes from Erwinia sp. 198, assembly GCF_003937915.1. Lineage (GTDB taxonomy): Bacteria > Pseudomonadota > Gammaproteobacteria > Enterobacterales > Enterobacteriaceae > Erwinia > Erwinia aeris. The sequence goes on along the minus strand of NZ_RHUM01000001.1, from coordinate 233,073 downwards.
ACGACAGGCTCACAGAACGAGGGCTATCTGCGCTATGACACTTACTGGAGCAATCAGGACGAAACCCGCTCGCTGAGCTGGCGCGTGGGCGATCTGATCACCGATTCGCTGGCGTGGAGCAGCAGCGTGCGGCTGGGCGGCATTCAGATCGCGCGCGACTTCTCCGTGCGCCCGGATCTGGTGACCTATCCGCTGCCCTCTTTCTCCGGCCAGGCAGCGGTGCCCTCTACGGTCGATCTCTTCGTCAACGGCTATAAGAACAGCAGCAATGACGTGCAGCCCGGCCCCTGGTCGATGACCAATATGCCGTTTGTTAACGGCGCGGGCGAAGCGGTGGTAGTGACGACCGACGCAGCGGGCCGACGCGTCTCCACCACCATGCCCTTTTACGTCTCCAGTAGCCTGCTGAAGCCCGGCCTCTCTGACTTCTCTTTTTCCGCCGGGGCGCTGCGCAATAATTACGGCATCAAAAGCTTTGACTATGGCTCCGCCGCCGCCAGCGGCTCCTGGCGCTATGGCCTGACCGACTGGCTGACGCTGGAAAGCCATGCCGAAGGCGCGGACGCACTGGCGCTGGGCGGCGCGGGCGGCCAGGTCAGGCTGGGGTCGCTGGGCGTGGTCAACGCGGCGCTGGCGCAGAGCCAGATGAGCGGCGAACATGGCAATCAGTACAGCTGGGGCTATCAGTACAGCAACAGCCGCTTTAACATCGGCACGCAGCATATTATTCGCTCGGCGGGCTTCAGCAACCTGGCGCTGTACGGCGACCGCAACAGCGGCCTGGCGGGCACGGAATACACCCTCAGCCGCCGCAGCGCCCAGTACAGCGCCAGCGTCTCGCTCGATCGCTTCGGCAGCCTCGGCGCGGCCTTTATTGACATCGTCAGCGGCAGCGGCGACCGCACCCAGCTGTGGAACCTTTCCTGGAGCAAAAATATCTGGGGCAACAGCAGCCTTTACGTTTCCGCCAGCCGCGACCAGCGACAGGGCGACTGGACGGGCACCATTTCGCTGGTGATCCCGTTCAGCGAGCGCGGCAACGCCAGCCTGAGTCTGGATCGCGACCAGCAGGGCACGGCCTCGCAGCGCGTAACGGTCTCGCGATCCATGCCTACCGATGGCGGACTGGCTTACGACGCCTCGTGGGCCAACCAGAGCAGCGGCGGCGACTATAAGCAGGCCAGCCTGAGCTGGCGCAACCAGAAAATTGAGACTTCAGCAGGCTTCTACGGCGACGGCGATTACACTACCGAATGGGCCGACGTGAGCGGCTCGCTGGTGCTGATGGACGGCAGCTACTTTGCTGCCAACGAGGTTAACGATGCCTTTGTGGTGGTGAAAACCGACTATCCCAATATCAACGTGCGCTACGAAAATCAGCCGATGGGCAAAACGGACGCCGGCGGCCATCTGCTGGTGCCGGGCATCAGCTCCTATTATCCGGCCAAATACGATATCGACACGCTGGATCTACCGGCCGATATGACCACCTCCAGCGTCGAACAGCGCTTTGCCGTCAAGCGCAACAGCGGCTACCTGCTGCACTTCCCGATTGAGCCGCTACGCGCGGCCAGCGTGATCCTGCACGACCAGAACGGTGAACCGCTGCCTGTATCCACCCAAATTATTCGCGCGGGTGCCGCGACGACTTATGTCGGCTGGGACGGCATCGTCTGGATGGAAAACCTGGCTGCCGTTAATCCTTTCCGCGCTGAAACGCCGGACGGACGCCATTGTGAAGCGAAGCTCGACGTGCCGGGCGGTCGCCCGACGTCGCTACAAACTTACGGGCCGCTGACCTGCGCCCTTTCCGCTGCCTCAGGAACCTCACCATGACCTGGCCAATAAGATCGCTCTTTCGCGTGGCGCTTTTTTCGCTGCTGATGCTCTGCTCGCTATCCGGCCGGGCGGCCTGCACGCTGCCGACCTCTACGGCTACTTTTGGCAGCGTCAGCTCTTTTACGCTAAACACCACGGTGAGCAACACCACCGCTACCGTTAACGTCAACTGCGGTTCGGGCAGCGTGCTGTCGCTGCTGTCCAGCGATTACATTCGGTTTCAGCTGGCCAGCGCCACCTATACCAGCAGCACGCGCGGCGCGTTGAAAACCTCCAGCACCGGAACGGATCTCATCCCGCTACGCGTATGCAGCGATACGGCCTGCGCCACCGAGATGCTGATTGGCGGCACTACGGTCAACTATAGCCAGGCGCAGCTGCTTAATTTGCTGGGAACGGGCGGCGGACAGAACTTCGCTATTCCGCTTTATCTGAGAACGCTTACCGGCCAGGTGGTGGCCGCCGGCACCTACACGGTGACGCTGAATATCCTGGTCAGCTATAACATCTGTACCGGTATTGGCGCGCTGGGCACCTGTTTGTTGGGCAGCCAGCAGACCGGTTCCGGCACGGTGCCTGTCACTACTACGCTGGTGGTCACCAACGACTGCACCACTATTACCGCGCCTAATGTTAGTTTTGGCAGCGCGCCGCTGGTCGGCAGTTTTAACGCGGTTTCGCAGTCCATTAACGTGATCTGCACCAAAGGCAGCACCTACACGGTTGGCCTGAGTAACGGCGGTTATGCGGTCGGCGCGCAGCGCTATATGGCCAGTGGCAGCAACCGACTCGCCTATGAAATTTATAAAAACGCCACGACGTCGCGCTGGGGGCCGACGGGCACGGAGCGCGTCGCCAGTTCGGCGGCCAACAGCATCACCACCGACGGCCTGACCCGTACCTTTAACTATACGGCACGCATACTGACGTCGCAGGCTACGCCGCCTGCGGGCAACTACAGCGACAGCGTGGTGGTGGATCTCACGTTTTAGCGCACGGTTTGCCCCCGGATAGTGCATTGTTAACCATTTGTTACTAATACCTATATAGCTGGCACTTTAACGGTGAGGCCTGTCACATTAATGTCTGCGCAGGCGCGATAAAACATAAGAAAAACTGAAAGGACAGGCTATGACATCTTTTTCTTCTTCGGCGAAAAAGCCGCAGGGCAGCGCCCGCACCATTTTCAATGTGACCAGTGGAAACTTCCTGGAAATGTACGATTTTATGGTGTTCGGCTACTACGCCACGGCGATTGCCAAAACCTTTTTTCCCGGCGACGATCCGTTCGCCTCGCTAATGTTAACGCTGATGACGTTCGGCGCAGGCTTTCTGATGAGGCCGCTGGGCGCAATTATCCTCGGCTCCTATATCGACCATCACGGACGGCGTAAAGGGCTGCTGCTGACGCTGGGCCTGATGGCGATCGGCACTTTAACCATCGCTGTCGTACCGGGCTACAACACGCTGGGCGCGGCGGCGCCAATCCTGATCCTGCTTGGACGTCTGTTACAGGGCTTCTCGGCGGGCGTCGAGCTGGGTGGCGTTTCGGTCTATCTCAGCGAGATCGCGCCGAAAAACCGCAAGGGCTTTTTTGTCAGCTGGCAGTCCGGCAGCCAGCAGGTCGCCGTGATTTTCGCCGCGCTGCTGGGCCTGGGGCTGAACCATCTGCTGGCGAAAGATCAGGTGACCGACTGGGGCTGGCGTATCCCTTTTTTCATCGGCTGCCTGATTGTGCCTTTCCTGTTCTGGGTCAGGAGAATGCTGGAAGAAACCGAAGCCTTCAGCCAGCGTAAGGTGCACCCTTCCATGCGTCAGATCGTGCGCGGCGTCGCCAGCAACTGGGCGCTGGTGCTGGCAGGCATGCTGATGGTGGTTACCACAACCGTGATGTTTTATATGATCACCGCGTTTACCCCAACCTTTGGTAAAACGGTGCTGATGATGAGCGATAAGCAGAGCTTTCTGGTGACGCTGTGCGTCGGCCTGTCAAACCTGATCTGGCTGCCGATTATGGGTGCCGTCTCCGACCGCTACGGCCGTCGTCCGCTGCTGATCCTGTTTACCATACTGATGATCGCTACCGCCTGGCCGGTGCTGCACTGGCTGGTCGGCTCGCCAACCTTCTCCCACCTGCTGGAGGCCGAGCTGTGGCTGTCGTTCCTTTACGCCAGCTATAACGGCGCGATGGTGGTCTATCTGGCGGAAGTGATGCCCGCAGAGGTGCGCGCGACCGGCTTTTCGCTGGCCTACAGCCTGGCAACGGCGCTGTTCGGCGGCTTTACGCCTGCGATGTCCAGCTATCTGATCCATGCCACCGGCGACAAGGCGATGCCCGGCGTCTGGCTGACCTTCGCCGCCGTTTGCGGCCTGCTCGGCACGCTGCTGATCAAACGCCTGGTGCAGCAGTATCAAACCCGCCAGGCCAGCGAGCCTGTGGCGCAAATGTAGCGCCGCTGGTGCGGCCGTGGCGTAAGGCTGCGGCCGCCTGCCCCGATCCTGAGCAAAAAAAATCCGCAACGGTCGTTACGGATTTTTTATTTTCTGACGGCGATTATTTCGCGACGGTTTCCATGCCTATCAGCCCAATCTTCAGATAGCCCGCCTGACGCAGCTTATCCATCACGCCCATCAGCGTTTCGTAATCCACCGATTTATCCGCCTGGAAGAAGATAGTGGCGTCTTTATTGCCCTGCGTCTGGCTTTCCAGCGCCGACAGCAGCGTTTCCTGCGTTACCGCATCATTGCCGATAAACAGCTGTTTATCCGCTTTGATTGAGAGGTAGACCGGTTTTTCCGGGCGCGGCTGAGGCTTGCTGGTAGAGGCCGGCAGATTAACGCGAACGTCAACGGTAGCCAGCGGCGCGGCGACCATAAAGATAATCAGCAGGACCAGCATCACATCGATAAACGGCGTGACGTTGATTTCATGCATTTCGCCGTTGCTATCGAGATCTTCATTCAATCGCATGGCCATGGCGCTTATCCTACCCGCAGCTTCTGCGTTGGATGCTGCGGCGCGCTGGCGGACAGATCCAGATCGCGGCTTTGCAGCAGCATAATCTGCGCGGCGGCGTCGCCCAGCGAGGCTTTATAGCTGGCGATAGTACGGGCGAAGACGTTATAGATCACTACCGCCGGAATCGCAGCGAACAGGCCGACAGCCGTTGCCAGCAGCGCTTCTGCGATGCCGGGCGCAACCACCGCAAGGTTCGTGGTTTGCGTCTGGGCAATGCCGATAAAGCTGTTCATAATGCCCCAAACGGTGCCGAACAGGCCGACAAACGGTGCGATAGCACCGATAGTAGCCAGAAAACCGTTGCCGCGACCGGCGTGGCGGCTGAAGAAGGCAACGCGGCGCTCCAGACGAAACGAGGTGCGCTCTTTAATCCCCTCGTTGTCGGCGGACTGCTGCGACAGCTCCAGCTCGTTTTCGGCTTCTTTCAACAGCTGCGTGGTCACGCTGTTAGCGTTAAACGTGGCGCTGATATCGCTCGCCTCCTGCAGGGAACGAACGCCCGCCAGCGCCTGCTGCTCGCGCTTCAGGCGGCGTTTCGCCGAGCTGAGCTCCGCGCTTTTGCTGAAGAAGATGGCCCAGGTAACGACCGAAGCCAGCAGCAAACCGATCATTACCACTTTTACCACGATGTCCGCATGGTGATACATGCCCCAGACGGAGAGGTCCGTCTGCATCAAATCATTCGTCACGCTGTCTCTCCAACGTCAGTTACCGATAGCGAAAATACAGGGCGGATCATACCAAATCGAACCCGAATTGATAGTAGTTATCATTACTATTTACCCTTAACGCAATACTTTTTACACTTTTCCCCCTCTCTCCTTTTTATCGCCAGGGTTTTTCCTGAAACTTTGTCACGTAGCGGGATGACGAATTTCGCCCCGCCGCCAGCCGTGTTAACGTTAAGCGAGATCCTTAAACCGAGCAGACCGATGACCAGTAAACATATTGAAACGGCGTTAATCAGCGCCGGCCGCCGCAAACGCTATACTCAGGGCTCCGTTAACAGCGTTATTCAGCGCGCCTCCTCGCTGGTGTTCGACAGCGTGGCCGAGAAGAAACGCGCCACGGCCGGGCGAGCGGAAGGCGAACTGTTTTATGGTCGTCGCGGCACGTTGACCCACTTCTCGCTGCAGGAAGCCATGACCGAGCTGGAGGGCGGCGCAGGCTGCGTGCTTTATCCCTGCGGCGCGGCAGCGGTCGCCAATGCCGTTCTCGCTTTTGTTTCTGCCGGGGATAACGTGCTGATGGCCGGTTCCGTCTATGAACCAACCCAGGATTTCTGTAGCAAAATCCTCAGTAAAATGAACGTGACCACCACCTGGTTCAGCCATACCGCCGGCGCGGAAATCGGTGAATTAGTCAAGCCCGAAACGCGGGTCGTTTTTCTGGAGTCGCCGGCTTCCGTTACCATGGAAGTGCAGGATATTCCGGCGATCGTCGCGGCCGTACGGGCCAAAGCGCCGGAAGCGGTCATTATGGTCGATAATACCTGGGCTGCGGGCATTCTGTTTCGCGCGCTGGATTTTGGTATCGATATTTCCATCCAGGCCGGAACCAAATATTTGATTGGTCATTCCGACGCGATGATCGGCACCGCTGTCGCCAACCAGCGCTGCTGGGCGCAGCTGCGTGAAAACTCTTATCTGATGGGGCAAATGGTAGACGCGGACACCGCCTATATGGCCAGCCGTGGCCTGCGCACGCTGGCGGTACGTCTGCGCCGGCACGAGGAAAGCGGGCTGCGGGTCGCGCGCTGGCTGGCCGAGCGTCCGGAAGTAGCCGTGGTTAACCATCCGGCGCTGCCGCAGTGCAAGGGCCACGAGTTCTGGCGGCGGGATTTTACCGGCAGCAGCGGCCTGTTCTCCTTTGTACTGAAAGCGCGGCTGAGCGATCGGCAGCTGGCCGATTTTCTTGACCACTTTGAACATTTCAGCATGGCCTACTCCTGGGGCGGTTTCGAATCGCTTATTCTGGCGAGTCAGCCCGACGAGCTGGCCGCCATCCGTCCGGCTGGCGGCGTAGACTTCAGCGGCACGCTGATCCGGCTGCATATCGGGCTGGAAAACGTTGACGATTTGCTGGCGGATTTGACCGCCGGTTTCGCGCGCATCGCCGGATCGTTAAAAAATTAAACAAAAAGGCAACAGCTCTGGCCTGCGCCACGTTGTGACAGGCCATTTACGAGTACACTAGTGCTATTGATGCGGTAAACAGGATAAAAAATGGCGGTACTCCATGAGATTGTGCAGGCGCTTTGGCATCAGGATTTTGCTGCCCTCGCCAATCCCGATGTAATCTGGATCGTTTACGGAATAATGTTTCTCACGCTGCTGCTGGAAAATGGTTTGCTGCCCGCCGCCTTTCTGCCCGGCGACAGTTTGCTGCTGCTGGCCGGCGCGATGATCGCCAAAGGCGTGATGGGCTTTATTCCTACCGTCGCGATCCTGACGCTGGCGGCCAGCCTGGGCTGCTGGCTGAGCTACCTGCAGGGCCGCTGGTTAGGCAATACGCGCCTGGTCAAAGGCTGGCTGATGCACCTGCCCGCGCAGTATCACCAGCGCGCCTGGAGCCTGTTTCACCGGCACGGGCTGATGGCACTGCTGATTGGGCGCTTCCTGGCCTTCGTGCGGACGCTGCTGCCGACGATGGCAGGCATCTCCGGCCTGACGCAGACGCGTTTCCAGTTTTTTAACTGGCTCAGCGGCCTGCTGTGGGTCGGCATCCTGGTTTCGCTGGGCTATGCGATAAGCCAGGTACCCTTTATCAAGCGCCATGAAGATCAGGTAATGTCCATTCTGATGATCCTGCCGCTGGCGCTGCTTTGCATCGGCCTGATCGGCAGCCTCGCCCTGTTCTTTAAGCGGAAAAAAGCCGCTTAGCGCGACCTGCCTTGCGAGGGTCGTCCGACGGCCCTCTTATTCCATCTGACGCATTCTGCCGATCTCTTCCCCCGGCGTGACGCCAAAATAGCGCTTAAACTCGCGGGAAAACTGCGAGGCGCTTTCATAGCCGACCCGCATCGCCGCCGCGCTGGCTTTCAGCCCTTCATGCAGCATCAGCATTCGCGCCTGATGCAGTCGGTAGCTTTTAAGATACTGCAACGGCGAGGTGCTGGTGACGGCTTTAAAGTTGTGGTGAAAGGCGGAGACGCTCATATTCACCTCCGCCGCCAGCCGCTCCACGCTCAGGTTGTCGGTATAGTGATGCTCGATCCGCCGCAGCGCCCGCGCTATCTGGCTGAACTGTGTGTGCCGACTGACCAGCGCCATCAGCGCGCCACCGCACGGCCCCAGCAGCACATGATAGAGAATTTCCCGCACGATTTGCGGGCCAAGCACGCGCGCGTCGCGCGGATCCGCCATCGCATCCAGCAGGCGCTCCGCCGCACACAGCATAGGCTCGGTCAGCGGCGACGAGTGAATGCCGCGCGTCTGCGGCTGCGGCTGGAAGCTGTCGTCATCGCCAATATCAATCAGCAGATCCTGGAGCTTAACCGGATCGACATTCAGCAGCATGCCTGCCAGCGGCGCTTCCGGCGTGGCAAACGTTTCGCACTCAACCGCCAGCGGTACGGTCAGCATCAGGTATTCTGTCGCGTCGTAATGGAAAACATGGTTGCCCAGATAGCCGGTTTTTCTGCCCTGAAACAGGATTACGATGCCGGAGGAATAGAGTACCGGTGTACGCCCGCTGGGCTGGCTGGCGTGGAAAAGCCGGATATCGGGCAGCAGCGTCTGCACATCCGGTTTTGCGTCGATCAGTTGCACGACCTGGCGGGCAAGCCGGGCGCACAGCATAGTGCGATCCATGATGTTCACCTGAAAAAAAGCGGAGCTGGCATCATGCCGAAGCCTGCCGTAATCGTCCAGCCTCCTGGAGAAACAGGCAAGAAGAAAGCAGAAACGGGCAGGAGGTATGACGGGACTGGCCGTTACGCTGCCAACCGGCTCAATAATCCGAATTGCGCAAAGGGTTAATAATTTCAACTAAACTAACACCAGCAGTCGCAACCAGACTTAGCGTCACTTCCCGGCGCAGAGGCGTCGGCACTATAGCTGCAAAGGAGAGAACAATGGCAGAGCAACCCGTAATCAAGCTTCACGATGGCAATATGATGCCCCAGCTCGGCCTGGGCGTCTGGCAGGCAAGCATTGACGAAGCGCGTCAGGCTGCGCTGAAAGCGCTCGATGTGGGCTATCGCTCGATCGATACCGCCGCCATCTATAAAAACGAAGAGGGTATCGGTCAGGCGCTACAGGAAACGTCAGTCGCGCGTGACGATATCTTCGTGACCACCAAGCTGTGGAATGACGATCAGCTGAACGCGCCGCAGGCGCTGGAAACCAGCCTGAAGAAATTGCAGCTGGAAAGCGTCGATCTCTATCTGATGCACTGGCCTTGCCCGGCGAAGGACAACTACGTTGACGCCTGGAAAGCGATGATCGAGCTGCAAAAACAGGGGCTGACTAAAAGCATCGGCGTCTGTAACTTCCAGGAAGCGCACCTGAAACGGCTGATAGATGAAACGGGCGTGCGTCCGGTGATCAACCAGATAGAGCTGCACCCTATGCTGCAACAGCGCACGCTGCACGCCTGGAACGCCATGCATCAGATCCAGACCGAATCCTGGAGCCCACTGGCTCAGGGTGGTAAAGGCGTGTTCGATCAGGCCGTGATCAAAACGCTGGCGAAAAAATATGGCAAAACGCCTGCGCAGATTGTTATCCGCTGGCATCTGGACAGCGGCCTGGTGGTGATCCCGAAATCGGTCACGCCTTCCCGCATTGAAGAGAACTTTAAGGTCTTCGATTTCCGTCTGGAAAAACCGGAAATCAGCGAAATCGCCTCGCTGGATGCCGGCAACCGTCTTGGCCCTAACCCTGACGAGCTGAACTAAGCGCCCGGCCGCCCGTTGACAGAAAACAGACGGGCGGCCGCCTTTTTAACGCGCAGCCTGCCTTTATCAGGCATTAAAAAAAGAACTGTTTACGCAATGCTCTATTAATTTAAACCTCAGATAAACCACTTTCATTATTCTTGCTGAATAATGTTAATATAATTATTAAGCGCCAGCAGCGGCAAAGCTTTCACCCTCATCTGAAAAGTGAATAAATACAGCAAGGTAAATTTAGTTTGCTAATAAATATTTACGCCAATTTTAAAAAATAAGGCACTGATAGTGTTTATAATAGGTTTGGCTAATCAAAACGGTATTTATTATTATTAATAACCGAATTAAGTTATTCACAAAATCAGTATACTAAAGCCGTCAATATTTTTGAGGAATTAACTGGAGAAGCATAATGAAAAAGATTATTTCGGCTGCCCTGCTGTTGCTGATGACGGGTTCCGCTTTTGCCGCACAGATTGTGCCGCGTAACGAACTGGATAATTACGTAAAAAAAGAACGCGTATCCATTTCTAACGTAATGGGAGGGAAAGCAAAAGCGCTTGAGGCACTGCGTGCGGAAGTGGATAAAAAAGGCGGCGAATATATGTATATTACCTCGCTGGATCGTCCTGGCGATTCCAGCCACTGGCGCGGTACGGCTATCGTGCTGGAAAAGAAATAATCGTTCTCCAGCCCCCGGCCTTAATTCGCCCCGCCTTCTTTGGCCGCCGGCGGCGCGCCGACCGCCTTGATCCTTGCAAAACCTCGCTGGCTGGCCGCTCCGGTCAACCAGCGCTTTACGCTACGGCGCTGGCTGTACCTGCAGCTGGCCCGCCGTTCCACGATCGGCCATTTCCAGCGTCTGGCTATAGTAGACAAACGGGAAGTGGTCGGAAGAGGACTGCGTAAAGGAGACAAACAGCTCCACGCTGCCGTCAACCCAGACGGTATCCTTCCAGCCGCGATCTTCCGCCATCGGCTGTGCGCCGTTAACGTTCTTAATCAAAAACATCACGCCCTGCATATGAAACGCCTGCGGCATGTCGGCATGAATAATCCAGCGTTCAAAACTGCCCTGCTGCGCCTGGACGTCGATGCGGCCCAAATCCCACAGCGCGCCGTTGATACCCGGCTCCGAGTCGCCCAGACGGAATTCTCTCGTGCGGCTGACGCCGCCTTCAATGACCTGATCGGCCAGCAGACGCATCGGCAGCGTGTCGGTCACCAGCGGCAGCAGGCCGGTCGGACGCAGCGTCAGTACCAGCGTCGAGGTCAGAATGCTCGACGGCTCGAACAGCCCGCGCAGCCTGTCGACAATGCCTGCCGCCTGGCCCGCCGTTATCGACACCTCGTCACCCTGGCTCATATCCACCAGGATTTCCCGGCGCTCGCCCGGCGCCAGAGAAAGCTGCTGCACCGCCACGGGCGCAGGCAAAAATCCCTGATCGCTGGCGATGACGTTAAAAGGCCGCTTGTCGCTCATGGCTAGCTGGTAGCGACGCGAGTTTGAAGCGTTAAGCAACCGCAGGCGTACCCAGCCGCGAGAGACTTCCACATAGGGATTCTGCGTACCGTTCACCAGCAGGGTATCGCCCACAAAACCGCCGTTGGCTGGCGGGCTGTAGTCTGGCGAACCGAAGTTATCGATACGCTTGTCCTGAATAATCAGCGGAAAATCATCCACGCCGTAGTGGTTCGGCAGCGGCAGCGTTTTGCTGACCTCATCTTCCACCAGCCACATGCCCGCCAGGCCGTTATAGACATGCTCTGCCATATGATTAGGCGTGTTGGCGTGATACCAGCAGGTCGCGGCGGCCTGGCGCACCGGGATCACCGGCGCCCAGTCGACCCCAGGCGACATCATGCGCGCCGCGCCGCCAGCGAGCGCGCCCGGCACCTGAAGCCCGCCAACGGTCATCGCTACCGCTTCGTTCAGCCGGTTGCTGTAGATAAGCTTGACGTCATCGCCGCTCCAGACCCTGACCGTCGGCCCCAGGTAGAGACCGTTAAAGCCCCATACCTGGGCCTTGCTGCCGCTGGTAAACGACCAGTGGCTGCGTTGCAGCGTCAAAAAGATAGGCTGTCCACGGCGGGATTCGATAAGCGGCGGCACCGGCAAAGGATTACCCGGCCCCGCGGCGTATACGCGTGCAGGCAGCGCACCGGCGCACAACGCTATGCCCGATGCCTGAATAAACTGACGTCGACTGAAGGACATAAAAACTCCGTAACCCAAAATGCGGCCCGGCGGGCCGCTATCCATTTTTTATGATTGTTTGCCGTGTGCCGACCGCAAGGCGATCGGTTTACTTTTCGCCTGCGGCTTCCCGCGCGGCGACTTCCGCGTTGAGTTCAGCCAGCTTCTCCATCATCAGCTCGCGGCAGTGGGTCGCCAGCTTGCGCACGGATTGATCGGCGAAGGCGGCGGTATCGATCGGCGGCAGCATCTCGATAATCACCAGACCGTTATGCAGCCGGTTCAGCTTGATTTTATCGTGCGTATTGCTGACCACGATAGGAATAATAGGTACGCCTGCGGCCATAGCGGCGTGAAACGCGCCGGTTTTAAACGGCAGCAACCCGCGTCCACGGCTGCGTGTCCCTTCCGGGAACATCCAGAAGGAGATCTTCTTCTTTTTAAACTGCTCGATCAGCTGGTTAATCGTGCCGTGCGCTTTGTTGCGGTTGTCACGGTCGATCAACAGGTTGCCGGTCAGCCAGTAAAGCAGGCCAAAGAACGGGACCCACAGCAGCGTTTTTTTGCCGACCGTCACCGTGGTCGGCTGCACGACTTTTGCCGCCGTGATCATATCGTAGTTGTTCTGATGGTTAGCGATGTAGATCGCATTAGGATAGTTTTCCGACCCTGCCGGCTTGCGGATTTCCACCTTCAGACCAAACAGCGGCGACAGGCGACCGAACAGATGGCCAAACGTCGCCACGTGGCGGGGATTACGGGGACTGAACAAACACCAGATGCAGCCGAAAACGCACACCAGGATTGAATAAACGATCGTCACGACGATCCGAAAAATTGACAGCATCACATCCTCATTATTGCCGGGCCGGAGACGCCTTAAGGCAGGCGCTCCGGCATTACGCCTTATCGGGCGCGCCGGGTGAAGTATATCCTGAAATCAGCAGGCTATGCTGCTTTTCACCGCGCCGCGCGGCCCGGATCACTCTTCGCTTTCACTGGCCTCAGGCCGTGCAGGCCCGTCAACCTCTACCCGATCGATACGCTGCAGGCCACGCGGCAACAGCGTGCCGCGACGGCCGCGCTCGGCACGGAACTTCTGCAGATCTTCCGGCCGCAGCGTCAGCTTGCGTTTGCCGACGTGCAGCGTGATGGCGGTTTGCGGCGTCAGCAGCAGTAGCCAGGCCAGTTTGTCGTCGCCCGCCGCCGCTTCCGCCGCGGGGATCGAGACAATCTTGTTGCCCTTGCCTTTGGACAGCTGCGGCAGATCGGCCACCGGGAACATCAGCATCCTGCCCGCGGCGGTAATCGCCAGCAGCAGGTCGTCCTCGTGATGGATCGCCTGCGGCGTCATCACTTTGGCGTTCTGCGGCAGCGTCAGCAGCGCTTTACCGGCACGGTTGCGCGACACCAGATCGCTGAAGGTGCAGACGAAGCCGTAGCCCGCATCCGACGCCAGCAGCAGCTTCTGATCGTCCGCCTCCATCAATACCTGCTCCACTACCGCACCCGGCGGCGGCGTCAGCTTGCCGGTCAACGGCTCGCCCTGCCCGCGCGCGGAAGGCAGCGTCACCGGATCGAGCGTATAGCTGCGGCCGGTGGAGTCAATAAAGGCCACCGGCTGGTTGCTCTTGCCGCGCGCCGCCGCGCGATAGCTGTCGCCCGCCTTATAGCTCAGGCCGCCCGGATCGATATCGTGTCCCTTGGCGCTGCGCACCCAGCCCATCTGCGACAGCACAATGGTCACCGGCTCGGACGGCACCAGCTCGTTTTCGCTGATCGCTTTGGCCTCTTCACGCTCGCGCAGCGGCGAACGACGATCGTCGCCATAGGCTTCGCTGTCGGCCTGCAGCTCTTTTTTCAGTAGCGTGTTCATTTTGCGTTCTGAAGCCAGAATGCCCTGCAGCCGGTCGCGCTCTTTCCCCAGCTCGTCCTGCTCGCCGCGAATTTTCATCTCTTCCAGTTTGGCAAGATGACGCAGCTTCAGTTCCAGGATCGCTTCCGCCTGGGTTTCGCTGATGCCGAAACGTGAAACCAGCACCTGCTTCGGCTCGTCTTCGCTGCGGATAATGTGGATCACCTCATCAATATTGAGGAAGGCAACCAGCAGGCCTTCCAGAATATGCAGCCGCTTCAGCACTTTTTCCAGCCGGAAATTCAGGCGGCGGCGCACGGTGTCGCGTCGATAAACCAGCCATTCGCTGATGATTTCAAGCAGGTTTTTTACCGCCGGACGGTTATCCAGCCCGATCATATTCAGGTTAATGCGGTAGCTTTTTTCCAGGTCGGTGGTGGCGAACAGATGGTTCATCACCTGTTCCATATCCACCCGACTGGAGCGCGGCACAATCACCAGACGCGTCGGGCTTTCATGATCGGACTCGTCGCGCAGGTCCTCCACCATCGGCAGCTTTTTATTGCGCATCTGCGCGGCTATCTGCTCCAGCACGCGCGCGCCGGAAACCTGGTGCGGCAGCGCGGTAATAACCACGTCGCCCTCTTCTTTCTTCCACACCGCGCGCATACGCACGGAGCCACGGCCGTTCTGATAGATTTTGCGGATTTCGGCGCGCGGCGTAATGATCTCCGCTTCGGTCGGATAGTCCGGCCCCTGCACGATATCCAGCAGCTCATCAAGCGTGGTTTTCGGCGCATCGATTAGCTTGATGGCCGCGTTGGCGACTTCGCGCAGGTTATGCGGTGGAATATCCGTCGCCATTCCCACGGCAATCCCCGTGGTGCCGTTAAGCAGAATATTCGGCAGGCGCGCGGGCAGCATTGCCGGCTCCTGCATGGTGCCGTCGAAGTTCGGCACGTAATCCACGGTGCCCTGGCCCAGCTCGCCTAACAGCAGCTCGGCGTATTTTGACAGGCGTGACTCGGTGTAACGCATCGCCGCAAAGGATTTCGGATCGTCCGGTGCGCCCCAGTTTCCCTGACCGTCCACCAGCGGATAGCGGTAAGAGAAAGGCTGCGCCATCAGCACCATCGCCTCATAGCAGGCGCTGTCGCCGTGCGGATGATATTTACCCAGCACGTCGCCCACGGTACGGGCCGATTTTTTAAATTTGGCGCTGTTGTTCAGGCCCAGCTCCGACATCGCGTAGACGATACGGCGCTGCACCGGCTTCAGGCCATCGCCGATATACGGAAGCGCACGATCCATGATGACGTACATGGAATAGTTGAGATAGGCCTCTTCCGTAAACTTATGCAGAGCGCGACGCTCTGCCCCATCCTGAGTCAAATCGCTCATTACTTTTTGTTCCTCACATCATGGCGTCACGGGCGCGCCACATCGGGGCCGTTTGGCGGGAATAGTACCTTATCCGGGCCGCTTCTGTCACAGATAACCGTGACGGCATACGCTTTCCTGCATGGCGTGATTATTGCTCACAGCGCAAAAGTATTGTGATCAAAAACTCATTTTTAACCCCTGCCTTCGCGCGTACACTGAGGCCAGTTTTGAATACTGGAGAAGAAGATGCGCATTTTTATTATTGATGCCGGAAAAACCTTTGCCCATTCCAAAGGCGAGCTGAACCATACGCTGACCGACGTGGCCGCGACTTACCTGCGCGAAGCCGGTCATCAGGTTGACGTTACCGTAGTGGACAACGGCTACGTGGTGGCCGACGAGATCCAAAAATACCTGGCCGCCGACACGGTTATCTATCAGATGCCGGGCTGGTGGATGGGCGAACCGTGGATCCTGAAAAAATATATCGATGAGGTCTTTACCGAAGGCCACGGCACCCTGTACGCCAGCGACGGCCGCACCCGCTCCGACGCCTCGAAGAAGTATGGTTCCGGCGGGCTGGTTCAGGGTAAAAAATATATGCTTTCCCTGACGTGGAACGCGCCGCTGGAAGCCTTTACCGATCCCGACCAGTTCTTTGAAGGCGTGGGCGTGGACGGGCTTTACCTGCACTTCCACAAGGCGAATCAGTTCCTGGGGATGGAAGCGCTGCCGACCTTTATCTGCAACGATGTGATCAAGCAGCCGGATGTCCCACGCGATATCGAGCGTTATCGGACACATCTGGGCCAGATCTTTGCTTAACTGTTAAGACTGTTCTCTTAAAAGGAAAGACCATGCTCACCGTGATTGCTGAAATTTGTGTCAGGCCTGGCCGCCGTAGCGCGGTCATGCAGGCGATTGAACAAGTAATCCCGACGGTGTTAGAGGAAGAAGGCTGCGGCAGCTACCGGATGCTTGTGGATCACCAGGCGCAGGTGCCGTGGAAACAAAACTCGCCCGATTCGGTGTTTATGGTCGAGCAGTGGGATTCTTTACGGCATCTGGAACGGCATCAGCAGGCCGCGCATATGGAGCAGCACCGCGGGCGCATTAAAGATGACGTGCTGGACGTAAGGATTTTCGTGCTGGAACCGGCGTAAAGTAGCAAGGGGGCGAACCGGGTTCGCCCCCTTTTTTTATGGCTGGCCAGCGTAGCGATAGCTGTGCCGTCAGCTTTATTATTGATACCGATCGGGCGCTGCCGCGCAAGGTAATGCGGGCGGCGATGCCTCCAGCTGCTCGCGGCTCCACTGCAGGAAATGGCTTACGCGGGGAAAGCGGGCAAAGCCGCGCGGCCAGACCAGATGATGCGCGTTTACCGGCAGGCTGTATTCGTCGCCAAACATCTTGACCAGCGTGCCGCTGCGCAAATACTCCGCCGCCAGCAGCTCGCTTTCAAACACCACCCCATGCCCCAATCTTGCCGCCTCCAGGCTCATATAAGAACGATCGAAGCGAAACAGCCAGTCTTTGGTCGGCTGCGCTAATTGCATCGCGGCAAACCATTGCGGCCACTGAATTAAAGGCGACTCGGAAAGGATCAGTGCATGATTAATTAATTCCGCTGGCGTCGCGATCGGATGCTTTATCAAATAATCGGGCGACGCGAATACCGACATTTTTTCATGGCGAATGGTTTTAATTTCCAGTGATTTCCAGTCGGGAAAGCCGTGGCGCACCGCGATATCAATATTGTCGCGGCTGAAAGAGAGATTTTCGTAGGAGCAGGAAAGCGTGACCTGTATTGCAGGATAGCGTTCGCGGAATTGATGCAGGCGCGGCAGCAGCCAGAGCAGGCCGAAGCTGGGCGCGCAGTGAATGCGCAGCGCGCTGCGCGCTTTCTCATTACCGAGACGGGTGCTGGCCTGGGTCAGTCCCAGCAGCAACGGGCTGATTTCTTTCAGATAGTTTTCACCGGCCAGCGTTAACGTCATGCCTTTGGGCGAGCGGTTGAACAGCAGGCAGCCCAGCTCTTTTTCCAGTTTTGCCAGCTGATGGCTGGCGGCAGAGGCGGTAATATTCACTTCTTCCGCCGCACGCGCCACGTTGCCATAATGCGCAACTTCTTCAAAAATCCTGAGCGATTTTATGGAAGGGCAAAAATCTGCGTTTTTTTCCATGCGGCTCCTTGAATGCGTTTTGTGACAGATGCCCGCTTTTTTCCGCGAGAAATGTTAACTGCATCAAATCCATCTTTCTATTCAGCATCGAATGAATTTTTTTGCATTGCCAGTTTAGCCGTAATTTCCAATTCTGAATGTGACCCTGCCGGTAGCGATACCGAACCACTAAAAAAGATTATTACGGAGTGGATTATGTTGCTGAAAAATAAAGTTGCGATTATTACGGGCGCCGCCTCTCAACGCGGTATTGGCCGTGCCACCGCCGCCTGTTTCGCCCGTCACGGCGCGCAGGTCGTTATTCTGGATCTGGATGAAAACGCGGCGCGATATGCGGCAGAAGAGCTGGGCGCTGGTCATCTGGGCCTGGCGGCCAACGTAACCGATCCCGCCGCGGTGCGTCATGCCGTTTCCCGCGTGGTCAGCGAGTTTGGCCGCATCGACGTGCTGGTGAATAACGCGGGCATTACGCAACCGGTAAAAACGCTGGAAATAAGCATCGAAGATTATAACCGTATCCTGGACGTCAATCTGCGCGGCACGCTGCTGATGTCGCAGGCGGTGATCCCGACCATGCAGCAACACGGCGGCGGCAGTATTGTTTGCCTCTCTTCCGTTTCCGCCCAGCGCGGCGGCGGCATTTTCGGCGGCCCGCACTACAGCGCGGCGAAAGCGGGCGTGCTGGGCCTGACCAAAGCGATGGCGCGCGAGTTTGGCCCGGATCGGATCCGCGTCAACGCCCTGACGCCGGGCCTGATCCAGACCGATATTACCGGCGGTCTGCTGCAGGACGAGCGGCGTCACGCCATTATCGACGGCATCCCGCTTGGCCGCCTGGGCGCGGCAGACGACGTGGCTAACGCCGTGCTGTTCCTCGCCAGCGATCTCGCCAGCTACCTGACCGGCATCACGCTGGACGTTAACGGCGGTATGTTGATCCACTGATCGGCTCCTTCCAGCAGGCTTCTTTCACTCCGGGAGTGAAAAGTATGACAACGCTTAATCTCAGCGCGACAACCGTCGCGCGCGATGCGACCTATCGCAAAATCGCCTGGCGGCTGATGCCGTTTTTAATGCTTTGCTATCTTTGCGCCTATCTCGATCGGGTCAACGTCGGCTTCGCCAAGCTGCAAATGATGGACGATCTGGCCCTGAGCGAAACGGTGTACGGCCTGGGGGCAGGCATTTTCTTTATCGGCTACTTCTTTTTTGAAGTGCCCAGCAATCTGATCCTGCATCGCGTCGGCGCACGACGCTGGATTGCCCGCATCATGATCACCTGGGGGCTGATTTCCGGCCTGTTCGCCTTTGTGGAAACGGCCTGGCAGTTCTATCTGCTGCGCTTTTTGCTCGGCGTGGCCGAAGCCGGACTGGCACCTGGCCTGCTGCTCTATCTTACCTACTGGTTTCCCTCGCATCGCCGTGCCCGCATGACGGTGCTGTGGTTTGTGGCTATCCCGCTTTCCGGCACGATTGGCGGCCCCCTTTCCGGCTGGATTATGGAGGCCTTCGCCGGTTTTCACGGCTGGGCAGGCTGGCAGTGGATGTTTGTGCTGGAGGCTATCCCCACCATGCTGATGGGCTTTGTGGTGCTGATGGTGCTCAAGGATCGCGTTGAGCAGGCGCCCTGGCTGGACGAGAGCGAAAAGCGCATGGTGCGTGCCGATTTGGATGAGGATAACCAGCAAAAAGCGCATCACGGCACGGTGAAAGCTTTTGTGGCCGACAAGCGGCTATGGCTGCTGGCGCTGATCTACTTTTGCGTGGTGATGGGCCAGTATGCGCTGACCTTCTGGCTGCCGACGCTGGTCAGGAATTCCGGCATCCGCGAGCCGCTGCATATCGGCCTGCTGACCAGCCTGCCCTATCTCTGCGCCATTGTTTTTATGCTGATGGCAGGCCGCAGCGGCGATCGGCATCGCGAGCGGCGCTGGCATCTGATCGTGCCCATGATAATCGGCGTGCTCGGACTGACGCTGGCGACGTCGCTGGGCCACAGCGTACCGGTCTCGCTGTTTTTCCTCTGCGCGGCCGCCGCCGGCATCCTTTCCGCCTCCTCCCTGTTCTGGATGCTGCCGACCAACCTGCTCGGCGGCGTCTCGGCGGCGGCAGGCATCGCCGCGGTGAACTGTATCGCTAATCTGGCGGGCTTCTTTTCACCGTGGCTGATCGGTTCTATCACCACCGCCACCGGCTCGCCCGCTTCGGGCATTTATTTTATTGCTGCTGTTTTGCTGCTCGGCGCGCTCTGCGTGCTGCGTATTCGCGCAGCAGACGTTAACCGCTAATCAGGAGATAAGATGAACAGCGTTTCTGCCACACTCACGCTCAAACAGCGCGCAAACAATATTCGTCGTCATGCGCTGTTAATGGGACAGGTTCAGGGTCAGGGCTATATCGGCCAGGCGTTAGGCGCCGCCGATTTGCTGGCCGTCAGCTATTTTCACGCGCTTAATTTTCGTCCTGAGGCGCCGGAATGGGAAGCGCGCGACCGCTTTTATCTCTCTATTGGCCACTACGCCATTGCGCTGTACGCCGCGCTGCTGGAGGCGGGCGTGCTGCCCGAAGCCGAGCGCGAAACCTATGGCAGCGACGACAGCCGTCTGCCGATGTCCGGTATGGCCGCTTACACCCCCGGCATGGAGATCACCGGCGGCTCGCTTGGGCACGGTCTGGGCATTGCGGTTGGCGCATGCCTGGGGCTGAAAAGCAAAGGCTCCCCCTCCTTTGTTTATAACCTGCTTTCCGACGGCGAGCTCAATGAAGGATCGACCTGGGAAGCGGCAATGTCGGCCTCGCACTGGCGGCTGGATAACCTGATCGCCCTGATCGACGTCAATAATCAACAGGCCGACGGCCACAGCTCGGCAATCCTGGCGTTCGAGCCGATTGTCGATCGCTGGCGGGCCTTTGGCTGGCACGTACAGCGCGTGGACGGCAACGATATCGCCGCGCTGACCGCCGCCTTTGACGCCGCCCGCGCCTGGGCGGAACCGCAGCCGCGCGTGATTATCTGCGATACCAAAATGGGTAAAGGCGTGCCTTTTTTAGAAACGCGCGAGAAAACGCACTTTATCCGGGTAGATGCCGATGAATGGGACAAAGCCCTCACCGCGCTTGAGCAAGGGGAATAACATGACTACCGCAACGAAGAAACGCCTGACCACCTCGGCCATGATCGCCTCCATCGCCGCAGAAGGCCAACCCGTGCAGTCGGCCCCTTTCGGCCATGCGCTGGTAGAGCTGGCACGCCAGCGCGCCGATATCGTCGGCTTAACGGCCGATCTGAGCAAATACACCGATCTGCATCTGTTTGCCGAAGCCTTCCCGGCACGCTTTTTCCAGATGGGCATGGCGGAGCAGCTGTTAATGAGCGCCGCAGCGGGCATGGCGCGGGAAGGCTTTACGCCTTTTGTCACCACCTATGCGGTATTCGCCTCGCGCCGCGCCTACGACTTTATCTGTATGGCGATAGCGGAAGAGAACCTGAACGTCAAAATCGCCTGCGCGCTGCCCGGCCTGACTACCGGCTACGGGCCAAGCCATCAGGCGACCGAGGATTTGGCTATCTTTCGCGGGATGCCAAACCTGACTATTATCGATCCCTGCGACGCGCTCGAAATCAGCCAGGCGGTGCCCGCCATAGCCGGGCATCATGGCCCGGTCTATATGCGCCTGCTGCGCGGCAAAGTGCCGCTGGTGCTGGATAAATACGGCTATCAGTATCGCCACGGCAAGGCGCAACGGCTGCGCAGCGGCAAACACGCGGTGATTATCAGCAGCGGGCTGATGACCATGCGCGCGCTGGAAGCCGCAGAAGAGCTGGAAAAAAGAGGCGTTGAGGTTGGCGTGGTGCATTCGCCGATGATCAAGCCTCTGGATGAAGCCACCATCCTGCGCGAGGCGGGCGAAGCGGTGAACGAGAACCGGCTGGTGATCGCGGCGGAAAACCATTCCATTACCGGCGGGCTGGGTGAAGCGATAGCGGCGACGCTGATGCGCCACGGCGTGACGCCGCGATTCAGACAGATTGCTCTGCCGGACGCGTTTCTGGCGGCGGGCGCGCTGCCGACGCTGCACGATCGCTACGGCATTTCGACGGCAGCGATGGTTACGCAGATTACAAACTGGCTGGAAGGGTAACGGAAAGCCCCGAAGCGCCGCATAAGCGCCGCGCTTCGGGATGGGGTGCAGAAGAAATTAAACCTCGATTTCCGCCATATGGCCTTTTTCCTGCAGCCAGTTGCGGCGATCTTCCGAGCGTTTCTTCGCCAGCAGCATATCCATCACTGCCAGCGTCTGTTCCACGTCGTCGTCGTCGATGGTCAGCTGCACCAGGCGACGAGTGTTGGGATCCAGCGTGGTTTCACGCAGCTGTAGCGGGTTCATCTCGCCCAGCCCTTTAAAGCGCTGCACGCCCGGCTTGCCCTTTTTACGCTTCAGCTGATCCAGAATGCCCGCTTTCTCTTCCTCATCCAGCGCGTAGTAAACCTCTTTACCCAAATCGATACGGTAAAGCGGCGGCATCGCCACGTAGACGTGACCATTTTTCACCAGCGTGCGGAAGTGCTTCACGAAAAGCGCGCAGAGCAGCGTGGCAATATGCAGGCCGTCGGAGTCCGCATCGGCCAGGATACAGATTTTGCCGTAGCGCAGCTGGCTCAAATCTTCGCTGTCGGGATCGATGCCGATAGCGACGGAAATATCGTGTACTTCCTGCGACGCCAGCACCTCGTCCGAAGAGACTTCCCAGGTGTTGAGGATTTTGCCTTTCAGCGGCATGATCGCCTGGTATTCACGATCGCGCGCCTGCTTGGCCGATCCGCCTGCGGAGTCTCCTTCCACCAGGAAAAGCTCCGTACGGTTCAGATCCTGCGCGCTACAGTCCGCCAGCTTGCCGGGCAGCGCCGGGCCGCTGGTGAGCTTTTTACGCACCACCTTTTTCGCCGCGCGCATCCGGCGCTGGGCGCTGGAAATCGCCAGCTCGGCCAGCATTTCCGCCGCCTGCACGTTCTGGTTCAGCCACAGGCTGAAGGCATCTTTCACCACGCCGGAGACGAAGGCCGCACACTGGCGAGACGAGAGACGCTCTTTGGTCTGACCGGCAAACTGCGGATCCTGCATTTTTACCGACAGCACGTAGGCGCAGCGATCCCAGATATCTTCCGCCGACAGCTTCACGCCGCGCGGCAGGATATTACGGTATTCGCAGAACTCGCGCATCGCATCCAGCAGGCCCTGGCGCAGGCCGTTGACGTGCGTGCCGCCCTGCATGGTCGGGATCAGGTTGACGTAGCTTTCCGTCAGCAGCTCGCCGCCTTCCGGCAGCCACAGCAGCGCCCAGTCCACCGCTTCGATATCGCCGGCGAAAGAGCCGACAAAAGGTTTTTCCGGCAGCGTCGGCAGGCCGTTAACCGCTTCCGCCAGATAGTCCGTCAGGCCGTCGGCGTAGCACCAGCTCTGCTCGGTGTTGTTTACTTTATCTTTAAAAACGATTTCCACGCCCGGACACAGCACCGCTTTCGCCTTCAGCAGATGGCTAAGGCGCGATACCGAAAAGCGCGGGCTGTCGAAGAACGACGGGTCCGGCCAGAAGCGTACGCGCGTGCCGGTGTTGCGTTTGCCGACCGTGCCGGTGACGTGCAGATCCTGCACTTTGTCGCCGTTTTCAAACGCCATCTCATACACTTCGGCATTACGGCGCACGGTGACTTCCACGCGCGTTGACAGGGCGTTTACCACCGAGATACCCACGCCGTGCAGGCCGCCGGAAAACTGGTAGTTTTTGTTAGAAAATTTGCCGCCCGCATGCAGGCGACAGAAGATCAGTTCAACGGCCGGTACGCCTTCTTCGGGATGGATATCGACCGGCATACCGCGACCGTCGTCAATCACCTCCAGCGACTGATCGGCGTGCAGGATCACTTCGACGCGTTTGGCATGGCCCGCCAGCGCTTCATCCACGCTGTTATCGATCACTTCCTGGCCTAAATGGTTAGGACGCGACGTATCGGTATACATGCCCGGACGGCGGCGAACGGGTTCAAGGCCGCTGAGTACCTCAATGGAATCAGCGTTATAGCTGGACTGAGTCATTGTATCAATCTTGATGGCTGTAAATGAGTGAGCCCCACGTCCCGCTTCAGGCAGCGAGGCCTAAAAAGTCCAGGATCGGGGAAAAATGGCGTTCGAATCCGATAAAAGCATGATTTCCGCCCTCTTCAACCGTCTGGCGGCAGGCGCTGTAGTAGCCTACAGCCTGGCGGTAATCGAGCACTTCATCGCCCGTTTGCTGCAGCAGCCAGAGCAAATCCGGCGACTCTAACGGGTCAATCTGCATCACTTTCAGATCGTAAATGTGGCGTGACTCTAACACATATTGCTGCCCGGTGTACGGGTTCTGATTCAGACCCAGATAATCCACCAGCAGCTCAAAAGGCCGCACCGCAGGATTGACCACCACCGCTGGCAGCATGAAGCATTGCGAGAGCCAGGTCGCATAGTAGCCGCCCAGCGACGAGCCGACGATCCCCACGGCTTCGCCCGATAATCCCATGATCAGGCTCTCCAGCATCAGCGCCGCGTCCGCCGGGTAAGGCGGCAGCTGCGGTACAATAACCTGGATTTCCGGATGCCGCGTGGCCAGCCACTGCCGGAACTGCGTCGCTTTAGCCGACTGCGGCGAGCTATTGAAACCGTGCAGGTAGATCAGCGTGGCCATCTCAGTATCCTTCGGAGTCGGGATCGGGGCTGAAGGCGCGTGTCGTCAGGCGCTCAACGCGGGTTTCCACCCGGCCATCCGTATACAGATCCAGCCAGCGCCAGCCCGGCGCTTCGGAATCGATAGTAAAGTTGGTGCAGTGCGGTCGGAACTGCACGCAGGTCGACGGCGTCGCCAGCAGGCGGCGCCCGTTCCAGTTCAGATCCAGATCCTGATGAATATGCCCGCAGAGCAGCGTCGACGCCAGCGGATAGCGCTGCAGCACGGCCTCCAGCATATGCGAATTGCGCAGGCTGTGCTGATCGAGCCAGGTGCAGCCCGACGGCAGCGGATGGTGATGCAGCAGCACCAGCGTATGGCGTTCCGGCGCCTTCGCCAGCGCTGTATCCAGCCATTCCAGCTGATAGTCGCTCAGCTCGCCGTGCGGCACGCCGAAAACCTGGCTGTCCAGCAGAACGATCTGCCACCGGTCGCCCAACAGCACATGCTTTTCGTCAGCGATTTTCGCTTCGGCCAGCGTGTTGAACATCGCAGGCTGAAAATCATGGTTGCCCGGCAGCCAGACGCACGGCGCGGGCAGACGCGCGATACCCTCAGCGAAATGCTGATAGGCTTCCGCGCTGTGATCCTGCGCCAGATCGCCGGTCGCGACGATCAGATCGAACGGCTCCTCACAGGCGGAAATGGCCTGCAGCACCGCATCGAAACTGGCCCAGGTATTCACGCCCAGCAGCGTTTCATGTTTACCGGCGAAAAGATGGGTGTCCGTTATTTGCAGTATTCTTGCCCGACCATTCGCCACAGGAAGTTTTAACAGGCTATCCAATCACAATCCTTAGGGTTAATGCCGTCACGGCAGAGGCTCACCACACCGGAACGGCCATTGCGCCATGCGCTAAACAGTAGCGCAGCCAGTCTGCAAGAAACTGGTTTATCTGATGCTTTTCGTCACGCTGATGCAGCTTTTTATTCGGATAATCATAGCGCGCTTTGAAGCGATAGATCTGCTGTGTCGAACACACTTCCGCCACCATTGCGTCATGGTAGAGCCGCACGGACATGGCGGGCAGGCTCCAGTAACTGACGGCGGGCGCGGTCTGTTTGATTTCCACCAGCGTAGTGTAACGCGTCGATTCCTGGATAGTCACCGTATAACTTGCCTCGTTGACCCGCCAGGTGACTGACTCACCCGCCCGATCTTCTTTCGGCAGCAGCCGACGCAGCTGCGCGAAATTGGTTTCGCACAGGCGCATCATTTCAGGAAAATCAGGCACGTAGCGCTTTATCATTCGTTTTTCCACTCGTCTCTTAGTTTTTTATGATGCAGCTCCAGCCATTGCAAAGCGATGACGGAGGCCGCGTTGTCTATTTTCCCCTCTTCCACCCAGCGGTAAGCCTGTTCGCGGCTGACCACATGTACAAGAATATCCTCATTCTCTTCCTCCAGACCGTGGTTTCCCTGCGCCACGCTGGCATCCACTTCGCCTACCAAAATCTCCAGCCGCTCGCTGGTGCCGCCGGGGCTGGCTAAATAGCTGAGCACCGGCTTCACGCGGGCTGGTTCGATCCCGGCTTCTTCTACCGCTTCGCGCCGGACGACATCTTCCGGCGTTTCGCCCGGCTCTATAATACCGGCCACCAATTCTAACAGCCAGGGCGTCGGGCTGCTGTCAAAAGCGGGAATGCGGATTTGTTCAATCAATACCACCCGATCGCTCACCGGATCGTAAGGCAGCAGGACGGCGGCATGGCCCCGCTCAAAAACCTCCCTGGTGACTTCTTTACTCATCCCACCGTTAAACAGCCGATGGCGAAAGCGATAACGAGTGAGTGAAAAAAAACCTTTATAACACGGCTCACGTGCAATAATTTCTACATCGTTTTTTGTGAAAGTCACCGGGTATTTTTTGTCGCTGCTCACGGTTTACGCTCCTGTAATGGTGGTGGCGAAAGCGGGAAAAGAGTGTCGAAATCCGCCCAGAGTGTAGTTCTTAATGATTAAATTGAGTAAATTGTGGCAACATGGCACTTTCAGCCAACTTATCTCTTTCATTTACTCTGGTAGAATCGGCGATAATTTTTTTGGCTTACGACAGCGCTACCATAGCAATATTGCTGCATAACAAGGAATGCAAATGAAGAAACTGCTCCCTTTACTTATCGGCCTGGGCCTGGGCGGCTTCAGCGTCGCCAGCCAGGCGGAAAACCTGCTGCAGATCTATCAGCAGGCCCGGTTGTCTAACCCCGATCTTCGCAGTTCTGCAGCCGATCGCGATGCCGCGTTTGAGAAAATCAACGAAGCGCGCAGCCCTTTACTGCCTCAGTTAGGTTTGGGCGCAGATTATACCTACAGCAACGGCTATCGCGACAGCAGCGGTCTGCACAGCACCGCGACCAGCGGCACGCTGCAGCTGACGCAGACCATTTTCGATATGTCGAAATGGCGCGCGCTGACGCTGCAGGAAAAAACGGCAGGCGTACAGGATGTTACCTACCAGGTCGCCCAGCAGAATCTGATCCTTAACACCGCTACCGCTTATTTTAACGTACTAAACGCCATCGACACGCTTTCTTATACCGAAGCGCAGAAACAGTCGATCTACCGTCAGCTGGATCAAACCACGCAGCGTTTCAACGTCGGCCTGGTGGCGATTACGGATGTGCAAAACGCGCGTGCGCAGTACGACAGCGTGCTGGCCAACGAAGTGACGGCCCGCAACAATCTGGATAATAATCTGGAAACGCTGCGTCAGGTCACGGGTAACTACTATCTGAGCCTGGCTTCGCTGAACGTCGATAGCTTCCGGACGGAAAAACCGCAGCCGGTCAACGCGCTGCTGAAGGAAGCCGAAAGCCGCAACCTCAGCCTGCTTTCCGCTCGTCTGAACCAGGACCTGGCGCGCGAGCAGATCCGCCTGTCGGAAACCGGCCATATGCCAACGCTGGATCTGACTGCGCAAAGCGGCCTGTCGAACAATAAATATGGTGGCAGCCGCGCCAACAGCGCAGCCTATCAGGACAGCATCAGCGGCAACAACCAGGTGGGCCTGAGCTTCACGCTGCCGTTATATAGCGGCGGCTCGGTCACCTCGCAGGTGAAACAGTCGCAGTACGCTTTTGTTTCCGCCAGCGAACAGCTCGAAAGCGCGCACCGTACCGCAGTACAGACCGTACGTTCATCCTTTAACAATGTTAATGCGTCCATCAGCAGCATCAATGCTTACAAGCAGGCCGTGGTTTCGGCGCAAAGCTCGCTGGATGCAATGGAAGCGGGTTATCAGGTGGGTACGCGCACCATCGTTGACGTGCTGGACGCGACCACCACATTATATAACGCCAAGCAGCAGCTTTCCAACGCGCGCTACAGCTACATGATCAACGAGCTGAACATTAAATCGGCTCTGGGTACGCTGAACGAGCAGGACCTGCAGATGCTGAACAGCCGCCTGGGTAAAGAAGTCCCAACTTCACCAGAAGCGGTAGCACCGGAAAACACTCAGCAGGATGCAGCGGCGAACGGCGCGCAAACGGCGGCCTCGCCTGCCGTGCAGCGTGCTGCGGCCCCGGCGGCGGCTCAGGCTTCCGCGCCGCACAGCGGTAACCCGTTCCGCCATTAAGCATTTTGGGGCAGCCTGGCTGCCCCTTTTACTTTCAAACGTATAGCTAAGTAAAGATCCCCTTCACATTGCCGCTCGTTGCTTCAATTTCCACCGCCGTTCCCCTATTCTAAGCATTACCTTTGGGCTCAGGACAGAATGTCATGAAACGGACAAAAAAAATTAATCATGCCTCCTTTCGCAAAAGCTGGAGCGCACGCCATCTCACTCCGGTAGCGCTGGCGGTAACCGCCGTATTTATGCTGGCCGGTTGCGAACAATCGGATGAAACCGTCTCGCTTTATCAAAATGCAGACGACTGCTCTACCGCCAATCCCGGCAAAAGCGAACAGTGCACCACGGCCTACAACAACGCCAAAAAAGAGGCGGAAAAAACCGCGCCGAAATACGCGACTCGTGAAGATTGCGTGGCGGAGTTCGGCGAAGGCCAGTGCCAGCAGGCGCCCGCGCAGGCTGGCGTCGGCACCACCAATGCTGAATCCCAACAGAGCGGCAGCTTCTGGATGCCGCTAATGGCCGGTTATATGATGGGTCGCCTGATGGGCGGTGGCGCAGGCTTTGCCCAGCAGCCGCTGTTTACCTCGCGCTCGCCAAACAGCCCGGCCAGAGGCCAGTTTGTTGACGCCAGCGGAAAAAGCTTTGGCACCGCGACGCCGGGCCGCACCATGACCGTGCCGAAAACCGCGCTGGCGCCGAAACCGGCCACCACCAGCACCGTGACGCGCGGCGGCTTTGGCGAAAGCGTGGCGAAGCAGTCCGCTATGCAGCGCAGCAGCGCAACGTCCGGCTCCAGCCGGTCTTTCGGAGGTTAAGCGTGCAGCGTCTGGCGATTGCAGAACGTCCCAACTGGCGTGAAAAAGCCACTGAATATGGCTTTCGCTTCCATACCATGCACGGCGAGCCTTACTGGTGCGAGGATGCTTATTATCAGTTTACGCTGGCGCAAATCGAGAAGCTGGAGGCGGTCACCGCCGAGCTGCATCAGATGTGCCTGCAGGTGGTGGACAAAGTGGTCAACAGCGAAGAGCTGCTGGCGAAATTCCGCATCCCGAAACATACCTGGGATTTTGTTCGCACCTCGTGGAAGACCAGCCAGCCTTCGCTCTACTCCCGGCTGGATCTGGCCTGGGATGGGCAGACGGATGCCAAACTGCTGGAAAACAACGCCGACACGCCGACCTCCTTGTACGAAGCCGCTTTCTTTCAGTGGATCTGGCTGGAAGATCAGCTTAGCGCTGGCAATCTGCCGGCCGGTAGCGATCAGTTCAACAGCCTGCAGGAGAAGCTGATCGAC
Organism: Erwinia sp. 198; assembly: GCF_003937915.1. Classification (GTDB taxonomy): domain Bacteria; phylum Pseudomonadota; class Gammaproteobacteria; order Enterobacterales; family Enterobacteriaceae; genus Erwinia; species Erwinia aeris. The sequence continues at coordinate 204,071 of NZ_RHUM01000001.1, read as the reverse complement.
CGCTTTGCGGCGCTGCATCAGCAGCACGGCTTTAGCTGGCTGCACTTTGCCTGCTGCCGCGATACGGATGAAGATCGCGGCACCGTGCAGTATCTTCAGGATTGCGCGACGGAGGCAGGGCTACCAAGCGAGTTCCTCTATATCGACGAAATCGGCCTGGGCGAAAAAGGCCAGTTTACCGACGTGCATGACCAGGTAATCGGCAATCTTTTCAAGCTTTATCCCTGGGAGTTCATGCTGCGCGAGACGTTTTCCACCAAGCTGGCCGATGCCGGCGTGCGCTGGCTGGAACCGGCGTGGAAAAGCATTATTTCCAATAAGGCGCTGCTGCCGATGCTGTGGAAAATGTTTCCCAATCATCCTAATCTGCTGCCCGCTTATTTTGCTGAAGATAACGTGCCGGCGATGGCTAAATATGTGGTCAAACCGCTGTTTTCACGCGAGGGCGCTAACATCCGCATTGTGGAAAACGGCAAAGAAATCGCCCGCGTGGATGGCCCCTATGGCGAAGAAGGCATGATCGTGCAGCAGTTCCATCCGCTGCCGAAGTTTGGCGATAGCTATACGCTGATCGGCAGCTGGCTGATTGACGATCGGCCAGCCGGGATCGGCCTGCGCGAAGATCGCGACCTGATCACCCAGGATCTCTCCCGATTCTACCCGCATACCTTTATCGAATAGGTTCTGGCGGATCTTATCCTACCCGTACCGAAAGCATGCTGATTGCTGCCATTTCCAGCCCGTCTGCGGGCACGGAAATGGTTTCGCCCGGCTCCCGCGCGCCCAGAACGTAAAGCAGCGGCAGATAATGCTCCGGCGTTGGGTTAGCAAGCGCCGCGCCCTCATGCTGCATAAAATTAACCAGTGGATGATCTTCCACTGGCCCTTCCCAGGCCAGATGCTCACGCACGTAGTGATTGAATGACACAGCCCAGCCGTGCGGTTTCGCACTGTCGTCCCGACTTGCCATCCGCAGGTTATGCACCACGTTGCCGCTGGCGACAATCATGTAGCCGCGTTCGCGCATCGCGGTCAGCCTGCGGCCCAGTGCAAAATGGTAAGCGGCGGGTTTGGTGCCGTCCACGCTAAGCTGCACCACCGGGATATCGGCCTGCGGATACATTTTTATCAGCACGCCCCAGGCGCCGTGATCCAGCCCCCACGCCTGATCCTGCACCACCTCAACCGGCGCCAGCGCGTCCGCTATTTCTTTCGCCAGCGCAGGCGAGCCGGGTGCAGGATAGCGCGTATCAAACAGCGCCTGTGGAAAACCGCCAAAATCGTGGATGGTGCGCGGCTTTTCCATCGCGGTCACCGCCGTTCCGCGCGTATACCAGTGGGCGGAGACAGCAATAATTCCCTTCGGACGCGGCAAGTTCTGCCCCAGCTCGCGCCAGCTTTGCGTATAGGCATTTTCTTCCAGCACGTTCATCGGGCTGCCGTGGCCCAGAAAAAGCGCGGGCATCAGTGATTTCATAACTCTCTCCGGACATTAAAGCGATAACGAATACGTTACGCTCTTTTTAGCGCCGGGAAAGCCGGATAAGCATGATGAAGATCGTCAGGAAATTTGATGGATCGGAAATGACATTTCCTGACGTTGCACATACTTTTTCTCTGCTAATGTATAGCAAAGGCTATACTTTCTCGGGAACAGGAGAGATGATCGTGTCCATACCTTTACTGCTGACTCTGCTGGCCGGCGGCGCCACGTTTATCGGGGCCTTTCTGGGCGTTATCGGCCAAAAGCCGTCGGCGCGAGCGCTGGCTTTTGCGCTGGGCTTTGCCGCCGGTATTATGCTGCTGATTTCGCTGATGGAGATGCTGCCCGCTGCGCTGAAGGCGGAGGGAATGTCACCGCTGCTGGGCTACGGCATGTTTATCGTCGGGCTGCTGGGTTATTTTGCGCTGGACAGGCTGCTGCCGCACCATCATCCCCAGGATCTGATGGCGGGTAAATCACCGCAGGACCTGCGTCGTACCGCGCTGCTGCTGACGCTTGGCATCAGCCTGCATAATTTCCCGGAAGGTATCGCAACCTTTGTGACCGCCAGCAGCGATCTGGAGCTGGGTATGGGCATTGCGCTGGCGGTAGCCATTCATAATATTCCCGAAGGGCTGGCCGTCGCCGGGCCGATGTATGCCGCGACAGGATCGAAAAAGAAGGCGTTGTTCTGGGCAGGGATTTCCGGCATGGCGGAGATAGCCGGCGGCATTATTGCTTTCATGCTGATGGGGCCGTGGCTGTCGCCGCTGGTGATAGGCGCGGTAATGGCGGCCGTCGCCGGTATCATGGTGGCACTGTCCGTTGACGAACTGATGCCGCTGGCGCGCGATATCGCGCCGGATGTGAATCCCAGCTATGGCGTACTCTGTGGCATGACGGTAATGGGGCTGAGCCTGACGCTGTTGGAAAGCGCCGGCCTGAGCTAAAGACCAACGGTGAGGCAAATTTTTCCGCACGTGGAAACCAGCGCCCATCGGGCCAGCTATGCGAAAAGCAGACACTATCGGGCCAGCCGGGCGCTGTCAGGCCGGTGAGGCGGAGAACCGGGCGCGGAAAAAGCCGCAGCGCGAAAACTATCGCGCCGCGCGCCTGCACGACATTAGCGATGCGTACAGAAGCGCGGCAATGCGCCTAGCTTGCCTGACGCGTTTCGCGGCTGCGGCGGTAAGCGACCAGATCTTCGATGGTCACCACCGGCATCGCGTGCTGTTTCGCAAAGGCGATGGCTTCGGGCGCATGAGCCATGGTGCCGTCGTCGTTGGTCAGCTCGCACAGTACGCCTGCAGGTTTGAAACCGGCCAGCGTCACTAAATCAATAGTGGCTTCGGTATGGCCGCCGCGCGTCAGCACGCCGCCTTCACGAGCGCGCAGAGGAAACACGTGGCCCGGACGATGCAGATCGCCCGGTTTAGCATTATCGGCCACGGCCGCACGAATGGTGGTGATGCGATCCGCAGCGGAAACGCCGGTGGTCACGCCTTCCGCCGCCTCAATGGTAACGGTAAAGCCGGTGCCGAAAGAGCTGGTGTTGTTCTCTACCATCATCGGCAGTTCCAGCTGGCGGAGGCGTTCTTCGTTCAGGCACAGGCAAACAATGCCGCTGCCGTGACGAATGGTCAGCGCCATTTGTTCGACGGTCATGGTTTCCGCGGCGAAAATCATATCGCCTTCGTTTTCACGATCTTCATCATCCAGCACCATGACGCCACGGCCATTGCGCAGCGCGTCGATAGCGCGTTCCACACGCTGTTCAGGCGTGCCAAATTCAGAAAGAAGCGTCTGATTCATGGTAAATAATCCTTTGTGTAATATGGGTTACCAGAACCAGGGCGAGCTTAGGAGTGTCTTGCAGCGACAAAAAATAACGGCGTGGCGGGCGTAGACCCGGCAGGATACGTTACTCTCTCCCATCCGGACTTTAACCGTCGGCCCCGGAATTACACCGGATCTGCTGACCTTCAGACCAGGAAGATCTGAAGCGCTCGCGGGCTTTCAGCCGTAGCCGATTTACCGCCGGTGGGGAATTTCGCCCCGCCCTGAGAATAAGCCTGATTACTATAGCGCCGAAAAAAAAGCAGGGCAACGAACAAAATAAGCAAATCGTTAGCCATTTTGCCGCTTTCACGTTTTTGGGTTTAACCTTTGTAGTTATGGCATTACACTTAACGAAACTTTGTCGCTATCAGGAAGCCACCATGATTGACCCGAAAAAAATTGAACAACTTGCTCGTCAGGTTCATGACTCTATGCCAAAAGGGATCCGTGAGTTTGGCGATGATGTCGAAAAGAAAATCCGCCAGACCCTGCAGTCACAGCTGACCCGTCTGGATTTGGTTAACCGCGAAGAATTCGACGTGCAGACGCAGGTGCTGCTGCGTACCCGAGAAAAGCTGGCCGCGCTGGAAGCCCGTATCGCCGAGCTGGAAAGCCGTGGCGTGGATGTGCCGAAAGCGGATATGCCGAAAGAAGTGCTGAAAACGGAAGATATGCAGTAACGCCGAAGGCGAAACCGTTTAAAAAAGGCGCCGTGTTCAACCGGCGCCTTTTGTGGTTTAAGGACGGGCCTTTTTTGCCCGCGTCCTCATCAGCTTTTAGCCTGAATGGCCTTAATGATATTGCTGGTGGAGATGCCATCTTCAAAGTTCAGCACGCGCACTTCGCCGCCGTTTGCCCACACCTCTTTGCTGCCCGCGATCTCTTCCGGCTTGTAATCCCCACCTTTTACCAGCAGATCCGGCAGGATATCGGCAATAACCCGCTGTGGCGTATCTTCTTCAAAGGCCACCACCCAGTCGACCGCTTCCAGCGCGCCCAGCACGATCATGCGGTTTTCCAGCGGATTGACCGGACGGCTCTCGCCTTTCAGCCGTTTGGTGGACGCATCGCTGTTGACCGCGACGATCAGGCGATCGCCCAGCTTGCGCGCGTTGGCCAGATAGGAGACGTGGCCGGCATGAAGAATATCGAAGCAGCCGTTGGTCATCACCACTTTTTCGCCGCGACGACGCGCCAGCGCCACCGCCTCTTTCAGCTGCGCCTCGCTCATCACGCCGAAACCGGCCTCGGGCCGTGCACGAATAGCGTTTTCCAGCTCGACTGGCGAAACCGTTGACGTTCCCAGCTTGCCCACCACCACGCCTGCGGCGGCGTTAGCCAGGAAGCAGCTCTCTTCCAGCGTGTTGCCTGCCGCCAGCGCGGCGGCCAGTACGCCGATCACCGTATCGCCCGCGCCGGTCACGTCATAGACTTCCTGCGCCTGGGTTGGCAGATGCACCGGCTCTTTGCCCGGCTGCAACAGCGTCATGCCGTTTTCAGAGCGCGTCACCAGCAGCGCCGACAGCTCGAACTGCTGCATCAGCGCCATGCCGCGCCCGACAATCTCCGCTTCGTCTTTGCACTTACCGACGACGGCTTCAAACTCGGAAAGGTTCGGCGTCAGGATGGTTGCACCGCGATAGCGCTCGAAATCGGTTCCTTTTGGGTCGACCAGCACCGGTACCTTCGCCTCGCGGGCGATGGCAATAATGCTTTCCACGCTGTCCAGCGCGCCTTTAGCGTAATCGGAAAGCACCAGCGCGCCTGCGGAGGGCAGCGCCTCGCGGATCCGCTGATGCAGCGGCTCAACGTCGATCCCCCCGAAACCCTCTTCAAAATCCAGACGGATCAGCTGCTGGTTGCGCGACAGCACGCGCAGCTTGGTGATGGTAGGATGCGTGGCGACGGTAACAAAATCACACTGCACGTTAACGCCGGTGAGCGCGTCGTTCAGCGCGCGCGCCGCATCATCCACGCCGGTCAGGCCGACCAGGCGGGAACTGGCGCCGAGCGAAGCGATATTCATCGCCACGTTGGCCGCCCCGCCGGGACGCTCTTCCACGTTGTCCACCTTAACCACCGGCACCGGCGCTTCAGGGGAAATACGGCTGGTTGGGCCATACCAGTAGCGATCCAGCATCACGTCGCCAACAACCAGAACACCCGCACGGTTAAAATCGGGCAGCGTCATTTTCATTCCAGATACTCCAGGCTGCAGTCAGTCAAAAAATAGTGCGCGCGATGATAGCACATGCCGGCAATCGCGCCCATTGCGCCACGATCACGCCTCCAGCCAGCGCTGCCAGCTGGCGTTGACCACCGACTGCTCCGCGCTGAACGCCTCCGGCGCAAGCTGGCCCGGTAAAGCCTGAAGCGCCAGCCGGTGCAGCTCATTACGCAGCGTAACGTAAGCGTGGGTCAGCGAATACGCCTCCTCCTCGCTCATTCTGCGGTGGCGCGCCAGCAGCGCCAGGATGCGTACGTTATCCGACCAGCTCGTCAGCTCTGGCTCCGTCGCGGCATAGCGTAAGACCAGATATTGCGTAATGAATTCAATATCGGTAATGCCGCCGCGATCCGCTTTGATATCCCAACGCCCTTTTTGTCTGTTGCCCAGATGCGCGCGCATCTTCTCGCGCATTTCCCGCACTTCCGTTTTCAGCTTTTCCGGCTCGCGTGGTAAACACAGAATGCTTCGGCGGATCCCGGTAAAGCGCTGGCTTAACGCCGCGTCGCCAAAAACGATGCGCGCCCGTACCAGCGCCTGATGTTCCCAGGTCCAGGCTTCATGACGCTGATAATCATCAAAAGCCGCGAAGGTGCTGACCAGCATGCCCGCCGCGCCGGAAGGGCGCAGCCGTGCGTCCACCTCGTATAAAATGCCGGACGAGGTGCGGGTGCTGAACAGGTGCATGATGCGCTGCGCAAGCCGCAGATAAAACTGGCGGCCATCAATGCTGCGCTCGCCGTCCGTCACCGCTTCTGCCGGACAGTCGTGCAGGAACACCAGGTCGAGATCCGAACTGTAGCCCAGCTCCCAGCCGCCCAGCTTGCCGTAGCCGATGACCGCGAAGCCGCGCGCCTGCGGCTCGTTAAGATGCGAAGGCCGCCCGTAGCGCTGCACCATCATCTGCCAGGCCTGCTGCACCACCTGTTCCACAATGGCTTCCGCCAGCCAGGTAAGATGATCGCTGACCTTCATAACCGGCAGCGTGCCCGCAATATCGGCCGCGGCGATGCGCAAATGCTGCGCCTGCTTAAACTGACGCAGCGCTTCCAGCTGCTGCTCTTCGTCCTCTTCCGGGATGCGCAACAGATACTGCCGCAGCTCGTCGCGATAGGCATCCGTGGCCGTGGGCTGGTAAAGCGTGGCGGGATCCAGCAGCTCGTCCAGCAGCAGCGGATAGCGCGCCAGCTGATCGGCCACCATTGGCGAGGCCGCACAGAGCCGGATCAAATGCTTAAGCGCACCCGGATATTCCGTCAGCAGTTCCAGATAGGTAGTGCGTGTCACTATGCCCAGCAGCAGCGGCGTCAGACGACCAAGCGTGACGTCGGCATCTTCACGCGGGCAAACCTCGGCCAACAGGCCCGGCATCAGCAGATCCAGCGCCTGGCGACCGCGTGGGCCAATGGTGCGTTTATCCACGTCCTGGCGGAAATCGCCAACCGCGCGTAGCAGCCGCTGTTGCGCTTCAGCGGTAAGATGAGGCACCAACGCCGCCAGCTCCGGTTCTTCCAGGCGATCCTGCCACAGGATGCCATAGTCGTCCGTGTCTTTGCTGTCGCCCGCTTCCGGCGCGTCATCGCCGATCAGCTCGTCGAAAATGGCCCGTACGGCGGCCATATGCTGTTCCAGCTGGCCGTACATCTGCGGCCAGCCCGTGGTGCCCATCGCCCACGCCAGCCGCGCACGGTTAAGATCGTCCGCGGGCAGCGTTTGCGTCTGTTCATCATTAATGCTTTGCAGCAGATTTTCCAGGCGGCGTAAAAACAGATACGCCTCCTGTAGCCGTAGCGCCTGCTCTCCAGGCAACAGATGCAGATCGCTGATGGCCTGAAGCGTGGGCAAAAAGGCCCGCAGCTGTAGCGAGCGCTCACGTCCGCCGCGGATCAGCTGGAAAACCTGCACGATAAATTCCGTTTCGCGGATGCCGCCCGCGCCCAGCTTGATATTGTCTTTCAGCCCGCGCCGACGCACTTCCCTGGCAATCATGCTTTTCATATTGCGCAGCGACTGGATCACGCTGAAATCGATATAGCGGCGATAGACAAAGGGCCGCAGCATTTGCTCCAGCTCCTGGCTCCAGCGATCGTCCGCGCCGCCCATCAGCCGCGCTTTCACCATCGCGTAGCGCTCCCAGTCGCGTCCCTGCTCCTGATAGTAATCCTCCAGCGCGGCGAAGCTCAGCACCAGCGGCCCGCTGTCGCCAAAAGGACGCAGGCGCATATCTACCCGATAAACGAAGCCGTCGATGGTCGGCTGATCGAGCACTTTTATCAGCCGCTGGCCCAGTCGGGTAAAAAACTGCGCGTTATCCAGCTCGCGGCGCCCGCCCTGGGTGACGCCGTTTTCCGGCCAGGTAAAGATCAGATCGATATCCGAAGAGAAGTTCAGCTCGCCGCCGCCCAGCTTGCCCATCCCCAGGATCAGCAGCGGCTGCGGCTCGCCCTGCGCGTTAACCGGGGTGCCCAGCTCGCGGCAGCAGGCCTGCCATAACCAGTCGCGCGCCGCCACGATCAGCGTTTCCGCCAGCACGCTCAGCTGCCGTAACGTTGCCTGGGTGCTGCTGAGCGACAGCGCCTGCATCCAGGCAATACGCGTCAGCATATGGCGGCGAAACAGGCGTAGCTCGCGCATAAGCGCGGCTTCGTCCGCGACCTGCGCCATCTCTTCCGCCAGCCAGTCGGCATAATGTCGCCACTCTTCCGGCTCCGGTGCCTTTTGCTGCAGTTCCTGCTGCCATTCAGGGTAGCGCGTCAGGTTTTCACTGATGAAATCGCTGAAGGCCATAGCGGCACGCAGCGCGGGATCGTCAGCGGTAACCGGTAGTGCGGCAAGCAGCGGCGGCAGAGGCGGTAAAGTCAAAGGCGACATAGGTAACTCCCTGTGAGGGCGGTCGAAATCAGGCGCCGCCGTTTTTCCAGAAAACCGGCTGCTTCAGCGCCTGATGGCGATACGACTCCAGCCAGGCTTCCTGATGCGTTTTAATCGCGTGGGCCAGCTGTTCCCACGCGCCCAGCCAGGCCGCCACGGCGGTTTCGTCATAGGCCCCGGCCAGCAGACGTGCGGCAAGCAGCTGGCGCTGCAAACGGGTCAGCTTGTCCTGATACTCACTGGTCTGACGCACGTGGGCAAACGTCTCTTTCAGATCGGCAGAAACGCGGCCCAGCATGATGTCGCAGAAGCGCTTAAAGGAGCCTTGCAGCCTGCTGTCGGTTTTGCTGTCGATAAACGGACGCCAGCCCTCGCTCGCTATCCAGTTAGTAAGCGCCAACTGGGTTTGTAGCCACAGCGGCGTAAAACAGAGCGACGGCTGCGGCTTTTTCTCCGCCAGCGTTTCTTCCAGCTCGTTCAGCTTCTGACGCAGTTCGCTGCTGGCCTTACGCGGCACCAGCGTGCCGAATAGAGCAAAACCCTGACGCAGCGTTTCCAGCGCTTCGTTGATGCCACGCAGCGCAGCCGGAGTGCCGCGCAGCCACAGCTCTTCATGATACTGCCACTGACTAAGCGCCAGCGTAAAAGCGCCCAGCATCCCCTCTTCAACCGTGGCTTTCGGCTTCACTTTCAGGATTGGCAGCGGGCGCAACTCGCGCTGGATCTGACCCTGCGCAAGGCCGTAACCGCGCGCGGCTTTGCTCAGGCTGCCCAAACGCAGTCCGCCCATGTCCGCCAGTTCAGCCGCAAAGGCCATAAGGTCGGCACGTTCGCCGGTTTTCAGCTCCAGCTCGATTTCATTCAACGGCTCGCTCAGCTCGCCCGCCTGCACTTCGCCGTGGTCAAAAGCCACTTCAATCTCGCTATTCAGGTAAGTAACCACCCACTTTTCCCGTATAAAATGAGTGCTGAACAGCGGCTGCAGCTGCGCCTGTAGCGCCGCCACATCACAGCCCTGCGGCCAGATTTCCGCCGGCAGCAGCGCGATGGCCAGTTCGGGCTTTTGCAAGGCTACATTGTATTCCGGGCGCTGATGCAGACCGCCGACGGTTTTCCCCGCCGTTTTCAGCGTCATTTCATAGCTGTCACCGAAGCCGCGAATACGCAGCCCCATATCCCAGCGACGCAGCTGGCGATCCGGCGTTTCAAAATAGATGTTGGTCAGTTTCTGCGGCGCGCTGTGCACGTTTGGCCAGGCCGCAAGACGAGCCGGCAGCTTTTCGGCACCTTCGGGCGTGGTAATGAACTTTAATTCAATTTCTATGGTCATATTTTCTTAATCAGATTAGCGGCACGGTCAACAAAGGCCAGATTATACCCTGCGGCCTCGGCTTTTATGCAGTGCGAAGTCGAAAACCGCTGGTAACGGGCAAGCCAGAGATGACGAAAAGAGTAATGCACAATCGCCCTGGTTGTCCCGCTTTTCCTGGCGCTTTGCGCATCAGGTCGAGTCCAGGATAGTTCTCATTCAGCTTTATGCGAGCCATCTCCAGACTGTGCCATTACTTTTTTTTCCGCACTCACAAAAAAGATACCGAATGAAAAAAACGCATTTACTTGGCCTCACTTTACTGACTTTCAGCGTTGCCGCCTCGCTTCATGCCGAAGAGAAGCGCTATATTTCAGACGAACTTTCCACCTGGGTACGCAGCGGTCCCAGCGACAGCTACCGCCTGACGGGCACGCTGAACGCGGGTGAAGAAGTGGCGTTGGTACAGACCAATAATGATACGCATTATGCTCAGATCCGGGATGCTAACGGCCGTACGTCATGGATCCCGCTGGCGCAGCTCAGTGAGCAGCCAAGCCTGCGCACTCGCGTCCCACAGCTGGAACAGCAGGTAAAGGATTTGACCGATAAGCTGGCCAATATCGACGGCAGCTGGAACCAGCGCACGGCGGAAATGCAGAAGAAAGTCGCGGGCAGTGATGACGTGATCAACGGCCTGAAAGCGGAAAATCAGAAGCTGAAAAACGAGCTCATCGTGGCGCAGAAAAAAGTCAGCGCTGCTAACGTGCAGCTTGATGACAAGCAGCGTACCATCATTATGCAGTGGTTTATGTATGGCGGCGGCGTAGCCGGGGTCGGTCTCCTGCTCGGTTTGCTGTTGCCGCATATGATCCCCAGCCGCAAGAAAAAAGATCGCTGGATGAGCTGAGGCTTTGCCGGGCATCTTGCGGTGCCCTTCTCCTCTTTTTGTCCACCGGCCAGGCGCTTCACAACGGTAGGAGAGCTTCTACACTTCACGTATGATGCCAGAAAAATTTAGTCCGGGAGCCTGTAGTGAAGAGTTATCTTGTCGGTGGCGCGGTACGCGATGCCCTGTTGAATTTGCCGGTCAAAGACAAAGATTGGGTGGTGGTAGGCGCTTCGCCTGCCGAGATGCTGGCGCTCGGCTTTCAGCAGGTCGGCCGCGATTTCCCCGTGTTCCTGCATCCTGACACGCAGCAGGAATACGCGCTGGCGCGCACCGAGCGCAAAAACGGCAGCGGCTATACCGGTTTTGTTTGCTATGCCGCGCCGGACGTGACGCTGGAGCAGGATTTGCAGCGTCGCGATCTGACTATTAACGCCATCGCTCAGGATGATGAGGGCCGCTATTACGATCCTTACAATGGCCGTGCCGATATCGAACAGCGCCAGCTGCGCCATGTTTCAGCCGCTTTTAATGAAGATCCGCTGCGCGTGCTGCGCGTGGCGCGCTTTGCCGCGCGTTTTGCTCACCTTGGCTTCGTGATTGCCGGTGAAACGCTGGCGCTGATGCGCTCAATGGCGGAAAGCGGCGAACTGAGCGAGCTGACGCCCGAGCGCGTCTGGAAAGAGACCGAAAAAGCGCTGGAAAGCCGCATGCCCCAGGTCTATTTTCAGGTGCTGCGCGACTGCGGTGCCCTCGCCGTGCTTTTTCCCGAGCTGGACAATCTTTACGGCGTGCCGGCACCGGCCAAATGGCATCCGGAAATCGATACCGGCGTGCATACGCTGATGACGCTGGCCATTGCCGCAGAGCTGAGCGATGAAGTGGACGTGCGTTTCGCCACGCTGTTTCATGACGTCGGCAAAGCGCTGACGCCGCCGGAAAAATGGCCGAGCCATCATGGTCACGGCCCGGCGGGCGTGCCGCTGGTGGAGCAGCTTTGCCAGCGCCTGCGCGTGCCGAACGCCATTCGCGATCTGGCGCTGCTGGTAACGGAGTTTCACGATTTAGTGCATACCGTCGAGCGACAAAGTCCGGAAACGCTGGTCGCCCTCTTTGATCGCATTGACGCCTGGCGCAAGCCCCATCGCGTGGAGCAAATTGCGCTGACCAGCGAAGCAGACGCGCGCGGCCGCACCGGATTTGAGAACAATGCTTACCCGCAGGGCGACTATCTGCGCAAGGCGTTTGCGATTGTGCAGAACGTGTCGACCAAAGAGGTGGTCGCGGCGGGTTACAAAGGCGTGGAGGTCAGGGAAGAGCTAACGCGAAGGCGTATTGCCGCACTGGCAGCCTGGCGGGCAGAGCCGCTTTAAAAAGAAGCCGGACAAACGTCCGGCTTTTTTTGACTAGACGAAAATCATGTAGACCGCAGCGGCCACAATAAAGCGGTAGATAGCGAAAGGAACGAAGGAGATACGCTGGATTAGCTTCAGGAAGACCTTGATAGCAATCAGCGCCACCACGAAGGCCGTGAGGAAACCTACGGCGAACATTGGCATATCGGCCATCGTCAGGAAGCCCAGGCTCTTATACAGATCCAGCACCGTCGCGCCCATCATCATCGGCACAGCCAGAAGGAATGAGAACTCGGAGGCCGCATAACGACTTACGCCCATCAGCATTCCGCCGGAAATGGTCGCGCCGGAGCGAGAAAAGCCCGGCCACAGCGCCAGACACTGGAAACAGCCAATCATAAAGGCCTGACGGTAAGTCATATCGTCAATCCCTACGGCTTTAGGCTGTTTGGGTTTGAGATATTCCGCCGCCAGCAGCAGAACGCCGCCAACGACCAGCGCGTACATCACGTTAATGGGATTGAAAAGCGTTTTAATTTTATCGTGAAAAATCAGGCCAATCACCACGGCCGGCACCATACCCAGCAGGATGTGGATCAGCGTCAGATGCCCTTTCCCTGTCCCTTCGTGCGGCACTTTGCCAAAGTGGATGCCAATCAGGCCAAACAGACGACGCCAGAACATCACTACCACCGCCAGGATCGATCCCAGCTGAATAACTACTTCAAATGTATCGGCTTTATCACCTTCAAAGCCCAACAGATGACCGACAATGATCATGTGCCCGGTGGAAGAAACGGGGAGAAACTCCGTTAACCCCTCAACAATCCCAAGGATTGCTGCCACCCATAGCTGATGAATATCTGCCATCAAATCTACCCCTATCCGTATCAAAGCCATTAAAAAGGCGGTCGCTGTACGCCACCGCCAAAATTGTGCCCGCAGAAAGGCGGGCCAATCCTCAGACAGCCCATAATGTGGTTTGGTTTCATCGTGATGGCAATCACATTGCGCTTATTTCGGAATAGTCCCTCGTTCGATGATTACACCAACCTGAAGCGCCTGCGCTACCGCGCCCGGCTTGCTCAGTTTGATCCGCACCCACGGCGACCGGAAACGCGTCAGCAGCAGGGTGGCAACTTCTTCTGCCACGCGCTCAACCAACGCGAAGCGACCGCCTGCGACATGGTTGATTATCGCTTCGGCTACGTCGGCATAGCTCAGACAGTCGTTGACGTCGTCGCTGGCCGCAGCTTTACGGTTATCCCAGGCCATTTCGACATCGAACACCAGCTTCTGCGAAATCGTCTGTTCCCAGTCGTAAACGCCAATAGTCGTGATAACCGACAGCTGTTCAATAAATACAATATCCATGATGCGAGTCTCTGTTTTTGCGGTTGCCGGATACCACTTCCGACGGATTATGCGTATTATCCACGGATGACGAGAACAAAACGACCCCCTGAAGACGGAACGGTGTTATGAGTGTATTCGCGCCCGGTATGATCCTTTTCGCGTATCTGTGCGGCTCCATTTCCAGCGCAATCCTGGTATGCCGACTGTTCAGATTACCCGACCCGCGGCAGAATGGATCCGGCAATCCCGGCGCCACTAACGTGTTGCGTCTTGGCGGTAAAGCGCCTGCGCTGCTCGTCCTGCTGTTTGATATCCTGAAAGGTATGCTGCCGGTCTGGCTGGCCTATCATTACGGACTTTCGCCCTTCTGGCTTGGCCTGATCGCTATCGCGGCCTGTCTGGGTCATATCTACCCGGTCTTTTTCCGGTTTAAAGGCGGTAAAGGCGTGGCGACGGCGTTTGGCGCCATCGCGCCGATTGGCTGGGATCTCACCGGCCTGATGACCGGTACCTGGCTGCTGACCGTCCTGCTGAGCGGCTATTCGTCGTTAGGCGCCATTATCAGCGCGCTAATCGCGCCGTTTTATGTCTGGTGGTTTAAACCGCAACTGACTTTTCCGGTAGCGATGCTTTCCTGCCTGGTGCTGTTGCGCCATCATGACAATATCCAGCGTCTCTGGCGCGGCCAGGAAACTAAAATCTGGAAGAAAAAGCGCAAATAAAATCACTTAACATCCTGTTAATTATATAAAAGCAGGATTAGGCCCTTTGGGTTAATTCAATAAGATCGTTAACCCGCACTTAAGATGCGGGTTTCTTTTTTATGACAGGAAAATGTGATGAAAGAATTAACACGGTATGAAGTAATGCAGATCGGCGGGATGATCGAAAGCGCTGTCGTCGGTATTCTCTGGTCGGCGGCTGGCTGAATGGCCTGATGGGCAACCGGTCGAATAACAAACCGCGCCATCGCCGTGAGCAATGGCGCTTTACCGTCTGTCGCGCTGTAGCGGCGGCGGTTCTGCAAGCTGTGCCGCTTTAACGTCAGTCGTTTTGCAGCGGCGACAGTTCCGCAAGCGGCCAGCGCGGACGGACGCTGACGCTCAGATCGTTACTGGTTCCGCCTTTGAGTCTGACCATCCCCGCATAGGCGATCATCGCGCCGTTATCGGTGCAGAATTCCGGCCTGGCGTAAAACACCTCTCCGCCCCGCGCTCGCATCACGTCGGCCATTCTGGTGCGCAGCGTACGGTTAGCGCTGACGCCACCCGCGATCACCAGACGGGTGAAGCCGGTTTGCTCCAGCGCGCGCTTGCATTTGATAATCAGCGTATCCACCACGGCATCTTCAAAGGCGCGGGCTACATCCGCACGCGTTTGATCGTCATTGGCGTTTTCACGAATGGTATTCGCTGCGAAGGTCTTCAAACCGGAAAAGCTGAAATCCAGCCCCGGCCTGTCGGTCATAGGACGCGGAAAGATAAAGCGCTTTTCCACGCCCTGCTGCGCCATTTTCGACAGCATCGGCCCGCCCGGATAGTCCAGACCCAGCAGCTTGGCCGTCTTATCGAAGGCTTCGCCGGCCGCATCATCCACGGATTCGCCAAGCAGCTGGTATTCACCGATGCCGGTGACGCTAATCAGCTGCGTATGACCGCCGGACACCAGCAGCGCGACGAAGGGAAACGCAGGCGGATTATCTTCCAGCATCGGCGCCAGCAGATGCCCTTCCATATGGTGTACCGGCACCGCCGGCACGTTCCAGGCAAAGGCCAGCGAACGGCCAATGGTCGCCCCGACCAGCAGCGCGCCAACAAGGCCAGGCCCTGCGGTATAGGCGACAGCATCTATATCTTGCGCCTGCAGGCCCGCCTCTTTTAGGGCAGCCTGAATTAAAGGCACGGTTTTACGCACGTGATCGCGCGAGGCCAGTTCCGGCACCACGCCGCCGTAGTCGGCGTGCAGTTTGACCTGGCTGTAAAGTTGGTTAGCGAGCAATCCGGCGTTATCGTCGTAAATCGCGATACCGGTTTCATCGCAGGAAGTTTCTATTCCGAGCACACGCATGGCATTTACCTCATTCTTGCGGCGCGCAGTGTAACATGAAGCCGCTTCGCGCTGCGGCAAATTTCCGCGTTATCCACCGATGGCCATGATCGATAAGAGGAAAATTTCATCGCCTCGCCTCTTCGAGTACGGTATACTCCTTGCCCTGAAAAAACCGGCAGCCGCACAGGCGCATCTGTTGGTGAGACATTATGCTATGGTGCTTTACAACGCAGCCTGTGTTGGAGTAAAATTCCGCACCATTTTGAAACAAGCTGGCACTGACGTCAGCAACAAAACCGAATTTATCGAGGTGAGAGTTACATGCCGGTAATTAAAGTACGTGAAAACGAGCCATTTGACGTAGCACTGCGTCGCTTCAAGCGTTCTTGCGAGAAAGCAGGCGTTCTGGCTGAAGTTCGTCGTCGTGAGTTTTATGAAAAACCTACTACCGAACGTAAGCGCGCTAAAGCTTCTGCTGTGAAACGCCACGCGAAGAAACTGGCTCGCGAAAACGCACGCCGCACTCGTCTGTACTAATTATTGAGGGCTTGCCCTCAGGCTTCACAGACCAGTAGTAGTATACAAGGCCGTGCTTTCCGAAAGGAATGCGCGGCTTGTTCTCGTTTATGAGCTGATAGGCCTATGGCTGGACGAATTCCACGCGTATTTATCAATGACTTGCTGGCTCGCACGGACATCGTGGATCTTATCGATGCGCGCGTAAAGCTAAAGAAGCAGGGCAAGAACTATCACGCGTGCTGTCCCTTTCATAACGAAAAGACGCCCTCTTTTACCGTCAACGGTGAAAAACAGTTTTACCACTGCTTCGGCTGCGGCGCACACGGCAACGCGATCGATTTTTTAATGAACTACGATCGGCTGGAGTTCGTCGAAAGCATTGAAGAACTGGCAACGCTTTATGGCCTCGAAGTGCCCTATGAGAGCGGTTCCGGCCCCAGTCAGTTAGAGCGCCATCAGCGCCAGAGTCTTTATCAGCTGATGAGCAGCCTGAATGATTTCTACCAGCAGTCACTTACGCAGAACCAGGCGGCTGGCGCGCGCGATTATCTTACCAAACGCGGTCTTAGCGACGATGTTATCCGGCACTTTTCGATTGGCTTTGCGCCTGCGGGTTGGGATAACGCGCTAAAACGTTTTGGTCGCAGTCAGGAAGATCGCCAGTCTCTGAGCGATGCCGGTATGCTGGTCACCAACGATCAGGGACGCAGCTACGATCGTTTTCGTGAACGCATTATGTTTCCTATCCACGATAAGCGTGGACGAGTTATCGGGTTTGGCGGCCGCGTGGTCGGCGATGCACTCCCTAAATACCTTAACTCGCCGGAAACCGAAATATTCCATAAAGGCCGCCAGCTGTACGGCCTGTATGAAGCGCAAAAGAAACATCCGGAACCCGCTAAGCTTCTGGTGGTGGAAGGCTACATGGACGTGGTGGCGCTGGCGCAGTTCGGTATTGATTATGCGGTTGCATCGCTCGGCACTTCCACCACCCCCGAGCATATCCAACTGCTTTTTCGCACGACCGATACGGTAATTTGCTGCTACGACGGCGACAGAGCGGGTCGGGAAGCGGCATGGCGTGCGCTGGAAACCGCATTGCCTTACATGAATGACGGACGTCAGCTACGCTTTATGTTTCTGCCGGACGGCGAAGATCCCGATACGCTGGTGCGGAAAGAGGGAAAAGACGCGTTCGAGGCGCGGATGGAGCAGGCGATGCCGCTCTCCGCTTTCCTGTTCGATACGCTGATGCCGCAGGTGGATCTGCGTTCCCCGGACGGCAGGGCACAGCTGAGTACGCTGGCGCTGCCGCTGATTAGCCAGGTACCAGGGGAAACGCTGCGTATCTATCTGCGTCAGGAACTGGGCAACAAACTGGGCATTCTGGACGATAGCCAGCTGGAAAAACTGCTGCCAAAGCAAAGCGAAGGCGCGAAGTTGCCCCAGCAGCCCCAGCTAAAACGCACAACCATGCGTATACTGATTGGATTGCTGATCCAGAATCCGGAGCTGGCGACGATGGTCCCTTCGTTGGAGGGGCTGAATAATTCGGAGCTTCCCGGGTTCCCGCTATTCGTAGAGTTAGTGAGTACTTGCGTGGCGCACCCTGGCCTGACGACCGGCCAGTTACTGGAACTTTATCGCGGCACAAAATTTAGCCAAAGCCTTGAAACGCTGGCAACATGGAACCACATGATAGTTGAGGATGAAGTGGAAACCATGTTCAAGGACTCGCTGGCCAGTATGTATGATGCGGCGCTGGAGCGCAGGCTGGAAGAGTTAATTGCGCGTGACCGCACGCACGGCCTGAATGCCGAAGAGCGTCGTGAATTCTGGACGCTCAGCCAGGCCCTGAAAAAACAGTAACAAACGGATTAACAGCGGCGATGAAAATATGATGAAGCGCATATCGTCGCAGCCGGTTTAAACGTTATCAGCAGACAAACCGGCAGGAAAAAGCTTCTGTCAGCATATCCGCGGCTTAAGTGCCGACTATCCGCCAGGTTGAGCCTGGCAGCCGCCACGATGGGCAGCGGCAATAATCCAACGCCCTCACTGTTATTGTTGGCTGCTTAAACTTAGCCGACCAACACCAATCTAATTTAACAGAAGTGTGGATACCGTCTTATGGAGCAAAACCCGCAGTCACAGCTGAAGCTGCTTGTCACCCGTGGTAAGGAGCAAGGCTATCTGACCTATGCCGAGGTCAATGACCATCTGCCGGAAGATATCGTCGACTCCGATCAGATCGAAGACATCATCCAGATGATCAACGACATGGGCATACAGGTTGTGGAAGAAGCGCCTGATGCCGACGATCTGATGCTGAATGAAAACAGCAGCGATACGGACGAAGATGCTGCCGAAGCGGCTGCTCAGGTACTCTCCAGCGTTGAATCTGAAATCGGACGGACTACCGATCCGGTCCGTATGTACATGCGCGAAATGGGTACCGTTGAACTGCTGACGCGTGAAGGCGAAATCGACATCGCCAAGCGTATCGAAGACGGCATCAACCAGGTGCAGTGTTCCGTTGCCGAATATCCGGAGGCTATCACCTATCTGCTGGAGCAGTACGATCGCGTCGAGGCCGGCGAAGCTCGTCTTTCCGACATGATCACCGGTTTTGTCGATCCGAACGCGGCAGAAGAGATTGCGCCTACGGCAACGCATGTAGGTTCCGAACTCTCTGAAGAAGAGCGCGACGACGACGAAGACGAAGATGAAGAGTCCGACGACGACACCGCTGACGATGACAACAGCATCGACCCGGAACTGGCGCGGGAAAAATTCACCGAGCTGCGTACGCAGTACGAAAAAACGCGTACGGTGATCAAGGCCAAAGGCCGCAGCCATGCCGACGCCGTCAGCGAGATCCAAAACTTGTCCGACGTCTTTAAACAGTTCCGCCTGGTGCCGAAGCAGTTTGACTACCTGGTGAACAACATGCGTACCATGATGGATCGCGTTCGTACTCAGGAACGCCTTATCATGAAACTGTGTGTTGAAATCTGTAAGATGCCGAAAAAGAACTTCATCACGCTGTTCACCGGCAATGAAACCAGCGAAACCTGGTTCAACGCCGCATTGGCAATGAACAAACCGTGGTCCGAGAAGCTCAAGGACGTGTCGGAAGACGTTCAGCGCAGCCTGATGAAGCTGGCGCAGATTGAAGAAGAGACCGGCCTGACGATTGAACAGGTAAAAGACATCAACCGTCGGATGTCTATCGGCGAAGCGAAAGCGCGTCGTGCGAAAAAAGAGATGGTCGAGGCTAACCTGCGTCTGGTTATCTCTATCGCTAAAAAGTACACCAACCGCGGCCTGCAGTTCCTGGATTTGATTCAGGAAGGCAACATCGGCCTGATGAAAGCCGTGGATAAGTTTGAATACCGTCGTGGCTATAAGTTTTCTACCTATGCTACCTGGTGGATCCGTCAGGCTATCACCCGCTCTATCGCGGACCAGGCGCGTACCATCCGTATTCCGGTGCATATGATTGAGACTATCAACAAACTCAACCGTATTTCTCGCCAGATGCTGCAGGAGATGGGTCGCGAACCGACGCCGGAAGAGCTGGCCGAGCGGATGCTGATGCCAGAAGATAAAATCCGCAAGGTACTGAAGATCGCCAAAGAGCCTATCTCCATGGAGACGCCGATCGGTGATGATGAAGATTCGCATCTGGGCGATTTTATCGAAGACACCACGCTGGAGCTGCCGCTGGACTCCGCCACCTCCGAAAGCCTGCGTTCAGCAACACACGACGTGCTGGCCGGCCTGACGGCGCGCGAAGCGAAAGTGCTGCGTATGCGTTTTGGTATCGATATGAACACCGACCATACGCTGGAAGAAGTCGGTAAGCAGTTTGACGTTACCCGTGAGCGTATTCGTCAGATTGAAGCCAAGGCGCTGCGTAAGCTGCGTCATCCAAGCCGCTCTGAAGTGCTGCGCAGCTTCCTGGACGATTAATCCAGCCTGCGTGACAAAAAGCCCCGGCCCAGGCCGGGGCTTTTTTCTGTGGCCCGGCAGTCCAAAACAGAAAGATCCTGCCCCCCGCAATATAGCGCGCTTTATCTGCCCCGCTGGTGCAATTGCCTGAACCTGGTACTGGATCTGTTTTTCCCAATCGTCTTAACGAGCGGCCAGAGCCAGCGCTAATTCTTTGTAGGCCGCTACCAGCTCTTCCTGCGACGCGCGGTTCAGCCCGCTGGGATTGGGCAAGACCCAAACTTCCGTCTCACCCAGCTTATGTGGCTGCCTGCCCCAGTCTACCTTACTGACGCCAAAAGCCTGCTTATAGGCCTGCTTGCCTAATACCGCCAGCGCCTCGGGCTGGTAGCGCATGATCTTATCGACCAACAGTTTGCCGCCGTCGCGCAGCTCCGTAGCGGAAAGCTCCGTAGCCTCACGGGTGGGCCTTTCCACCAGCATGGTGATACCGCAGCGCGTGGTCAGTAGCCGCTTTTCCTCTTCCGGCTTTAGCTGACGCTCGGTGAAACCCGCCTGCCAGATTGTTTTCCAGAAGCGGTTTCCGGGATGAGCAAAATGAAACCCGGTATGCGCAGAAGATTTTCCCGGATTGATCCCGCAAAAAATCACGCCAAGGCCGGGCGCAAGAATATCGTTGATACCATGTATCTCGGCTTCCATACTTTTTCTCCTGTCGTTCAGGGAAGAGTAAACCAGCTCAGCGCTTCACAGCCTCTTCCTGCTGATAAAGCGGCATCACTTGCAGGGCGACCGCCCTGCGCGTCTTTATCTTCGTGATCAATAGCTTTAAAGGTAGCTTACGACGCCGTGGCGCTTTTGCGTTGGCGGTCAAAAGCGTCGCGCAGCCAGTGTACGAATCCGCTTACCGCCCGTGGAACCTGAGCAGCCCAGGGACGGACGACGTAAAGATGTTCGGCAAAAGCGCCCGACGTTCGCCACTGCGGCAAAACCTCGACCAGTCTTCCGTCGGCAAGGGCACCCTGCGCGCTGAAATCAGGCAGCAGCGCGATGCCTAACCCTTCCAGCGCGGCATCCCTTATCGATTCGCTGTTATTGGTCGCGAACGGGCCGCTGACGTTAACCACCACCTTTTCGCTGCTGTTTTCCCGGCAAAAAGTCCACTGCGGCGTTTCCGTGCCGCGCGGATAGTAGAGGCATTGATGTTCGCTTAGCGCCTGCGGCGTTTGCGGTTGGCCGTACTGGCGCAGATAAATCGGTGACGCCACAACCAGCGCGCGCGTGGCGCATAGCGGTAGCGCTACGTGTGTATCGGGCAGCGTATCGCTATGGCGAATGGCAAGGTCGAACCCTTCGCTGGCCAGGGAAACCAACCGATCGGACACTTCCAGCTGTATACGAACCTGGGGATGTTTTTTCAGGAAGGCGGTGATATGCGGCACCAGCTGCTGTCGGGCAAAAGCGACCGGCGCGGTGACGCGGATCAATCCCCGCAGCGGCCCGGCCGAATCGCGCACGCTGAAAAAACTCTGCTCTATCTGAGCGAAAGGTGCGCGCAGCTCCTCAACCAGCTTTTCGCCCGCGCTGGTCAGCCGCAGGGTGCGGGTAGTTCTGGTTACCAACGGCACGCCCGCCTGCTGCTCCAGCTCTTTGATTTTCTGGCTCATGGCGGCCTTGCTGACCTCAAGCCTTTCGGCAGCGCGGGTAAAGCTGCCCTGCTCCGCCAGCACGGTCAGCCAGTAAAGATGTAGCCATAACGCATCGGTTTTTATAGCCATCGAGATTGTTCACTATAATAAATAATCATTTCAACTATAGCGCTTTTTCCCACGCGCTAATGCCCCTAAAGTAACCCCTGCCCTACAGGCGCCATTACACTCTATATCAAGGGGAAAACCATGCCATTACTGCAATTTGACGTAATTCAGGGTCGCTCGGAGTCGGAACTGAAAACGCTGCTGGATGCCGCACACCGCGCCGTGCTGACCGCTTTTAAAGTACCGGCGCGCGATCGCTACCAGATTGTTCACGAGAACAAGGCTTATCAGATGGTGTTTGAGGATACCGGCCTGGGGCTGACGCGCAGCGATAACCTGGTGATGGTACGGGTGTTTACCAGCCCACGCAGCGATGAACAGAAGCAATTTTTTATGGCGGAGCTGTGTCGTGAACTGCAGGAGAGCTGCGGTATTTCACCGGCCGACGTTATGATCAGCTTTATTACTAACAGCAAAGGCGACTGGAGCTTCGGTAACGGCGTGGCGCAGTATATGACCGGCGAGCTGTAAAGCGTGGGCGGTGAAACAATCCCCGGCCAAAGCCGGGGAAAGCGAGGATCAGAAGTCGTAACGCAGACGCACCAGGTTCATATCGCCCAGGTTATCGCTGCTTGAGGTAAAGACGTGTTCATAATCCACGCGGAAACCGTAGTCGAGCTGGAAGGTGATCCCCACGCCGTTATCGATACGCTGATAGTCGCGATCGTTAACGTATTCCAGACGGTCGCCCATCACATATGGCATAAAGGTTTTCAGGCCATAGTTGCCAACCGGGATGGTATAGCCCGCAAGGTACTCAATACCCCACGCATCGCCAGCAAAGTAGTTATCCACGCCTTTTTTCTTGCTCAGCAGATAGTTCTGGTAATAGCCGCCGCCAAGCGAGAAGGTCCAGCGGTCCGGCTTCCAGCTAAGGGAAGTCCCGTAAATGTTCTGGTTCCAGGTTTTATCGGCGCCGGTGCCCGGATTACGCATATCTGCACGGGTATAGTTCCACGCCGCGCCCCAGGTCAGCTCTTTGCTCAGATGATAATCCACGCCCAGCGAGCCGCCGCCCTGACGCTTGTAGCGCAGGCCATCGCCCGGCAAATATTCGTTATCGGCAAACAGATAAGAAGCCAGCACGTCCGCGTTACCGAAGGTGTTTTTATACTTCAGCATTTTGCGTGAACGGTAAGAACCGTCGTAGTCGCCGTTGATGCCGTTGCCTGGCGCCTGCGCCAGCATGTCGTAGTCCCAGATATCGGTTTTCGCGCCGACCACATCGTAATACACGCTGTTCTGCTGACCGAAGGTCAGTTTACCCCAGGTTTTGCTCTGGAAACCGGTGTAAAGCATACGGCGGCTGGTGTCATGCGCTTTGGCCGCATAATGGTTGTCCCAGTCGAACAGCGCCGGAATATTTACGCCCAGCTCGTAATACCCTACCCAGCTGACGTCGTCAAACAGGTAGTAATCGGCCAGGAAACGGAAACGGCTGGCGCCATCAAAGCCGTTACGCTTGTAGGCATTTTTACCGTCGTCGCCGGTCAGGTTATTGAACTGGGGACGGATACTGCCGCCAACGGTGAAATTCAGACGGCTCAGCGGATCGCCCGCCTGCGGATCCTGCTTGATCAACGTGACTTCAGCGTTTGCGGCAAAAGACGCCCCGCCCATCACCAGCGCCAGACCGACAGCCTGACTTAACACGCGCATTTTTGTTAACATTATGTAGCCCTGTAAAGCATTGCTAAAAAAAGAGAGAACGAAAAAAACAAAAAAACGTCACATAAAGCCGATTTTGCGCGCGATTATAGGGAGTAAACGCGGCAGTACAGCGGATAAAAAAGGCTTTTGTAAAATCTCTTATCTATTTTTGTTTTAGGATTGCTAAAAACTCATACCGATAAACGCCCGGGGCGATACGTTTTCTCATCCCCTGGCGACGCTGCGTCCCTGTTTGCCGATAACGCTGGAGAGCCTGACCAGGTTTTCGGCAGCGAAGGCCTTAATCTTTAATTAATTTATTTTTAGCAGTGACGACTGGTTAGCGTCCTTGTCCCTCGTTAAACGCGAAGTTAAACAGAACCTCAACGAAAGTTTATCCCCGTGACAGCGGTCATTTTTCTCGCCTGGCCGCTTATTGCCAGCCTTAATCGGCTGCGTTAAATTGGAAGATTCGCTACAAATTGGTGATTAATGCCGGCAAGGACTGCCTTTTTCGGGGAATATAAAAAATAATGGGATCTGAATCACTTTCACTGCTTCTTTTTATCGCTTCCGCCGCGCTGTACAGCTGGAAAGCCGGAAAAAACAGGCTGGGCTTTTCTGCCATTGTCGTGCTTCTGGGCATTTATATCGTGCTGAACGCTTCGCTGCTTGCCAGCAATTATTTTACGGGCGAAGGCATTAACGACGCGGTTATCTATACTCTCACCAACAGCCTGAGCGGCGCGGGCATCGGTAAATATTTGCTGCCTGCCGCAGGCATGGTGCTGGCGCTGCTGGTACTGTTCGCCCTGCTCGCCTGGATCTTACGACGCGGCCGAAAGCGTAGCGGCAGCAAGCTTTGCGGCCTGCTGGCGATCATGCTGGCGCTCGCCTCGATCAAAACCACGCCCGCTTACCAGCAGGTGGCCAATCTGCTGAAATCGCAGCTGGGCAAAGGCGACTCCGATTTTTACGCGCACTATAAAGTGCCCGGCACGCAGATACGCGGCGATAAACCAAATCTGGTTTATATCTATGCCGAGAGCCTGGAGCGCACCTACTTTAACGAAGAGGCCTTTCCCAATCTTGCACCGGAACTGAACGCCGTCAAAGCGGGTTCGCTGGATTTCAGCAACACCCAGCAGCTGCCCGGCACCGAATATACGATTGCGGGAATGGTTGCCTCGCAGTGCGGTATCCCGCTGTTCGCGCCTTTCGACGGCAACGCCTCCAGCTCGCTTTCAACCTTCTATCCGCAGAATGTCTGCCTGGGCGACATTCTGAAAGCGGCGGGTTATCAGAACTACTTTTACCAGGGCGCCAGCCTGAGCTTTGCCGGTAAAGATCTGTTCCTCTCCTCGCACGGATTCGACCATCTGTATGGATTTAATGAACTGAAAAGCGTGGTGAAAGATCCGAACTACCGTAACGACTGGGGCTGGTATGACGATACGGTACTGGATAGCGTTTACGATAAATATGTTGAACTGGCGCAGCAGGGACGGCCTTTCTCGCTGTTTGCCCTGACGGTGGATACGCACCACCCTGACGGTTTTATTTCGCGCAGCTGCCAGCGCAACAGCTATCTGTGGGAAGGCAAGCAGAACAAATCTTTCGCCGCCGTCGCCTGCAGCCAGCAGCATATTGCGCATCTGATAGAGCGGATCCGCGCCACGCCGTGGTTTAAAAATACGATTATCGTGGTCAGCTCCGATCACCTGGCAATGAACAATACCGCCTGGAAATTCCTTAACCAGCACGACCGCAGCAATCTCTTCTTTATGCTGCGCGGCGATAACGACGACGGTAAAGTCATTGCGGTTAAGCGCAGCACGCTGGACAACGGCGCGACGGTGCTGGACGCGCTGGGCGGCGATAACTTTATCGGCCTGGGACGCAGCAGCCTTTCTTCCTCTTCTCTTGCCGCGACTTACCTGAATATCAAAGAGAAGATCAACGAATGGAAGCCGGACGTGATCAAACTATGGAATTTTCCGAAGGCAATTGCCGATTATAAAACGGACACGGTGAACAACACCTTCAGCTTTGCCGGCGTGCATTTCAAACTGCCGCTGCTGCTCTCCGTTAAACCGGGAAAAATCGAGCCGAAGTTCGACGTCTATCTGGCGCCGCCGCTAAAACAACAGCTGGCTAATTTTGCTCCGGATGAGAAGTTCGTCTGGATCGATAGCTGCTTTAAAATGGGCGACGTCTGGGATGAGAAACTGGCGCTTAACAGGCAGTTATGCATTGCCGACGGCACGCTGAATTCACCGCCGACCCTCCGCGAGATCAAGCCCGGCGTGACGCAGGGCCGCGTGGGCTTCCGCCAGATTGGTCAGCAAAGCGAGGAGCGCTATCAGCAAACCGTGACCCGGCTGCGCATTGCCGATGAGGATTTACGCTATGCCTCCGACACGCTGCTGTTTGCCCTGCCCGGCCTGCCCAAACAGGTGCAGAAGGTCACCGGCCTTTCCTATATCGAACCCTGGGGCGGACGCTGGTCCGATGCCGGACTGCTGCCGGAAGTCACCCTTACCTGGCTGGAACCGCTGCCGGAAACCTTCGATCTGCTGCTGACGGCCCGCGCGTTTGGCGCCAATAGCCAGCGGCCCTTCGTTGTTAAAATTGGCGATAGCGAGCAGAGGTTCCGCCTGAGCCATAGCGACAGTACGGTCAGCATCCGCCTGTCCAACCCGACACGGCAGCGCACGCTGGTTATCAGAGCGCCGGTGCCGGAAACCACTGCCGAAGGCGCGGTGGCCGGTTTCACCGCCCGCCAGCTTGGCATTGGTCTGGTTAGTCTAAAAATCGTGCCTGTTCAGTAAATTGCCCTCTCCCCGGCCGCCCTGGCCGGGGAAGCCCGCCGCTTTCTTTTTCTTTTCCATCCATGTCTTATGCGCGATTTCGCTCACAATGCCATCAAGTTTTCACGCCTGCTGCCGATTTAATGCCCCTGTAATGCTAAAGGTTTCCTCAGTGACTCTTTTTTAAACAGCAAGGAACAATCCGGATGATTTCTGTAAAAAACTTGAAAGTCGGCGTGCGCCTTGGCGCAGCGTTTGCCCTGGTAATACTGTTATTAATCGTGGTCAGCGTAACGGCTATTGTAAAAATCGGCAGCATTAACGGCGCGGTGGATCGCATTATTAACGATCGTTATATCAAGGTAAGGCTGGCTTTTGACGCGCGCGACGGGGTTAACGATCAGATTAAATATCTGCGCGGGATGGTTATTGAGACCTCGCATCCGGAGAAAAACCAGAAGCGTTACGGCCAGCTGGACAGCGTGACGCAGCAAACCAACGACACGATAGACAAAATTGCCAAACTGCAAACAACCGAAGTCGGCATCAAGAAAATCCAGGCGGTAAAAGAGGCAGCGCAGCAGTTTGAAGCGGCCAAAAACGAGCTGCTTACTTTAATACGCGCCGGTAATCAGGATGTCGCCGCCGACTATGCGCTGATGAAAATGACGCCTTCCCAAACCGCCTATCTGGATATCGTAAAGCGTTTTGCCGACTCACAGTCCGGACAGCTGCAGGCGGAAGGCGCTAACGCCGTTGCCGATGGCGCTACCGCAATCCGCATTACGCTGATTTTCTCCACGCTGGCGGCGTTATTGGCGGTCGTGCTGGGCTATTTCCTGACCCGCTCTATCGTTGCCCCGCTGCGCGAAGCGGTTCGTATTGCTGAAAACGTGGCGGCGGGCGATCTGCGCACGCTGATCCGCGTAAATTCAACAGACGAAACCGGTCAGCTAATGCAGGCGTTGAAAACCATGAATGAAAACCTGCTGCGTATCGTGACCGAAGTTCGCTCCGGCACCGAGCTAATCGCTACCGCATCCGGCGAAATTTCACTGGGCAATATGGATCTTTCTTCCCGTACCGAGCAGCAGGCCAGCTCGCTGGAGGAAACCGCTTCCGCAATGGAGCAGATGACCTCTACCGTTAAGCAAAACGCCGACAACGCTCGTCAGGCTAACGAGCTGGCCGCGCTGGCCTCTAAAGTGGCGGTGCAGAGCGGCTCGGCGGTGAATCAGGTCGTCAGTACTATGGAGATGATCAACACCTCGTCGAAGAAAATTGTCGATATCATCAGCGTGATTGACGGCATCGCCTTCCAGACCAATATCCTGGCGCTTAACGCCGCCGTGGAAGCCGCCCGCGCGGGCGAGCAGGGTCGCGGCTTCGCCGTTGTCGCCTCGGAAGTCCGCAACCTGGCGCAGCGTTCGGCCTCCGCCGCTAAAGAAATTGCGCAGCTGATCCAGGATTCCGTCAATAAAGTGGACGAAGGCGGCAAGCAGGTTGCCAAAGCGGGCACCACGATGGAAGAAGTGCTGGCCAGCGTGAAGAGCGTGACGGAAATCATGGGCGAAATCTCTATCGCCAGCCACGAGCAGAGCACCGGCATCGATGAGATCAATATGGCGATTACCCAGATGGATCAGGTTACGCAGCAGAACGCCTCGCTGGTGAATGAATCCGCCGCCGCCGCGCAATCGCTGCAGGAACAGGCTGAACAGCTTTCCCGCGCCATCGGCATCTTTAAAGTAAGCCATAGCGCGGCCTGATGGCTAACGGCGGCCCGTAAAAAAGAGGGCCGCCGCCCTTTTTTCCTCTTCAGGAAAAAGATTAGTATAAGGGCACTTTTCCGTTCCCGATGGATATACGCACGTTGAAACCACTCCACCTGCTGGCGCTCTGCGTCCTTTTTCCGCTCGGCGCGCTGGCCGCAAGAACCTCTCCCGATCCTTTGCTGGCCTCGCAAATTGTCGATCGCTACGCGCAGAATATCTTCTACAACACCAAGGCGACCGGCATGGCGATGGTGGCGATTGACGCCAACCAGCGCGTCTTTACCAGCCTCGGCTCGGTGCGCCCCGGCAGCGGCGTCAGACCGCAGAAAACGTCCGTTATCCGTATCGCTTCGCTGACCAAGCTGATGACCAGCGAGCTGCTGGTTAAGCTCGCGGAGAAAGGCGTGGTGCGGCTTGACGATCCGCTAAGCAAATATGCGCCGCCGGGCAGCGCGGTGCCGGCCTATGCAGGCCAGACGATCCGCCTGATAAATCTGGCTACGCATACCAGCGGTCTGCCACGCGAGCAGCCCGGCGGCAAGCCGAACCGGCCTGTTTTCGTCTGGCCAACCGCCAGCCAGCGCTGGAGCTGGCTGAAAAGCGCGCAGCTGAAAGCCGCGCCGGGCACCCGCGCTGCCTATTCCAATCTGGCTTTCGATCTGCTGGGCGATGCGCTGGCTCGCGCCGCAGGCACCTCCTATCCGGCGCTGCTACAGCGTGAAATTACGCGGCCCTTAGGCATGAAGGATACAACTTTTACGCCCTCGCCCGAACAGTGTTCGCGCCTGATGATCGCGGAAAAAGGCGCCAGTCCCTGCACCAATACGCTGGCCGCTATCGGCAGCGGCGGCGTCTATTCGACGCCTGAGGATATGGGCCGCTGGATGCAGCAGTTCCTCTCTTCCGATCTGCAGGCGCGTTCGCCGCAGGCCGATCGTATTCAGACCATGATTTATCAGCGCGACCAGCTGACCAACGTCGAGGGAATGGACGTGCCGGGCAAAGCCTCCGCGCTGGGTATGGGCTGGGTTTATATGGCGCCGCAGGGCGGGCGGCCGGGCATTATCCAGAAAACCGGCGGCGGCGGCGGCTTTATTACCTATATGGCGATGGTGCCGCGCTATAGCGTCGGCGTGTTTATCGTGGTAACGCGCTCGCCGCAGACCCGTTTCACGCCGATGAGCGATGGTGTGAATAACCTGCTGACCGAATTAATCGGCAATACGCCGGACAGCGCGCAGCTGGCCGCATCCATTATGGAAAACGAATAATGTCAGGCTGCGCGGCCTGAGGGTTTTCCCGCGGCCGCGCTTATCAGACAGTATGAGCAAAAGGATTTTTATGCAAGAAACATCCGATCGGGAAAAGAGCAGGAAGCCACGCGAACCCAGGCGCCCCCGAGAACCACGCCAACCTCGTGAACCACGAACGCCCAGGGAACCCAGGACGCCGCGAGAAGCACGCCAAAAAAGCCATAGTGAGCCCCCTCACCCGGAGGCCGGAGTCAGCTGGTGGTGTAGGAAAAAAGAACGGCTTTCAGCGGGCATTAAGAAAATAAAGGGCATAACGCTTCTACATCTTTTTGTTCTGCAAGGTATTAACCGCTACGACTATCTTTTTTTTATTCCGGCAGGTCTGCTGATTACTGCTGTAATGTGGTTGACGGAGTGGCTCAATCCCAACGCTGGCTCGGTTATCTTTAATACACTGCTGACCGATCATATGCCGATGCTGACGATTAATATCCTCTTTTGGTTTCTCTTTTCGCTGGTCGTTATCCAGCTGGGCCTGAAGAAGGAAAGCCGTAAGCTGAGCGCATTTTTACGGGTTATCATCCGGCGCCTCCATCAGCTTGTTTCACCCATCCTGCTGATTTTAATCGGCATGACGCTCGGTTTATTTACACTCAGTACGCCGCTTTTTTTGCAGGACCATAACTACTACGGCTACGCCGTCGTCTGGCTTCACCTGCTCAAAATACCCTATGCCCTGATCGTATTCAGCAACCTGCTCGTCTGGTTTTCTCATTCGCATTACGCAACGGAAACACGGGATGCTTTAAAAAGCGTAGCGGCTCGTTTTCTGGTCATTGCCGCGGGCGTGCTCCTGTTTACAGGCGGGCTGTTTTATCTCTGTATTCAGCCGCCTTCGATAACCCTTAAGTTTAGCGATAAGGAGTTTGCTGAGGTCAAAAGGCAGGCCGCCGCCGCAAACGAAAAACCGGCAGAATATTTGAAGAAGCTTGCTCTTCACGCCTGCAAACAGCCATAGCGGGCGCGATCAGTTAACCCGCATATAATGACCGGCGGCGGAGACATTGTGGCCAAAACCGCAGTCGCCGGTTACGCTGGTTGTCAGAGCCATCGGGGTAAATTTTAGCGTCACGTCGCAGTTTCCCCACTCGTCGTTGCCGCCTTCACGCTGCCGAAGCACGCCGCGACCATTAACAATGGCGGCTTTCCCCTCCAGGCTGCCGATGTTGGGGCCGTAATACATCGCCGCCAGCCCCGCCCAGACGCCATCGAAATTCACTTTATACTCTTTGCCTGCGGCAGAAACGACATAGCTGTTCCACATACCTCTTCCCGCATATTCCCAATATTCGCCAACGGGCGTAGCTGGCTGGGGCAGCGAGGCGATTTTGTTTTTGATTAACGCCAGGTTGTATTGAGATTTGGCATCCTTCTCATCAATCAGCAGCCAGGCTTTAGCCTTCAGATAGTCACCCTGACGGATCCAGGTAAGCGCTACGTTATTATAGGCCGTAGCGATAAGGCTATCCGGCAGTTCACAGGTTTCGCTCCAGCCAACCTGCTCCGTATAGCTGTCGCGCGCTTTTTCGTATTGCGCTGCTTTATAGGCTTTATCGCCAGCGGCGGCATAATTTTTAATTTTCGCGCAGTCTGTTTCCGGATGATCCGCGTCGGCGGCCGCGATTGTCGAGAAAAGCCCCAGCGTGCTGGCAATAAAAATCCGTAACATGAATCTGACCTCAAACTGAAGAAAAGGCCATCAGCTTAACAGACCTGTCTGAGAACATAAGTACCCAAACGCCCGCCGCCGTCAGGCGAAGAGTCAACGCTACCTGATCTTAATCAATACTCATCCGGACATTCCTCCGCATATTTTCAGCCAGTGACAATAACGTTTGTGATTTTAAAAAATTTGAAACGAGTGGAGAAGATGATGCTACAAAGAATGATCCTGAATGAGACCTCCTGGTTCGGTCCCGGCGCCGTCTCGCAAATCGTCCATGAGGTCAGCCAGCGCAGCCTCAAAAAAGCGCTGCTGGTTACGGATAAAACGCTGCTTAAAGCGGGCGTAATCGAAAAGGTCACCGCGCTGCTGGATCGGCATCATCTTCCTTACGTCATTTATGACGAAGTGGTACCGAACCCGACTATTGATGTCGTCACCCGTGGCGTAGAAGCGTTTAAAGCCGCGCAGGCGGACTATCTGATCGCTATCGGCGGCGGCTCGCCGCAGGATACGGCAAAAGCTATCGGCATCATTATCAACAACCCTGAATTCGCCGATGTTCGTAGCCTGGAAGGCTTTGCCCAAACCAAAAACCCCTGCGTGCCGATTATCGCCATCCCGACCACGGCAGGCACGGCGGCGGAAGTGACCATCAACTACGTGATTACCGACGAAGAAAATCGCCGTAAGTTTGTCTGCATCGATCCGCACGATATTCCGGTCGTCGCTATTATCGACGCGGACATGATGGCGAGTATGCCGCCTTCGCTCAAGGCCGCCACGGGGATCGATGCGCTGACTCACGCTATCGAAGGCTTCACGACTAAGGGCGCCTGGGAGCTAACCGACGCGCTGCATCTGAAGGCGATTCAGATTATCAACCGCTCGCTGCGCGCTTCCGTGGCTGGCGACAAACAGGGCGTAGAGGATATGGCGCTGGGCCAGTACGTGGCGGGCATGGGCTTTTCCAACGTCGGGCTGGGCCTGGTGCACGGTATGGCGCACCCGCTGGGTGCGTTCTACAACGTGCCGCACGGCGTGGCTAACGCCATTATCCTACCGCACGTGATGGCGTGGAACGCCGATTTCACCGGCGAGAAGTACCGTGATATTGCCCGTGCGATGGGCGTCGCCAGGGTGTGCAGCATGAGCCTGAGCGAAGCAAGAGAAGCCGCTGTAGAAGCCGTCCGACAGCTTTCTGTCGACGTCGGCATTCCCGCCCGCCTGCGCGATGTGGGCATGAAAGAAGAAGATATTCCGGCGCTGGCGCAGGCCGCGCTGGATGATGTTTGTACCGGCGGCAACCCACGACAAGCGACGCTGGACGATATCGCCAGCCTTTACCGCAAAATCTATTGATCGCATCCTGTGCAGGCCGCTGCGCCTGCATGTTGCCCAGGCGGTGAAGCCGCCTGCCGGAACGCTGCCGAATATTCGCTTTAGCTCCCGTGCAGCACATTCATCTATATTCGTTACATGGTATTAGTAATGAAATGAATGTCGCTAAAAGGGATAATAAGCTGAGACGCTTGATCCTGAGTGCTTTAACAAAGGGTCTACCCCGAAAAAGGCTTCACGTCCGTTACCCGCGTGGGCAGATCCCAGGTGCCGCCAGCGTGAATATAACGGCACATGCCGGTCATGGCGTCGCGGCTTTTGCGGAAAGCCTGGCCGTCCCACACCCAGCTTTTCAGGCTCATGCAGTCTGCAATACCCCGGCCCCTCTGCACAAAGGTAATCACGCCTTTTTCATAATCCGAGCCGGATACGGTCACCAGCACCGGTTTGCCTTTTAGTTGGTTATCAATAACCCAGTAGCCATACCCCTCGTTATAAGCCGCGCGCCAGCAGAGCGCCGAAAGCAAAGCGTGGCCGTCATCCAGTGGCGTAAGGGTAAGCCCGTCGTTTTCCGGGAGCGTATTTTCGGCCGGTGAAACCAGGCTGTCGCACATGTCATCGTCATTTTGATTGACCGTCGCAAGCAGTCGGGGTTTCAGCGCGGCCATTTCTGGCGCGGTCAGCGAACGAGGCTCGCCGCTGCGGATTTTTGCTGCCTGAATAACCGGCGCGGGCACCGCCTGAGCCACGCTGCTTTCCGGCTTATCGCCCTTTTTGGTGAGCGCGCCAGGCGTGCCGATGCGGCCCTGTACGTCGTCAGCTTTCAGCAGCACGGCATAAGCGCCCTCGCCAGAAAGCAGAAAAGGCGTCGCGCCGCCTTTAAATTCGACTTTACCGCTGCCTTTGACGGCGTCGAGTAACGCTGACGTCTGGCTGGCCGACAGCCGCCAGTTCTCGCCAGCCGCCACGAGATCGCCCGCTGGTTTCCCGTCGATCCATAGCGTCAGCTTTTGTACCGGCGCGCTGTCTTCTGCGCCGTCGGCCAGCGTCACCTCGCCCGTCGGCACCGTTCCGGGGCCGGCGGTACGGGTAAGCAAGACGGAGCCGGACGGATCGTCTTCTCTGGCATAACCCGCAACGCGGCAGGTCAGCGTGTTGTCGCAGGCTACTTCCCAGTCTTTGTGTTCAAAGGTTACGCCGCTCTGGCTGGCCAGGGCCGACAGGGAGAGCGTCGCCAGCGCAAAAAACATCGGTTTAGGATTCACTTTATCCCCTCACGTTTTATTTCTGATACCAGCGTGGGTATCTCTCTGTTGCCCAGGGTGCGGGGAAACCAGCAGCCATCGTTGATGGTTGCCAGGCTTTGACGAAACGCGGTGCCATCCCAGACCCATTCTTCTTTGGTCGCGCAGCTGCCGGCACTGCTTCCCATAATGACATTGGCGATCACGCCATCGTGCCAGGTTTGCGCGTCAGTGGTCACGACAACGGGCTTCGCTTTTAGCTGGCTGTCGGTGACCCAGTAACCGTATCCCTGGTTATAGGCCGCCCCCCAGCACTGAGTGGAAAGCAGCGTGTGCGTATCATCCAGCGGCGTGGCGGTAATATCGCCGCTGATAATATTGCCATTAACGTCCTTTTCCCCGACAGAGGTCAGATAATCGCACTGCTGCTCGCTGGTTAAGACGGCAAGCAGCTGCGGCCTGAGCGCTTCAGCCGCTTTTTGGGTTAAGACAGAGGGTTGAGCCTGACTGACTTTCGCCGCCTGAATTACCGGCATGGTCACGGCCTTAGCGACGCGGCTTTCAGGCCTGTCGCCTTTTTTAACCCAGGCGCCTGGCGTGCCGATACGGCCCTGCACGTCATCCACTTTCAGCAGCGCCGCACAGGCGCCCTCGCCGGAAAGCTGGAAGCTTTCGCGATCGCTTTTGAACCCGACCGTGCCGCTGCCTTTAACGGTATCGATCAGCGCCAGCGTTTGCGCTTCTGACAACCACCAGCGATTCGCCTTCTGCGTCGCTTCGCCCGCAGGCTGGCCGTTCAGCCACAGCGTCAGTTTTTTTACCGGCGCCTCGTTTTCCCTGTCTTCCGGCAGGATAATTTCGCCGGCGGTAGCCGTATGCTCGCCAGGTGCCCGCGTCAGCAGCACGCCGCCTGCATTCTCCTGTACGCTATGGCCGCCGATACGGCAGGTTAAGGTGTTATCGCAGGCCACTGCCCACGCCTTATGGTAAAAGGATACGCCGCTTTGCTGGGCGATAACCGGGGCGGCAAACGCTGCCGTAATCATTATCAGCTTTTGAAGAGGATTCACGCTACTTCCTGTTTCCTGAATATCGGGTGGGTGAAATCACAATTTGCTGATAAGCCTATTGCGAGAGTTTGGATCGGGCTCAACGATAGCGGCTATCGTGTAACCGTTTCTTTTTTATTACGCGCTTCAGTCAGCACGCTGTGCAGCTGACCAATGAAGATATCGCGGATAACAGGAGAAGGAATACCGCACGGTCGTCTGCAAAGGTAAGCAGGATCAAAAAAACCGCTACCTTCGCTATCTAAAAGATATTCATTTCCTTTATTGCATATCGGCCAGAAGGAATATCTGATAAGCAATACGATAAAAGCTAACGGCAGCAGGTTGGCAACAGATGGCAAAATCCGATGCATATAAATGACTCGGGCTATCCGGATATTTTCTGATTATATCGAAGAAGACAGATCGCCGTTATCCGTTTTTACCGTCCTGGCCAGCGCTTTCGCCTGCACCGGCCAGCCAGCCGCCCATATCCACAGGCGCTGGCCTCGCCGCACACGACTTTCCTAAACGAAAGCTCAGAAGGGATTTCCCGCCAGCTGCCCGAGCAGCTGCGTCAGCCTCTGCTGAACCTCTTCTTCCGGCTCTTTGCTTCGGGCCTCTGCCAGCATTGCAACGGCTTCCACCGGCAGCAAAGCCTGCGGCCAGGCTTCCAGCGCATTCAGCGCCATATGACGGTTACGCGTTACCGGGCTTTTTAAACCGGTTCGGATCAGCGTCCAGCCCTGTCCGGGAAAACGTTTTAAATCCTGCAGGATAAAGTCGAGCGCCGAATGCTGCTGATACTGTGGCCCCATCCCCAGGGATTTTTGCGGTCCGGAGGCGATGGCGGTCAGATCCAGCTCGCTTTCCGCCAGCGCGATAACCTGCGCGATATAATCCGGATTGTCGGTCTGCATCAGCTGATACCAGAGGCCGCTTTCCCGCCGTTCACGGTACCGATGATAAATAGCCGGCCACGGATCGCCGCCCTGCGCTCTGCAAAGCTGAAGCGCCGTATGAAAAATCATGGCGTCATCATGATGCAGCCCGGCCTCAATCAGCGCGGGCCACTCGGGTAAGGCACGGATCTGTTCGCACAGCGCCGTCAGTCGTTGCCGCTCCGCCTCGTCAGCAAACGCTTCTTCACGCGCCAGCCTGCCGATTTCGCCTGCCACCTCATAATGCAGCAGGTCGGCCGCTGTACCAGGCAGGATATGCGTGAGGTAACGCTCGCAGGCCAGCGCGGCGAAGGGATATTCATCAATACCGGGGCCGGGGTGACCGCTAATCATGCCGCGCAGGATTTCAGCGGCGCCCTTAAGCAACTCTGCATCAACCTCGCCCGCCAATGCTTCGTGCAGCATTCCATGCGCGGCGCAGTGCCAGGCGGTATATTCCACCATTACGGCATTGTTATAGCCCTCCCTTAACAGCCACTGACGAACGGCCCGATCCGGCGCGTCCGGCAGCCGCTCGATCAGCTGGATACGTCCCCAGCCTGTCGTGCGCTTTGCCAGCGCCAGCCATTCCTGCGCGAACTCCTCCGGCGGCAGGATGGCCCGCATCGCCACCGCGGCATAGAGGGTAAATTCATCGTGGCTGCCTAACGTTCGCAGAAGGTCAACGCTTTGCTGGTACGGGAAAAAAGCCAGCAGCGCCATAGCTAATTTCACCACCTGACGATCCGGCGCCTGCGTTGCCAGAAACACCGCCAGCGCCCGAAGGCGGCGAGCGTCAATAGCCTCAGAAGCGGCCATCGTCTTCAGCAGATCGTCAATAAAATTCAGCGGCGTATCCTGTTTTGCCAGTTGATAAAGCGCCTGCATGTTTTTCCTGCTGCTCCGCCGCAGCACGCGAACGATCGCCTGCGTCACCTGCGTCGCTTTGTCCCGATCGCTGCCGTGCGCGATATGATGTCCAAAGGCACCGTCCAGCGCGCCAGGCGCCCAGCGCAGCGTTTCCTCATCTTCTTGCGGCGCAGGCTCGTCCGGCAGCGTCTGTGCCGCTTCAGGCAGCACGCCCGTTTCCTGCGACCACTGCGCCAGCCAGCCATAGATGGCGCGCTGCTCTGTCGGCCATACCACCGGAAAACGCTGGTCGTCAGGCTGGCGGAAGATGTTGGCGATCCACTCTTTCATTTTTTTATCCCCTTTTTAATAAGTTACGCCATGCTCAGCACGGTTTTCAGCAGCAACGCGTCCAGATCGCGGCAGTCGCGCCGCTCGCTATCCGGCAGATCTTCGCTGACGCGGTTCTCGTCCAGCTGCTGGCGGATAAATGCATGGATGCGCTCCTGACGCTCGCCGTATTCCGCTTCGCCTGCGCGCTGCTTGCGCGCCAGCAGCCGTTCAATTTCGGCCAGCAGCAAGGGATCCGTTACCGTCCCTGCCAGCAGCTCTTCAAAACGCATCGGCGGCGCGCCTTTTCCGGCCTCTATCCACTGCACCGCCAGCAGCGGACGCAATACGTAGAAGTACTTTTTCAGCCGCACGCTGTCGCCCTGCAGATAGCTGTAAAAGTTTTTTCTTGCCATCGAGAGATAGTGCCAGCGCGCCCGCAGCGGCGAAAACCAGTCCGGTATTCTTTCCCGTAAATCGGCGACGATGGCCGTTTCCTGCTGGTAGATCACCGGCGAATCCAGCCATTCGATTAGCGTTGGATTGGCTCGTTTCAACAGGGCCAGCGCTTTGCGCCACTCCCAGCCGCAGACGTCCAGCGTATCGTCGATCGGCAGCTCGATAACGTCGCGCGGCGGCTCGATACGCAGATACCACTCCGGTTGATGTACATAGAGAAAACGCACGTCGTAATCGCTGTCCGGTGAGGCAAAGCCCCAGCCGCGGCTGCCCGACTCGCAGGCGTACAGCACTTTTACCGAGTGCTCTTCTTCTATCTGGCGCAGCACGCCCCGTACGCGCTCGCGCATTGCGCTGTCCACGCCATGTAATCCTGTTCTCATCTTTTTATCCTTTTACGCAAACTACCTGCGACAGCGTATGTACCACTTCCACCAGCGAAGACTGGGCGGCCATGACGGCATCGATATCTTTATAAGCCATCGGGATTTCGTCGATGACCTCTTTATCTTTTCGGCACTCCACGTGCGCCGTCGCGCGGCGCTGATCCTCCACGGTAAAGCGGGCTTTCGCCGCCGTGCGGCTCATGGTGCGCCCCGCGCCGTGGCTACAGGAGCAGAAGCTCTCTTCGTTACCCAGGCCGCGCACGATAAAGCTCTTCGCGCCCATCGATCCGGGGATAATGCCCATCTGCCCTTTTTGCGCCGAGACCGCGCCTTTGCGCGTCACCAGCACCGACTCGCCAAAGTGCGTTTCCCGCTCCACGTAGTTGTGGTGGCAGTTCACCGCTTCCAGATGCGTGGTAAAAGGCTTGCTGATAACGCGCGACATCGCCGCCAGCACCCGCTCCATCATGGCTTCGCGATTGTGACGAGCGTAATCCTGCGCCCAGCTCACCGCTTCCACGTAGTCGTTAAAATGCCTGCTGCCCTCTTCAAAATAAGCGAGGTTGCGATCCGGCAGATTGGCGATATGCCGCTGCATATCCTTTTGCGCCAGCGCGATAAACAGATTGCCGATGGCGTTCCCTACGCCACGCGAGCCGCTGTGCAGCATGACCCAGACCTGTTGGCTTTCGTCCAGGCAGACTTCAATAAAGTGGTTGCCCGTTCCCAGCGTTCCCAGATGCTGATAGTTGTTAGTTTTGAACAGCGACGGGTGTTTTTGCGTCAGCGTTTTAAAGCGCGGCGCCAGTCTGGCCCAGTGGCGATCCACCTCCTGCGGCGGCGTCTGCCAGGCGCCCTTATCGCGACCGGAACGGTTATTGGTGCGACCGTGCGGCACCGCCTGTTCAATGGCGCTGCGCACGCCCGACAGATTGTCCGGCAGATCGCAGGCCATCAGCGAGGTGCGCACCGCAATCATGCCGCAGCCGATATCCACGCCGACCGCTGCCGGGATAATTGCGCCTTTGGTCGGGATCACGCTGCCGATAGTAGAGCCTTTGCCCAGATGCACGTCCGGCATCACCGCCAGATGGCGAAAAATAAACGGCATTTTCGCCGTGTTCAGCAGCTGCTCGCGCGCTTCCGGCTCCACCGGCACGCCGTTGGTCCACATTTTTACCGGTACGCCTTTCGCCTGCTGTAGAGTCTGATAGCTGTTTTTCATCATCGTTTTCCTCGTTGCTGTGCCTTAACTATTGCGAATGCTGTGCCAGAAGAGAACAACGCCGCATAATAAATTCTATCTAACTGATTATTAATATAATTTATTGCTGCGTCGTGCCTGCGCATTGCTATTACCGACAGAGCGACTTATCCTGTCGGATAAGTTATTTATCTTATGAGATAAGCATGAAAGCTAACGTAGCGATCGGCGTGCTGGGCACGGTGCTGGATAAACGCGGCAAGCGGGCAAATCGCTGGAGCAAATGGCGGCCAACCGTCGCGCTTTGCCAGCAGGAAGACTTACAAATCGACAGGCTGGAGCTGCTTCATCAACCACGCGATCTCAGTATGGCGCAGCAGGTGGCGGAAGATATCGTTCAGGCCTCGCCCGCTACCCGGGTAGTGCTGCACAGCGTGAAGCTGGAAGATCCCTGGGACTTTGAAGAGGTCTACGGCAGCTTTCTGGATTTTGTCAGCCGCTACTCTTTTGATACCGAACATGAAGAGTATCTGGTGCATATCACCACCGGCACCCACGTGGCGCAGATTTGCTGGTTTCTGCTGACCGAAGCCCGCTATCTGCCCGCGCGCATTTTGCAGACCTCACCGGCCAGCAAGGGTTCGGAGACGCCAACCGCGCTCGGCCACTATTCCATTATCGATCTCGATCTGAACCGATACGCCACGCTGACCAGCCGCTTTCAGCGCGAACAGCAGCACTCCACCTCGTTTTTAAAATCCGGCATTGAGACGCGCAACCCGACGTTTAACAGCCTGATCGAGCAGATTGAGCGCGTGGCGCTGCGCTCGGACGCCCCGATGCTGCTGACCGGCCCAACCGGCGCGGGCAAATCTTTTCTTGCGGAGCGCATCTATCAGCTGCGCCATGCCCGCCACCGGCTGACCGGTAAATTCGTGGCGGTTAACTGCGCCACGCTACGCGGCGACAACGCGATGTCCACGCTGTTCGGCCACGTTAAGGGCGCGTTTACCGGCGCACAGCAGGCGCGCGGCGGTCTGCTGCGGGAAGCCGACGGCGGCATGTTGTTTCTGGACGAGATCGCCGAGCTGGGGCTGGATGAGCAAGCGATGCTGCTGCGCGCCATCGAGGAGAAATGCTTCTTCCCGTATGGCTCGGATAAAGAGGTCAGCAGCGATTTTCAGCTGATTGCCGGCACGCACCGGGATATGCCGCAGTGGGTTGCCGAAGGCCGCTTTCGCGAAGATCTGTTTGCCCGCATCAATATGTGGACGTTTCAGCTGCCGGGCCTGGCCGAACGCCGCGAGGATATCGAACCCAACCTGGATTTTGAGCTGGAACGTTACGCCCGGGAACAGCAGACCCGGGTGCGCTTTGATAAAGAAGCGAGAAGCCATTTTCTGCGTTTTGCCTGCTCGACAGAAGCCAGCTGGCGAGGCAACTTCCGCGAGCTGGGCGCTGCCGTTACGCGGATGGCAACGCTGGCGGAACAGGGAAGGATCTCGCTGGAGCTGGCGGAGGAAGAGATCGCCCGGCTGCGCGCCAGCTGGCGTACTACGGCATCGACAGCTGCCCTGCCTGAACGTTCCGAGTCGCGGTACGATCTCTTTGACGAGTGCCAGCTACAGACGGTGCTGAGCGTCTGCCGCGCGGCCGATTCGCTTTCCGAAGCGGGACGACGCCTGTTTGCCGTCTCCCGCCAGGGAAAAAAACAGCCCAACGACGCCGATCGCCTGCGTAAGTATCTGGCGCGATTTGGGCTGAACTGGGAGGAGGTTAAAGGGTAAAAACGGCTAAAATTCTGTATCGCCTAATGGCCTGTAGCATTGGAAGAACCACGGAAGATTATTCAGCTACCCTCGGTCAAAATGAATATTCAAATACGGCTATTTTGCCCGTGATTAGTCATATAACCATTTCCCGGCTTTTGCTGATTCTATTAACATATTGATCGTGAAGTCGGGTACATCTACCGGTTCGGGTTTCCTGAATGGGTTCCAGGAGAAATTAACCTTGGGGTAATAGTTTTCAAGATGAAAATCAGACATGTCTACGTTGAACGCTTTGGCATAGTCTTCGATCAGTTCTTCAACATCATCCTGATCTAACCACACATCAAAATGGATGCTGGAGGATGCTGTATAGGTGTCGTATTTTTTCTTTCTGAACATGTAAACACCGCTATGATGCGTCACAAGAGTAATTACACGCTGTTCAATGTCGTCTAACATAATTTATCGTGACCTCGTGCTATGGCGTTATAGTCGCGTACAGAGCAGTAAACAATCTGTGATACATCAACGACAAGAACAACTTCACCGATGAGGGGGAGAGTTCGACCAACAAACGTGCTTACCTTCCTGAGCATCTTTAGTTTAACGATCCAGGGCGTATATCCCCCTATCCAGGTGGGCATTTTGATGCCGAAAGGAAACATCGTATTTTTGAGTAACTTTCTGACGCCTTTAGAAACTCCTGAAGTGCCGGGTATGGCGTCGGCAGGTTTGACTCGAGTGGACTGATTATTAACGCTGCTATATAAAGCAGCCACGGCGACAACATCTTTTATCCCGAATCGATCCGCAGTATTTATCACCAACACCATGGAAAAGAGTTCCGCCGCGCTAAGGTTAGCGCGCCCTGCATAAAAATAAGTGCCATTTAGTTCTTCTACTGTATCCACTTCATAATCCCTTATGATTAGCGTGTGAAATGCAATCATAACGGCTACTTTTCGCACAGTCCACGATCTCTTATTTGATTTCACGTAACGAGGCTTTACGCACCTGAAACGCTGGCAGAGCTTAGCTTTACCGCGCAGATGCTGTTGGCTTATTTACCTTTGTCGGCCCTGTTTTCAGAGTTAAATAAAACATTGGCTCTATACCGCGCGGCCGATTCGCTTTCCGAAGCGGGACGACGCCTGTTTGCCGTCTCCCGCCAGGGGAAGAAACAGCCCAACGACGCCGATCGCCTGCGTAAGTATCTGGCGCGATTTGGGCTGAACCGGGAGCAGGTTAAAGGGTAACGTAGCCGACGACAGCCGTAACGCTTTTGCAGCCGGGCCTGAGGCTGCACGGCTGCAAGAGCGGGTAATGCGCTATTGTCCTTCGAAGCCGTAGTATTGCACCGGAAGCCGCTGGCCGTTCACTTCCAGATCGCGCCACGGCTTAACTACGGTTTCAGGTATTTTATCCCGGAGAGCCTGCTCCAGCCTTGCCGACAGCGTCACGCTGCCAATCTGATTCCAGCCTGTGGCCTGGTGGGCATAGAGAGTAATGCTCTGCTGATTGCGGTTATAGAGCAGCACTTCCGGCGTGCCGTCGTTATTCACATCCTGCATCCATACCAGGCAGGAACCGGTATCCACCAGGCAGATACCCGACTCCGGCTCAAGGTGTTGCATCTGCCACCAGCTTTCCGGCGGCGCTTCGCTGCCTGCCCGCAGCGGGATGCTGCGCTGAAGATCGCTAACGGTTGGGGTAGCGCTGTTAGCGTCGCGTTCTGCCAGCAGCCGCACCAGCACGGCTTTTTGCCGGACAGGGTCGTCAAGCCACTGCGGATGACGGCTTATCTTCTGTAACGCCTGCTTCCCCCGACGTCCCGCATCACTGAATAAATAGAGATCCATGTCATCCACTTTTGCCTGGCCCTGCGCAAAACGCGCCAGCTGATTTTTCACGACAATGCGCCACGGATCGGCTACCGGCGTATGCAGTAAAAACCAGCCGCAGGCCGTCAAAGTCAGCATCAGCGCGATAAAAGCG
Source organism: Erwinia sp. 198 (assembly GCF_003937915.1). Classification (GTDB taxonomy): domain Bacteria; phylum Pseudomonadota; class Gammaproteobacteria; order Enterobacterales; family Enterobacteriaceae; genus Erwinia; species Erwinia aeris. The sequence goes on along the minus strand of NZ_RHUM01000001.1, from coordinate 161,622 downwards.
TTCATGCTGCCCGCGCCCTGTGACCGGGCGCGGCGCTGGAACCCTGGCAGCAGCAGCGAGCCAGCCACCGCAAGAAGCGCAATCATAGCGGCGTAGATCCGCTCCACCGTCCAGCCATACTCCGCGACGCGCAGCCACAGCGCCCAGACAGCCAGCCCGGCCAATAGCGGAGTCAGCGCCTGCGCAACCAGCACCAGGCGCGCAACAACACGCTGCCAGCGCGGTACGCCAGGCGAGCTTTCGCCAGCGATGGCGCTGAATGCCAGCATCACCAGCGTCATGGTCAATAACAGCGTGGTGGCTGAAAAAGCTTTGGGAATGATAGCCAGCCCGGTAAAGGGCAAACAGGCCAGAAACAGCAGCAAGGCGACCGCGTGCAAAGGCAGCAGCACGCTTACAGCCCGCGTAACCAGATGCCTGTACAGACCGGCAGCGCCCGGCAGGCGTCGACAAAACACAATGGCCGCCGCGATGACCGCGCCGGTCGCTATCGGCGGGAAGAAACGGTTATCAAAGAAAAGCTGCTCAAACAGCGTGATGCCGATGATGCTGAAGAGATTGCTCCACAGCATCAATACCAGCCAGAACAGCCCGGTCATTACGCCGGTGACCGCCAGGGTAAACGTGTTGCGCCACAGCGTTTCGGCGACGGCTCTGCTCCACGGTGCCCCGCCCTGCTGCTGCTGCGATTTAGTGCAGAAGGCGACCAGCATGGGCATAGCCAGGTTGAGCATCACTATCACGGCGCAGATATTTTTAAAGTGAAATTCGCCCAGCGGCAGCGTGGGAAAATTCCAGCGATACCACCCCGTCATTAAGGCAATAATCGGCAATATCAGCAAGGCGCAGAGCCAGGGCCTGACGGCGCGGAGACGATAAAGCGTGAAGGCCAGAATGCTGGCCATCGCTAACGAGAGCGGCGGCAGATACAGAGAATAACGTTCGTGCAGGCTCAAACCATCCGGCAAAGCCCAGAGCAACCCGGCTATCATCCCGATAACGATAATGGCCCATTTAGTACGGTGAGGGAAAACGTCCTTTTGCAACATAGCGATTCCTTGCTGTTGTATGGGTTGAACAGAAATACCCAACCTGATTTGGATTAAACAGTATTTTTTGTAAAAGCGTTAATGGCAGGCGGCGATTATTTCCCGCGCTGGCGTTTTTTTTCCGCCTTGATCCTGGCTTTTTCTTCGCGAGCGCGAACCTTAAGGATTTTTCGCATACGGAAGGCCAGCTTCATCAGGCGTAGTTCGGTGCTGACGGGAAGATTGCGCCCTTTAGCATGCATCCACAACAATACTGCCAAAATAGCGAGCGTGATGGATAAGGTGATTAGCAGCGCGACCGGATCGCTATCCCGCAGCATAAAGAGCAGCATCATGATGAAGAGAGTGGCCATACCTTTCAGGCTGGTGCTGTCTTCAGCCATCTGGGTAATGGATTCCAGCAGATCGACATCCTTCGTCAGGTCAGGATGGTAGCGCTTTTTAACGATCTTCATATTTGTTTTGAACGCGCTGTAATCCTTCAGCGTAAAGCCATTGGTAAGGATTTGCTGGCGTATTTGCGTTTTTCTGTCCATTAGTCGTCCCTGTTGACCATGCGCAATCTGTGAGAATACGGCCTTTGAATATAAACACGGGCCTTGAAGCGTGGTATTGGCTGCTGAAGCTTAATAAGCGTTGCAGGAAATTAAGATTGTTAAGAAGAGTACAAGCGACTGTACTAATCGGTGGATCTTAAGGTACCTGCTGCGGCATTTATATGCAAAAAAATCTGTATAAAATACCTGACTATTATAACTATTACGCAAATGGAAATTCTTTGAAGTATAAGCCTCCCGAGCCCGGCTGAATATTCATAAGCTGTAGAGCAGAGAATATGAAAAATCCGTCCAAATGCGTTTCGCCAGGCGTAATTCCCTACCCCCTGCGGCAGGATTACCAGAGCGGTGGATTATTTTTCAGGTCTGTTCGATTCCTCACTTACTCCTCCTGATGAACGCTGTCGCGGGCGGTGACCAGCGCTCGATGCAACTGCCCTATTGTAAGATCCCGAATGACCGCTTTGGGAATACCACGCAGCCACTGGAAAAAACGACAGATCCCCAACAGGTCCAGCCCTTCACTGTCGAAAAGATATTCGTTTTCCCTGAGCGCAAAGGCATTATTGAAGCCCTGAGCTGAACTAATATCTACCCTGAACGTTTTTTCAGCTTTCTCCAGAAGTTCTACGCCATCATCGCCGGTAATGCCCAGATCCGCCTCAAGAAAGGTGTTTTGATGGATGGAAGCCAGAGGCGCACAGCAAAACTGATGTACAAAGATAATGACCTGAGACAGTGATGGACTCATCTGTTTAGCTCTCCCTGTTTGAGGGGCTGACGCCAGCCCTTACTCTTTCTTTTGGGCAGTAGGTTACCTTTTCTTTCCACCTGCTTCGATGACTTTTGCTGCGTAATAAAGCTATGCAACGCTTTCTGTTCGCTACCTTCATACTGTCTTTGCGGTTTACATTTATCTACTTTTGTTATGTGATCCTGTTACGTGAATTTTCGAGCCGTCTCGCAAAACAGGATCCTGCATGCGCTTTTACCAGGCCGATCCCCGCCTTGAAAACTACTGGCGCGGCGTTATTCTTTTTGGCAAAAATGTCGCCTCCTATAAATTTGCCCTTGCCCATGCGCTGTACGACCTGAAGCAGCCAGACAAAGATCTGGTTACGCTGGAAGAACTGGCTGTGCCTTTTGTGCGGCATTTATGCGCCCACCTGCGCCATGCCCCAAAGCAGATCACCAGCAAAAGCAGCGAGTTTTTGGAGGCGTGCAGGCAATTCAACGCGGGCGAAATCAACGAAGAACGATTAATTGCCATTACCGTTAAACGGGGTTTCGCTAATGTCATCGATGCCTTTCATAATGTGAATTACGCCGAGATCGACAAACGCTTTTTTCTGGATGAACGCCGAAGTCATAAAGGCATTCGCCTTACGGATAATTTTTATCAGCTGACGGAAAGCGAACAGTTTGCCAGCCTGACAGAGGAAACGGATGCAAGATGGCGGCTGGTTGAAGAAGCCTGGGCAATGAACGTATCACGCCACCTGATCGCCGTGGATTACGACGATAATGACAAGATGCTTTTCAGCCGACAGAGCGGTCGCCGCGTCACCATTACCAGCTGCCGCAGCAGCCTGAACGGCTATCAGAAAGGCCGGTGCTTTTATTGCTTCCGGCCCATTGGCGTGGCCGGTGGCGAGGAGAACCTGGCTGATGTCGATCACTTTCTGCCGCTGATGCTCAGCGAGCAAATCGGCAATCTCAACGGCGTCTGGAACCTGGTGCTGGCCTGTCAGACCTGTAATCGTGGCGTCCAGGGTAAGTTTGCGCGTATCCCTGCGATAACGCTGTTGCAGCGCCTGCACCATCGTAACGAATACTTTATTAACAGCCATTTACCTTTGCGAGAGACTTTACTCCGCCAGACCGGCAATACGCCGCAGCTGCGGCACAGCTTTCTGCAAAAAAACTGGAGTACGGCAAAATTTGCCCTGCTCCACGAGTGGCAGCCAGCGGCACAGGGAGACAGCCTCTTTTGATAAACGAAAACTATTACCGGCAGAACGCCCGGCGGTTTTTTACCGATACGGTAAATGTGGATATGTCTGCCCTTTACCAGCCTTTTATTGTCTGCCTGCCGCCGGGCGCGCGCATCCTTGATGCCGGCTGCGGCTCAGGTCGTGACGTCAAAGCCTTTAGCGAAATGGGTTTTGCCGTCGACGCCTTTGATGCATCGGCGGAGCTGGTTGCGCTGGCTCGTCAATTATCCGGAAAGCCTGTGGAGAGGATGCGCTTTCAGGATGTTGATGCGGCTGAAAAATATAACGGTATCTGGTGCTGCGCGTCGCTGTTGCATGTGACCGAAGCGGAACTACCTGAAGTCATGACCAGGCTGGCTATGGCGCTGAAGCCTGGCGGCATATGGTATCTCTCTTTTAAATATGGCCGCGGCGAACGGGAAAAGGATGGGCGTAGATTTACCGATATGGATGCGGCTGGTTTGCACAGGTTAGTAGACGGGGTTAATGATATTGGCGGTGAAATTTTTGCTGAAAATAAATCGGGGACGAAAAGACAAGCTGGTTATAAGCACAGAAAGAGGAATAACTTCGTTCTTGAGGCAGAAGAAATATGGCAGACCGGTGATTTACGTGTTGGACGCGGTGATGAGGTATGGCTGAATGCGATTATCAGGAAAAAAATTATTTAGTCAATTGATTATACAATAATATATTCCTTATCTGTAAGCAGTTTAAAAAATATAACGATCCGCAGGAAATAATGAAACTAGCCTACAGTTTACATTAACTATCAGAGACGCGTTCCGTTTTTAAATTTTCACCGTCAATAAATCAGGAAAGCAGTCAGTAAAGAGATATAATAACAGGGTTATTTAGCGCAGGCTGAATGTGCGGGAACACATTCAGCCTGCTGACCACAACAACTAACAGGACTAGTTATTATGGCTGAACAGGATTGTAATGCAGCTGCGGCTGCAAAAGAAGTGACGGAGACCACGCTGCGTCACTATACGGTGAGTTATGCGAGCACCTTCCCGGATTATGAGCGTATTCCTTTACTCGCCTTTAAGGGCAAATGGCTGGATGCGGCAGGGTTTGCGACAGGCACGCCGGTTGATGTCAGGGTAATGCCGGGTTGCCTGGTAGTGACCGCTTGCGAGCCGGAACCACAGGAACCGGAACTGATGAAGTCACTGCGCAAGGTGTGTAAGTTTTCTGCGAGGAAGCAGCGCCAGGTGCAGGAATTTATTGAGGTGATCTCAGGTAAGCCAATCCGTTAAGGTGCGAATTTCTTGTGCTGAATTATACCCAGCATCAGGCGGTTTTATGTTGAGTACGTTGATGCTGGTTGCTTACAAGATGTACAAACATTAAAACAGTCATCACCAGATCGGCGCACGTCCCGACTATTTGGATTTTATCAGATCGTCGGTTCAGGGTCTGGCTCCCTTAAAAAACTTTCATTTTAGGAAGTTGCTCAAAAACAATATTATTTTTGTTATCTGACTCAAGGATAAGAGGCCAGGGATGAGTAAACGTTCAGAAATTACAGATGGCAGGCGTACTTCAACTGAAAGATATGGAATAGTTATACCGAAGTACCTGGCTGGATTGACCCTGGCCATGCTCAAGGGGCTGACATTAAAAATTTATTGAGAAACATATCCAGAGGTGAGCTTTCGAAAAAAGAACATTATGATATTACCTGTTCTCAAGGCATGACATCTCCCGGGAGCGTATTCAGAACAGGAAAGTTTACAACCTGGCGTATTAAAGGTGGCCGCCCACATTGGCAACAAATCAGCATAGCGCTGGCAATGATGATGTCAGTGGCACGGGATTTTGAGGATTTCCAGAATTCGTTTCCTAATAACATTATTACCGACAGCGGGTTTAGCGGTGAAGATTTTGTATCCGATCTGTCAGGTTTTTACCGGGCAACTTTAGTACCTGATGCATTTCAAATGTTGAGGCCGGTAAGTAAAGAGAAGGCCCTAAAACACTGGGATTTTTATGGAAAAATTGGGGCTTTCAAGGTTAAAAAATTTACTCCTCTTTTATTTCCAGATCCTGAACGGTTTCCCAACGCCCGACCACGTAAGGGCATTTTGCCGCCGTTTATGAAATCGGTCGTGCCCTATAATGATTTCTTGTCTGGCAACGTGATCCTACCTCCTCGTAACCGGACTTTTATGACAACAGGATCAAGCGGGAGAATGGGGCTTTGAAAAGGATGGTGAAAGGAGCGTTGGCTGTTGCCATCGTCATTGCTGCAGCGTTCGCTTATGGATGGCCATATTTGCGAACGGAGTTAGCCACTAGCGCTTATTACACCGAGCAAGAAAAAAAGAATACGAGTACTACACTCCCGAACTCCTTAAAAATATGCCACGGATTTCAGATGCGTATTCATTTGGGTTCGGCAACGTTAGTGGCCCGGAAGCCCATGTTTATACCATACGGTTTAATGGCGCAAGCGACCAAAGACAGGTTCAGGCTTATCTGACGGCTGCCGGATACAGGCAGCAGTCTGCCTGTGATGTTGAAGCCGAATGCTGGCGTTCGCCGGACACAAAAGATATCGTCACGCTGATTACGTACACCTCACCAGATAGCGTGGTGGTGCAGGTCTATCGTAGTCCTTATGGGGAGTAGATATCCGGGGAAATCACACTAGCTGGTGTGCTGGCTACCCTGAACTGTGTAGGCCAGCACCTGCTTTTGAGGTTCAGGCTGCCATAGCAGCGCCGATTCACTGCATCCGTACTACAGGTAGTAGTGGGATATTCCTACCCTTCCGGTTCGGTCAAAACTCATATTTGACGCCGCCTTCACGAGTCCGCCAAATCATCATAAGCACTTTTTTGTCTATGCAGTTTTGGGGAGGTTTTACATCACGAAAACACAGCCGATCTTCTTTTCCCTCTTCTTTGTAGCCATCTCCGAATGCATATACGGTTATCAGGAATGGCCCTGCATTACCGGAAGGAATATGATATTTATCTCTAACCTTAATTTCATTGCGCAGCCACCATTGGATCTTTTCTGAGTCAGTGAAAGGCAGCTTGTTAACAATGACCTGAGCAGTGCTTCCATCATAATGTGCATCCATAACACAAACAGCCTCTCCTCTGGTAAACAGACAGTAAAAAAGGGCTGATGCTATTGTGAGTGCTGCAATAATAAACATTCGCATCAGCGATTTCCCTCTATATCAATTACGGCATCCATATTGGTTAAAAAAGGCCGAAATCCAAACTTATCATACCGTTGCAGTACAAACCAAATCCTAAAAAATTGAAACTGGTTAAATTTTTTCTTAAGTATATCATCAGTATCCAGACCAAAATGATCCTGGCCTGTAAATTTTACCTGTGCTTTCCATCCGTGCTTATCTACAGTGATACTGATTATATCTACCCTGGTTGCATATACATCATGAACGCAGATGCCTGTTCCATTGATTTTATCAACCGCAATCGAATCAAATTTAGGAAGCACAGAACCCTTAATGGCCGATCTTAGATCATTTAATCTATCCTGCGGAAAGCCCCTGGTATCATAATCAATAAATAAATCGATAGTTTTCTGCATAACAGATTTAGTTTTTTTAGCTGCATAATCTGAGTAAAGCTTGTCACGATAGGCAGCACTCAGTTGAGCATCAAAAAAAGGCGAACCCGAAGAATGCTGAAAGTGTCTAATCATTTGATTGATTAGATATTTGTACTCCCCCACGAAGGAATAGGGTAAAGAAGTGACCTGCATCTCCTCGAACAGTAGCCTTGCACACTCCTGAATACTGACTTTCTCGCCACGATGGACGCCACCATAGACACCTGCAAATCGGGACTGTGGGTTATCGAACGTTGTCAATCGGGTTAATGTATACGGGTCCACCACATTTGATATATTTGTAAGGCCGAACTCTCTCTTCAGCCTCACCTTCGATATATCACCGTAGCACATATCATTCGCGCCGTAATTATTGAAAATTCTTAGTGTCGTAAAAATCGTCTGTGGAAATACAGCATTTGTCATAGAAAGTACTCCCTTACGCATTTCATAAAATACCGCGATAGCGCTATTCCCTTTCGCTATCTGCCAGCGCAGGTGACATCCTTTGCCCATGCTGACGATATGTCCATCTCTGGATGGTCATTCGCATGATATAAAAATTTTTTTATCAAGGATAGTAGTTATGGCTTAATAATTATTTTTTTAAGTATCCCGCATAATTGTGCTATTCATATTTAGAGATCCTTCGGCATAATCAATCTGTCAATAAAGGGGATCGCTATGCATAAAGTCTTTTTTACTAAGCATCAGATCTTTGCCGTGATTAAATCGGTTGAATCCGGACAGACGTTAAAGATGTTTGCCAAGAGGCAGATATTCGGCCATGCTTCGCCTGGATAATGGTCCGGAATTTATCTCGCTGACACTGACTGATGGACAGAGAAACATGCAGTAAAACTGGAAAGTTTATCCAGCCGGGTAAGCCGACGCAAAACGCTTTTATTGAGCACTTTAACAGGACATACCATACAGAAATACTCGATTTTGATCTGTTCAGAACGCTGAATGAAGTGCGGAAAATCACGGAAAATGATTATCAGAATATAATTGTGAACGCCCGCATGAATCGCTGAACAATATGACACCGGAGGAATACCGACAGCACCATTATGCTGCTGGCATCTCAAAAAATGCGTGAAAATAAAACGGGTCTATTTACACTCTCGCCCCTGCCAGTAAAAGACAGCTTATTCACGATTAAGCTTAACTATCTGCCCATCTTTTCCCATCCGATATAGGCCATCATCTAAGGTGAACAGAATATTACCCTGCCGATCTTTTTCAACTGAGAATATCCTATTTTTATCAATGCAGTTGACAGTGGTTTTCATATCAGTGAAACATCGCCGATCGTATTTGCCCTCCTCTTTATAACCTTCGCCAAAATCCCAAAAAACCACAGAGAAAAAACCATCCTGATTTGGCTTAGGAATATGATATTTTTCTTGCAGCATGGCGTTATTATTTACCCACCATTTTATTTTACCATTATTAGTGAGGGGGAAATTTTCAACCAGCACTGAGCTAAACTCATGATCTTTATGTACAGCTTTAATTTCCACCTGACGTGTTGATAACCAGATACTGATGAAAATTAAAAAGCCAGACAACACCAATAGCATAATTACTATTTTATTTTTTAAATTCATCTTTTCTCCCTGTAATTTCAATGGAAGCATCCATGTTAGTCATAAATGGCTTAAAGCCGAAACTCTTGTAATGCTGCAGCAAAAACCAGATGCGGAAAAAATTAAACTGACTGAATTTTAAAGTTAAAATATCATCGTCATCAAGGCCAAAATGGTCCTGCACCTTGTAATTAACAACAGCACGGTAACTATCGCTATCAACATGCAGTGACTTAATCGTAATATGTGTCGCCCAGGTATCGTGGACCGTTATGCCCATCCCATTAACGCTATCTTGTAATCGGTTAAACTTGGGTAACTTACTATCCAGAATAGCTTTACTTAACAGAAAGTTCTTCTTATTGGGGTAGCATTTATTTTCCCAATCTATATTAGTATTAAATACTTTTTCTATTAGTAAGCGAGAGCTGCTGTTCTCCGATTTATCATGAAGTATCTGTTCCTTCAAAGCTCTGTTTAATGATGAATCGCAGAACGGTGTGCCATTGCCGTTCTGCATATGGTCGATCATCTTTCCGATAACGTGCCTGTAGGGCCCATAAACAGCAAACAGATGAGAAAGATGGTAAAATTCATCAAAGAGGATTTTGACACATTGTTGCTTTGTTATCTTTTGTCCCTGACCGTGCATACCATAAAACATGGACTGTGGTCGATTGAAGGAGGTGATTTTTGTCAGCGTATAAGGATTGACTCTGGTGGATACTTCGACCAGATGAAATATCGCTTTTAGTTGCGATTCGGATAAGTCGCCATAGCGCATATCGCTGGCGCTGTAATCATCCATTCGCCTCTTGCTTTTGAAGACACTAAAGGGAAATTGTAAATCTGGCACGGCATCGCTTCCTTGTGCATGGATGTCCATTTAGGTTGTACAAATAGCATACAATCATACGCCGGTAAAACGTGCTGTAAATACTCACGGCCTGGTAAGATGAAATTAAGAGATTTGCCCGATATGAGGCATTATGATGTAAGTATTGCGATAATACGAACCGATCGATTTTCCAAAACCCCCACATTACTAACTTTATGTATAAAGAGAGAAACCATCATCAGAAAATCATAATCCTATGTTCTGTTTCCCGAAATAAAGCTTTAATTTTACAATAGTGTGTCGCCATTTCAGAGTCGTAGGTTTACAGACCGTATTTTAATTGCCGAAGAATCCGACCTCGTTCACCGCCTCTTGTTCACTACGGGTTTCTGGCCATTTCACAGAGACAAAGTACCCGGACTTAGCGGGACCATCTGCATTCTGGTAATAGAGAGCACTGGCTTAAGCATATCCATTGACAGCTTTTCACCGTTGTCAGTGTTGATGGTGATGCTACTGGCAGGCTCAACGGCGCCCTGTACAATACCTACGCCAACGTAGCCGAAAGAAGTTGAGGCAGGCGGTAAGGTGTTGCCGCTTTTCTCTCCGTAGAAATAGCCTCCTGGTTATTTTACTACATAACGCTCAGGTTTTTATTTAAACCCGAACTCGTCTGTGAACTTAATTATATCGCCGTTTTTTTGTAGCTGATACTTCCCGTCATATGTTGTAAAGACCACACCTAAGTTCTTGCTATTACTGACAGAGAAAACAGCATCTTTATCGATGCAATTTAGCGGTGGCGGCATATCATTAAAGCATAACCTGTCATAACCATCACCTTCTTTATACCCCTCACCAAATAGCCAGAAGGTAACAGTAAAATAACCATCTTTGTCAGGCTTGGGGATATCATACTGTTCTTTCAACATATCCTTATTTTTTAGCCACCAATCGATTTTACCTTTATCGGTAAAAGGGAAGTTTTTTATTAAAACAGAACTGAACCCATACTCTCTATGATGAGCAGCGATAATATTAACCGGACGCAGGGAGAGCCAAAAACAATAACCAAAAATCCCCAGCGCAACTAATAAAAGCGCGTACCGAATTTTTTTAATTTTTGCTGTCATTACGGTCCCCTGTGATTTCTATGGTGGCTTCCATATTAGTCATAAAGGGTTTAAAAGCAAACGTGTTGCATCGTTGCAACACAAACCAGATGCGGAAAAAACGAAAGACGTTAAATTTTAGTTTGGCAATATCCTCAACATCTAAGCCGAACTGATCTTGTACTTTGTAATGCACCACTGCCCGATAGCTATCGTTGCTAATATGCAGTGATTTTAGGATAATGTGGGTTGACCATGTATCGTGAACTGTAATACCCATCCCATTAATGTTGTTCTGGAATCGATCGAATTTAGGTAATTTACCGTCAAGTATTGCCCCTCTTAGTTTACCTTTGTTATCTGTGGAACAGGCATTGCTTGTCCAATCAATATTCTCAATTAAAGCGTTTTTTATTTTTGACAACGTACTGTTCTCAGTCCTGTCATTGAGAATTTCCGCCTTCAAAGCACTGTCCAGGTGCATACTGGTGAACGTTTTGCCATTACCATACTGCATATGGGTGATCATCTTTTCGATCAGGTGTTGATATGGGCCATAAATCGAGAACAGGCGCGATAAATCGCGGAATTCATCAAACAGGATATTGATACATTGCTGCCGTGTTATCTTTTCCCCTTCTCCACGGGAGCCGTAAAACATGGACTGCGGCTGATTAAATGGCGTGATTCTGGTCAGGGTATAAGGTTTGGCTCTGGTGGAAACATCCAGCAAATGAAAATGCGTTTTTAACTGTGATTCTGATAAATCGCCGCAGCGCATATCTTTAGCGCTGTAATCGTCCATTCGGTTTTGCGTTTGAAAAATAGTACAGGGAAACTGTAGTGCGGTCATTTTGATACATTCCTTGTGTAATCGTCCGTGGAGAACTTCACAGGGAATAATATGCGGAGACTGGCGGGAATGTAAATCATGCAGTAATCCTGCCCGTAACTTTTAATTCCTAACTTCTTAGTCTGCACATCAACGCCGGACACCGTGTTTTTAAGCTGTCCGCTTTTTCTCGCTTTGGGCAATCCCTTTATCCAGGGCGGAGGCATCCGACGCGAACGTGTAATAAAACACCTCTAACAGGCTAATAGCGCTTTCCTCTGTTTGTAAACGCCAGCGTGGTGCCAGGATAGTGTGCTGGCACGTATGCCATACGCCAAAAGCTAAGCTGTCCTCTTTCTTGTGTGAGGGCGGCGGTGCTTCATTCGCCAGTATTTGGCGCCTCGTGGGGTAGATATAGCCCATACCATCAGCCATCTTATAGCCTTTATCCTGTGGCTTTGCAGTCTCTATCTGGCAGGCCTTTAGTTTCATTTTGGGGGCACAAATAAAGACGTCTATTGATGTTCCGATGGTGCGAAGGCCGGACTCGAGGAGCACCACAACACACTGTTTTTATTATATTTTAAATAAAACCCATACAAGAGTGCCCCCATTTATGCCCCATGATAATTTCCAGCTGTCTTTTTAAAATCAAACAGTTATTTATTTGGTTAAAATCATTCAGTTATCATTGCTATAGAACTCTTGTTCCAGCTCTGTTCTGTGAACCCTGCTGCCGCTGTTACTCCCCAACTTATAATTTCTACTAAGAAAAAATGATTTTAACGAAAAGTGTTCACACTATTCACCTGTAGCGTTTTTACTATATTTTTCATATAGTTAATTAATGAATACCTATATAAATAGTGTTCATCGGTGTTCACCCGAGGTGAACACCGCTCATCTTCAAGCTTAAAATGCGGCCAATATGTTTAACCTTCAAACAGTTAAAATTTGTATCAAAGCACTTTGTAGTTTTACGTTTGAGTATATCAAAACCAAGCTTAAGTTATGGCAATGAGTCATGTTATTGCCCGTGGCCTCAGGTACAAAGCTGCGGGAGCGAGGAAGAGAATTTAGTCACAACTCTTACAGCTAAGGAGCGCATAAGGAGGCAATACAAAGCTTAAATTTCTGTTTTGTTGCACCATAAAATACTAAATCTACGATTAACAGAGGCGTTATTATAATCTTGCCAATTGATAATTTTAGAGTTAATCGCTCCCCAGCCTCACATAACCCATTGAATTAAAACAACATCCCTTCCCTCAATTCAGCATGAATTCTACTTACTAAACACATTTAAGCTAAGTATACAACTTTAGTGTTTCATGATAGAACATTACAGAACATTCTGCTTTACATCCGGTTAATCACCTAACATGGGGACGATATGAACTTGAATATTTATACCGATGAGCCTGCTAAAAAAGATGTGTTTGAAGGTAAAGCGCATGAAAACCTAGCATTGAAACTTGCCGTCATAGCTCAATCGGATGAAATTTCAATTATAGGTTTAGATGGATATTTAGGTTCAGGAAAAAGTACGATCATAGACATGGCTATGGAAAAAATCCAAAATGATGATATACACATAATAAAATTTGATTCCGAGATTTATCATTATGGAGCCACGAAAAAGGCGCTAATTGATATTCTTTACGATGGATTTAAAAAAACTCCGGAGGTAAATCATGAGAATTTATCTCAATGTAAAGATTATGCATTGGGGAATATTTATAATTATAAAAGGAATGTTAATAGCAAGATAAGCCTTTGGACCTTAATATTTATATGCACTTCTGTCATTTGCTTACAAACATTACGCTTCTTAATTACAGATTTCTCCTCCTTATTCACTAGCAGACCTCTTCCATACTCACAATATATAAAAGTTTTTCTAGAATTTCTTTTGGTTATTTCTCCTGTTTTAGTTGGTTGTCTTTATACAAGAAATAAAAAAGAGATCTTGGACAACGGGAAGGTAACCCTGAGCAAGCCATCTTTCGGAGATATACTCAAAAGAAACAGTGAAGATACGATCACCGAAAAGATAATAATCAATAAAGAAGTTGGAACCTTAGAACTAAAATCCGCATTGGAAGGGTTTATTAACTGCACACCTGAAAAAGCTAGAATTATATTGATAATTGATAATCTCGATAGAATATCCCCATCAAAAATAAAGGAAATATGGAGTGATATTGAATTAATTACTGAAATCGCAGGCAGTAAGCTAAAAATATTGATTCCATATTCTGGTAAGCATGTAGCAAAAGCCCTTTCTGAAGATGAAAAAGAAGGCCTTGAATTCATTTCAAAAAGGATCCCAGTTACTCTCTTTGTACCACCATTGATATCAGCAGGTTGGCGAAACGGTTTTTTAAGTTTCTGGGAAGATTCATTGGGTGAGTTAAATAATGAAGAGTGTTATGAGGTATGCGAACTGATTGAAAGGTGGCTACCTAAAAATTACTCTTCAGTTACACCTAGGTTTATGAAAAGAATAATTAACGATATAAAATTAACCAGCCTGACTTCACCCAGCTTTCCTTTACATCGTATTTTAATAGCATTTTATATCCTAATGGTTCGCTATTCATTATTTGATTTTAAAATATTAATATCAAGTTATGATAATATTGAAAAAAAAGAGGGAGACACGCTAGATATAGAGCGAATGAAGGCATCGCATAAACAATTTAATCGCCTGTTTAATTCCGAAGACGAATGGAAAAAAGGGTTAATATGCATACACTTTCAAACGAACTCAGAATTCGCTGTATCTGAGCTTATCGATGAACCTCTTGAGAATTCTATAAGATATAGAGAAGTAAATGAATTTGTCAAACTTTCATCGATGTATGGCTTTGATAAGGCATGGAAAAAATCATTGCATCACGTATCGATTGAAGAAATTATTCATTTTGTTGATTCCTTATCCTCTCAAGACCTCATCATTAGCAATAAAATTTTACCTGCAGTAATAGCTCGTTTTAATAAAGACAACCCCCTAAACAAAGAATATAATGAAGGCTTAGTTCGTGCGCTTGTCAGGATTGATAATAAAATACCCTTCAATCGGAACGAAGCTTTCCTTTCAAACCACATGGGGAATTTAAAAAAGGAAGTAAGCAATTCTGAAGAAGTCATGAGGAAAGATACTAAACCTATCCTTCACTTATTTGAAGAGGTTGATTTGTTTTTAGCAATAACAAAAGAAAAATTCACTGAATGCTTCCCGCCTGTATCAGGCGAGATATTTTTCAGATTCTTACTTGACCAAGAGGGTAAATATCCCAACATAAACATTTGTGATATCTCACTGGATATAGAAAAAATAGTTTTGGGTATGAGGTACGCTATTGAAAATGGTCTTAACTTCAATCTTTTTTCTCCTCAAATAATTGAAGAAATGAAGGTTGATGATGAATATTTTGAAGAATTCATAAAGGAAGATGTTTCCCCTTATATCGAAAATATTTATTCAAATCTTAAAATCAGCAATGCTATTGATTCGATTTTTGATTTCAGGAAGCTTGCCTTAGATAGCAGATGGAGAAGCAGTAATCTTTCATTGTACTTCCTACAGCAAAGTAACATGCTCTCACAAAACCCTAGTGAATATTATGCATCATTTATTGCCCATAAAATAGCATCAGGTGACAAATCACCAATCGCAAACATTTCCGATGTGGAGGTAACTGACGATTTCACTAACACTCTTTATAATTATCTCCACTTTGTTGCAGATTTAGATACTATTGCCTCTTCCTTGTCTAATGAAAATATAAAAGAAATAATATCCCCCGCCGTAAAAAAATTAATAACAAATGGAAAGGTAAGCAGAATTAATACATATGAGTTTATTAGAAACTTATACAACCCAATAAGAGAATTGCTCGGTAGAGATAATGCACTGTTATTTTTTAGCGCTTGGGATGAACATGCTGATGCAGCTTTATCTAATAAAAACCATGAAAAAATAAGTGAGGATTTCATTTGCGACCTATCCAGTAGAAAAGACTTTCCTATTTTTAAAAATGCAATAAAAAAACTTGTAGCTAATAACTTATCTAGTAAGGAAATGATTTATTCTTATATAAGGCAACCACATATAGTTTACCGGGAAATGCTAGGGTTATTATCGAATGACGGTGTAAAAATTGATGTTTCTGTTGACGTTAGAGCCTTTAGCGATTTTTATATTGAAGAGGACATTAAGTCGATAAACAAAGAGGTTTATATAGAAGACATCATTCCAATTTTACATGAAGAAACTTTAAATGAAATAGTGAAAGCATTAATGGATCTTCTTGAAAGAAAAGATTTAGATCCTAAAAGGCAAATATTTGCCATTAGAGATTTTGGCAATCTATTAAACTACGATGTTAATAGCTCTCGCAATGACAATCGAGCAATTGCGAAATTGTTTTCTTATGCCAAAGAATATGAATTTCTAGCTAAATGGTTGGACAATCAAAAATACTATTTTAGCAAATGGAGCGGAGAAGACAAAAAAACAGTTGAGGCCTTTGTTTTGAACAATAGAAATTCATTCCCTAACTTAATAAAAAGCAAGTATTTTAAAAATAGAGTATCGAATCATAACATTGAAATTGATAAGAATTAAATTAAAGGGCAATCAAAAAAAATATCTATTCTCGTTGTTTTTTCCAGTGAGGTAATCATTAATGCTTCCGGGTCTGAAAGAAGCGCCGATTGGTGGCCCTCGCACTTTCATATTTATAAAACTCTTTATCTTCGCTTAATTTCCTTATCATCAGATTGCCATTCAGCTTTTCACTCTAGTTATTAGGCTTGCCCGATCCAATGAAAAAGCCAACTAAAAGATACATACCAACCGGATTTACCCCTTGAATTTCATGATAAACATATCTAACACTTTAATATTAATTTTTATAGTTCATACATATATAGAAAGGAGGCTACCAGTTTCTTAAATGCATTGTATTGATAATGGTTATAGGATTTAACGACAGATTCTGACACAAACCGGCCGAAGCCGGTTTGGTGTTTATTAAATTATTTATGCGTCACACCGCGGCAGCCAGTCGGCCTCGCAGTCTCCGCTCAGCTCCAGGCTGGTCTGGATGCCGTTCTTCGTTTTGCGCTTCAGCAGTTCTATCTCGTACTCCTTCAGCGTCTGCGGCACCGTCTGGCCGAACGCCGTCAGGCTCATGGGATGCTGATGCCCTCTGGCCTCCATAAACGACAGGTAGGCGTGATACACGTAGCGACGCGGGTTCATCGGCCGGATATTCACGTTGCCGATAAACAGCCCGGTCGGGGTACTGAGCAGCGTCAGGTAGCCGCAGAAGTCGACCAGCGGGTCGGTGCTGCGCTTGATTTCCAGCGCCTCCTCCGACGACTGCTGCGCCTGCAACAGCTCGCGGGCGTCGTCCGGCCGGGTGAAGCGCTGCATCAGGTGGCGCACGATAACCGCCAGCTCACCGGCAATCTTCTCCAGCAGCTGCGGGTCACGTTCGTTTGCCGGTATTACGTCCGGGAACGGCAGGATAACCCGGCGACGCGACACGCCGCCGCTGCGGTCGCTTAAGCGCATCGGATTATTATTCACCGCCAGTATTACCGCCGGGATGTGGGTTGAGTAGGCGTCGCGATATTTCGGGCCAATCGCCACGGCGTCGCCGCCGGTAATCGCCTTGATGCCCGCACCGTCGCCGCTCCACTTCTCCTGGTCCGGCAGGATATGTTGTCCTCGCCTGCCAGCAGCCGGGCAATGGACGCCATCACGCTTTTCCCGCTGCCGCCGGGGCCGGTCACCTCAAGGAACAGCTGCCAGTCATAGCGGTTTGCCAGCACCATAAATAACGGGTAAGGAATACGTCTATGCGCATCAGGTAGCTTTCAATGAGTTTGCCGACGCGACCTGGCAGTCGGCGCTGCGCAATGTCAGCCCTTCGCTGTTGTGGGCCATCCGCCTGCGGCTCCAGCGTGAAAAGGTCAATCCACGCGACGACGACGAGCGCAGCGATATGCAGGTCGTGGCGGAGCTGATTGGTAACGCGCTGACCCGCGCGGCGGCCGCTTTGCCGGAGAAGGTGCTGACCGAAGCGCCGGTGCTGGAGAATATCGGCCTGTGGCGTCCGGCGCTCACCGGCGTGGATATGGTGCTGTATGCAAATCCGATTAAGCGCAACAGGGCGTGGGATGCCATCCACGTACACCGTCCGTGGATAAGGGAAGGTAAAAAGAAATGATGCACTGCCCGTACTGCAAAAGCCCGGCGCACGCCAAATCGAGCCGCTATATGTCGGAGCAGGTGAAGGAGCGCTATCACCAGTGCACCAACCTCGACTGCTCCTGCACGTTCAAAACCAGCGAGAGCATCACGAAGGTCATCACCGCACCGCCGCAGCCCGAACCGCATCCCGCAGTCACGCCGGAGCCGGTGAAAGAACGGCAGACGCTCGGGCGCTACGGCTCAGCCTTCCGCACCCTCCATTAGCCACAACGGCCGCTGAAATAAGCGGCTTTTTTGTCTCCGCTTTTCGTCCTTCCAACGCCCTTTTTCTGGCCAGCCCGGTTTGTAAAGAGCGGTGCATGCATGAGGTGCATGGATTTGCATGCAGAATGCATCACTTTAGACAACCCGTCAGCCCAAGCCCGGTACGGCTTCGGCCGGTTCATGCAGCTGCATAAAAAAAGATGCACAAAGCGGGCAGGCGAGGCGGGGGTAGCATTGCGCGCAGGATGGCGTGTACCGTTTTAATCATGATGGCTAACATCTTTCTATTTAGAACAATGATGGTAGCGTGATTATGGTGCATGCGGCTCTTGGTATGCTTCAGGAAAAAATATGTTGGGACGTAAAAACTACCTCGAGGCATCTTCAGTTAACCCTCGCAGACATCCTGCAAGCGGCAAATTTGGCTATTAATTTCCAGCCCAAACCTTACATGTTTTTCCTGCAATAGGCTAAGCTAAATCTAGTATCGCGCATATGAATGAGGTTTTTTTTCATGAGTTCAAGGAAAGTTGGTAATATGGGTCGTGGTGACTTTGACAGACTTTGTAATGCATCGGGTTTGATTTACAACAGCTCCTCTGAAGATGATTCAGGAGGATGGGATGCTATTGTTGAATTCCCTCTAATAAATAGCATAGCCTTATTAAATAGTTTGAACGAACAGCCTATACAATGTTTAGTGCAGATAAAGTCTACTGACGGTGAAAAAAAAGGTGTTCAGGTCAAACTTTCTAACATGAAACGTTTTTGTGATACGCCACTCCCCTGTTTTTTCTTTTTTGCTCGTTATGACGGAAATGAAAGCATTGAATCGGCTTACCTCGTTCATATTAATAGAGACGTCATGTTTCAAGTTTTGAAACGGATTCGTCAAAATGATACAGGAAAAAAATCACCACTTCATAAACTCTCTTTCACGATAAATCACTCTGATGAAGATGAAATATTCCTATTTAATAAAGATGCACTCAAAAACGCCATTGAAAAACATATCCCCTTGGGAATGAAAAGGTACTGCGAAGATAAACTGCGAGATTTAGGTGATATAGGATACAAGGGGACTCGCTATGCGCTAAACTTTAAAATTGCTAGTGAGAATGATTATAAGTCTCTTATTAATGCCAGTCTTGGATATCCGGCCACAATAAATATAAAAGATGTGCAAGGTTGGGATACTAGATTTGATATTAATTTCCGAATGGAAGAGCTGGAAGCTGAAAAGGCCATTATTGAAATAACCTCAGTTGAAGCATTCTCAACAGGCACTATAAGATTCGAAGATGAAAAAGAGGATGCCACTTTTAAGTGTGAATTTTTTATTTCCCCTATTGCTTTTAATGCTCCAGATGATCTGGCAAGCTTTAGGATTAGCTCGGATTTTTTTGATTTAATAGTTGGGGTTAAAAATAATCAAATGAAAATGGATTTTGAATCATATGATAAAGTGTTTCATTTAGCTGATCTCAGAGAATTACTTTTATTAATTAAGATGTTAAATACTCCTAACGGACAGCTTAAATTAACAATAAAAAACAATGAGGGCATCGAAACATCTTTTTTTGCCTCGAATAATTCATTTTCCGCAAATCCAATTGCTAATGAAATTATAAATGCAGAACAAATAGCTTTAACTTTGATGCAAATTGCTTCTTACTTCAGGGTCGATAAAAATTGCAAAGTGAGTTTAAATGAATTAATTAAGAAACAGCAAGATATAGAAAGAATGCACACTTTTATTAGCAAGACTCCGGGTGGCGATCCAATTCTTCGTTTAGAGATTCCAGAACACAATGACAATATTGATTCTGGTAAAGAATTACGAATATTCATTGCCATCCCTTTATTCTTCTCATCTTTTTTTATTTGTCTTGCTTGCGTTGCTAAAGGTTCCTTCACATATAAAAACAAGGTGATGATATTTGATAATTACGAGATAAATATTGAAAAGTTAATTCGTGCAGGCGATCTCATGGAAATTAAGAAGCAATGCCAGGAAGTTTCTGATAAAATAAATCGGAGATTCAAGAATGATGATATGGATTTTTACTTTTACAACTCATTCTCACAGGTAAAACCTTAATTATTAGAGCATATAACTTTAAAATAAAAAAATCACAACCAAACATTATTTTATTTCTAAGTGATTTTCTCAATGATTCATGCAAAAAAAATAAAAATGTTAGATTTTAGTTATTATGGCTGTAAGTTGGATTTAAATAGAATAACATGAAGCGTTTAATGGGTTAAACAAGCTGAACTTTATTCAGTCAGCCTAGGCGAAAGAGGTCTCATATTATACTGGGCTATTTTTCCTTAAGGCTTTTTAGATAAAACCCTCTTTTACAGCATTCTCAATGATTATTTTACTAACGTATATCATTGTGTGTGAAAACTTTATTTTTTACTATCATTTTAGGGTGAACTCCAGCACCTCGCTCTAAAAACCCTCAAAGCTGAACTTGTCATTATTAAAAAAATAATTTAATTTATTCTGTGATTATTTTCTCTCAGCGCTAAAAATAATTTAATATAAAAATTAGTTAAATCCCTTCCCCGTGGTTTTAGCAAACTCATAAGGTGTAATAGTGTTACTTCGATTGGCATTAAGAAAATCCGCCCACCATTGCACCATCAATCTGCGTTCATCTAAATGCTCAGAAGTATGAATGTAAGCAGCACGCACATTGTTACGCTCGGAGTGGCTCAACTGCCGCTCTATCGCATCATCACTCCATAATCCCGACTCACCCAGCGCACCTCGTGCCATTGTCCTAAAGCCATGTCCACAAACCTCGGTCTTCGTGTCATACCCCATAGCACGCAGAGCATTGTTAACCGTGTTTTCGCTCATAACTTTTTTGGGATCGTGATCGCCGGGGAAGAGCCTTTCGTTTTCGCCGCTTAATTGCTTCAGCTTTTCCAACAAGACTAAGACCTGACGGCTTAGCGGTACAAGATGTTCCTCTTTCATCTTCATACCACGGTGAGAGTAACGAACTCCTTCTGTCTCTTTGCGCTGTGCAGGAACCCGCCACAAGGCTCTTTCAAAATCGAACTCATCCCAGCGGGCAAAGCGCAACTCACTGGAACGGACAAAGGTCAACAATGAAAGCTCGACGGCTATACGCTTCATGATACGCCCACGGTATGCGGCAAGGCGCTCAAGAAATTCAGGAAAACGATTGAAAGGTAATGCAGGGTAATGACGAGCCTTAACCGTAGAAAGTGCCCCAGCCATATCAATAGCGGGATTAGATTCTATGTAATCGTTCTGCACGGCATAGCGCATTATCGCCGTAACACGCTGCTGAAGGCGCTGAGCGACGTCATGCCTGCCACTGGCATCAACGGCCTTAATGGGTGCTAACAGCTGGCTGGTTTTCAGCTTACGAACATCTGCCAAACCAATATGAGGAAAAATATACAGCTCAAGATAGCGAAGGATGCGTGAGCGGTGATCGTCACTCCATCGCTTGTTACTGGCGTGCCATTCGCGGGCGATCGTTTCAAAAGTATAAGCCCCCGCATTTTCAGCCTGGGCTTCTTTCTGTTCAGCTTTGGGATCAATCCCCCGCCCTAACATCTTTTTAGCTTCGTCACGCTTAGCACGTGCCTCAGCAAGCGTTACTGTCGGCCAGACGCCAAAGGCAAGCCGGTCTTCTTTTTTGTCGGCTGGCCGTCGGTACTTCATACGCCAGTACTTTGATCCTTTGGTCGTGACCTCAAGGTACAAACCGCCACCATCAGCCATTTTATAAGTTTTTTCTTTAGGCTTTGAGGTGTCGACCCGGCGGGCATTCAGCTTCATTTTGGAGGCACATTTCTTATCGAAGTGGGGATGCCCCCAGTGAGGTCTGGATTGCAACGGATGTGCCCGGACGATGCAGGACGATAAAATCAGCCTGCATGTTGATTTTAAAAGTTTTTTTGGACTTCCCCGGACGGGGATGGACAGGATACTGGTGCCGAAGGCCGGAATCGAACCGGCACGCCTTGCGGCGGTTGATTTTGAATCAACTGCGTCTACCGATTTCGCCACTTCGGCACTGAAGGGTATGCGGAAAACGTTGTGGATTATACCTTTACCCCCTGTTTCCGCAACCCCTATCGGCAGGGGAATGTGCGACTGTTGAAAAAAACGTCATCCCTGTGCGTTTCCCGGGAGCGCTTATATCGTCGTTTGCCGCTTTTAACCACGCTCACTTCCCTGTCCCCGCGCCTTTTCTTCCCTGCTAATCTCTGCTTTTATAAAGCGGTTCAGCCTCTTAAATCCACATAGACTGCCTTCTCCTCCAGGACTACTCTTAAAGCCGGGTTTGCCGAGCCGGGCTGTGGTCCGATACGGAACTCCAGGCTAATCCCGCAGTCCCACTGTGGAGATCGGCGCGCGCCGGGAACAGGTCGTGCCGGACAATTTAAAGAAGGTATAAAAATGAAAGCAATAACTAAGATAGCGTTGGCATTAACGGTTTCTTCTTCCCTGTTCGCTGGCGTGGCTTCGGCCGCAAGCTGGCAGGATCAGCTCAGCAATGCTGCCAACACGCTGAGCCAGAACAATGCTAACTCTGCATCAACTACCACGCAGAATAACGGTATGTCGCTGGGTGCACTGGCCGGCCTGCTGAACGGCGGCAATCAGCAGCTTAGCGCTAACAGCATGACCAATGCCGCAGGCGTGTTGCAGTACTGTGTGCAGAACAACGTGGTAAATAACAATGTGAGTTCCGTAAAGGATCAGCTGCTGAGCAAGCTGGGTCTGACCGACACGGCGAAAGCACAGGAAACCACCGACTATAAACAAGGTCTGATGGGCCTGCTGAATACCGGCAGCGATCAGCAGGTGAACCTGAAAAGCCTGGGCAACACCGAATTAGGCAAGAAGGTGAAAACCAAAGCCTGCGATCTGGTGTTGAAACAAAGCAAGCAGTTTATCTCCTAGGCCATTATCACCAAGCCTCTGCGCCACGGACGGCGCAGACGCCTCCACTCTCTGCACAGACAGATCAACCGATTAGCGAAAGCGTCCTGCCGTGCTCAAAGCAGAAGCTGCTCCGTACTTCAGCCCAAAAGCTACAGCGACTCATTCACCACGCCAAAATCACAGCCGCCCCTTGGTTACGCTCGTAAACCAGACCGAAGCTACAGCAGAACACTAGCGACCCTTGCAGACAATGCCGAACGTTCCCGCTTGCAGACAATGCTAAAAGCCAAAGCAGCCTCACTTATAAACCACATCAAACCCACAACCGTTCACCAGCCAGACTTGCAGACCGCGTCAAAGTCACAATAACCCAAAGACCAGGCTTACAAACCACGTGAAAGCCACAACAGCCCACTGACCAAACTTATAAACCACGCCACAGCCACGGCTGTCCCCCGAGCGATCCTACAGGCCACGCCAAAACGTGAAGTGGCGGGAACACGAGCGGGTTAGTAAAGCGTCCTGCGCCATGGACGGCGCAGGCCGACCGAGCCGGCAGGGACGACGCTTTTTGCGTCTTAACGATCCGATCGTGTTCCCGGCACATGCCCCGATCTCACAGAAAACACGCCCTTTTCTTACAGAGCGCTCCAGGCACCACAGAAAGCAGGCCCTTTTCCTGACGCACTCTCCGCGCCACAAAAATTCGCCCCGTCTCCGTTTCTAAACACGCTCCCCACACAAAACCCGGCCCACAGCAAACCGCTTCTTCCACACACCACCAGCCTTCGAAGTCCCCGCCTTGCCTACTTCACTATCAGCTTGATGCCCAGCGCGGCCATCACGCTGCCGCCGATGCGGTCGAACGTTGCCTTATAGCGCAAATAGGTATTACGCGGCCTGCTGGACGAAAGCGCCCAGGCCACGAAGGCATACCACAGCCCGTCCACCAGCATCGACACTATTGGCAGCGCCACGTACATCGCTGGCGTAATATGGCTCGGCAGCAGCGCGGCAAAAATCCCGGCAAACACCACCGCCGTTTTGGGATTGCTGATTTGCGTAATAAAAGCGGTTAAAAAGGCGCGGCGAAAGCTTTTACCCATGGTGCCGCTGTTCTCCATAGGCAACGGCTCACGCGCGTGACGGAACATCTTAAACGCCATCCACAGCAGATAAAGCCCGCCGCCGGTTTTCAGCACCAGCCACAGCCACGGCACCGCCGCCAGCAGCGTATGCAGCCCCATTAGCGCAATTAATGAAATCACTATCGAGCCGATGCCCATTCCCAGCGCCGCGCCCATACCTGCACGTCGCGAAGAAGCCACCGCCGTACGCGCCACCATAATAAAACTGGGGCCAGGACTGATAGCGCCCAGCGCCAGCGCGCCGCCAATCGTGGCTACTGCAATAATGTTCGTATCCATGTTTTTTCCTCGCCGCAAAAATAAATAAACTACAGAATTTTTCTGCGGCTACCACCTTTGCTATGCACTTTTCTTCACGGCGCGGCGGTTTGCATCTGCGGGCACCAGCCTGCATTATCGTTAACCGCCGACAGTTAACTTTTTCTGTAGTGAGAAAACGATGCATGATCTAACGAAGCTGCTGATAGAGCGTGATACGCAGCAGCACAAGGCCGAGCTGGAAAAGCTGCGCGAGGAAAACCTGCGCCTGCTACAGCAGGTCAGCGACAAAATTGACAACGCTGAAGCAAAAATCACCGAAAGCGCCATCAATAAAACCCTGTCGGTGCTGGATAACAGCCGCAAATGGATTTTGGGCATGTTCGCCGTTTTCGCTACCGTGCTGACGCTGGCGGGCTTTGTCGGTATCTCCGGCGTAAGCAGCAAAATGACGGCTATCGTTACCGATAAGGTCAACGGCTGGCTGCGCTTCGATGATGAAAACAGCGGCGGTTATCGGGTTATGGATGAGCTGCGCACCAGCGCCCTGCTCGACTCGCTGACGCTGCGCTTTGCCAGAGACAACGCGCGTGGCGGCGGCAGCCAGCCTCATCTTAACGCCGCTGAAACACAGCGTCTGATGGCAATCATCCTCAATCCCGCTTCCGACGACTATCAGTTCAGAGACGCGCTGCATCTGATTATCGCCAGCCGGGGCATATTTGGGCGGGTAATGGCGGATGACACCGGCAAAAAGATTGCCGATATCCTCGGTGACAAAGCATTCAACAATGATAAAAAAGTGGCCGTGCTGGAGGCGATGAAAATGGAGCGTTCGCTTTATCCGTTGACGCTGCAAATGCTCGACGATAGCAGCGGTCGCTATGACGAAAGTATTCTGACCGATGCTTTCACCAACGTGCGGCAGTTTGACGAGCAACGCGCGCGCCAGTTTGCGGAGGCAAACCTGAACACCTTTAAGTCGCCCCGTAACCGTGTTGAGCTGGCCAGCTATCTGATTGATATCGGCGCCGATGGCCCTGAGATCGATCGGCTAATCGCCGAGCTGCGTCGGCAACAGCAGGCGCAGCAGCAGGAAAGCTATGTTTGGTCTGGTTATTATCCTTCGCTGATCTTCGCCCGCATCGAACATGGACTGAAAGCTGCCGCGCCGGACGTTCCCGCGCTGGCGAGATTTATCTCCACGCAAATGGATAAGGGGTTGCAGCTGGCCCTTTCCGATTTTAGCAACGGCAAACCCTATCTCCACTTCTCTCTGGATAAAACCAGCAGCGCCGTTAAGCAGCCGGAAAGCCTGTTCGGCAACGCTGCGCTGGTAGACGCCATCGTCAAAGCGCAGCCGCTGACCGCCGGCCGCCTGCAAAAAGTCAGTGATTTTTTCCAGACGACCGATCGCGGCCTGTGGGTAACCACGCTGATGATGACGCCAGCGGCCACCACCCAACTGACCCTCGCCGACGGCCGCAAAGCGCAGGGTGATGAGATTCTGGATCGCGTCTGGCTGCGCGTGGAGGAAAAAGCGGGCCAGCCGGCGCTGATTGCCAGCTGGCGGGAGAAAACCGGCAGCGTATACGAAGGCATCGTCACCGATATCGTCAACGGCGAGCAGGCGCATTTCCTCGTCGAGTTTAACAGCTGGCAGTTAAGCAACTACACCTGGAAAACCGATCCCATTGAAGAGCTATACTGATGCCCGACTAAAATCGGCTCGTTTAATTTTTGCTAAATCCGCCCGGGAGCAGGCAAGCTTTTATGAATAAAGAAACCGAACTGGCGCAAGCCAAACGTCTGCCGCTGCTGCTGTTATGCTTCGCGGCGCTGCTGTTTATCGCCACCGTGCTTTATCCCCTCTGGCAACCGGCGAACCTGTGGATTGGCGCATTAAAAGCCGTGTCGGAAGCGGCGATGGTCGGCGCGCTGGCAGACTGGTTCGCGGTCAGCGCCCTGTTCAGGCGCGTACCGATCCCGCTGGTTGGCCGCCATACTGCAATTGTGCCGCGCAACAAGGATCGTATTGCCGATAACCTGGCGCTGTTCGTACAGGATAAGTTCCTGAACAGCGAGTCGCTGCTGGCACTGATCCGCCGTCACGATCCGGCGCAGATTATCGCCCGCTGGCTGAGCGAACCGGCTAACGCCGCCCGCATCAGCGGCTATCTGCTGAAAGTCGTGCGCGGCTTTCTCGATCTGGCCGACGACTCGCGTATCCAGGCGTTTATGCGGCGCGCTATCCACAAGGCTATTGATAAGGTCGATCTGACGCAGTCGGCGGCGCTGGTGCTGGAGAGCCTGACCAAAAACAACCGTCATCAGGCGCTGCTGGACGACGCCATCAGCCAGCTGCTGCATCTGATCAACAAGCCGGGCACGCACGAATTTATCGCGCAACAGGTAATGCGCTGGCTGAAGCGCGAGCACCCGATCAAAGAGAAAATGCTGCCGACGGAATGGGTAGGTGAAAAAAGCGCCGAGCTGGCGGCTAACGCGGTAAAGTCGATCCTTAACGATATCGAGCAGGACGGCGCGCACGAGCTGCGTCAGGGCTTCAATCGTGCGGTACAGCGTCTGATCGAGCGGCTGCGCAGCGATCCGGAGATGCAGCTGAAAGCGGAAGAGATCAAAACCTATCTCAAGCAGGACGAGACGCTGAACAGCTATATCGCGCAGCTGTGGGGCGATTTACGCAGCTGGCTGAAGCAGGATCTGGATAAAGAAGACTCGGTGCTGCACGGCAAGGTCAGCGCTTCCGCACAGTGGCTGGGCGAAACCTTAACCCAGGATGCACAGCTGCGGGCGTCGCTGAATCAGCATATGGAAGAAGCGGCGATAAGCGTTGCGCCAGAGTTCTCGGACTTTTTAAGCCGTCATATCAGCGATACGGTAAAAAGCTGGGATGCGAAAGAGATGTCGCATCAGGTGGAGTTAAATATCGGCAAGGATCTTCAACGGATCCGCATTAACGGCACGGTAGTCGGCGGCGTGATAGGCCTGATACTCTGGCTGCTGTCGCAGCTGCCTGCTCTGCTATAACGTTGCGGGAGTAAAAAGACGCTGCGGGTTAAACATCAGGATATTTTGCAAGCCTGTCATACCAGCGCCCCGGCTCACGGAGCCGAAGAGTGACAGAAAGCGGCTAAAAATCCGAATTTTTCTGAGCAAGCCGCGCAGCGCTTACTCTGTGGCTTTTCGCCACGTATGATCCCTGTGAAGACATCAGATAATACAAGGAACGTATCACGATGGCCGCACTAAAGTTTCCCTGCACGCTATTTAAAACCCACAACCGGATGGATGACTACGGCGCCAGCGATATGCGCTGCGGGGATCTGACGGAGGCACAGCTGAAAGCCCATTACGGGCTGACCTATATTTCTGATCGGGTCGATCCCTGGACACTGACCCGGCGTTCTGGTTTTGATAATCCACGATCTATGTTCTGTTGCAATATGCGTCCGGCCGGTAAGAAAATTACGCGCCAGCAATGTGCCGCTATCCTGTTTGACGAGTTCCGGCAGTTATCCCGTGAGTTCTCGCTGTATGGACCTTACCGGCATATGATAGTAAAGATGATTACTCATATGCAACTCGGTAAAGGATCGCCTTTTCGGGATATGTTGCTGGACAGGGCATTGGAGGAGCATATTCTCAAAGATCGTTCCGAAAACAGTAGCTTATTGCGTATAAAAAAAACCATTAGAAGTTATATAGACTGGGAATATGAGCTTTATCCATCTATTGAGAAGACAAAACTTTATGAGGCCATATCCGGAGGTAAGCTGCCAAAATTTAACAGGCTCAGGGATAATTTAAACGGTATGGGTATCACTGTTCATGATACCTGGGCAACGCATATCACCCTCAAATCATTACATATAAATAATGGCTGCTATCGGGCATTGGTGCATTACAAAGTACAGGACCACTTTGGGCTGGATGATGATGATATTTTTAAAGGTGAATCCCGTAACTTTAATTTTTTTCGCATCTGGTTTACCCTCCAGCGTTACAATAAATTTAGCTTCAAACCATTCATAACAAATATGGAAGCTACAGTAGAAATTACCGGGAGGCATAATGAAAATTAAGTATAAACTGGTTAGTTACGCCCTGTTACTGGCGGGCATTCTCTTGTCAATTTATGCTCTTTGGCTTACTGCGCGTCCAGTAAAAATTGTGTCGATTCACCATAGAAGCAGCGGTTTCAGCGATGTTTTAGTAAAATCTTTTCCTTTTACAGATAAAAGTAAAATTAATTGGTGGCTGAAAAATAAAAAAATTCTTATGGAAAAATATCATGTCCCCGCGCCTGATAAAAATGGTAATTTTGATCTAACGTTCTGGTCATACGGTGAAGGTTACAAAGAAACCGATGGCTATGACAGGCTATGTTTTGACGATATGAAACCGCCCTTAAATTGCATTGAAAAAGATGCCCTTTTTACCGTAAACAAAAGCCCAAATCTGGGAACCGTTTTTACAGTTTATAATGGCGGTGACTATCGTTTAGACAAAGATGGGAACATTGTTGAGATTAGCCGTAAATAATGCTGATTACCTGACGCCAAGAGCTGAATAAAACAATCTTTCCTCTCCAGCTTGCGCCTGACACAGGAAGGATCCCTAAAACAAAACCCGCGCCTTTCGGCACGGGTCTGCATGTCTTCCACTAAAGCGTTGTCAGAATTAATGGATTACCACTTTTTGTCGACATCGGTCAGCTTGTTCGGCGCTACCTTATCGTCAGTCAGCTCGTTTGCCCGCAGCGCGTTCTCATTACGAGTCGCGTCGTTTTTCAGGGAATCAGCGCCGGTCAGGTTGTTAGCACGGTTTTCATTGGTATGCTCAACCTCCACTTCCTGACGACGCACGCTGTCTTTCACGGTTTCGACGCGAGCGGTTTCTTCGCCGCGCAGACCGACTTCTTCTTTAATGCGCGCGGTTTTCGCGACGGTTGGGATCTCATGGGATTCCTCAACCTCGATGGTTTTTTCTGACCAGTCCACATCGTTCAGATAGGCTGGCTCATCCACCGCGTGACGGAAAACTTCTGCATGCTGGTCGTACAGCGATACATCTTCGGCGACTTCATCTTCCACGGTGAAACGGCGCAGGCGTACGGAACCATCATTAATCTGGCGTTTACCGATATCCACCTGCTCTTCCGCCAGCTTCAGCGAATCGCGGTCGGTTTCAGAAACGGCAAGGTCAGTACGGTCACGATTAAGCAATGAATCCTGCTCGTTACGCAGCGAGTCGCGTTCGTTAATCAGCGTGTCGTCCGCCAGCGTACCGGTGGCACCGGTATTGGACAGCGGCGCAGTAGTGGTATTCAGCGCACCCGTCTGGTCACCGGTAAGCAGGCCGCGATCGTTGGTTTCGCCCGCATAGTTACGGTTAACCGGGTCGCGATCCGTATGGCTCAGTGAAGAGTAGTCGGCGGCAAAGGCGCTCAACTCCTGTTCAATGTGGTCAGCTTCATCTTTCGGGGCGCGAACCGTCAGCAGCACGCCGCCTGAACGGATAGCCTTGCTGTATTCGCTTGCGTAATCATCGTCAACGTCATCGCCAAACAGGCGCTGCCAGAAGCTTGGATGACGGATTTCTTTATCTTCTACGCGTAATCTTTCCCCGGAGATGATATCGATGTTTTTCTCTGCAATACCTTCGACGATCAATTTCTGTTTAGCCGCTTCCGCCTGTGAAACTTCATTAAATGCGGTGACGATTTTTTCATGTGACATAAATAGATCCTCGTTAATAGGTTTAAAGTTTCTGCTTCGTAATTTTTACTTCCTGATTACGCAGAGTGACTTTCTGCTGAAACTCTTCTTTACTGGTATGCTTATGAATATGAATTTCTTCCTTAAGCACCCGCTTAGTGATTATTTCTACCTGCTCTTCAATCACGGGAATAATAAAAACATCCCCTTCCTGACGGATCTCAGCAGAATAATCATCGGCAACCTGATAATTCATAGGAACGTGCTCGATTTCAACATGCTCATGCGTCAGCTCGGTTTCCAGTAATTTCTCCACCTGCTGCGTAGAGCGAGTCAGACTAATCCGACTGTGAACCTTGCGCTGCTTAGAGATGGTAGCCTGCTCTTCAGCAAGCGGCATCGAGACGGCCTCTTTGAATTTTTCAGTAAGCGGCGCGTTTTTATTTCCCATAAAGTTAACTCCTGAGATTTAAAGCCCCACAGACTAAAAAATCTTCTTATCCGGCGCCACGTTTTGTTGCACACGCCATTAATAGTAGTAGACTGTTTCGAGACTGCCTCCCCAATTAACCCGCAAAATGTAACAGATTTTGTAAGCGCTTTAATTATATATACATTAACTATTTTTAAATATTAATTGAACTTTCCCTTCTTTATATTGCCTTGTGCGCGGGCTACTTATATAAGCGGCAACCTTTTGTCTAAGAGCATAAAAATACTGGCAAATAATGCGTACGCCGCTTTTTTGCTGCGCCGACACTGGCGGCTGCTGCATGCGCCTGTCCGGACAACGTTTCCGTACCACTGACCGCGCAGAGATGACAAAACTGACAAAAGACGCAGCAGGCTGCCAGCGTAAAGCGCAAAACGGCAGGCAGAAGACAGCCGGGAGAGCGTTAAGGTCAGCGGAAGCGAGCAACGGCGCAAAAGCGATGGCGCCCGTTGAAAGGAGAAAACAGCAGGAAAGCTACGGCGGCTGACAAAAAGGATAAAGCGGCGGAAGAGCCACGATGACTGCCGTGCAGATAAAAGAGGCTAAAAAGCTACGGCGGTTGGTGCAAAGAAAAGAACACTGGATAGCGCGATGGCTGGCAGGCACAAAAGCGGATAAAAAGCGGGGCTGAACCGCGGCCGCAGGTGGAGCACCTGCGGCCGGGAGCGTTAACGGCGCTTCAGCAGCATATAGACGCTGATAGCCATAAAGGCGGCGCTTGGCAGCAGCGCGCCGAGCACTGGCGGAATGTTATATACCAGGCTGAGCGGCCCGAAGATCTGATCCAGCACGTAAAACAGGAAGCCGAAGCTGATGCCCGTGACCACGCGCATTCCCATCGAGACGCTGCGCAGCGGCCCAAAAATAAACGACAGCGCCATCAGCATCATCACCGCTACCGACAGCGGCTGGAAGATCTTGCTCCACATATTCAGCTGATAGCGGCCCGCAACCTGTCCGCTCTGCTTAAGGTATTTGGTGTAGTTATACAGCCCGCTAATCGACAACGCGTCCGGATCCAACGCCACCACGCCCAGCTTGTCCGGCGTCAGCGAGGTTTTCCATTCGCCGGTCAGCGTCTGGCTGCCGGTAACCTGCTGCGGATTGGTCAGATTAGACTCGTCCACTTCCGACAGATCCCACTGCTTTTTGTCCGTGTTGTATTTGGCAGAAGCCGCATAGCGCACCGACTGTAAACGGCGCTCCTTGTTAAAGTTGTAGATGCTGACGCCGCCCAGCTCGCTGTTATCCTTCAGGCGTTCGATAAAGATAAAGTTATCGCCATCTTTCGCCCACAGCCCGTTCTGCGTGGAGAGCAGCGAACCGCCCAGCAGCTGCTGCGCACGATAGTTACGCGCCATCTGCTCGCCCTGCGGCGCCACGAACTCGCCGATAGCCATCGTCAGCAATACCAGCGGGATCGCCGTTTTCATCACCGAAGCGGCAATCTGCATCCGGGTAAAGCCGGAAGCCTGCATCACCACCAGCTCGCTGCGCTGCGCCAGCGTGCCCAGGCCCAGCAGCGCGCCCAGCAGCGCCGCCATAGGAAAGAAGATCTCAATATCTTTCGGCACGCTGAGGAGGGTGTAAAGGCCAGCGCCGACCACGGTGTAGTCGCCCTGTCCGGTTTTGCGCAGCTGATCGACAAACTTAATGATGCCGGAGAGCGACACCAGCATAAACAGCGTCGCCATAATGGTGTTGAAAATCGTTTTACCGATATATCTGTCGAGAACGCCAAACATCAGACCGATCCTCCCCGGGTGAAGCGGGCGCGCAGACGGCGCATCGGCACCGTATCCCACAGGTTAAGGAGGATAGCCAGCGCCAGATAAGAGAGGTTCACCACCCACATCCAGATAGCCGGATCGAGACGGCCTTTCGAGCCGCTGGAGCGCAGCGAGCTTTGCAGCAGGAAGAACACCAGATACAGCAGCATCGCGGGAAGCATAGAAAGCACGCGGCCCTGGCGCGGGTTCACCACGCTGAGCGGCACCACCATCAGCGCCATCACCAGCACCGAGAACACCAGCGTAAAGCGCCAGTGCAGCTCGCTGCGGAACTCCGGCCTGTCGGAATGGCGCAGCGCGCTGAAGTTCATCTGCTCGGCGTCGTTGGGATCCAGCAGCACTTCCTGATGTCCGACGATGGCCTGATAGTTCTGGAAATCGGTAATGCGGAAGTCGCGCAGCAGCGCCGTGCCTTCAAAGCGCGTGCCTTTATCCAGCGTCACCACCTGTGAGCCGTCAGCGCGCTGCGTCATATGGCCTTTATCCGCCATCACGACGGAAGGACGCGCGTTGCCTTTAGGCCGCAGCTGCGCCAGGAAGACGTTACCGAAATTGTTGCCTTTCACGTTTTCGATAAACAGCACCGACTGACCGTCGCCCGACTGCTGGAACTGCCCGGCAGCCAGCGCCGCCGCGCCAGGGTTGGCCTTGGCGTTCTTTGTTACCTCATTCTGATAGCGCGCCGACCATGGGCCAAGCCAGGCGACGTTCGCCGCGGCGACCACTGCGGTAAACAGCATCAGCACCATCGCCGCCTTCACCAATACGGCCTTGCTCAGGCCGCAGGCGTGCATCACGGTGATTTCGCTCTCGGTGTACAGACGGCCGAGCGTCATCAAAATGGCTAAAAAGAGGCTTAACGGCAGAATGAGCTGCGCCATCTCTGAAACGCCAAGACCTAACAGTGTCAGAACTAAATTTGTGGGAATTTCGCCATCCGCCGCGGCTCCCAGGATCCTGACTAACTTCTGACAAAAGAAGATCAGTAGCAGAATAAAGAGGATAGCCAGCTGGCTTTTGAGCGTCTCTCTTACCAGATATCTAATGATAATCACGCTGAATACGCCTGTGAAAACTTGTCTTTTTGCAGGAAAATCGATAGTTTCATCGCTTATACGCCATTTTTTCTCATCAATGGCCTCGGTCGTAGCTAAACTAGTATGACAATAATCGCGTTCCGGTGATGCAAAAAAAAACGTTTACCCGATTATTCCTAAGGGGCATCACCCGAACAAAATCCGACGCCCGTAACGCTACACGGCGCGTTGCCCCGGCATTATGCGGTTAACAAGCGCTATATTCTAGCCGCAGCAAGCGCCGTTGTCTTTAAGATTCAGGAGAGTGCATGGAGTTCAGTGTAAAAAGCGGTAGCCCGGAAAAGCAGCGCAGTGCCTGCATTGTGGTAGGCGTGTTTGAGCCGCGCAGGCTGTCACCCATTGCTGAACAGCTGGATAAAATCAGCGATGGCTACATCAGCGCCCTGCTGCGCCGCGGCGAACTGGAAGGAAAAGTCGGCCAGACGCTGCTGCTGCATCATGTGCCGAATATTCTCTCCGAGCGCATTTTACTGATCGGCTGCGGCAAAGAGCGCGAGCTGGACGAACGCCAGTACAAGCAGGTGATCCAGAAGACAATTAACACCCTGAACGATACCGGCTCGATGGAAGCGGTCTGCTTCCTGACTGAACTGCACGTGAAAGGCCGCAACACTTACTGGAAAGTCCGCCAGGCGGTGGAAACCTCGAAAGAGACGCTTTACAGCTTCGATCAGCTGAAAAGCAACAAAGTCGAACCGCGTCGCCCGCTGCGTAAAATGGTGTTTAACGTGCCGACCCGTCGCGAGCTGACCAGCGGCGAGCGTGCCATCCAGCACGGCCTGGCCGTGGCCGCCGGCGTAAAAGCCGCCAAGGATCTCGGCAATATGCCGCCGAACATCTGCAACGCCGCCTATCTCGCCTCTCAGGCGCGCCAGCTGGCGGACGGCTGGAGCAACGTCACCACGCGCGTGATCGGTGAACAGCAAATGAAAGAGCTGGGCATGAATGCCTATCTTGCCGTCGGCGCCGGTTCGCAGAACGAATCGCTGATGTCGGTGATTGAATACAAAGGCAATCCGGACGCGGACTGCCGCCCTATCGTGCTGGTCGGCAAAGGCGTGACCTTTGACTCCGGCGGCATCTCAATTAAGCCCGGCGAAGCCATGGACGAGATGAAATACGATATGTGCGGCGCGGCCTCCGTTTACGGCGTGATGCGCATGGTGGCGGAGCTGAAACTGCCGCTGAACGTGGTTGGCGTGCTGGCGGGCTGTGAAAACATGCCTGGCGGCCGCGCCTATCGTCCCGGTGACGTGCTGACCACCATGTCCGGCCAGACCGTTGAAGTGCTGAATACCGATGCGGAAGGCCGTCTGGTGCTGTGCGACGCGCTGACCTACGTCGAACGTTTCGACCCGGACGTGGTCATCGACGTGGCGACGCTGACCGGCGCCTGCGTGATTGCGCTGGGCCATCACGTCAGCGGCCTGCTGTCGAACCACAACCCGCTGGCGCACGAGCTAATCGGCGCTTCTGAACAGGCGGGCGACCGCGCCTGGCGTCTGCCGATGGCCGACGAATATCAGGAGCAGCTAGATTCTAACTTCGCCGATATGGCGAACATCGGCGGCCGTCCCGGCGGCGCGATCACCGCAGCCTGCTTCCTGGCTCGCTTTACGCGCAAATATAACTGGGCGCATCTGGACATCGCCGGTACGGCATGGCGCTCCGGCAAGGCCAAAGGCGCTACCGGTCGTCCGGTTGCCCTGCTGTCGCAGTTCCTGCTGAACCGCGCCGGTCTGAACGGCGACGATTAAATCATGAAAAACGCCACCTTCTGGCTGTTGGAAACCAACACCCCGGTTGACGGGCTGAGCGCGCTGGAAGCGCTGGTCTGCGACCTGGCGGAAACGCGCTGGCGCGAGGGAAAGCGCGTGCTGGTTGCCTGCGAAGATGAAGCGCAGGCGATCCGCCTGGATGAAGCGCTGTGGCGTCGTCCGGCCAGCGCCTTTGTGCCGCACAATCTGGCGGGTGAAGGGCCGAAATACGGCGCGCCGGTCGAGCTGGCCTGGCCGCAGCGCCGCGGCAACGCGCCGAGAGATCTGCTGATCAGCCTGCTGCCGCAGTTCGCAGATTTTGCCACCGCTTTCCAGGAAGTGATAGACTTCGTGCCTTACGAAGAAGAATTGAAACAGCTGGCGCGCGATCGCTATAAAGCCTATCGCAGCGTCGGATTCCACTTGAATACGGCCACGCC
Organism: Erwinia sp. 198; assembly: GCF_003937915.1. Taxonomy (GTDB): domain Bacteria; phylum Pseudomonadota; class Gammaproteobacteria; order Enterobacterales; family Enterobacteriaceae; genus Erwinia; species Erwinia aeris. The sequence goes on along the minus strand of NZ_RHUM01000001.1, from coordinate 125,892 downwards.
GCCCGTGCCCCCAACGACATAGCAGAAATGGAAAAGACATATAACCCGCAAGATATCGAACAGCCGCTCTACGAGCACTGGGAACAGCAGGGCTACTTTAAGCCAAACGGCGACACCAGCCAGGAAAGCTTCTGCATCATGATCCCGCCGCCGAACGTCACCGGTAGCTTGCATATGGGTCATGCGTTTCAGCAAACCATCATGGATACCATGATCCGCTACCAGCGTATGCAGGGGAAAAACACCCTGTGGCAGGCGGGCACGGACCACGCGGGCATCGCCACGCAGATGGTGGTGGAGCGCAAAATCGCCGCTGAAGAAGGGAAAACGCGTAAAGACTACGGTCGCGACGCCTTTATCGAAAAAATCTGGCAGTGGAAGGCAGAATCCGGCGGCACCATTACCCGTCAGATGCGCCGTCTGGGCAACTCCGTGGACTGGGAGCGCGAGCGTTTCACCATGGACGACGGCCTTTCCAACGCGGTCAAAGAAGTCTTCGTGCGCCTCTACAAAGAGAACCTGATTTACCGTGGCAAACGCCTGGTGAACTGGGATCCGAAACTGCGCACCGCTATCTCCGATCTGGAAGTGGAAAACCGCGAGTCTAAAGGCTCTATGTGGCACATCCGCTATCCGCTGGCCGACGGCGCAAAAACCGCTGACGGCAAAGATTATCTGGTTGTGGCCACGACCCGTCCTGAGACGGTGCTGGGCGATACCGGCGTAGCCGTTAACCCGGAAGATCCGCGCTATAAAGATCTGATTGGTAAATTTGTCGTGCTGCCGCTGGTCAACCGCCGTATTCCAATCGTGGGCGACGAGCACGCCGACATGGAAAAAGGCACCGGCTGCGTGAAAATCACGCCAGCGCACGACTTCAACGACTATGAAGTTGGCCGTCGTCACCAGCTGCCGATGATCAACATCCTGACCTTTGATGGCGACATCCGTGAAGCCGCTCAGGTTTACAACACCAACGGCGAAGAGTCTGACGCCTACAGCAGCGACATTCCGGCAGAGTTCCAGAAGCTGGAGCGTTTTGCCGCGCGTAAGGCTATCGTTGCCGCCGTGGATGCGCTGGGCCTGCTTGACGAAATCAAACCGCACGACCTGACCGTGCCTTACGGCGATCGCGGCGGCGTGGTGATCGAGCCAATGCTGACCGACCAGTGGTACGTGCGTACCGCGCCGCTGGCGAAAGTCGCGGTGGAAGCCGTAGAGCAGGGCGAGATCCAGTTCGTGCCTAAGCAGTACGAGAACATGTACTTCTCCTGGATGCGCGATATTCAGGACTGGTGTATTTCCCGTCAGCTGTGGTGGGGACACCGTATTCCGGCCTGGTACGATGCCGAAGGCAACGTCTACGTCGGCCGCACTGAAGAAGAAGTGCGCGCGGAAAACAACCTGGGCGCGGACGTGGCGCTGAACCAGGACGAAGACGTGCTGGATACCTGGTTCTCCTCCGGGCTGTGGACGTTCTCCACGCTGGGCTGGCCGGAAAAGACGCCGGATCTGAGCACCTTCCATCCGACCAGCGTGCTGGTCAGCGGCTTCGACATCATCTTCTTCTGGATTGCCCGCATGATCATGCTGACCATGCACTTTATCAAAGATGAAGACGGCAAGCCGCAGGTGCCGTTCAAGACCGTTTATATGACGGGCCTGATCCGCGACGAAGAAGGCCAGAAGATGTCCAAGTCGAAAGGCAACGTCATCGATCCGCTGGATATGGTTGACGGTATTTCGCTGGAAGATCTGCTGGAGAAACGCACCGGCAATATGATGCAGCCGCAGCTGGCGGAGAAAATCCGCAAGCGCACCGAGAAGCAGTTCCCGAACGGTATCGAACCGCACGGCACCGACGCGCTACGCTTTACGCTGGCGGCGCTGGCCTCTACCGGTCGTGATATCAACTGGGATATGAAGCGCCTGGAAGGCTACCGCAACTTCTGTAATAAGCTGTGGAACGCCAGCCGGTTTGTGCTGATGAACACTCAGGAGCAGGACTGCGGCTTTAACGGCGGCGAGCTGGCGCTGTCGCTGGCGGATCGCTGGATCCTCGCCGAATTCAACCAGACGGTGAAGGCTTACCGTGGCGCGCTGGACAGCTACCGCTTCGATATCGCCGCCAACATCCTGTATGAGTTCACCTGGAACCAGTTCTGCGACTGGTATCTGGAGCTGACCAAGCCGGTGATGAACGGCGGCACTGAAGCCCAGCTGCGCGGCACCCGCAATACGCTGGTAGTTGTTCTGGAAGCGCTGCTGCGCCTGGCGCACCCGATTATTCCGTTTATTACCGAAACCATCTGGCAGCAGGTGAAAGTGCTGAAGAACATCAGCGACGACACCATTATGCTGCAACCGATGCCGGAATTTGAAGAGGCGAAGGTGGATGAGGCGGCGCTGAGCGATACCGAATGGCTGAAGCAGGCGATTGTCGCGGTGCGTAATATCCGCGCCGAGATGAACCTTTCACCATCTAAACCGCTGGATGTGATGCTGCGCGGCGCCAGCGCCGACGTGGTACGTCGCGTGACCGACAACCATAACTTCCTGAAATCGCTGGCGCGTCTGGACAGTCTGACCTGCCTGGCAGCTGGCGAGAAAGGCCCGGTATCGGTCACCAAGATCATCGACGGCGCAGAGCTGCTGATCCCCATGGCGGGCCTGGTGGATAAAACCGCCGAGCTGGAGCGTCTGGCGAAAGAAGTCAGCAAGCTGGAAGTGGAAATCGGCAAGATCGAAGGCAAGCTTTCTAACGAAGGCTTTGTCGCCCGCGCGCCGGAAGCCGTGGTGGCGAAGGAGCGTGAGCGCATGGCCGAGTTCGAGCAGGCTAAGCTCAAGCTGATCGAGCAGCAGGCCGTTATCGCCGCGCTGTAACAAGGCCAGCCAGACGGCGATAATCGCGCCGTTAACCCCTGACGCTCCGTAGCCTGTTTACGGAGCGTTTTTTTATGCGTTAAAAACGCAGCCAAACAAATCTTTAAGAAAGCGGTGATACATTAGCGGTCTGTTATTTTTTTACGGATAAAACCATGTCTGACAACTACGCCAGGCCGCAGATCGCGCTCCACTGGCTGACCGTACTCCTGCTTACCGTCGCCTACGCCACCATTGAACTGCGGGGCTTTGCCCAGCGAGGTTCCTGGCAAGGGTTCGCCATGATTATTACGCACTTCAGCGCAGGATCTGGCGTACTGCTGGTGATGCTGACACGCCTCTTTCTGCGCTTTCGCCACCGCAGCCCGGCTATTGCGCCGCCGATAGCGGGCTGGCAAAAAGGGCTTTCACACCTGATGCACGCCACGATGTACGCCTTGTTTATCGTGCTGCCGCTGCTGGGCCTCGCTTCGCGCTATCTCTCCGGACGACAGTGGTGGCTGTTTGGCGCGACTATGCCGGTATCGGCAACCCCCGATCCGGCGCTGGCGAGAACGCTTATCCACTGGCACGAGACGCTGGCGCCGTTTGGCTACTGGCTGATTGGCCTGCATGCGCTGGCCGCCCTCTTCCATCACTATTTTCTGAAAGATGACGCTCTGGCGCGCATGATGCCCGCGCGGCGCGCCACAAAGTCGTAAAGGCGACTTTGGTCTGCGCCGCCTGCTTTCCCACCCTTATTTTCCCGATCAGGTTCCCCTTTTGCGTGAAAGCGGAAGATTGCATCCTTGCCCAACGGATGGTATTACACTGCCAAACTATCTGAAAAACGGCCCCAGGTTATGACCAGCACCTCTTCAGCCGATATCCGGGTTCGGCTTATTCAACCCGCTGATAATCCGCATATCGCTTACGTTATCCGTCAGGTTTCGGCGGAGTTTGGCCTGACCGCCGACAAAGGCTTTACGATCGCCGATCCCAATCTTGACCAGCTTTGCGAGCTTTATCGCCAGCCCAACAGCGCCTACTGGGTAATTGAGCTGGACGGAAAAATCATGGGCGGCGGCGGCGTGGCTCCGCTTCAGGGTAGCGAAGCGGACGTTTGCGAGCTGCAAAAAATGTATTTTATGCCCGAGCTGCGCGGTCTGGGCGTGGCGAAAGCGCTGGCGTTGCGGGCCATGGATCACGCGCGTAAGCTGGGCTTTAAGCGCTGCTACCTGGAGACCACCGCGTCGCTGACCCGCGCCGTGCGGCTTTATGAGCATTTGGGTTTTCAGCATATTGACGGGCCAATGGGCAACACCGGCCACGTCGATTGCGAAGTCACCATGCTGCGTTCGCTGTAGCACAGCGGACGCAGGCTGTTGCGTTCGCCGCATCGCTGATATCGCTGTAGCACAGCGGACGCAGGCTACCCGGCCAGCTGTGAGCCTTTTTGCACGTAGCTTAAGTCGTCGATTGCTTCAATAATAAACTTTCCGGCATCGGTATAGCGGATACGGGTGACGCTGGCATTGCTGAGCGAATGCGTCATGTTTTTATCGCCCAGCTCGTGCAGCAGCGTCATAATGGTCATGCCGTGCGTGACGATCAGCACGTTGCCGCCGCCCTGCTGCTGCGCCTGCCGGGCAATATCCTTAATTACCCTGTTAACGCGCTGCGCCACCTGCGGGTAGTTTTCCGCCTGGCCTGAAGGATCGGCCGCGTGGATCATCTGCACGATCGCCTCAATACCGATTTTTTTGCCGTTGAAAGCCGCCATCAGCTGCGCTGTCGAAGCATAGCCGCCCTTTTTAGCCGCCGCCGCCTGCATATTCTCATCGGTGTCGCCTTCAAAAGAGCCAAAAAAAACTTCTCTTAACGCCTGGCTCTCGTGCACGGGCAACGGCTTATCACGCGCTGCCAAAATCAGCCGTGCAGTTTCCCTGGCCCGGCCCGAATCGCTGCTCCATGCGGCAATAAAGTCTACCGGCTTCAGCCCACGCCCCGCCTGCCTGGCCACTTCCACCCCTTCCGCCGTTAAGGGCGTATCGCTCCAGCCCTGCGCGCGATGCACGGTGTTGAATAAGGTTTTGCCGTGGCGCACCACATAAAGCTCTACGTCCGCGGCAAAACAGCCAACGCTGCTAAACAGCGCCAGAAAAAAGAGTACCGTTTTTTTCATATTTCCCCCGATTATAAAAGACCGAACTTCCAGGTTACGCCGACTTCAGCAGAAAGGCTCGGCGAACGCTGATACTCGCCCGCAGAATTAAGGATCGGCGTGGCATTATTATTTTTATATGACCAGCCATAGCCTAACTGTGCGGCCAGCGTTAAATCTTTTAGCTGCCCCTCACGTGGCTGCCAGCGATTCAGCCAGGCAATTTCCCCGGTGCGGACTTTATTATTTTTATAAGAAAACTGGCCGTAGTTGATCTGAATACCGCTGGCTAAGCTTTCAGTAAACTGATATTCGGTAAAAGAAGTCAGCGCCAGTTCGCCGTCGCGCAGATAATCTTTTCCGGCGGACGTTAAGGCATTAAACCTGCCACGGGTATTTTTCCCTAAATAGCGATCGTAATAGCCCAGCCCGTTGCGCTTTTCTGCTCGCGTCCAGGCAACACCGATTTTCTGTATCCAGCTATCATCCTGCCAGCGGACTTCTCCGGCATAGTGCCAGGCGCTGTGGTTAAACTGTTTTTTACTTTGCGGCATCGCTTTGTATTTTTCCAACGCCTGGCTGCCGTAAATCTGTGATGCCAGCGCCCATTTCGGCGTCAGCGGATACGTAATTTCCAGCAGGTGGCGGCGCAGATAATCCTTCGACTCGCCCCATGCCCAGGCAAACACAGCGTGTTGTTTTTCCCAGCTCAGGCCGCCGGTCAGGATACTGTCGATTTCTTTGCCGTCCAGGGTAAGAAAACGCACGCTATCGGGCGAATCATACATGATGGAGCGTGTTACCCAGGCCATCTCCAGCTGCAGGTTCTGCCAGCGCAGCGAGCCGCTGTAGCCCTGATAGCTGTTGCGCGACAGGCGGTAAGTATTGGTCAGCACACCCACGTTTTTCAACTGGTGCCAGCCGCCTTTTGCTTTCAGCCCGAAAGCGTCGTCACCCAGCTTTAGCTTAAGATAGCGCTGCCCGAAACGGCTGAAGCCGCCGGCGTTGTTTTTATGGAAGCCCGTACCGTGATTGTAAAGGATGCCGCGCGTGGCGAAGTAGTCGCTGGCCGCCAGCTTAGCGGCTCTGGTGTAGCTGGCGTCGAAGCCCAGCGTATCAGCCAGCCAGCCCGAGCGAAAATCCAGCGTGGTTGCGGCCCCCCAGGCGTTGTGCACCGCTTTGGGCTGCGCTTCATTCTCTTTCAGGTATTTCCAATGGTTGCGCAGCGTAAGATCAAGCTGCGTCTCCTGTAAAAATCGCTGGAAATCGCCGCTGCTTTCTTCAGCATGGGCGGCCACGGCGGCGAGCAGCGCCAGTAAAAAAACGTTCCTGTTTTTCATTACAGTCTTCCTTGTCAGCCGTTAAATAAATGACTCCATCTAAAAGAAACAAAAAAACCCGATCCTGTTGCGGTAATAATATCGCAAGCGGGATCAGGTTTTGCCGGTTGGTAACAATCCTGATAATGGCAGAAATATACGCCTGAAAATAATCTCAGCCATAATAAAAATCAGGTTATGTGAGGCGTACCGCAAAATAAAAAAGCAGCGGGACTGCAAAAAAAACAGGTTACTCGTGAGCGTTATTATTTAATTTAAATAAGTAGCGTCATTAAAACTATCTATTAAAGGCGCTAACGCTAATAAACCTCACCCTGAAATAACAGCATCAAAATAAAGCTGTAAATATTATCACCAGGCAGGCATCCCGCTATGAAAACGCAGCTCATTATCAGGTTCGCTAATTAATTTTGCTTCCGTTTCGCCTATTTTACGTACGCGGGAAGTAATATCTGTCGCTGATATCTCGGCGGCCAGCGCCAGATAATCCTGATAGTGCCGCGCTTCCGAGCGCAGCAGCGAAAGATAGAAAGCGGCCAGCTCCTTATCCAGGTAAGGCGCCAGGCTGGCGAAGCGTTCACAGGAGCGCGCTTCGATATAGGCGCCGCATATGAGTTTGTCCACCAGCGTCTGCGGCTCGTGCGTAGTGACCTCTCGCAGCAGCCCTTTGGCATAGCGGCTGGCGGTGATTTTCACATAGGGAATGGCGCGCGCCTGCATAATTTCCAGCACCTGATAAAAATGATGCAGCTCTTCTTTTATCAGCAACACCATCTTATCCACCAGCGTATCACCGTAGGGCACATCCGTACGGCTGATAATGGCTTTCGACAGCCCCTTATGCTGTTCCAGAAAGGCTAAATCCGCGTTTTCGCTGTGCACAAACTGCTCCCACGGCTTTAGCCAGGCCAGCAGCGCGTCGCCGCTCTCTTTATCCGCCACGTATTTGCGGATCAGCCACATGGCGGTTTGGGCGGCCTTCAGCTCGCAAACAAGATGGTCGGTGAGCAGCAGCGGCAGGTTGTCCGGCTTGCGGGCTTCGTCGATCCATTTTTGCGGCGTACGGCAGTGCAGGAAAGCGTGAACGGGAGCAAGGAGGTCTTCGGTGATCATGCGGGCAAACAATCCGTAAAAATCAGGTTAAAAACGTTGCGCCGCTCTGCGGGGAGCAGGCCGGCGCAAACGGGCGGAACGGCGTCCGCCCACGGGCATCAATGGCGCGTGCCGTTGTCTTCTTCGTCGATAAGGTCGTCGTCGCCTTCGTCTTCGTCCTCGGCGTCCGGATCCTCAAAGTAGGTGCCCCAGCCGTCATAGTCCACGTTGTACTTCGCGACCAGATCGATCAGCTGTTCGACCTGTGCGTCGATCAGTTCGGCGTTCAGCGCGCCTTCACTCAGAATATCGCAGCACATCACTTTCGTGCCGTCCTCCAGCTCCAGTTCTTCCGGCTCGGTAACTTCGTAGCCCAGCTTAAACGCATCAACCGCCGCCTTTTCCAGCGCGTCGAAGCTGTCGCAGGAGAGGTGGTGTTCGATGGTGTAGAGCGCATCCGGGTCGCTGCCATCATCCAACAGCTCTTCAATAATCAGCCGCGTCTCTTCACGCTGCTCTTCCAGCAATGCTTCATTTGCCATGATCCGTTCCTCTGTGTGTGGCCTGTCTGTTAAGTATTTTCCCACACTGTCCTCTGCGCCACTACCTTTATACAAAAGTTTCTGCACGCCAGGGTTGAAAATGCATATTAATACAGTTAAGTTGAATTTAAATTCATTAATTATCCTCTGGAGCGCTCTATGAGTCAGTTATATCAACGCCACTTTCTCAGGCTGCTTGATTTTACGCAGGCTGAAATTACCGCTTTACTCGCGCTGGCCGCACGGCTTAAAACCGACAAGAAAAATGGCGAGGAAGTGCAGCACCTGAAAGGTAAAAACATCGCGCTCATCTTCGAAAAAGACTCGACCCGTACCCGATGCTCTTTCGAAGTTGCCGCTTACGATCAGGGCGCCAACGTCACTTACCTTGGCCCAAGCGGTAGCCAGATCGGCCATAAAGAATCAATGAAGGATACCGCGCGCGTGCTGGGGCGCATGTATGACGGCATTCAGTATCGTGGTCACGGGCAGTCGCTGGTGCAATCGCTGGCGGAACATGCGGGCGTGCCGGTGTGGAACGGCCTGACCGATGAGTTCCACCCGACGCAGCTGCTGGCGGATTTACTGACTATGGAAGAGCATCTGCCAGAAAAACCCTTCAGCGAGATGGTTTTCGCCTACGTGGGCGACGCGCGCAATAATATGGGTAATAGCATGATGGAGGCCGCCGCGCTGACAGGCCTGGATTTGCGCCTGGTGGCGCCGAAAGGCTGCTGGCCGGACGAGGCGCTGGTAAACGAGTGCCGCCAGGCGGCGCAGGCCAGCGGCGGAAAAATCACGCTGACGGAAGATATTGCCGAAGGCGTGAACGGTGCGGATTTTATCTATACTGACGTCTGGGTGTCGATGGGCGAGCCGAAAGCGGTGTGGCAAGAGCGTATCGCCCTGCTGCGGGATTACCAGGTTAACAGCAGGATGCTGGCGCTTACCGGCAATCCTGAGGTGAAATTCCTGCATTGCCTGCCCGCTTTTCACGACGATCAAACCACGCTGGGCCAGCAGATGGCCGAGCAATACAACCTGCACGGCGGCATGGAAGTTACCAATGAGGTGTTTGAATCCAGGCACAGCGTGGTATTTGACCAGGCGGAAAACCGGCTGCATACCATCAAGGCGGTGATGGTGGCTACGCTGGCCCGGCTGCCCTGAATCAGCGCCAGGCAATCGATTACTTTTGCTTGCCGCCGCTGACCGAATGCGTATAATGCCCCCCGTTTGTCTGGAGGATGCATGAAACTGACCACTGCTGACATGGAAAAAATGACGCGCCTGAATGCAGGCCGGCAGTGCCGTTTTTCCTCCTTCCCGATCTGTAGAAAAAGCCCCTCATTGAGGGGCTTTTTTTTGCCCATTTTTCCGCTTATCGGCACGCGTAGAGGAGAGTGAACATGGCTAACCCGCTGTATCACAAACATATTATCTCAATTAACGATCTCAGTCGTGAAGAGCTGGAGCTGGTGTTGCGTACCGCCGCCAGCCTGAAGGCTAAGCCGCAGCCGGAGCTGCTGAAACATAAGGTTATCGCCAGCTGCTTTTTCGAGGCCTCTACCCGTACGCGCCTGTCGTTTGAGAGCGCCATGCATCGTCTGGGCGCATCCGTGGTGGGGTTTGCCGACGGCAGCAATACCTCGCTGGGCAAAAAAGGCGAGACGCTGGCGGATACGCTCTCCGTTATCAGCACCTACGTGGACGCCATTGTTATGCGGCATCCGCAGGAGGGCGCGGCGCGTCTGGGCACGGAGTTTTCCGGCGGCGTGCCGATCCTGAACGCGGGCGACGGCGCTAATCAGCATCCAACGCAAACGCTGCTGGATCTCTTTACCATTCAGGAAACCCAGGGCTGCCTGAGCAATCTGAATGTCGCCATGGTCGGCGACCTGAAATATGGCCGCACCGTGCACTCGCTGACGCAGGCGCTGGCGAAGTTCGAAGGCAATCGCTTTTTGTTTATCGCGCCCGACGCGCTGGCGATGCCCGCGTATATCACCGATATGCTGGATGAGAAAGGCATTGCGTGGAGCCGCCACGACAGCATTGAGGAAGTGGTGCCGCAGGTGGATATTCTTTATATGACGCGCGTACAGAAAGAGCGTCTGGATCCGTCCGAGTACGCCAACGTCAAAGCGCAATTCGTGCTGCGGGCTTCCGATCTGGTCGGCGCGCGTGAAACCATGAAGGTGCTGCACCCGCTGCCGCGCATTGATGAGATTACGACGGATGTCGATGCCACGCCGCACGCCTGGTATTTCCAACAGGCGGGCAACGGCATTTTTGCCCGCCAGGCGCTGCTGGCGCTGGTGTTGAACAGCGAACTGGCTCTGTAAGAGGGACTGACCATGACACAAGATAATAAATTACAGGTTGAAGCGATTAAACGCGGCACGGTAATCGATCACATTCCGGCGCAGATTGGTTTTAAGCTGCTGTCGCTGTTTCGCCTGACGGAAACCGATCAGCGCATCACCATCGGCCTGAATCTGCCCTCCGGCGAGATGGGCCGCAAAGATCTGATCAAAATTGAAAACACGTTTCTGACGGACGATCAAATCAACCAGCTGGCGGTTTACGCGCCGCACGCCACGGTGAACCGCATCGATAACTACGACGTGGTCGGCAAAATTTCGCCAACGCTGCCGGACACCATCGAACGCGTGCTGATCTGTCCCAACAGCAACTGTATCAGCCGCAGCGAGCCGGTCAACTCCAGCTTTGCGGTGAAAAAGCGTAACGATAACGTGCAGTTAAAGTGCAAATACTGCGAGAAAGAGTTCGCGCGGCACGTGGTAATGGCGAACTGGTAATCAGTTTCGGGCGGCTTATAATGGGGCGGATCCGGGCTTTTACCGGCCTCATTTAACATGGAGAAATTATGTCTCGCGAAATCAGCACCGAAAACGCACCGGCGGCTATCGGCCCCTACGTGCAGGGCGTCGATCTGGGCAGCATGATCATCACTTCTGGCCAGATCCCGGTCGATCCGAAAACCGGCGACGTGGCAGAAGACGTTACCGCGCAGGCTCGTCAGTCGTTGGAAAACGTCAAGGCCATCGTGGAAGCGGCGGGCCTGAAGGTAGGCGACATCGTTAAAACCACGGTATTCGTGAAGGATCTTAACGATTTCGCTACCGTGAACGCGGCCTATGAGGCTTTCTTTACCGAGCACCAGGCCAGCTTCCCGGCGCGCTCGTGCGTAGAAGTGGCGCGCCTGCCGAAAGATGTCAAAATTGAGATCGAAGCGATCGCCGTACGTCGCTAAAGCCTTCTCCTCTCCCGTCGGGAGAGGAAGGTTTTTCCCGACCGTTCTGTTTTTATTCTCTCTTTGTGCGCCTTTCGGCCTCGCCTAAAAAATTTTCACTGCGCCTGCATCTCCACTTGCCAGTTAATAGCTAACCTTAGGAAAGAACAAAAAGGCGATAACAGCGCAAACGGACCTTTTATATCGGGATTGAGCAATGACTAAAAATCCACCATGGTGGCAGAACGGCGTTATCTATCAAATTTATCCCAAAAGTTTCCAGGACACTACCGGCAGCGGAACGGGCGATCTGGCCGGCGTGATCCAACATCTGGACTACCTGAAAAAGCTGGGCGTGGACGCCATCTGGCTGACGCCGTTTTATATCTCGCCGCAGGTAGACAACGGCTATGACGTGGCGAACTACACCGCCATCGACCCGTTATTTGGCACGCTTAACGACTTTGATAACCTGGTGGAAGAAACCCACCGGCGCGGGATGCGGCTGATCCTGGATATGGTGTTTAACCACAGCTCCACCCAGCACCACTGGTTTCATGAGGCGCTCGACCCCGAAAGCCCCTATCGCTCTTACTATATCTGGCGCGACGGCACGCCGGCCGAGCCGCCGAATAACTGGCAGTCGAAGTTTGGCGGCCATGCCTGGCGCTGGCACCCGGAGAGCAACCAGTACTATATGCATCTGTGGGCGCCGGAACAGGCGGATCTGAACTGGGAAAACGATAATCTGCGCGCCGAGCTGAAGCAGATCGTTAATTTCTGGGCCGATCGCGGCATCGACGGGCTGCGGCTGGATGTGGTGAATCTGGTGTCCAAGGACCAGGATTTTCCCAACGACCCCAACGGCGACGGGCTGCGGTTCTATACCGACGGACCGCGCATCCACGAGTACATGCGCGAAATGAGCCGCGACGTGTTCCGTCCGCGTGAATTGATGACGGTAGGCGAGATGTCTTCCGCCACGCTTGAGCATTGCCAACAGTACGGTTCGCTGGAGGGCGAAGAGCTGTCGATGGTGTTCAGCTTCGATCACGTCGAGGTCGATTTCTTTAACGGCCAGAAATGGACGCTGACGCCGCTGGATCTGGTGGCGCAGAAGGCTATCTTCACCCACTGGCAGCATGGCATGCACAATAAAGCGTGGAACGCGCTGTTCTGGTGTAACCATGACCAGCCGCGTGTGGTTTCGCGCTGGGGCGACGAGGGGCAATATCGCGTGCAGTCGGCGAAGATGCTGGCGCTGGTACTGCATGGGATGCAGGGTACGCCTTATATTTTCCAGGGCGAAGAACTGGGCATGACTAACCCGCATTTCACCCGCATCCTGGACTATCGTGATATCGAGAGTCATAACATGTACGCCGAACTGCGCTCGCAGGGGCGCGACAGCGACAACCTGCTGGAGATCCTCGCCAGCAAATCGCGCGACAACGGCAGAACGCCGATCCCGTGGCACGCGGGAGAAAACGGCGGCTTCACCAGCGGCACGCCGTGGATCGGCATGTGCGACAATATGGAGACGATAAACGCGGAAGCGGCGCTGGCTGATGAAAACTCGGTGTTTTACGCCTATCAGAAGCTGATCCAGTTAAGGAAAGCCTACCCGATCCTGACCTGGGGCGATTACCTCGATCTGCTGCCGGATCACGCTTATCTGTGGTGCTACTGCCGCCGCCTCGGCAAAGAGGTGCTGGTGGTGGCCGCTAACTTCAGCGGCGAAACGCAGGTCTGGCACCCGCCGGCCTACAGCGGCCACTGGGACGTGCTGATCAGTAACTATCCTGATACGCACGTTACTCCCGGCGAGGTGATGCTGCGCCCGTGGGAAGCGGTGTGGTGGTATCAGAAGCGCTGGGACGGCGGCGCCAACAAAGCGTAAACCGCTTCGGGGGCAAGCAGGCTGCGGCGGCACAGCCGTCATGCCGCGTTCAACAAAGGCACGGCTGGCTTTATCGGACACGGCGCTGGCGAACGCCGGCCGCGTCAGGCACTCGTGGCATAACGCCACCAGACGTGGCGCCTAGAGCGGCGCAAACAGCGCGGTCAGGTCTTCGCTGGTGAAACTTGTCGTTTCGCTCAGCTCGTTTTCCAGGATCCCTTCGGCCAGCTCCGCTTTGCGCTGCTGCAGCGCAACGATCTTTTCTTCAATACTGCCTGCGGCGATCAGCTTATAGACAAACACCGGCTTGTCCTGGCCCAGACGATAGGCGCGATCCGTAGCCTGATTCTCCGCCGCCGGATTCCACCAGGGATCGTAATGGATCACCGTATCGGCCGCCGTCAGGTTCAGGCCCACGCCGCCCGCCTTCAGGCTGATTAAAAACACCGGGACTTCGCCGTTCTGGAAACGGCGTACCGGCTCGCTGCGATCGCGCGTGCTGCCGGTCAGGATCACGTAGGGAATACGTGCCTTCTGTAACTCTTCCGCAATCAGCGACAGCATGGTGGTGAACTGAGAGAAGATCAGAATACGGCGATCTTCCGCCAGCAGATCGCTGAGCATTTCCCGCAGCAGCGCCAGCTTGGCCGACTGCTTGACTCTGGTCGTTTTGTCGCTGTCGATCAGCCGTGGATCGCAGCAGATCTGCCGCAGCTTCAGCAGCGCATCCAGCACCAGCAGATGGCTGCGTCCCGCGCCCTGCTGCTCTACCGCCAGCCGCACGCGATCCTGCATGGCGCCGCGTACTTTTTCGTAAAGCTCGCGCTGCGCGCCTTCCAGCTCTACCGAACGCACAATGGTGTTCTTCGGCGGCAGCTCTTTCGCCACTTCCTGCTTGCGACGACGCAGCATAAAAGGCCGCACGCGCCTGGCCAGCAGTTCGCGCCTGACCCGATCGCCGTCGCGCTCAATGGGAATACGCCACTCCTGGGTAAAGGCTTTTTCGCTGCCCAGAAAGCCGGGCAGCAGGAAATCAAACTGCGACCAAAGCTCACCCAGGTGGTTTTCAAGCGGCGTGCCGGTCAGGCAAAGCCGATAGCGCGACTTTAACGTGCGGATCACCGAGGCGGCCCGCGACGCGCTGTTTTTCACGTACTGCGCCTCGTCCAGGATCAGCAGATGATAGCTATGGCCCAACAGCTGCGGCTGATCGCGCCACAGCAGCGAATAGGTGGTGAGCACCACATCGTAATGCTCAATGCGATCGTAGAAAGACTTTCGCTGCGGCCCGGTCAGCGCCAGCATTTTTAACGTCGGCGCAAAGCGGCTGGCTTCCTGCATCCAGTTGTACACCAGCGTGGTCGGCACCACGATAAGCGCCGGGCGATCCAGCCTGCCCGCCTCCTTCTCCAGCAGCAGATGCGCCAGCGTCTGAATGGTTTTGCCCAGTCCCATATCGTCGGCCAGCACGCCGGACAGATTATTGGCGCGCAGGAACTGCATCCAGCTGACGCCCTGGAGCTGATAGTCGCGCAGCCGGGCCTGAAGACCGGCGGGCGGCGCAACGGGCTGGATCCCTTTACCCGCCTTCAGGCTCTCCGCCAGCTGCAGGACGCCGTTGTCGCCGTTAAACTGCCAGCGGCCCGTTTCGCTTAGCGCCGTCAGCCTGCCGGCCTCGTAAGGCGCGATACGCAGCGGCGCGGCTTCATGCTGCGCCAGCAGATCGGCCAGGCTGCCCACCAGCGTTTTCAGGCGACCGGCTGCAATATGCAGTCGTTCGTTACGTTCACTGCGCAGCTCTACCGTTTCGTCATCGGCTATTACAGAGAGGTCGCTCGACAGCCAGCGGCGATCCTGACGGAACAGCCCCGCCAGCAGCGGCCGCATATTGACCTTATGCGCACCGGTGTTGGCCTCTATTTCCAGCGCATACCAGCCATCCTGCTGCTGCACGGCCTGGCCGTCGATGGCAGTAATTTCCGTAACGTTCCAGGTAAAATCATCGTCCACGCTGGTCTGCCAGCCGCGCTTGCGCAGGTCGGGAAGCACATGATGGATAACATTGCGCCATTGTTCTGGCATATCCGGGGCGAAAATAGCAGGCGGCAGCGGCGCTGAATGCGGCGTATAGATATGGCCGGATGGAATGGTCTTCAGCCCGGCGGCGTTAAGCTCGCTTAGCCAGCGCTGCTCCTGCTCCATCCGGCGGCTGACGCGGAAAAGCCTGCCGTGACGATCGGGAAAGTCTTCGCCGCTGCTGCCAGCTGGCACAGGAATACCGGCGTAGTCAAAATGCACCGCGGCAAAATCGAGCCGTTTTTGTCGATGTCCGTAACGGCCGAAACCGCTGATAAATTTTGCGCGCGATTCCAGCCGTAGCATGGGCTGCGGCTCGGCAGTGACCAGCGCGGGCGCGGCCCTGTTGACGGGCTGACGTTGCAGCCAGGCCAGCATAACCGCGGCGGCATGGCGGCAGTTGTTTTTAACCGGACAGGTGCATTCGCCGCTGGCGTGCAGTTTGCCCTGTGGCCGGCTGAAATGCACCATGACCTGAAAGGGTTCGATTTTTCTGCCGGGCACCTCGCCGGTCAACAGATTGTTCTGCCATTGCAGATGCTGCGCTTTATCCACCAGCTCTTTTGCTCTGGCCACGGTGCGCGCGCCCAACCAGCGGCTCACCTGTTTTTCGTTGTACGTTACAGAAGACATCAGTCTGTATCCCGGAATGGCCTGAGCAGATAACCGCTTTGCATAACAGGCAATAATATGAAGTCCGGGTGGGTGATTGCAACTCCGGAAAGACGCTGAACGTGCGAAAATCGCCTGATCGCGCTGCCTTCATCCTGCACAGAACGATTTTTGCGCGTTCGGCAAAATGGCCAGCCGCTTAAGTATCTGACATTGCGTCACCCTTTTGCGATCTTTGTTCCAAATCAAAAACCAGGCGGTTAAATCGCGGGAAAGCACAACATATAGGTACTATTATGCCACGCTATACCTATATGTAGATATTAAAACAGGGACACGCTATGGCTTCATTAGTGATTAAACGGGACGGCTGCCGTGCGCCTTTTGAGAAAGCACGCATTCTGGAGGCGATAAAAGGCGCGGCCAGCGCGGCGGCTATTCATGATGATGATTACTGCGCCCGGGTTACCGAACAGATCTGTCGGCAGCTGACGCAGGAAGAAGTGGATATCCATGTTATTCAGAACGCCGTCGAAAACGCGCTGATGGCCGGACATTACCCTGCGCTGGCCCGAACCTATATAGAATATCGTCACGACCGCGATGTTGCCCGCGAGCTGCGCGGCAAGCTGAATAAGGCGATCCGCGGGCTGGTCGAGCAAAGCAACCCGGCGCTGCTGAACGAAAACGCCAATAAAGACAGTAAGGTGATCCCGACGCAGCGCGATCTGCTGGCCGGGATCGTAGCCAAACACTATGCCACCCGGCATATCCTGCCGCGCGATGTGGTATTGGCTCACGAACGCGGAGAAATTCACTATCACGACCTGGACTACTCGCCTTTCTTCCCGATGTTCAACTGCATGCTGATCGATCTTAAAGGCATGTTGACCCAGGGCTTTAAGATGGGCAACGCCGAGATAGAGCCCCCTAAATCGATCTCGACTGCTACCGCCGTTACCGCGCAGATTATCGCTCAGGTCGCCAGCCATATTTATGGCGGTACCACCATTAACCGGATTGACGAGGTGCTGGCGCCTTTTGTCGAGGCAAGCCGGGAAAAACATCGGCAGGCGGCGCGTAAATGGCAAATTGCCGATGTGGAAGCCTACGCGCTGGGCTGCACGGAGAAGGAGTGCTTCGACGCCTTCCAGTCGCTGGAGTATGAGGTGAATACGCTGCATACCGCCAACGGCCAGACGCCTTTCGTGACCTTTGGCTTCGGTCTTGGCACCAGCTGGGCGGCACGGCTGGTGCAGCAGTCCATTCTGCGCAACCGCATTGCCGGGCTGGGGAAAAACCATAAAACGGCGGTGTTCCCCAAGCTGGTCTTCGCCATCAAAGAGGGGCTGAACCGCTCGCCGGGCGACGCCAATTACGATATCAAACAACTGGCGCTGGAGTGCGCCAGCAAGCGCATGTATCCCGATATCCTTAATTATGAACAGGTAGTAAAAGTGACCGGCTCGTTTAAAACGCCGATGGGCTGTCGCAGCTTCCTGGGCGTGTGGGAAGAGAACGGCAGGCAGGTACATGAAGGGCGTAATAATATCGGCGTGATTAGCCTGAACCTGCCGCGCATCGCGCTGGAGGCGGCCGGCAGCGACGCTCGCTTTTGGGATCTGCTGGACAGCCGTCTGCGGCTGGCGAAAAAAGCGCTGATGACCCGTATCGCCAGGCTGGAAAACGTCAAGGCGCGCGTGGCGCCAATCCTCTATATGGAAGGTGCCTGCGGCGTGCGGCTGAAGGCAGACGATAACGTAGCGGATATATTCAGGCACGGGCGGGCTTCGATCTCGCTGGGCTATATCGGCATTCATGAAACCATTAACGCCCTGAGCGGCGGCAAAACCCATCTTTACGATGATGCGGAGCTGCGGCGTAAGGCGCTGGCTATCGTCAGCCGCCTGCGCGAAGCGGTGGAAACCTGGAAAGAAGAAACCGGCTACGGCTTCAGCCTGTACAGTACGCCAAGCGAGAACCTGTGCGACCGTTTCTGCCGTCTGGATCGCGCGCAGTTCGGCATTATCAAAGGCGTGACCGACAAAGGCTACTACACCAACAGTTTTCATCTCGACGTCGAGAAGAAGGTGAACCCTTACGACAAAATCGATTTTGAAGCGGCCTATCCGCCGCTCGCCAACGGCGGTTTTATCTGTTACGGCGAATATCCCAATATCCAGCATAACCTGAAGGCGCTGGAGGATGTCTGGGACTACAGCTACAGCCGCGTACCCTATTACGGCACCAATACGCCGATCGACGAATGCTACGAGTGCGGCTTTACCGGCGAGTTTGACTGCACCAGCAAAGGCTTCACCTGCCCCAAATGCGGCAACCACGATCCCGAACGCGTTTCCGTCACGCGGCGCGTCTGCGGCTATCTGGGCAGCCCGGACGCGCGTCCGTTCAACGCCGGCAAGCAGGAGGAAGTGAAGCGCCGCGTTAAGCATCTGGCCACGGGCCAGCTGGGATGAATATTCATCAATATTATCCGGTCGATATCGTTAACGGGCCGGGTACGCGCTGCACGCTGTTCGTGGCTGGCTGCGAGCACCAGTGCGTCGGCTGCTATAACAAAAGCACCTGGCGGCTCAATTCCGGCTATCCCTTTACCGTGCAAATGGAAGAGCAGCTGATTGCCGATCTGAACGATACGCGCATTCCACGCCAGGGCCTGTCGCTGTCGGGCGGCGATCCGCTGCATCCGGCTAACGTGGCTGATATTTACCGGCTGGTACAACGGGTACGTCGCGACTGCCCGGGAAAAGATATCTGGCTGTGGACGGGCTATTGCCTGGCGGAGCTGACCGCCGCACAGCGCCGTGTGGCAGAGCGGCTCGACGTGCTGGTGGACGGAAAATTCATTGAGGCGCTGCGCGATCCGGCGCTGCGCTGGCGAGGCAGCAGCAATCAGGTTATCCACTATCTGCGCTGAGGTCGGCGCGGCCTGCTTATCGCCATCGTCAACAGCCTTTTCCGTCATGGATAAACCTTTCAGCGGCGCAGGCCGCTGTAAATAGCGAATTGCCCGCGCCATGTGAAGCCCTTACTTACCGTGTGTGCGGCTCGCTGACGCAGCGATCAAATCAATATGTCGTTTCGGGCGTGCTTACCGCGCGCGGGATCGCTGACGACTCGATGATAGTGACCTCCTGCCGTGCTGGCGCAAAAGCTTCGCGCAGCATCACGGCGGCGACGTCTCTGGCAGCAACGGCGCGCCAGTTGCCCGGCAGCAGACGAAAAAGCGGCGCCATCAGCGACTCGCCCGCGCGGCTGTTTTCTCTTTCGCCCAGCAGCAGCGACGGCCGGATTAAGGTCAGGCGCGGCCAGCCCTGCTTTTGCAGCGCGTTCTCCATCTCGCCCTTCACCCGATTGTAGAAGAAAGGCGAATGCATAGTTGCGCCATGCGCGCTGACCACCAACAGATGTTTGGCGCCGAGCCGCTGACCGGCAATGGCCGTATCCACCACCAGCGCATAATCGACATGGATAAAGGCCGCTTTGCTGCCCGCCTCGCGCCGCGTGGTGCCCAGACAGCAAAAAACCATATCCAGCGGCGTTTGCAGCGGGCCCAGCACGTCGGTGAGATCGGCCTCCACCAGGTTAGTTACCTTGTTCATCTCCGGCAGCTTACGTCTTGTTGGTGCTACGATCTCGCTGACGCGCGGATCGTCAATCAGCAGGCGCAGAAGATGCTGCCCCACCAGGCCGGTCGCGCCGGTAATCAATACTCTCATCCGTTTCTCCTTTTTACTGAGTGTAGCCCTCGCCTCTCAAAGCGGTTAGCGGCAGCCAACTCCCCCTGTAATCAGTAACATGCAGCGCATTACTTTGACGCGGCTTGATTTTTCAGTGTTTTCAACCAGGCTTAACTGACTTCACAATAATAACCGGAGGAAAAGATGAGCAAAAAGATTGCTGTCCTGATCACTGATGAATTCGAAGACTCCGAATTTACTTCGCCAGCCGAAGCCTATACCAAAGCTGGCCACCAGGTTGTGACTATTGATAAAAAAGCGGGCGTAACCGTCACCGGCAAGCAGGGTAAAGCCCAGGTGAAGATCGATAAAGATATCGACCATGTAAACGTGGACGATTTCGACGCCCTGCTGCTGCCGGGCGGCCATTCGCCGGATAGCCTGCGCGGCGACGATCGCTTTGTAAACTTTACCAAAGCCTTTGTGGATGCCGGTAAGCCGATCTTCGCTATCTGCCATGGCCCACAGCTGCTGATTAGCGCCAACGCCACGCGAGGCCGCAAAATGACCTCGGTGAAGGCTATTGCTATCGATCTGAAAAATGCCGGCGCCGACTTCTACGACAAAGAAGTGGTGGTGGACAACGACAAGCTGGTCACCAGCCGTACGCCGGACGACCTGCCTGCGTTCAATCGTGAATCGCTGCGCATTCTCGAAACCGTCTGAGGGGAGCGGCCGGGTTCGCCTGGCCGTTCTTTTATTCCCGCAGCCAGCTCAGCTTTTTGCCAAATCCCAACGCGTTATCCACCATTTTCAGCTCGCTGACGGCGATTTCCCAAAGGGGCGCTGAAGCCGCTGCCGCGACCGGAAACCGTTTGATATAGGCCTTACGCGCCTTCTCTTCTGCCGCCCCCGATAACAGGCTGACCTGCCCCGTATACTGCACGCCTTTGATTAACATCACCGACTTCGGCTGACCGTTAATCGTGCCTGCAACCTGCGGATCGTGGACAAACTGGCTGCCGTGACGCGTTTTCTCCTCCGTCATCAGCCAGAACGCAACGTTCTCTGCGTCAAAGACATAAAAACAGTTGGCGCACCAGATGGGGCTACCGCCGCATACCGACAGCACATGCTGCTTTTGTAGATAGCGGGTGATGGCCTGTAACGGCTCTGGTTCGGACATGGTGACTCCCTGAAAACTACGCAAAAAACCTTTCGTGCCGTGCGCGAGCTGATAAACTTTCGGCCACGACTGGCTACGGGCAATAACGGATGGCAACACAGGCAACAGCGCCCTGGCACCTTTATATCGTGCAGACGGCAGGCGGCGCGCTCTATACCGGCATTACCAATGATGTGCCGCGACGCTTTAAGCAGCATCAGGCGGGCACGGGCGCGAAGGCGCTGCGTGGCAAAGGGCCGTTGACGCTGCTGTTTCACCGCGAAGCGGGCGACCGCGCCAGCGCATCCCGGCTGGAATACCGGATAAAGCAGCTGAAGCGGCAGGAAAAAATCAGGCTGGTGACGCACCAGCCTGTTTCACTTGAAGCCTGGCTGGCCGATCTTACTCGCGGTTAAACGGCGCCGCGAAATCGATCTGGCCTTCCACGCCGCTAAAAGCGTCATCTGCCAGCTTGTAGACCAGGAAAGCGGCTTCCCCGCCCTGCCAGCGGCAGCGCAGCTGATGGCGGGCGGCCGGTTCAAAACCGTAGCGCCCGTAATAGTCTGGATCGCCCACCACCACTACAGCGGCGTAGCCGAACTCGTTAAGCGTATCCAGCCCCTCGTAAATCAGCTGCTTGTCTAACTGCTGGTCGCGTACGCTTTCATCCACCACCAGCGGCGCCAGGCCTACCCACTGCTTGTCTTCGGCATTCAGGGTGACCGGGCTGAAGGCCGCATAACCCAGCACCTGTCCTTCATCATCGGTCGCCACAATGCCCAGCGTCAGTAAGCCATCTTCACGCAGCTGCTGTACCAGCTCCGCCTCTGCGGAGGTGGGAAAGCTGCGGCGCAACAAACTGTCTATGCTGGCCGCATCGACACCGATTTCCGTACGAATTAACATGTTACACCTGCGCGATCTGCTGTTGCAGCCGCGTCCTCAGTCAGTCCTGCCTCAATAAAATCAGCCAGCTGCATTAATCCGATTCGCAGCGGCTTCGGCATAGTCTCAAGCTCGATAGCATCCATCAGATTTTTGACTTCCAGCCCCAGCTCGGTATCGCCTTCGATCGCCAGCCGACGCTGAAAAAACAGCGTATCCGGATCGCGCCGACGCGCCGCCACCAGCAGCAGGTCGTTTACATCGCCGCGAAACCACACATCCGCCTCGGCCCGATCGGCTACCCGCAACGCGCCCTGCTCAACGGTGGTTGCCCAACGCAGCCCCAAATCGCGGATTTCAACACCTAACCAGTGCCCCTGCAAAAAGTTTAACTCACCTTCCGCCAGTGCATAGTGAAATTGCCAGCTCAGCAGCTGCTGCAAAAAATGTTTTTTAGCGGCAAAGGGGGCAAATTGTAGCGGCAGACGCAGCCACTGCGGGCCTTTGCGAACCAGCTGCGCGCGTAACGGGTTAAACACCATTATCACTCCTTCAGATAAAATTTCAGCTATTTTGCCATATTGCAGGATCTCGTAAGGCAGTTGGATCAACAAAGTGCGCGAACCTTGCGGGCTTCGTCATAAAAGTTATGGCGATCGTTACGCTTTTCACTGCCCTGCATCAAAAAATGGCACGGCGGAGAAGGGTAAACTTCTTTGCTCTCTTGCTTACGGGATCTTATATGGAACTGCTTTGTCCTGCCGGCAATCTACCGGCCCTGAAGGCGGCCATCGCCAGCGGCGCAGATGCTGTCTACGTTGGGCTGAAAGATGATACCAATGCCCGTCATTTCGCCGGCCTTAACTTCACGGCAAAACGGCTGGAAGAGGCCGCTCGCTACGTTCATCAGCATAGACGCAAACTGCATGTTGCGATTAATACTTTCGCCCATCCATCCGGCTATGCACGCTGGGAAAACGCAATAGACAGCGCGGCCGACGCGGGCGTGGACGCGCTGATCCTGGCCGATATCGCCATGCTGGAATACGCGGCAAGCCGCTATCCTCATATTGAGCGACACGTTTCCGTGCAGGCTTCGGCCACCAACAGCGAAGCGATAAAATTCTATCAGCGCCATTTTGACGTTGCGCGCGTGGTGCTGCCGCGCGTGCTTTCCGTGCATCAGGTTCGCCAGCTTGCCCGCTCGTCGCCCGTCCCGCTGGAGGTCTTTGCCTTCGGCAGCCTGTGCATTATGGCCGAAGGTCGCTGCTACCTCTCTTCCTGGCTGACCGGCGAGTCGCCTAATACCGTAGGCGCCTGCTCGCCCGCCCGTTTTGTTCGCTGGCAGCAAACGCCAGACGGACTGGAATCCCGCCTGAACAACGTGCTGATTGACCGCTATGGCGCTCAGGAAAACGCCGGTTACCCTACCTTGTGTAAAGGCCGTTATAAGGTGGAGGAGACGGCTTACCACACGCTGGAGGAACCGACCAGCCTGAACACGCTTGAGCTGCTGCCCACGCTGCTGGGCATGAATATCGCCTCGGTGAAAATCGAAGGCCGTCAGCGCAGCCCGGCCTATGTGCAACAAGTGACGCAAATCTGGCGACAGGCTATCGATCGCTGCAAGGCAGATCCGCAGAATTTTGCCGTGCAGCAGCACTGGATGTCCGCGCTCAGCGCCCTGAGCGAAGGGGCACAAACCACGCTGGGTGCTTACCATCGTCAATGGCAGTAGGAAAAATCATGAAGTATGCGTTAGGGCCGGTGCTTTGGTACTGGCCGAAAGAAGATCTGTACGCTTTCTACCAGGCCGCCGCCGCCAGCCAGGCCGACATTATCTATCTGGGCGAGGCGGTGTGCAGTAAACGCCGCGCCGTTAAATTCGCCGAGTGGATGGCGCTGGCGAAAGAACTGGTCGGCGCGGGCAAGCAGGTTACGCTAAGCACCCTGGCGCTGGTTGAGTCGCCTTCCGAGCTAACCGAGCTGAAGCGCTATGTTGATAACGGCGAATTTCTGATTGAAGCCAACGATATGGGCACGGTGCATATGGCTGCGGAAGCGGGCCTGCCTTTTGTCGCCGGCCACGCGCTGAACTGTTATAACGCCATGACGCTGCGCCTGCTGCACAAACTGGGTATGGTGCGCTGGTGTATGCCGGTCGAGCTTTCACGCGACTGGCTCGGCGCGCTGTTAGCCCAGTGCGAAGAGCTGGGGATCCGCGGGCAATTCGACGTAGAGGTGCTGGGGTACGGCTATCTGCCGCTGGCGCTCTCCGCCCGCTGCTTTACCGCCCGCGCCGAAGATCGCAGCAAAGACAATTGCCAGACTTGCTGTATTAACTACCCTCACGGCCGAGCGGTGCGCTCTCAGGAAGATCGGCAGGTGTTTGTGCTGAACGGCATCCAGACCATGAGCGGCTACTGCTATAATCTGGGGAACGATCTGGTTTCCATGCAGGGATTGGTGGACATTGTCCGTTTCTCACCGCAGGGAACCGACACGCTGGAAGTAATTAATGCCTTTTACGCTAATGAAAAGGGCCATGCGCCGTTAACGCTGATCGATCAGCAGCACTGTAACGGCTACTGGCGGCAAATGGCCGGCCTGACGCTGGTGGAGTAACGCGCCGTTGGTCAGGCGACATTTCGTTTAGCGCAGTGAAGGCACACTTATCTTTCTTCACGTCCAGGGCTCGCGTAAAGTGCTGCAAATTGCCAATCCGCTTACCCGAAGATCGCTTAGGCTGTGTATTTGCGCAGGCGCGTAGCCTGGAAATAAAGTGAGCGATTATGTCTGATAAAAAAACTGCCTCCCTGTCCGTGCTCGATCTGGCCCCGATCCCTCAGGGCGCGACCGCGCGTGACGCTTTTCATACCTCGCTGGCGATGGCGCAGCAGGCGGAGCAACTTGGCTTCAACCGCTACTGGCTGGCTGAACACCACAATATGACCGGCATCGCCAGCGCGGCGACGTCGGTGCTGATCGGCTATCTTGCCGCCAATACCAGCACGCTACGGCTCGGTTCCGGCGGCGTGATGCTGCCAAACCATTCGCCGCTGGTGATTGCCGAGCAGTTCGGCACGCTGGAGTCCCTCTATCCGGGACGCATTGATTTAGGTCTGGGACGCGCGCCCGGCTCCGATCAGCGCACTATGATGGCGCTGCGTCGCCATATGGGCGGTCACGTGGATAACTTCCCGGCCGACGTGGCCGAGATAGTCGGCTGGTTCGACGCCGAACAGGGCGAAGCGCCCGCCGTTCAGCCTGTGCCGGGCCTGGGCCTGAAAATCCCCGTCTGGCTGCTTGGCTCCAGCCTTTACAGCGCCCAGCTCGCGGCGAAGCTGGGCCTGCCGTTCGCTTTCGCCTCGCATTTTGCGCCCGATATGCTGTTCCAGGCGCTGCACCTCTATCGCGAAAACTTTAAGCCTTCGGCTCGTCTGGCGCAGCCGCACGCGATGGTTTGCGTTAACGTGGTTGCCGCCGACAGCGAGCGCGACGCCCGTTTCCTGTTTACCTCCATGCAGCAGCAGTTCGTCAATCTGCGTCGCGGTCAGCCAGGCCCGCTGCCTGCGCCGGTGGAAAATATGGATAACCTGTGGTCGCCGTCCGAGCAGTATGGCGTGCAGCAGGCGTTAAGCATGTCGATTGTCGGCGATCTGGATAAAGTGCGTCACGGTCTGTCTGCGCTAATGCGGGAAACCCAGGCGGATGAAATCATGGTGAACGGCCAGATTTTTGACAGAGAAGCGAGGCTGCGCTCGTTTGCGCTGGCCATGGAAGCCTATCGCTCGCTGTAACCGAAATGGCGGGGGAAGCCACTCCCTCGCCCGCTGCTAAACCTATTCCCGCCTGACGCATTCGTCCCCCTGCCCCCGTTCGTTTTATTGAGGGTAAAAAAAATGCCGGTCACTTTTCAGTGACCGGCATCAGACTGGCTAGCAGTGATTAGGCATCACGACGACGAGTCGGCGCTGCGCCATCTTCACGACGTGGCGCACGACCGTCACGGCTGAAGCCGCCCGAACGACGCTCGCCGCTACGCTCGTTGCTGAAACGACGACCGCCTTCGCTACGTCCACCTTCGCTACGCGCGCCGCCGAAGCCGCCGCGACCTGGTGCACCACTACCGCGACGTTCACCGCCACGATCGTTGCTGCGAGGCTGCGCATCACCAATCAGCTGCATATTCATCGGCTTGTTCAGAATACGCGTGCGGGTGAAATGAGACAGAATGTCGCCCGGCATGCCTTTTGGTAGTTCGATAGTGGAGTGCGTACCAAACAGCTTGATGTTGCCGATGTAGCGGCTGCTGATATCGCCTTCGTTAGCGATAGCGCCAACGATATGGCGAACTTCAACACCGTCATCACGACCCACTTCGATACGGTAAACTTCCATATCGCCAACGTCACGACGTTCACGACGTGGACGATCGCCGTCACGGGCTTCGCGAGGACCACGGTCCGGACGGTCGCCGCGACGATCGTCACGCTCTTTGAACTCACGACGCGGACGTGGAGCCGGATCTGCCGGAACGATCAGCGGACGTTCGCCCTGTGCCATTTTCAGCAGCGCGGCAGCCAGCGTTTCAATATCCAGCTCTTCTTCCGCAGGCTGCATTTTGCTCAGCAGCGCACGGTACTGTTCCAGATCGCTGCTTTCCAGCTGCTGCTGAACTTTAGCGGCGAACTTGGCCAGGCGACGCTGACCCAGCAGCTCTGCGTTTGGCAGCTCTACTTCAGGAATAGTCAGCTTCATGGTGCGTTCGATGTTGCGCAGCAGACGACGCTCGCGGTTCTCAACGAACAGCAGCGCACGGCCGGCACGACCTGCACGACCGGTACGGCCGATACGGTGAACGTAAGATTCAGCATCCATTGGGATGTCGTAGTTCACCACCAGGCTGATACGCTCAACGTCCAGACCACGTGCCGCTACGTCGGTAGCGATCAGGATATCCAGACGACCGTCTTTCAGACGCTCCAGGGTCTGCTCACGCAGCGCCTGATTCATGTCGCCGTTCAGGGCCGCACTGTTATAACCGCTGCGCTCCAGCGCTTCGGCCACTTCCAGCGTGGCGTTTTTGGTGCGCACGAAGATAATCGCTGCATCAAAATCTTCCGACTCCAGGAAGCGTACCAGCGCGTCAGTCTTACGACCGTAAGCGGTCCAGTAGCTCTGGCTGATGT
This sequence comes from Erwinia sp. 198, assembly GCF_003937915.1. Taxonomy (GTDB): domain Bacteria; phylum Pseudomonadota; class Gammaproteobacteria; order Enterobacterales; family Enterobacteriaceae; genus Erwinia; species Erwinia aeris. The sequence continues at coordinate 99,105 of NZ_RHUM01000001.1, read as the reverse complement.
CAGGACGCGTGGTCAGACTTGACTGAATACGCACTTCCTGTGGATCTTTCATGAAGCGTTTGGTGATACGACGAATCGCTTCCGGCATGGTGGCAGAGAACAGCGCGGTCTGATGATCGGCCGGGATCTGCGCCATAATCGTTTCAACGTCTTCGATGAAGCCCATACGCAGCATTTCATCGGCTTCGTCCAGCACCAGGCCGCGCAGGTTAGAAAGGTCTAACGTGCCGCGTTTCAGGTGATCCAGCAGACGACCAGGGGTACCCACAACAACCTGTGGACCCTGGCGTAGCGCACGCAGCTGTACGTCGTAACGCTGGCCGCCGTAAAGGGCCACTACGTTAAGACCGCGCATGTGTTTAGAGAATTCAGTTACGGCTTCCGCAACCTGAACCGCCAACTCACGAGTTGGTGCCAGCACCAGGATTTGTGGGGCTTTCAGGCTGCTGTCAATGTTGTGTAGCAGTGGCAGCGAGAACGCTGCGGTTTTGCCGCTACCGGTCTGTGCCATACCCAATACGTCACGGCCCGCCAGCAGATGTGGGATACACTCTGCCTGGATCGGAGATGGCTTAACATAGCCCATGCCGTTAAGTGATTCGAGGATGGATTCGTTCAGACCCAGGTCAGCAAAAGTGGTTTCAATTTCAGTCATGTAGTACACGTGCCTCTTAGATTGCGGCGGCCAGTCTACATAACTCGTCGTGAAAACATTCAGTCATTTTCATCAAAAAGTGTGAACCGGCTCAAATTAGTGGTTTCGACGAACAAGAAAGCCCTCACCCGTGAAGATGATGACATTTCAAAAATCAGGCAAAAAAAGTTCGTCAGCTATTGCTGGTCAGATTCTGATAAATCGTCTTGTGTCTGGCCGAGTAGCGCCAGCTCCAACAATGCATATCGGTGCTCAACAAAGTTATGGACGTTGTTGGCAACCGTCAGCTTGAACAACGCTTCTGCGTTGTCCTTCTCCCCCAGACTTAGGTAGTGCTTACCTAAATAGAAGTTGGTTTCACTGAGATGTTCAGCGAGCGAGGTGTTATCCGTTGCGTCCGCCTTGAGCCTCTCCATCAGCGTTTTTTCGCTGATACGGCCCAGGTAGAACTCGACAATATTCCATCCCCATTGGTCTCTGTCCGCCTTATCGTAACGCTGTCTCAGCGCCACTTCTGCCTTATCAGCGCTCATCTCACGTTCATCGAGATAGAGCCACAGGCTGCGGAAAGGATCGTTAGGATCGTCTTGATAAAACGCCAGCAGATCATCTTGCGCTAGTTTAAATCTTCCACCGTAGTAGAGTGCGATTCCGCGATTTAAACGCGCGTAATTGTAAGTTGGATCAAGCTCAAGTACAGAATCAAACGCTTCGTAGGCAGCATCAAAATTGCCTGCCTGCGTCAGATATATGCCTAAGTAATTGAATACTTCCGGCATATCCGGTCTGACAGACAGCGCTTGTGAAAAATCATTTCGCGCCAGTGCTCTCAAACCTAAACTATCATACAACACTCCGCGCTCATATAACAGCTGTGCGCGTTCATCATCGGTTAATGCCCGACTGGCAAGTATTTGTTCCATGCGCGCCAGGATCACTTCCTGCTGCAACGTAGGCTGTAGCGGAACAGCCAAAACCTCGTTGTTACGCCAATCCGGGTTGCTGCATCCTGCCAGCGTTAAAGCTGTCGCAACGAAACACCAGCGCAAAAAAGGCTTCATTCACCACTCCCAAATACAAACAATGGGATGAACATCCTTTCATCCGCCTGCCGTGCACAAGGTGTCGTCCTGTCCTCGCGATGGAACAGCTCTTCGCGTCGCCGCGAAGAGCTTAGTGTGCTGCTTATTCTGCTGAAGCTTCTGGCGCAGGCGCCGCAGCCGCTTCCGGCTCGGCCGCTTCCTTGATGCTCAGGCGAACGCGGCCCTGACGATCAACTTCCAGAACTTTCACCGGGACTTCCTGGCCCATCTGCAGATAGTCAGTGACTTTCTCAACGCGCTTGTCGGCGATTTGAGAAATATGCACCAGACCTTCTTTACCGCCGCCGATAGCTACGAAGGCGCCGAAGTCGACGATGCGGGTTACTTTACCGTTGTAAATGCGGCCCACTTCGATTTCTGCGGTGATCTCTTCGATACGGCGGATAGCAAACTTCGCTTTATCACCGTCGGTTGCCGCGATTTTCACGGTACCGTCATCTTCGATTTCGATGGTGGTGCCGGTCTCTTCAGTCAGCGCACGGATCACAGAACCACCTTTACCGATCACGTCTTTAATCTTGTCCGGGCTGATCTTGATGGTATGGATGCGCGGAGCAAACTGCGAGATATCGCCGCGTGGCGTACTGATAGCCTGTTCCATCACGCCCAGAATATGCAGACGCGCGCCTTTAGCCTGGTTCAGTGCCACCTGCATGATTTCACGGGTGATACCTTCGATTTTGATGTCCATCTGCAGCGCGGTGATGCCTTCACGGCTACCGGCTACTTTGAAGTCCATGTCGCCCAGGTGATCTTCATCGCCCAGGATATCTGACAGCACGACAAAGTTATCGTTGTCTTTAACCAGACCCATCGCGATACCGGCTACGGCCGCTTTGATCGGCACGCCCGCGTCCATCAGCGCCAGTGAAGCGCCGCATACGGAAGCCATAGACGATGAGCCGTTGGATTCGGTAATTTCTGACACTACACGTACGGTGTACGGGAACGCGTCGCCTTTCGGCATTACGGCCAGCACGCCGCGCTTCGCCAGACGACCGTGACCGATTTCACGACGCTTAGGCGAACCAACCATACCGGTCTCACCCACGGAGTACGGAGGGAAGTTGTAGTGGAACAGGAAGTTGTCGGTACGTTCGCCCATCAACTCGTCCAGGTTCTGTGCGTCACGCGCGGTGCCCAGCGTCGCCGTTACCAGCGCCTGAGTTTCGCCACGGGTAAACAGCGCGGAGCCGTGAGTACGTGGCAGCACGCCGGTGCGCACGTCCAGACCACGGATCATGTCTTTTTCACGACCGTCGATACGCGGCTCGCCACGCAGAATGCGGCTACGCACCACGTTCTTTTCCAGACCGTGCAGGATATCGCTGATTTCGCCTTCGTCCAGGCTGGCGTCTTCCGCCAGCAGCGCCGCTGTGGTTTCAGATTTGATCACGTCAACCTGAGCGTAACGCTCCTGTTTTTCGGTGATGCGGTAAGCGTCGCTCAGACGGGATTCGGCCAGCGCGGCGATGCGGCTGTTCAGCGCTTCGTTAACCGCTTCCGGCTGCCATTCCCAGCGAGGTTTGCCCGCTTCGGCAACCAGCGCCTTAATGTTTTCGATAACAACCTGCTGCTGCTCGTGGCCAAATACCACGGCGCCCAGCATCTGATCTTCGCTCAGCAGTTCCGCTTCGGATTCCACCATCAGCACGGCGCCTTCGGTACCGGCAACAACCAGATCCAGTTTGCTTTCTTTCAGCTCGTCGCTGGTCGGGTTCAGCACGTACTGGTCGTTGATGTAACCCACGCGTGCAGAGCCGATTGGGCCGTTGAAAGGAATACCGGACAGGCTCAGCGCGGCGGAAGCGCCGATCATCGCTACGATATCAGGGTTAACCTGCGGGTTAACGGAAACCACGGTGGCGATCACCTGGACTTCGTTAACAAAACCTTCCGGGAACAGCGGACGAAGCGGGCGGTCAATCAGACGCGCAATCAGCGTTTCGCCTTCGCTTGGACGGCCTTCACGACGGAAGAAGCTGCCCGGGATACGACCAGCAGCGTAGGTACGCTCCTGGTAGTTGATGGTCAGTGGGAAAAAGTCCTGACCCGGCTTGGCTTTTTTCTGGCCAACTACGGTTACAAATACAGCGGTGTCGTCCATGCTGACCATAACGGCAGCGGTGGCCTGACGAGCCATCATACCGGTTTCAAGCGTGACGGTATGCTGACCATACTGGAATTTTTTTACGATCGGATTCAGCAAAATTATGTCCTTAACGTTCCTGGCAAGAGCTTTCTCCCGCCGTGACTCTTAAATCTTCATTGCATCCTCGCGACTAATGACAACCCTAATCCCTTATGGGACAAAGCCTCTCATTAGCCGCGCGAATCTCTGCAACTGAAGATCACACTCAGCAACAATACAATAGTTTGGCCTGGATTGCTGCCGCCCGACTGAAAAAAGGGGCCATAAAGGCCCCTTTTTAGCGAAACTCGCACAAATCTGCCTTTTTTCCCTTTTCCTTTGTCGGACGACGAAAGCAAGGAGAGCAGACTGTAAGACTTAGCGACGCAGACCCAGACGCTCGATCAGGCTGGTGTAACGTGCAACGTCTTTACGCTTCAGGTAATCCAGCAGCTTACGACGCTGTGAAACCATGCGCAGCAGACCGCGACGGCTGTGGTGGTCTTTTTTGTGCTCAGAGAAGTGACCCTGCAGATGGTTAATCTGAGCGGTCAGCAGAGCAACCTGAACTTCGGTAGAACCACTGTCGTTAGCATCACGGCCGTAATCAGCAACGATCTGCGCTTTGTTTTCTGCACTTAGAGACATTTTACTACTCCAAATTTTAAGATAAATGTACAGGCGCCGATCTCTAATTCAGCTACCCAATGTAAAGCCGCGCCATTCTACTCTGAGCCTGAGGCTTTCGCAAATGATGCATCGGAATATTCTACTACCAGTCGACGCGGCGCAACGCGGCCATCCTCCGCCACTTCCGCCATGCCGATAAACTGGCGCGCCTCGCCTTCCGTAACGCGCACCAGCCCCGAGTCCGGCACGTTTGCGGCCTGCACCGGCATGCCCTGCCTGAAGTAAGCCGCCGCACTGACAGGCAGGTTCACCTCAGGATAAGCCGCCGCCGGGCTGTCCATCGGCATCAGCAACGGGTCGAGCAGCTCAGCTGCCGGACGCTCGTTACGCGCGGCCTCTTCGCTAAGCGCCTGCAGCTGCTCCAGCGTGACCATCGCGTCGATCGGATAGGTTGCGACCTGCAAACGACGCAGGAAAATCACGTGTGCGCCGCAGCCCAGCATTTCGCCTAAATCGTCCGTAATGGTGCGGATATAGGTGCCTTTCGAGCAGTGGATTTCCAGCTCCAGCTCGTCGCCTTCAAGGCGAATGAATTTTAGTTCGTAAACGGTAATGCTGCGTGCTTCACGCGGGACTTCAATGCCTTCACGCGCATATTCATAGAGCTTCCGCCCCTGATACTTGAGCGCCGAATACATTGACGGCACCTGCTGCGTTTCGCCACGAAAACGATCCAGCGCGGCTTCAAGCTGCGCCTGCGTGAAGTTCACCGGTCGCTCACTGATGATCTGACCGTCCGCATCCGACGTATCGGTACGCTGGCCCAGACGCGCGATCACGCGATAGCGCTTGTCGGAATCGAGCAGATAGCGGGAAAACTTTGTCGCTTCGCCCAGGCATATTGGCAGCATACCGGTCGCCAGCGGATCGAGCGCGCCCGTATGGCCCGCGCGGTTAGCGTTAAACAGCCGCTTTACTTTTTGCAGCGCGTCGTTGGACGACAGGCCTCCGGGCTTGTCCAGCAGCAGGACACCGTGAATATCGCGTCCGCGACGACGAGGACGACTCATTACTCCTCCTTGTCGTCTTCCGCAGGGCCACGACGCTCGGCGTCGTTGCGAACCACGTTAGTGACAAGGTTAGACATGCGCATCCCTTCAACCAGCGAGTTGTCGTAGAAGAAGGTCAGTTCAGGCACGATACGCAGGCGCATCGCTTTGCCCAGCAGGGAGCGGATATAGCCGGAAGCGTCGCCCAGCGCGCGCAGGCCGCCTTTGATAGCGTCTTCGTCTTTATCGTTTAAAAAGGTAACGAACACTTTTGCATAGGCCAGGTCGCGGGATACTTCCACGCCGGAGACCGTGACCATCATGCCCAGACGCGGATCTTTGATCTCACGCTGTAAAATAATCGCGATCTCTTTCTGCAGTTCCTGGGAGACGCGCTGCGGGCGACCGAATTCTTTCGCCATAATTATTCTCTCCAAATAAATACGGGAGGCGCAAAGGCCTCCCGAACAGGTTGGTCAGGCAACCATTAAGCGATGGTACGCTGGATTTCGATGATCTCGAAGACTTCGATCATATCGCCAACGCGCACATCGTTGTAGTTCTTCACGCCGATACCACATTCCATACCGTTACGGACTTCGTTAACGTCATCCTTGAAGCGGCGCAGGGATTCCAGCTCGCCTTCATAGATAACTACGTTGTCGCGCAGCACGCGGATTGGGTTGTGACGCTTGATGTTGCCTTCCGTCACCATACAGCCGGCAACCGCGCCAAACTTAGGTGATTTGAACACGTCACGCACTTCGGCCAGGCCGGTGATCTGGTGCTTGTATTCCGGCGCCAGCATACCGCTCATCGCCTGCTTCACTTCGTCAATCAGGTTATAGATGACGGAGTAGTAACGCAGATCCAGGCTTTCTGCATCGATCACGCGGCGCGCGGACGCGTCGGCACGAACGTTAAAGCCTACCAGAATGGCGTTGGAAGCCGCAGCCAGCGTGGCGTCGGTCTCGGTGATGCCGCCTACGCCGGAGCCGACGATTTTCACTTTCACTTCGTCAGTAGAAAGCTTCATCAGCGAGTCGGCGATAGCTTCGACAGAACCCTGTACGTCCGCTTTCAGCACGATGTTCAGCTCGGAAACTTCGCCTTCGGTCATGTTAGCAAACATGTTCTCCAGCTTGGATTTCTGCTGACGCGCCAGCTTAACTTCACGGAATTTGCCCTGACGATAGAGCGCCACTTCACGCGCTTTCTTCTCGTCACGCACCACGGTCGCCTCATCACCGGCAGCAGGCACGCCTGACAGGCCCAGGATTTCGACCGGGATCGAAGGACCCGCAGTCAGCACTTCGCGGCCCAGCTCGTCACGCATCGCACGCACACGGCCATACTCGAAGCCGCACAGCACGATATCGCCTTTGTTCAGTGTACCTTCACGTACCAGCACGGTAGCAACAGGGCCACGGCCTTTATCCAGGAAGGATTCGATCACGACGCCGCTGGCCATACCCTGACGAACAGCGGTCAGCTCCAGAACTTCAGCCTGCAGCAGGATAGCGTTCAGCAGGTCGTCGATACCGGTTCCGGCTTTCGCGGAAACGTTAACGAACATGTTCTCGCCGCCCCACTCTTCCGGAATAATACCGTACTGAGTCAGTTCGTTTTTAACGCGATCCGGATCGGCTTCTGGCTTATCGCACTTGTTCACCGCAACCACAACCGGCACTTTCGCCGCTTTGGCGTGCTGGATAGCTTCGATGGTCTGTGGCATCACGCCGTCATCGGCTGCAACCACCAGGATAACGATATCCGTTGCCTGAGCACCACGAGCACGCATTGCGGTAAACGCGGCGTGTCCGGGGGTGTCCAGGAAGGTCACCATACCGTTGTCGGTTTCGACGTGGTAAGCACCGATGTGCTGGGTAATGCCGCCCGCTTCGCCAGAGGCGACTTTAGTGGAGCGAATGTAGTCCAGCAGTGAGGTTTTACCGTGGTCAACGTGGCCCATGATGGTTACGACCGGCGCACGGGATTCCATAGCCGCATCGGTATCACGATCGCTCATTACCGCTTCTTCCAGCTCGTTCTCGCGGCGCAGCGTCACTTTGTGACCCATCTCTTCCGCGACCATCTGGGCAGTTTCCTGATCGATAACCTGGTTGATGGTGGCCATAGCGCCCATTTTCATCATCGCTTTGATGACCTGGGAACCTTTCACCGCCATTTTGTTAGCCAGTTCCGCTACGGTGATGGTTTCACCGATAACCACGTCACGGTTAACAGCCTGAGCCGGCTTGTTGAAGCCCTGCTGCAGCGTGCTCTTACGCTTGCCGCCTTTACCGCCGCGGAATTGCGCACGCGCTTCTTCACGGTCGGTTTTCGCTTCGGAATGCTTGTTGCCTTTCTTACGCTGTGGGGCTTTAGCCGGACGAGCAGCGCGGGTGCGGCGATCGCCTTCAACCTGCGCATCGTTCTCGTCTTCTGCCGCACGGGCGTGGGTAGAGGTGGTCACGTGATAGTCAGAAGTGTCTTCCACTTCTTTCTCCGCTTCCGCCCATTCTGAACCTTTTTCTTCCGCCATTTTACGGGCCTCTTCCGCTACGCGCTTCGCTTCTTCTTCGATCTTGCGACGCGCTTCTTCTTCAGCTTTACGCTTCAGTTCAGCGGCTTCCGCTTCACGACGGGCTTTATCAGACTGTTGATTGCGGGTCATATCGTCGGTTTGTTGGTTGCTCACTTTGTCTTTTTCCGCTGCTTCACGCCTGGCTTTCTCTGCCGCCTCACGTTTAGCCTGCTCCTCGGCTTCACGCTGCGCTTTTTCTTGAGCTTCGCGCTGGGCTTTTTCTTCAGCCTCGCGACGAGCCATTTCTTCCGCTTCGCGCTGTGCCTGCTCTTCTGCTTCTGCCTGAGCGGCTTCTGCAGGATCGCCTTTTACATAGGTGCGTTTTTTGCGGACTTCGATTTGCACCGATTTACTTTTACCGCCGGTGCCCGGAATATTCAAGGTGCTGCGCGTTTTGCGCTGTAAGGTCAGTTTACCAGAACCGCCATTGTTGTCGCGATTCAGGTGCGTCAGGAGCGTCTCTTTTTCCTGCTGGGTCACAGAGTCGGTTTCAGACTTGCGGATCCCTGCATCAGCAAATTGCTGTACCAGGCGTTCTACCGGTGTCTGAATCTCTGCCGCCAGCGATTTTACAGTTACATCTGTCATGCTGTTCCTTCCTGCTACAGTTTATTACGCGTCGTCGCCGAACCAGCAGATATTTCGTGCAGCCATAATCAGCTCGCCGGCCCTTTCGTCATTCAGGCCATCAATATCTGTCAGATCGTCAACACCCTGCTCGGCAAGATCTTCCAGCGTGCAAACGCCAATCGCTGCCAGCTTAAATGCCAGCTCACGGTCAAGACCTTCCAGGTTCAGCAGATCTTCTGCCGGCTGTTTGTCGCCCAGACTCTCGGCTTTTTCCAGAGCAAGGGTGGTTAACGCATTTTTCGCACGATCGCGCAGCGCTTCTACTGTCTCTTCATCCAGACCGTCGATTTCCAACAGCTCGTTGATAGGCACGTATGCCAGTTCTTCCAGAGAAGAGAAGCCTTCTTCAACCAGTACGGTTGCGAAATCTTCATCAATATCGAGATGTTTGGTAAAGACGTCGATGGCAGCGTGGGCTTCAGCCTGGTGCTTGGCCTGCAGATCGTCGACCGTCATCACGTTCAGCTCCCAGCCACTCAGCTGCGAAGCCAGACGCACGTTTTGGCCGTTACGGCCAATCGCCTGAGCCAGATTTCCGGCTTCTACGGCGATATCCATGGTGTGATTATCTTCATCCACCACGATAGAGGCGACGTCCGCCGGGGCCATCGCGTTGATCACGAACTGCGCAGGATTATCATCCCACAGCACGATATCAATACGTTCGCCACCCAGCTCGCTGGACACCGCCTGAACTCGCGCACCGCGCATACCCACGCAGGCGCCGACCGGGTCGATACGCTTGTCGTTGGTTTTTACGGCGATCTTGGCACGGGAGCCAGGATCGCGCGCGGCAGCTTTAATCTCAATCACTTCTTCAGCAATTTCCGGTACTTCAATGCGGAACAGTTCAATCAGCATTTCCGGTTTAGAGCGGGTAACGAACAGCTGCGCGCCACGCGCTTCCGGCCGTACTGCATAGAGTACGCCGCGGATGCGGTCGCCCGGACGGAAGTTTTCACGCGGCAGCATATCTTCACGAATGATTACCGCTTCCGCATTGGTATTAGAACCATCGGTTGGGCGCACTTCGAGAGAGATATTGTCGCGGTTCACTTTCTTCACGACGCCGGTGATGATCTCACCTTCCTGCTCGCGGAACTGGTCAACGACCATCGCGCGTTCTGCTTCGCGCACTTTCTGCACGATAACCTGTTTTGCCGTCTGCGTGGTGATACGGTCAAAGGTGACAGATTCGATCTGATCTTCAACATAATCGCCCAGATTCAGCGATTCGTCTTCGAATCGCGCGGCATCCAGGGTGATTTCACGCGTTGGCATAGTGACTTCGTCAACAATAACCCAGCGGCGAAACGTGTCAAAATCGCCGCTTTTGCGATCGATGCTGACGCGGACGTCGATTTCCTGCTCGTACTTTTTCTTGGTAGCCGTGGACAGCGCGCTCTCCAGCGCTTCGAAAATCTTCTCGCGCGGGAGGGATTTCTCGTTCGATACTGCCTCGACTACAGCTAAGATTTCTTTGTTCATCCTGGTATGCCTCAATCCGGACTTTTAAAAGTGGGGAACCAGGTTCGCCTTCTGGATGTTACTCAGCGCGAACACTTCGTCGTTACCCTCAACGGCAACGGTTACCATTTCACCATCTACGGATTTAATGATCCCCTGCCACTTGCGGCGGTTCTGTACGGCCATACGCAGCACCAGGCTTACTTCTTCGCCGGTGAATCGCGCGTAGTGCTCTGCGGTAAAGAGTGGGCGCTCAAGGCCTGGCGAGGAGACTTCAAGGTTATAAGCCACGGTGATGGGATCTTCAACATCAAACACCGCGCTGACCTGGTGGCTGACATCAGCACAATCATCAACATTGATGCCATCTTCACTATCAATATAGATGCGCAGCGTAGATGTGCGACCGCGAACGAACTCAATGCCAACCAGCTCGTAGCCCAGTGCTTCTACCGGTGCTGTAATCAGCTCTGTTAATTTTTGCTCTAATGTGGACAATCCCACCCCCAAGACATAAAAAAAGGGCTTAATAGCCCAGTATGCTGTTTCCTGATAACAAAAAACCCCGATAAATCGGGGCTTTATGCGACTGGACCCTGTACGCCATAAATGGCGGTTCGGCACAATCCATAGAATTTTTTTCAAAATTCGCTGTTAGCGCCGTGCAATGCATACAGTATATTTGAAAAAGAACTCTAAGGGAAAGTGGTTGCGGGGGCCGGATTTGAACCGACGACCTTCGGGTTATGAGCCCGACGAGCTACCAGGCTGCTCCACCCCGCGTCCGAAAACGTGGCAAATACTACGCCGATCTTGCATAAAATGCAAGCAAAACTGAGATTTGGTACCGAGGACGGGACTTGAACCCGTAAGCCCATGCGGGCACTACCACCTCAAGGTAGCGTGTCTACCAATTCCACCACCACGGCACTAAAAGGTTGCGACTTTTTCTTTTCTGTCGCGTCGAAATTTACGGCTTACTGTGGGATATCGCTACCCGGCGCGGCCGGTTTCGCTGGCTGGCTCTGCTGCTGTGCAGGCTGAGACAGATTTTCCCACTCGCTTCCTTTCTGCGTTTTGTTGCTGTTCAGGTTGCCCAGGATCAGACTGATTACAAAGAACAGCGTCGCCAGCACTGCGGTCATACGGGTCATAAAGTTGCCAGAACCGTTAGAGCCAAACAGCGTTGCTGAAGAACCTGCACCGAACGATGCACCCATATCAGCGCCTTTACCTTGCTGCAGCATGATCAGAGCCACAAGGCCGATTGCCACAATAAGGAAAACTACCAAAAGAGCTTCGTACATAATCAACCTGTTTCCTTGCGCGTTATTGCGCATTTAAGCTTCAAAACCAGTGAGCAGATAGCGTTGTCGCTACCCATCAGAAGCGGGTGTGAATACTAACCAAAGCGGCCTGATTGCGCAAGGGCAATTTAGCGCGGCTACGTCAATTGCAGAAAAAAGCGACAAAAGCGGCGGTAAAGCTGAAAAAAGCGCCAACTATCACACGGCTACGGCGCTTTCAGCCGGGCGGCCTGTCGTGCCCGGCCCGGTTATTTATCGCCTCAGACAGCCTTGACCGCATCGGCAATGCGGTGTGCCAGCGACGTGACCTGCGCTTCGTCTTCGCCTTCCACCATCACGCGGATCAGCGGCTCGGTGCCCGATTTACGCAGCAGGACGCGGCCCCGCCCTTTCAGTTCTTTTTCCGCTTCCGCCGTCACCGCTTTCACCTGCGCCTCTTCCAGCGGATCGGCTGCGCCGCTAAAGCGCACGTTCACCAGGATCTGCGGCAGCAGCTTCATGCCGCTGCACAGGTCGTGCAGGCTCATATGGTTGCGTACCATGGCAGTGAGTACCTGCAAACCTGCCACAATGCCGTCGCCGGTAGTGGTTTTGTCCAGCAGGATAACGTGACCGGAGTTTTCCGCGCCCAGCCGCCAGCCTTTCTCCTGCAGCTTCTCCAGCACGTAGCGGTCGCCCACTTTCGCCCTGGCGAAAGGAATGCCCAGCTGTTTCAGCGCCAGCTCAAGCCCCATATTGCTCATCAGCGTGCCTACCACGCCGCCGCGCAGCTGACCCTGGCGCAGGCCTTCGCGAGCCACGATATAGAGGATCTGATCGCCGTCGACCTTTTCGCCCAGGTGATCGACCATCATGATACGGTCGCCATCGCCGTCATAGGCCAGACCGATATCGGCTTTTTCGGCCAGTACGCGGGCCTGCAGCTGGCGAAGATCGGTTGCGCCGCATTCCTTGTTGATGTTCATTCCGTCCGGCTTGACGCCAAGGGTAATAACTTCCGCCCCCAGCTCGCGCAGCACGTTTGGCGCAATGTGATAGGTGGCGCCGTTGGCGCAGTCCACCACGATTTTCAGGCCGTTCAGGCTCAGCTCGCTGGGGAAGGTGCCTTTACAGAATTCGATATAGCGGCCTGCGGCATCCACAATACGGCTGGCGCGTCCCAGCTCGGCAGAGTCAACGCAGGTAATGGGCTTTTCCATTTCCGCTTCAATCGCTTCTTCGACCTCATCCGGCAGCTTGGTGCCGTCAATCGAAAAGAATTTGATACCGTTGTCGTCGAAAGGATTATGCGACGCGGAAATCACAATACCCGCTTCCGCGCGGAAAGTGCGGGTCAAATAGGCGATAGCGGGCGTCGGCATTGGGCCGGTAAAAGCGGCTGACAAACCTGCCGCCGCCAGGCCTGCTTCCAGCGCGGATTCCAGCATGTAGCCGGAAATACGCGTGTCTTTACCAATAATAATCTTTTTTGAGCCGTTGCGCGCCAGCACTTTGCCTGCCGCCCAGCCCAGCTTCAGAACGAAATCTGGGGTAATCGGCGTTTCGCCGACCTTGCCACGAATGCCATCTGTACCAAAATATTTACGGTTACTCATGCTACTTTTCCTTCGCTGACAGTGTCGCCTCGACGACGCGCATCGCCTCAACGGTTTCTTTAACATCGTGGACGCGCAAAATATGTGCGCCCTGCATAGCGGCAATAACCGCGCAGGCCAGGCTGCCCGTCAGACGCTGCGTCGGCCCGACGCTTAACAGTTGCCCAATCATGCTTTTGCGTGACATACCGACCAGCAGCGGCAGCCCAAAGCGGTGAAAATCGGCCAGGTGCGCTAACAGTTGGTAATTGTGGGAGAGATTCTTACCGAAACCGAATCCCGGGTCGAGCAGCAGCTGCGTTTTTTTGATGCCTGCCGCCTCACAGCGAGCGATCTGCTCCACGAAAAAGGCGTCCACTTCCTGCAACAAATGATGATACTGCGGAGACTGCTGCATCGTTTTAGGATCGCCCTGCATATGCATCAGGCAGACCGGCAGACCCGTCTCTGCCGCCGCTTCCAGCGCGCCGGGTTTCTGCAGGGAGCGAATATCGTTAATAATATGCGCGCCAGCCCTGGCGGCTTCCCGGATAACCTCCGGGCTGGAGGTATCAACAGAGATCCATACTTCAAAACGTTGCGAGATAGCTTCCACAACGGGAATAACGCGCGCCAGCTCCTGTTCAACGCTGACCTCATCCGCTCCCGGACGCGTAGATTCGCCGCCGATATCGATAATGGTCGCGCCAGCGTTAATCATGCCGTTAGCGTGCGTCAGGGCCTGCACTAAGTCGTTATGCTTGCCACCGTCCGAAAAAGAGTCCGGCGTCACGTTCAGAATGCCCATAACGTGAGGATGAGTCATATCGAGCACGGAATCTCGGGCGTAAAGCTTCATGGCGGCGGTTCTCCTTCGTTTTGGTGAGGTAATCATAAAAAAAAACCCCGGTCATCGCCGGGGTTTGGTGTTGCTCGGTCACGCTTACATGGTGTTACCAGGGTTTGGCGTACGCGGTTCGTCGACCGGACGTGGCGCCTTAGGCGTACCGTTATCAGAGCTGTTGCTGCCCGGATCTTCCCAACCGGCTGGCGGACGCACTTCGCGGCGAGCCATCAGGTCGTCGATCTGAGGCGCATCAATGGTTTCATACTTCATCAGCGCGTCTTTCATCGCGTGAAGAATGTCCATATTCTCGTTCAGGATACGGCGGGCACGCTGGTAGTTGCCTTCGATCAGCGCTTTCACTTCCTGATCGATAATACGTGCCGTTTCATCGGACATATGCTTCGCTTTCGCGACGGAACGTCCCAGGAACACTTCGCCCTCTTCTTCCGCATAAAGCAGCGGGCCCAGCTTCTCAGAGAAGCCCCATTGCGTAACCATGTTACGTGCAATGGAGGTCGCTACTTTAATGTCGTTAGACGCGCCGGTAGACACATGTTCCACGCCGTAGATGATCTCTTCCGCCAGGCGGCCGCCGTAAAGCGTGGAGATCTGGCTTTCCAGCTTCTGACGGCTGGCGCTGATAGCATCGCCTTCCGGCAGGAAGAAGGTCACGCCCAGCGCACGGCCACGTGGAATAATAGTGACTTTGTGTACCGGATCGTGTTCTGGCACCAGACGGCCGATAATGGCATGGCCCGCTTCGTGATAGGCGGTAGATTCTTTCTGCGCTTCCGTCATCACCATGGAGCGACGTTCCGCACCCATCATGATTTTGTCTTTCGCTTTCTCGAACTCAACCATTGAAACCACGCGCTTATTGCCACGGGCGGCAAACAGGGCGGCTTCGTTCACCAGGTTCGCCAGATCGGCACCGGAGAAGCCCGGCGTACCACGTGCGATAACCAGCGCATCAATGTCGGTAGCCAGCGGCACGCGACGCATGTGCACTTTCAGGATCTGCTCACGGCCACGCACGTCTGGCAGACCGACCACAACCTGACGGTCGAAACGACCCGGGCGCAGCAGCGCAGGGTCAAGCACGTCCGGACGGTTAGTTGCCGCGATGACGATAATGCCTTCGTTGCCTTCAAAGCCGTCCATCTCGACCAGCATCTGGTTCAGCGTTTGCTCACGTTCGTCGTGACCACCGCCCAGACCGGCGCCGCGCTGACGACCTACCGCATCGATCTCATCGATAAAGATGATGCACGGAGCCGCCTTCTTGGCTTGTTCAAACATATCGCGTACGCGGGATGCGCCCACGCCGACAAACATTTCAACAAAGTCAGAACCGGAGATAGTAAAGAAAGGCACTTTCGCTTCACCCGCGATGGCTTTCGCCAGCAGGGTCTTACCGGTACCCGGAGGGCCGACCATCAGCACGCCTTTTGGAATTTTACCGCCCAGCTTCTGGAAACGGCTCGGCTCGCGCAGGTATTCCACCAGCTCGCCGACTTCCTCTTTCGCTTCGTCACAGCCCGCAACGTCCGAAAACGTCGTCTTGATCTGATCTTCCGTCAGCATACGGGCTTTGCTTTTGCCGAAGGACATCGCGCCCTTGCCGCCGCCGCCCTGCATCTGACGCATAAAGAAAATCCACACGCCGATCAATAGCAGCATCGGGAACCATGAAATGAAGATGGAAGCCAGCAGGCTTGGCTCTTCAGGCGGTTCGCCTACCACTTTGACATTTTTGGTCAACAGGTTATCGAGCAACTTAGGATCGTTGACGGGGATGTAGGTGGTGTATTTATTGCTGTCTTTTTTGACAACGTTGATTTCACGCCCGTTAATACGTGCCTCGCGGACCTGATCCTGGTTCACTTCCGACAGGAAGGTTGAGTAATCAACCCTACGGCCATTTGACTCGCTGGGCCCAAAGCTCTGGAAGACCGACATCAGCACGACTGCGATGACTAGCCAGAGAATCAGGTTTTTCGCCATGTCACTCAAGGGATTAACCTCTTATTACAACTGTGTTAACAGACAGCGTAGGGTACTATAGTTTGCGCCCTGTCGCTACAATGTACACTTCACGTGAACGAGAACGTGAAGCGTCCGGCTTACGAATTTTCACTTTCGTAAACAGGGAGCGAATTTCCCGGAGGTAATCTTCAAAGCCATCTCCCTGAAACACCTTCACTAAAAAACTGCCGCCGGGTGCCAGAACGTCCCGACACATCTCCAGCGCAAGCTCAACCAGATACATTGACCTTGGAATATCTACCGCCGGCGTTCCCGTCATATTGGGCGCCATATCGGACATTACCACCTGCACTTTGGTATCGCCAACGCGATCCATGAGCGCTTTCAGCACCAGTTCATCACGAAAATCGCCCTGAAGGAAATCGACGCCGACGATAGGATCCATCGGCAGGATATCACAGGCAATCACGCGACCTTTTGATCCAATTTGCGTCACCACATACTGAGACCATCCGCCTGGCGCCGCGCCGAGATCGACAACCGTCATTCCCGGCTTAAACAGCTTGTCACCCTGCTGTATTTCATCAAGTTTAAACCAGGCACGCGAACGCAGCCCTTTTTTCTGCGCCTGCAGCACATATTTATCGCTAAAGTGTTCCTGTAGCCAGCGGCTGGAACTGGCCGAACGCTTTTTACCAGTCATACAATTTCCAACTATGATTCAACGTATGCGATAAATAAACCGCACAAATCAGCATGCCGATTTGGTGATATACCCGAGATGGCGGTAGAATGACCCGTTTTCAATCCCAATGTAAGTAAAAAATACGATGAATCTGAGTACCAAACAAAAACAGCACCTGAAAGGACTGGCCCATCCGCTGAAGCCTGTCGTGATGTTAGGCAACAACGGTCTGACCGAAGGGGTGCTGGCCGAAATCGAACAGGCACTGGAGCACCATGAGCTCATCAAGGTAAAAATCGCGACGGAAGACCGTGAGACAAAAACCCTGGTGGTAGAGGCTATCGTGCGCGAAACCAAAGCCGCAAACGTGCAGGTTATCGGCAAGACGCTGGTGCTGTACCGTCCGACGAAGGAACGTAAAATCGCTCTTCCTCGCTAAAAGCTAGCCGCAGAAGAAAGTGACACGCTCGTGATGTCAGGAAAAGGCCGCAAAGCGGCCTTTTTCTTTTCTTTACACTATGTCTGAAAAATAGCTTAAGAGTAAATCAGATATACTCTATTTTCAGAATTTCATACTCAACGTCGCCGCCCGGCGTTTTGATGATGGCCACATCATCTACTTCTTTGCCGATCAAACCGCGCGCCATCGGCGAGTTAACAGAAATCAGATTTTGTTTAAAGTCCGCTTCGTCATCGCCTACGATACGGTAGGTCGACTCCTCATCCGTGTCCACGTTCAATACGGTAACGGTAGCACCAAAGATCACGCGACCATTCGCGTTCATTTTAGTGACGTCGATCACCTGAGCGTTGGACAGCTTGGCTTCGATCTCCTGAATACGACCTTCACAGAAGCCCTGCTCTTCGCGTGCGGCGTGGTACTCTGCATTTTCTTTCAGGTCGCCATGCTCGCGTGCTTCCGCGATAGAGGCAATAATTCTGGGGCGTTTAACCGTTTTCAGCTCTTCAAGCTCTTCGCGCAGTCTCTCGGCGCCCCTTAGCGTCATCGGAATCTGATTCATCTCAATACCTCGTCAACTGATCCTGTGCAAAATTTTCGTCATCCTGACAGGTAAGTGCAGAAAAAGCGTTCTGCGGCGCTTGCCACTGATTTACAAACGAAAGAAACCTGACCCGGAGGAAACCCTGGGCCTGGCGGTTTTGCATTTTGATACGTATTTTACCCCAGAGTTCCCTATGGGTCATCGTTTACTTTCCACCATGATGCACCGTAGTATGGCAACATCACCTGCCAGTAAACGCGAGATTATGCGATTTTCACGAATTGTTACCGGCTTAGCTTGCGCATTTATGCTGAATGCCAACGCGGCCACGGTCGAAGACTATATGCAGTATCTGCCCGATGGCGCAAATCTGGCGCTGATTGTGCAAAAAGTCGGCGCGGATACGCCCTCTATTGATTATCACAGCAAGCAGATGGCGCTGCCCGCCAGTACGATGAAAGTCATTACCGCGCTGGCCGCCCTGCTCCAGCTTGGCCCGGAATACCGTTTTCATACGCAGCTGGAAAGTAAAGGCTCCATCAGCAACGGTACGCTAAAAGGCGACCTTGTGGCGCGATTTGGTGGCGATCCGACGTTAACGCGTCAGGATCTGCGCAATATGGTTGCCGTCTTAAAAAAGCAGGGCGTCGACCATATTCAGGGCAATCTGGTAATCGACACTTCGGTGTTCGCCAGCCATGATAAAGCGCCGGGCTGGCCGTGGAACGACATGACGCAGTGCTTCAGCGCGCCGCCCGCGGCCGCTATCGTGGATCGTAACTGTTTCTCTGTGTCGCTCTACAGCGCACAGACGCCGGGCGAAAAAGCTTTTATTCGCGTGGCGTCGTTCTATCCGGTCAATATGTTCAGCCAGGTACGCACGCTGGCGCGCGGTTCAGCGGAGGCGCAGTATTGTGAGCTGGACGTGGTGCCTGGCGAGCTGAATCGCTTTACGCTGACCGGCTGCATGAGCCAGCGCGCTGAGCCTCTGCCGCTGGCCTTTGCTATTCAGGATGGTGCCAGCTACGCCGGGGCGATCCTGAAAGGAGAACTGCAGCAGGCCGGCATCGACTATTCCGGGCATCTGGTGCGTCAGACGCTGGCGACGCCGCCAGCCACCGTACTGGCTGAGACGCAGTCCGCACCGCTGCACGATCTGCTGAGGATTATGCTCAAGAAATCGGACAACATGATCGCCGATACGGTGTTCCGCACCATTGGTCATGAGCGTTTCGGCGTTCCCGGCACATGGCGCGCCGGTTCCGATGCTATCCGTCAGATCCTGAGGCAGAAGGCCAATATAGATATGGGCAACAGTATTCAGGTGGATGGTTCCGGTTTGTCGCGTCACGATCTGATTTCGCCCGCCACCATGATGCAGGTGCTGCAATATATTGCGGAAAACGACCAGCAGCTGAACTATATTTCCATGCTGCCGCTGGCAGGTTATGACGGCTCGCTGCGCTATCGCGGTGGCCTGCATGAAGCCGGCGTGGATGGTAAAGTTTCGGCGAAAACGGGATCGTTACAGGGTGTGTATAACCTGGCAGGCTTTATTACCACCGCCAGCGGCAAGCGGGTGGCCTTTGTGCAATATCTTTCGGGCTATGCGGTGCCGCCGCAGAATTTCAAGCAGCGCCGCATTCCGCTGGTTCGCTTTGAAAGTCGCCTTTATAAAGATATTTATCAGAATTATTAAGATTAAGGGCGGGGTCATCCCCGCCCTTTTTATCAGAAATGCGTATTCAGGCTCATATAGTAAGTCCTGCCTGACTCGTTAAAGGTATTGGCGCCTGCGCCATACATATAGGCACCGGTCGTCGAATTCCCCGTGGTTTGCGCATTGCCTTCGCGGAAATGACGCTTATCGAACAGGTTATCGATACCGACGGTCACGCTGGCGTACTTATTCACATCATAGGTGCCGCTAAGTCCCAAAATGGAATACGGGCTGACCGTCGATTTTTCTGTTCCGCTTACCGCTTCTCCCTTGTAGTTATACTTCTTCGGCGTCTGCCGGCCATACCAGGTAAAGGTGGTTTGCAGCGACAGATCCTGCGTCGCCTGCCAGGAGAGCGTCGAGTTCAGCGTATATTCCGGGATAACGGACAGGCGATCGCCGGTGGTTTTGTTTTTGCTTTGCAGCATATAGGTCAGGTTATTGTTCCAGCTGATGGCTTCCGTCACCGGCAGGTTCACCGTTCCTTCCAGCCCTTCCACCACGGCTTTCGGCACGTTTTCCCATTTGTAGATGTCGGTGCTGCCGGTAGAGCCTGTCGGCACGTAACCCGATTCAATCTTGTCGCGGTAGTCGTTGCGGAACCAGGTCAAACCGGCCTGATAGCCTTCATGCTTATACTCCACGCCCACTTCTTTATTGATGCTGGTTTCGGCTTTAAGGTCGTCGTTACCCATCAGGTAGCAGGCGCCGGCGCTGTCGGCACATCCCTGACCGCGGCTGTAAAGCACGTAGTTCGGGTTGGTTTGATAGAGACTCGGCGCTTTATAGGCTCTGGCGATCCCCAGCTTCAGCGTAAAGTCGTCCGCCAGGATCTGCGAAAGATTCAGCGACGGGCTCCAGTTATTGCCAACGATGCTGTGATGATCGAAGCGCAGCCCCGGCACCAGCGTGGTGCTATCGGTCAGTTCCATATTATCTTCCGCAAACAGCGAGAAGATTTCTGCCGAGGAGTAAGGGCTGCGGTTGGTGCTGCTGATGCCGTCGATAGCGCCGCCGGAAAGTGCCTGGGTATTAGAGGCGCCATCCTTCATACGCTGCTGGTTCCATTCGGTGCCAAACGTTGCGGTCTGGTTGACCAGAAACGCAAAGGGTACGCTGACTTCGCTGTGCAGCAGCACGTCGTTGAGCTCGATAGTGGAAAAGCCGCTGTCAGAGAAGATCCCTTCGGTACCGCCTGCCAGCCCTTCATTCATCCGCGAGTTGCGCGTGTTCTCATACTGGGCATAGCTGCGCGTGCTGACGCCGTTATCCCAGACGCCGGTCCAGGTAACCGCATAATCCTGACGGTAGAGGCGATTGGTTTCGTCGCCGTATTTGCTCTGCACCAGCGCGCTGGTATTGGTGTTTTGGGTATCGCCTGCATAGAGATTACCCTGACGGCTGTAGCCCGCGCTGAACTCCAGTTTCTGATTGGTCGCAAACTCCCAGCGCAGCTTGCCGTGAATATCTTTGTTGACTACGCCTTCGCGTCCAGCCGGGACGGTATCGGCATAGGTGCCAGTGCGCAGCGACTGATGACCTTCGTTGATAAACTGCGCGTCCGCCTGAGTCTTGCTCAGGTTGCCCCACAGTGAGAAGCTGACATCATCGCCCATCGGGCCGCTCAAAGAGAAGTTAGAGCGTTTGGTAGAGCCTTCGGATTTATGCTCCGGCATATTCAGGTAGGTGTTCCAGCTGCCGTGCCACTCGTTGCCGGTCTGTTTGGTAATAATATTTACCACGCCGCCCGCCGCACCGTTGCCATAACGTGCCGCCGCCGGGCCGCGGATCACTTCGATATGGTCAACCATTTCCGGCGGCACCCAGTTGGTATCACCACGCGTGTCGCGTTCGCCGCGCCAGCCCAGACGTACCGAGTTGCGGCTGGCGACCGGCATTCCGTCGATCAGGATCAGCGTATTTTCTGGCCCCATGCCGCGAATGTCGATCTGACGATTATTGCCGCGCTGGCCGCTGGTGGAGTTGCCGGTAAGGTTAACGCCCGGCATGGTACGGATGATTTCAGAAAGATCGCGTGAAGGCGGCCGTTTTTTGATTTCGTCGGCGGTGATGGTGGATACGCCCGGCGCCTGCAGATTTTGCTGCTGCGCCGTGACCATTAGCGTACCGCCTTCGGTATCGACAGCGTCGTCAGAAGCTGCCTTTGTCTGAGGGGTATCGTCCGCCGTTGCGCCTGCCACTGCGCCCAGCCCAAGCAAAATTGCCAGCGAGAGTCTTGATAATTTGTTCAATGTTCTCATTCCCTGTAGATCCGCCTCCGCCAGTCTCTACAGAGGCAAGTAGATAAATAAACAGGCGTTGCTGCCCGCCCGCGCCTGGTTCGCGTTACGCACGGGCGTCTCTGACCAGGCGGCCATACATTATTTCAAATGCAAACAATTATCAATTCGATTATTCGTCGTATTCTTATTAAAGTGATGGTTTTGTGAGCAGGCATGAAAACGCAACGGAGAGCGGATGCCTTCGCGGACGCGAAGGCATAAAAACCTATTGGTCAGAAAACAGCTGTTCCAGGCGGGTCAGCACATTGTTGGCGCTGTAGTAGTCCAGCCGGAAGCTGTCCTCTCCCAGCGCATAGACCCGCTTGTTTTTTACCGCCGGGGAGTTGGCGACCAGCGGCTCGGCCAGCAGCGCCGCCTGTTCTTTATCACCTGCGGCAAACATCAGAACGGACTGCCCCGTCAGGCCGGTGACCAGATTTTCTCCTGCTACTGGAATAATATCCCGACGCTTAAGGCGCTGGCTGGCCTGGCGTACCACGGCCGTCGGTGCTGCCAGAGTAAAGCCCAGCGATCCCAGCAATTTTCCCTGCGCGGATTCCGGCGTCCAGAGATTGACCAGATGGATATGAGGATTATAAACCAGCGCGGAAACGGGCTGCGGCGGCAGTTGCAGCTTCGCTTTGACCTCTTTCTCCCGCTGCGCGTAGCGTTGAATTGATGCCTCCGCCTCGGTCTCTTTACCCGTGGCCTGCGCCAGCACGCGCTCTACTTCCTGCCAGCTTTTATCGTCGTAGTTAACGACCAGCGTCGGTGCCAGCGCGGCCAGACGATCGTAGAACGGCAGCGCAGAGTCATTTCCCGTCGCGCTGACGATAATCAGATCCGGGTTTTCTGCGGCAATCGCTTCAAGGTTAGGTTCGCCACTGTAAAGGCGCTTAACGCCCTTTGCCGCCGCCACGTTTCCCCACTGACGGAAAAACCCCCGGTCGTCGGCGATACGGTGGCCTGGCATGGTGGCACCGCTGGCGATAACCGGCGCGTCTATCGCCAGCAGCGAGCCGGTCAGCGTCACGCTGGTAGAGACAATCCGCTCAGGCTGCTGCTTTAGCACCACCTCGCCCTTAACGCTGCTGATATGCCGTGGCCAGCCTTCTCCGGCACGAACTGTACCGATCGACAGCAGCGAGAGAGCAAAAATGATCAGGGGAAAAATTCGGATGGGAGTTCGCATGGATCAACTCATTCAGGCGGGGCAAAGCACGGAGCTTCACCAGGGTTCGGATAGAGCAGATGATAATGATTATCTTTATTAGCGGGAAGAAATAATTACTGCTGCACGGTTCATACAACAGAAAGGGCGCCAGCCGGCGCCCTTTGCGGATTAACGCTGGTAAATGATTTCGACGCCTTCGTCGTCTTCATCATCCCAGTCATCATCCCAGTCATCGTCTTCTTCCACCGCCGTTTCAGCTTCTTCCAGCTGCTGGCGATGATAGTCGTCCCACATGAACTCCACTTTTTCCGGCTGCTTCTCTTCCACTTCCGCCTCTTTTGGATGGGCGTTCAGGAAGGACATCACGTCCCAGCAAAGCGGCGTCACGCCAACGCGATTGGCGGCGGAAATCAGATAGTATTTATCCGTCCAGCCCAGCGCGTCGGCAATGGCTTTGGCACGGGACTCCGCTTCTGCCTGATCCAGCAGGTCGACCTTGTTGAAAACCAGCCAGCGAGGTTTGCTGAAAAGCTTCTCGCTGTATTTTTCCAGCTCGCCCAGAATGATGCGGGCGTTTTCTACCGGATCGGTTTCATCAATCGGCGCAAGGTCGATGGTGTGCAGCAGCACGCGGCAGCGCTCAAGGTGCTTAAGGAAACGAATACCCAGACCTGCGCCGTCAGAAGCGCCTTCAATCAGGCCCGGAATGTCGGCGACCACAAAGCTCTGCTCGCTGTCCATACGCACCACGCCCAGGCTAGGCACCAGGGTAGTAAACGGATAGTCGGCTACCTTAGGCTTGGCGGCGGAAACGGCGCGGATAAAGGTGGATTTACCCGCGTTCGGCAGTCCCAGCATCCCGACGTCGGCCAGCAACATCAGCTCCAGCTGCAGATCGCGCTTTTCGCCCGGCGTTCCCATCGTTTTCTGACGAGGCGTACGGTTAACGGAAGATTTAAAGCGGGTGTTCCCCAGGCCGTGCCAGCCGCCTTTAGCGACCATTTGCAGCTGACCGTGCTTCATCATATCGCCCAGCGTTTCGCCAGTGCCCTGATCGATGATACGGGTGCCGACCGGCACTTTAATAATGATGTCTTTACCGCGTTTACCGGTGCAGTCGCGGCTCTGGCCGTTCTGCCCGCGCTCGGCGCGGAAAGACTTTTCAAAGCGATAATCAATAAGGGTGTTCAGGTTCTCGTCGGCCTGCATATAGACGTCGCCGCCGTCGCCGCCGTCGCCGCCGTCCGGGCCGCCTCTGGGAATATATTTCTCACGACGGAAACTGACGCAGCCATTGCCGCCATCACCCGCAGCAACGAGGATCGTCGCTTCATCAACAAACTTCATGTTACTTCTCCGTAAATCATTTGCCCGCTGCTGGCAGGATGATCCGTCGTGGCTCGCAGGCCTTATGACGGCTGTCCGGGGGCGCAGCCCTCGCGTCATTTCCAGACAGGGGATCCGCCTTAAGACATCATGCAGCTGAATACAAAGTGTACAGCAAAGGGTTTTACTGGCAACCTGATTGGCGCGCCAGATGCAGAATGTAAAAAGCCCCGCAATCATAGCGGGGCTTTTTGATTCGCTGCTGAAAGCGGTATCAGGTACCGCCTTCAGGCACGAAAACCTTACTCAGCAACGATGCTGATGTATTTACGGTTGTTCGGGCCTTTCACTTCAAACAGGACCTTGCCGTTTGCCGTAGCAAACAGGGTGTGGTCACGGCCGCAGCCTACGTTAGTGCCCGCGTGGAATTTGGTGCCACGCTGACGAACGATGATGCTACCTGCCAGGACGCTTTCGCCACCGAAACGCTTAACGCCCAGGCGTTTTGCGTTGGAATCGCGGCCATTTCGAGTGGAACCGCCAGCCTTTTTATGTGCCATTTGTCAGATCTCCTCTTAGGCGCTGATGCCAGTGATCTTCACATCAGTGAACCACTGACGGTGACCCTGCTGCTTACGGTAGTGTTTACGACGACGAAACTTAACAATCTTAATTTTGTCGCCACGACCGTGAGCAATAATTTCTGCTTTGATCACGCCGCCTGAAACTAAAGGTGCGCCGATCGTTACTTCTTCGCCGTTGGCAATCATCAGAACCTGGTCGAATTCAATCGTTTCGCCGGTTGCGATGTCCAGCTTTTCCAGGCGAACGGTCTGACCTTCGCTCACTCGGTGTTGTTTACCACCACTTTGGAAAACCGCGTACATATAAACTCCGCTCTCGCGCTTGCCGTCTTGAGTTCAGGCTGCGCTATAAATATTCACAATAGGGCGCGAATTCTACGCAACTTCGCACGCGATGACAAGTGCCAGGTAGCGGGTATTGCAGAAAAAAAACGCAAAGCACAGCCAAATGTTTCACAGTCGCCATTTTCAAGTACAATCTGTTATACATTACATGCCGCAGGCACGGGTAAAGACGCTTATCATAGCTGCAAAGTGGGCAATAGCTGAAAAGACTGATGAACTTAGAACAGATAAACGAACTCACCGCGCAGGACATGGCGGACGTCAATGCAACCATACTCGAGCAGTTGAATTCTGAGGTTTCCCTCATCAATCAGCTGGGTTATTACATCATCAGCGGTGGAGGCAAACGCATCCGCCCAACGATCGCCGTTTTGGCCGCGCGCGCGCTGAATTATTCTGGTAAACAACACGTTACCGTAGCAGCCCTGATAGAATTCATTCACACCGCGACTCTTCTGCACGATGACGTGGTGGACGAATCGGATATGCGCCGTGGCAAAGCCACCGCCAACGCCGCTTTCGGCAATGCGGCCAGCGTGCTGGTCGGCGATTTTATTTATACGCGCGCTTTCCAGATGATGACCAGCATTGGTTCGCTGCGCGTGCTGGAGCTGATGTCGGAAGCGGTTAACGTGATCGCAGAAGGCGAAGTGCTGCAGTTGATGAACTGTAACGATCCCGATATTACCGAAGAGAGCTATATGCGGGTGATCTACAGTAAAACTGCTCGCCTGTTTGAAGCCGCTGCGCAATCTTCCGCTATCCTCGCCGAGGCCACGCCAGAGCAGGAAAAGGCGTTGCAGGATTATGGCCGCTATATCGGCACCGCTTTCCAGCTTATCGACGATCTTCTTGATTACAGCGCCGATGGTAAAACGCTGGGTAAAAACGTTGGCGACGATCTTAGCGAAGGCAAACCAACCTTACCGCTGCTGCACGCTATGCGGAACGGCACGCCGGAGCAGACAGCGATGATCCGCAGCGCGATTGAGCAAGGTAACGGCCGTCATCTGCTGGAACCCGTACTGGAAACCATGCAACAGTGCGGCTCGCTGGCCTGGACGCGAGAATCGGCGGAACGTGAGGCAGACAAGGCCATTGCCTGTCTGAATGCCCTGCCGGAATCGCCGTGGCGCAGCGCGCTGGAAGCGCTGGCGCATATGTCGGTCCAACGCGAATTTTAATCTCTGAGCGCGGTCAGCCGCGCTTTTCCCTTCGGTACAACGCCTCGCAGATCCCTTTTTGTAATGTAATGCATCACGCTGTTACGTAACTTTTGCGTATTACGCCTCAAAAACACAACGCTGTTTAAATTTTATTGGAAATAACTTAGCGGTTATTGTTATAAATCTGACTGCGGTATTTAAAGGCTAATGCCTTAAATATGCTCATCATGTTCGTAATCCCTGCCGTAGAGACGGCAAAATTGCGTCCTGATGTTTCCAGAAATAGCGATGCGTCCATGGAGGAAAAAGCAGATGCTGGAGAAAAAAGCGGACTGGCATAACGCGGATATTATTGCCGGTCTGAAAAAGAAAGGCACCACGCTGGCCAGGGTATCACGAGAGGCCGGATTAAGCTCGTCCACGCTTGCTAACGCGCTGTTCAGGCCGTGGCCTAAAGGCGAATGGATTATCGCCAATGCCCTGAACATCCATCCGGCTGAGATCTGGCCCAGCCGCTATTACGATCCTGTCACCCATGCCCTGCTCGACCGTAAAAAGCTTATTCGCTCATAAAAAAAGGCGGTAGATCGCTACCGCCCCTTTGCCAGTCAGCTTTAAACAGCGCTATTCATCGCCGCTCACGCGCTCGATATTAGCGCCTAACGCTTTCAGCTTGTCTTCGATGTGCTCATAACCGCGGTCGATATGGTAAATACGATCCACAATCGTGGTGCCTTCCGCGATGCAGCCAGCCAGCACCAGGCTTGCGGAAGCGCGAAGATCCGTGGCCATAACCTGAGCGCCGGACAGTTTCTCCACGCCGTGGCAGATCGCCGTATTGCTTTCGATTTCCGCGTGCGCGCCCATCCGGATCAGCTCCGGCACGTGCATAAAGCGGTTCTCGAAGATAGTTTCGGTGATCACGCCCGTGCCTTCCGCTACCAGATTCAGCAGGCTGAACTGCGCCTGCATATCGGTTGGGAAGCCAGGGTGCGGCGCGGTACGGAAGTTGACTGCTTTCGGCCGCTTGCCGTGCATATCCAGGCTGATCCAGTCATCGCCTACTTCAATATCGGCTCCCGCTTCGCGCAGCTTGGCCAGCACCGCATCCAGCGTAGCCGGCTGCGTATCGCGGCAGATAACCTTGCCACCCGAAATCGCTGCGGCGATCAGGAAGGTGCCGGTTTCAATACGATCCGGCAATACGCGATAAACGCCGCCGCCCAGACGCTCAACGCCTTCGATAGTAATGCGATCGCTGCCGGCACCGGTGATTTTGGCACCCAGCGTATTCAGGAAGTTCGCCGTATCGACGATTTCCGGCTCGCGGGCGGCGTTTTCAATCACGGTGGTGCCGGTAGCCAGCGTGGCGGCGCTCATAATGGTGACGGTTGCGCCTACGCTGACCTTATCCATCACGATGTGCGCGCCTTTCAGGCGGCCGTCGACGGACGCTTTAACATAGCCTTCTTCCAGCTTGATCTCGGCACCCAGCTGCTCAAGGCCGGTAATGTGCAGATCGACAGGACGAGCGCCGATAGCACAGCCGCCAGGCAGAGAAACCTGCCCCTGACCGAAACGCGCCACCAGCGGGCCAAGCGCCCAAATCGAAGCGCGCATGGTCTTTACCAAATCGTAAGGCGCGCAAAAAATATTGACGTTGCTGGCATCCAGGTGCACCGAGCCGTTGCGCTCCGCTTTTACGCCCAGCTGGCTCAACAGCTTCATGGTAGTATCGATGTCCTTAAGCTTCGGGACATTCTGGATTTCTACGGGATCGGACGCCAGCAGAGCAGCGAAAAGAATCGGCAGCGCAGCGTTTTTAGCACCGGAAATGGTCACTTCCCCGCTTAAACGGGTCGGGCCCTGCACACGAAATTTATCCATTAAACCTGCTCTCAATTAATCAGCAATAGGGTACGGCCGCTTCACCGCCCGAAGCGATGAAGACGGCGACTTAAAAACCGTTCAGCTTACGGTCACGTGCCCATTCTTCCGGCGTATAGGTTTTGATGGACAGCGCGTGAATACGGTTATCGGCAAGATAGGCGGCCAGCGGCGCGTAAATCGCCTGCTGCTTTTTTACGCGGCTCAGTTCGCCAAACATCTCGCCCACGGCGATCACCTGAAAGTGGCTGCCGTCGCCGGTTACGATAGCTTCCTGCAGCGGCAGCGCGGCCATCAGCACGGATTGAATTTCACTAGTTTCCATGGGATTTTTTAAATTCGGTTGAGAATAAACAGGCCTACATAGTAGTGGAAAGCGGAGCTATCTTAAACAGGCAAAAAAGCCTCCGCGTGTGCAGAGGCTTTTTCATCAGAAACGGGCGCGGGCCGTCAGCGTTCGGCGGTAATAAACTGCTGCAGATTATACAGAGCGATCAGCGAACGCAGTTTGTCCGTAATACCGGTAAATCCCGGCGCTTTGCCCTGTCGCAGCGCGATTTGACGCAGGTGCACCAGCAGCGCCAGCCCGGCTGAATCAACTCTGTCCAGCGCGGAGACATCAATGGTATCAATCTGTTTCATGACCGTTTCACGCTGCTGCCACAGTGCGGCCAGCGTTTCCCGCGCCAGCTCGCCCGCCAGATGCAGGCGGTCGCCTTCGATGCGCCAGTTAAGCTGGTCCATTACTGCTGCTTGTCCAGCGTAATAGGCTGGCTGGCCGCGTTTTTCAGCACGCCGGTCAGGCCGTCGACGCCTTTCTGCCGCAGGATCCCCGCCCACTCGTTTTGCTTGGTGGAAATCATGCTCACGCCTTCCGCGATCATATCGTAGGCCTGCCAGTCGCCGGTACGGCTGTTTTTACGCCACTGGAAGTCCAGGCGAACCGGCGGACGGCCGTTTGGATCTATGATAGAGACGCGAATGGCGATGATGTTGGCATTGCTGTAAGACTGTTCGGGCGCGATCTGATAGGTCTGCCCGTGGTAGAGCGCCAGCGCCTGACCGTAAGCCTGAGCCAGATAATCGCTAAAGGCTTTGAAATAGGCTTCGCGCTGGGCAGGCGTCGCTTCTTTGTAGTAACGTCCCAGCACTAGCGCGCCGGCATATTTAATCTGCACATAGGGCAGCAGCTCTTCACGCACGATTTGGCGCAGGTAGTTGGGATCCTGCTTGATTTTAGGCTGCTCGTTTTTAAGGCGGGTAAAGGTTTTCTCCGCCGCCTCGTTCATCAGTTTGTACGGGTTAGTCTGGTCGGCGGCGGCGTTGGCCGCGACCGGGGCAACGATCAACATTGCCACCATCAGGAAACGTTTAAACATTACTGCTCCTCTTAAGGGTTAGTCGCTGCGGCCGGGGCAGGCTCACCACCGTTCTCCGGCGCCGCGTTTTTACTCTCGTTACCGTTGCCGCTCTTATACAGGAACTGGCCTATCAGATCTTCCAACACCATTGCTGACTTGGTGTCCTGAATGGTGCTGCCATCCTTAAGCATAGCCGTTCCCATCTCCGGATCGTCAAAACCGACGTTGAGCGCCAGATACTGTTCGCCCAGCAGACCAGAGGTTCTGACCGCCAGCGAGCTGGTATCCGGCAGCTGATTATATTTATCTTCGATATCCATTGAGACACGCGGCAAATAGGTTTTCTCATCCAGGCCGATATCCGTTACCCGACCAATCACCACGCCGCCGATTTTCACCGGCGAACCGCTTTTCAGCCCGCCGATATTGTCAAAGGTAGCGTAGAGTCGCCAGGTGGGCTCGCTGCCCAGGGATTTCAGATCCGCCACGCGCAGGCAGAGAAACAGCGCCGCGCAAAGCGCCAGCAGTAAAAAGACCCCTACCCAAATTTCGCTTTTTTTCGTTTGCATCGAATCAGTTCCCAAACATCAGTGCTGTCAGCACAAAATCCAAACCGAGCACAGCCAGAGAAGCATGTACTACAGTACGCGTCGTCGCCCGGCTAATGCCTTCAGAAGTCGGCACGGCGTCGTAGCCGTTAAACAGGGCAATCCAGGTGACGGTAAAGGCAAAAACGGCGCTTTTGATCACGCAGTTGACGATATCGGTACGGATATCCACGGCGTTCTGCATCGCCGACCAGAAAAAGCCGCCGTCGATGCCTTTCCAGCTGACGCCCACAATGGCGCCGCCCAGAATCCCTACCGCGACGAAGATCAGCGCCAGCAGCGGCATACTGATAAAACCGGCCCAGAAGCGAGGAGAAATAATCCTGCGCAGCGGATCGACCGCCATCATCTCCATGCTGGAGAGCTGCTCGGTCGCTTTCATCAGACCGATTTCCGCCGTAAGCGCCGAGCCTGCCCTGCCGGCAAACAGCAGCGCCGTGACGACCGGTCCCAGCTCGCGCAGCAGCGACAGCGCCACCAGCATTCCCAGGCTGCTGTCGGCCCCGTAGGTATTCAGCACCAGATAGCCCTGCAAACCCAGCACCATGCCGATAAACAGGCCGGAAACCACGATGATCAGCAGCGACAGCACGCCAATGCTGTAAAGCTGCTTGATCACCAGCGGCGCATGTTTGCGGAAGCGGGGAATGCCTATCAGCGCGTGAAAAAGCATCAGCCCGGCGCGGCCAAACGAGGCGCAAATATTGATCCCCTGACGTCCGATGGACGCCAGTGCACGTAGTAACATCAGATTAACTCCCTGAGCCGGTTAGATCCTGCAGATAGTCGCCTGCGGGAAAACGAAAAGGAACCGGGCCGTCGGCGATGCCGTCGATAAACTGGCGAACCCGGGCATCTTCATTTTCATGCAGCGCGCTGGCCGTTCCCTGAGCGATAACTTTCTGTCCGGCGATAATGTAGGCGTAGTCGGCAATGCTCAGTACTTCCGGCACGTCGTGCGAAACCACAATGCAGGTCATGCCCAGCGAGTGGTTCAGCTCGTCAATCAGCTTGACCAGCACGCCCATAGTGATCGGATCCTGCCCGACGAAAGGTTCGTCGAACATAATCAGATCCGGCTCCAGCGCAATAGCTCTGGCCAGTGCCGCGCGCCGCGCCATGCCGCCGGACAACTCGGAAGGCTTTAGCTGAGCCGCGCCGCGCAGGCCAACGGCTTCCAGCTTCATCATCACCGTGCTGTGCAGCAGCGCGGGCGGCAGCTGCGTATGTTCGCGCAGCGGCCAGGCGACGTTGTCAAACACCGTCAGATCGGTAAACAACGCACCGGACTGAAATAACATGCTCATTTTTTTACGCGCTTCGTAGAGGCGCGAGCGCGAAAGCGCGGGAATATTTTCCCCGTTAAACCAGATTTCGCCGGCGTCGGGGCGCAGCTGACCGCCGATCAGACGCAGCAGCGTGGTTTTACCAATGCCTGAAGGGCCCATAATGGCTGTGACTTTCCCTTTCGGCACCGTAAGCGAGATGTTATCGAAAACCGGGCGATCGCCGCGAGCGAAGCTGACGCCCCGAACGTCCACCAAATTCGTCTCCGTCTGGCTCATTGTGACCTCTATCCTCTTTTCCAGGCATTTCATCCTCTACCGATGGTAACTTATAACCAGCGGAACTGGACACTTTTACAGAAACTTATCCGTCTGACGTAGCGAAAGTTGGCATAAGTTTTACTTTTTGCTTTCAGACCGTCAAAATCAGCGCATTCTTCAGGCCGCCTGGCCCGTTTTGCTCGTCGTGCAAGGCAAGCCGACGATTATACCCGATCAAAGGACATTTCATGCTTGTAGCTACCGCACTATTGATTATCGGCCTGGTCCTGCTGGTATATGGTGCAGATCGTCTGGTGTTCAGCGCGGCTATCCTGTGCCGCGCAATTGGCGTTCCTCCGCTGATTATCGGCATGACCGTGGTCAGCATAGGCACCTCGCTGCCTGAACTGATCGTCTCTTTCTCCGCTTCCCTGCGCGGCCAGATGGATTTAGCGGTCGGTACGGCAGTCGGCTCCAATATCACCAATATTCTGCTGATCCTCGGCGGCGCGGCGCTGCTGCATCCCCTAAGGCTGTATTCCAGGCTGCTGGCGCGCGAGCTGCCGCTGATGCTGCTGATTACATTAATCAGCGGCCTGCTGTTGTTTGATAATCTGTTAAGCCGCAATGACGGTCTGATCCTGATTGCCTTTGCGGCAGGCTACCTGTTATTTATTATCAACATTGCCCGCAAAGCGGAGCGTGGTGATACGGATTCGCTGACGCGCGAACAGCTTGCCGAGCTGCCGCGTGACGATACCGGCAACACGGTGGCGTTTCTCTGGCTGGGCGTGGCGCTGATTATTTTACCGATGTCGACCCGTATGGTTATCGACAACGCAACGGTTATCGCCAATTTTTTTGGCGTCAGCCAGCTGGTGATCGGTCTGACGGTAATCGCTGTCGGCACCAGCCTGCCGGAGCTGGCTACGGTGATTGCCGGCGCGCTGAAAGGCGAAGATGATATCGCCATCGGCAATCTGATCGGCTCTAATATCTACAATATCGCCATTGTGCTTGGCATCCCGGCGCTGCTGCATCCGGGCGCGGTGGATATGCATGCTTTTGCCCGCGATTACTGGATCATGCTGGGCGTCAGCGCGCTGTTTACGCTGATCTGCCTGCGCCGTAGCCGCTGTATCGGCAGAGCGGCGGGCGCGCTGCTGCTGATCGGCTTCGTTGCCTGGGTCGCGTTACTCTACTGGCTTCCTTCGGCCACCTTTTGGTAAAAGGATTAGAACCTATGTCACCTGTTACTCTACGACCCGACTTTGATTTTCAGCAGGCGGGGAAAGATGTTCTGACGATTGAACGTCAGGGACTGGAACAGCTCGATCGATACATTAACGAGGACTTTACCGAAGCCTGTAAGCAAATCTACGACTGCCACGGCAAAGTGGTGGTGATGGGCATGGGGAAATCGGGCCATATTGGCAAAAAGATGGCGGCCACCTTCGCCAGCACCGGCACCCCGGCGTTTTTCGTACATCCGGCAGAGGCCAGCCACGGCGATCTTGGCATGGTCAGCTCGGGCGATATTGTTATCGCCATTTCCAACTCCGGCGAATCCTCCGAGATCCTGGCGCTGATCCCGGTGCTGAAGCGGCTGCGCGTATCGCTTATCTGTATGACCAGCCGTCCCGACAGCGCGATGGGCCGCGCGGCAGATATCCATCTCTGTGTTAAAGTACCGCAGGAAGCCTGTCCGCTGGGCCTGGCGCCGACCAGCAGCACCACGGCAACGCTGGTGATGGGCGACGCGCTGGCGGTAGCGCTGCTGAAGGCTCGCGGCTTTACGGCTGAGGATTTCGCCCTCTCCCATCCGGGTGGCGCACTGGGCCGCAAGCTGCTGCTGACCGTTGACGATATTATGCATAGCGGTGATGAAATTCCTCACGTCAGCCGTGACGCCTCGCTGCGTGACGCCCTGCTGGAAATCACCCGTAAAAATTTAGGTATGACGGTAATCTGTGACGATTTGATGAAGATCGAAGGGATTTTCACCGATGGCGATCTGCGACGCGTCTTTGATATGGGCATTGATATTCAACATGCCAGTATCGCCAGCGTTATGACCTCGGGCGGCGTACGAGTGCGGCCCCATACGCTGGCGGTCGATGCCCTGAATCTGATGCAGAGTCGCAATATTACCGTTTTGATGGTAGCCAACGGCGATCGGCTGCTTGGCGTAGTGCATATGCACGACATGCTGCGTGCCGGCGTGGTTTAACAAGGAATAAAAAATGGCTGGCGCAAGCTGGATAAGTACCTGTTATGGCGACGTGAGCGAAACCGTGATGGCACGCGCGCGTGAAGTTAAGCTGTTGATTTGTGACGTGGATGGCGTGATGTCCGACGGCATTATCTATCAGGGTAATAACGGTGAAGAGCTGAAAGCTTTTAACGTGCGGGACGGCTACGGCATTCGCTGCCTGCTGACCTCGGACGTGGAAGTCGCTATTATCACCGGTCGCAAGGCGAAGCTGCTGGAAGATCGCTGCGCCACGCTGGGCATTACGCATCTTTACCAGGGCCAGTCGGATAAGCTTTTGGCCTTCCGCGAACTTCTGGATAAACTGTCGCTTATGCCGGAGCAGGTCGCCTACGTTGGCGACGACCTGATTGACTGGCCGGTAATGGCGGAAGTCGGCCTGAGCGTGACCGTAGCCGATGCGCATCCCGTGCTGCTTCCTCGCGCCGACTACGTTACCCGCATCGCGGGCGGACGCGGCGCCGTACGTGAAATTTGCGATCTGATCCTAATCGCGCAGGATAAGTTTGATAAGGCCAAAGGGCAGTCTGTATGAGTAAAACAAGGCGTTGGATTACGCTCCTGCTGGCGCTGGTAGCGATCGTGCTGATTGGCTGGAACCTGGCCGATACGGATAAGCCCGCGCCCGCGACCAGCAACGCGCTGGAGCCGACCTATACGAGCCAGTCGTCCAATACGGTGGTGTATAACCCGGAGGGCGGACTGAGCTACAAGCTGGTGTCCGAGAAAGTGACCTACTTTTCCGCCGACGCGGTAAGCTGGTTCGATAATCCGGTCATGACCACCTATGACGAAAACAAAGTGCCCACCTGGTCGGTACGGGCAGACAAGGCCAAACTAACTAATGACCGTATGCTCTATCTTTACGGCCACGTCGAGGTCAACAGTCTGGCCCAGGACGCCCAGCTACAACGAATTAAAACCGATAACGCCGTAGTGAACCTTGTCACGCAGGACGTTACCTCAGAAGATCGGGTAACCTTATACGGCAACAGCTTCAGCTCTACCGGCATGAAGATGCGTGGCAATTTACGGAAGAAAACCGCCGAGTTGATTGAAAAGGTCAAAACCTCCTATGAAATTCAGAATGCGAACCAACCTTAAGTTTTTGACGCTCGGCCTGCTGCTGACTGCCAGCCTGCCCGCTCTTGCCCTGACGGGCGATTCGGATAAGCCGGTCAACGTGGACTCCGAAAATCAGGCGCTGGATATGCAGGGCAACGTGGCGACCTTTACCGGCAACGTTATCGTGACCCAGGGCTCGATCAAAATCACCGCGGATAAGGTTGTGGTCACGCGTCCGAACGGCGACAGCAACAAAACCATCGTGGACGCCTGGGGCAATCCGGCGACGTTTTATCAGATGCAGGACAACGGCAAGCCCGTTAAAGGCCATGCGCAGAAAATGCACTACGAGCTGGCGAAGGATTTCGTCGAGCTGACGGGCAGCGCATATCTGGAGCAGCTGGACAGCAACGTCAAAGGCGATCGCATCACCTATCTGGTGAAAGAGCAGAAAATGCAGGCCTATGGCAATACCGGCAAGCGCGTAACCACCGTGCTGGTGCCTTCGCAGCTGCAGGATAAGAACGCCTCGTCCCCCAAGAAGAGTAACTAAGCCATGGCGACTTTAATTGCGCAAAATCTGGCGAAGGCCTACAAAGGCCGACGCGTGGTGGAAGATGTCAGCCTGGAGGTAAAATCCGGTGAGATCGTGGGTCTGCTGGGCCCGAACGGTGCCGGTAAGACCACCACGTTTTATATGGTAGTGGGCATTGTGCCGCGCGACGCGGGCCGCATCGTTATCGATGATGAAGATATCAGTATTCTGCCGCTGCACGCGCGCGCGCGTCGGGGCATCGGCTATCTGCCGCAGGAAGCCTCTATTTTTCGCCGCCTGAGCGTGTACGACAACCTGATGGCGGTGCTGCAAATCCGTGATGATTTAACGGCGGAACAGCGAACCGATCGCGCTAACGAGCTGATGGAAGAGTTCCATATCGCGCACCTGCGCGACAGCATGGGTCAGGCGCTTTCCGGCGGTGAACGTCGTCGCGTAGAGATCGCGCGCGCGCTGGCGGCGAATCCTAAATTCATCCTGCTGGATGAGCCTTTCGCTGGCGTCGACCCGATTTCAGTGATTGATATTAAAAAAATTATCGAACACCTGCGCGACAGCGGCCTGGGCGTGCTGATCACCGATCACAACGTGCGTGAAACCCTGGCCGTCTGCGAACGAGCCTATATCGTCAGCCAGGGTCACCTGATCGCTCACGGCTCGCCTGAGCAAATCCTCCAGGATGAACAAGTTAAGCGCGTCTATTTGGGCGAAGAGTTCAGACTCTGATAAGGTGTTCAGACCGGTCAAGATTTTTAAGGAATAAGTATCCTGAATATGAAGCAAGGTTTGCAGCTCAGGCTTAGCCAACAGCTTGCCATGACGCCACAACTGCAGCAGGCGATACGTCTGCTGCAACTCTCTACGCTTGAACTCCAGCAGGAAATTCAGCTGGCGCTGGAAAGCAACCCGCTGCTTGAACAAACCGATCTTCACGAAGAAGTCGACAGCCGCGAATATCAGGAAAAAGAGGCGCTGGATACCCGCGAGGCGCTGGAACAAAAAGATATGCCGGAAGAGCTGCCGCTCGACGCCACCTGGGACGAAATCTACACCGCCGGTACGCCGTCGGGCACCGGCACCGACTACCACGACGACGAGCTGCCTGTTTATCAGGGCGAAACTACCCAGTCGTTGCAGGACTACCTGATATGGCAGGTAGAACTGACGCCTTTTACCGATACCGATCGCGCCATCGCTACCGCTATTGTCGACGCCGTGGATCCGACCGGCTATCTGACCGTTTCTCTCCAGGAGATCCAGGAGAGTATCGGCAACGAAGAGCTTTCTGCGGAAGAAGTCGAAGCGGTACTGAAGCGCGTTCAGCGGTTCGATCCGATCGGCGTCTGCGCACGCGATCTGCGCGACTGCCTGCTGGTACAGCTGTCGCAGTTCGTGGATGACACGCCCTGGCTGAAAGAGGCCAGGCTTATTGTCAGCGACCATCTGGACCTGCTGGCTAACCACGACTTCCGCAGCCTGATGCGCGTCACGCGGCTGAAAGAGGACGTGCTGAAAAACGCCATGCAGCTGATCCAGTCGCTTGACCCGCGCCCCGGCCAGTCGATTAATACCAGCGAACCGGAATATGTCATCCCGGACGTGCTGGTGCGTAAAATCGGCGCCCGCTGGGTGGTGGAACTGAACGCCGACAGCGTGCCGCGCCTGAAGATCAACCAGCACTATGCCTCTCTGGGCGGCAGCTCTCGCAGCGACAGCGACAGCCAGTTTATCCGCAGCAATTTGCAGGAAGCCCGCTGGCTGATAAAAAGCCTGGAGAGCCGCAACGATACGCTGCTGAAGGTCACGCGCTGCATCGTCGACCAGCAGCAGGCCTTCTTCGAGCAGGGTGAAGAGTTTATGCGTCCTATGGTGCTGGCGGATATCGCCTCCGCCGTAGAGATGCACGAATCGACGATTTCACGCGTTACCACGCAAAAATACCTGCACAGCCCACGCGGTATTTTTGAACTGAAATATTTCTTCTCCAGTCACGTGAACACCGAAAGCGGCGGCGAAGCCTCTTCCACGGCCATTCGCGCGCTGGTAAAGAAATTGATCTCGGCGGAGAATCCCGCCAAGCCTCTTAGCGACAGCAAGCTGACCACCCTGCTCTCCGATCAGGGGATTATCGTGGCCCGCCGCACCGTCGCGAAGTACCGAGAGTCTTTATCCATCCCGCCCTCAAACCAGCGCAAGCAGCTGGTCTGAACGAACAGATAAGGAAGAGCTTATGCAACTCAATATTACCGGGCAGAATGTTGAAATTACCGAGCCTTTACGTGAATTCGTGGTGGCTAAATTCGCCAAGCTGGAGCAATACACTGACCGTATCGGCCAGGTTTATATTGTGCTGAAGGTGGAAAAGGTGACGCAGGTCGCCGATGCGACGCTGCACGTCAGCGGTGGTGAGTTGCACGCCACCTCGGAAGAAAAAGATATGTATGCGGCGATTGACGGCCTGATCGACAAGCTGACGCGCCAGCTGAATAAACATAAAGACAAGCTGAAGCAGCATTAATTACCCCTGAAGCATTGATTATTTTTTCGCCACCCTTATCTGATAAGAATGTGGTGTAAACTAACCGGCTCGTCTTCTGATTGCAGAAGGCGGGCCGTTAATCAACGGGCATAATGCATTCGACTGATGGCCTGCCGAACGATCGGGCAGCGCCGTTTTGCCAGGCGGAAGTGAATACCTAAGTGAACCTATGATGAACAATGACCTGACACTGGAACTGAGCTCGGTCCTGAGCCTTTCCTGTACCCGCAACGGCGTGCATTGCCAGAGCAAAAAGCGGGCGCTGGAGATTATCAGCGAGCTGGCGGCCAAACAGCTTAATCTGCCGCATCAGACGATCTTTGAAGCGATCCTGACGCGTGAACGTATGGGCAGTACCGGCATAGGTAATGGCATCGCGATCCCACACGGCAAGCTGGTGGAGGATACGCTGCGCGCGGTAGGCGTATTTATCCGTCTCGATCAGCCGGTAGCCTTCGACGCTATCGATAATCAACCGGTCGATCTGCTTTTCGCCCTGCTGGTGCCTGCCGATCAGTGTAAAACGCATCTGCACACGCTCTCGCTGGTCGCAAAACGCCTGGCCGATAAAACGGTCTGCCGCCGACTGCGCGCCGCGCAAAGCGATGAAGAGCTTTTTGCTATCATGGCAGAGGAACCACAAGCCGCCTCTTAAGCCTTTAGTGGGCCGGTCTGCCGGCCCGAGCGTATGCACAGGGAAGCTCCCCGTCCCTTTGGAAAGGCTTCAAATCAGGAGAATAAGTCATGGTGCTGATGATCGTCAGCGGGCGTTCTGGTTCCGGTAAGTCCGTCGCGTTGAGGGCGCTGGAGGATATGGGCTTCTACTGCGTGGATAATCTGCCCGTGGTGCTGCTACCGGAGCTGGCCAGGTCACTGGCGGATCGTAACATCTCGGCGGCCGTCAGTATTGACGTGCGTAATATGCCAGAGTCCCCGGAAATCTTTGAGAAGGCGCTGACCGGCCTCCCCGACAGCTTTTCGCCGCAGCTGCTGTTTCTGGATGCCGATCGCAATACGCTGATCCGGCGCTACAGCGATACCCGACGCCTGCATCCGCTTTCCAGTAAAAATCTTTCGCTGGAAAGCGCCATTGATGAAGAGAGCGATCTGCTGGAGCCGCTTCGCTCGCGTGCGGATCTGATCGTCGATACCTCGGAGATGTCGGTGCACGAACTGGCCGAAATGCTGCGCACTCGCCTGTTAGGCAAGCGTGAACGTGAACTGACGATGGTGTTTGAATCCTTTGGCTTCAAGCACGGCATTCCGATCGATGCCGATTACGTGTTCGACGTCCGCTTCCTGCCGAACCCGCACTGGGATCCAAAATTGCGGCCGATGACGGGACTGGATCGTCCGGTGGCCGCTTTCCTGGATCGTCATACCGAAGTGCACAATTTTATCTATCAGACGCGCAGCTATCTTGAACTGTGGCTGCCGATGCTGGAAACCAACAACCGCAGCTATCTTACCGTGGCGATTGGCTGTACAGGCGGCAAGCATCGCTCGGTTTACATTGCCGAACAGCTCGCTGACTATTTCCGCTCGCGCGGCAAGAACGTGCAGTCCCGTCATCGTACTCTGGAAAAGCGCAAATCATGACCGTTAAACAAGTGGTTGAGATCAAAAACAAGCTGGGTATGCATGCCAGACCGGCGATGAAGCTGTTTGAACTGGTGCAAAGCTTCGACGCCGAGGTGCTGCTACGCAACGAGAGCGGTACGGAAGCGGAAGCCAGCAGCGTTATTGCATTGCTGATGCTGGATTCGGCGAAAGGCGGGCAGATTGAGATAGAAGCCAGCGGGCCGGAAGAAGAAAAAGCGCTGGCGGCAGTGATTGAACTCTTTAATGCCGGCTTCGACGAGGATTAATCAGCCGCTCAGACGCGCTCAGCCCCCCTGAGCGCGGTTCTTTACCCTCAGCGTACCTTTACTTCTCTTCCTGGCCTATTACGCGACTGAGCGCTGTCCCTGCTCGTGATGCTCTGCATACGTTGACGTGCGCCTGAGCGCGGTTCTTTCTCGTCAGGCCGCCCTTTCTGTCAGCGTAGCTTATGCGCGTTCAGAAAGCCTTCCCCGCCCAGCTGGCGCATCTGGCGTAAGATCCACTGCTGCCGCTGGCGCACATAGGCCGACGGCGCGTCGGCGCGAAAACGGATCGGGTTCGGCAACACGGCCGCCAGCAATGCTGCTTCCGCCATTGTCAGGCGGCTGGCGGGCTTATGAAAATAGCGTTGCGATGCTTCTTCCACGCCAAATATGCCCTCGCCGAACTCTGCTACGTTCAGATAGACCGTCAAAATGCGCCGTTTTGTCCACACGGTTTCGATCGCAACCGTCAGGCCCGCTTCCAGTCCCTTACGTATCCAGCTGCGCCCATCCCATAAAAACACGTTCTTTGCGGTTTGCTGCGAGAGCGTAGAAGCGCCGCGCATTCGGGCCTCTTCGCCATCCAGCACCGACTGGATCGCCTGTACGTCAAATCCCCAGTGGTTAGGAAATTTTTGATCCTCAGAGGCGATAACCGCCAGCGGCATCCAGGGAGAGATATTTTTCATCTCTACCCAGTCTGAATGCGCGGCGTAGCGGAAATCGCCGCTCAGCCATGCGCCGATCTGCCTTTCTGCCATCACGGCAGAGAAAGGTACGGGCAAAAAAGAAAAAAGCAGGATCCCGGCGAGCACGATCCCGGCCAGGCCGATCGTCAATCGTAATGCCCAGGTTTTTAGCCGCTGTCCGCTGATTTTTTTGCGCTGCTTCATTAAAATTTATCCATTATGATCTTATGAATTCACGTAACAGGAACCCGTTCGTGCAATGTAAAAAATGGGTGCGGGGCGCAACGCATTTGACTTAATGTAAACGTTTGCATGCGCTTACAACTTGAAGCACTTTGTAAATGTGTCAGGTGCTTCAATCACTTCCGCGCACCAGGAATCGGTTCCATGCCGTAAACGAACCTGTAGTGATGAAGAAATAATCAGCCCGATTCGCCCACATAACGTCAACCAATTCATTCATACCACTTATAAATTGCGTGAGTTAGCTTTTGCTAATGTTATCTTAAAGGCCCCTCAGAATGGCCGTGGGCCCGGGTTATGCTTTTCGGTTAGTGAGCGAAAATTGCCCCTTTATTTAAAAGGATTACGATAAAAATATGATTATTAATCGTTAATTCCTTCCAATATCACTTTCCATTTTGCTGTACCGTACGGTTTCACCAGAGAGACACCAATCTCACAAAAAGGACATGTTTTACATGGAGTTAAATATTTGCCAGCCGGGGTGAAATTCTTTTAGCATTACTGCTAGCGATCAATGGAACCGGTTACCTGTCTACGTCAATCAAAACCGGACAAAAACTGGCACAATTGTACAATTTTTGCGCAAGATCGCGAATAAATTCATTCCGTGCTTGACTGTATCATCAAATTAATGTTTTCTGTCTGCAAACGCTGCTCCACATCACACATTTTAATGAATCTTGTAACATGTGATGGGAGTTTTGCTAAGGTAGTTCCTGAGCGTTTTACCCAATACCGCGCCTGCGCTTCGATACTCTTACTTTAAGAACAGCGTAGGCCTCAAGTTTCCCTGGTGTTGGCGCAGTATTCGCGCACCCCGGCCTCGGTCGGGGTCATTTTTTTTGGGCCTTTGCCACCCATTCCCGCAGTACCGCAACGTCGTTACGCCACTCGTGTTTCAGCTCGTCAATCCACTCCTGCACATTGTCCCACCACGCCGGCAGCTCAGGGCTTTGGATCTGTTTCGCCAGCTGCTGTAAATGAACCAGACCAACCGATCCCGCCGCGCCTTTGATCTTGTGCCCTTCTTCCGCAATGCCTTTTTGATCGCGCGCGGTCATGTTCAAATCCAATACTTCCAGATAACCTGGCATCATCTTTTCAAACATTTCCAGACTCTGCACAATCAGCTGTGGCCCAACCAGCTCGATATACTGCTCCAGCATGGTAATATCCAGCAGCACGGGTGCGTCAGAGTGAGAAGGTTCCGCCGGCTCGTTCTCCTGCTCCTGGTAGTCCCAGTATTTCTGGATAATGGCGGTCAGCGCCGGTACCGCCAGCGGTTTACTCAGCACGTCGTCCATGCCCGCATCCAGATACTCTTTTTTATCTTTAAGCACGTTAGCGGTCAGCGCCACCAGCGGCGGCAGCTGTTGATGGCCGTGGCGCCGATGGATTTCCCTCGCCACGTCAAGACCGGTCATATCCGGCAGCTGAATATCCAGCAGCACCAGGTCAAACTCTTCGGGATCGAACATCGTCAGCGCTTCTGCGCCCGTCATGGCCACTTCCACGCTGTTACCCAGCTTCTCCAGCACCGAACGCGCTACGACCACGTTCAGCTCAATATCCTCAACCAGCAGGACGTGCAGCGCCGGTAGCGGCATGTCGTCCGCTGGCTGCTCGGCCTCATGCTGCGTTACGACGCGCGGCGCATTAACCGTCAGCGTAAAGCAGGAGCCCTTACCGGGCGCGCTGCGCACGCTGATATCCCCGCCCATGCTCTGCGCCAGTCGACGCGAAACCGCCAGCCCAATGCCGGTGCCGGTCGCCGGTTTACCGCCATGCTGATCTTTCACCTGATAATACATGGCAAAGATTTTGTCCTGCTCGTCCTGCGGGATCCCCATGCCGGAATCTTCCACTTCAAAACGCAGACAGTCTTCGCCCTGATAGGCCACCCGCACGATAATGCTGCCCTGCTGGGTAAATTTCACCGCGTTGCCGATCAGGTTCCACAGGATCTGACGCAGCCGCGTGCCGTCGGTGATAATTTTATGCGGTAAAGGCGGATGGGCGTCGAGCACGAACTTCAGCCCTTTCGGCTGGGCCAGCAGGCCGGAGAGATTCTCCAAATCCGCCAGGAAGCCGGTAAAATCAACCGGCTGGTTATCCAGCTGCACCTTGCGGCGCTCGATCTTATCCATTTCGATAACGTCATTGAAAATATTGCCCAGCGTGATGGCCGAGACG
This sequence comes from Erwinia sp. 198, assembly GCF_003937915.1. Lineage (GTDB taxonomy): Bacteria > Pseudomonadota > Gammaproteobacteria > Enterobacterales > Enterobacteriaceae > Erwinia > Erwinia aeris. The sequence goes on along the minus strand of NZ_RHUM01000001.1, from coordinate 56,025 downwards.
TGGATGGTTTTCAGGTATTTCAACTGTTCCGGGTTAAGCTCGGTATCCAGCAGGATGCGGCTTAGCCCGACGATGCCGTTAAGCGGCGTACGAAGCTCGTGGCTGATCGTAGAGATAAAAGTGGTCTTTTCCCTGCTCGCGTTCTCTAAAGCGTCCTGGTAGCGTTTACGCTCGGTTATATCGCGTCCAAAGCCCATCAGCCCGCTGCGTTTGCCAACGCGGTCGTAATAAGGCACTTTACGGATCTCAAAGCAGGCCTTGCGTCCATCGGGATACTGCAGCCACTGCTCGTAGGTCAGCGAGACGTTATGGCGAAACACCTTCTCGTCCGTTTCCAGCACTTTGGTCGCGGCGTCACGATCGTAGACATCGTGCGGCGTCAGGCCGATAAGCTGCTTCTCGCTTTTGCCCGTCAGCAGCTCCATGGCCCGGTTGCAGCCGGAAAACTGCTGATCGATATTGCGGTAGAACACCAGATCGGGTGAGGCATCCAGAAACGAACGCAGGAAAGAAGACTGCTGCTCCAGCTCAATTTGCGCCTGCTCACGCCTGGTCATCTCCTCCGTCAGTTTGTCCATCACCTGCAGGCGCGCTTTTTCCGCCTTGATACGATCGGCGATCTCCTGATTGAGCTGGGTAATGTTCTCCTTCATCTGCTGGTTTAGCTCCAGATCGCGATGGCGCATCTCTTCCAGCTTATCCACCAGGCGCGCCAGGCGCTGCCGCGACTCCTCCAGCTGCTCGACCACTACCGACAGGAAATAGACGGCCCACGGCGTTATCAGCAACCCGAAAAAGACCGAGCGAACCATATCAATGCTTTCTACATGTCCGCGCAGCACCATCGTGACCGCCATCTGCACGATCATCGCCAGCACTACCAGCGCCGAAGCCAGCAGCAAAGAAAAGCGTACCAGCCCCAGCTTCACCATTAAATCGACGTAGTACTGGGCTAACAGACGAATTTGTTTCATAAAAGGTCCCTTCGAGAGCAGTACCGTCAATCATACCGCAAAAGCTTAAAAGACAAAGGTAACGGCTCCCTGCGCAGACTGCACCGCTTCGGTGCAGTCTGAAAGCAAAGCCACGATTGACGTCCCGCGCCTGTCAAAAAAACAGGTCATTATCGTCTTATGCCATCCGCCAGGCCTGCCGCCGTTTAACCCCGAAGAAGCATGGCCGTCTGGCGAACGCCGCCGCTGTTGGTTGAGGGTAAGCGTGACCGCGCCCCGCGCGGTCATTGACTTTCGTTGCCAACAGACTTTGTAACAGCGGTACAGGGTATACGCCGTTGAGCGCCATCGGTACGCGAAAAGTGATGTTTAACCTGTGCATAGCCCGTTTTGCCTTAAGTGCATCATCCGTTTTTGAAATTCATAGCGATAAGCGCCTGCCGCCGCGCTTTCGCCCGAAAAGCAATGAATAAAAATTCACATTAAACGTGAATGCAATCAAAACCAGCCTGATTAATTTTACTAATGATGCCTGGAGGTTTAATTCAAATAAGCATCCCTGTTAAAAACAGCCAGTTTCAATAATTAAGGCCACTTTCTTAGCATTTTCTGCTGGCAATACCCCCAGCACCAGCATGGTGCAGAGATTTGCGGCCTGCACTACAGTGAGACAGTTCACACTTCCCGGGGGATAAATGACAAAACTATACATAGAAAAAATAGCAATAAAACATTATAAAACAAAAACATGCTTAACATACACACCCACAAAGCCTCCCTAAGCGCGCTATTTGACCTGAGTACGCTTTCCCGATAAGTTGGAATTTCGCTGGAAGCGTTCCTGACGGGCCAGTGTCTCGGCATATCTATGCAGCAAGAAGACTCCCCAGGCTTTCTCCTCTCAGAGACCCGGAAAATGATGAGCAGCTCCCTTCAGCCTGGCCTGAAGAGAACATGCCCGGCGCACAGTCGCCCACTTAAAAGCAGTCAGGAAAAAACGATACAGAGCCAGGGGAGTCCTCTCCATTGCATTCTGTGCCTGAAATAACGTAGGTAATGTCAAAGAAGTCAGGAGGTCTGCCATGTCCAATCCAAAAGCGTTTCCCTATGGTCTGTATGACCCATCGAAAGAAAACGACAGCTGCGGCGTCGGTTTCATTACCCGTAAGGACGGCGAGCAGACCCATGAGATTCTTCAGATGGCGCACAGCGCGCTCTGCACCGTGCCGCATCGCGGCGGCATGTCTGCCGAGGGCGTAGGCGACGGCGCGGGTGTTAACGTTGATATTTCCCTGCACTTTTTCCGCAAAATTACCGGGATGCCGCTCAATTCCGGCCGCTTTGGCGTCGGCAACTTTTTCGTGCCGAAAGACGATGCGCTCCGCGCCAACGCCGAAGGGCTGGTAGAAGAGACGCTGGCCGCACACGGGCTGGAGGTGATCCTCAAGCGCGAGCTACCGCTGGATACCAGCGTATTGCGTCCCGCCGCCCTTCAGTTCCAGCTGCCTATCATACAGTGGATTTTTAACGCGCCTGCCGAGGTGGCAGACCAGAATGCCTTTGAAAAACGCATCTATCGCGCCCTGCTGGCTATCGAAGCGCGCGCCTTTACCGAAAGTGAATTCGGCGGGCTTTACCCACTTTCTCTTTCGTCGCGTACTCAGGTGTTCAAAGCGCGCCTGAACTCCAACGAAGTGATCCCCTATTTCAAGGATCTGACCGATCCGGATCACCAGGTGCGCGGCCTGTTTTTCCATACCCGTTTTTCGACCAATACCGATCCACATACCACAATGGCTCAGCCGTTCCGCCTGATGGCGCATAACGGCGAACTGAACACCGACCGTAAAAACCGCATCGCCGAAGCCGCGCTGGCGCTGGCTCGCGGCAAGAAGATCGTCCGCCCGAAGGGGCAGTCCGACAGTTCGCGTCTGGATCAAAGCATCCACAGCCGCCTGATGGAAGATAACCTCGATTTAATCAACGCCGTGGTTTCAATGATGCCGCCCGCGTGGGAAAACGACGATACGCTGTCGCCGGAAGTGCGCGCCATGCTGGAGTATTTCTCACTGTACGAAGAGAAAAACGACGGCCCGGCCGCGCTGATTTTCGGCAACGGTGACGTCATCGGCGCGCGTCTGGATCGCCTTGGCCTGCGCCCGCTGCGCTCGGTGGAAACCGCCGAGTATATCGGCGCAATGTCGGAAGCCGGTCAGATCGCCTTCCCACCAGAGAGCGTGCTGCGTCGTGGCCGTATCGAAGCGGGCGGGATGCTTTATTACGATCACAGCGAAAAACGCAGCTACACCACGCTGGAGGCGCTGGAAAAACTGGCGGCGGAAAAAGACTATCCGACGCTGCTGGCGCAGGCGCGCGTAACGCTGAAAGACCTGCCGGTGGTGCCTGCGGAAATTCAGGGATCGCCTTTACGCTACAGCGGCGACCTGAAAACCTATCAGCGCTTTGTGGCCTACTACTACAACCAGGAAAGTTTCAAGTTCATGATGGATCCGATGCTGGCGACCGGCGCGGAGAAAATCTCCGCCATGGGCTACGGCAACGCCATCAACGGGCTTTCCGATCATGAAGGCGGCATGGCGCACTACTTCTCGCAGCGTTTTGCGCAGGTAACCAACCCGCCGCTGGACTCCATCCGCGAAGTGGACGGCATGACGCTGCGCGTCGCGCTGGGCGCCAAGCCGCACCTGGGCCGCAGCAAAGGGCGGCAGATTATCGTGCCGACGCCGATCCTGACGCATCTGGATATGCTGCAGCTGCGCGAGCAGGACGTGGCGCCATACGCCCGTTTCGACATGCTTTATCGTCCGGTCGTGGGCAGCGATGCGCAAAGCCGCGCCGATAACGCCGCCGCGCTGGAACAGGCCATTGACGATCTGGCGCAGCAGGTGGTGGATTTCGCCCGCGAACAGGGCGGGATCGCGGTGCTGACCGACCGTCATATCTCAAGCGAGCGCGCCGCCATACCGATGCTGCTGGTCGTTTCCGCCATTAACCAGCGTCTGGTACAGGAAGGCCTGCGTCTGGACGTATCGCTGGTGGTCGAAAGCGGACAGAGCATCTCTTCGCACCATATCGCCGCCGCGCTGGGCTTTGGCGCATCTGCTATCTATCCACTTGGCGTACAAATGCGCGCCGAAGAGAAATATGGCGAAGGCGAAGAAGGCAATAAGGCCTTTAAGCGCTATGCCAAAGCGGCAGAAAAAGCGCTGATGAAAACCATGGGTAAGGTTGGCCTTTGTACGGTTGAAAGCTACAGCTGCGGTGAATTCTTCGAACCTAACTTCCTGGATACGGAAGATCGGGTGCTGAAGAAATATTTCCCGAATATCAAAACGCCGGTCGGCGGCGCGGGCTTCGCTACTATCGCGCAAATGGCCGTGGACTGGCACCAGAGCGCGCTGAGAATTCAGGGCGAATCAGAGGTGCCGCTGCTGGGCCTGTTTAAAGAGCGTGCCGAAGGCGCGGGTCACTCTTACGGCACTATCGCGGTGCGAACGTTTATCGATATGACGGAGCAGCCGCTGCGCTTTGTCGACAAGCCGCGTGAAGAAGATGAGTTTATTCGTCTGCTGACGCTGGCCCGTCTGGATAACGCTTTTAGCATCAAGCCGGAGTCCTTTGCCGACAGCAGCTTTAAGCGGATCCCGAATGCGACCATCGACAGCTTTACCATTACGCAGGACTACCGTGAATTCTCCAGCCAGATGCAGGAAGAGCGTAAACGCCGTCCGGCGGCGCTGCGCGATATCCTGACGTTCCCGGCGGATCTGACCCACGTGGACAGCGAAGCAGAATTTTCCCGCAAGCTGGGCCGCTATTCACTGATCAATAACGGGTTTGCCGTGCGCGGCCTGCTGTGCGAAGCCACCGACGGCAGCGAAGGTCGCTTCACGCTGCGGCTTTCCGACACCATCAAGGGGCTGAAAACCGAGGTGGAACGTCTTTCCGCCCTGCTGGGCGCGCTGAAAGGCCGTTTCGCCGACGAGATTGCCAGCGGCGAAGTCACGGCGAACGGACTGCATATTATTGCCAGCGGCAAAGCGGCGGACTATCTGTCGCGTATGTTTACCACGTCGCCTTCGCTGCCGTTAAGCGAAGTGCAGCCGGCAAGCGAAATCACCCGCACCTTCGCTTCCGGCGCCATGAGCCACGGCGCGCTGGTGGCCCCGGCCCATGAGGCGGTGGCGCACGGTACCAATATGGTCGGCGGCATGAGCAACTGCGGCGAAGGCGGCGAACACTATTCGCGTCACGGCACTATCCGCGCCTCGCGCATCAAGCAGCTGGCCTCCGGTCGTTTCGGCGTCTGGGCGGCCTATCTGGCGGATCCGATGCTGGAAGAGCTGGAAATCAAAATCGGCCAGGGCGCCAAGCCCGGCGAAGGCGGCCAGCTGCCTGCGGCCAAAGTCACCGTAGAGATCGCGGCGGCGCGCGGCGGCACGCCTGGCGTGGAGCTGGTTTCGCCGCCGCCGCACCATGACACCTATTCCATTGAGGATTTGGCGCAGCTGATCCACGACTGTAAAGCGGCGCGCGTGCGCGTCATCGTCAAGCTGGTGTCGTCTGAGGGCATCGGCACCATCGCCGTCGGCGTGGCGAAAGCGGGCGCGGACGTGATTAACGTGGCGGGCAATACCGGCGGCACCGGCGCGGCTTCGGTCACCAGCCTGAAATATACCGGCCGCGTGGCGGAAATCGGCATTGCGGAAGTGCATCAGGCGCTGTGTGCCAACGGCCTGCGTGACAAAGTGCTGCTGCGCAGCTCCGGCGCGCAGCAAACCGGCAGCGACGTGGTGAAATCCGCGCTGTTGGGCAGCGACAGCTTCGAATTCGGCACCACGGCGCTGATGATGCTGAAGTGCGTAATGGCGAAAAACTGCAACGTGAAGTGCCCGGCCGGTCTGACCACCAACGCCGAAGCCTTTGACGGCGATCCTCGCCAGCTGGCGCAGTATTTTATGAACGTGGCGCATGAAGTGCGTGAGATCCTGGCGCGTCTGGGCCTGCGCTCGCTGCGCGAAGCGCGCGGCCGTTCCGATCTGCTGCACCTGATGGATCACCCGCTTGAAGTCGGCAAGCTGGATCTGCGCGCCATGCTCACCGTGGTGCCGGAAATCAAAATCATGCAGCCGGTCTATCTGGAAAAAGATTATGAGCTGGACGATAACTGGATCGCGCAGGTCGAAAACGCGCTGGCAACGGCAAGCGTTATCGAACTGGGCAACGGCATCACATTGAACAACCGCAATAAGAGCGTCGGCGGCCAGCTGGCTATCGATATCGAACGCCTGCTGAACCACAAGCTGAGCAAAGCGGAACTGGCGGCGATGCCTGCCGCACTGGCCGACGATCGGGGTCGCCACTACCTGGCGCCGGAAACGGTGAAGATCGCCACGTCCGGCTCGGCCGGGCAGTCCTACGGCGTATTCTGCAACGACGGCATGCAGCTGCGCCATCGCGGTACCTGTAACGACGGCGTGGGCAAAGGCCAGTGCGGCGGCGAAATCGTGGTGATGTCGCCGGGCGGCGGCTCGCAGGACGCGGAAGGCAACGTATTAATCGGCAACTTCGCGCTGTTTGGCGCCACCGGCGGCCGACTGTTCGTCCAGGGCCAGGCGGGCGACCGTTTTGCCGTGCGTAACTCCGGCGCCACGGCAGTGGTCGAAGGCGTGGGTGATTTCTGCTGCGAATATATGACCAACGGCGCGGTGCTGAACCTGGGCACCTTCGGCACCGGCTTCGGCAACGGCATGAGCGGCGGCTTCGCTTATCAGTACGACCCGTACCGCAAGCTGGCGAGCCATGCGGCAGGCGACTCCGTGCTGTTCGGCTCTATCACGGATAACGATGAGATGGCCAGAACGCATAAAGATGCGGTGCTGACCATGCTGCGCTGGCATCTTGCGGCGACCGGTTCACCGCGTGCGGCCTGGCTGCTGGCGCACTGGGAAACCGAATGCCAGCACTTTGTCTACGTTATGCCGCGTTCGCTGCTGCTTTATCAGGACGGCAAGGAGATCCTCAAGGCAAAAGCACGTAAGGATCTGCTGGAAGAGCTGTCTACCGCGATGGCCGCCCACCAGGTAGCGAAGTTTAAAGCCGCCTGGCGCAACAAATCCGCTATCGCCAACGGCGCGGTGCCTGCTTACGGCGCGACCGATACGCCGGAGATGTTTGTCCTGCTGAACAACTATACCGTGCTCAGCTTTGCGCAGCAGCTCGCGCTTTCACGCCTGCCGAAAGGCACCTCGGTGAATAACGTCGCCGTGGAAAAAGCGGTACGCAACCTGCTGATGACGGAAGATTTCGCGCTGGTCAGCAAGCTACAGCGTCATGCGCGCTCGGCGATTGAAAATTACAGCGATGACGAGCTGGCGTGTCTGATCGCCGCCAAACGCATGGCGGATTACAAAGCGGCGCTGACGCAGCGCAACATCCGCTCGATGGATAGCCTGGCAACCTATGGCTGGATTATCTATCAGGATGCGCGCAACCGCGAAGTGCTGGGAGGACTGCCGGACTTTGAGGAGCTGTTCGCCCGCGCCGCGCTGCCGGAGATTGCTGCTGCCGTCGGGAAACTCTCCTGACGACCGGCTCCTGTTTATATGACGGATCGAGTAAAGAAAACAGATGAAAATTCCTTACATTCCTGAAGACGCGCCGTTTAACGGCGAGCAGAAATACTGGCTGGCGGGTTTCCTTGCCGGATTACATTCACGCCTGCTGGTACTGGAAGAGCGTCCGCAGGCCGACAGCGGCACCGGCGCGGCCACCACCACGCAGCTGCATATCCTGTTCGGCTCGCAAACCGGCAACGCGGAAGCGCTGGCGCAGAGCGCGGCGAAAGCCGCCCGCGACAGCGGGCTGGTGCCGGTGGTTCAGGCGCTGGGCGAGGTGGACATTGAGATTTTCGCCTCCATGCGGCACGTGCTGGTGATCACCTCGACCTATGGCGAAGGCGAAATGCCGGATAACGCCCAGCTGTTCTGGCAGGCGATCTCCGCCAGCACCGCGCCGCGTCTTGAGCAGATGAACTTCGCCGTGCTGGCTATTGGCGATACCGGTTATGACGGCTTCTGCCAGGCGGGTAAATTTATTGATATGCGCCTGGAGCAGCTGGGCGCGAAGCGTCTTTACGATCGTATTGACTGCGATATTGACTATGAAGAGCCTTCGCAGCAGTGGCTGACCGCCTCTATGCCCCAGTTTGCCGCCAGCGCGGGCAGCAGCGGCAAAGCGCTGGAAAACCGTCCCGAAGCGCCGGTTATTCCGGGCAGCAATAAACAGAATCCTTATGCGGCAGCACTGGTGACCAACCGACGCCTGTCGGGGCCGGATTCTGATAAAGATATCCGCCACTATGAGTTCGATCTCACCGATAGCGGCCTGAAATATGAAGCGGGCGATGCGCTGGGCGTTATCCCGGTTAACGACCCGACGCTGGTTAGCCTGCTGCTGGCGCAGCTGAAGGCGGACTACGATACACCGGTATCAGGCTATGACCGCAGCCTGGGCGATCTGCTGACCTATCAGTTTGAAATTTCCGAACCTTCACGCAAGCTGATTGAGTGGGTAGGCCAGAACACCACCAACCAGGAGCTGCGTCACGTGCTGCAGCATGATGATAAAGATGCAATGGGCGTCTGGCTGTGGGGCAAAGATTCGCTGGATCTGCTGCAGCTGGAGCTGGCGCGCACCATCGGCATTCCTGAGTTTGTGGCGCTGCTGCGTCCGTTGCAGCATCGCGCCTATTCCATCTCGTCCAGCTCGAAGGCGCATCCAAACCAGGTGCATCTGACTATCGCTTCCGTGCGCTATCACAGTGCGGGTCGCGCGCGCAGCGGCGTCTGTTCTACCTATCTGGCGGAACGCGTGGGTCGCGGCGAGAAACCGTCGATCTTTATTTCGCCTAACAAAGCTTTTCGCGTTCCCGCAGACGGCAATACGCCGCTGATTATGGTCGGCCCCGGCACCGGCATCGCGCCCTTCCGCGCTTTTTTGCAGGAGCGCGAGGCAACCGGCGCTAAAGGTAAAAACTGGCTGTTCTTCGGCGACCAGCGCCTTGAGCATGACTTTATCTATCGCGACGAGCTGCTGAACTGGCAGGAAAAAGGCGTGTTGAACCGTCTGGATTTGGCCTTTTCACGCGATCAGGCAAAAAAAATCTACGTACAGAACCGTATGATGGAACAGGGCGCGGAGCTGTACGCGTGGCTACAGGAAGGCGCCTGTTTTTACGTCTGCGGCGATGCGTCACGAATGGCTAAAGATGTGGATAAGGCGCTGTACGAGGTTGTTGCCCAGTTCGGCGGCCTGTCGGCAGAGCGCGCGGCGGACTATATCGATCAGCTGAAGAAAGAGAAACGCTACCTGCGCGACGTCTATTGATCTTCACTGCTGGCTGGGCAGCCGCTCAGCCAGCAGTTTCTTTCTGCTCTTCCGCAAGATATCTCACTACGGCAGCGGGATTACCTGCTGCTGCAGCGTATGGTTCTTAATACGCTCAATCGCCGCATATCGCCTCACCGTGACGCCCGGCCCAAAAGTCACCCGATCTTCGACCGTCACATTCTGCCAGGCAATAATGACGGTTCCCAGCAGCACGCGGCCGACACCGATAATAATTTTCCCCCGCCTCAAAGCCGTTACGCTTTATCGCCGTCAGCTTTACCTGCCCGCAGTGAAGGGCCGGCCGGTCCAGCGATTCCAGCCAGGCGCCCTTGCCCAGCGAAATGCAGCGGGACGAATCCGCCCGATCGATAGAGTCTTTGTGGTACGTTTTATCTTTTATCCGGGTGAGCGTAATCGCAGGCTCGCCGGAAAAACTCAGGCCGTTAGCCACTAAGCCCAGTGTTTAAAAGCGCACTGCCAGAGCTGGTCTTTTTGGTGGATTTTCTTAACGGCTATGTCTGAATCGTTTTTATGGTCGGCAATCTGTTTTTGATGCGGGCAATGTACCGAATATATTTCCCGGCCAACGCTGAACTGCTTATTTTGTATAAACAGCCGCACGCCTGGATCGACATCTTCACCGCCTCAGCCATTAAAATCATCATCGAACAGCCCGGCTTTTATCAGCGCCCGACGCGGCATCGCAACATGGTATGCCCAGAGAATATCAAAGGGTGCAGGCCAGGAAGAAATATTATAGCCCGGCTCCTTACGCTGCTGCCGAATATCTTCTGCGTTCATCTCGTTAAGAAATTCACCGAGGCGCCAACGTCCTCTGTCCGAATAAAAGCAGTCAGATCGGCCAGCATAGCGTCGGGTATTTCAAAGCCGTACACAAACTCCCGGCGTACGGCGTTTTCGAGCAATGCTGGGGGCTTTCCCAGCGCGTCCTGCCGCAACATCACCTGTAGCCTCTTATTCAGCAAAGCTTCTCGGTTACAGGTGGGTATAGCTACGCTTACGGCTATTGCCATTCGCTGTATTCCTTAGCGCGCCACAAATTACCCGCGACATATCAGACGAAAAAAGATGATAATTACTATCGCGCCTTAATTAAATATAACTAACGAAGGGTGCCTGGTTTTATTTTTTTATAATAGCTAACCACGTTAAATGCAGCTCAACGCAGAAATAAAAGAGAAAATTATTTGCAGAAATAATCGTATTTTACTAGCTGAATAAAGTTTTATCAGAGATAAGAAAATAAAACAATTACGGCGAGAGATCTTATTTACTGGCGGGCAGACATAAAAAAACCGGCCCTGTTCGGGGCCGGTTTCGCTGTTACGTCTACTTCACCACGCGCAGCGCCGGGCGTCCGCCGCGCGGCGGCGGCTCGTCATTGCCGTCATCGTCCTGACCACTGTCGTCAGGGCGATCGCCGTCAATAACCGACATCACCGTTTCCGGTGATCCATCCTGCTCCGTAGCCGGGTTATATTCACCCGCCTCTTCGTAGGCCGGTTCAGGCTCGAACATCGTGCCCGCGCCGTTTTCACGCGCGTAAATAGCCATCACGGCCGCCAGCGGCACCGAAACCTGACGCGGGACGCCGCCAAAGCGCGCGTTAAACGTCACCTCGTCGTTACCCAGCTCCAGATTGCCTACGGCACGAGGCGCAATGTTCAGCACGATTTGACCGTCGCGCGCATACTCCAGCGGCACCAGCACGCCGGGAAGGTTGATATCCACGACCAGATGAGGCGTCAGCTGATTGTCCAGCAGCCACTCGTAAAAGGCTCGCAGCAGATAGGGACGACGTGCGGTAAGTTGTGACATTTCCATATCAGCCCCGCGTATGCAGGCGCATTTCCCGTTCGGCTTCCGTCAGAGAGGCCAGGAAGGAATCACGTTCAAATACGCGCGTCATATAGCCTTTCAGCTCTTTCGAGCCGGCGCCGATCAGCTCGATACCCATCTGCGGCAGACGCCACAGCAGCGGCGCCAGGTAGCAGTCTACCAGGCTGAATTCTTCGCTCATAAAGAAAGGCGTACGAGAGAACAGCGGCGCTATCGCCAGCAGCTCTTCGCGCAGCTGTTTGCGCGCGGCTTCCGCTTCCTGCGCCGTGCCGTTTTCCACTTTACGCATCAGGCTGTACCAGTCCTGCTCGACGCGATGCATCATCAGACGGCTTTCGCCACGCGCAACCGGGTAGACAGGCATCAGCGGCGGATGCGGGAAACGCTCATCAAGGTATTCCATGATGATGCGGGATTCATACAGCGTCAGTTCACGATCGACTAACGTAGGAACGGTACGGTACGGATTGAGGTCAATCAGATCCTGGGGCAGGCTATCCATTTCTACCTGCTCGATCTCTACGCTGACACCCTTCTCCGCCAGCACAATACGCACCTGATGGCTAAAAATGTCAGTCGGACCAGAAAACAGCGTCATTACCGAACGTTTGTTGGCAGCGACAGCCATGTAAACCTCCAAGTTTATCCAGAAAATTACTGCGCAAGCCCGCCACACGGCGACCAGACGGCTAAATTGCCCCGGCTAACCCGGACGACGCTTCGTCTGTGCAGCCGCCCGGCTAATAGGCACAAAGTGTCACTCAGTTTACCAGATTTTAGCCAGCTTGTGGGGCAGGAATATGGATTTGACGGGAAAATGACAGAGCCCGTCGCGTTTTTACGAGCCAGGCCGAAAATCGGGCAAGAAAAAACCCGGTGCAGGCACCGGGTTTTTCGATAATCGATTCTGCAAGCGCAGAATAAATTAACGCTTGGAGAACTGTGGACGACGACGTGCTTTACGCAGACCGACTTTCTTACGTTCAACCTGACGGGCATCACGGGTAACGAAGCCTGCTTTACGCAGTTCGCCACGCAGTGACTCGTCATATTCCATCAGCGCGCGGGTGATACCGTGACGGATCGCACCAGCCTGACCAGAAATACCACCACCTTTAACGGTGACGTACAGATCGAATTTACCGACCAGGTCCAGCAGTTCCAGCGGCTGGCGAACTACCATGCGGGCAGTTTCGCGACCGAAGTACTGTTCCAGAGAACGCTGGTTGATTACGATGTTACCACTGCCCGGCTTGATAAATACGCGAGCGGTAGAGCTTTTGCGGCGACCAGTGCCGTAGTTTTGATTCTCAGCCATTGCCTGTAATCCCGATTAAATGTCAAGAACTTGCGGTTGCTGTGCCGCATGGTTGTGCTCGTTGCCCGCGTAAACTTTCAGTTTACGGTACATAGCACGACCCAGCGGGCCCTTTGGCAGCATGCCTTTAACCGCGATTTCAATCACACGCTCAGGACGGCGAGCAATCATCTCTTCGAAGGTCGCTTGCTTGATACCACCGATGTGGCCAGTGTGATGATAGTAAATCTTATCGGTACGCTTGTTGCCGGTTACAGCAACTTTGTCAGCGTTCAGAACGATAATGTAATCACCGGTATCTACGTGCGGAGTATATTCCGCTTTATGCTTACCGCGCAGACGACGAGCCAGCTCAGTCGCTAAACGACCTAAAGTTTTGCCCGTTGCGTCAACAACATACCAGTCACGTTGGACGGATTCTGGTTTAGCTGTAAAAGTTTTCATCTAAAAGCTTACCCAAATTAAGTTACACGTTGGTGAAATCCCAAACGCTTGAATAAACGGTTGAGGCTCACACGACCATCTCGACCAGCAAGCCCACCCCTTCGGATAGAGTTACTGGAACACAAAGAGTTTTGGGAAAAAAACCTTTGCTGTAACGTGGGGTCGCAAGATTATAGAGAAGTCGCCCGCAAAGCGCGACCCCTTTTTACAATTAAATGCGTCCCGACGCCGGGAAATTTAACGATTCATGGCAGGTGCGGCAGTCGGAGATACTCTTCGCTTTGCATCTCCTGCAGCCGTGAAACGCAGCGCTGATATTCAAACTTCAGCCGCGCGCCCTGATAGATTTCGTACAGCGTAGCCTCCGCCGAGACGACCAGCTTAACATGCCGTTCGTAAAACTCATCCACCAACGCTAAAAAACGTCGCGCCTGGTCTTCGGTTTTATAGATCATCACCGGCACGTTAAACAGCAGCACGCTGTGAAAACGGCGCGACAGTTCGATGTAGTCGTGCTGGCTGCGCCCTTCGCCGCACAGCGTCAGGAAATCCATCGCCACCACGCCTTCCGCCACGCCCAGCGTCGGCATCTTACGATGGTTGATCTCCAGTACGGGCTTATCGCTGCGATCGCTGCCGGCCAGCGCGACAAACATGCGGTCCATCTCTTTCGTGGTCGCCTCATTGAGCGGCATCATCCACAGATGGGCAGACGTCAGCGTACGCAGACGATAGTCGATGCCTGCATCCACATTCATCACGTCACAGTGCTGTTTTATCATCTCTATGGCAGGCAGAAAGCGTGCCCGCTGCAGGCCGTTGCGATACAGATCGTCCGGCGGAATGTTAGAGGTGGCGACCAGCGTAATCCCTCTGGCGAACAGCGCCTCCATCAGCGTGCCCAGCAGCATGGCGTCAGTGATATCGGAAACGAAGAACTCATCGAAACAGAGCAGATCCGTTTCGCTTTTAAAGCGGTCAGCCACGATCTGTAAAGGATCGCTCTGGCCCTGAAGGCCCGTCAGCTCTTCATGCACGCGCAGCATAAAGCGATGGAAGTGCAGCCGCTGCTTGCGTTCGCCAGGAATTGCCTGAAAAAACATGTCCATCAGCCAGGTTTTGCCCCGGCCGACGCCGCCCCACATATAGAGGCCGCGAACAGGCGTCTGCGGCTCGCTTTTGCCTTTTCCCATGAGCTTATTCAGCCGGCCAAACAGCCCTTTGGTGGGAGCGGCAGAGGCGGGTTCGCGCCGGCTCAGCGCCTGATAAATCCCATCCAGACGGGTAACGGCTTCACGTTGAATATCATCAGGTTGATACTCGCCGTTTTCCAGCGCCCGTTGGTAAAGCGCAAGAGGAGACTTCGTTTGCATAGATTCCCATTCCCTGAATTATTCGGTGCGTCAGGTGATTGATTGTCGAAAAAAAGGCCGTTCTACACTAAGCGATGCAGCCGCAGGATTCCACTTCCATGAGATTAGCGGTTATAGTGGCTGTTAACGGACTGGCATAAGGCCAGAGGTTTTTACGGAACGATGAAGACAACACGGGAGTTATTATGACCTGGGAATACGCGCTTATTGGCCTGGTAGCGGGAGTAATTATCGGTGCGCTGGCGATGCGTTTTGGTAACAAGAAACTGCGCGAGCAGCGCAGCCAGCAGTACGAACTGGAAAAAACCAAAGCCGAACTGGCTGATTATCGCGAAGAGCTGACCAGCCACTTCGCGCAGAGCGCCGAGCTGCTGGATAATATGGCGCGCGACTACCGCCAGCTTTATCAGCATATGGCGAAAGGTTCTAACGATCTGCTGCCGAACCTGCCGGGCGAAAAAAATCCGTTTGCTTATCAGCTGACCGAATCGGAAGCGGATAACGATCAGGTGCCGGTGCAGATGCCGCGTGATTACCCTGACAGCGCTACCGGCCTGCTGCGCGGCGAGCGTACGGCGCACGAGAAATAAAACGGGCGCGTCGTGTGGTAAAGGGGCGTTAATCGCCCCTTTTTACTATTCTGACCCTTGTGTCCAGGCTTCGTCCCGGATGCTCTCCCCCACTTTTTGCGAGTCTTAGCGATGAAAAAATCATTACTGTTGAGCGCATTAGCCCTGAGTATCAGCATGGGTTCAGCTCCGGCGGCGCAGGCCACGCTACCGGCACAAATTCAGGGGCAGTCGCTGCCCAGCCTGGCGCCAATGCTGGAAAAAGTGCTGCCTGCGGTGGTCAGCGTCCACGTGGCGGGCACGCAGCCGACGCAAACGCAGGAAATCCCCGAGCAGCTAAAACGCTTTTTCGGGCAGGAAGGCCAGGACGGCGGCGACAGCAGCCAGCCTTTTGAAGGTCTGGCATCCGGCGTGGTTATCAACGCGGAAAAGGGCTACATCCTTACCAATAATCATGTGGTTAACGGCGCGGATAAAATCAGCGTCCAGCTGAGCGACGGCCGGGAATTTGACGCTAAGCTTATCGGCCACGACGAGCAGACCGATATCGCCCTGATCCAGGTCAGCGGTGCCAAAGGCCTGACGCAGGTGAAAGTGGCCGATTCCGACCAGCTGAAGGTCGGCGACTTCGCGGTGGCGATCGGCAATCCGTTCGGCCTTGGCCAGACGGCCACATCCGGTATCGTGTCGGCACTGGGACGCAGCGGACTGAATCTGGAAGGGCTGGAAAACTTTATTCAGACCGATGCAGCGATCAATCGCGGCAATTCCGGCGGCGCGCTGGTAAATCTTAACGGCGAACTGATCGGCATCAACACCGCTATTCTCTCGTCTGCCGGCGGCAATATCGGTATCGGCTTCGCTATTCCGGGCAATATGGCGATGAATCTGGCGCAGCAGCTGATCGAGTTTGGCGAGGTGAAACGCGGCCAGTTGGGTATCAAGGGCACGGAGATGACGGCGGAAATGGCGAAAGCCTTTAACGTTGACGCCCAGCGCGGCGCTTTCGTCAATGAAGTGCTGCCGGGCTCGGCGGCGGGTAAAGCCGGCATCAAAGCGGGCGATATTATTACCTCGCTGGATGACAAGCCGGTGGAAAGCTTCGCCGCGCTGCGGGTAAAAATTGGCACCACCGCGCCGGGCAAAGAGGTGAAGGTAGGCCTGCTGCGCGACGGCAAGCCGCAGACGCTGACCGTGAAGCTGGACAACAGCACCCAGACCGCCAGCACCGAGCTGCTGAACCCTGCGCTACAGGGCGCGACCTTAAGCGACGGCGCGGCGAAAGACGGCACCAAAGGCGTCAGCGTGGACAGCGTCGATAAAGGCACGCCGGCCGCGCAGTTCGGCCTGCAAAAAGGCGATATTATCGTCGGGCTTAACCGCACCCGCGTTGAAAATCTTGCCGGCCTGCGCAAGCAGCTGACGGCAAAACCTTCGCTGATGGCGCTGAACGTTATCCGCAACGGCGAAAGTATCTATCTGCTTTTACGCTAAAACTTCGGGCGGACACCTGCGCGTCCGCCCGACTCATGTTATCCTGCCCATCGTCTATTCATTCATCAGTTAAAGCCATGTTTCCTAAACTTATGCGTTCAGTGCTTCTTGGCCTGGTTGTAGCGGGCCTGCTGCTGGTCGCGCTGCCCGCGCTGCGCATCGGCAATAATTTTTTTACGCTAAAAGATGACAGCGCCAGCCAGAAGCTCGTCAGCTATAACGACGCGGTGCGTCGCGCCGCGCCTGCGGTGGTGAACGTCTATAATCGCAGCGCCAACGCGTCGGCCCATAACCTGGAGATCCGCACGCTGGGCTCCGGCGTGATTATGGACGGGCGCGGCTATATCCTGACCAACAAGCATGTAATTAACGATGCCGATCAGATTATCGTCGCGCTACAGGATGGCCGAATTTTTGAAGCCATGCTGGTGGGCTCGGACAGCCTTACCGATCTGGCCGTGCTGAAGATCACCGCTTCCGGCCTGCCGGTTATTCCTGTGAATCCTAAGCGAGTGGCGCATATCGGCGATCTGGTGATGGCGATAGGCAATCCTTACAACATTGGCCAGACGGTTACGCAGGGCATCATCAGCGCGACCGGCCGCGTAGGCCTCAGCCCTTCCCGTTACCAGAATTTCCTGCAAACCGATGCTTCTATTAATAAGGGCAACTCCGGCGGCGCGCTGATTAACTCGCTGGGCGAACTGATGGGCATTAATACGCTGTCGTTCGATAAAAGCAACGATGGCGAAACGCCGGAAGGCATCGGTTTTGCCATCCCTACCGCGCTGGCGGCGAAAATTATGGACAAGCTGATCCGCGACGGCCGCGTTATCCGTGGGTTTATCGGCATCAGCGGGCGTGAAATACCGCAAATGCATGGCCAGAACGGCAGCATCGATCACGTCCAGGGCATCGTGGTAACCAACGTGGCGCAGGGTGGGCCGGCGGCGAAAGCAGGCCTGCAGGTGAACGACGTCATCGTCAGCGTGAACCATAAGCCTGCGGTTTCCGCCCTGGAAACCATGGATCAGGTAGCAGAAATCCGTCCGGGAACGGCGATTGACGTGGATATTTTGCGTAACGATCGCAAGATGACGCTGCAAATTACCGTACTGGAATATCCGGGCAGCTAAAAGGCCAGGGCCAGCGAAAGCTGGCCCTGAGTGGATTACTTCACGAACTCTTCGCCCTGAGCGATATCTTTCTTCAGCGTCTCCAGCATGTTCTGCAGCGCCTGCTCTTCAAACGTACTCAAAGCGCCGACAGGCTTACGCTCCACAACGCCGTTTTTCCCCAGCAGCAGCGGCTGAGCGAAAAAGCGAGCATGCGCGCCGTCGCCTTCAACGTAGGCGCATTCCACCACGTTGCTTTCACCCTGTAGCGCACGCACCAGCGACAGACCAAATTTCGCCGCGGCCTGGCCCATTGATAGCGTAGCAGACCCGCCGCCGGCTTTTGCCTCGACCACTTCTGTGCCCGCGTTCTGGATACGTTTAGTCAGGTCGGCTACTTCCTGCTCCGTAAAGCTTACGCCCGGCACCTGCGACAGCAGCGGCAGGATAGTGACGCCGGAATGGCCGCCAATCACCGGTACGTTCAGCTCCGCCGGATCTTTGCCTTTCAGCTCGGCAACAAAGGTATTGGAGCGGATAATATCCAGCGTGGTCACGCCGAACAGTTTGTTCTTGTCATAAACGCCGGCTTTTTTCAGCACTTCGGCAGCAATAGCCACGGTGGTATTAACAGGGTTAGTAATGATGCCGATCAGCGCTTTTGGACAGGTAGCGGCGACCTGCTCAATCAGATTGCGCACGATACCGGCGTTAACATTAAATAGGTCCGCGCGGTCCATACCAGGCTTACGCGCCACGCCTGCAGAGATCAGGACTACGTCAGCGCCCTGCAAGGCTGGCGTCGCGTCTTCACCGCTAAAGCCTTTGATTTTCACCGCGGTAGGGATGTGGCTCAGATCGACAGCCACGCCAGGCGTCACGGGAGCAATATCGTACAGTGAGAGATCTGAACCTGCCGGAAGCTGGGTTTTAAGCAGAAGAGCAAGGGCCTGGCCAATGCCGCCAGCCGCGCCGAGAACTGCAACTTTCATCCTAAACTCCTTATTATTTTGAGGGGGGAAGTGCCGTGGAATCATTTGCTTACGAGCATATCTGACCTGCGAGGCCTGAGCGACAGCATTTACCCTCATGCACGACGGCGCATCATACAGGATAAAGCGACAGAGACTGACCGCAATATGCCCGATAAGGCCATTCGAGGCTGCAGGCAACGCGGTCAACGTTACACTACACCGTTAATACTTAGCCAAACAACATCAATTTTATAACATTCTGTTCACTTATTGTGCGCGACGTCGCGGAATAAGGCGAATTTTTCACGGCCGTCATCTGGCAAAGATAGTTAACAGGGTGTAAAAAACAGGCTTAGTTTGCATAAAAATGCAAAAAAGTGCATAATAATAAGTTATCCCAGCCGGGAATTCTCTTGCGACCTTTAGCGAAAAACTATGCGTAATCCAGCAAAACAAGAAGATCTGATTAAGGCGTTTAAGGCCTTATTAAAAGAAGAAAAATTTAGCTCGCAGGGCGAGATTGTCACTGCGCTCCAGGAACAGGGCTTTGATAATATCAACCAGTCCAAGGTTTCGCGCATGCTGACCCGCTTTGGCGCCGTGCGCACGCGCAACGCCAAAATGGAAATGGTTTACTGTCTGCCTGCCGAGCTTGGCGTACCGACTACCAGCAGCCCGCTCAAGAATCTGGTGCTTGATATCGATTATAACGACGCGCTGATTGTGATCCATACCAGCCCCGGCGCCGCGCAGCTGATTGCCCGCATGCTGGACTCGCTGGGCAAACCCGAAGGGATCCTCGGCACCATCGCCGGTGACGACACGATTTTCATTACCCCAGCCCGCCACGTTACCATCAGACACCTGCGTGATTCCGTCCTGAAATTATTCGATCAGGAACTGTAAACCACCGGTTTTTATGCAGTTCCTTATCGTTTTCCCTCGCGTCGATCGCCGTCGGCGCGTTGCCTTTTCCCTCTCCACGCCGTTAAAAACAGCATAATCCACTAGCTTATTGCGCTGACATCGCCGTTAAATTTTATGGGTTCCCGTCTCGTAGTGTGATCTGCCACAAATAAGCGCACAAATAGTTAAATTGATCTATCTCAATGTTTTTACGCATATTTCATGTGGCCAGGGCAACTTATAAGCGTTTTTTATAACTGAACGTTATTAAAAAGTGGTTAACGGCTTAAATATCGCAACAAAACATTATTAGTCTGCTATTAATATTTTACGTTATCAGATCTATAATCCTTTTCGTGATGTGAATCACACTAACAACACGATAAAAATAATGACGAGGACAATTTCCATGAACGTAAAAACTACCGTGGCTGCCGCCAGCCTGCTCTCTCTGCTCTCTTTTGGTGCTTTTGCAGCTGAATCTGTTAACGCGGATCAGGCGCAAAACATGCAAGCGATCGGTACCGTTAGCGTGAGCGGCGTCAGCGCATCCCCTATGGATATCAATGCCCAGCTGAGCCAGAAAGCCGACGCTCAGGGCGCTAAAGCCTACCGTGTGGTAGAGGCCTATTTGAACGGCAACTATCACGCTACGGCTGAGCTGTACAAATAATCAATCTAACCCTGACGATAACCCCAAGAATAATAAAATTTTTCTAGCCCTTTCGGTTATCGCCCTACTTCTGGAGCATCTGTTATGAACACGAAATTTACTGTCGCCGCGCTAAGCCTGGCTTCCGTTCTCTCTTTCGGCGCCAGCGCTGCCAACCTGGTAACCGATCGGCAGGTTGCCAACGAAAATCTGCAGCCTATGGGTACCATCAGCGTTAGCGGCATCGACGGCGCGCCAACCACCATCCGTCAGCAGCTTTCACAAAAAGCTGACGAACAGGGTGCCAAATCGTATCGGGTGATTGAGGCCTACAACAACGGCAACTATCACGCGACCGCAGAACTGTATAAATAAGATGGGCGACGGGCAGGCGTAAAGCCTGCCGCTATATCGACGACCTGACAGGTTTCAGACGCGGGTTGTTGATGACAATGAGGAAGAAAATCATGAAAACAACTTTAGCCGTATTAAGCCTGCTCTCCGTACTTTCCTTCGGCGCCTCAGCTGCACAGCTGGTTAACGCAGAGCAATCGCGGGATCTACAATCCGCCGGCACCATTTCATTAAGCGGCGTGGCAGGTGCACCGATGGACATCCGTCAGCAGCTGTCGCAGAAAGCGGATGAACAAGGTGCCAGCGCCTATCGCGTTATCGAAGCGCGCAACGACAACACCTGGCACGTCACCGCCGAGCTGTATAAGTAATTCCTCGTCAGCGTACCCTAAGACGAACCCTTTGGCCCCGTTCGCCGGGGCCCTTTTTCGTTTCAGCGCACGTTAAATCGTAGATCGCCTTCCAGCTCCTCCTCCGCTTCGTCAAACAGCAGGATCAACGCGCCGTAGCGCCGTCTCTGGCCTGTGCCAAGATGCACAAATTCGATCTGCAGCGGCAACGGCAGCGATCTGTCGCTCACCACTTCCCACAGGCTATCCAAATCGGTAACAGGCCGATCGCCCAGTGAAAAACGATCGCTGAACTGTCGGAAGAAATGTGCCTGATCCACAATTTCATTAAAATCAAAAATTTCTGTTCTCATACTGCCGCTCCACAGGAAAACGGTCGGGCGACGCGTAGCCGCCCGCTGAGTTACAGTCCCCCAATATGCAGGGCTTTGACCTCTAAAAACTCTTCCAGTCCCAGCACCGATCCTTCCCGTCCCAGCCCGGACTCTTTCACGCCGCCAAAAGGCGCCAGCTCGGTAGATACCGCGCACTCATTGATGCCGATCATGCCGCTTTCCAGCGCCGCCGCTACGCGGAAGATGCGCTGGACATCACGGGTATAGAAGTAGGCTGCCAGACCAAATTCGGTATCGTTGGCGCGGCGGATTACCTCTTCTTCGCTGTCAAAGCGGAAACAGGCGGCAACCGGGCCGAACGTCTCTTCTTTTGCCAGCTTCATGTTTTCACTGGCTTCGGCAATCACCGTCGGCTGCCAGAAATTGCCGCCGAGCGCGTGCCGGTCGCCACCGACGACGATCTTACCGCCTTTCGCTTTGGCATCTTTAACATGCTCTTCCACCTTATCAATGGCGGAAGCTTCAATCAGCGGCCCGACAATCACGCCTTCTTCCATACCGTTACCCACCTTCAGCTTGCCCACCTCTTCCGCCAGCTGGCTGACAAAACGGTCGTAAACGCTGTTATGAATAAAGAAGCGGTTAACGCTGACGCAAACCTGGCCCGCGTTGCGGAACTTGTTGGCGATGGCGCCTTTAACGGCGGCGTCGATATCCGCATCCTCAAATACGATATAGGGCGCGTTGCCGCCCAGCTCCATCGACACTTTTTTCATCGTCTCAGCGGCGTTACGCATCAGCAGCTTGCCGACTTCCGTAGAGCCGGTGAAAGAGATTTTCCTGACCGTCGAACTGGCCATAACGGCATCGCTGATGGCTTTGGTATCGCCCGCCACCGCATTCAGCACGCCGTCCGGCACGCCCGCTTTTTTCGCCAGCGCCACCAGGGCAAAAGCCGACAGCGGCGTGTTATTAGCGGGTTTGATAATGCCGGTGCAGCCTGCGGCCAGCGCGGGGCCAAGCTTGCGCGTCAGCATTGCCATCGGGAAATTCCAGGGCGTAATAGCGGCGACCACGCCGATGGGTTCGCGCGTCGCCAGAATGCGCGAGCCCGCTTTGGCCGGCGGAATGATTTCACCGTTAGCGCGCTTTGCCTGCTCGGCAAACCATTGAATAAAGCTGGCGGCATACTCGACTTCGCCCTCGGCTTCTTTTACAGGCTTGCCCTGCTCCGCCGTCATCAGTTTGCCCAGCCAGGCTTTGTTGTCGATAATCAGCTGATACCAGCGGTAAAGAATTTCGCTACGCTCTTTGGCGGTTTTCGCCCGCCAGGCGGGAAAGGCTTTGGCGGCGGCGGCAATCGCCCGTTCGGTTTCATCTTTACCGGCGCGCGCGACCTGAGTAATGACTTCGCCGGTGGCCGGGTTCAGTACGTCAAAGGTTGCACCGCCCTGCAGCCACTGACCATCGATAAAAAAGCCGTTCTGAAATAAGTCGTTATCCTGAAGCGAGTTGCTCATACTGTTCTCCCATTGGATTGCCGTTGGGATAAGTATAGATGGCGGCCTGCATGACAGGCCGCAAGAAGGGTAAGAAGCGGAGATCTCTTAATCAGATTTGCAGCAGCGTGGTCTGGTATTTTCTCAACATGCTTGCCAGGCGTTGTACGGGCTCCGTGACGCTTAGCGGCGCCTCGTAATGCACCAGCTTTTCCTGATAGATAGCCAGTTCCGCCAGCAGCCGCTCGAAGTAGTGGCGTCGTTTGGCGTCGCTGCCTGCCGAAATAACCCGATCCGCCGTATGCCGCAGCTGCTTGTGGAAAGCAGAAAGATCGCTGTTAACCGGGATATCGGCATCGCGCAGGCGCTGATGTCCGATAATCAGCGTCAGCGCGATACGAAACTTGTTGATATCGCCCGGAAAAAGATTCAGCAGCATAAACAGCTGCTGGTACAGCGCTGGCAGATGGTTCTCGCGACGGCGGGCCTGATTGGTGGTCATGGCCGCCACGGCAGAATACATAAAGCGGTTCAGCAGCGTACGTCCGGTACGCGCTTTTGAGGTGTCGCGAATAAGTAGAATGACCAGCAGCGCCAGGAAGCAGCCGATCGCCTGACCGAGCGCGTTATCCAGGAAGGCGCTGACGTTAAAGGTCATGGGATTGTCCAGCGTCAGGATATTGATGGTGCCAACCAGCGCGCCCAGCGTGCCGATCTGACGACGCTGAATAAGGATGCCGCCGATAAAGGCCATCACGCCCAGGCAGAGACAGAGCAGCAGCATACTTTGCTGCGTGGCGGGCATCAGCACCATGTAATAGAGCGCCCCCAGGGGGATCGCCGCCATCATGCCGTACAGAAAATCCTTCGCCATCATCAGCGGGTTCGGCATCCTCATCGCCAGCGCGGTAATAACTGCGAGCATCACCATCGCGCCGCTGCCCGATGTCCAACCGCTCCACAGCCAGAACAGCGAACCCACCGCCGTGGCGACAAACGTGCGCACGCCGTTGATCAGCGCGTGGCGCGTTTCCGCCGAGCGCATTTTTACCACCGGCTCGCCATCCAGCACTTCTTCTTCCATGCCGCTGATGCTGCCGTTGGTTTTTATGCCTTTCAGCAGCAGCAAATAGCGTGAAGCCGCGCCGACCCAGTTGCTGACGGTGACCGGCGTGTTTTTGCTGCCGCTGGCGGTGATCACGCGGCGCATAATTTTCATGCGCTTATGGATATCGGCGACGTTCCCGACCGGCTTTTCAAAGAAAAGATGAAACTGCGGCGGCACATATTCCTGACGGGTATTCTGGATCAGAAAGGTTTCGCAGGCCTGGGTAATCAACGTCAGCGACAGCGTATTTAACGCGCGTAGTCGCCTTTCCGCCCGCTGCCAGTGGCCTGATTCCATCATCAGATGGGTACGCATCCCGTTCAGCGCGGTGGTGCGACGTACCAGATCGGTCCAGGCTTTATCGACCTCTTCTTTGTCGCCGTGTGCCACGCAAAGCTGCATCAGCTTGTACTGATCGACCAGCAGCCCGTCAATAACCCGATCGATATCCTGTTTGATCGAGCGCGGCGAAAACAGCATGTCGGCCAGAATGGCGCAGACGATACCGATAATGATTTCGCTACAGCGTTCCACGGCAAACTGCGGCGCCAGCAGCACCGAGCCGTTGGCGTCCAGGCTGACCACAATGATCAGCGCCGTATAGCCAGCCAGACCCAGCGCATAGGAGTTTTCGACTTTGATTAAAGAGGAAAGCCAGACGCAGAAACCGGCCCACAGGCAGCAGAGCAGCAGCATCACCACCGGCGCGCGAATAGTGGCGATCATAATCGTCAACGCGGCCAGGCAGCCGATAAAAGTGCCAATAATGCGCAGCATGCCGCGATGGCGCAGCGCGCCGGAGAAAGGATCGCCGCCTGCGGCAAAGGCCGTGCCGCCCGCGACGATACAGGCGGTCATCACCGCCCAGCGCGGCGTTTCCAGATTAAAGTGAAAGCCGATCAGCAACGCCAGCAAAATGGCGAAGGTCAGCTTGATCGGAAACCGCAGTTGATACCACATGGCGCTTAGCCGAACTCACGCAGGCGGTGCATCAGCTTCATCGCCGGCGACATCTCGTGCGGCTGACGATCCTGAACCCCCGTCACAATCACGGTTGCCGTCGTGCCGGCCGGATAGAGATTGCCTTGCTGCTGGTCAAGATGAATACGTACCGGCACGCGCTGCGCCAGGCGCACCCATTCCAGGTTGGAATCAATGGTCGCCATACCTTTGCTGTCAACGGTGCTGCTGCTGTTGGTTACGCCAGCGGCCACGCTGTCAACGGTGCCCTGCAGCACACGGTTGCTGCCCAGCGGCGTGATCTCAACGCGATAGCCGGGACGCACGCCTTCCAGCTTGGTTTCTTCCATATAGGCCAGCACGTAGAAGGTGTGCTGCTGCACCAGCGCCACGGCGGTGGAACCGCGCGTGATAAATTCGCCGCGATAGACGTTCAGGTTAGTGATCCAGCCGTCCGCCGGCGCTTTGACTACGGTACGCTCCAGATCCAGCTTCGCGGTATCGCGCGTGGCGACGGCTTTCGCCAGCTGGTGTTCCGTGGTTTGGTAATCGCTGTTGGCCTGCTCGATAGCCTCACGCGACATAGCGGAGACGCCAAGCTGATTGCGGCGGCCTGCCTCACGGCGTTTTTCACTGACCAGCGCCTGGTAATAGGCCACGTCCGCTTCCGCCTGGTTCAGCGCCTGCTGATAGCGCGGCTGATCGACCACGAACAGCACCTGATCCTTTTTCACCAGCTGGTTATCCCGCACGCGCACGTCGGTGATCAGGCCGCTGACGTCTGGGGCGATAGCGACCACATCCGCCGTGAATTTTGCGTCACGCGTCCACGGCGATTCTGTGTAGTAGACCCAGACATGGAAAATACCAACAACGGCAATCACCACCAGGATAAGGGTGATGGCGAACCGGGAAATTTTTCTTGTTAACGCTTTCACTGTGACCTCAGACAAACAATCGGGAAACCAGGTAGAACAGGCAGCAGTAGAGTGCTGTATTAAATAACGCAGGATGCCAGACCAGGTCATAGATCCCGGTGGGCGTAAGCAAACGACGCACCAGCCAGAACAGCATCAATGACACGATAATCTCAAAAAATATGGGCGGGAAAGAGAGCCCAAATATCACAATAACCGGAAGCACGCTCATCTCTTATCCTTGTCGGGTTTACCGGGCGCTCCGCCACAAAAAAACGGCCGCCCTGGACAGGGTGGCTGCTGCTCTACGGATGATGATGTCAGATTAACCGCAGACGGTCTTATCAAAAACCGGCGCTGTATGAATAATAGCGTATTCAGGCGTCAGCATTTCGGCGAGTTGAGTTACGGAATGGTAACCCGGCGATGCTATAGTAACGCGGCTGACTATCTGTTTTCTACCAAATGTGATCTAAATCACTTTTAAGCCAGAGTTAATAATGGAAAGAATGAAGGGCATGTCCGTGTTTGCGCGAGTGGTGGAGCTGGGCTCTTTTACCGCTGCCGCCAACCATCTGCAAATGAGCGTTTCCGCCGTCAGCCAGATCGTGGCAAAGCTGGAGGATGAGCTACAGGTCAAGCTGCTGAACCGCAGCACCCGTAGCCTGGGCCTGACCGAAGCCGGAAAAATCTATTTTCAGGGCTGCCGCAGGATGATGTCGGAAGCGCAGCAGGTGCACGAGCAGCTATATGCCTTCAACAATACGCCCATCGGCACGCTGCGCATCGGCAGCTCTTCGACCATGGCGCAGAACGTGCTGGCGAATATGACCGCCGAGATGCTGAAAGAATACCCGGGCCTGACGGTGAATCTGGTGACCGGCATTCCCGCGCCTGACCTGATCGCCGACGGGCTGGATCTGGTGATCCGCGTTGGCGCGCTGCGCGATTCCAGCCTGTTCTCTCGCCGCCTCGGCTCTATGCCGATGGTGGTCTGCGCCGCCAAAAGCTATCTGGCGCAGCACGGCACGCCGGAAAAGCCTTCGGATATCGGCAACTTTTCCTGGCTGGAGTACAGCGTGCGGCCCGACAACGATTTTGAGCTGACGTCGCCGGAAGGTCTGGCCATTCGCCTTTCGCCGCAGGGGCGCTTCGCCACCAACGATTCGCAAACGCTGATCCGCTGGCTGGTGGCCGGAACGGGCATCGCCTACGTGCCGTTAATGTGGATCATCGATGAGATCAACGCCGGTAAAATCGAAATTCTGTTTGCGCATTATCAGTCCGATCCCCGGCCGGTTTATGCGGTTTATACGCAGAAGGATAAGCTACCGCTGAAGGTACAGGTGTGTATCAACTACCTGACGGATTACTTTCATAAGGTGGCGGACGTGTATCAGGAGTACCGCCAGAAATAAAAAAGGCGAGCCGCTATGGCTCGCCTTTTCGTGGTCGCTATCCGTCAGGCGGTGCCGCCCACGGTCAGCTTATCCAGCTTCAGGGTCGGCTGTCCGACGCCGACCGGCAGGCTTTGCCCCTCTTTGCCGCAGACGCCCACGCCCTTATCCAGCGCAAGATCGTTGCCTACCATCGAGATTTGCTGCATCGCCTCAATACCGGAACCGATCAGCGTGGCGCCTTTCACCGGCTTAGTCACTTTGCCGTTCTCAATCAGATAGGCTTCCGAGGTGGAGAAAACAAATTTCCCGGAGGTGATATCCACCTGGCCGCCGCCGAAGTTTGGCGCATAGAGACCATACTCCACGCTGGCGATGATATCTTCCGGGGTCGACTTACCCGCCAGCATATAGGTGTTGGTCATGCGTGGCATCGGCAGATGCGCATAGGATTCGCGGCGGCCGTTGCCGGTAGGCTTCACGCCCATCAGGCGGGCGTTCAGCTTGTCCTGCATATAGCCTTTCAGCACGCCGTTTTCGATCAGTACGTTATACTGGCCCGGTACGCCTTCGTCATCCACTGCCAGCGAACCGCGCAGGCCTTCGATAGTGCCGTCATCGACCACCGTACAGAGATCCGACGCTACTTTCTGGCCGATCTGACCGCTGAACACCGAGGTGCCGCGGCGGTTAAAGTCGCCTTCCAGACCGTGGCCAACCGCCTCGTGCAGCAGCACGCCAGGCCAGCCTGCGCCCAGCACCACCGGAATACTGCCCGCCGGCGCCGCGACGGCGCTCAGGTTGACCAGCGCCATCCGCACCGCTTCCCGCGCCCAGGCTTCCGCCCGGGTTTCGCCGGACTCGTCGGCCAGGAAAAATTCATAGCCGAAACGGCCGCCGCCGCCGCTGGAGCCACGCTCGCGCTTGCCATTGTCCTCAACCTGCACGCTTATCGACAGGCGAACCAGCGGGCGCACGTCGGCCGCCAGCGTGCCGTCGGTAGCCGCAACCAGCACCATTTCGTAAACGCCGCTCAGGCTGGCGCTGACTTCCTGTACGCGCTTGTCCGCCGCACGCGCCGCAGAATCCACACGATGCAGCAGCGCGATTTTTTCTTCACGGGTCAGGCTTTGCAGCGGATCGGCCGTTGGGTAAAGCGGGCGGTTCATTACCGCGCCCAGCGTATGCGATTTGCCGTTGCCCTGTTCGCGCACGATACTGCGTGCGGCCGTGGCGCTTTGCGTCAGCGCATTCAGCGTGATCTGATCGGCATAGGCGAAGCCCGTTTTTTCACCGCTGATGGCGCGCACGCCGACGCCCTGATCGATGTTCCAGGAGCCGTCTTTGATAATCCTGTCTTCCAGCACCCAGGATTCGTGGTAGCCGGACTGAAAATAGAGATCGGCGTAGTCCAGCTTGCGTTCCGAGAGCTGACCGAGAAGGGAAAAGAGATCCTGTTGGTTAATATTATTAGCAGTTAGTAACTGTTCACTTACCAGATTCAGACTCATGTATTCTCGCTCTGTTTGGGAGCCAGTCGCCGCTGGCGTCGTAATCTCTATAGCCTGAGGCAATTCCCCGGTCACGTCAAATTCACTTCGCGCTCTTTTCTCGCGGCTTGCGCAGCACTTCGTCAATTTGCGGCTTATCGAGCGGCCCGGAAAGATGGTAGCGCAGCACCGAGATTTTATTCCATAGCGGCGCCAGCGCCTTGCTGGCGGCAAAGACCGCTGCGCCGACCACCGGATTAACGGCGAACGCGGCGGCGACGCCGACGGTCGCGGAAATTTCCGGCGCGACTACCGCTTCCATATCGATTTGCCGTTTCACCAGGTCGATTTTGCCCTGCATGGCGATATCGGCTTCCAGGCCATCCACCAGCAGGTTATCGGTACGCAGCACGCCCTTTTCAATCCAGGCGGTGCCGTTAATGGAATCAAAATAGAAGCCCTGACTGAAAGTATCGGTGAAGTCGAGGCGCAGCTTGCGCAGCAGCGCATCAAAACTGACCAGCCGCAGCAGCTGACCGGCGCGGCCGGTATTCACGTCGGCAATCTGTCCGGCGCCCATGTGCGATTTCAGCACGCCGCTCAGCGTTGCCACCGACGGCTGCCACGGCGCGGCCTGCCAGTGAAGATCGTAATCAATGTTAAACGGCGCGTCCCGCAGCGGCGAATTCATGCCGAACCAGCTGGTGGCATCGTCAACTTTTTTACCGCTGAGTGTGCCTTTCAGCGCCGTGCGCTGCGCGCCCGGCTGGTTGACCCATTCGCCCGCCACCTTCAGTTTCGCGCCGCCGATATCGATCAGGCCGTTTTGCAGCTTTAAGGTATCGCGGGTATGGCTGAGATCCGCCGCCATCCGGCCGAAGCGCTGGCCGCGCAGCCAGCATTCGTTGCAGCTCAGGTTTACGGCGGGCCAGCTGCTGAAATCAATTCCGCTGGCCTGCTCGCCGGAAAACGGCGTGGAGCCGCTGGCGGCAGCCCACTGCGGATTGTAATAGAGGTAGCTGAGCTGGCCCAGCCACGGCGCGTGCTGTCTCATTACCAGCTTGCCGTCAATCTCGCGACCTTTAGCCTGCACTACATTTTCACCCGCTACCGTCTGGCTCAGCGTTGCCTCCAGATCGTGCCAGCGCTGCCCGCCCAGCGTCAGCGCCGGCGTGCGCAGCGTGATATCGCCCGGCAGCCTGGCCTGTCCGCCGCCTGCGCCTGCGCCGCCCGCCAGCAAACCCAGCCAGGCTTCACCATCCAGCGGCGGCAGATTCAGCGTCATGCCTGACGTTTCCGGCAGCGGCGGCGTTTGCGTGGCGTCGTTTTCCCAGATGCCGCGATCGACGCGTAGCTGTTTCCCCAATAGCCAGCGGCTGTTGAAACGGTGCTTTTCACCTACCGCGCCATGCAGCGTAAACGCCGACAGATCGCCCTGCGCCTGGACGCGGATCGGCATCGCCACATTCCGCTCTTTATCCAGCGGCGAAGGTAAGTTACTGCTTACATTTTTCAAATCGCCGGTCAGCGAAACCTTATAGTTTGCGCCTCCGCCGTGCGGCAGCGTAATGGCGACCACGCTTTGCCAGCTGGCGTTGCCGTTCAGTTTTTCGCGCAGCGCCTTCGGCACCGCGTCGATTTTGCCCGGCTGCCAGTCGCCTTTAAGATCGACGCCGATAGCGTAATGCTTTTCGCCTTCCTGCGTATTGAAAGTCACGCTCATCGGCTGTCCGAACCAGCTGGCGGTCAGCGGCTCGCTTTGCAGATTGCCGTTGTCGTAAGTGAAGCGGCCGCTAAGCCGTTTGATGGTGCTGCCCAGCGGTTTAATAAACAGCGAATTATTACGCAGAGCCACATCGCCGCTGGCTTTAACTTCCTGCCCGTCCAGCGGGATATTTAAATGTAAGCGACCGCTTACATCGCCGCCGATTTGTAGCTCATCCAGCGCCGCGCCCAGCGTTGGCTTCAGCGGCGTCTGGTTAAAGTAGCGGCCGATTTCCGTGCCCGCCCCGCTGATATCGCTGTCGATAATCAGCTTTTCTTTCATATAGTCAGGAATAACGGCGGCGACGTTTTTGCCCTGTACGTTGCCCAGCATGGCCCGATCCGCCTTCATAAACAGACCGTCGTTGATAAAGTTCAGGTTGATATCCAGCTTTTCCAGATCCGGCCAGCCGGGCTGGAAGCGATAGGTTGCCTGGCGCAGCGGCACCCAAACCTGGAACATGCCGTCGTTGTGTTTGAAGGGAAAAAGCTGGGGATTGCCTGCAAACAGCAGCGTGGCGTTATGCACCTGTCCGCCTTTGATGGCGCCGCTGAGATAGTCGACCAGTTTGGTGCCCATCAGCGGTTCCGGGAAATAGCGCCAGGCATCTGCCGCATCGGTCAGGTTAATGCCGGCCAGAATATCCAGCCGCGGCGCCTGCTCTTTGGCCTGTGCCCAGGTGAAGTCGCCCTTCGCCCACAGCGAGCGCGCCTGCACATCCAGATCCCGTCCGGCCAGCGTGACGCCCTGCTCGTCGCTTCGCCAGCTGAAGGCGCCGCTGGCCTGCGCGATTTGCAGCGGCGCGCGGAACATGGTGCCGTCGGGCAGCAGGGCATTTTTCAGCCTGAAATCCAGCCTGCCGTCCGTGACGCTGCCGGTAAGCGAGCCGCTGAAGTGCTGCATTCCCGGCAGCAGCTCCCAGTGCTGCCAGCTCAGATTTTGCCAGCGGGCCTGGAAACGGGTTTTTTCCGGCTGCCGTAACGGAATATCGGCGGCCAGCGCCTGAACTTCGCCGTGCGGCTGCAGCGTGCGCCAGTTGGTCAGCAGCGTCGGCGTCACTTTGGAAAACAGCGGCAGCAGCGCATCAATACGCTCAAGCGCCAGATGGGTGGCGCGTAGGCGCAGCTCCTCCGGGCTGGACGAGCGTTGCGGTAGCCAGAGCAGCGATACCCGCCCTTTTGGCCAGGCTATGCCGTCGGTATGCAGGCTGGTTTGCGGCATTTCGACACGCCAGCCCTGCTCCACGCGGCTGATATGGGCGGCGAGGTTATCCACGGTGAAATGGTGCGCCTCGCTTTCGCCCTGCCATTCCGCGCCGCCTTTCTTTAACACGACATCGCCGCTGTGGATTTCGCCGTTTTCAAGGCTCATCCAGCCAGCCAGCGAGAAGCGCGCGCTTTTCAGCGTGGTATTATCCTGCATCCACTGGCCCAGCCAGGGTTTGACATCCACATCGTCCGCCTGCATCCAGGCACGCCCGGTATCAAGATAGCCATTGGTGTCCCTTAGATCGAGACGCACCTGCACCACGCCATGCTGGCCGGTGAAGCTGGACAGGCTGACCAGCCCTTCCGCACGATGACGGTTTTTTTCGTTCAGCCAGGTAAGCTGCGGCATATCCAGCCTGGCACGCTGTCCGGAAAGCGTCAGAAAGCTGATCTGGCTTTGTTGCAAATCGAAGTGGTCAAACTGACGCAGGAAGAGATCGCTGAACTGGCCTGGCTTGAGCTCTACTTTGCCGCTGTCGCCGGCGGTGAGCGGCGTATTGGTGACGAGATCCAGCCGCCAGAAGACGAGATTGCGAAACTGCGGGCGCAGATGCAGCAGAGATTGCCAGACGTCAAAGGCCAGCGAAACGCGATCGACCTTCAGCGAGCCGCCGTCCTTCAGGCCGATATTCAGGGCTTTGATTTCCAGCACGGGGCCGAAGTTTTCCCAGCGGCCGTTAAGGGAAGCGGCTTCTACCGGCATGTCGATAGCGCTGGAAAGGCGCTGCAGCAGCGGCGCGCGCCAGCTGTTGATATGCGGCATCACCAGACGCAGGCCGCTGACTATCAGCGCAATAATAACGACGATTATTGCGCCGGTCAGTAGCAAGATCCTCGGCAATTGCCTCACACACCTCTCCTTGATGCCCGTCACTGCGGGCAATAACTGTATTTAACCCCGGTAGGGCGCGCTGGCTTTGTTTTGAGCGGGATAGCCGATGGCTTACATCATCACCACGTCAAACTGCTCCTGAGTATAGAGCGGTTCAATCTGTACTTTCACCTGCTTGCCAACGAATATCTCCACTTCCGCCAGCGCATGGGACTCGTCGGTTTTTAGCGCCTCGCCAACCGCAGGCGAAACGTAAACTAAAAAACGGTCTGAGTCGTAGGCGTGATGAACGCGGACTATTTCGCGCATGATCTCATAGCAGACGGTTTCCACGGTTTTCAGCGTGCCGCGCCCTTTGCAGACCGGGCAGTCATGACACAGCACGTGCTCAATGCTTTCCCGCGTGCGTTTACGGGTCATCTCTACCAGCCCAAGCTGCGAGAAACCATTGATGCCGGTTTTAACCCGATCCTTACTCAGCGCCTGCTCCAGCGAGTGCAGCACGCGACGGCGGTGATCTTCGTTATTCATATCGATAAAGTCGATGATGATAATGCCGCCGAGGTTGCGCAGACGCAGCTGGCGGGCGATCGCCTGAGTTGCCTCGACGTTGGTGTTAAAGATGGTTTCATCCAGATTGCGATGGCCGACAAAGGCGCCGGTATTGATATCGATGGTGGTCATCGCCTCGGTTTGATCGATAATCAAATAGCCGCCGGATTTCAGCTCCACCTTGCGATCCAGCGAGCGCTGGATTTCGTTTTCCACATCGAACAGATCGAAAATTGGCTGCTTGCCGGTGTACAGCTCCAGCTTTGCCGTCATTTCAGGAATGTATTCGCTGGTGAACTCCACCAGATGTTCCCAGGTCTGACGCGAATCGATGCGGATACGATCCAGGGCGGCCCCGGCGAAATCGCGCAGGATGCGCTGTGAGAGCGCGACTTCACCATAAAGACGACAGCGGGTTTTATTGCGCTTTTTGCGCTCGATGACTTTAGTCCACAGGCGTTTGAGAAACGCGGCGTCGGAAGCCAGCTCCTGTTCGCCCACGCCTTCGGCGGCGGTGCGGATAATATAGCCGCCCAGCTCATCGCAGTAGGCTGCCACAACGGACTTAAGACGCTCGCGCTCCGCTTCGCTTTCTATGCGTTGCGAAACGCCAACGTGCGACGCGCCCGGCATAAAGACCAGATAGCGTGAAGGCAGCGTGATATCGGTGGTGAGACGCGCGCCTTTGGTGCCCAGCGGATCTTTCACCACCTGCACCATCAGATCCTGTCCCTGACGAACCAGTTCGGAAATGTCGCGTACGGAAAAGTTTTTACGCTCGTCGCCCGCTACGCACTCGGTATGCGGCATGATGTCGGAAGCGTGCAGAAAGGCAGCTTTTTCCAGACCGATATCAACAAAGGCAGCCTGCATGCCCGGCAGAACCCGGCTGACGCGGCCTTTATAGATATTGCCGACAATGCCCCGGCGCGCTTCGCGTTCAATATGAATTTCCTGCAGAATGCCGCCGTCAATATAGGCGACTCGCGTTTCTGAAGGGGTAATATTTACCAGAAGTTCAGCCGTCATCTTGTTCCCTTACCTCACGCAACGCGTGAAACTGGCTCAGCAGCTCAGCCGTTTCCACCAGGGGCAGCCCCACTACTGCGTGATAGCTTCCATTGATTTTTCTGACAAAATTCCCGCCCAGTCCCTGAATGCCATAGGCGCCGGCTTTATCCATCGGCTCGCCGCTGGCGATATAGGCCGTAATGTCTTCCTCGCTCAGCAGGCGGAAAGTGACTTCTGTTACCACCATGCACGCCAGCTGCCGTTGCCGATCGGCCAGCGCGACGGCGGTCATCACCTGATGCGTCTGGCCGGAAAGTTTAGCCAGCATCGCGGCCGCGGCGGCCTCGTCTGCCGGTTTCTCCAGCACTTCGTTGTTCAGCACCACGATGGTATCGGCACCCAGCACCGGCAGATCCTGCTCCGCTACCGCCACGCCAGCCTGCGCTTTTTCCAGCGCCAGACGCCGGACGTAGGCTTCCGCCATTTCGCCGGGCTGCTGCCGCTCTTCGACCTGCGTGCTTAAACGCGCAAAACGCAGACCAAGCTGCGTAAGTAATTCACGACGACGGGGAGAACCGGAGGCCAGGTAAAGGGATATCATACTCTTCCTTATTGTACGGCAAACTGGCGACGTATTTTTCTCATCAGCAAGAACAGCCAGGGCCAAAGAATACCGTCTATTACGCTGCTCCAGAAGATTTCCGGACGAAACGAGACGTTAATAACTAAAAATTCCGCCCAGA
The DNA here is from genome assembly GCF_003937915.1 of Erwinia sp. 198. Classification (GTDB taxonomy): domain Bacteria; phylum Pseudomonadota; class Gammaproteobacteria; order Enterobacterales; family Enterobacteriaceae; genus Erwinia; species Erwinia aeris. The sequence goes on along the minus strand of NZ_RHUM01000001.1, from coordinate 21,374 downwards.
AGACAATGACATCCATCGCCAGCGACAGCACCATCACCATCAGCGCCTGTTGCCAGAGCGCCAGATTGCGGAATAGCTGGAATTTAAACGCCACCAGGTAAGCAAGGATGCTGAAGGCCAGCGCACGCACGCCCAGCGTCGAGCCTGAAATCAGATCCATTATAGATCCCATCACAAAACCCGTGCCGACATTCACGCGATGCGGCAGCGCCAGCACCCAGTAGATCAGAATTAGCAGCAGCCAGGAAGGCCGGAACATATAGAGCTGATCGGGCCACGGCATAATTTGCAGCACCAGCGCCACCAGAAACGAGCACCAGATGACCCAGCGACCATGGCTGCGATAGTTGCTCAAGGCTGGCCTCTGCGCGAGGCGGGGGTGGTCTGAGCCGCAGGCGTCGTCTGCCCGGTGGTCGAGGCGTTTTCCGGCGCAGGCGGCCCCATCATTTCGCTGGCGGCCGGCAGCACCTGCGGCATCATCTGCATCAGGCGCTCGTTGGCGACGCGATGCACTTCATCCGGCGCCATCGGCATCGTGCCGTTGCGATCCGCGCCCCACAGCAGCAGCAGATAGCGTAAACGTTGCAGGCCCGCCGTCGGACGCGCCTGGATCACGGTATAGGCGCGCTGCGTATCCAGTTTCACGGAGGAAACCACGCCTACCGGATAGCCTTCCGGGAAACGACCGCCGAGGCCGGAAGTGACCAGCACGTCACCCACGCGGATATCGGTGTTGCCCGGCAGGTGCTCAAGCTGAAGATCCTCCGTACAGCCGTTGCCCGCCGCAATCACGCGAATATCGTTGCGCAATACCTGAATCGGCAGCGCGTGAGAGGAATCGCAAATCAGCATCACGCGGCTGGTGATTTTGCCGACGGCGACGACCTGGCCGACCACGCCTTTATCGCTGATAATCGGCTGGCCTTCGTAAACGCCGTTTACGCTGCCTTTATCGATTACCACCTGATCGGTATAGGGATCCGTGCCGGTAGAGATGACCTGGGTGACCATCTTGTGCTCGTCCTGACGCAGCGGCGAACCAAGCAGCTCGCGCAGACGCGCGTTTTCCTGCTTAAATTGCCCCAGCATCAGCAGCTCGCTGTTTTTCAGCATCAGCTCACGGTGCAGGGCTTTGTTTTCCAGCTCAAGCTGCTGGCGAGAGGCCAGCGTGTCGGAAACGCTGTCCAGAATCTGACGTGGCCCGTTGGCCAGAAAATAGAATGGGCTGACCGCCGTATCCATGTAGGTGCGTATCTGGCTGAAAGCGCCCATACGGCTGTCGGCGATAATCACGCCTATCGCTACCACAACTGCCAGAAACAAGCGTAACTGCAGGGATGGACCCCTGCTGAAGATCGGCTTCATAAACTCGGCGTATTCCTCGACATCATTAACAAGACGCGCGGGGCCCGCGCGCCTTCATGGCAAATTATTCTTCGCTGAACAAATCGCCGCCGTGCATGTCGATCATTTCCAACGCCTTACCGCCGCCGCGTGCGACGCAGGTCAGCGGATCTTCAGCCACTACCACCGGAATACCGGTTTCTTCCATCAGCAGACGATCGAGGTTGCGCAGAAGCGCGCCGCCGCCGGTCAGCACCATGCCGCGCTCGGAGATGTCAGAGGCCAGCTCTGGCGGACACTGTTCCAGCGCAACCATCACCGCGCTAACGATGCCGGTCAGCGGCTCCTGGAGTGCCTCCAGAATTTCGTTGGAGTTCAGCGTAAAGCCGCGAGGCACGCCTTCCGCCAGGTTACGACCGCGCACTTCGATCTCACGCACTTCGTCGCCCGGATAAGCGGAGCCGATCTCATGTTTGATACGTTCGGCCGTGGCTTCGCCAATCAGCGAGCCGTAGTTACGGCGCACGTAATTAATGATGGCTTCGTCAAAGCGATCGCCGCCGATGCGCACGGAAGAGGAGTAAACCACGCCGTTCAGGGAGATCACCGCGACTTCCGTGGTGCCGCCGCCGATATCGACCACCATCGAACCGGTCGCTTCCGAAACCGGCAGGCCAGCACCGATAGCGGCGGCCATTGGTTCTTCAATCAGGAAAACTTCACGCGCGCCTGCGCCCTGTGCGGATTCACGGATCGCACGGCGTTCAACCTGGGTCGCGCCGACAGGCACACACACCAGCACGCGCGGGCTTGGGCGCATAAAGCTGTTGCTGTGAACCTGTTTGATAAAGTGTTGCAGCATCTTTTCGGTCACAAAGAAATCGGCAATCACGCCGTCTTTCATTGGACGGATAGCAGCGATATTGCCGGGGGTACGACCCAGCATCTGCTTGGCGTCATGACCTACTGCCGCGACGCTCTTTGGGGAACCGGCACGATCCTGACGAATAGCAACGACGGAAGGCTCATTCAGAACGATGCCCTGTCCTTTCACATAAATCAGGGTATTGGCGGTACCCAGGTCGATGGACAAGTCGTTGGAAAACATGCCACGGAATTTTTTAAACATACTGAAGGATAATCCTGCTAGCTGGGGGCGGATAATAAAATCCGCTTACTTTACCAACCACACGAAGCAGCGACAAGGCGCAAAAACGCTCTACTTCGGTGAAAAATCACGCTATCTCTCGCCTGAGTCACAACCCAAAAAACTAAGCGAGCAGAATGCCTGAGTTCAGGCGCATCGCCCCTGTTTTAAGGCCGTTTTACGGACATAACGTACATGAATTTTTACATATTTAGGCACTGTTTTACCGCCCGTCAAACGTAGCCGGCACCACAGCTGCGCGGCTATTCTACGTGAAATCCGGCTTAACGGCAGACTAAACTCGATATCTTTGCGAATATTTTTTCATATCGCCTGTCAGCAGCTGCGAAGGGGCAAAAAAATCGCCCTGGCCGCCGTTTATCCCTGACTCCGTTAAGGTTTGCCATTCACTTCGGGTTTTTACGCCTGCGGCGAAAATCTGCGTTGACGTTCCCTTGCAGCTTTCGAGCAAACTCTGCACAAACAGCTGATTCTCCTTGCGGCGGTCGATATTGCGCACCAGACCGGGATGCAGTTTGATCAGTTCCGGCGACACCACCTTGATGTAGGCCGTGCTGACCAGCGTTAACCCAGCCTGAATAATGGCAATACGGCAGCCAAAACCTTTCAGTAAATGAAAGGCGCCTTGCAAGCGGCAGAGATGTTGACCTACATCCGCTTCCGCAAGTTCAAATAAAATACGGTTTCTTTGTGATTTAGTGTATTGCAGCAGCATGTCGCGCAGCCAAATCTGGAAAGGACGCTGCAGGAGCGCATCGATCGTCAGCGGTATCGCCAGCGTTTCCTCCGGCCAGGCATGGATAAAGCTCAGGATGCGGCTTATTAAAACCCGGTCATAACCTTCGGCCATGCCCAGCTGCTGCACCAGCGGCAGATATTCAGCCGCCGCCAGCTCGGTTTTGCCGTCAAAGATCCTCGGCATGATTTCGCGATGGTGTAACCGCCCTTCCCGCGTTACCGCCGGTTTCTGATACAAGCGCGGCCCGCCGCGACTAAGGGTATTCTCCAGCAGCGTGCGCCACTTGACGCTGCCCCGGCTCAGCTCCGGCGCCGGTTTTTCACTGACCGACCAGTTATTGCCGCCCAGCAGCGCCGCGTGCCGCGTGGCCAGCTCGACGTTTTCCATGACCTGCTGCGTGGTTTGCCCGCTTTGCCAGGCGCTGATGCCGATATGGATCATATCTTCCCGATCCAACATGCGCGTGGGCGGTAGCGCGTCCACGGCTTTGATCAGCTGGGAGGCGATGCTGTCGGCATCCTTCAGGCTGCGGTGCGGCAGCAGAACGGCGAAATCACTGCGGAAATAGCGTGCCAGCAGCGCGCCGGCATAGCGCATCACGAAGGTAGACAGCAGGTTCACCAGGCCAAAAAGGTAATCCTGTACCGGCGCATGACCCCAGTTATCACGCAGCGTGTCGAGGTCCGGCAGGCGGATCATCATTACCATGCCGTGTGCGCCCGCGGTTTCGCTATCTTCCAGCAGCGTGGCAAGCTGATTGTCGAAGAAAAGGCGGTTATGCAGGCCGGTCATGCGATCCTGCGCGGCGAAAGCCCGAATTAGCGTATCCACGCGATTGCGGCGTTCGGAGGCTTCCTGCAAATCCCCGAGCAGCAGATCCAGCGCGCTGCTGGCCTTGGGCGGCCACTCCAGCACGGATCCCTGACGCACGGTTTCTCTTTCCCCCCTCAGCACTTTTGCCGCGCGACTTTCCAGCCGCTCCATGCCTTCAAGCTGTCGGTACAGCCAGCGATGAGAGAAAAACAGGATTAGCAGCAGGATGCCTGTCGCCAGCACCAGCAGGCTTAAGATAGACGCGCCAATAAAGGACGTCAGCCAGGTTTTGGCACTGTCTATCCAGACGATATGCAGCACGTACCGGGAATGTTTGCTCAGAGGAATAACGCTGTCGCGATAGCGGTTAGGCTCATCTTCCATCAGCGCATCCTGATGGCGGGAAAGGGTTTTAACAGGCTGATTATTTACCATAAAAGTGACGCGAACAACCTGTAACGGCCCCATCACCTGCACCAGCCCCGGGGCTATCTGGTCAGGGGATTGATGGTCGAGCGCCCGATCGATGTCGTCCGCCATCGCCTGCAGACGATGCTCAGCGCGCAAATCGCTAAGGTAATAAAAGCTCATTACGCCGCCCACCAGCATGACAAGCATGACCAGCGCGCTGACAAAGGTAATCATTGCGGAGAGTTTGGTGGTTAATCGCATCCTTGTGCTCTTTGGCTACCGTGGAAGAGACGCCGTAGCAAAAAGCAGTGACGGCGAATGGCTTTGCAGAGACCTTCCTCATGCTTTTATGCATCTTAAACAAAATTTTACTGATTGCCGGGAGTATAGTGAGGTCAGACTTTTATTATACCCTTCCGTTCCATTTTCAGGAGATTCTCATGCACGCACTGCTTCTCGAACAGTCCGAAGGCAAAACCCTGGCCGCAGTGAAACAGCTTAGCCCGGACGCCCTGCCGCCGGGCGAGGTGACGGTGGATGTCAGCTGGTCAGGCCTGAACTACAAAGATGCGCTGGCGATTACCGGCAAAGGGAAAATTGTCCGGCAGTTTCCGATGGTGCCCGGCATCGATTTTGCAGGCCAGGTTCGCCACAGCGAAGATCCGCGCTTTCATGCCGGACAACAGGTGCTGCTGACCGGCTGGGGCGTGGGGGAAAATCACTGGGGCGGCCTGGCGGAACAGGCCAGGGTAAAAGGCGACTGGCTGACGCCGATGCCGGAAGGTCTTGATGGCCGTCGGGCGATGATTATCGGCACGGCCGGCCTGACCGCTATGCTTTGCGTCATGGCGCTGGAGGAAGGCGGCGTGCGGCCTGACAGCGGCGAGGTGATAGTGACCGGTGCCAGCGGCGGCGTGGGCAGCACGGCGGTTTCCCTGCTCAGCTCGCTTGGCTATCGGGTGACAGCCGTAAGCGGCAGGCCATCCACCCATGACTATCTTCACCAGCTGGGCGCCAGCGAAATCCTGCCGCGCGAGGCTTTCAGCGCCGACAGCCGACCGCTGGAAAAACAGCGCTGGGCCGGTGCGGTAGATACCGCTGGTGATAAGGTGCTGGCAAGCGTGCTGGCGCAGATGAACTACGGTAGCGTAGTGGCGGCCTGCGGCCTGGCGGCCGGTTTCACGCTTCCGACCACCGTGATGCCTTTTATTCTGCGCAACGTGCGCCTTCAGGGGGTCGATTCCGTTACGGCACCCGCAGAGCGTCGCCTTGTGGCCTGGAAAAGACTGGTTAAAACGCTGCCCGATGCGTTTTATCAACAGGCGACAACGGAAATTGCGCTGGCCGACGCTGCTGCCAGCGCGGCCAAACTGCTTAATAACGAGATTACCGGCCGGACGCTGGTAAAAATTCGCTAGCGCGTTATATCACCTGGCGCGCCGATCCCGCCAGGTGGCTTTTATCGCGCGCCGCTTGCCGCCCGGCGTAGCGAACCCGCCTTATATTTACCTTTCTTCAACATTCACATAACTGATTACACTTCCTGCTCTCTCAACGGTTTTACGGAGCTGATATTCTGCGCGCCAGCCGCTTTTTTATTCGCTGAATTCGCTTTTTTTGGTCATGCTAAAAAGTGACCGTCTCTGGAGATACAGCCATGAAGCCCGTTGATAAACTCACTGAAAAAGATGTGACCCCGGAAAGCATTTTCAACGCCCGGCGTCGCCAGGTAATGAAAGCGCTGGGGATTAGTGCCGCCGCGCTGTCGGTGCCGACGGCCCGCGCCGACGTACTTTCCTGGCTACAGGGAAAAGGCAAAGAGAGCCAGAAAGCGCCGGCCGGTAAACCGCTCGACTTCAGCAAGCCCGCGCAGTATCAGGCTGACTTAGCGCTGACGCCGGAAGATAAGGTAACGGGCTACAACAACTTTTATGAGTTCGGCCTGGATAAAGCGGATCCGGCGGCCAACGCCGGCTCATTGAAAACCGCCGACTGGAAAATAGAAATCGGCGGCGAAGTAATGAAGCCGATGACGCTGGATATGGACGATATCTTTAAGCGATTTCCGTTAGAGCAGCGTATTTATCGGATGCGCTGCGTGGAGGCCTGGTCGATGGTGGTGCCCTGGATTGGGTTCGAGCTGGGCAAGCTGTTAAAAGCCGCAGAGCCAACCAGCAACGCGCGCTATGTCGCCTTTCAAACGATTTACGCGCCGGAAGAGATGCCGGGCCAGCGCGATCGCTTTGTCGGCGGCGGCATCGATTATCCCTATGTGGAAGGGCTGCGGCTGGATGAAGCCATGCATCCGCTGACCATGTTGACCACCGGCGTTTACGGCAAAGCGCTGCCGCCGCAAAACGGCGCGCCGATCCGCCTGACCGTGCCGTGGAAATACGGGTTTAAGGGCATCAAGTCCATCGTGAAAATTACCCTGGTCAAGGAGCAGCCGCCGACTACCTGGAACCTGCTGGCCTCGAACGAGTATGGCTTCTACGGCAATGTGAATCCGCATGTCGATCATCCGCGCTGGTCGCAGGCTACGGAACGTTTTATCGGTTCCGGCGGCATTCTGGACGTCAAGCGTCAGCCCACGCTGCTGTTTAACGGCTATGCCGATCGGGTGGCTTCCCTCTATAAGGGATTAGATCTGCGGGAGAACTTCTAGTGCGTCTGACGGGCAAGCAGATTACCGGCCTGAAATTACTGCTGCATCTGGCCGGTTTTTTACCTTTTCTCTGGCTGATCCTGTCCATTAACCAGGGCTGGCTGAGCGCCGATCCGGCAAAGGATATCCAGCATTTTACCGGCCGGATGGCTCTGAAGTTCCTGCTCGGCACGCTGCTGGTCACGCCGCTGGCGCGCTACGGCAGGCAGCCGCTGCTTATCCGCGTCCGTCGCCTGCTGGGACTGTGGTGTTTCGCCTGGGCCACGCTGCATCTGGTCAGCTATTCGCTGCTGGAGCTGGGTATCGCTAACCTCAGCCTGCTGGGTTCGGAGCTGATCTCGCGTCCTTATCTGACGCTGGGGATCATCAGCTGGTTTATCCTGCTGCTGCTGTCGCTGACCTCTTTTCAGAAGGCGCAGCGAAAATTAGGCAAAAACTGGCAAAAGCTGCACAACGCCATCTATCTTGTCCTGATCCTCGCCCCCATCCACTATCTGTGGTCGGTTAAAACGTTCTCGCCCCAGCCCTGGATCTACGCTTCTCTGGCTTTGATCCTGCTGCTGTGGCGCTATAAGAAATTCCGCCTGTGGCTGCGATAAAACGTGCGCCGCCGCGCATAACCGGATGCTTTCCTACGCGTCCGGTGGATTATCTTCGCTGATACGACCAGTATTTAGCTGCTAATTGCGTTGAAATCGTTATAATGCCCGGTTTTAAACCCGTGCAGGGGCCAAATTTCACCGTGAAAGGTGACAAATGGCTTTTCGCATTGTATTTTGTGCGATGCCTCAATTATCGCAGGAGATAGCAGCAAGATGGCTGAGAAGTTTCACATACTGCTTTTGAATGGTCCCAACCTGAACCTCCTTGGCACTCGCGAGCCGGAGAAGTATGGCAGCACGACCCTTCCCGATCTCGTCAGCGGGCTAACTGCGCAGGCTGACGCGCTCAATGTGAAGCTGAGTCATCTGCAGTCTAACGCGGAACACGCGTTAATTGACCGCATTCATGAGGCGAGAGGCAATGTCGATTATATCGTCATTAACCCGGCGGCCTATACGCATACCAGCGTGGCGCTTCGTGATGCCCTGCTTGCAGTCAGCATCCCGTTTATTGAAGTGCACCTGTCCAATGTGCATGCCCGCGAGCCTTTCCGCCATCATTCTTATCTTTCTGATATTGCTGCTGGCGTAATTTGTGGACTTGGCGTCGACGGTTATTCCTGGGCTTTACAGACGGCGGTTAAACGCCTGTCACAATCTAATTAAACAGAGTACGGAACCACACTAATGGATATTCGTAAGATTAAAAAACTGATCGAACTGGTTGAAGAATCAGGCATTGCTGAACTGGAAATTTCTGAAGGTGAAGAGTCCGTTCGCATCAGTCGTTCCCCGGCCAATTCAGGCTACCCAATGATGCAGCAGGCCTGGGCCGCGCCAATGCAGCCGCAGCCAGCGCTGGCAACTGCCGTGGCACCAGCGACCACGCCAGCGATGGAAGCGCCTGCCGCTGCCGAGATCAGTGGCCACATCGTACGTTCACCAATGGTCGGTACTTTCTACCGCACGCCAAGCCCGGACGCGAAAGCCTTTGTCGAAGTCGGCCAGAAAGTTAACGCTGGCGACACCCTGTGCATCGTTGAAGCGATGAAAATGATGAACCAGATCGAAGCCGATAAGTCCGGCGTGGTAAAAGCGATCCTGGTCGAAAGCGGTCAGCCAGTAGAATTTGACGAGCCGCTGGTAGTCATCGAATAACGAGGCGAACCATGCTGGAAAAAATTGTAATTGCTAACCGTGGTGAAATCGCGCTGCGTATTCTGCGCGCCTGTAAAGAACTGGGTATCAAGACCGTGGCCGTGCATTCAAGCGCCGACCGCGATCTGAAACACGTGCTGCTGGCCGATGAGACCGTTTGTATCGGGCCTGCGCCATCCGTTAAAAGCTATCTGAACATCCCGGCGCTAATCTCTGCCGCAGAGATCACCGGTGCGGTGGCTATCCACCCGGGCTACGGCTTCCTCTCTGAGAACGCCGATTTTGCCGAGCAGGTGGAGCGCTCCGGCTTTATCTTTATCGGCCCCAAAGCCGATACCATCCGTCTGATGGGCGATAAAGTTTCCGCCATCACCGCGATGAAAAAAACCGGCGTGCCAACCGTACCAGGTTCGGACGGCTCGCTGGGCGACGATATGGAAAAAAACCGCGCCATCGCTCAACGTATCGGTTATCCGGTTATCGTTAAGGCTTCCGGCGGCGGCGGCGGTCGTGGAATGCGCGTTGTGCGCCACGACAAGGATCTTGAGCAATCCATCAACATGACGAAAGCGGAAGCCAAAGCGGCTTTCAACAACGACATGGTTTACATGGAGAAATTCCTCGAGAACCCGCGCCATATCGAAATTCAGGTTTTAGCTGACGGCCAGGGCCACGCCATCTATCTGGCCGAGCGCGACTGCTCCATGCAGCGTCGCCACCAGAAAGTGGTGGAAGAGGCGCCAGCGCCGGGCATCACTGAAGAACAGCGTCGCTTTATCGGCGAGCGCTGTGCGAAAGCCTGTATCGATATCGGCTACCGCGGCGCGGGCACCTTTGAGTTCCTGTTCGAGAACGGCGAGTTCTACTTCATTGAGATGAACACCCGTATCCAGGTTGAGCATCCGGTTACCGAGATGATCACCGGCGTCGATCTGATCAAAGAGCAGCTGCGCATCGCTGCCGGTCAGCCGCTGTCGATCAAACAGGAAGACGTAGTGGTTCGCGGCCATGCGGTCGAGTGCCGTATCAACGCGGAAGATCCGAACACCTTCCTGCCAAGCCCGGGTAAAATCACGCGCTTCCATGCGCCTGGCGGCTTCGGTGTGCGCTGGGAGTCTCATATCTACGCGGGCTATACCGTGCCGCCGTACTATGATTCCATGATCGGCAAGCTGATCACCTATGGTGAGACGCGTGACGTGGCTATCGCCCGTATGAAAAACGCACTGGCGGAACTGATCATTGACGGCATCAAGACTAACGTCGAGCTGCAGATGAAGATCATGAGCGACGAAAACTTCCAGATTGGTGGCACCAACATCCACTATCTGGAGAAAAAACTCGGCATTCAGGAAACCTGATCCGCCAGAGGTAATAAAGGAAGGCCGGTCTGACCGGCCTTTTTCTTTGCCTGTTACGGGAGGAAAAATGGAAAAACGCTTTGTGCAGGCCCATCGTGAGGCGCGCTGGTCGTTCTGGCTGGCGGTCGCCTACGTGGCCGCGTGGTCGCTGACGGCTGCTTTTGGCGGCAATCAGCCGGGCATCACCGGCCTGCCCCACTGGTTTGAAATGGCCTGTCTGCTGGTGCCGCTGCTGTTTATCTTTTTCTGCTGGCTGATGATCAAACGGATCTTTCGTGATATTTCGCTGGAGGATACGCCGTGAAGGCCGGGATCGTTCTGCCCCTTATCGCCTATCTGCTGCTGGTGGCGGCGCTTTCCGTCTACGCGATGCGTAAACGGCGCGAAGGCAACTTTCTTACCGAATATTTTCTCGGCAGCCGCTCGATGGGCGGGTTTGTGCTGGCGATGACGCTGACCACCACCTATATCAGCGCGAGTTCCTTTATCGGCGGGCCTGGCGCCGCCTATAAATATGGGCTGGGCTGGGTGCTGCTGTCGATGGTGCAGGTACCCGCCGTCTGGCTGTCGCTGGGCGTTTTAGGCAAGAAGTTCGCTATTCTGGCCCGGCGCTATAACGCGCTGACGCTTAACGATATGCTTTACGCCCGCTATCGCAGCCCGCTGCTGGTCTGGTTTGCCAGCCTCAGCCTGCTAATAGCCTTTATTGGCGCGATGACCGTGCAGTTTATCGGCGGCGCGCGGCTGCTGGAAACCGCCGCGGGCATTCCTTACAGCAGCGGCCTGCTGATTTTCGGCGGCGCTATTGCGCTCTATACCGCTTTCGGCGGCTTCCGCGCCAGCGTGCTGAACGATGCCTTACAGGGTATGGTTATGCTGCTTGGCACCTTTATCCTGCTGTTTGCGGTGATCCACAGCGCAGGTGGGATGCACAGCGCGGTACAGAAGCTCCAGCAGATCGATCCGCAGCTGATTTCGCCAGGCGGCGTGGATAATATCCTCAGCCCGACCTTTCTGGCCTCTTTCTCGGTGCTGGTCTGTTTTGGCGTGATCGGCCTGCCGCATACCGCCGTACGCTGTATCTCTTATAAAGACAGCAAGGCCGTGCATCGCGGCATCCTGCTGGGCACCGTGGTCGTGACCGTGCTGATGTTCGGCATGCATCTGGCCGGCGCGCTGGGTCGCGCCGTGATGCCGGGCCTGACCGTGCCGGATCTGGTGATCCCGACCTTGATGATCCACGTTTTGCCACCGCTGGCCGCCGGGATCTTCCTGGCCGCGCCGATGGCCGCCATTATGTCGACGATCAACGCGCAGCTGTTGCAGTCTTCCGCCACGATCGTCAAGGATCTCTTTTTGCGCGTGCGCCCGCAGCAGTTGGATAACGAGCCGCTGCTCAGAAAGATCTCCGCGACGGTCACGCTGGTGCTGGGCCTGCTGCTGCTGGTGGCGGCCTGGAATCCGCCCGATATGCTGATCTGGCTTAACCTGCTGGCTTTCGGCGGTCTGGAAGCGGTATTTCTGTGGCCGCTGGTGCTGGGGTTATACTGGGAGAAAGCCAATGCTGCCGGCGCACTCAGCAGCATGATCGGCGGCGCGGGCTGCTATACCCTGCTGGCCAGCTTTTCACTGCAGCCGTGGGGGTTTCACCCGATTGTGCCTTCGCTGCTGCTGAGCCTGATTGCCTTCGTAATCGGCAACCGTTTTGGCCGCCCTGTCCGGCCTTAGCCTTTATTTGTTTGACTAAAGAGAATCGCAATGCCCTGGATACAAATGAAAATCAACACCACCGGCGACCAGGCTGAAGAGCTGGGCGACGCGCTGATCGAGAACGGGGCTGTCTCGGTCACGTTTCAGGATACGCACGACAATCCGGTGTTTGAACCGCTGCCTGGCGAAACGCGCCTGTGGGGCGATACCGATGCGATCGGCCTGTTTGATGCCGAAACCGACATGCAGGACGTGATTGCCAGTCTGGAACAGCATCCGCTGCTGGGCGCCGGCTTCCACCACAAAATCGAGCAGATCGAAGACAAGGACTGGGAGCGGGAATGGATGGAAAACTTCCATCCGATGCGTTTTGGTCAGCGCCTGTGGATTTGCCCAAGCTGGCGCGACGTGCCGGATCCGAACGCGGTCAACGTGATGCTGGATCCCGGCCTGGCGTTTGGCACCGGCACCCATCCCACGACGGCGATGTGCCTGAGCTGGCTGGACGGCCTGGATCTGGCCGGTAAAACCGTGATCGATTTTGGCTGCGGCTCCGGCATTCTCGCTATCGCGGCGCTGAAGCTGGGTGCGGCACAGGCTATTGGTATCGATATCGATCCGCAGGCGATCCAGGCCAGCCGTGACAATGCCGAGCGCAACGGCGTGTCGGAACGTCTGTCGCTTTACCTGCCTCACGAGCAGCCGGAGAACCTCAGCGCAGACGTCGTGGTCGCTAATATCCTTGCCGGCCCGCTGCGTGAGCTGGCGCCGCTTATCAGCGTGCTGCCGGTTTCCGGCGGTCATCTTGGTCTCTCCGGCGTGCTGGCGAGCCAGGCAGACGGCGTGTGCGAAGCCTATGCGGATAAGTTTGCGCTCGATCCGGTGGCGGAAAAAGAAGAGTGGTGCCGCATTACCGGCGTGCGTCGCTAAAAGATCGGTTTCCAGGGACGGATTCAGATAGATTTCCTCTACCATAGGCTTATTATCAGCAGGGTTATTTAATCGCGCCGGCCTGTGCCGGTCACTTCAAGGGATAATGAAGATGAGAAGATATGCCCTGCTGTTCTCCTGCCTTGCCGCTTTGCCCGTCATGGCTAAACCAGCTATTCACTGGTCTTATGAAGGCCAGGGCTCGCCTGAACACTGGGCCGAGCTGGGCGATGCGTTTCAAACCTGTAAAACCGGCCAGTATCAGTCCCCTGTCGATATTACCCAGGTCATTGACGGTAAGCTGCCGCCGCTGGGCATGAACTTTCATACCGATACCAAAACCATCGTTAACAATGGCCATACTATCCAGGTTACGGTGAAGGACAGCGACGATTTTCAGCTTGATAATGACGCATTCGTGCTTAAACAGTTCCATTTTCACGCGCCCAGCGAAAATCACCTTTTCGGCAAAAGCTTCCCGCTTGAAGCGCATTTTGTTCATGCCAACCAGCAAGGCGAGCTGGCGGTGCTGGCCGTTATGTTTGAAACCGGCGCTGAAAACAGCGCGCTTAAGCCGCTGCTCGCTTCCCTGCCCGCACAGCAAAACCAGGTCGACACCATGAAGCAAAGTATGGATCTCGCCACGCTTTTTCCCGTCGAGAAGCACTACTACCGCTTTAGCGGTTCGCTGACTACTCCGCCCTGTACGGAAGGCGTGCGCTGGTTAATTCTGAAGCAGCCCGTGACGCTTTCTCCGGCCCAGCTGGCGGTTTTTGAGCACGCGCTTGAACATGCCAATAACCGCCCCTTGCAGCCTTTGCACGGCCGGATAATTGTCGAATAGCAGTACGCTGTTTCGTCTTTTTTTGCAGGCTTACGGCGGCGCTTGTTGCGCTTAGTGCCTGAAGCGCCGCAATTTATAGTGTTAACTGCCTCACAAAAAAAGAAAAATATTTGTTCATAATTTAATCGTTAAAATTCAATCTATTGTTAAATAAGGATATTTATCCGCCTCACCGTCTCCGCAGGCCGACAATGCCGGTTTGCAGGGGGAATTGTTCAAAGTTTGGCCTTTCATCTTCTTAAAAAAATGCGTAATATACGCCGCCTTGCGAACACACTATGGTCACTTTTTTTTCATGCGCATAGGAAACCACCAGCTTCGCAATCGCCTGATTGCAGCACCAATGGCCGGAATTACCGACAGGCCTTTCCGGACGCTTTGCTACGCAATGGGCGCTGGTATGACCGTATCGGAGATGCTGTCGTCAAACCCGGAAGTCTGGGCCAGCGACAAATCCCGACTGCGTATGGTACACAGTGATGAGCCCGGTATTCGTACCGTGCAGATTGCCGGTTGTGATCCTGATGAGATGGCTGAAGCCGCGCGCATTAACGCTTTATCGGGCGCGCAGGTTATCGATATCAACATGGGCTGTCCGGCTAAAAAGGTGAATCGGAAAATGGCGGGCTCTGCCCTGCTGCAGCATCCAGAGCTGGTAAGGTCTATCCTTTCGGCGGTGGTCAATGCGGTGGATGTGCCCGTTACGCTAAAGATTCGCACCGGCTGGGACGTGGACAACCGCAATTGTGTTGAGATTGCCCAATTGGCTGAACGTTGTGGCATTCAGGCCCTGACCATTCACGGACGCACACGCGCGTGTTTGTTCAACGGCGAAGCTGAATATGACAGCATTCGGACAGTTAAGCAGAGTGTCTCTATCCCCGTAATCGCGAACGGAGACATTACTGACCCGCATAAAGCCAGAGCCGTGCTTGACTATACGGGGGCAGATGCCCTGATGATAGGACGCGCGGCTCAGGGAAGACCGTGGATCTTCCGGGAAATCCAGCATTATCTGGACACTGGGGAGCTGCTGGCACCAATGCCACTGGCTGAAGTAAAGCGCTTGCTTATTGGGCATTTACGGGAACTGCACGACTTTTATGGTCATCGCAAAGGATATCGTATTGCCCGGAAGCACGTCTCCTGGTATCTCCAGGAGCACGCCCCAAACGACCAGTTTCGGCGCACATTCAACGCCATTGAGGATGCCAGCGAACAGCTGGAGGCGTTGGAGGCATACTTCGAAAAACTTGCATAATAGAAATAAAGAGCTGACAGAACTATGTTCGAACAACGCGTAAATTCTGACGTACTGACCGTTTCAACCGTTAACTCCCAGGATCAGGTGACTCAAAAGCCTCTGCGTGACTCGGTCAAACAGGCACTGAAGAACTATTTTGCTCAACTGAATGGTCAGGATGTTAATGACCTGTATGAGCTGGTTTTGGCTGAAGTGGAACAGCCACTGTTGGACATGGTGATGCAATATACCCGTGGCAACCAGACCCGTGCAGCCCTGATGATGGGTATCAACCGCGGTACGCTGCGTAAGAAACTGAAAAAATACGGCATGAACTAAGTTTCGGTTCATTGTGACGGAGGCGCTACGTACTGTTAGCGCCTTTTTTAATGGGCGCCGTTCAGACAAAATTGTCTTGATTGTGTAAATAACAGACATTTACCTCAACTTCCTGCCAATCTGGTTGTCCTACATCCTGTACCGCTACGGATTAACGTCTTTATGCGCTACTACTTCCATGCAAGCATAAAGAGAGATATATGAAGGTATCCCCCCGCTTTACCCGCAGGCTGATGCACCCTCGTTACTGGATCACCTGGGCTGGTCTGGGACTGCTGTTTTTACTGGTCCAGCTGCCGTTTCCGCTTCTGCAAAAGCTGGGCACCTGGATGGGCCGTACTTCGATGCGGTTTTTAAAGCGCCGTATCCGCATTACCCGTCGTAACCTTGAGCTCTGCTTCCCGGATATGCCGGAAGCGCAAATCGAGCAGAGTATCGTACGCAATTTCGAATCATTGGGTATGGGCCTGCTGGAAACCGGTATGGCCTGGTTCTGGTCCGATCGCCGGGTGAAGCGCTGGTTTACCGTTAACGGCCTGCACAATTTACAGGCAGCTCAGAAAGAAGGCCGCGGCGCGCTCATTATCGGCGTGCACTTTATGTCGCTGGAGCTGGGCGGCAGGGCCATGGGCCTGTGCCAGCCGATGATGGCGATGTATCGGCCGCATAATAACAAGCTGATGGAATGGGTGCAGACCAAAGGACGTATGCGTTCCAATAAGGCGATGATTAACCGCCGCGATCTGCGTGGCATGGTACAGGCGTTGAAACAGGGTGAAGCCGTCTGGTTTGCGCCCGATCAGGACTATGGCCCGAAAGGCAGCGTGTTCGCGCCGCTGTTTGCCGTACCGCAGGCTGCTACCACCAGCGGCACCTGGATGCTGGCCCGCATGGCTAAACCAGCCTTGATCACCGTTGTGCTGATCCGTAACGATGACGGCAGCGGTTATGAACTGGTGATCCAACCTGAGCTGAAAGATTACCCCATTGCCGATGAGCAACAGGCTGCTGCCTATATGAACAGGGTCATTGAGACGGAAATCATGCGTGCGCCCGAGCAGTATATGTGGCTGCACCGCCGCTTTAAAACGCGTCCTGATGGCGCAAAGCCGCTTTACTGAGGCGTCTTACGTTTATGAACCAGCCCATAGCGGCTGGTTTTTTTCGCCTGTTTTCTGCTTGCTTCTTCTGCCTGCTGTCTTCTTCTGCCCTCCACTTCTGTCTCCCGTTTCTGTTTCCGCGCCTCTCCCGCTACCCACTCGCTGCTTCCTGCCTCTTGCTTGCCGCTTGCCGCTTGCCGCTTGCCGCAACAATAATCGCGCTTTTGCTCACACCGCTTAAATTTTAAGAAACATTTCGCACCATTTGTGACCAGCCGCGCGGCTTTTGCCTCTGTTTGGTGCGCAATATTAGGCCAACTTTCTGTACGCTTCCGATTATTAACAAACCTTTCCATGAAATTCAGGATGCTGCAAATCTGGCATTCCCTTTGCAGTGTCGTGGATGGCTCTTGCCACAGACAGGAAAAGTGCACCGCAGCGTGCACTAAAACATAACAAAACGCTTACGCCACACAGGATGCTTTATGAAAAAAATGATGCTTTCCACTTTGGTGGCCGCTGCAGCGCTGTTTGCAGTCGCTAATCAGGCCCATGCCGGTGCTACGCTGGATGCGATTAAAAAGAAAGGGTTTGTGCAGTGTGGGATCAGTGACGGCCTGCCCGGCTTCTCGTTTGCGGATGCCAGCGGCAAATTTAGCGGCATCGATGTGGATGTTTGCCGTGCCGCAGCGGCGGCCGTGTTTGGCGATGCGACAAAAGTAAAATATACCCCGTTAACGGCTAAAGAACGCTTTACCGCTCTGCAATCCGGCGAAGTCGATATCCTTTCCCGCAACACTACCTGGACCTCGTCGCGCGATGGCGGTATGGGCTTTATTTTTGCCGGCGTAAATTACTATGACGGTATTGGCTTTTTGACTCACCAGAAAGCGGGCCTTAAAAGCGCCAAAGAGCTGGATGGCGCCACGGTTTGCATCCAGGCGGGAACGGACACCGAACTCAACGTCGCCGACTATTTCAAAGCCAACAAAATGCAGTACACGCCTGTGACCTTCGATCGCTCTGACGAATCGGCAAAAGCACTGGATACCGGCCGCTGCGATACGCTGGCCTCCGATCAGTCGCAGCTGTATGCCCTGCGCATCAAGTTAGGCAAGCCGGACGAATTTATCGTGCTGCCGGAAGTGATCTCAAAAGAGCCTTTAGGGCCGGTGGTTCGCCGTGGCGATGATGACTGGTACACCATCGTTAAGTGGTCGCTGTTTGCGATGCTGAACGCGGAAGAGATGGGCATCACCTCAACGAACGTTGACCAGATGGCCGCTAAGCCTTCCACGCCGGATATGGCGCACCTGCTGGGTTCAGAAGGCGATTTCGGCAAGGATCTGAAGCTGAATAACAAATGGGCCTTCAATATCATTAAACAGGTAGGCAACTATCAGGAAGTATTCGATCGTAACGTCGGTAAAGACAGCCAGCTGAAAATCGCACGTGGGCAGAATGCCCTTTGGAACAAAGGCGGCATTCAGTACGCGCCACCGGTACGTTAATTCCCGCTGAAACAGGGCGCCGATCGGCGCCTTCGTCAGAATTTTCGTGACTGAGGTTTCAACATGTCTCAACGCCCGTCCGTAAAAAGGGATATCTCCTTTAGCAATCCTGCGGTGCGCGCCTGGCTGTACCAGATTATCGCCGTGGTGCTGGTGCTGGCCGTAGCTGGCTATCTTATCCACAATACGGTGATTAACCTCGCCAACCGCGGCATCACCTCCGGCTTTGGCTTCCTGGAGCGCAGCGCGGGCTTCGGTATCGTTCAGCATCTTATCGATTACAGCGAAGCCGATACCTATGCCCGCGTCTTTTTGGTCGGCCTGACCAATACGCTGCTGGTCTCCGCGCTCTGTATTGTATTCGCCTCTTTGCTGGGCTTTTTCATTGGCCTTGCCCGCCTGTCGGATAACTGGCTGCTGCGCAAGCTTTCAACCATCTATATCGAAATCTTCCGCAATATTCCGCCGCTGCTGCAAATCTTCTTCTGGTACTTTGCCGTGCTGCGCAATCTGCCGGGCCCACGCCAGGCGATGAACGCTTTCGATCTGGCTTTCATCAGCAATCGCGGCCTTTACATTCCCTGGCCGGCATACGCCTCTGGCACATGGCCTTTTCTTCTCTCCCTGCTGCTTGCTGCGGCATGCAGCATTGCGCTGTTCCGCTATAACCGTAGCTATCAGTTAAAGACGGGCCAGCTGAGACGGAGCTGGCCTGCCATCCTGGCCATGTTTATTATTTTTCCTTTACTCGCTCATCTGGCTTTTGGCGTGCCGATGCACTGGGATGTACCGATGCTGCGCGGCTTCAATTTCCGCGGCGGTTTTGTATTGATCCCGGAGCTGGCGGCGCTGACGCTGGCACTTTCAATCTACACCTCTTCTTTTATTGCTGAGGTGATCCGCGCCGGGATCCAGTCCGTACCGCACGGGCAAAATGAAGCAGCTCGCTCGCTTGGTCTGCCGAATCCAGTCACGCTGCGTCAGGTGATTATTCCTCAGGCGATGCGCGTCATTATCCCGCCGTTGACCAGCCAGTATCTGAACATTGTTAAGAACTCCTCGCTGGCGGCGGCAATCGGCTATCCCGATATGGTGTCGCTGTTTGCCGGCACGGTGCTGAACCAGACGGGGCAGGCTATTGAAACCATCGCGATCACTATGGGCGTTTACCTGATTATCAGCCTGTTGATTTCGCTGTTGATGAATATCTATAACCGCAAAATACGGCTGATTGAGCGTTAAGAGAACGGAATAACTATGACTTTAGCCACGCATGATACGCAGCCTGTGCCGGTAAGTTCTTTTATGCGAGCCGTGAAATGGGCCAGAAAAAACCTGTTCTCAAGCTGGGGCAATTCGCTGCTGACGTTGTTCTGCCTGTGGGCGATCTGGAGTGTAATACCGCCAGCGCTGAACTGGCTGATATTTCAGGCTAACTGGATCGGCACTACCCGTGCGGACTGTACCAAAGAAGGCGCCTGCTGGGTGTTTATCCACGCCCGTTTTGGCCAGTTTATGTATGGTCTTTATCCTCATGAGCTGCGCTGGCGCATTAATGTGGCGCTGGTAATCGGCCTGCTCAGCATCATCCCGATGTTTATCAAGTCACTACCGCGGCGGGGAAGCTATATCGCCGTATGGGCAATTGTTTATCCCGTGGCGGTATGGGTTCTGCTTTATGGTGGTTTCTTTGGGCTTGAACGCGTTGAAACGCGCCAATGGGGCGGCCTTACGCTGACGCTGATTATCGCCTCCGTGGGTATCGCTGGCGCCCTGCCGCTCGGTATCCTGCTTGCGCTGGGACGCCGCTCCACGATGCCCGTGGTGCGTACTCTGTCAATTATCTTTATCGAGTTCTGGCGCGGCGTTCCCTTGATCACGGTGCTGTTTATGTCCTCGGTAATGCTGCCGCTGTTTATGGCGGAAGGCAGCAGCATCGATAAACTAATCCGGGCGTTGGTAGGGGTGATCCTTTTCCAGTCGGCTTATGTAGCAGAAGTGGTACGCGGCGGCTTACAGGCGCTGCCGAAAGGACAGTATGAAGCCGCCGAGTCGCTGGCGCTGGGCTACTGGAAAACGCAGGGCCTGGTGATCCTGCCCCAGGCGTTAAAGATGGTGATCCCCGGCCTCGTCAATACGATTATCGCGCTTTTTAAAGATACCAGCCTGGTCATTATTATCGGGCTTTTCGATCTCTTCAGCAGCGTCCAGCAGGCTACGGTCGATCCCGCCTGGCTTGGTATGTCCACCGAAGGGTACGTTTTTGCCGCGCTGGTTTACTGGATCTTCTGTTTCAGCATGTCGCGCTACAGCCAGTATCTGGAAAGGCGTTTTCACACCGGGCGCACGCCGCACTGAGGCTTACAATGACTAATTCTTTGATTCAATCGGATGAAGCGATGATGATTACGCTGGAAAACGTTAATAAATGGTATGGGCAGTTTCACGTACTGAAAGACATTAATTTGCAGGTAAAAGCACGCGAGCGCATCGTACTTTGCGGCCCTTCCGGCTCCGGGAAATCCACCACTATTCGCTGTATCAATCATCTGGAAGAGCATCAGCAGGGGCGTATTGTTGTCGATGGTATCCACCTGAACGATGATTTACGCAATATTGAGCGCGTGCGAACGGAAGTTGGCATGGTGTTTCAACATTTTAACCTTTTTCCGCACCTGAGCGTGCTGCAAAACTGTACGCTGGCGCCGATTTGGGTGCGCAAAACGCCAAAGAAAGAAGCCGAAGCGCTGGCCATGCACTACCTGGAACGCGTACGCATTGCAGAACATGCGCATAAGTTTCCCGGCCAGCTTTCTGGTGGTCAGCAGCAGCGTGTGGCTATTGCCCGTTCGCTTTGCATGAAGCCCAAAATCATGCTGTTTGATGAGCCAACTTCCGCGCTGGATCCTGAAATGGTAAAAGAGGTGCTGGATACCATGATTGGTCTGGCGGAAGACGGCATGACCATGCTCTGCGTGACGCATGAGATGGGCTTTGCCCGCACCGTGGCCGATCGAGTGATCTTTATGGATCGTGGAGAAATCGTTGAGCAGGCGCCGCCGCAGGAGTTCTTCTCCGCACCAAAATCGGAGCGAACCCGAGCTTTTCTTTCGCAGGTTATTCATTAAAAGCGATGCTGCAACGTCCGGTCTCGCCGTGCAAATCTGATGCGAAGACCTGAGCCCCGTTACTTGACCGGGGCTTTTTACTGTTCAGTTTGGCTCTGAGCTGGAACTGAAAATACGTGGGAACGGGCACGCAGAGGGCGTTTCCGGCGCACAAACGCAAAAAACCCCGACCGTGAGGTCGGGGTTATCGCAATCTGATGCCTGGCAGTTCCCTACTCTCGCATGGGGAGGCCCCACACTACCATCGGCGCTACGGCGTTTCACTTCTGAGTTCGGCATGGGGTCAGGTGGGACCACCGCGCTAAAGC
>NZ_RHUM01000019.1 GCF_003937915.1 Erwinia sp. 198 | reverse complement strand
ATCGACCTTTGAATGGGTTCATGTGCTTGCTCCTTCCACTAAACAATGGCATCAGTTTACCATCGCCAGATCTTTGCAACAGTGCCCTTTTCAATACGTCGGAGTCAGATATAATGACGCCGCCCGGAGTATTGAACAGGCGGCCACAGAGGAACATTTTTCCGGCACCCGCAGCGATCGTAACCCAGGCTTCAACACCTGCTACTTTAATGCCTGATCCGTGCCAGTTCTTCTTCGCTAAGACCGGTCATTTTCATCACGGTGTTACGATCGAGGCCGTTTTTCAGCATAGTGCCGGCTACTTCAAGCTTGCCTTCGAGTTTTCCTTCATATCTGCCTTCCTGTCGGCCGAGCTGAATACCCTCGGCCCGCCCTTTTTCAATGCCTTTTTGTTCAAGCTGTTGCGCGATGGTCATCAGTGCATCCTCATGTTTCGGCACCCTTTGTGCCAGTTCACGTACAAAGGCCTCTGCGTCTGAAGTTTCGCCTGCCTGTATGAGGTAGTTTATCAGCGATGCCAGCTGCTGTCCTGTAACATGTTCCTTCAGCAGAAGCGCCGCCAGCCGATCCAGCAGCTCGGCCAGATCGCGTTGGTGGATATGTTTTTGCAGAAGCGTCAGGGCCGCCATACTGCGGTGCTCCATGATCTCTCCGTCAGGTATAACCGTAACGTCGACGAGGGGGAAATGACCGCTATAGAGCTTTTCAGCCTGCACAGGATCCGCAAATTCATCCAGCCAGCGCGTGGAGTAAGGATAGGGGCTGCGCCGACCGGTATAGAATAAAACCGGGATCACCAGCGGCAGCTTTTTATGACCGGCGTCCAGATGGCGCTGCATAAAATCCCGCGCGGTATCGGGATGGGTCAGGAACTGCTTGAATGCCAGATCGTGCGGCGTTGGAGAGGTTTTCTTTCCACTCTTTGCTTTTTTATCAGACATCGTTGTTTTTGCCGCACGCGTGGTGAACGGACCGGCGGCACATTGACCGTAAAGCTTTCATCAGCCTCCTCCCTTATTTGATTAAAAAACCCCTGTTAATTAACCGGTTGTATAATACAACCGCCTCCTGGCCGGTACAACAGCAGGCTTAAAAGGCGGTAGTTCGAACTCTTTGTCGGGTTGGGCCATCCGCAGGGATCGCTGTGGAAAATCGACCGCTGGCATAAAACCATACTTTTCTGTACACAGGCTATCCACTTTTTCTGTGGATAAAATGCCTGTCAGGAGCGGACCACCTACTAACAGGCATTTTATACGCCAGCGTCAGAGGATCGGCGTAACTGCATAGCGGGTAAATCAGGGCTTCTTCTCCATTAAATCCACCATGGCTCCCTGATGAGCATCAACGTTACGGATATAGCGCATCAGCGTTTCCGGTTTTTTCCAGGTTCCTTCCTGCATTATTTGCGCCACGGCATAGCCCTGCTTCGCCATATCCTGCGCTGCGCCGACGCGGGCACTGTGGCCACTCCAGCCGCCGTAGCGGTTTTTGTTCAGCTTCGCCGATTTTGAATGCCCCGCCGTTCGCCAGGCATGTGCGAAAATAGTTTCGAAAGAGGGGGTACTGAGCGGCCGCTCGGCGATAATTACCGCTTTATTAGAACGATGAACCGGACAAAACAGGAAAGCATCCGGCTCTGCGGCCAACCCCGCAGCCGTAATCCATTCCATCAGTCGCAGGGTAGAAAGATTGCTGAGTGCCTTAATAAGCCCGCCCGTCTGTACGATAGTTTTTGTCCAGGCCACATCAAGAATAATGCGCCCGTCATCGGCAAACGTGACGTCGCGGACCCGAAGGCGAGAGAGTTCGCTGACGCGCAACAGCGTATTATACGCAACATGAAGGAAAGCCAGGTTGCGTTTTTCTTTCAGCAAAGAGGAATTAAACCACAGGTTATCAAGCTTCATCAGGTCAGCGAGGCGGAAAGGGATCGCCTGACCGGTACGCTCACCGCCTACAACAGCCACGCGGTTAATCTTTTTGATAGTGCGGAAAACGATTGGCGAGGCGTTTGGCGGCGTCAGTCCGGCGTTACGGTGTAACATTGAAATCAGTGAAGCATGGGTGGCAATCGTTGAAGAAGCCCGCCCGCTCTGCTGCAGAAAATTAAGGTAATCGCGAAGATCGGCATCAGTCATTGGCAAAAAGCTACGAACATTCTCATTGCTCCATCGATAGCAGACACGCATCACGCTAAGCAGCTGCCGCCAGGTATTGGATGAAAAGGCATCTTTGTCCTGAACGAACTCCTTTAGTCGCGCAGTGATATCTTCATCGGCGGTAAAGGCCGACACCATACCGTTGGCTGTGATTTCACCCATTTTCGTTTGATAATCCTCCGGTTCTTTTCCGATCGCGCTACGTGAGTTCTGAATGCATAAGCGGGGAGAACCCCTAAAAAATTTACGTAGCGATACCAATTTACAGTCTGTATTTCAATCAGCGTACGCAGGTCAATGCGCAATCGTTTTTTGCCGGGAACCCGCCGGACAAGCATACCGGCTTCCGGGCCTGATGTCCTGAGTTTATATAAGTCCCATTATATAAGTTCATATGGATTGCTGTTTATTGCGGTTAAGTAATTGAAAATTATCTAAATCGGTAACAGATGGGTAAAGCAGTCGCTATCGCTGATAGCCTGTTACCGTTAATGCTGCAGGGCTCTAAGCTGGTTTTCCCCATAATAGTCATTCGCCGGGCTAAAGCTGGATAGCCGTTGGTACATTGGTACAGAGGACTTGTGCTAAGGATGAGTAAAAAAAGCTGATTTTTTCAGAATTAGCTGGCATTGATAATGTAATGTATCGCCTTTCCAATGCCGCTTATGATAAAGACGATGCCGGCTTGCCCTTTTACTCTTAATTCCCCCACGTTGGCAATGCCGTTAACTAACGGCTTTATAGCCCGGTTACCCGTCAGTGCATTTCCGTCAACGTCAACGGTCGGCATTTTTTTGAACAGCAGCTAACCGGTAAAATAATAATTTTACTGGCTGCGCACAGTGCACTTTTACATAAAAACATTAGCATTATTGTCAGGGCATATGGATTCATGAATAAACAGGAAAGGATATTTAATTCCAAACATTTACGCCTTCCTCAGCCGATATATGGTAGAAAATAAAAATAGTTTACCATAATTCATGATTCGTTCCTCTTTAATATGTTTTATAGCGCAAATCGGGAAGGTGGCTTCTTTTTTCAACCAGACAGAATCCCATGTCAGTCACTACAATTCTCCCAAAAAATTGCCATCACGCAATCAGCATCTACACTTTACCTTCAACCAGAGGAGGAAATAATGGGCGATAAGATAATTGTTTTTGATGTCAATGAAACGCTTCTGGATACAGAGGCGCTGAACCCCATGTTTGAAAGGGTGTTTGGTGATGAAAGGATTATGCGTCAATGGTTCTCTGAATTAATCATTTATTCCCAGTCGTTTACTCTCAGCGGCGGCTACGCGCCTTTTGCCGAGCTTGCTGTAGCCGTGTTGCGAATGGTGGCTGATATAAAAGGTGCCACCCTTTCAGAGCACGACATAAATGAATTCCGGGAACGTCTGGCGACGCTTCCTGCTCACCCGGATGCGTTGCCCGCGCTGGAAATGCTTCGGGCAGCCGGATTCCGTCTGATGACGCTCACCAATTCATCGACTCAGGCTGGCCAGAAGGTGCTCGAACAATCGGGCCTTGCTCACTTTTTTGAAAAGCAGTTCTCGGTTGAAGAGGTCAAACGTTTCAAACCGGCTGCGGAGAATTACACCAGCGTGGCACAGACGCTCGGCGTGAGTGCCGATTTGTTGCGACTCGTCGCTGCGCATAGCTGGGATCTCCTGGGCGCAACAGCCTGCGGCTGGAAAGGCGCACTGGTTGCCCGTCCGGGCAATGCGGTATTACGCGTTGGCAAACAGCCTGATATTGTTGAAAAAGATCTCATCGCCGTTGCTCATCGCATCATCAGTATTGATGGCGCCGGATAAATGGCATTGGCAGCTTAAGCGTGGGAGCCGTAATCTGGCCAGAAAATGGATTGCGGATTTCAGGGCCTGCACAAGAATTAAATATGCCCTTAAATGAAGTAAGGTAAGTTTTCTAAACTTACCTGGTAATAGGGGGGCTTTTCTTTTTATTTTATCGCCATTTAAAAGGTAAATCTAAGCAGCCTCTTGAGTTATAAATCATTATCATTATAAATCTGTGCGGATTGCATCAGCATATTTCCCCGTTCGCCTTCTCAGGACCTGAAAAAGAAGCCGAAAAAGACATCGGTAGCGATTGTTTTGCCCTACGGCAATAGCCTGACTTTTTCTATGGTCGTTTCGCCCTGTAAGGCAAATTTACAACACCCATCTGCAATAGTGAATAAAATTTATCTGCATGGCCTGTTAATTTGGCAAATCCTGCCGATATAAGATCGGGTTTCTTTTATCGTGCCTGGCAACAGAATCGGCAGGGCGCCTGCAACTTGCCAGAGATAAACACTTATCCCAATAGATTTATTTCATAATGAATAACATCATTTCCGGCATGCCATCAATATTATGCGGAATTAAATTGCGTTTTTTAGTGATAAATACTGAATATTCAACTAATTATATTGCCGGGGTTCTCGGATGCATCTGAAACTTTTATGGTTAGCAATGCTTAATATTGTAACCATATTTTTGCTTTCCACCTTATGGGAGTACGGACTTGAGGCGCAGATTTCCGTGCTGCTCGGTCTGGGCTATAGCGCCGATTTTGAAACCAGCGAAAGGCTCAGGTTTATCCTGACGTCCTCTGCCTTTGCTCTGCTGGCCATGATCATTCCTGGCCTGCTGATCGGCAGGCTCATACGCAAAATGCTGGCCGCTGAAAAAAATGCCCTTCGCCTTGCCGATACCGATGAGCTGACCGGCGTGGGTAACCGGAGAGCATTCAGCGCTCGTATTGCCCAGCTTGAAGCGGCCGGACAGCCTTATTTTCTGACATTGCTCGACATCAACGACTTTAAAAGCATCAACGACCTGAACGGGCATCATCAGGGGGACGCCACGCTGATTTCCCTGGCTGGCCTGCTGGCAGAAGCTGCCGGCCCGGAAACCCATGTATTTCGTATCGGCGGTGATGAATTTGCTATGACTTCGGGGGGCGGTCAGCCTGAAGAGGCGGTTATGACTGCTGCAACCCTCCGCCGGCGCGCTGCGGAGATCCGGACCGGGCCTGATACCTTGTTGGGACTGTCGGTAGGCGTAGCCTGTTCAACCTGTAGCGGAAGCTCTGGCGTGGTGCGGGCGGCGGATCTGGCCATGTACGAAGCTAAACGGGACAAAACGCTGCATCTGGTCCATTTTTCACCGGATATGGAGCAGCGATTTCTCCAGAGAGAGAAACTGGAGCATGATGTTACCGAGGCTATCAAAAGCCATGCCATCGTCCCTTTTTTGCAGCCTATTGTCTCCCTGCAAACGGGCCGCATTAGCGGATTCGAGATCCTGGCGCGCTGGATACCCGGCCCCGGTAAGGTTATTGCACCCGCGGTGTTTATTCCCGTAGTGGAAAAGCTGGGCCTGATGGATACCCTGACGGTTGAACTGCTGCAGGCCGTCGTTCGCATTACCCCAGGCTGGCCGGCAGGCCTGCATCTGTCTTTGAACATCACGCCGGAGCAGCTGCTCAACCCGGTGCTGACGGATCGCCTGTCCGGCATCATGCGGCAAGCGGCCATGGTACAGCTGGAGCTGGAGGTGACGGAGCAGAACGTGATGACCATTTCCGAAGAGGCCAGACGAGCTATTCGTGCCCTGCGGGACGACGGTATCAGCGTGGTGCTGGATGATTTCGGCACCGGTTACTCCAATATGTCGGTTCTGCTGGGCCTCGGTATCACCCGGATCAAGATTGACCGCTCGTTTATCTCCACCGTTGTGAGCGTCTCGCAGCAGCAAAAGGTAGTGGAAACCCTGCTGACGCTGTGCCAGGAGCTGAAGGTAACGGTGACGGCAGAAGGAATTGAAGACGCCATTACTCTCGAGTGGCTGCAAAAACGATGCTGTGATTACGGCCAGGGCTATCTCTTCAGCCGCCCCGTACCGGCAGATCGGGCCGCCGCTCTGCTTACCACAGCGATTGTTCAGACGTGTTTTACCGACAAGCTGATATCTGCGTCGTAAGACGGGCATGCCCTCAGAGCGGGCGGATTTCTACCTGACGCCCCGGATTGAAAAGAAGGCGGTCTGGCTGCTGTGTCAAAGCAGCCAGACCGCCGTCAGCATTAGCTAACCACGCGTCGGTTCGGATGTCATTGGCATTACCGCCTGAAAGCGACGGATAATGCCACCGCTGTGGCGCGGTTGTTATGCGATCGCCGCCGAATGGCGAAAAAAATCTGACCGGCCTGGCTGTTATTTCTGCCCCTGCTTGCTGTTTGCCTCTTTCTCTTTTTCTTTCTTTTTAGCCATATGATGGCCAACCGCACAGCCTGCTGCTGCACCAGCTACGCCATGATGGGCAACGTGGCCTGCCACGCCGCCGGCAGCCGCTCCTTTCAGGCACCCTTTTGCATCTGCCTGTGAACTCATAACCAAAAACATCCCGGCAGCGATGGCGATAACAGTTAGTTTCTTCATGATTTTTTCCTGGAGTAAGTGGGTGAAGCCTGAACGCTTCTGAGCATAGTCAATCCGCGCACGCCGCGTCGTCAAAATGCATAAATCTAAAACTTGCTTACCTGCCGTTACGCTTTCGCGCAGCAAATAAATCCGGATTAACGCTAATTTATGCGCATGGCTGAATTTTTCGACTATCTGCGTAGAAAACCCGGGTGTCCCATAAATAAAGCGAAAGAAAAAAACGGCCGGCGTTTTACGGTGGAGAGTAATTGAAATCAGGTCGTTTTTTCTGTAATACGCTATTTTCCGGGTTTATTGCTGAAATGGAAATACTTGCCTGGTTACTTCTGCTGAGTCAAAAAAAGATATCAGGGCAGGATGTTAAAATTAAGTCAGGGTAATGCTATACCATCAACCCCGTATGGATGGTTTAAGCTATTTCTCCTCCTTTATGCTTTGCAAAATCATTTTCTTAAGCCAGTCGGTAGATGATTTTTTACCGCTTCTTTTGTGAGAATATATTTTTACCGTAAAAGGAGGCGCATAAAAAGGTAAGGTAAATATTTTAATACTGGCCAGCCCGGCAATCCTGCTGGCTACAAAGGCAGGAATGGCCATCAACAGATCGCTCTCAGCAATAATATGTGGCGAAGCAAGCATTGATGGCGTTCTCAGGGAGATCCTGCGTTTCAGCCCCAGACGCGCGAGGTGTGCATCCAGTAAACCTTTTTTCTCATTCCACGGGGTGACCACTACGTGCCCTGCTGACAGGTAGTCCTCCAGCGTCATGCTGAGTCGATTAATATTACTGATAACGACAAATTCATCGCTAAATAAGTCAACCTCCTCTAAATCCTGATTTTTACTCTCATTCACTTCGCTGAAACTCAATGCGAGGTCAATTTCGCCTGCCAGCAGTTCCCTCAGGGCCGGGTTATATGGCAAATGGCACAATTCGAAAGTAATGCCCGGCGCCATTTTTTCTGTTTCCTTCATTAACCCGGGAAATATGCAAAAAGCGGTGTAATCCGTTACGGCAATTCTGAACGTTTCCGTGCTTGCCAGCGGATCGAAGGGCTGTAACGGGCTGAGGTGTTGATTGAGCGTGGATAACGATACCGCTATATAAGGCGCCAGCTGACAGGCAAATACGCTGGGGCACATTTTATGCCCCTCTCGATAAAACAGCGGGTCCTTAAGAAATTCACGCAGGCGCGTCAAAGCATGGCTCAGCGCTGAAGTGCTCATGGCAAGTTCGGCGGCGGCAAGCCTGACCGAGCGGTGTCGGTAAACAGCATCGAAAACCGGCAGCAGGTTGAGATCGAGACGCCGTAGTACATGATGCATGAAATTCACCTGCCATTGATTTTATTGCACTTATTTCATCGAACAATACCGATTATCCTTGCAGGCAGCAAACTATATTGGTGAGGCAAATTTTATGAGCGTTATTATTCGGCAGGCCGGTCCGGAAGATATGGATGCTATCTGTAATATGATAAATGGCTTATCCGTTTACCGGGAAAACCCGCCGGCAGCTATGCCAGACGTTGACGAAATCCGAACATTTCTGTTTTCTGCCGATACCGCTCCGGAAGCTTATCTCTGCGAGATTGAGGGGGTTGTCGCCGGCTATGCAGTTATTTCATTGAGCTATTCAACATGGCCTGGTCGCTACAGCCTTAACGTGGAAGACCTCTGTTCGACTCCTGATTACCGGGGACGAGGCGCAGGAAAAGCGATGTTGCAGTATATTGCTCAGCTGGCCGTTAGCCGACGCTGTAACCGGATCGAATGGAACGTTCTGGAGTGGGATAAATCAGCCAAAGATTTTTACCATAGTATTGATGCGCTTCCTCTGAGCGAATGGGTTCGATACAGGCTTGACGGCCCGGCTCTGGAGAGATTCGCCTCGCAGGAAGCTCTCTGATCCAGCGCGAGGCCGGTTTCCGACAGCAGGTCTGCAGCTCCCGGAATAAGAAGCGCAGACTGGCGCGCCAGGCAAAAAATCGGCTGTAAAGCCGGTCTGTTATTATCTTTCCAACCCTGTTTAAGCTTTCATCTGATTTTAAACCAAGGCATTACGCTGCTCTCAGAGGGATTTCAGGAACGCAAGGAGATCCCCGTTTAGCTGGTCGGAATGGGTTACCGCAAAGCCATGTGGCGCATTGTCATACACTTTCAGCTGTGCGCCTTCAATCATCTCCGCTGCCAGCTTGCCGGTTGATTCAAACGGCACCACCTGATCGTTACTGCCATGAATAACCAGCGCGGGCACGTCGATTTTCGCCATATCCGGACGGAAATCGGTGGTGGAAAATGCCTTTACGCAGTCCAGCGTACTCTTGAGCGAAGCCAGCAGCGCAATGTTCAGCGTCTGGGTCAGTACGCCTTCTGAAATCGTCTGGCCGGCATTAGTGCCGTAAAACGGTACGGCAAAATCACTGATGAACTGCGCGCGATCCTGGCGCAATCCCGCCAGGATGCCGGCAAAAACGGACTGGTCGACGCCCTGCGGGAAATCATCGGACTTACCGAAGGCGGGCGTTACTGCGCCAAGCAGCACCAGACCATCCACGCGTGCGGTGCCGTAGTTGTTGATATAGCGCGCAACGTCGCCGCCGCCCATCGAAAAGCCAACCAGCGTCACCTTCTGCAAATCAAGGCTGGTGATGAGATCGTTGATATCCGCAGCGAAAGTATCGTAATCGTAGCCTGTCCACGGCTGATCCGAGCGGCCAAAGCCGCGGCGATCGAAAGCAATGACGCGATAGCCGTTTTCCGCCAGAAAGTTCAGCTGGTTGTCCCACATATCCGCATCCAGCGGCCAGCCGTGGCTGAACAGCACCGGCTTACCCTTACCCCAGTCTTTAAAGTAAATTTGCGTACCGTCAGCAGTTTTAATCGTGCTCATTGTCTTTTCCTTGCGATGTTGAATGAAAAGCAGCGGTTATTCAGGCGCAATCAGATATCGCCTAACGGGCGTCTGTTGGGCCTGGTGAAATGCGTAAACACGGCTCTGAATTTTGCGATCGTTCATGGTGTAGCGCTCAAGCTGCCGCAGTTGCTCCATCCAGGATCCGACCACAAAGGTTTCAACGAAAACGCCGGGCTGGAAAATATCTTCATAAAGCGCCCAGTTTATGGCGCCGCCGCGACGGCGAACGCGCCTCATGTCCTGCATACAGACCGTAAACGCGTGCGCGTCTTCTGCACGGATCTGATATTCATAGCTGACCCTGACCGGCCCGCGATCGTGATGAATGTTCAGCGCCGGAACCGGCTCGCTGAG
The DNA here is from genome assembly GCF_003937915.1 of Erwinia sp. 198. Lineage (GTDB taxonomy): Bacteria > Pseudomonadota > Gammaproteobacteria > Enterobacterales > Enterobacteriaceae > Erwinia > Erwinia aeris. The sequence goes on along the minus strand of NZ_RHUM01000019.1, from coordinate 53,241 downwards.
CTCGCTGACGTCCAGATTCAGATCCGGATCCTTATCCAGTCGCCAGCGTAATACGGTAAGGCTGGCCAGCACCATCCCCAGCGTTGCGGCGCACAGCGCAAGCGGAATGCCGTAGCGCGAAGCCAGCTGCCCCCAGACCGCGCTGCCCACGGTCATCGAGCCAAAGAACACGGTCAGATAAACCGCCAGCGCCCGCGCTTTAACCCATCTTGCCGCACTGCGCTGCGCCCCCAGATTCAGCGTTGAGAGCACGGTGATCCAGGCAAAGCCGGTAAAGAACTCAAAGGCGTTGAGTAGCCAGAACTGGCGGATAAACGCCAGCGCCAGCAGGGTGGTGGCAAACAGCAGGCTGGCCAGCACCATCAGCCGATCGGCACTGAAACGCTTGCGCAGGCGAGGCAGCAGAACCGCCCCGCAGATGGCGCCCACGCCGATAAAGGCCAGCATAATGCCGTAGCCGCCGGGCCCCAGACCGAGTTCGCGGCGGGCGACCAGCGGCAGCAAAGCCCAACCGGCGCTGCCAAACACAAAAAACGCCACGGTGCGGACCAGCACGTTACGCAGCACCGGCGCAGCATGCACGTAGCGCAGGCCCGCACGAACCGCCGAAAAGAAATGCTCCGGCGGCAGGCGCTGCACGTTGGAGGATCCTTTCCAGCGATAGAGCACCCAGGCGACGCCCAGCACGGAGAGGGCGTTGAGCAGGAAAACCATCCACGGCCCCGCAAACGACAGGATCAGCCCGCCGAGCGCCGGGCCGATGGCGCGGCTGATGTTAATACCCAGCGAGTTCAGCGCGATAGCCGGTCCCAGTTCCGCCTTTTTCACCAGATCCGGCACGATGGCCTGAAAGGGCGGCGAACTCATGGCGGCGCCCATGCTCATCAGGAAGGCGGCGATCATCAGCATCAGCGGGGTGACGTGCCCTGTGAACGAAAGCACTGTCAGACCAGCCGCCGCGATGAATACCCAGAGCTGAGAAAACAGCAGGTATTTACGGCGATCGATGATGTCGGCCAGCACGCCGGAAGGTAGCGCGAACAGAAACATAGGCAGGCTGCTTGCCGCCTGAACCAGCGCCACGCTCAGCGGATCGGCGCTGAGCGTCAGCATGGTCCAGTTGACGCCCACGTCGTTCATCCATGAGCCAATATTAGAGACAACCGTGGCGATCCACAGCATGCGAAACACCGGCTGACGCAGCGGCTGCCAGGGGGACGCCATTACCGGAGCGGGAGCGTTCTCCTCGCTCCCGGTCACATCGTTAATATCGTTAACCTGCGCCATAACGTACCTCTCTTCGCATACCGTCACCGAGCCGCCACCGTCCCGGGCCGGTTATGGCCAGCGTGGTGAAGATAATCAGCAGCAGCCAGCCAAACTGACCTTCCGCCATGCTCCAGTCAGGATGAACAAACACCATGGCGACCAGCAGTACGCCGATAACGGACAGGCAGGCAGGGAGTGTGAGTACGCCGGCCAGGATAAATATCGGGCAAATCACTTCGGCGAAAATAGCCGGCAGCAGGCTCATATAAGCACCGAGGCCAAAGGGATCCTCGATATGCGTCAGTTCTTCGCTGAAATGGAATACCTTTGGCAGGCCGTGTACGTACAGCAACAGCAGGCAGCCGGTAAGGCGCAGAAAGAACAGCCCCGCATCGGTGCGGGGCGGCTGAGAAAATAAAGGTTTCATCATTATCAGAACGCAAAGCAGCTGCAGCCGAGCGCGCCCCAGAAAGCGTTCTCCTCGGATACCGGCAGGTTAGCGCCACGGGCGATACCGTGCGAGTGACTGTGCACGCCGCACGGGCCACTGCACTGATGAGGCACCTGCTGCATTCCCACACGCGCTGCCGTGGCTGGCGGCGCGCTGCGATAGTGGCCCGCCACCTTTACCACCGGCGACCATTCAGGTAATACCGGTATCGACGGCGGCGCTTCGCTGCTGAAGGCGCCGGCAGCATAAACAATTTTGCCATCGACTACGGTCAGCACCGACTCAATGCCCTTGATCTCTTCATCCGGTACGCTGAAGTAATCCTTGCTCAGCACTACCAGGTCGGCCAGCTGGCCGACTTTGATCTGGCCTTTTTTATTCTGTTCGTTAGAAAACCAGGCGCTGCCCTGTGTCCACAACATTAACGCGGTGTCGCGATCCAGGCGGGCATTGACGTCGTACATCTGCATCCCACCCACGGTGCGGCCGGAGATCAGCCAGTAGAGCGCGGTCCAGGGGTTATAGCTGGCGACGCGCGTGGCGTCAGTGCCAAGGCCGACCGGCACGCCGGTTTCCAGCATGCGCGCCACCGGCGGCGTATGCCGGGTAGCCTCAATGCCGTAACGTTCGGCAAAGTATTCTCCCTGAAACGCCATGCGATGCTGTACCGCGATACCGCCGCCCAGCTCCTTAATACGGTCAATATTGCGTTGGGTGATGGTTTCGGCATGGTCGAAGAACCAGTGCAGGCCGTTAAACGGCATGTCGCGGTTGACCTTCTCGAAGACGTCCAGCATGCGGCCGATCGATTCATCATAGGTGGCATGCAGGCGGAACGGCCAACGGTGCTCCACCAGATGACGAACCACGCGCTCCAGCTCGTCCTCCATGCCCGGCGCCAGATCCGGGCGCGGCTCCAGGAAGTCTTCGAAATCGGCCGCAGAGAAAACCAGCATTTCACCCGCGCCGTTATGGCGGAAATAGTCGCTGCCCTGGCCCGGCGTAAGCATGTCCGTCCACTTTTCAAAATCTTCCAGCTCGTTTCCCGGACGCTGAGTGAAAAGGTTATAGGCGATGCGAATGGTCATCTGCTGCTTCTCGTGCAGCTCGGCGATCACTGCATAATCTTCCGGATAGTTCTGGAAACCGCCGCCCGCATCAATGGCGCTGGTGAGGCCAAGACGGTTCAGCTCACGCATAAACTGGCGGGTTGAGTTTACCTGCTGCTCTAAAGGCAGCTTTGGCCCTTTCGCCAGCGTGGCGTAAAGGATCATGGCGTTAGGGCGGGCGATCAGCATTCCTGTCGGGTTACCGTTGCTGTCGCGTTGGATCTCACCGCCCGGCGGGTTCGGCGTCTCTTTGGTATAGCCCACGACTTTTAGCGCGGCGCGGTTGAGCAGCGCGCGGTCATACAGGTGCAGAACGAATACCGGCGTATCGGGTGCCGCTTCGTTAATTTCATCCAGCGTTGGCATGCGGCGCTCGGCAAACTGGAACTCGGTCCAGCCGCCTGTCACGCGTACCCACTGAGGCGACGGCGTGCGCAGCGCCTGCTCTTTAAGCATACGAAGCGCGTCAAAAACGGAAGGCACGCCTTCCCAACGCAGCTCAAGGTTGTAGTTCAGGCCGCCGCGGATCAGGTGCAGATGCGAGTCGTTCAGGCCCGGCACGGCGACGTGGCCCTTCAGGTCGATGACTTTGGTGCCTTCGCCGTGATGCTGCATGACTTCCGCCAGGCTGCCTGCTTCCAGAAACTTACCGTCGCGGATGGCCACGGCATCGGCTACAGGGTTTTCGCGATCGACAGTATGAAATCGGCCGTTGGTGAGAATGACGTCGGCTTTACCAGGGGTAACCATAAAAGCTCCTGAATGAGAGTGCCGAAGCGGTGATGACCACTGCGACAGAGAATTTTCCTGCCGTAAAGCAGGCTGGTTGGATGGCAGGATTATGTTCAGGAGGCCAGCAGATCGTCTAGTTATACAAAGGGATAAGTATACGTTCGTATAGTTATACCTATAGATAATAGTCTGAAAATAAAAAGGTTCTTACACTGCGATCAGACAGTTACCCGGCGTAACGACGGCATTTGATAAGGCTTTCAGGGCCGTTGGTTAACCGCCGTATTTCCTTCAAAACACTCACCTCAATGGGCCAAAACATGACTAACCGTAAACTTGAAGTACTGACGCCGCAGAACTGCCAGATTATCTTTATCGACCAGCAGCCCCAGATGGCCTTCGGCGTTCAGTCGATCGATCGTCAGGTGCTGAAAAACAACGTCGTTGCGCTGGCTAAAGCGGCCAAAGTCTTCAACATTCCGACCGTACTGACCACCGTTGAGACCGAAAGCTTCTCCGGCCACACCTTCCCGGAACTGCTGGACGCGCTGCCGGGCCAGGACATTCTTGAACGCACCTCAATGAACTCATGGGATGACCAGAAAGTCCGTGATGCGCTGGCAGCCAACGGCAAGCAGAAGATTGTGGTTTCCGGCCTGTGGACCGAAGTCTGCAACAACACCTTTGCGCTGTGCGCCATGCTGGAAGGCGATTACGAAATTTACATGGTGGCTGATGCCTCCGGCGGCACCACTAAAGAAGCGCACGACTATGCGATGCAGCGCATGATCCAGGCTGGCGTGATCCCGGTGACCTGGCAGCAGGTGATGCTGGAGTGGCAGCGTGACTGGGCGCACAAAGAGACCTATAACGCCGTTATGGACATTGCCAAAGAGCATTCAGGCGCTTACGGCATCGGCGTCGACTACGCCTACACCATGGTGCACAAAGCGCCTTCTCGTCAGAAGAGCGAACACCGTACCCTGGCGCCAGTGCACGCACCGGTACGTTAATCGATCCGGCTGGCCCCTTACCGGGCTGGCCGGCTATCCTGGAAAGGAGGATCCGTGGGTCCTTTATTCATCTCTCTGGGCGCGGGGGCGCTGATCGGGCTGGTTTATTCGCTGCTCAAAGTGCGCTCTCCCGCTCCGCCTGCCGTGGCGCTTGTCGGATTGTTGGGCATGGTCATCGGCAGCACGCTGGGCGGAAAGCTGCTGAACAATGTGCCAATAGCCCGGGCACCCTCTGGCTTACACATCCAGTCCGTCACCGGGAAAAGCCCGGTATCGCCATCCCTGAACGCAAAACAGGCAGGCTGATATGTTAAAGATCTATTCTGTTTCGCTGGCGGTCGGCGTTCTGGCAGGCGTTATTTACGCCGTTCTGGGCGTCAGCTCTCCGGCGCCGCCGCTCGTTGCGCTGGCAGGCCTGGCAGGCATGCAGCCCGGCGAACATATTATCCCGTTGATAAAACGTCTGCTTAACCGTCAGCCCGTTAACCTGCGCTGGTTTCGCCATGAGTATCACCATAAAATCGGCGACAACCCACCGTCTTCGGGCGGCTAAGCCTTCCAGAGAAGCGCCTCGCAAAGGCCTTAGCTTTATAAAGGAACATAGCATGCAGCTGCCGCAGCGCATCGTCGTCGTCGATGATGAACGTTCTGTTCGCAATGGCCTGATCAACCTGCTTCAGTCTGAAGGTTATCTTACCGATGCCTTCGAGTCGGCAGAATCTCTTCTTGGCGATGAAGCCGCGATGGCGACGGCCGCGCTTTTTATTATCGATGTGCAACTGCAGGGCATGGATGGTTTTGAGCTGTTCATCAACCTTACCCGGCGGCTGGAAAAGCCGCCGGGTATTATTATTTCCGGCAGCGGCGATGAAAACATGCTGCGGTATGCGGTTGATCTGGGCGCCATCGCGTTTTTGCCAAAGCCCATCGAAATTGATACGTTGTTTGAACACATCCGTCAGGAGTTCTCCTCAAAGGCCGCCCCTCAATGAGTATGGATCCGCAGGAGTTGAATGCCGCAGAAAGCGATGAAGTGATGCTGTCAGAGGATATTGTCTTTAGCCAGCTGGCGCAGGAAGGCAATATCGACTGGCTTTTGTGCCGACATGCCACCACTGGCGAAACCTTTGTGTTGGTCACGGCAGCCAGTGAAGAGGCGGTTTTCCATGTCACACAGCTGCTTAAAAACGAGTATGCCCTTCGCGCCCGCCTGGCTGAAAGCTGGTCTTTAAAGCCCCAGCGGCATACCCTTTTTAAGGGGCGCTATGCGTTGATCTACAGGACGTTTAATTATCGTACCCTGGCGGATATGCTGTGTATGCCGCCTGGCGGCATTCCTGACTTTCTTGGCAGCGCGGCGATGCTTTGCCATACGCTGGGCAGAATGCATCAGCAGGGGCTGGTGCACGGCGACATCAAGCCGGCAAACTTTTTTTATAACGATGACGGAACCGTTTATCTTGGCGGGTTTGGGCTGTCATTTATCGACAACGATTTACTTCAGCATCCTCGCCTGCCGGTTGCAGGTGGAACGCTGGCGTACATGTCCCCGGAACACACTTCCCGCGCTGCCCATCCTGTCAGTCGGGTAAGCGACCTGTACAGTCTGGGGATCGTGCTTTATGAGTTGCTGACCGGCAGGCTGCCTTACGGCAGCGCTGAAGGCAGGCACGCCGAATGGGTGCATCACCACATTGCCTCAGAAGCGTTACCGCCCCACCTTATTCGTCCTGACGTCCCGCTTATTCTGTCATCAATAATTCTCAGGCTGCTGGCTAAATCGCCGGAATACCGTTATCAGACGGCTGAGGGCGTCCTCGCCGATCTCGGCCGGTGTGCGGCCACGCTGATGCCGGACGGCATGATTGAGTCTTTTACGCTGGGGCTACAGGATGCACAGTCGGCGGACTATTCACCCGATAGCCTGTATACGGATCATCCGCAGGCGACCGATATTCTGGCGGCTTTTGATGAGGTCAGCAGCAGCGGTAAGCACAGTCTGGTGGCGATAAGCGGGGGGCCCGGTGCGGGAAAATCGTCGCTAATCGGCTCGGCGCTGAAATTACTACGCCATAAGAAAGCGCTGCTTACCGTCGTGAAGGCAGACCAGCATTCACCCGTCCTGCCTTATGCCGTTTTTACTGCCGCATTCAGGACGCTGGCTCTCCATGTGCTGGGCCTTCCCACCCAGGAAATGACGCGCTGGAAAACCCATATCACGCGCCTGCTGGGAGAATATGCCGGTCTGGCTGTTAACCTGGTTCCCGAGCTGGGCATCCTTCTCAACCAGCAAGCAGCCGTTCAGATGCACTTGCATCCCCTTGATGCAAAAGATCGCTTTAATCTTGTAGCCTGCAGCCTGGTCAAGGCGTTTACGGCTTCCGGGCGGCCGCTGGTCATGCTTATCGACGATGTGCACTGGGCCGATCGGGCTACGCTGCTCCTGTTACAGAATCTGCTGAGCTTAAGCGAAGATATTCCCCTGCTGCTGGTGATCACCTGTCGGGACAGCGTCTCGTTGCCTTGTCCCACCATCGCCGGCAACCTGAATCGTATACGGGCCTGTGCGGTCCGCATTACCGATATCATGCCGGAACCGCTTTCCGAAAAAAACATCGCCGACTGGCTTGCGGGACTCTTTCATACCCGCAGCCCGGCAACGGCCGAACTGGCTCGGGTGATCCACGAAAAAACGGCCGGTAATCCGCTCGCCACCCGGGAATTTTTCCGCCAGGCGGTTCGGGACGGGCTGATTACCCATCATGCGCCATTAAGATGGAGCTGCGATCCGCAGGCCCTCAGAAGCTGCCACTATACGGCCAACGTTGCAGCCAGCGTATTGCAGCATCTGGCCTCGCTGCCGCTGTCGACCCGGCGTCTTCTGGGCAGGCTGGCGTCGCTGGGCAGCGCTGGCGTGCTGGACGTGTTCAGCAGGATTATCACTATTCCGGTTTCGGAAATAGAACGAACGCTTCTGCCGGCCGTCACGGCCCGGCTGATAACGCTGAATGAGGCGGGATATGCCTTTATGCATGACACCATGCACGAGGCGGCGCTTAATCTTCTGAACGATGAAGATAAAGACAGCTTCCATTGTGCTGCTGCGCTTTATTACATTCACGAATCCAGCCTTGATGTTACCAACGCTTTGCTTTTCCGGGCGGCGCATCATCTGCTTGCCGTCAAAACGCTTTCTCTTCTTACGCCAGATGCAGCGCGGTTCTGTCAGCTGCTGCTTAAAGCCAGCAGGCGCGCCAAAACCATCGGCGACTATATTTCAGCGCTGCGCTACCTGCAAACCGCTCGTTTGCTTAACCAGGGCGCGGGTGAAGCAGAAAGCGGCGAATTTTTGCTTGAAGAAGCGGAGTGCGAATTCCTGAACGGTAATCTGCCCGCCGCGCTCGAATTAAGCGCAGCGATCCACGCTTCGCCAGGTGAAGTCGCGGACAAAGCGGAGGCTGCCTGCCTGATTGCCGAAATTCATATGCGCCAGTCGGACAGCAAGCTTGCGCTGGAAACGGCGCTCGCCTGGCTTGCGGTGTTTGGCATCCAGCTGAACCGCAACCCGGCTCAGGAAGAGTGTGATGAAGCAAGGATCGTCCTGAAGGAGGACGTAGGGAAAAACCCCTATACCCGTTTCCGTTCTCTGCCGCTGGTTTCCTGCAAAAACACGGAAGCCGTGATGGATCTGCTGGCCAGCGCCAGCACCTTCGCCGCGTTCATTAATCCGCGGCTGCATTTTATGATCCTGTGCAGGCTGCTGCATTTGTCGATGGCGCACGGCCTGAGCGGGGCTTCCACGCTGGCCCTCTCCTGGTACGGAGTGGTGTGCGGCGATCGCTATGGTGAATACAGTCGCGGCTTTGCCAGCACGCTTCTGGCGCGGGAGCTGGTCTGTAAGCATGACTTCGTCAGTTTTAAAGCCCGTACGCTGCTGCCGCTGGATCAGGTCAGCGTCTGGACGATGCCGCTAACCTATGCCATTGAACGGGCAAAAGCCGCTTTCGACGTTGGAGTGGAAACGGGCGATCGCACCTCTGCCTGCCTGGCGTTGCGCCATCTCATCATGAACTATCTTGCCCGCGGCGATCATCTTGACGGGGTGCATACGTCAATTACGCGCGGACTGCTGTTTGTCAGAAAGGCGCAGTATAAAGACGTTGAAGTGATCCTCGGGATGCAGCTGGACTACGTTCTTTTTCTGCGTAAGCCCAGGGACGGTCTCTTCACCGGCCATCATTTCGTCACGCCGGTGCTGGCGGTGGTTAAACCTGAAAATGCCGTTGAACCCATGTACCTGATGCAGTTCTGGTTGCGTCTTTATAAAGCAATGGCGCATTTTTTTGCGAACGAATACGCAGACGCAGAACGGTGGTTTAAAGAGGCCGCGCCGTTTACCGCCTTGATCCCGGGGCATGTGCACATGCTCGATTTTCATCTTTACAGCGCGCTTTCGGTCACGATACCGCTCAGCGCCGGCGCGATGACCGACGCCTTACGGCTACAGTTAAAGAAGCACCTTGACAGGATCGTGACATGGTCAAATGAAAACGTGAAAACGTTTTCAGACAAGGAGGCGCTGCTGCGCGCGGAGCTGCTTCGCCTTGAAGGTGAAACGGCGCGGGCATCGGAGCAGTTTGAGCGAGCTATCACGCTGTCCCATGAAGGGCAATTCCATCATATCAACGGTCTGGCCTGCGAACTGGCCGCGCGCATGGCGTATGCCCGGGAGATGGCGTTTGCCGGTGATGCCTATATTAAAGGCGCCATGGCAGCCTGGGAGCGTTGGGGAGCCGACGCTAAAGTTCGCCAGCTGGAAACGCAGTCTCCGGCCCTCGCCAGCCACGCGTCCCGGACTGCGCTGAGCACCGTTTCTTTTGAGCAGAGCGCGGTCATAAGCGATTTGCAGAGCATGGTAACCGTAATGCGAGCCCTCACTGAAGAAATCAATCTGGACCGGCTTATCCATATCCTGATGATGATGCTGGTAGAGCGTGCCGGGGCGCAGCATTGCATGCTGATCCGCCTGATTGACGGCAATGTGCCCGAGATTCAGGCAAGAGCTTCTACGACCGCTGAAGGGGTTAAGGTTAAAATCGTGCGTGAACTGCCCGTAGCAACCGACCTTCCGCTTTCTGTGCTTTCTGCCGTGATCCGTACCGGCCAGGAAATCCGTACCGGTAAGCCAGAAGTGTTCAGCCCGTTCAGCCAGGATAACTATCTGGTGGCGTCCGGCGCGGCGGTAATGTGTGTACCGATGTTCAGACAGGCACAGATGGTGGGCGTGCTTTATCTGGAGAATCGGTTAATGCCCGACGTGTTTACCGCCGATCACTCAAGGATCGTTGCCATGCTCGGGGCACAGGCTGCGGTATCGCTGGAAACGGCCCGTCTGTATGCTGAACTGGTCGATGAAAACATTCAGCGCCGCAAAATCGAAAAGCAGCTCCGTGCCAGCCAGACCTCGCTGATGCTCGGGGAGAAAATCAGCCATACCGGCACATGGCACTGGCATCTGGAGCCTGATATCCAGTACATCTCTGATGAATATAAACGCATTATGGGGCTGCCTGCCGGGCAGATAGCGACCTCCATGGCCGAATTCCAGCGCCGCGTGCACCCGGATGATATTGCCTGCCTCAGAGAGCTGATCGAAACCAGCGTGCGTGAGGGGGTTACCATGCAGGCAGAGTTTCGGATTGTCCGCGATGATGGGGAGTGCCGTTACATTAAAGGGATCGGCGAGCCGAATGAAAACTGGCCGGAAGTGGCAGAGTATTTCGGCACGCTGACGGATATTACCGCACAGCGGCAGTCAGAGGATGCGGTCAGGAGCGCCCAGGCGGAACTGGCGCGCGTTGCACGCGCAACCACCGTAGGGCAACTAACCTCTTCTATCGCACATGAGATCAACCAGCCGCTGATGTCTATCGTGGCTAACGCCGGTGCCAGCCAGCGGTGGCTTAAACGCCATCCCGCTAATCTGGAAAATGCCAGCAAAAGCCTTGATGAAATCATTCGTGAAGGCCGCAGGGCCGGTGATATTATTCACGGTCTTCAGGCGCTCACGCGTAATCAGGTTGCAAAGTTTGCGCCAGCAAAAATGCATCGCCTTACGCGAGACATTATTGTTCTCTCCCGGCTCGAGCTTGAACGCCGTTTCGTCTCCCTGGAGCTGGATCTGACTGCCAGAAATGACGAGGTTTTTTGCGAGAGCGTACAAATTCAGCAGGTATTGCTTAACCTGGTTATCAACGCTATTGAAGCGATGGCCAATAATGCCGGCGCGCGTACTTTACGGATTGCTTCTTCCCATCCTGCCAGCGATCTTATCCGTATTGAGATTGCCGATAACGGAATCGGCCTGTCTGAAGAAGTAACAGGAAAGATTTTCGATTCTTTTTACACCACAAAAGCGGAGGGAATGGGAATGGGGCTCACTATCAGCAAAGAGATAATTAAACGCCACGGAGGAGAACTACGGGCGGAAAACCGCCTGGATGGCGGGTGTCTGTTCTGGTTTACCCTGCCGGTTGAGGGAGGGAGTAAGCCTTAAGCCTCAATATCCTCCCGCCCTTTGCGGGAGCGGCTTAAGAGGGCCGGGATGACCGGGGGGTTGGAAAGCAACGGAACAGCAAACACCGTTAATCGGTCAATTTAAACGGCCGTTAGTTTATTAATTAATAAATGACGCTTATTCATTGAAAGCTCTGAATTCTCCCTTACTGACGGACTCCGGTAACGTAAAGGAATAGCGCCCCTGCATATTGATATGCCCCCACTGTAATGATGAAAGTTTTTCAATGCCTTCATCCTGAACCGGATAGCCTTCACACCTGAGCTGCTGAATTGCTGCATCCATGTAAATCGTGTTCCACAGAACAATAATATTGAGCACCAGACCTAACGATCCAGGCCTTTACGGTAAGCCTGTTTCAGTTCTCCCCGTTTACCATGCAGGACATTTCTGGCCACTGCATGTCGTCCCTCTCCACGGTTGAGTTGTTGCAACATTCTGCGTCGTTTGCTTTCATCATTGAGGTAAGTCAGCATACGAATAGTTTTATCGGTGCAGCCTGTTTCGGCTATAGCCTGCGCCAGACTGGTTGGCCTGTCGCCAGTTTGCAGTGTTTTCATAATGAACATAACATTCAGTCGTCCAGGTCTGGGGGACGCAATAAGCCGCAGAATATCATCCCGGTGCGGCTCTGTTTTTTCCCAAAATTGAGACGGTGCGAAGATATCGCGTTAAATGGACCGTAATGCGCTTTAGGATCTGTGCGCCGCCTGTGTCCGCAATCCTTGGACAAAAACGATATCCCAGCAGGCGGAAAAGCCCAAAAATAACATCGCCGTATGCACCCGTATCTGTCATTATCTGATATGGCATTTGATCCGTTTGTTGCTCAGGAACGTCAGCCAGAATGACCAGGCTATCCCTCATACCATCGGCTGACACCACCTCACCACCACCCCAGGTATTCGTCAGAGGGGCGCCAGTTTGTGCTGCCACCAGAATAGCGTTGGCTGCCCGAATCGTTTCATCCCTGATGTAATTGTCATCTGTCCAGATCAGACGGTCACGTTTCAGTGCCGCGACATCGTTACGTATAAAGGGCTCTGAACCAGTGTTACTGGCTTCCGCTGTCAGCATGACACAGATGCTGATATTCAGGTCCGATACAGAGAAGCTTTGCTCTGATAAATGGGTAAAGGCACTGGTGAAGATAGCCAGCGGGGCAGCTTTGTCTCTGACGGAAGCAATCAGTTTTTCAGCCTCAGGAAGAGAGAGGCGGCTGATGCGGTCATTTTTTTCGGCTATACCACATCACCCGGTTGAAGGTCGGCGATCATTCGGAGAAGTTCAGGTCTGTCATCCCTGGCACCCGATGCTTTTTCCCGATAAATACCGGCGATATAGAAACCACTGGCAATGGCCGTTTTTTCGATGTCAGATCCTGCTCTGATGTACTGACTCTTTCATAGATGCGAGAAATTTTAATTTACGGTAGCCAAAATGAGTGTAGTTAATCTGGCTATCGTAAATGAGGTGGCTAAAATGCTAATCTGCGATGTAAATTGGCCTGTTAATCTTGGGGTAATTAAAATCGCTGGTTCGGGTTATTAACATAAAGCCTTCAACAGACTCCAGGTCACTCTGTTTTCTGACTGCGCAAAAATTTAAAAAGCCCTATCTAACATTCTAATTAACCTTTTCTATACATGAATTTTTTTCCATGCTATACCATCAAGAAAAACAGCAAAGGTATCAACCTTTACACTGTAGTGGAGGTATTTACACATGGACGATACACGGTTTTTTATATGATCAACTCATTGCTTCCTATTAGTTTCAAAAAAGCCCAACTGTTTTGCGTATTGCTCGCATTGTATGAGCTTCTGACCTATATCGGCAGCGACGTCATTATGCCGGGAATGTTGACCGTCGTTACCGATATGCAGGCCAACGCAAGTTATGTCTCCTGGTCACTAAACGCCTATCTGTTTGGCGGCGTTGCTTTTCAATGGTTGCTGGGGCCGCTGTCCGATCGTTTTGGCCGCCGCCCTTTATTGTTGATTGGCTGTGTGCTGTTTGCCTTATCCTTCCTTGTTACGGCGTGGGTAAACAATATTCATTTATTTACCCTGCTGCGCTTTATTCAGGGCACAGGGCTGGGGTTTGTCGTCGTGGTTAGTTACCCGGCGCTGCAGGAGTCGTTTAACGAAACCGACGCTATCCGCCTGATTGCGCTGATAGCTAACATTGCGCTGCTTTCTCCTCTGCTGGGCCCGCTGGTCGGCAGCTTTTTGCTCACCTTTATGACCTGGCGAATGCTGTTTATCACCATTGCCGTTCTGGCGGTGCTTTGCTGGCTGGGTTTGCTGCGGTGGATGCCGGAATCCATCGGCATCCGGCGTAATGACGGCAGCATCATAGCTCCGCGGCCTTTGCAGCTTGCAGCGATCTGCCGCGTCTATGGCAATTTACTGCGTCATAAACGATTTATGTCTGGCTGCGTTGCGATGGGGTTTATGGGATTACCACTGATGGCCTGGATTGCGCTTTCGCCGCTGCTGCTGATGCATAACTTAGGGCTGAGCAAGCTACATTATGCACTGTGGCAGCTGCCGGTTTTCGGGGGGGTAATTGCAGGTAATATTACACTCAACTTTATTGCAGAGAGATTTAAAATTGAGCGTCTGTTATTATTTTCTGCCTTCCCGGTTTTCTTTGGTTTAATATTTTCACTCATTATTACATTGCTGTTTAACAAGGTCTTTACGCTCATTGTTGGAATGACTATTTATACTTTCGGTTTTGCCATTTGTAACGCCACGCTATACAGAGTTACACTTTTTTCCTGTTCGCACGGCCTTGGCTCGATTTCTGCTATGCTGGGAATGGTGTCGGTTGGCGTATTCAGTATAGGCGGATCTCTGCTGGCGATAGCAGGGGCAGGCGATAGTCTGAGCAGCTATATTATTGCCGTTGCCATTCCGGCGGGCTTTGTGCCTTTTCTTATTATTAATTTGCTAAGAGATAAAAAGAATAATTCAGTTGTTGCTGAGTCAGCTAACCTCTGATTATTAAATGGACGTAAAGATTATTAAGGAAGATATAACGTGATATCCGTTCCTGTCGTCGATGAGCTGTGTGCGCTCACTCACCCGTATCAGTGCGATGCAATGAGTGAGCAGTTGTTCCATAACGCGATGCTGGAGATCGTCTCTTTCCATGTTGAGAATACGCCGGGCTACGCGCAATGGTTAACCCATCACCGCATTAACCCGGACAGTCCGCAACTGGGCTCATGGGGCGATCTGCCACCAATATTTGCTAATTACTTCAAGCGCCATCTTTTGCTCAGCAGCAGGGGTCAGGACGCGCTGGAGCTGACGTCCTCAGGCACCAGCGGGCAAAAAAGCCGCATGCGTTTTGACGATCGTAGCATTCAGGCCGCGCAGGGTATGGTCGACCATATTTTTCGCCACTACGAGTGGGATACGCCAGACGTGCCCTGCAATTATCTCCTGTTGAGCTATGAACCTTTAGAAACCATCACTTTAGGTACGGCCTATACCGATCAGTTTCTGTGTAAATATGCACCGGCTAAAAAGGTCGCCTATGCCCTGCGTAACACCGGAAAAGGCCATGAATTCGATCCGTTTGGTGTGATCCAGGCACTACAAGTGTTCGCGCAGGATGACGCACCGGTACGTATTTTCGGTTTCCCCGCCTTTATGTGGTTTGTGCTTGAAAGAATGCGCGATATGAATTTGCCGCCGCTTACCCTGCCGCCGGGGTCGTTAACGTTTTTCGGCGGCGGCTGGAAAACGCATGCGGATAAAGAAATACCGAAGTCAGTGCTGTACGCACGGCTTGGCGAACAGTTAGGGCTGCCTGACGAACGCTGCCGGGACGGCTATGGCTCCGTTGAGCACTGCGTTCCTTATGTCGAGTGTGCCCATCACCACTTCCATATCCCGGTATACGCCAGGGCCTGGATCCGCGATACCAGCACGTTCGAGATTAAAGGCTACGGCGAACGGGGATTTTTGCAGTTCGTCTCGCCATATATTACCTCAAGCCCGGCCCACAGCGTGGTGATGAGCGATTTAGCCATTCTGCATCGCGCCCGCGAATGTGGGTGTGGAGTGCAGACAGACTGGTTTGAACTGCTCGGCCGCGCCAGCCAGCATCAGGCCCGGAGCTGTGCACTGGCGGCCTCGGAATTAATACAAGGAAAGTAATATGTATTTTATTTATGGCAAATGTTACCCCTCCTCCACGATCGAACAGGTGCTGAGACTGCTGACCGAGCCGCTGCACGATATGCTGAGCCAGCCGCTGCCAGTGGATACACTGTTTGCCTGTGCGGAACGTTTTGTGAAGCGCCTGGAAGATACCGCGCTTTTACCCCAGATTGATGCCGTGGTGCGGGAAGAAGTGAGCCAGCTCTGCCAGCCGGATGCGCTGCGCTTCAAGCTTGAGCATGAGCTGGGTGAAATCCCCTTCTCGTTACGCCGTTTTAATTTATCGCAGCCGCATTTCGAGAGCTGGCGCCCGCTGGGCGTGGTGCTGCATATCACCCCGGCCAATGCGGAGTCGCTTCCTTTTCTGGCAATAATCGAAAGCCTGCTGTTGGGCAATATTAACTGGCTGCGTCCCAGCTCCAGCGAACAGGGGCTGACCCTTGAACTGCTGCAGGCTTTTCTTGACTGCGATGCGACAAATACGCTGGCTAACTACCTTGCCATCCTGCCGGTAACGACCGATAAGCTTGCGCTGCTGATGGCGCATGTGGATGGGGTTTCCGCATGGGGCGGCGATGCGGCGCTTAACGCTATACGCCAGCAGCTTCCCGGCGGCTGTCGCTGGATCCCATGGGGACATAAAATCAGTTTTTCCTGGCTGGTTCCTGAGGCGGTTGATGACTGGCAGCTGGATGCGCTGGCGGATGAGATCTGTCGTTTCGACCAGCAGGCATGCTCCAGCTCGCAGATCATTTTCGTTGATACCGAGTCGCTGGCGACGTTAAAGGAAACTGGCGACGGCCTGGCTGCGGCGATGCATCGCCGCAGCGGCCATTGGCCAGCCCAACCGCCGGACGAAAAGTCGGCGGCAGATATCACCTGTGCGCAGGCCGTTAACGAACTGGATCTGATCTTTACCGGCGCGGATAATCTGTGCTGGAACGGTGAAAACTGGCGTATCTTACTGGAAAACACGGTCGGGCTTGAGCCTTCGCCGCTCTACCGTACGCTGCTGTTGCGCCCGCTGCCCCGGCATAAACTCGTTCAGACCTTGCGCCCCTGGCGCACCTGGCTGCAAACCTGTAGCCTGGCGGCGCCAGCGAATGACACCGCCTTCCTCAGCCAGCTTCTGCTGGCCGCCGGGGTTAACCGCATTACAACGCTTGCAGGCATGCATTCAGGCTACAGCGGCGAACCGCATGACGGCCTGTTCGCATTAAGCCAGCTGGTGCGGCGTGTTTCCGTCACCCTTGACGCAGACGCCCTGCCAGGAATAGCGACGCTCGATCTTCCCCCCCGCGCGCCAGGCTTGCCCGTCGACCAGCCGATCATGGATAAATCCGCCTTCGCTGAAAACGCAATGCAGCCCAGCGCCCAACTCTTCTTCCGCAGCGGAGGCAGCAGCGGTGCACCTAAACTGGCCGGTTTTACCTACCGTGATTATCACCGCCAGATGCAGGCCGCCGCCGATGGCATGTTCGCCGCGGGCTTGGTTCCGGAGCAGGATAAAGTGCTGAATCTGATGTACGCCGGCAACCTGTACGGCGGTTTACTCAGCTTCTTCACCGTGCTTGACAAAGCGGGCGTGACGCATCTTCCCATGGGCGGACCGCACGATAACGATTATGAAGAGATTGCCAGAACGATCGTCAGTCAGCGGGTCAACACGCTGCTCGGTATGCCCAGCACCCTGAGCCAGCTGTTCAGGCAGCAGGAGACGCTGCTGCGCAGCTACGGCGGCATCCGCAAGCTGCTGACCGGCGGTGAGCATATGGGCGACGATCCGCGACAGTTTTTCCAGGGGTTCGGCGTTGAAATGATCCGTTCCGCGCTGTACGGCTCCGTGGACGCAGGGCCATTGGGGCATGCCTGTAGCGCCAGCCCTGAGGGCGTGTTTCATCTGATGGCGGATATCCAGTGGCTGGAGATCGTTGATATGGAATGCGATAGACCTGTCAAGGCGGGTGAGACCGGCCGTCTGCTGTTTACTTCCCGGGCCCGCGAAGGCCATAACGTGGTCCGCTACGACATTGGCGATCTCGGCCGCTGGGTAGAAGGACACTGTGCCTGCGGTGCGCAGACGCCTCGTTTTGAGCTGCTGGGCCGCCACGGCAACCTGGCACGTATCGGCACTATGTTTATCCCCACACAGCAGCTGGCGCAGCTGGCTAAGGTGCCGGTACAGCTCATCCTTGAAAATAACCCATCCAGCGGACTGGAACGTATCCGTATCCTTGCGGAAGGGGATGCCATCGAGGTGCGGCGCCGTGTCAGCAGCAATTCTGAACTGTTGATGAGCCTGGAGGCGGGTTTACTCGAGATGGAGGTGACAAGCTGTCCGCTCATCGAGTTTGAACGGCATCCTCAGAGTGGTAAAACGCCGCTGGTCATCGATAAACGTCGCTGAATATTTGCCGTCTGTTTTAACTATAAGGATATAGAATCATGCCCAGGCAAGAGACGAGCACCGCTGACGCTGCGGTCTTATCCCTTAAACAACTTGTGGAATTCGCCCGTCGACACTCTTCCTATTACGCCCGGCTCTACCAGCAGATTCCGCAGGCTGACTGGCAGCTATGCGACTTGCCGCTGGTAGAGCCTCGTGAGTATTGGGAAGGAAGTAGCGGACTAACTCACTGGCCGGTTTTGACCGGGCCCGTTACCGACGGCATCGTATTTAAAACCGGTGGCACTACCGGTGCCAGCAAACTGTCCGTTTATACCCGCAGCGAATGGCGTGCATTTGTCACCAGTTTTGGCCGTAGTCTGGCAAACCAGCTGCATTCCGGCGACCGTGTTGCGAATCTGTTTTTCGCCGGAGATCTTTACTCCAGCTTTTTATTTATTCATGGTGCGCTCACTTATATGGATACGCCGGTATGCGAATATCCTTTTAGCGGCATGATGGCACCGCAGGCATTATTTGACCAGCTCATCCAGCATAAGGTCAACGTCATTGCTGGCGTCCCTGCTAAGTTATTACAATTTGCTGCAGGCATAGGGGGGCAGCAGCTGCCTGGGATCTCGTTACTACTTTTTGGCAGTGAGAGCATATTTGCAGAACAGTTGTTGCTGCTTAAGCAGACATTCCCTAATGCCCGTATTGCTTCTATTGGATGTGCTGGCGTTGACTCAGGTTTGATCGGTGCCAGTACCCCGGAGTGCCTTGCCGGAGAACATCGGGTCTTTGAACCCGAAACTATCGTCGAAATCATTGATGATGTGACCGGAGAATCCATCCTTGAGGAGGGACGCACCGGCATGCTGGTCGTCACTAATCTGACACGTAAACTCATGCCGCTGATTCGTTATCCGGTTGGCGATCTTGCTGCCTGGCGTGAACCGCCGGGAAAAACCGGGCGTAAGTTTGTTTTGCAAGGACGAAGCAGTCTCGGGCACCGTATTCGCGTAGCTTGTTCTTCTGTTTTTCCTGATGAGTTCGACACTCTTATCACCGAAATGTTCGGCAGACAGCAGTGGCAGATGATCCTGGATCATCAGGATAATTGCGATTGGCTGACTCTGTGCATTGCCTTCACCGGTAGTGATAGCCATGCGGATGCTCTGTATCATTCTCTCCAGGAAAGGGATCACTCATTCGCCGCTCTACTCGAAACAAGCCAGCTGCGAATAGTCATTGAGTGGTGCAGACAGGATGAGCTTATCTGCAACGCCCGTACAGGAAAATTGCAACGGGTAATAGACCGCCGTCCGTATGTAACAGGGGAAGAAGGAAAATGATCGTCATCAGAAACTTCCTGCCTGATGATGCTGATGGGATCAGTGAACTGTTTCGCGAGGTGTACGGCGACCGCTACGTTTATTCTGACCTTTATATCCCCACGATGATCGGTTGGCATAATGCACAGCGTCACTGGCAAAGCGCGGTGGCAGTGAAAGATGACCGCATCATCGGCCATGCGGCCTTATGGCGATCTGAAAATGCACCCAGCGCCGAACTTGCGATGTTCGCGACTCATCCGGGGGAGCGACATCGCGGCGTGGCTACAAGACTAGGGATGCATCTTTGCTGCGAGGCGCGTAAACAACAGCTGACTACGCTCACCATAAAAATGGTATGCAGCCATTCTTATTCACAGCGGATAGCAGAAAAACTTGGTTTTCATACCACAGCCCTGTTACGGGATTACGTCGTGTCGCCATTTAAACCAGACGATCGTGAAAGCGTGATGCTGGGCGTGCAGGCTTTACAGCCACGGCCAATACCACAGATAGAGGATATAAGTGAGCAGCATCCCTGGTTGTCGCTTCTTGTTATTCAGTTCGGTAAGACGCAATCTTTACCTTTAATACAGACAGCCTTACCACTGGACATTGCCGACATTGGCGATCGTATAGAAGTCACCCTTTATCAGACGACGCGCAGAATGATAGATGAAATAACTCGTCTGCCTTACAGCCGACTTGTCTATCTTCGTATCCGGTTCAATAGCACGCTTGCAGATGCTCTTCCGACGCTTTACCGGGCGGGTTTTCGGGATATGGGCCTGACACCTGATAACAAAGGAGGCTGGTTTTGGTTATTTCAGCGCGGCTTCAGACGACATAGCCTCCGGTTGTGCTGTCCGATAGGTCAAATGTTGCAAACTCATTCACTCTCAGTCTGATTAGCCAGGCTGAGAATGAAGGCCAGGAAGAGCAGCCTGGCTCATCAGGGCCGGTGCTCAATATTATTGCTCTGCAGAACAAAAATAGATGTAATTTATTGATTATTAAAGTAATCACTATTCAAATTGACGGCTTAACGGCGTTTACTGTTCCGTTGCTCCCCAAACCCCGACTACATCTCCTGCAAAAGCCCCAGTTTTTCCGCCGTTCTGACAAGTTCTGAAACCGACCGGACTTTCATTTTCTCCATTACCCTGCGTTTATGCACCTTTGCCGTTATTTCGCTGATGCCCATTTCTGCAGCAATCTGTTTATTCAGCAGTCCCAGAAGGACAAACTGCATCAGCTCTTTTTCACGGGGAGTAAGCGAAGCGTATCGACCGGTAATTTCCAGCTTTTCCTGTGAAATTACCGCGCTTTTTTCAGAAAGCGCGAGCGCGTCAGCAACCACCCGCAGTAAATCGTCCGGCATAACGGGCTTGGTCAGGAATTCAAACGCGCCGCCCTTCATTGCCCTGACCGTGAGCGGAATAGTGCCGTAGCCAGTCAGGAAAATGGTGGGGATAGCATGGCCATGAGCGGTAAGGTGCACGGAAACATCAAAACCGTCAAATCCGGGCATATTCAAATCCACTATCAGACAACAAGGCGTAGGGTAATCCCTCAGGTCAAGGAAATCTGACGGGCGGGTAAAAGCCGAGATCAGATAGCCCTCCGACCTGAGAAGATTTTGCAGCGAGCTAATGACGGATTCATCGTCGTCGACAAGATAAATTGTTTTATCCATAAAGATCCATTTTGATTCTTACGAATTCTGTTTTTGCAGGCAATGCAACATAACATGAAATGAAATGATGAACCGTAGAATCACCCTTACTTATGTTCGTGGCAGCCGCTTCACAGAATGCATCCAGAAGCGTCACCGCCTGGCGCAACGGGACGACTTTACCTTTGTGCTCTGATCACCAACAAAGCTGGTGCCTGAAGCAGTTGCCGGCAGCATATGTCGCTCTGCGGCATAAAGATGGCAGCAGATGCTCAATACAGTGCAATTGGTAAGGGGCGCCGTCGCCCGTTTGACAGGTTTTATCGATTACCCCTATCTCTGCAAAGCCTGACCCGCTTTAAGCTATGAAAGAGCGTCGGCGTGGCCCGGCTAAGCCTTTGCCCGGTGTCGGGCATATCTCGGCGTTGGTGCCTACGTACTTGTACATCAAACTTTCAGCGACTGCTCTTAAAACGAAATTACATTTTAGTTACATCATACTTTTTAAAGCATTTTATTCCCTGACCCTCCAGGCGGAAATGGATAAACTTTTCAGTAGAAAAAAAGCGCTCAATTTCAGAGAGTACCGTTGCTGCCCATATTGATGAGGATGCTGTAACTAATTTAATTCCTTTTTTCCATAATTAACTTGTTGTTTTGCTCACTGGTTGCATCAGGTGTTGCCTTATGTTTTTTGTCGATATATCAGTATCTGATTCTGGTCACCTGTTTTATGTAGTAACACATTGGAGGAAGGAACCTTTCAATACTGCCCTGGAGCGGCACAAAAGATACTTCCTTTATAAAGGACTTATTTTATTCAGGAGTAACGTTCGAAGTTACTGCCTTTTCAGATGCAGCTTTGGCATTTTCGGCTTCAGCGCGATCGGCAAATGCAATAAAAATACCTCAGTAAAGAAGCTCGCGAAGCCTCAAATACAGGATTTATGTCGCTGAGCCGGCGCAAAAGCCGCACCTGAGCGCGGCAAGACAAAATGGGATTTTTTTAAGGTCGGAGAAAGCCGATGCTCTCCGGCAGGAGACGGTAACAGGTTTCCGGATCGATATTCAGGAGGGCCGGCTGTTCGGTTTTCAGCGCCTATCCCGGCACGATATCCTGGTGAACCATCGTTTTCGATGACCAGGTGATCGGACACGGTAACGGCCGTTGTGCCTGCCCAGTTTAGCTGCCGCAAGGATACCCGCCTGCCCTGCCGTTTCATTCCGCAGTTCATCCAGACATTCCCCGCTTTGGCGGCTGCCTTTTACCGGCGCGCTTTCCAGCATGGTGACTTTGTCCAGCTTCTTCCTCGCCAGGTCTGCACTGACAATCCAGCGCCGAATTTGCCTCAGCTGGTTGCGCAGGGAGTGTTTGTGTTCCAGCCAGTGCGCTCGATACGTAGCAGATGCCGCTCGTATCTTTTGCGCAGGCTTCCGTCTGGCCATTCCTGACTGCCCGGTTGCTGAACTGGCCAAACCAGGTACGGAAATCTTCTGCAGAGATGCCGCATAACGTAAATACTTTTCAGATAACCAGAGACGCAACGGCTTTTTCTGGCCGCTATCGCTATTCTTCCCGTGCAGCTCAACCACGTAGCGCAGATGTTCCTGTACGGATAAGGCCTTAAGCGGGCCGTCACAGGCTTTTCGCCCGTTTTCACAAGCGTAAAGCATGCCCGTTGCCGAAGCTATACGCTCCAATAACGCCATGATTTAAAATGGATAATCGCTGTCGATATTGTAATTATTGTTTGCAACCAGCGTGAGGGAGAGGACATCCAGCGCCTGGCGGCTTTCAGAACCAGAACGCACATGCATGCGCATTGGTTTTAAATCCTGACAGGTGCGACCCGCATAGATTACATACCCCAACTGACAGAGCTGAATAAGGTCCTGGTTTCCGTGCCAGTCGCGGCTTTGGAAGCCGTGCAACCACCCGGGATGCCAGGTAAATACATGTCCTCTTACGCCCGTAGCGTGTAGTTCAGATAATTGCTCATTCCATGCTGAAGGCGCATACATCTGCGTCCTGAAGTCATATAATGCCCGCTTCCCCAGCGCAGATATATTTGTGCTAAGCGCCAATGCATAAAAAGTGTGATGCGCATAAAGACATCCTGCCGAATTAAAGTTATCTGTCTTCCGACCTGCGACGTGCCGACAAATCTGCCCGCCGCAAGCAGAGGGCGCAGTGGAGAAAGCGCAACTGGTGCACTACAGGCAAGGGTTAAAGGTTAATGCGAAATCTGTAATTCAGAGCAGAAGACAATGGTGGGACTTTCAGTATGAAAGAATACATTAAAAAATTTATTATTCAGTTACTTACATACGAATTTTGGGCGGGGCAATTTGTCCTGTGAACAATGCCGGGATCGCCCGGCACCCGATAAAACTTTTAGTCTCCGGAAGGCATTTTTCTCATTATTTGCTTTATTGCCTCATCAATTTCTGCCTGTAAAGCAGGTGACATTCGGGAGAACTCGTAGGTCACCAGGCGTTTTTTTTGATCAGTTTTCTTTCTGGCATATTGACGACGATCGGCAAATTCGCGCAGTTTTACTGTTTCAACCTGCTTACCTGCTGCCTGTTTTAAGCTCTTACTTTCAGCACGGATTATCGCAACAATTTTCGCTTTATCCGTACTTGCCCCCTCGGTATCTGCAATCTGCTGCCGAACCCTTTTCATCAGTTCAGCGACAGGCACCCCTTTATTTTTAGCGTCTTCAGCTACCCTGAGAAGTAACTGATAATCAGCCAGGGAGATATCATTAATCATGGGGAAAATGGCGACCATCTCATCAGGGACCGCAGCAGCCTGGAACGCGCGCGTAACTTTAGCCGGAGAGATATTTTCCGCTCTCGCTATTTCATCCTTGGACATCCCTTTGTCGTACATCATCTCAAAACGTTTGCCCAGCTCGCGTAAACTGTGTTCCCGCGCTGTCTGGATATCAATAGCCAGCTGTCGCGCGTCTGCAATACTGAGCTCGTCTTTGGTGACCAGTACGTCAAATTTTGTCTGGCTAAATATACATGCGGCACGCCGGCGTGTACCGTCCAATATTTCGATACGCCCACCGACTTCGCGACCGATGGCGGGAAAAAATTGTTGTAGCTTAATGGTACGTAAGATATCACTAACTGATTCAGGCGTAAGCATGGTTTGGTCACGCCCGTTAACAGCTGAGTCAACAAATGTTTTAGCCTCAATGTCTCCGCTAAACACAACGGTACTGACAAATTTTGCGGTTTTACCTGATTTAAGCGTAAAGGTCCTGAAACTACCTTCCCCTTCGAGCATTTTGGCAAACTCAGAACTGCTGTTTCCCAGTACACGCCCGCGTGCTAATACCTTTTTCATTCTGCGGATCCCCTGATGAACTCTATTCGGTCAAAAACCGCCTTTGTGAAACGTTCGGCTTCTGTGCGGGCCTTTTTTAGTGCTTCTGCGCTACCGGGATAAGACACCGGATTTGCACTTATTATCGTATCGAATGACTCACCGCAGCGTTCAAATCCATCCAGGCGCGGCAAGGATGAATCCAGAATGCTGCTTGCATAAACTTCCCGCGCCAGACTGTGTGACGTTTCATGATCGCGCTTACTGGTCATCTTGGACATAAACCCGATATTTGCGCTTAATCGCGGTTCGATACCCTCTTCTTCCAGCCGCTCCAGCATTTCCGGTAAGCGGGTCAGATACTTAAGCGTCGAATGGAAATCGACCTGTGCCGGTGGAGTGGGCGTCAACAGTAAATCGCTTGCCGCCAGGCCATTAAGCAAAAACGGATCGAGATGAGGGCCGGTATCGATAAAAATAAAATCGTAGTCGGCAGCAACACGGTCAATGATTTTTTTTCTGAGGACTTCAGAAGGCTTCGAGCCGGGTAGATGCTCTGCAACCAATGATTCCCACTGGCTGGCCACAAAACCATCATCAATGGATGCCGGTATCACATCCACGCCAGGGATAATCGTCGGACGGATAACAGTTTCGCGTAATGTGTCCGCATCAAGATCGTTCAACATAGCCTGCGCAGCAGTCTCAAGAACCGAGCCAATGCTGTGAGTGTGATCCAGAAACATGGTGCTGGATGCCTGAGGGTCAAGATCTATTACCAGGATCCGTAAATCATGACGCAATAAATCCTGATGTACACGTAGCGCATGTGCCAACGTTACGGTGCTGACGGTCTTCGATACCCCCCCTTTCAGGTTTACCACAAAAATCACATAGGGTTCCCGGTGGATATCCCGGTATTTAGGAATTTTGCGATGCGCATAGATATCTATAACGTTTTGAATTGTTAACGCATATTGTTCAACGTTACCGACCTGCTTTTTGTTGAAATCATAACCCTGTTCTTCCATTTCTTTCATGGATTGTTCGACGATACGGCGGCTCAGTTTAGGTAGCTTTGCCACTGCATTGCGGGTATAAGTCTGGTGGTACTCCGTCAGGTTAAACTCTTTCCGCTGCTCCTCAATATCCCGGCTCATTGCCTGCAGTAAAGAACTGGCTCTCAAAGCTATCGTACCCACACCACCGTAATCGCGTTTCATCATTATTCCTCGGTTATGATCCCTTGCCTGAACGGGCGTCTCAGCAAAATCAATTGTACATACAACTGGCTAACGTACAACAAAAAACAGCCAGGCAAAAAAATAATGTACGTAATCGTTTTAATTGACGTTCAACCTGAAATCAGTTGGCTCACAAGCGCTATAAGAAGATTTTCCATCCGGTGTAAGCCAGTATTATTGAATCTGTGGGGGAGGGCAGACAATGATGCGAATGAGTAACAGGGATGAAAGAGGCATGTCGCCTTTTCATGCGTTATGTTGTCAGCGACAGCGGGCACGCTTTCCGGTGACGGCTCAAAATTGCCGGTTACGGCAGTGAGTGGTTCAGCACTACGGAAATCATCACCCTCAATATATTTTGCCGTGCCTCATCGGAACGCTGGAAAGTATCGACGAGCGGGTTGAGCCGGCACCTCGTTATGATGTCTTTTCTAACAGGC
Source organism: Erwinia sp. 198 (assembly GCF_003937915.1). Lineage (GTDB taxonomy): Bacteria > Pseudomonadota > Gammaproteobacteria > Enterobacterales > Enterobacteriaceae > Erwinia > Erwinia aeris. The sequence goes on along the minus strand of NZ_RHUM01000019.1, from coordinate 27,493 downwards.
TTGACCTGTCCTGCAAACGGCTGAAAGACGACCTCAGGGAGCCCGATATCATCAAAAGAGATACGACGAACGTGCCTAACAAGTTCTGTTAGCCATCGCAACTCAGGAACCCGCTGGGGTTTGAAATGGTGGAAGAATTTCCGGATGTGACGAACAGTAAGGCCTACCGTCTGCATCCGGAAAATAAGCAGCATACGCGCAAATCTTTGGTGAGATATTTTTTGGACAGAAATGCACCAGGATAGAAAGGATGGCAAACTTTAAGCAAATAAATACTTAATGTCCTGTATTTAATACAATGGTTTGCAGCCTTAGGGTAAGCTTTTCCTGTTTGCCTCTCAGAGGCTAAATAAAGTTATGGCCTTTTGGCCGGGATCCTGACATGAACTCATGTCAAATCGTGAAGCGATTTACCCAAAGGAGACCCGATCCTGAACTCATCAAATGTTATTTCAAGTCCCTCTCTTTCCGGGGTGCAGCCCATCACGCCTATAAAGCGTTTTTTTGTATCTGGCCAGCGACAAAGTCTCAGCAGCGGCCATTTTTTACCATCTGTCGAATACTGGATCCTTAAGGCCTCGTTTTCCAGCGTAGCGCGCATCCAGAAAGTTTGCGGATCGCCGGGAAAAAGACCGGTTGACCAGTCAGAGGTTTTACGCGTAACCACGCATCCTACAGATGACCGATCGTCATTAAATTCAATCCCGGCTTTAACCCAGTGGTGTTCGTCATCCTGCAGAAAAATACCTGCCTGGTCATACAAATGGCAGAAATCCGCCATGATTTTTACCTGAAGGGTAAAGTCGTTCTCTACGTAAAATCCGTACGCATGTCCGCTATGCCGCTGAAAACCGTAATAGGTTTGACGCCAGAAATCCGTGTTGAGCGCGGTAGTTAACTGTAGTTTTCCATTTTCCAGTGAGTAGTTATCGGGTTCATTGATCCAGATGCCTCCGGCTGCTTCCAGGGTATCAATAGCAGTCATACGTTTTCTCCATTTTATGTGTATCAGGTCTAACATTTTGACTGTCTGTTCATTTGATAAAGCAGGACATAATCTTTTGGTAACAAGTTCTTAGTTAAAGCGGATTATGGTATAGAGTCTTTAAAAGCAGAGTTCGGTTCTCCATGCGCTGCTAAAGAGTAAAGTAAATGTTCTCAGCGTAGCTGATTATTGTGGGATGAATACTCTTAATGCCCACATTGTCTCTTTCTTTGGAAGCAGTAGCATCAGATGTATTAATGCCGCAACCAACATAAATGCTAATCAGGTTTGCGGATGCGCGGTAGCCGTCACTTGAGCCGCTGCCAATCGCTATGGCTTTGTTTTCCTCTGTTATCAACAGGCCAGATCCAATCAATCGATCCTGAATAGATCCTTCCAAGATCCCTAACAGATCCCCGTAGTCGCTCAGCCCTTATCTGACCTGCCCTGGAAGGGGGATACTATCCACTGTAATGAGCATAACAACCACTGTAATAAGTTAAATAACCGCTGTAATGAGTAAAGTATCCACGCTGGCCAGCAGTTAAAAACCACTATGGTGAGTATCCCGCCAATTTGCCTGTAGATAACAGATGATTAAGAAATCGGCGCTGCAGCTTTGTCTGGAGCAGGTTTGCTGAACCTTTCACATAGCTTTTAACTCATAGCTATCCACAGGTTCCTGAAAATAAGATTTATTTATCCACGGGTCCGATCCAATAACAGATCATATAAAGAACCAGAAAGACCCATAAAGATCCCCGTGCTTCGCAAGGCCCGCTGTATCTGGCCTGAGAAGGGATCTTTAACCACTGTGGTAAGTAAAACAACTACTGTAGAGAGTAATAAATCCACTACAGCAAGTAGCCTGACCACTACAGTGAGTGTTAGTATCCACTGTAACCAGTAACGGCGAATATCGCTTGTTCATATCACGGGTTTGCAAAATGCCGAAAAAAGAACAAGAAATCAGTCAGATAGATGCAGCTTTTTGTGAAACGGACAAGAAGACGGGAGAGGTTATCAACCTAACTCCTAACAGTAACAATACCGTTCAGCCGGTGGCGCTGATGCGGCTTGGTCTGTTTGTACCCACGCTTAAATCGACAGCGCGGGGCAGGAAAAACCAGATGTCAACCATGGATGTCACTGACGAGCTGAAACAGCTGTCGATCGTTAAATCTGAAGGGTATGAAAATATCAGGATAACCGGGGCCCGGCTTGATATGGATAACGATTTCAAAACTTGGGTCGGCATTATCCATGCCTTTGCCAAATATAAGGTGCTGGGAGACAGCGTAACGCTACCGTTCGTCGATTTCGCCAAACTGTGCGGCATTCCTTCTGTACGCTCCTCAGCGAAGCTGAGGAGCCGTCTGGATGCTTCCCTGACCCGTATTGCGACTAATACTATTCAGTTCAGCAACAAAGAAGGGGAGTATTACGTCACGCATCTGGTGCAGTCAGCCAAATACAGCACTAAAACCGACAGCGTTACTCTCCAGGCCGATCCCAAGATTTTTGAGCTTTACCAGTTTGATAAAAAGGTGCTTCTTCAGCTCAGAGCCATCAACGAGTTGTCCCGTAAAGAGTCTGCACAGGCCCTTTACACATTTATCGAAAGCCTGCCGCCTTCACCTGCGCCCATATCCATGGCCCGCCTGCGCGCTCGCCTGAACCTCACTTCGCGTACCATCACGCAAAACGCGACCGTCCGTAAAGCGATGGAGCAGCTGAGGGAGATAGGTTACCTGGACTACACAGAGATTAAGCGAGGCAAAATCGTCTATTTCATCATCCACTATCGGCGACCAAAGCTAAGGCCAGCAGAAATCCCGCTCAGCCTGCCCGATTTGCCTGAGGACGAGATTGAGGAAACCACGCCACAGGGCGAAATGGTTATGCTTTCGCGAGAAGAGCTGGAACTGTTAGAAAAGATCCGCAGCGGTAAAAAGCCGTAACCACTATTGAGAGTAAAAGTGCCAGCAACCACTGTGGTGAGCGCTAGTTTGCTCCTGTAAGTAACCGTTATGTCGGATAAGCAACCACTGTAATGAGATCCAACTCTCATTACAGTGGTTGCCCAGCCAGCGCTAAGCAAGTCAGGCTCAAACACCTTCCTTCCTGACTTTACCAAAACATGGCTATAGCCAGACCCGCTGTACGCCTCGCTATCAAAGGTCGCGCTCACCAGAGTGGATACATTGTTACCGCCGTTTTACTCACTATAGTGGTTATTACTTCCCATAGTGGTTTATTACTTTGCGCAGTGGTCAAAAGTTTACGCCTTTTTACTCGCTCCAGTGGTTAAGCGGAAACTGCATGGCAGACACCAGAAAGAGCGTTTTCTTTATTCCGAGAGCGGCGGTTCGTCACCTACGAAATGATATTGATTTCTTACCTCGCTCGGGAGGGACTGCTGTCGGGAGCTCGCTGACTACAGTCATCTTCGTGCGCACAGCGCGGCAGGACAGCAGGAGTTCTTCCGTTTATCAATCCCTGTTCTGCAATTAACCAGCTATTTTTCAGCAGCCTGCCATACTCAGTTAACGAAAATTCGTGCGTTTATCATTTTTTATTTATCAAACGGCTGCGATGCAGCGGTTTATGAGGGGCAGTTATGTTGCAGGAAAAAGTAGCGGTAGTTACAGGTGGGACTTCTGGCGTAGGACGCGCCAGCGCACAGGCCTTTGCTGAAGCAGGCTATGCGGTAGCGGTGATTGGCCGTAGTGAGCAAAGCGTAAAAGAGACTATTGAAGAGTTAAAACTGTTTGGTGTACAGGCATCGGGCGCGGCAGTAGATGTATCAGACGGCGGCGCGCTGTTGGCGGCCGGTCGTAAAATCGAAGCCGAGCTTGGCCCGATCAACGTCTGGGTTAACGCAGCCATGCTGACCGTGCTGGCACCCGTTACGCAAATTACTGATGAAGAATTCCAGCGCGTCACCGATGTAACCTATCTGGGCTGCGTTCATGGCACGCGTGCCGCGCTAACGCTGATGGGAGAACGTGATGAGGGGATCATCGTACAGGTTGGCTCAGCGCTCGCTTATCGTTCGGTTCCGCTGCAGTCCGCTTACTGTGCGGCCAAAGCTGCAATCAGGGGCTTTACGGATTCACTGCGCAGCGAGCTGTTGCATAACAACAGTTCGATTCGGCTGACTATGGTGCATCTGCCGGGCGTTAATACTCCTCAGTTTGACTGGTCGCGTAACAAAATGGGTAACACCGTTCAGCCTATGCCGCCTATTTTCCAGCCGGAGGTCGCCGCCAGAGCCATTCTTAAAGCCGCGCGCCATGCGCCTCGCGAAGTGTGGGTCGGGCGTTCCACTTTCCAGTCCATCGTGGGCAATATGCTGTTTCCGGGCCTGCTGGATCGTATGATGGCAAAACAGGGCTGGAGCGGCCAGATTACCGAGGAGCCGGAGGTGGCTGACCGGCCGGATAACCTGCATCAGTCCGTAGAAGGACTGCACCGCAGTCACGGCCGTTTTGATGAAAAAGCGGAGCAGCGTGCGCTTAATCTGAACGTCAATAACCCCGGGTTGGCCATTCTGGGCGTTGCTGCCGTCGCCTGGCTGGGATTACGCAGCCTGCGGCGCCGTTAAAGCCTCTGTCTGCTTCCCTGCAGCGGATGCATATACGCAATTTTTGAGTAACCGGCGCGCACGGAGCGCCGGTTACAGCGAAAACTACTGCGTAAAGGCCTCGCGGAAGGCCTCCAGCGCCGCTACCGGGTCATCCGATGCCCAGCCCTCCAGCGCGACCGTGCCGTGATAGTCGATATCCCGAAGCGCTTGCGCCACCGCCTTGTAATTGATCTCACCGGTGCCGGGTTCTTTACGGCCCGGCACGTCAGCCACCTGAATCTCACCGATATATTTCTGGCTTTTACGGATCAGCTCGATCAGGTTGCCTTCGCCGATCTGTGCGTGATACAGGTCGAGATTCATTTTCAGCGCGGGGCTGTTAACGGCGCTGACCAGCGCCAGCGTATCGGCTGCCAGCGCAAACGGCGTTCCCGGATGATCTACGGGCAGGTTGAGGTTTTCCAGCGTAAATATTCGTCCGGCGCGTTCGCCCAGTCGCGCCAGCTGACGTAAGGTTTCCGCCGCCTTAAGCCACATTGCACCGGTCACCACCTCGACCGGTTTTACCGGTAATCCTTTATCATCCAGGCCGGTTCCGTGAAGGTTTAAAGCAGGGCAGCGTAGCCGCTCTGCAATCGCCAGCGAGGCTTCAGCGCTTTGCAGCAGCTGCCGGATATCATCGTCATCGATCAGATTACCGCTGAGATAGCCTGTCATGGAGGTAAAGCGCGCGCCGGTGGCGGCCAGCGCATCGATGTCTTTACCGGCCCATCCCCAGATTTCAACACCAAACCCCAGCGCATGAATACGCTTTACCCGCTCCACAAACGGCAGATCAAGAAAGACCATTTCGGCGCAAACGGAAAGCTGATAGCTGCTCATGAGCGTGCGTCCAGTTTGACGGGCTGACATTGTTTAACTGATTCAATGCAGGCCAGTGCAATTTCGAGCGCGTTACGCGCATCTTCGCCCGTAGCGCGTGGCGTTTCGCCGGTGCGGATACAGCGCGCAAATTCGGCCATCTCCTCCACATAGGCTTCACGCAGCAGCTCTGAATCCATGCGGGAAGTTTCAATAACAATGCCGCCTTCGTGATAGCGTACGCAGTTGGTAGCGCTGATATTGCCCGCCTGCAGCATGCCTTTGCTGCCAAAGACTTCACCGCGTACGTCATAGCCATAGACCGCCTGGAAGTTAGCTTCAGCCGTCGCGATGGCGCCATTGTCAAAGCGGATAGTCACGACTGAGGTATCCAGCAGGCCTTTGTCTTTGAAATCCGGACGCACCAGCGCGTCGGCCAATGCGTAAACCTCCACCGGTTTTGCACCGGGGTTAAAATGCAGCAGCGTATCGAAATCATGAATAAGCGTTTCAAGAAAAATGGTCCACTGCGGGATTGGGGCCGGATCGCGCAAGGCCGGGTCGCGAGTGACCGAACGGCTTAACTGAGTAGTGCCGTTCACGCCCGATTTCACCGCCGCAATCGCAGCGGCAAAGCCGCCGTCAAAACGACGGTTAAAGCCGACCTGCAATATCACACCGGCCTGGTTGACCGCCGCGATTGCGCGGTCCGCTTCCTCAAGGGTAACCGCCATCGGCTTCTCGCAAAAAACGTGTTTTCCCGCGGTGGCGGCCGCTATGACCCATTCAGCATGAGTGCGCGCGGGAGCGGCAATAGCAATAGCGTCAATGTCCGGGTCCTGCAGCAGCGCATGAAGATCGCTGTAGGCTTTAGCCACGCCGAGCTTTTGCGCCAGCTTTTCCGCCGCGCCGGGCTGCGGATCGGCTATGGCCGCCAGCGTCGCGCCCGGCACGCGCCAGGCAAGGTTTTCAGCATGGAAACTGCCCATCCTTCCTGCACCGATAAGACCCACGCGTACAGTTTTTATCATCACAGCACTCCTTATTATTTAGTGTTTGCCCAGTCGGGCAGGGAAGATTGTTCAACGGGCCGCGTCGCCCTGGCAGCGAAGCGGCGGGATTTGGAAAGCATCAGCGGTTCGATATGTTCAAGAGAGACGCCACGCGTTTCCGGCAGGAAGCGCTGAACGAACCAGAACGCCACCAGGCATCCCACCGTGCACAGCATCAGCGGAAAAGCGCCGTGGAAATGCGTCATCAACAGGGCGCTGCGGTTCATCATGGGGAAGCTTTGCGTGACGATGAAATTCGCGACATACATGGAAGAGAAGGCGAAACCCATCGCCACGGCGCGCATGCGATTAGGGAAAATCTCTGAAATCAGCAGCCATGCGCCAAGGCTCCACGACAGCCCGAAAATCAAAACGAAGGCCACCAGCCCGATCACCGGCAGCATGCCGTCAATCTGCGCGATAAACGCCCATGAGGTGAACATCAGGCACAGCGCGCATCCTATTGCACCCCAGCGCAGCAGCGGCTTCCGGCCAAAACGGTCAATGGTGCTCAGACAAACGGCCACGCCCGCCAGCAGCGCCACGCCCAGAAAAATGCTCTGGAACAGCGAATCCTGGGTGCTGCCGGTAATGTTCTGTAGCAGGGACGGCGCGTAATAAAGCAGGATATTGATACCGGAAACCTGCTGCAAAATGGCGATCGCGCAGCCTGTCAGCAAAATGTAACGTGCACGCGGGTCGCGCAGGATGCCGCGCTGGCTGGCCTGAGCAGATGAGTCCTGAGAAGAAGCCAGAATTTCCGTGAGTAAACGTTCGGCGTGTTGCGCGTTGGACAGGCGGGTCAGTACCTGGCGAGCGCGATCCGTTTTACCTTTCAGCGCCAGCCAGCGGGGAGATTCCGGCATCAACGGCACCAGCAGCAGGAACAGCGCGCAGGGCACCACGCCGGAAGCCAGCATCCAGCGCCAGCCCTCGCTGACGATCCAGGCATGCGGCATACCGCGCGCAATCAGATAGTTAACGATATACACCGTGACCTGGCCGCCAACCATCAGCATTTGCTGCAGGCCAAGCATACGGCCGCGCCAGTCCTTGGGGGAGATTTCCGCGATATAGAGAGGGGTAATCGCTGACGCCATTCCTACCGCCAGCCCGCCAATTAATCGATAGACCACAAAACCCGTCAGCGAATGGGCGAGGGCGGATCCCACGGCGGAAATAACAAAGAGTACAGCGGTGATAATCAACGTGGACTTGCGCCCGATACGGTCTGAAATGTATCCCACGCCCCATGCGCCCGCCACGCATCCCAGAATGACGTTTGAAACGGCCCAGCCGCTTTCCCACGGAGAAAGGTTGAGATGTTCAGTCAAGGGCTCAATCACGCCGGAGATCACCGAAGCGTCATAGCCAAGGATCACGCCGCTGAGTGAAGCAACGGAGCAGATGAACAGAATCAACCGGATATTATGTTTACGCATCACAACCCCTTTCCTTTTAACGCCTTCAACATGTCTGAAAGAGGTATTGCAAAGGGGATGCCAATCGGTAAGGGGCCTGTAATGTGAAGTACCACACAGTTATAGATCACAAACTGGAAACAAAATTTACATGTCAACTTAACATGTAAATAAAATGGACATTCCAGACCTGAAAGGATGTGTAGATGAAAAACCTGAGTCGGCTACCTTTTAAAGACGAGAGCGATCCTATCTTCAGCCTGCCGGACAGCACGGAAGTCACGGAGTGGGACAGCCTGCTGTGGCAAGGCTGGCACAGCTTTACGGGCGGCAAACAGCCGGGCTGGATGCGGCAAAGCATTTTGCATTCCTGGCAGCGTTCTCAGGCGCTAAACATCGATCCGGAAACGTTCAGCTATATTTCCCCATCACCAGAGGAACTGGCCGCTATCCTGGAACAAAATGCAGAGATGATCCAGGTTGCGCGCAGCATTATGAAAAACCTGCTGGCCTATAATCCGGACGGCCATATCAACCTCACGGATGCTGACGGGGTAACCTTGTATTATTGCGGTGCCGATCTGACGCCCGTTGGCAGTATTTTGCGTGAGGAGGTGCTGGGCACCAACTGTACTGCGCGCTGCCTGATCGAACAGCGGCTGGTATACGTATTAAGCGGTGAAAACTGGAAGCTGGATCTGCGTAGAAGGCATCGGCAGTGCGCCGCCGCGCCGGTGCGCGATAAGAACGGCAAGCTGGCTGGGGTACTGACGCTTACCGCCACGCCGGATAACTTCAACACGCACACGCTGGGTACCGTTCAGGCGGCGGCGGAAACGATAGGCCAGCAGCTGCAGCTGCATCATTTGCTCGCCGAGCAGCAATCTATCCTGGAAACGCTGAATGAAGGGGTGATCGTCTGCGACCGCCACGGCATCATCAAAACGCTTAATCGCTATGCCCGCCAGATTTTTTGCGGCCTCGATCCGGAAGCGGGATCCATTGATGCGCTGCTGCGTCCGCAGGACGTCTCGCTGCTCAGCCTGCCTTTCTGTAACGATCGCGAGCTGCTTTTTATGCCCGGCGGCAGAGAGCCTGTCTCCTGCCTGGTTTCGCTGATGCCCGCACCCGACGGCGGGCGCGTATTGTCTCTGCGTGAAAACCAGCGTATCCGCGCCATTACCCGGCGGGTGATGGGCGTGAGCGCCAGCTATACGTTCGATATGATCCGCGGCTATTCGCAGCCGCTGCAGCAGGCTATTCAGCAGGCAAGAGCCAGTAGCCGAACCGACAGCACCGTGCTGTTGACGGGCGAAAGCGGCACGGGTAAGGAGCTGTTTGCCCAGGCGATCCATAATGCCAGCCCGCGCCAGCAGGAGTCTTTCGTGGCGCTGAACTGCGGCGCGCTGCCGCGGGATCTGGTGCAGAGCGAGCTGTTTGGCTACGTCGATGGCGCGTTTACCGGTTCGCGGCGCGGAGGATCGGCCGGAAAATTTGAGCTTGCCGACGGCGGAACGCTATTTCTCGACGAAATTGGCGAAATGCCGCTGGAAGCACAAACCAGCCTGCTTCGGGTGATCCAGGAAAGCGAAGTGGTGCGTATTGGCGCCGCGCATCCTCTTAAGGTCAACGTCCGTATTATTGCCGCCACCCACTGTAATTTGTCCGATGCCGTGGAGAAAGGGGCTTTCCGCCGCGATTTATACTATCGCCTCAATGTTGTTTCCCTCACTATTCCCCCGCTACGCGAGCGGCGTGAAGACATTCCGGGCCTGGTAAATACTTTCATTCAGGCGCTTTGTAACCGGCTGAAGCGCATCGCACCGGCTGTTTCAGCGCAGGCGATGGCCTGTTTACAGGCCTGGCAATGGCCCGGCAACGTGCGCGAGCTGGAAAACCTGGTCGAACGGATGGTGAACTTATGCGAGGGTATGGAAATCAGCCAGCAGGATCTGCCCGAGGAGATGCGACTGGAAGATCCTGTTGCTTTGCCTGCGTCCGGACAGGCTTCGCTGCATGAAAAAGAGCGCCAGCACGTGCTCGAGGTATTGAGTGCAAATAAGGGAAATATGCGTCAGTCGGCCCGGCTTCTGGGGATTTCACGCACCGCGCTTTACAATAAATTAAATCAGTGGCAGGTGGATCTCATTGCTTTGCGCAAAACCATGCGCAGCCTGGAGCAGGCTGGTGAAACATAACGGCAGGGAGGCCGGGCCAGCCGCACAGTGCGTAAAACGTCCAGTACCGGAAAAACACTAAGCGGGCCCGATGTGCGTTAAAATGGTGACCAGACTATATTACGGCCACATTTTGTTAACGGGAGCTCCCTGAGCGAAGCTAAAAAATGACTGAACAAAAACGTCCTGCCGCCACGCGCGGCCCGTCCGATCACACCTTTCGTGACCAGATTGTCAATGCCGCCATGGAGTACTTCAGCCATTACGGCTTTGAGAAAACCACCGTGGCCGATCTGGCACGCTCAGTAGGCTTCTCCAAGGCGTATATCTATAAGTTCTTTAGTTCAAAACAGGAGATAGGTGAAGTCATCTGCGCCAGCTGCCTTACGCAGATAACTCAACGTCTGAGCGTCGCGCTGGAAGAGGCACCTTCAGCCACCGAGAAAATGCGGTGCCTTTTTCAGACGCTCACGGTGGCGGGGAGCGAGCTGTTTTTCCGGGAACGCCGCCTTTTTGATATCGCCGCGGCGGCTTCGCGTGAGCGCTGGTCGTCGGCAGAGCGGTATGAAGCCTGGCTGCGCGAAACCATCGTTGCCATTCTGCGCGAAGGACGTGCGGCGGGAGAGTTTGAGCGTAAAACGCCGCTGGACGAAACGGCTGCCGCTGTTTATCTGGTGCTCAGGCCCTACGCCGATCCGGTGCAGCTGCAGGCCACCCTTGATACGGCCAAAGAAGATGCCAGCCGTTTGGCTGCGCTGCTGCTGAGAAGCCTTGCGCCTTAATTAACTATTTTTTGGTCATGGCCGATCATATGTCGGTTTTGATTGAGCTTAACGTGGTCTGGCCCCGAACGCGCCATCTTATTCCGAAAGCACGCCTTATCGTGGACGAACTGCTGAAAAAGCCGCTGAGAGTTATTTCAGCGAACTCAGGTGGCGTTTTTGTCAACATTCAGTTGATTTCACGCCTGTTTATCAACTTTCGGCGGCCGTCCCGCAGCCAGGTACACAGGCCGATTGAGCTGCGCAATTATAACTTTATGTCGGCAGCTCAGGGGGCAGCCTGCTTATAAGACCAGGTAAAGGGGTTTGAGGGCCAATGGAAACAAAACGTACGTTAAGGAGATAATTCATTGTTTAAATTGAAATTTTATGGCCTCAGTTCTCCCCCGGAATAGCCTCAGTGGCATGAGTCGGACAATATACTCGTCATCCGGCTTTTCTCCTGTCGTCAGAAAGTGTGAAAGCGGATCGTGCGTGACTCAGTCAGGTTTTCTGCTTCCCTTATCATCGACTCTGGGGCAGTGGTTATTGCGCCGCAGTAATCCATTTCGCGGCGCAAACAGAAATGCCAGCAGGAACAGGGCAGCCTGCACCAGCACGATGGTTGCTCCCGTTTCACCGTTCAGCCAGAAGCTGACGAACGTCCCCACGACTGTAGCGATAACGGCTGATAATACTGAAACCAGGAGCATAGGATAAATACGCCGGGTGAGTAAGAATCCGATGCATCCCGGCGCTATCAGCATGGCGACAACGAGCACGCTGCCGGTCACCTGCAGCGCCGTCACGGCCGTGGCCGCAACCATCACCAGTAAAATCAGTTCAAGCCGGGCCGGCGAACGTCCGATGACGCTGGCCTGACAGGGGTCGAAACAGAAGAGGATCAGGTCTTTACGCATAATCAGCACCGTCAGAAGCGTCAGCGTCCCAATGATGACAGTCTGGATGAGAACGCTGGTTTCAATTCCCAGCAGATTCCCGAACAGGATATGCATAAAATGCACATTACCCGGTGTCGCCACCAGTAGAATTATCCCCACGCCGAGAAATCCCGTAAAGGAAATCCCCAGAAGGGCATCCGGTTTGACCGTGGTGAGATTTCGCACTGCACCTGCAATCATTACGCAGGCCACGCCGCTGACAATCGCACCCAGGGCCATCGGTACACCGATGATATAGGCGAAGATAACCCCGGGGAGAATAGCGTGAGATATGGCATCGCCAATCAGTGCCCAGCCTTTCAGCACAATAAAGCAGGAGAGTACCGCACACACTGAACAGACGAAGACGCCGGTAGCCATCGCCTTCAGCATAAAATCGTACCGCAGCGGCTGGAGTAGCGATTCCAGTATTACTTCGAAACTCATTGGCCGGCCTCCCTGTTGAGCGCCTTACGGCGGCGGGTTGGCAGGATGCCCTTTGCCGGCGCGAAGAGTAGAGCCAGAATAAACATCGCGGTCTGCAGTACGACGATGGCTCCTCCGGTTGAGCCGTCCAGGAAATAACTGGCAAAGGCCCCCCCGGTACACGCCAGTGCGGCAAGCAGAGGCGCAATGAATAACATCCGGGAGAACTTCTGCGTCAGAAGCTGCGCGGTTGCTCCGGGTGTAATCAGCATGGCTACCACCAGTAAGGCACCCACCGCCTGCAGCGCCGCAACCGCAGCAAGAGACAGCAGTATCAGCAGCAGCAGGTGCAGCGCGCTGACGTTAAGACCGATGGCTCGCGCGTGACTCGGGTCAAAACAGTAAACCAGCAGGTCTTTCCATTTCACCGCAAACGTGATGATGCAGATGACACCAATAATTGCCACCTGTACCAGATCGGCCGTCGAGATACCCAGCAGATTACCGAAGAGAATGGTCTGGATGCGGATGTTGGTGGGGAATACAGAAATAATAAATAACCCTGCCGCAAAAAAGGCGGTAAAGACGACGCCAATCACGGCATCATTCTTCAGCACGGTATTTCGCTCTATCAGTCCTATCCCCAGCACCCCCAGCAGGCCAGCCACAAACGCGCCAAGGGCAAAAGGGCCGCCTGCCAGCGCAGCAACCGCCACACCCGGCACAACAGAATGCGAAAGCGCATCACCCAGCAGCGACCATCCTTTTAGCGTCACAAAGCAGGATAAAAGGCCGCACAGTGCGCCAACCGCTGCGCCACCAAACATCGCTTTTATCATGAATATGTAGCTGAAAGGTTGTGCAAGCAGAGACAGGAGAGAGTCGTTCAGCATGATGAAACACCTTCTCTGCCGGACGGTCTGCCATCCTGCCCCCCGGAAGGCGTCAGGCCGACCGGAAGCTGATTGATCGCACCGCCAAAGGTTTTGCCGAGGTTATCCGGAGTATAAACGTCCCTCACCGGGCCGGAGGCAATCAGGGTGACGTTGATCATCATTACCTCATCACAGTAGCCTGGCACGCTTGCCAGATTATGGGTTGAGACAATAATGATATGTCCCTCATCCCTCAGCTCCCGCAGAATATCAATAATGGCGTGTTCGGTCCTCACATCAACCCCGGTGAATGGCTCATCAAGCAGCATAATCTTGCTGTGCTGTGCCAGCGCGCGCGCCAGAAATACACGTTTGCGCTGCCCACCGGACAGCTCACCAATCTGACGGTCAGCAAAGGGTTCCATGCCAACACGCTTCAGGCTGTCGGAAACGATCGCCTTATCCCTTTCAGAAGGGATACGTAAGATGCCCATGCGCCCCTGACGCCCCATCATCACGACATCATGCACTGACACAGGAAAAGTCCAGTCCACTTCTTCGGTCTGTGGGACATATGCGATAATGTTCTGCTTCTGCGCCCATCTGACGGGGCGATGGCAGACCTCAACTTTACCGGATGTAGGTGAAACGAACCCCATAATCGCCCTGAACAGCGTCGATTTTCCGGCCCCGTTCATGCCGATTAGCCCACAAATCGTGGGCTTGCTGAGTTCAAAGCTGACATCTGAGAGTCCGATATTGCCGCCCCGGTAAGAAACACTCAGGTCCGCTATGCTGACAGCCGGAGAGAGAGAATGACGATCGGTATAATCATTAATTGCCGACATTGAATGCCTTCAGAATGGTTTTAGCGTTGTAGTCAAGGAGCTTAATGTAGGTGGGAGCCGGGCCTTCATCAGTGGTCAGGCTGTCAACGAACAGCGTTCCGCCAAATTTCGCGCCTGTTTCAGACGCCACCTGCTTCATGGCTTTATCGTTCACCGTACTTTCACAGAATACGGCGGGCACATGGTTTTTACGGACCCGATCGATGACGCGGCGCACCTGCTGCGGCGTGCCTTCTTCGTCAGCGTTGACGCCCCACAGGTAAAGTTCATTAAGGTGATAGTTGCGCGTCAGGTAGGAAAATGCACCTTCGCAGGAAACCAGCGTGCGCTCATTTTCCGGAATTTTTGCGAGCATGGTGGAAATTGGCGCATTCAGGGCTTCAAGTTTTTTCGTGTACTCTGCCGCGTTGCGGTCATAGGCGTCAGCATTCTCCGGATCAACCTTACCCAGCGCTTTTCGGATGTTCTCAACGTATATCACCGCATTTGCGGGTGACATCCAGGAGTGCGGATTTGGTGAGCCTGAATATGGTCCATCCTTGATAATTATCGGTTCAATGCCCGTTGAAACGACGACACTCGGTACATTGTGAACGCCCTGGAAAAATTTATCGAACCAGCGTTCCAGACCGAAGCCGTTACGCAGAACCAGATCGGCTGACTGCGCTTTCACAATGTCCAGCGGCGTAGGCTGATAGTCATGTATTTCCGCGCCGGGTTTGGTGATGGACTCCACAATGGCTTTATCCCCCGCCACATTCTGTGCAATATCCTGCAGAATGGTGAATGTGGTCAGGATCCTTTTAGGTTTTGCATCCTGTGCCACAGCCGGGATGGCTATCAGTACGGACGTGACCACGGCCACAGAGGCAATTATAAAACGTCTGGTTTTATTGAGCATTTACATTTCCTCGGTTGATCAAAAAGAAAACAAAATTAGCCAGTGCTATCTGTTATAGCACTGGCTATGTTAAATGAGAATCATAGTCATTCAATTTCTTCCTGATGAATGCTCCTGATGCGACCTTTGTTCTGTGCGGGTGACGAGTAATGTCATCATGACGAGCAGTAATTTCAGGTCACTGCATCGCATATTCATATGCATATATATGATTTAAATGGAAAATATAATAAAGGAGGGAAGCTATAAGCCGATATCAGCATGGGATGTTTCGAAGTCGTTTTTTCAGCCGAAAACAGGTAGCCCTTGAAATACCCGTTTTTTCTGTCACCACCTGCAGGGATTGTCCCTGCCGGCTCAGGTCTAGCGCTGAAAAAGTGGCGTGATGCGCCTTTCTTCCGAACCGCACGCCGGAGGCCATCGCTATCGCCCGCCCGTCATTGGTCCGTTCAAGAATGCGTTCCCGCTCAGCCTCTGCTACGGCGGCCAGAGTCTGGATCACCATTTTCCCCATTGTGCCTTCCGTGCTGAGGCCATTTTCCAGGAAACGAATGGCAATCCCCTTTTTATAGCAGGCATCCACGATATGGATCGCGTCAGCGGTGTTGCGGCCGAGTCGGTCCATTCACCTGCTGGCGTACGGCGCTATGTGTCTACCCAGTTAGGTATTCCCCGACCGGAGGTCCTGTCCCGTTACGCACTGAGGGAAAATACACGCCGGGAACACCATGCGCTTATCAGACAGCATTACGGCTATCATAATTTTGGCTATTTTCCCTGGGCATTCAGGCTTAAACGTCTGCTGTACACCCGGGCATGGCTCAGCAATGAGCGTCCCGGACTGATGTTTGATTTTGCCACAGCATGGCTGCTTCAGCACAAAGTGTTGCTGCCCGCCGCCTCTACGCTGACAAGGATTATTGGTGAAGTAAGGGAACGGGCTAATCGTCGCCCGTGGAGAAAGCTGGCGTCGCTGCCTGACAGCCGGCAGACAGCACAACTGGCTGGCTTACTGGAGGTCCCGGAAGGACAGCGGATATTGGTGATGGAGCAATGGCGAAAAGGTCCTGTAGCGGTAAGTGGCCCGTCTTTTACAGAGGCACTGGAACGGTATACCGCCTGAGGAATCTTGAGTTTTCACGGCTGGATTTTGACGGTCTCCCGGCCATACAACTGCGTAATCTGGCCCGCTATGCGGGAATGGCGTCAGCAAGGTATATCGCCAGAATGCCCGAAATACGACGTCTGGCCGTTCTGACCGCGTTTGTTAAAGCGCAGGAAATAGCCGCACTGGACGACGCCGTTGATGTGCTTGATATGCTGATCCTGGACATTACCCGCGTGGCGAAGAAAACAGGGCAGAAAAAGCGGCTCAGGACGCTGAAAGATCTGACCGGGCTGCATTGCTTCTGGCGAGGGCCTGTGCACTTCCGCTTGACGAAAACACGGATGATGAAACGCTGCGAAAGACTATATTCAGCAGTGTGCCGGTCGTCAGGCTTGCGGAGTCTGTTGATAAAGTTAACGAACTCGCCCGACCGCAGGACAACAACTTCCATGATGAAATGGTGGAGCAGTATGGACGCGTAAAGCATTTCCTGCCTGCACTTCTGCGCGATCTTCACTTTCGGGCCGTGCCTGGCGGTAAGCATACTCTGGCGGCTATCCATTACCTGACAGAACTGAACGGTTCGAAAAAACGTATCCTTGATGATGCACCTGAGCGCATCATTACCGGCCCCTGGAAACGCCTGGTTTATGATACGGAGGGACGGATTCAACGCGCCGGTTATTCACTGTGCCTGCTGGAGCACCTTCAGGATTCACTGCGTCGCCGGGATATCTGGCTGGAAAACAGTGAGCGCTGGGGCGATCCGCGTCAGAAGCTGCTTCAGAGGAAAGAATGGCTGGCTCAGCGAATCGCTGTTTGTCGTGCGCTTGGACACCCCACTGATGGCAGAACCGCCGCAGAGCAGCTGGCGAACCAGCAGGACGAAACCTGGAAAGCCGTGTCTGCGCGCTTTGACAGCAATGAGGCCGTGAACATGTGTCATGAAGGTAAATACCCCTCTCTGACCATAGGCAGTCTGGAAAAGCTCGATGAGCCGTCCGCGCTGACGCAACTGAGCAGCCGGGTGAAACAACTTCTTCCGCCCGTGGATCTCACCGAGCTGCTGCTTGAGATCAATGCCAGAACAGGCTTCACCCGTGAGTTTACGCACGTCAGTGAATCAGAGGCCAGAGCAAAAGATCTGCATATCAGTCTGTGTGCCGCTCTGCTGGCCGAGGCCTGCAACATCGGGCATGAACCACTGATAAAACACAATATACCGGCGCTGACCCGCCACCGGCTCAGCTGGGTGAAGCAGACTTACCTCCGGGCTGAAACGCTTGTCAGCGCCAACGCCCGGCTGGTTGATTTTCAGTCCACGCTGGAGCTGGCCGGTCGCTGGGGTGGCGGCGAGGTGGCTTCAGCCGATGGCATGCGCTTTGTTATGCCGGTTAAAACCCTCAACGCCGGACCTGACCGGAAATACTTTGGTTCAGGGCGGGGGGATTACCTGGTATAACTTCATTTCCGATCAGTATTCCGGGTTTCACGGCATCATCATACCGGGGACACTGCAGGATTCTATTTTTGTACTGGAAGGTCTTCTGGAGCAGCAGACCGGGCTGAATCCGGTTGAAATAATGACGGATACGGTAGCAACCAGCGATATTATTTTTGGCCTGTTCTGGCTGCTGGAATACCAGTTTTCGCCCCGGCTGGCGGATGCCGGAGAAGCCGTATTCTGGCGGTTCGACAAAAATGCCCACTACGGCGCACTGGATGAACTGGCCCGGGGATGCGTGGAACTGCCGAAGGTTGAAAATCACTGGGATGAAATGATGCGGGCATCCGGCTCCCTGAAGCTGGGCACCATCCATGCATCGGAACGGCTCCGTTCCCTGCTCAGGAGTTCCCGTCCATCGGCGCTGGCGCAGGCGATCATGGAAGTAGGGCGGGTCAACAAGACGCTGTACCTCCTTCATTATATTGATGATGAGGATTACCGCCGGCGGATCCTGACGCAGCTCAACCGGGGAGAAGGCCGACATGCCGTCGCCAGGGCCATCTGATATGGGCAGCGTGGTGAAATCAGAAAACGTTACCGTGAGGGACAGGAAGATCAGCTTGGTGCGCTGGGCCTGGTGACGAATGCGGTAGTGCTATTTTCTCCCTGCCAGCGAGATTATTTTCTGACAGGCTTTTGCCAAGGGCTTTCCGATCGCCATCAACCGGTCCGGGAGAAAGTTTGGCCCTTACATTGTCGGCAACAATTTCTCTACCCGGATTCTCCAGCTCCACCTCTGTGTCATTCTCAATATACCCTGCGCATGCCTCAGTAATCAGTCGGTTATAGGGGATACGTCCCAGCCAGGGGGAATGGCGATCTTCAGTGCGGTTTTTGCACTCATTGCGGAAGCCGCACCCGATATAGGCTACCGGCGTTCCCTGCTCTGTGCGGCGACAAGCCTGGTCTGTCCTCGTAGAGCGCCCGCATTAGCTGACGGCATCAGTCAGTGTTTCGGACGACGGCCGTAAGGAAATGGCTGCCTTACGGCCAGCAATGTCACCACTCAACGCAGATTTTGCCCACGTGAGCGCCGCTTTGCTGATAAGAGAAAGCCTCGCCAAGCTCCTCATATTTGAAAACACGATCGATCACCGGCTTCCTGTTCATTATCTCAAGGGCTTTGACAAAATCAGACTGCTCCTGGCGGCTTGCCACAATCACGCCTTTAATCTGCACCTGCTTTGCCAGAAGGGAAAGGACAGACAAGGCGGCCTCATCGCCTGAAAGGATACCAATCTGCGCAATATGGCCGCCTACTTTGATCGATTTCAGGGATTCATTCAGGGTTGCCGGCCCCCCTACTTCAACCACATGGTCTACGCCAAACCCCTGGGTCAGCTCAAGAACTTTATCTCCCCATCCTGGCGTTGTTCTGTAATTGATAGTTTCATCAGCGCCCAGTTTGCGGACAAAGGCGAGCTTTTCATCAGAGGAAGAGGTAGCAATGACTTTGGCCCCCATTGCTTTAGCTATCTGTAAAGCAGCGACGGAGACGCCGCCGGTTCCCTGAACCAGCACTGTTTCTCCTGCTTTAAGATGTCCGTCTGTTACCAACGCCCGCCAGGCCGTCAAAGCCGAGGTGGTTATGGTGGCGGACTCTGTATGGCTCCATCCCTTCGGCGCGTGGGTAAAGGCGTTTTGCGAACGTACAACGTATTCACTTGCCATGCCATCAACACCGTCGCCGGGCGTGTGCGTAAAGCCGCCCACGGCGGGCACAGGCTTGCCTGCCAGCCAGTTGGGGAAAAACGTAGAGATCACGTGTTCGCCTACTTTAAACGCCTCAACGCCTTCTCCAACTTCCTCTACTATTCCCGCACCATCTGACAGCAGAATGCGACCATCTCTGGTAGGAAACTGCCCGGTTGCAACGATTAAATCATGGAAGTTTAGCGAGCTGGCTTTAACTGCAACCCGAATTTCACCTTTGCCGGGCCTGCCCGGATCGTCAATATCTGACACGATAATGTTATCCAGGCCGCCGGGGGCTTTAAGCTGTAGTGCTTTCATCAGGGATCTCCTGTTTGGGCATGCGTTTTATGTGATAACCCAGTTTAAACATAATTGCAGGGTCACGCTGTTGAAGAGGGTATTTTGTTACACAGAGTGGAATTATAAAAAGCGTTTAGGCTGTCCGGAGCGTTCAGGCCGACCACTTCCGGCAATATATCTATAACGGGTTTTGTGGATAAACCCGGTACCGACGCGCTGTTAATATAGGGGATTTGCGAAGTAATGTTACCCCGCGTTATCTGAAGCAGCAAGCTTTCCGCTTCATAGAGTGCAGGCCACTGCCGGTCATAAGCAACAATCGGTGCTTTTCGCATGTTTGCCCTTCCCCATTGTCTGGATATCAGTTTAGCCTGAAGGCGGGTTGCCAGCCGTGGCTCCTTTTTGACAGAGATGTTTGTGCAACGGTAGTCCTGTCTCAGCTTCGATCATGAAGAAGATTCATGTTCATTGAAAACAAATCACTTTTCCTCAACCAGCGACTCAGGCATAAAGTATGGATTGTTAATAACTTTAGATAATATGAAATCTGGGGTGCCCTGAAAGGCAACAAATAAATCAGATTTATAACAAACCAGGATACCAGACGGCCATGAATAAAGCGTTTACCTTTACCATTAAAAGCCTTCGTTTCGACGAAAACTATAACCCCTCCGGGAATACGCGTATCACCACCAATTTTGCCAATCTGGCGAGAGGTGAGAAACGTCAGGAGAACCTGCTTAACGCTTTAGTAATGATCGATAATCGCTTCAATGCGCTGGCGCACTGGGATAATCCCAAAGCCGATCGCTATTCCGTTGAGCTTGAAATTATTTCCGCCGAGTTAAATGTTGAAGTTAAAGGCAATGCCTTTCCGGTGATTGAAATATTAAAACCTACCATCATTGATAAAAGCACCAATGAACGTATCGATGGCATCGTAGGCAATAACTTTTCCTCTTACGTACGCGATTACGACTTTAGCGTATGGCTGCCGGAGCACAATAAAGGCCGGTCCGAATTTACTATCCCGGATAATTTTGGCGAGCTGCATGGCAATATATTTAAACGTTTCGTAAGTTCGGCGGTCTATAAAGAAAAATTTAATAAAGCGCCCGTTATCTGCCTGAGCGTTTCAACCAAAAATACCTATTGCCGCTCAACGAACCAGCATCCCGTGTTAGGCTTTGAATATCAGCAGGATGAACCTTCTCTGACCGACATCTATTTTGCCAAAATGGGGCTGCAGGCGCGTTATTTCATGCCGCCTAACAGCGTTGCGCCTTTGGCCTTTTACTTTCATGGCGATCTGCTCAGCGATTACTCCAACCTTGAGCTTATCAGCACGATCAGCACGATGGAAACCTTTCAAAAAATTTATCGTCCTGAGATCTACAATGCTAATTCCGCAGCAGGAAAGCTGTACCAGCCTGACCTGAAACACCAGGATTATTCTTTAACCCGAATTGTTTATGATCGAGAAGAGCGCAGCCAGTTGGCTGTTGAGCAGGGGAAGTTTACTGAAGAGCACTTCATTAAACCCTACCAGACTATTCTTGAGCAATGGTCTGCTAATTCCGCTCTTTGATAAACCGAAGATATAAGGCCATTTTTATGAAAAAGCTTTTACCGACATCCACCGCTGGCAGCTTACCTAAACCTTCCTGGCTTGCGCAGCCGGAGACGCTTTGGTCACCCTGGAAATTACAGGATCGGGAACTGATTGAGGGCAAGCAGGATGCTCTCCGCCTGTGCCTTGCCGATCAGCTGCAGGCCGGAATTGATATCGTCAGCGATGGCGAGCAAACGCGTCAGCATTTTGTCACGACCTTTATTGAGCACCTCAGCGGCGTGGATTTTGAAAAACGGCAGATCGTCAAAATTCGCGATCGCTATGATGCGAGCGTTCCTACGGTCGTGGGCGAGGTGACCCGGCAAAAGCCCGTATTTGTTGAAGATGCGAAATTTTTACGTCAGCAAACCCAACAGCCAATTAAATGGGCCTTGCCTGGCCCTATGACCATGATCGATACGCTTTACGACAGCCATTATAAAAGCCGTGAAAAGCTGGCCTGGGAATTCGCCAAAATTCTTAACCAGGAGGCCAGAGAGCTGGAGGCGGCCGGTGTCGATATTATCCAGTTTGACGAGCCGGCATTTAACGTCTTTTTCGATGAGGTTAATGACTGGGGAATTGCCGCTTTAGAAAAAGCCGTTGAAGGGCTGAAATGTGAAACCGCCGTTCATATTTGCTATGGTTACGGCATTAAAGCCAACACGGACTGGAAAAAAACGCTGGGTTCAGAGTGGCGCCAGTATGAAGAGGTTTTCCCTAAGCTGAAAACGTCGGCTATCGATATCATCTCGCTGGAATGCCAGAACTCTCATGTGCCGATGGATCTTATTGAACTGATCCGCGGTAAAAAGGTGATGGTGGGGGCTATCGACGTGGCGACCAATGCCATTGAGACACCTGAAGAAGTAGCCAGTACGCTACGAAAAGCCCTTCAGTTTGTCGATGCCGACAAGCTTTATCCTTCAACCAACTGCGGCATGGTGCCTTTATCCCGTCAGGTAGCAAGGGGCAAGCTGAATGCCCTCAGCGCCGGCGCAGAAATCGTTCGTAGAGAAATTTTAGCCAGGTAACTCTGCTGACCAGCTAATCTTCTGAAAACTCAGTCCGGATTGAGCCATATTCCTCAAAGCCAGCCGGACTGAGTGACAAATACCGTTTTCAGCAACGTTATTTCCTGGCAGAACGTCTTCCAGCTGTCTCCGGTTTACCCCGTATTATTCAGACGATTGTAACCGCTCCCTGTCCGCAATCTTTACGTATGCACTGTGAAATACACCACATAATTTAATCGGTACGCTCAAGAATTTCTTCATTGTGACGATACAAACGGTAATCATCTGCCTTTCGGTATTCTGCCATGAAAGTTTCAACCCGTATTGTCGGAGGCTTCGGCCTCATGGTACTGCTGCTGGTCATTTGCGCCGGCGTGGCTATTAATGCTCTTAACCACGCCCGGGACGATATGGGCGACGTGGTAAACGTCAAAATGAAAAAGTTTCAGCTGGCGCTGGATATGCGCGCCAGCGTACGTGATTTGTCTATCGCGGTGAGAAACCTGGCGTTGCTGACCGATCCGAAGGAAATGGCGCCCGAATGGGAGCGTGTGCAGACCCAGAAACGCCTGTTCCTCAAAAACCGTGAGGAGCTGGGTCGGCTGATGGAAACGGATTCGGTACCGGCGGGACGGGAGGCGTACCGGAAGATAGTGGAAAGAGAAGGGCCGGCGCTGGCAAGCTTTGAAAAGGCAGGTCAGCTTGGATTGCAGAATCTGCAGCAGGAGACCGTGACTTACCTGATGACCGTCTCTCGCCCGGCGCAGCGGTCGCTGCAGGAAGCCCTCAATACCCTGACAGAGGTGCAGATGCAAAATGCCCGCAGCGCGGTGGAAAGCAGCAGCGATCAAAGCCGTCGCGCCGGGCTCCTGTTGGTCGGCCTGGTCCTGGTATCTGTCCTGCTTGCTGGCGGCACCGGCTTTATGACTATACGGATCCTGATGCGCCAGCTGGG
The DNA here is from genome assembly GCF_003937915.1 of Erwinia sp. 198. Classification (GTDB taxonomy): domain Bacteria; phylum Pseudomonadota; class Gammaproteobacteria; order Enterobacterales; family Enterobacteriaceae; genus Erwinia; species Erwinia aeris. Next base: position 4,463 of record NZ_RHUM01000019.1, on the reverse strand, counting down.
CGGTGAACCGGTGCAGGCGCAGGTACTGGCGGCAGCGATCGCCGACGGCGACCTGACCTCTCAGATCATGCTTCGTCCCGGCGATAATACCAGCATGCTGGCATCGCTCGCCCGAATGCAGAATCGCCTGGGCGAACTGGTATCAAGGATTAAGGACGCTTCGGCTTCCGTAGCCCTTGCCTCTGATGAAATCGCCAGAGGGAATACCGAACTCTCGGCCCGTACTGAACAGCAGGCAGCTGCGCTGCAGGAAACGGCCGCGAGCATGGAAGAGTTAACCGCGACGGTGAAAAGCAACACGGCGGGCGCCACTTATACGGCTGGATCGGCGCGGGAGGCGGCCGAGCTTGTCCGTCACGGTGAAAAGAACGTGCGCCAGATGACCGAAACGATGGCAGACATCTCTGCCAGCGCGGCGAAGGTTCGCGATATTACCGGCACCATCGAGAGCATCGCCTTCCAGACGAATATTCTGGCGCTGAATGCGGCGGTTGAAGCCGCACGCGCTGGCGAACAAGGCCGGGGGTTTGCCGTAGTAGCCAGCGAGGTCCGCACGCTGGCGCAGCGTAGCGCGACGGCAGCGCGGGATATCAAAGGCCTGATTGAAAACGCGGTGACCATGGTTGAGGCTGGTGTGGTAGTGGCCGACGGCACTGCGGAAAATATCATGAGCGTGACCGGGAAGGTCAGCGAGCTGGCTGAGGCAATGGATGAAATCGCGCTGGCTTCAAACGAGCAGATGCAGGGCATTTCTCAGGTGACCGTGGCCGTGGGCCAGATGGACGGCGTAACCCAGAGCAACGCCGCGCTGGTAGAAGAGTCCACGACCGCTTCCCAATCGCTGGCGGAGCAGGTTCATGCCCTGAGAGGAATGGTAGATACCTTCCGCGTCTGAAGAGGAGAGCCCCGGGAGTCGGCTAAAAAGCCACTCCCGGCCGGCTCGCTATTCAACGTCAGAAAGCCGAAAAAAACAATTCCCAACGCTTTTCTTCTTTCCTTTAGCTGCGTGCACGGCGGGTCATGACGCCTCTCAAGAGGACGTGCCTGAAACCGGAGCCGGTCGCACAAGGTTACCCTTGTTTCGGACAGCCACTGCCGGCATACACGCTGGACGGGTACAGTAATATTTATATAAAACAGGATACTACGTGTTAATCTTGGCAGTCTGTCCGGACCGGACCGGACCGGACCAGGCCGGTGCCTGGTGACGGTATGCTTACATTTGTCGTCCGGCAGCAGTAATGAAATCGGCCCGGACGATGCAGAAAGCAGCTAAAATTGACGTTAAATTAAATCTTCGGAGTGGCTTATGAACGATGAAATCCCGCTTAAATACTACGACATCGTGGATGAGTATTCGACAGAATGCGCAGCACCCGTGATCGAGGCAGAACGTAAATCTCTGGCGCACTATTTCCAGCTGCTGCTCGATCGCTTATCAAATAATGAAGAGATCGGTGAGGACGCGCAGAAAGAGATGGCTAAAGAAGCCGGTATCAACGAGAGCCGTATCGACGATATCGCCTCTTTTCTTAATCAGTGGGGCAACGAGTAGTTTTGTCACAGCAGCCGCTAAGGCTGCTTGTCTGTGTCGTCTTATGTGTAGCGGCAGCAAGCTTTTCAGGTAAATTTACTGAACGGGAAGTAGTACCGCCGTGTGATAATATTTATAAGAAATAAAGCGCTGTAAATTTAAGTAAAAACGAATGATTTATAACAATAACGAACCGATGATATTAAGCCAAATTTAGCCGTTATTTACCCTGTTATTCAGGGCTAAAATTCAGGATCCGGACAGGAAAAGATGCCACAATTACTCCCCCTTCGCACGATAACGGTTTTGGCGCTGATGATTGTGGCGGGCTGTTCTTCCCATAAGCCCGATGAAGCGAACGATAATAGTCTCAATACCACCCATCGCGCTGGCGAACCCGATCTTATTCCGGTTATCGCGGCATTACATGACCAGATGTACGCATGGGAAGGTACGCCTTATCAGTGGGGCGGTACGGAACTCTCCGGCGTAGACTGCTCGGGCTTTGTCTGGCGAACGCTTAAAGACCGGTTCAACTTACCCATGAAGCGAGTCACCACCAGCCAGCTGATCCACATGGGAAAACGTATCCAGCCCGATCGTTTGCAGCCTGGTGACCTGGTCTTTTTCCGTATCAACCGCCAGATGCACGTAGGCTTTTATGATACGGACCGGCATTTTCTTCACGCTTCGGCCAGCCGTGGCGTAATGCGATCGTCCCTGGATAACGTTTACTGGAAATCGGTATTTCTGGAAGCGCGCAGGCTGCCGAACGAACGCGGCGCTCAGATATCATTTAATTATGAAGCAGACGACAAGAACGTTCTGGCTAAAAATTAACGATCACCCAAATCCTGTGGCGGATAAATCATCGCCATTGGTTTTGGCGTCCAAACCTTATTTTTTGCGACTCAGCTGCAGCAAATTCGGGGCCGGTATAGTAAAGCCCAGGCTTTTGGTTGTTAACATTAGCGAGTGGCACCATAAAATATCTGTTATAGCTAATACAGCACAATAATGGTCAAAATTCTTAGATCTGATCGCGCGGGGGGCAAATATCACAATATATTCAGATACCCCGCTTGCTCAATAGTCGCGTTTTCCTTACTTTTCAACGCCACAAATTATCCAGAAATCGCTGGCCAGATCTGGATTGGTTACATAGTTATAAGGGATATAGACACAACCTTTATTTAACGGCCTTTCCCCATCAATTTCGGATGCGGAAAAGATTATTCTCACCATCATAGCCCACGCATAAAACGGCATGTCCGCCCTGAGGTGTCTCATCTCTGCCGGACACAATCTCAAAAGAGCAGGTTGCGCATACAGATTCAGGCGCGCTGGAGCGATGGTTGCACCAAAAAGTGTTCCGCAAATTTTCTCGAACCGTTTTGATAAATACGCCCCGTGGGACGCAGCCTGGCGTACCGGTGTTCATGAATAGCAGGCTGGTACCACAACAAAATATTCGGCATTTCATACCTTTCAGGCTGGACGCCGCCTTCTTATATGCAGGTTGGGCAGGGGCTGTTGCATGTCGTGCCGGTGCCGGAAGCGATGGCTTATCTGCTGTTGCGCCCGCTGCTGAAAGATATCCCGGAGGAAGAGCCGTGCGGCGTTGCGCCCGGGAAAGTGCTGCCCGTGTCGGAAAAATGGCATCCTGAACTGATTCAGGGATCGTGCACAATACCTTCTTGCCAGGCGGAGAATTCAGTCTGATGGCATTATGATGTTATTCATTCTGTCGCCCCGGTAGAAGATCAGCAGGGGTACGGGTATATCCCGGCCGCACCTCTCTGTGACAAGCACGCCGTCTGCGCGGTCGCCGTTGCGCAGGCGCAGGCGCAGGCGAGTCGCCCGCCGATTTTCCAAAGGAAGATTATGAAGCCACCTGGGAAGATTGCTTCACCCCTGAAAAGCTGAACGCGAACGGGCGCCGCAGTCCTGGACTGAAATGACACCCCTGCCGATCCGCTTTCGGCGGACGGGCGGCATTTGTAGCGGCCTGTCTTTCTGGTAAGCTTGCTAAAAAGGCTTACCGGCAGGCGGCAGGCACCATGAACGTACGTCATCAGAATATTATCCAGCTCGTCAGTGAACGCGGCAGCGTCAGCGTCAGCGAACTTTCTCAAATTACCGGCGTTTCCGAAGTAACGGTACGTCAGGATCTGAACGTGCTGGAAAAAGGCGGTTTTCTGCGTCGCGTGCACGGATCGGCCGTTGCGCCTGAAAGTGATGATGTGGGCGCAAGGATGCGCACCCGCTATGCCGTCAAGAAACGTCTTGCAGAGCATGCGGCTTCCCTGGTGAATGCCGGAGAGGCGGTTTTCATTGAGGGAGGCAGTACTAATGCGCTGCTGGCCAGGGAGCTGAGTGAAAGACGCGACATTACCATTATTACGGTCAGCCATTACATTGCCGGATTGCTCAGGGAAACGGGGGGAGAAGTCATTATTCTTGGCGGCCTGTATCAAAAAAGCAGCGAATCCGTGGTTGGGCCGCTGACCCGACTTTGTATCCAGCACCTTAACTTCCATAAGGTCTTCATCGGCATAGATGGCTGGGACGCGCTGACCGGTTTTACCGGGCGTAATATGCTGCGCTGCGATGTCGTTAACGCCCTTGTGGCTAAAAATACACATACTATCGCACTGACCGATTCGTCGAAATTTGGTCAGATCCATCCGTATCCGCTCGCCCCCGAACACCCTTTCAGTCACGTCATTACCGATACCGATTTACCCGATACCTGCAAAGAGATTCTTCAGGCGCAGGGGCTGCGTCTGGACATTATTGGTCCCGCCTGAGCCTGTGGGTTTATCGGGCTTTGTTGCAAAGATTGGGGAGACCCGGCCGTCGATGTTGTCGACTGACCTTACATTTCAAAGACCCGGTTCACCAGACGCATCTCACCCTGGGGATGACC
>NZ_RHUM01000018.1 GCF_003937915.1 Erwinia sp. 198 | reverse complement strand
GTGGTGGGTGATGACGGGCTCGAACCGCCGACCCCCTCCGTGTAAAGGAGATGCTCTACCAACTGAGCTAATCACCCCCGCTGTGTGGAGTCGCATTATAGGGATCGCGCAAAATGAGTCAACGATTTTTAGAAGGAAAAATTGCGTTCGTCTTAAAATTAAACAAGATGTTGCGATTTCAGGCAAAACCGTCACGGCGCTGTCGGCTTTTGCAGCAAAGGCGGCGCGAAAGCAGGGGATTGCCGTTGAGGATTCATCCTGGGATGATAGAATGTTGCCCACTTTATTCTGGATTTATCAGAGCTTCCCGCTTCTGATAGCGTAAAAAGGCAGCTGTTAATGAAAATCAAAACCCGTTTCGCACCCAGCCCGACGGGCTACCTGCACGTTGGCGGCGCTCGTACCGCGCTTTATTCCTGGCTGTTTGCCCGTAATCAGGGCGGCGAATTCGTGCTGCGTATAGAAGATACCGATCTGGAGCGCTCCACCCAGCAGGCTATCGACGCGATCATGGACGGCATGAACTGGCTGAACCTGGACTGGGATGAAGGCCCGTACTATCAGACCAAACGTTTCGATCGCTACAATGCAGTGATCGATCAGATGCTGGAAGCGGGCACGGCCTACAAATGCTACTGCTCCAAAGAGCGTCTGGAAGCGCTGCGCGAAACGCAGATGGCGAACAATGAAAAGCCACGCTATGACGGTCGCTGCCGCGACAGCCACGAACACCATGCCGATGATGAGCCTTGCGTAGTGCGCTTCCGTAACCCGCAGGAAGGTTCGGTCATTTTTGACGACCAGATCCGTGGCCCCATCGAATTCAGCAATCAGGAGCTGGACGATCTGATCATCCGCCGTACCGATGGTTCACCGACCTATAACTTCTGTGTAGTGATCGACGACTGGGATATGGAAATTACCCACGTTATTCGCGGTGAAGATCATATCAATAACACGCCTCGCCAGATCAACATCCTGAAGGCCATCGGTGCGCAGGTGCCTGTTTACGCGCACGTTTCCATGATCCTGGGCGACGACGGCAAAAAGCTTTCCAAACGTCACGGCGCGGTGGGCGTGATGCAGTACCGCGACGACGGCTATCTGCCGGAAGCGCTACTGAACTATCTGGTGCGTTTGGGCTGGTCGCATGGCGATCAGGAGATCTTCAGCATTGAAGAGATGAAGCAGCTGTTCGATCTGGATGCGGTCAGCAAATCCGCCAGCGCCTTCAACACCGAAAAACTGCAGTGGCTGAACCATCATTACATCACCACGCTGGCACCGGAGTACGTGGCGACGCATCTGCAATGGCATATCGAGCAGGAAAATATCGATACCCGCACCGGCCCTGAGCTGGCTCAGCTGGTGCGTCTGCTTGGCGAGCGTTGCAAGACGCTGAAAGAAATGGCCGCTTCCTGCCGCTACTTCTACGAAGACTTTGCAGAGTTTGATGCAGATGCGGCGAAAAAACATCTGCGTCCCGTAGCCCGTCAGCCGCTGGAGGTGGTTCGTGACAAGCTGGCCGCCGTCAGCGTATGGAATGCGGAAAACGTGCATCAGGCTATTCAGTCCGCTGCGGACGAGCTGGAAGTAGGTATGGGCAAAGTCGGCATGCCGCTGCGCGTTGCCGTTACCGGCGCAGGCCAGTCACCGGCGCTGGACGTGACGGTAGAGGCCATTGGCCAGTCGCGCAGCGTTGCGCGTATTGAAAAAGCGCTGGGCTGGATTGCGGCTCGCGAAGCGCAGGCTTAATTCCCTAAACAGAAGAACCGGCATCAGCCGGTTCTTTTTTCAACGTGCGATCTGCTCGGCAGGCGTGGAAACTTACTTCTCGGCCTGAGAAATTTCCAGCCGTTGCAGCATACCCTGAATACCTTCACGTAACAGTAATGCATAAAGCTTCTCTTGTTCATCGCTGTTCATTTGCTGAATAGAGGTCATTAGCAGAGCGGGAAGAGAGTTTTGCGTGACGCGATAGGTGGCGGTTGGCTCGGCGACGTGGCGGGTGGACTTCAGGAAATTTCTTACATTCTCATCAATATGGATCATGCGGGCCTTACCGCCCTGTACACCGGGCTTGGGTACGGTCGTCCACTGCTCTTTTTTAACCCATTTATTGATAGTCTGACGGCTGAAACCTGTTTCCTGTGCCAGTTCTTCCGGCGTTAACCATTCCTTTTTCATTATGCAATATCCTTTTTGCGTTGATATGTAACGGACATATATTACAGGAATTTATTGTTCAAACAACTAACAGGCAAGACTAATCTGAGCAGATAATTAGCAACGGAGAGAAATGATATTCCCCCTGCCGGACGGCAGAGGGAAGAAAGCCTTACTGTGGGGTAGCAGCAGACTGATTTTGCGGACGATAGGCGATGTAGTAAGCCAGACCGACAAACACCGCGCCGCCGACCGTATTGCCCAGGAAGACGGCAGCAAAATTAGGCAGGTAGTCGGCCCAGCTCAGCTGGCCGGCAAAAATAGCAGCCGGGATAATAAACATGTTCGCCACCACGTGCTGGAAGCCGATAGCTACGAACGCCATCACCGGGAACCACATGCCGAAAATCTTGCCGACCATATCTTTACTGGCGAACGCCATCCAGGTCGCCAGGCACACCAGCCAGTTACAGCCGATACCGGAAATGAAAGAATGCATAAAGTCGGCGTGGACTTTGGCCGAGGCGATAGCCACGGTCTTTTTAAGGTAGTCGCCTTCGGTCATGCCAAGCACATGGCCAAAGAACCATGCTACGGCAATACTGCCGATAAAGTTGGCAATGGTTACCCAGAACCAGTTACGCACTACGCTAAAGCCGCTGACCTGACGGGCGAACCAGGCGATCGGCATGGTCATCATGTTACCGGTCAGCAGCTCACCGCCAGCCAGCACGGTCAGAATAATCCCTACGGGAAACACCGCTGCGCCAAGCAGGCCGCCAAAGGAACCCCAGTTAGCGGGCAGCTGATTAATCACGTGCAGATCCAGCAGGAAGCCGGTAGCGATAAAGGCCCCTGCAATAAAGCCGAGGATCAACAGGGTAGGGACAGACGAACGGCTTTTGGCGATACCAGCCTGAATAGCGACCGCCGCAATTTCTTTAGGTGAGTACAAGGACATAGTGGCTCTGATTCTGGTGTAGTGAAAGAAAGAATGGCCGAATCCGTCGCGTTATACGCGCGCATCCAGCGCTGAGAAGGGTTCGGCATTCGAAAACGCGGGAAGTTTTGCACGAGATTTTAACAAAAACAAGCGCAATTAAGCGCACAATTAACGCTCTGTTTACAGGATTAAACCCGACGCGCTGTGATTGCAGCGGGAACGTTGCCGGATTGCATTCAGGACACCATTTGATCGCTGACATAACGGCGATTAAGGCGGATTATGCTGTGTGGCAAAAGGTGCGGATGCGGCCTTTTGCATCGCTTTGACCGCTTTTTCAGCGATCGAACACAGATCGACATTTTGCCGTTGACACGATCGGCCCCGTTTCATATTATGCCCGCCGTCAAGACGACAAAGGTTTTTCGGCTCGGGGGTATAGCTCAGCTGGGAGAGCGCTTGCATGGCATGCAAGAGGTCAGCGGTTCGATCCCGCTTATCTCCACCAATCACTTCTTCGTTTTTCTCTGTTTCTGGCAGCGTTTGCCCACCCGTTTTTCCTGTTTTTTCTTCTTGTTATCCGTTCTGCCTGTCAGCTCTCGCTCCCGTTTTGCCTGTTTCCTGTTAAATCGGGCCTTGCTGATGTAGAGGCGTTAAATCCTCCAGCTGGATAGCTGAATAAGTGCAGGGAAGCTGCTAAAGCCAGGGTTAAATCTTTCGCAAGGCCAGCGCCCCGTATTTCTCCTGAAAACGCCGCGACGGCGGTATTAACAGGAAAAATTACGCTAATTCCGTTTACAAAGCGCGTGCCAGCAATGCAGAAAAGGCAGGAGAAGGAGCGGAGACGGCCATCTCCGCTAAGATAAGTTAAAGCGCAGAGGCAAAGGCCAGCATTTTTTCAGCCAGCTTCTGCGGCGTCTGTAGCGGCATCAAATGGCCCGCGCCAGTAATGACCTCCAGCCGCCCGGCAGGCAGGTGTGAAAGCGTCATCTTCTGCTGATCTTCCGGAGAAGGCACCTGATCGTCAGCCGAACCGGCAACCAGCAGCGCCGGACAATGCACCGTGCCGATACGTTCAGACCAGTCTTCCCGGCTGCCAGCTTCCGGCCAGGCATGCCAGGCGGAGAGGTTGGCACGTCTGGCGTCTCGGATAGCAATTTCACGCACCACATCGGGCAAGCGCTCACCGGCTGCCGTATCCACAAACTGTTCCGCTTCCTGCCGACTGCCGCCGTACTGGCTCTGGCTGCGTCGATCTTCCTCGCTCATCGGCTGTGGGCCTGGCGGGGACGGCGCTACCAGAATCAGCCCTTTCAGGTAGTCTGGCCGACGTGCCGCCAGCGCCAGGGCGACTTTCCCGGTCATCGAGTGGCCGACCAGAATACAGTTGTTGAGCTGCAGTGCGCGAATGCTTTCGTCGAACTGCGCTACCATCGACGCCACGTCATAGCCGGCAATATTGGCTGCGGCGCCAAAGCCCGGCGTATCCAGCGTTACGCAGCGATGATGCTCGTCGAGCCAGCTGATGGTCGGATACCAGGTATGCCCGGAGCCGCCTAAATAGTGCAGCAGAACGAAAACCGGCGCATCGTTCGCCTTGCCGTGCAGAGAACAGGGCAGCATAAAACTACTCCTAACGTAATTGATCTTTGACATCACCGAGCACAGCGATAGCCTGCTCGTCATAGCCGCGCGTGCGCAAAGGCTGATTCACTTCGGCTTCCAGATCCGGTACATAGCCCACCAGAAACTCGCCCGGCGCGCTGAAAGTCACTTTGCCCAGCGCGGCGGGCAGCAGCAGCGTTTCCGCACGGCCCAGCGTCCAGCTTTCGCCCGCCGCTTCAATTTGCAGCGGCTCGCCCAGGTTGGAAATAATGCGCGCGCGCGTAAAGCCGTAGTCACAGGCGGCGGAAACCTGCCAGCGTTCCAGCGCGAAATAAGGCCCTGCGCAGCAAAACAGGCGCGTGACCCGATCGTTTTCTTCCAGCGTCAGGCCCTGATGCGGCCGAGTGGTCAGTTCGGGACGCAGCTCTGCCAGCAGCGCATCGATATTCTTCTCCCGCTCCTGCGGCGATATTTTGCTGCCGTCCTCCATCTGCCACGGCATTGCGTGCTGCTGGATATTGGACGTCTGCTCAATTTCATAAATCAGCGTATCCGGCCCGAAAGAGTGCAGCATGCCGCCCGGCACGTAAAAGGTGTCGCCGGTTTTAACCGGATAGCGTTCCATTACCTCGTCGTATTCTTCTGCCAGCAGAGCAGCGCGCAGGCGCTGCCGGCTGACGCCGGGTTTGATGCCTGCCAGGCAGCTGGCGCCGGGCGCGGCCCATAAAATATGCCAGGCCTCGCTTTTGCCGTTGGGCTGTTGCTCAAGGCGCTGCGCCGCCTCATCGTTGGCGTGGAGATGCACCGGCAGCATTCCGGTGCCGTCAATAAATTTGCTCAGCAGCGGGAAATGCGGGCCGCGCCAGCCGGGCGCAACCAGCTCGTCGGGATAGCGTTCGGTCAGCTCGTGCAGGCTCATGCCGGCATAGTCGCCGTTTTTAACGGTAGCGCGCATGCCTTCCACGTCACTGACTTCCCAGGTTTCCGCTATGCGTCCGTCAGGCAGGCCCGTTTTGGCAAGGTGGGTCTTAATCAGCTCGCCGCCGAAGATATGGGTAGCAATCGGCAGCGTCAGCCGTAAAGGATAGGCTTTCATCTTCGCTCCTTAAAAGACGTCCGTTCTCTGGCCTTAAGGCGTAACGAAGCCGTCCGGGCAGGAAAGCGGGAAGAGAACGGGCGAGAAGGCTATGGAGCCGCAGCCCCATAGCCAGACGATCAGATGACGGCAACGCCGCCGGTGACGGCGATGGTCGCGCCGGAGATATAGCTGGCTTCATCGCTGGCCAGCATCACATAGGCAGGCGCCAGCTCGGCAGGCTGCCCGGCGCGCTGCATCGGCACTTCGCTGCCGAAGTTTTTAACCTGTTCAGTCGGCATCGTGGCAGGGATCAGCGGCGTCCAGATTGGGCCTGGGGCCACGGCGTTGGAGCGAATACCCTTATCCGCCAGCAGTGCGGCCAGGCTGCCGGAAAAGTTGATAATCGCCGCTTTGGTGGCGGAATAGGCAATCAGTTTCGGTTTGGGCTGATCGGCATTAACCGAGGCGGTATTGATAATAGAGCCGCCCGCAGGCATATGCGGCACCGCCGCTTTGCAGATGCGGAACATGGCATAGATATTGGTCTTCATCGTGCGGTCAAACTCGTCATCGCTGATCTCATCCAGCGACTCACGGGTCATCTGGAAAGCGGCGTTATTGACCACGATATTGATTTCGCCGAAGGCTTCCACGGCCTTGCTGACGATAGCCTTGCAGTGTTCCGCTTCGGTCACGTCGCCAGCCACCAGGACCGCTTTCTGTCCCGCTTCTTCAATCAGGCGCGCGGTTTCTTTCGCATCTTCATGCTCGTCCAGATAGGAAATCAGCACGTCCGCGCCTTCACGAGCATAGGCTATCGCCACGGCGCGGCCGATGCCGGAGTCGCCGCCGGTAATAATGGCTTTTTTGCCTTTCAGACGGCCGGAGCCTTGATAGCTGGCTTCGCCATGATCGGGAACGGGCTGCATTTCGTTAGTGGCTCCCGGCCATGTTTGCTGTTGTTCTGGGAGTGGAGGTTGGGGGCGATTTGTCGTCGACATGGGCTCTCCTCTTGAACCAGCAAGAATGCCGGTAATAAATGAATTAAGCCGCCGCAGGAACCGGAGTTCGCTCGGCAACAGAATGAATTACAATGATTTTTACAACGGATTCGGTGATTTCTGACCGTTAAGGAATAAGCATAGTCAAAAAAAACGAAAGTGCTAAACCGATTCGACCAACGGGGCAGAAAAGCGGCGGGCGGGAAACCAGGCCGTTTCAACACGGCCTGGCAAAGTCAGGCGGAGGGCGTAAGGACGTTAAAACCGTGCGTGCCGTCGCGATCCAGCTGCGCAATCAGGCCATATTCCCAGTCCAGGTAGGCCTGCATCGCCGAGGCGGCGTTGTCAGTGCCTTCATAAGGGCGACGGTAGCGATCGTCCCGAGGCTGCAGCAGTCTGGTTTCGCCCTGCTGCACGGGTAAACCGGCCTTTCGCCAGGCTGCATTGCCGCCTTTAAGTACCGTTACCGGTTTTTGCGTCAGCGCGGACAGCTCTTCTACGGCGTAGCGGGCCAGCAGGCTGCTGCCGCAGGTCACCACGTAACGCTCTGCCGGCGGCAGAGCAGCGCTGCCCGTCCGCGTCAGCAGCGAGCGTTGCAGCCAGCACGCGCCGGGGATATGGCCCGCCACATAGTTAGCGCTGGTGGTGAAATCCAGCACCTGCGTATCGCCCGCTTCCAGCCATGCGGCCAGCCCGGCTGGTTCCACCTCCGGCAGGGCGGGCAGGGGCGGCACCGTGGGTTTCCAGTCGCCGTGCTCGATAAAATCTTGCCGGCTGACATTATCCACGACCGCAACGTCCCACCCCATCTGCGCCAGCCAGGAGGCACTCATATCGGCGCGCGCTTTTTTGTCGTCAACCAGCACGATTTTTGCCCCACGCACGCTGGCATAATGATCCGTTTCCTGTATCAGCTGGCCACCCGGCACGTGGCGAGCGCCGGGTAAATGACCCGCTGCGTATTCTTCGGCGTCGCGCACGTCAAACAGATAAACCGTGCGCTGGGTTTGCTGCCGCAAAGCGGTGATATCAGCGAGCGTAATCTGCCTGACGCCAGCGCGATCGGCAACCTTCCGGGCGCTGCGTGCGGCCTGAAGCTGCGCGGTCTCGCTCACCTCGCCGTAACGGCGGTTCTGCTGATGATCCAGCGCCAGCCCGGCCAGCGTCCAGCCAATGGTGCCGTTGCGCAGCGCATAAATCGGGTTACGCAGGCCCGCATTGACCAGCGACTGCGTACCGATAATGCTGCGAGTGCGTCCGGCGCAGTTGACGATAATTTTCGTTTCCGGCGACGGGGCCAGATCCCTGATCCGCAGCACCAGCTCGGCGCCCGGCACGCTGATGCCGCCCGGAATGCTCATGGTCTGATATTCGTCAAAACGGCGGCTGTCCAGCACCGCTACCGGCTCGCCGCTTTGTAGCAGGGCATGGACCTCCTGCGCCGACAGCGAAGGCGTGTGGGCGCGGCTTTCAACCAGTTCGCCAAACGCTTTGCTTGGCGAGTTGACGTCGATAAAGATTTCGCCGCCCGCTTCGGCCCAGCCCTGCAGGCCGCCCGCCAGCAGCGCCACGTTGCTGTAGCCCAGCGCGATTAACCTTTCGGCGGCGACCTGCGCCAGGCCTTCGCCGTTGTCATACAGCGTGACGGGCGTCGCCAGGCGTGGGACGCGGTTAATTATCTCCGGTTCCAGCTTCGATAACGGAATATTAGCGGCAAACAGCGGGTGGCCTTCGGCATAATAAGCCTCTTCCCGCACGTCCAGCAGCGCAGTTTCCTGGCGCTGGAGCAGGGCGTAGCGAATATCGCTGTAGTGACGTAAAGGCAGTGATTGCTTAGCCATGTGAGAGATCCCAGATATTTGGTAAAAAAGCGTTGTTATAGCCGGAGATAAACGGTTTTTCGCAGCCGTCTTCGTCATAAACGGCCCGTTTCACCGCGCCGATATTGCCGCCGTAAACGTGAATGCTGATGGAGGGGCGATCGATAAAAGCGTTACTGACGCAATGGATATCACCCACCTCAGGCGAAACTGCCTCTACGTCGCCAGCATTCAGGCGAACGGGCTCGCCTTCGGGCCAGAGTGCGCCTTGCTCATCACGACGGAAATGCTGCGCAACCTCCGCGCCGCGCAGCATGCCAATCAACCCCCACACCCGGTGATCGTGCACCGGCGTCGACTGACCTGCTCCCCAGACGAAACTGACGACAGAAAAGCGCTGCTGCGCGTCGGCATACAGCAGATATTGTTGATAGCGCTGTGGATCGGGCTGCGCAAAGGGCTCAGGTAGCCAGTCATCGTGGCGGATAAGCTGTTTTAGCAGCTCGCTGCCTTCTTGCAGCACGTGCTGCTCTGAAGGCCTGGAGTCCAGCAGCGCGGCCAGATCGCCGACAAAGGCGCGTAAACGATGATGCTGAAGGTTACTCATGGCTGTTCTCCCCCGGCAGGCTGTATTAATCCGGCGGCCGCCTGATTAGCCCGACCCGCCAGCTGATAATCGAAAGCCTGGTGGACATTCACCGCTTTCGGCAGCACGCGGTAACGTAAGAAAAAATCGGCGGAACGCTGGAGCGAATCCGCCAGCGCGGGTGTGAAATTGACCGGACGGATCTGCGCGCTGGCGATCCAGCGCTGCGTAATGGCGGGCGGCATCCCCAGCGATTTGCTTAGCGCGTCGGCAAAGGCTGCCGGATGCTGTATCGCCCAGATCTGCGCTTTGGCCAGTCGACCCTGAAGATCGGCGATTGCCTGGCGTTTAGCCGGATCTTTTAACGCTTCCTCGCGGGCAAGCGCATAGGAATAGCCGGAAAGAATACCTTTGCCGCCGCCCTGCGGTACCAGTACCGCGTTATCCACCACGACGGCCGAAGAGACGTAGGGTTCCCAGGTCGCCCAGGCGTCTACGGCGTGGCTGGCCAGCGCGGCGCGGCCATCGACCGGGCCAAGAAAACGCAGCTTAACGTCGGCGGGTTTCAGCCCGGCGCGCTCAAGCAGCCCCAGCACCAGATAATGTCCCCAGCCGCCGCGATTGACGGCGATCCGTTTGCCTTTCAGATCGCTCAGCTTATGGATGCCGCTGTCGGGCCGCGTCAGCAGGGCGATGCTGTCGGGATTGTTTTGCCATGCGCCTACCGCCTTCACCGGCGCGCCGGCGGCATAGACAAACAGGAAAGGCAGATCGCCGGTAAAACCTACGTCCAGCGCGCCGGCGTTCAGTGCCTCCTGCACCGGTGCGCCGGAGTCGAACGAGGTCAGCTTCAGCTCGTAAGGCAAATTATTCAGCTCGCCGGACTCTCGTAGCGAAATAAAGCGATCGCCCTTGACGTCACCCAGGCGCAGCGTCACTTTTTCTGCCGCCGTAGCGGCGCCCGCCATAACCGAAAGCAGGATGGCGACGACCAGACGCATCAGGCGCTCCTTGCGACACGGCGCGCCGCAACTTTTTCGCGCGTCAGCGGGATCAGCTCTTTGCCATACTCCAGCGCGTCATTGAGCGGATCGAAACCCCGGATCAGCACGCTTTCGATGCCCAGGCTGTAGTAATCAAGCAGCGCGTCGGAAACCTGATCCGGCGTGCCGACCAGCGAAGTGGAGTTATAGCCGCCACCGACCAGTTTGGCGATGCCGGTCCACAGATTTTTATCCAGGCGATCGCCTTCGTTAGCCGCGGCGAACAGCCGTTCCGCACCGACGCTCTGCGGCTTTGGCAGGCCGAAATCGTGGCCGGTAGCGAGCAGCTTCTGCCGGGCCGTTTCGCGGATATATTCCGCTTTTTCCCAGGCTTCTTTTTCAGTCGCGGCGATAATCGGACGGAAAGAGATATTAAAACCGATCTGTCGACCATGGCGAGCGGCGGCGGCGCGTACCGTGCGCACGGTTTCGGCCGCGCCCGCCAGCGGTTCGCCCCACAGTGCGAAAACGTCGGCATGTTTCGCCGCCACGCTGATTGCTTCCGGCGAGGAACCGCCGAAATAGACCGGCAGCTGCGGCTGTAGCGGCTTGACGGCGGAAAAGGCCTGTTCAGCCTGATAAAGCTCGCCCTGATGGTCGAAAGGCGCTTCGGCCGTGAGGCTTTTTTTCAACACCTGCAAAAATTCATCGGTGCGCGCGTAGCGTTCGGCTTTGTTGAGGTAATCACCGTCGCGACGCTGTTCGGCATCGTTGCCGCCGCTGATAATATGCACTGCCAGACGGCCGTCGGTCAGCTGATCCAGCGTCGCCAGCTTGCGGGCGGCAAGAGTAGGAGAGACAAAGCCGGGGCGGTGCGCCAGCAGGAACTTGACTTTTGAGGTATGCGCCGCCGCGTGGGCGGTGACCAGAAAGCCGTCGGGCTGATCTGACCAGTAACCGACCAGAACGCGATCGAAACCGGCCTGTTCATGGGCGCGGGCGAAGTCGGCGATGTACTGCTTGTTAAAAAGGGGGCCGCTGGGCGGAATAATTTCCGAGGCCAGGCGATGGCCGATCATGCCAAGAAACTGAATACTCATCCTGAATTCTCCGAAGTGGGCGGGCAGAAAAGGGCGTAGAAGGAACCCTACTTTCAGAGAAGTAAGCTGTGAAATTCTTATATGTGCTGAGGAAAGTTAAAAAACAGCTATGGCGGGGGCGGTTTTTGGCGCATAACGAACGAGGCGCTGGCTAAACGTTGCGTTGCGCTGACTGGACATTGAGGCGTGCTGATTTAACGCTGGGCCAGGTTGGCTGAATGCTGCGGCGTACTGATTAAAAGCTATGTAAGATTTCATAGCAGCAGCCCGCCATAGCAAATCCTCATCCTGAGTCTTATGGGCTGCTTTATAACATTACTTTTAGTATGGGTTAAAGGCGATCTTCCCGGATGCGCTACATGAAATGTTTTATTGCGAGACGATACGCATAAAAAAAGCGAACCTAAAGGTTCGCCTTTCTTGTCGGGCCAGACCGCTATCAGCCCAGCACCAGGCCTGCGATGGAAGCGGAGAGCACGCTAACCAGCGTCGAACCGTACAGCAGCTTCATGCCGAAGCGCGACACTACGTTGCCCTGCTCTTCGTTCAGGCCTTTGATAGCGCCCGCTACGATGCCGATAGAGGAGAAGTTGGCAAAAGAAACCAGGAACACGGAAAGGATGCCTTCGCCGCGCGGCGACAGAGTATCGGCAATTTTCTGCAGATCGATCATCGCCACGAATTCGTTGGAAACCAGCTTGGTCGCCATGATGCTGCCGACCTGTAACGCTTCGCTGGCGGGCACGCCCATTACCCAGGCAAAAGGATAGAACACATAGCCCAGTACGCCCTGGAAGCTGATACCAAAAATCGTATCAAACAGCGTGTTGACGGCGGAGATCAGCGCGATAAAGCCAATCAGCATCGCGGCGACGATGACCGCCACTTTGAAACCGGCAAGGATATATTCGCCCAGCATTTCAAAGAAGCTCTGTCCCTGATGCAGATCGTTCAGCTTCAGGTCTTCCTCGTTTTCGATGCGGTACGGGTTGATCAACGACAGCACGATAAAGGTGCTGAACATATTCAGGATCAGCGCGGCCACCACATATTTCGGCTGGAGCATGGTCATATAGGCGCCGACGATGGACATCGATACGGTCGACATCGCGGTAGCGGCCATGGTGTACATACGGCGCTGCGACATTTTGCCCAGAATATCTTTATAGGCGATAAAGTTTTCTGACTGTCCCAAAATCAGCGAGCTTACCGCGTTAAAAGATTCCAGTTTACCCATGCCGTTGACTTTTGACAGCACGGTGCCGATCGCCCGGATAACCACAGGCAGAATACGGAAGTGTTGCAGAATACCAATAAGGGCGGAGATAAAGACGATAGGGCAGAGTACGTTAAGCCAGAAGAACGCCAGGCCTTTATCGTTCATGCCGCCAAAGACAAAGCTGGTGCCCTGGGCGGCAAAGCCCAGCAGCTTGTCGAAGAAGCCGGCAAAACCTTTGACAAACCCTAAGCCGATTTCGGAGTTCAGGAAGAACCAGGCCAGCAGCACCTCGATCACCAGAAGCTGAATAATAAAACGGACGCGGATATTTTTCCGATCGCTGCTGACCAGTAAGGCCAGTAACGTCACCACCACCAGCGCCAAAGCAAAATGCAGAATGCGGGACATGAGTGCTCCAAATTTGAAGGCTGTTATATTTCGCTGCACATTCTATGTAACAAGTTGCAGAAAAACGAGACTAAAGCCTCAATATAATAAATTCCTATCGGCTTAAATCATCATTCTGCTTTTCAGTCACATCCTGATGCTGTTTAAAAAACCACCCGTCAACTTGTGGGGGAATACTTTTTAACCTAAAGTAAGTTTATCGCTTACAAATCGGCCACAAGAAACGCTACCTTTTGGTATAGCAAAGGCTATACTTTTTAGCGTAGGCTATTACAGCGATAAGTTTAACCACTGCAAATGATGTTGATAATCATTATCATTTGAATAACAATACCTTCCTCGGGTGTATTAAGGGGTAAGACGATGTTTGAAGGCCGCACCGCGGAGCAGACGGTCCGTAGTTCCCGTAAAATCAAATTCGCGCTGATGGGGCCCGCTTTTATTGCGGCGATTGGCTATATCGATCCCGGCAACTTCGCGACCAACATTCAGGCCGGCGCTTCCTATGGCTACAAGCTGCTGTGGGTAGTGGTCTGGGCCAATATCATGGCGATGGTGATCCAGTTAATGTCCGCTAAGCTGGGCATCGCTACCGGCAAAAACCTGGCGGAGCATATTCGCGATCGCTTTCCGCGCCCTGCCGTATGGTTCTACTGGATCCAGGCGGAAATAATCGCCATGGCCACCGATCTGGCCGAGTTTATCGGCGCGGCTATCGGCTTTAAGCTGCTCTTCGGCGTCAGTTTACTGCAGGGTGCGGTGCTGACGGGCGTGGTAACGTTTTTGATTTTGATGCTGCAAAGCCGGGGCCAGAAGCCGCTGGAACTGGTCATCGGCGGTCTGCTGCTGTTTGTGGCGGCGGCCTATGTGATCGAGCTGTTTTTCTCGCAGCCAAAAGTGATGGATCTGATGCAGGGCCTTGCCGTACCGACGCTGCCGACCGCCGATGCGGTGCTGCTGGCGGCGGGCGTGCTGGGCGCGACGATTATGCCGCACGTGATTTATCTGCACTCTTCTTTAACGCAAAGCCCTGACGGCGGCAGCCGTGCGGAGCGCTACTCCTCGACAAAACTGGATGTGGCGATCGCCATGACCATCGCCGGATTTGTAAACCTGGCGATGATGGCGACGGCGGCGGCGGCTTTCCACTTCAGCGGCCATACCGGCATCGCGGATCTGGATCAGGCCTATCTGACGCTCGATCCGCTGCTGGGCCGCGCGGCGGCCGTGGTCTTCGGTCTGAGCCTGCTGGCGGCCGGGCTTTCATCCACCGTCGTGGGAACGATGGCGGGGCAGGTGGTAATGCAGGGCTTTATCCACGTACGCATTCCGCTGCTGGTGCGGCGCGTTGTCACGATGCTGCCCTCGTTTATCGTGATCCTGGCAGGCTGGGAGCCGACGCGCATACTGGTGATGAGCCAGGTGCTGCTCAGCTTCGGCATTGCGCTGGCGCTTATCCCGCTGCTCTCTTTTACCGGCAATCGCGAACTGATGGGTGAACTGGTGAACTCACGCCTGATGCAGGCGGCAGGCAAGGTTATCGTCGTGGTGGTGGTGGCGCTGAACTTTTATCTGCTGATATCAATGGCGATGGCGTTTTAGGCGAGACGCTAAGCAGCAAGTAAAAAAGGGTGCTCCTGTGAGCACCCTTTTTTTCACCAGCGTCCGTCGTGGTGACGATCCCGCTCGTGCCGCCATTCGCGCTGCCTTTGGTGGTCGTGCCAGCGCTGGTCGCGGCGCCATTCATGTCGTTGACGCATCTCCTGGTGACGACGCCACTGTTCATGGCGCCACCAGCGGCCTTCGCCGTAGCGATAATTGTTGCGCCACCAGTGGCCTTCGCGCCAGCGGCCGCCGTCCCAGTAGCGTCCGTGGCGATCGCGATCGCCCAGATGAAGCGAAACGCCCGGCGCTAACATAATCCGGGCGCTGTCAGCCTGTGCTGTGTGTAAGGCTGAACCTGCCAGCAAAGCGGCAATAAGCAATAGGTGTTTCATTTTCTCTCCTTATCAGCGGCACAACTGCTCCGCCCTGATGCCAGTATTATAAGGAGAGCGCAGGGGTTTCGCCTGGCTAATTCCTAAAAATGTCGAAAAAGTGTTAAAGGATATGTCAGCAAGACAGGCCGCCGCAGGACGCGGCGGCAAAGGGATCAGGCGAGGATTGCGTCGATGCGATCCAGCTCGCTTTGACTGAATTCGCGCTGGTTCAGCATCGTTATGGCATCGTCTATCTGACTGGTTTTGCTGGCGCCGATCAACACCGACGTGACGCGACCGCCGCGCAGTACCCAGGCCAGCGCCATTTGCGACAGTTTCTGGCCGCGCTGCTGCGCCAGCTCGTTCAGCTGCCGCACTTTCTCCATCTTCTCCGGCGTCAGCTGCTCGCTGCTGAGAAAACGGCTGCCGCTGGCGGCGCGTGAATCTTGCGGAATACCCTGCAAATAACGATCGGTCAGCACGCCGCCCGCCAGCGGTGAGAAAGCGATACAGCCGACGCCCTGCTGTTGCAGCACGTCCAGCAGGCCGTCTTCCGGCGCGCGTTCAAACATAGAGTATTTCGGCTGGTGGATCAGACAGGGCGTACCCAGCCGCTTCAGAATAGCAATTGCCTCCGCCGCCAGCTGCGCCGGATAGTTAGAAAGCGCGATGTACAGCGCCTTCCCCTGACGTACCAGATGATCCAACGCGGTCATGGTTTCTTCCAGCGGCGTTTCCGGATCGGGGCGGTGATGATAAAAAATATCGACGTAGTCCAGGCCCATACGCTTCAGGCTCTGATCGAGGCTGGCGATCAGATATTTACGTGAGCCCCAGTCGCCGTAAGGCCCGTCCCACATTGTATAGCCGGCTTTGGAAGAGATAATCAGCTCATCGCGCAGCGAAGCGAAATCCTGGCGCAGGATACGACCGAAGTTTTCTTCTGCCGAGCCGGGCGGCGGCCCGTAGTTATTGGCAAGGTCAAAATGGGTGATACCCTGGTCGAAGGCGTGGCGCAGCAGCGCACGGCTGTTCTCCACCAGCGTGCTGTCGCCAAAGTTATGCCACAGGCCGAGCGAGACGGCGGGCAGCTTCAGGCCTGTGCGGCCGCAGCGGTGATAACTCATTGTCTGGTAACGATTTGCGTCAGGCTGGTAAACCATGAAAAGTTCCTGTGCTCAAAAGGAAAGGCAAAATGAGCATAGCAGTGTATACGGTTACACCGAACCGGTTCGCGCGGCGGATCGCAACTTGCGGAAAAGTCTCAGGCGTCATCTTTGCTTGCCATCGCGAGCGACAACGGATTTCACATGGTGCGCAAAGGATGCGCAATACTCATTACAACCTATCAGAGGAGAAAGCCATGCAAAGCGTTGGAGACTATCTGCTGCTGCGTCTGCAGGAAATCGGTATCGGGCATCTTTTTGGCGTGCCGGGCGATTACAATTTGCAGTTTCTGGATCACGTTATCGCCAGCAAAAAAATTGCCTGGGCGGGCAGCAGCAACGAGCTGAACGCGGCCTATGCGGCCGACGGCTATGCGCGCTGTCGCGGCGCGGCGGCGTTGCTCACCACCTTTGGCGTAGGTGAACTGAGCGCCCTAAACGGCGTGGCGGGCAGCTATGCAGAATATCTGCCGGTTATTCATATCGTCGGCGCGCCAGCCAGCGCGGCGCAGGAAGAGAAGCTGCTGCTGCACCATACGCTGGGCGACGGCGACTACGCGCATTTTCTACGCATCGCCCGTGAGGTCACCGTAGCGCAGGCTGTATTGACCAGGGAAAACGCGGCGGCAGAAATCGATCGGCTGCTGCTGACCGCGCTGCGCGAACATCGTCCCGTTTACCTCTTTATGCCCACGGACGTGGCGGAAGCGCCTGTTCAGCCGCCCATCGGCACGCTAACTTACCGTGCCGAATCACTGCAAAGCAGCCTGGACGCCTTCAGCGCGGCGGCGGAGGCTCTGCTGGCGGAGGCCGAAAGCGTCTCGCTGTTGGCCGATTTCCTTGCCGATCGCGCAGCCATTCGTGACCCGCTGCGTGAACTGGTCACGGCAACGGCTTTGCCTTTTTCAACCTTGCTGATGGGCAAAAGCGTGCTGCCGGAACAGCTGCCGGGCTTTGTCGGCACCTACTCAGGCGCCGCCAGCGCAGGCGATACGCAGCGGCATATCGAACAACGCGACGTGGTGATCACCCTCGGCACGGTCTGGACGGATACCATCACCGCTGGATTTACCCAGCAAATCGATCCGCTACGCAATATTGACGTTGGCCTGTCCCGCTGCCGGGTCGGTAAACAGACGTTCAGCCAGATCGCCATGAAGGATGCCGTTGCCGTGCTGCACCAGCTGGCGACGCGCTATGGTGAACGCTGGCGCGATGCGCAGGCGCTGCCGCCGACGCTGCCCAAGCTGACTGCTGGCGCGCTGAGTCAGAATGCGTTCTGGCGCATCATGCAGGACTTTTTACGCCCCGGTGATATCGTGCTGGCCGATCAGGGCACGGCCGCGTTTGGCGCGGCGGCGCTGCGGCTGCCTGAAGACGTTACCTTTATCTGTCAGCCGCTGTGGGGATCTATCGGCTTTACGCTGCCCGCCGCCTGGGGCGCACAGCTTGCCTGTCCGGCGCGGCGCGTGATTTTGCTCTGTGGCGACGGAGCGGCCCAGCTGACCATTCAGGAGCTGGGATCGATGCTGCGCGACGGTCTGAAGCCGATCGTCTTTATTCTGAATAATGACGGCTATACTGTTGAACGGGCTATCCACGGCGAGCATCAGCGCTACAATGACATTGCTCAGTGGAACTGGACGCAGCTGCCACAGGCGCTAAGCACGCGTGGCGAGGCGCAAAGCTGGCGGGTCGAGGAGAGCGCTCAATTGCAGGAAGTGGTAAAAGTGATTGAACAGACCTCGCGTCTCTCGCTGGTGGAGGTTATGCTGCCGCAGCTGGATGTGCCGCCTCTTTTGCAGGCGGTAACGGCGGCGCTGGACAAGCGCAACGCGTCCTGAAAAATCTGATAACCGATTCAGACGCCAGATTCAGATTGATGCCCGTGGGAAATTGCGGCCAGTGCAGGTAAGGTAGTCGGTCACAGCGCGATTTTACGTTCGCCCGTGAGGGTTGGGCGTTGTTGTTTGAGTGGGGGAAATTTATAGTGTGTACAAATGACGTAAGCGGAGCAAAACAATAATGACTAAGTATGCTTTGGTAGGTGATGTAGGCGGCACCAATGCGCGCCTGGCACTGTGTGAAGTCGAGAACGGTGCCATCTCACAAGCCAAAACGTTCTCCACAGCAGACTACGATAGCCTTGAGGCAGTCATCCGTTTTTATCTTGCCGAGCAGCAGCAGGATGTCACGGATGGCTGCATCGCCATCGCCTGCCCGATCACCGATGACTGGGTGGATATGACCAACCACGACTGGGCTTTCTCCACCAGCAAGATGAAGGCGAATCTGGGTTTTGATCATCTTGAGATCATCAACGACTTCACTGCCGTGTCGATGGCGATCCCGATGCTGACCGAGCAGGACGTGATGCAGTTTGGCGGCACAACGCCGGTTAAAGACAAACCGGTCGCCGTTTACGGCGCAGGAACCGGTCTGGGCGTGGCGCATCTGGTCCATGTGGATAAACGCTGGGTGAGCCTGCCGGGCGAGGGCGGCCACGTGGATTTCGCCGCCAACAGCGAAGAGGAAGATCTGATCCTGGAAGTGCTGCGCGAAGAGCTGGGCCACGTGTCCGCCGAGCGCGTACTGTCCGGCGCGGGCCTGGTCAACCTTTACCGGGCGATTGTCAAAGCCGACAACCGCGTGCCGGAGAACCTGAAGCCGAAGGACGTTTCTCAGCGCGCGCTGGACGACAGCTGCACCGACTGCCGTCGCGCTCTGGCGATGTTCTGCGTGATCATGGGCCGTTTCGGCGGTAACCTGGCGCTGACCATGGGCACCTTCGGCGGCGTCTATATCGCTGGCGGCATCGTGCCTCGCTTCCTGGAATTCTTCAAAGCCTCCGGTTTCCGTGCCGCTTTTGAAGACAAGGGCCGTTTTAAAGATTACGTGCAGAATATTCCTGTCTATCTGATAACGCATGAAAAGCCTGGCCTGCTGGGCGCGGGCGCGCATCTGCGTCAGACCTTAGGCACCATTCTGTAAGCAAAACAGGCCGGTTTTCCGGCCTTTTTTACAGCCGCATCAGCTGGCGAAACTCCCGCACTTTACTGCGGCTGACCGGCACCTGAAACTCCAGGTCGCGCAGCTTCAGCATATAGGTATTGTTAAACCAGGGTTCAATTTCGCGGATTTTGCTCAGGTTCACACAGTAAGAACGATGACAGCGGAAAAAAGCCTCTTCGGGTAGCCGACTGCAAAACTCGGTAATATTCATCGACATCACGTACTCTTCCCGCCGCGTATAAACAAACGTCATTTTCTCATGGGCTTCGGCATAGTAAATATCGTTGATATCCGTCACGATAATGCGCTCGTCCCGCGTCAGGTTAATGGTGTGCACCTGGCTACGCGGGCTGTCTGTGCCGCCGGACGCGGCCTGCTGTAGCGTATTTTCCAGCTTGCGCAGCATGGTGATAATACGCATTTCATGGTAGGGCTTAAGGATATAGTCAAACGCCTCCAGCTCGAAGGCCTCTACCGCGTGCTCTTTATAGGCGGTGATAAAGACAATATGCGGACGATGGGCGAATTTGCTGATGTTTTGCGCCAGCAGCACGCCATCCAGCGACGGAATATTAATATCTAAAAAGATGACGTCCGGCTGATGGTTTTGCAGATATTTCAATACGTCCAGCCCGTCGTCGAACGTGGCCTCGATTTGCAGCTGGCTGTGCTGGCGGATCAGCCAGCTCAGCTCCTGCTGCGCCAGAAATTCGTCTTCGACAATAATGGCTTTCACATCGCTTTCCCGGTGAGTGCGGCCCTAAGCCGTCAGTGAAACACGTTCGGGCAGAGTTGCCCCTTTTTTGGTGATATAAAAAGCAATTTCGGTACCCGGATGGCGGCGATGAATATGCAGCCCCTCGCCGTAAAGCAGCCTGACACGATGATGCACGTTGAGCAGGCCGATCTTGTTGCCGGGCATCTCGTTGCGCTCCACGCGCTGGATCACCTCTTCGCTAATGCCGTTGCCCGTATCGCGCACCGCAATACGTATCCGCTCGCCCGCATCCTGTACGCTGATGGTGACCACACCTTTGCCGCGACAGGGATGTACGCCGTGCACGATAGCGTTTTCCACCAGCGGCTGGATCAGCAGGCTGGGCAGCGAGCAGCTGATGTCCTCGTCAATTTCATAAATAACCGTCAGCTTATCGCCAAAACGCGCCTGTTCGATGGCGATATAGTCTTTGATCTGATAAAGCTCTTTTTTGATATCAATGATTTCGTCGTCGTTCAGCTCCAGGTTGTAACGCAGATAGCGCGAAAGGTTGCTGATAAGCTGCCTGGCGGTATCGGGATTCAGGCGGATCGACGACGAGATGGCGTTCAGTGCGTTAAACAGAAAGTGCGGGTTGATTTTGCTTTGCAGCGCACGCAGCTCGGCCTTATTCGCCATTTCACGCAGCTGCTCGGCGCGGGAAACTTCCAGCTGCGTGGAGATAATTTGCGACAGGCCGATAGCCATTTCCCGCAGCGACCAGGTAATGCGGTGCGCATGACGATAGTAAATTTTCAGCGTACCGGTGACTTCGCCCAGCTCCCGCAGCGGGATCACTATCATCGAATGAATTTCCGGCGTGCGGTGCGCCTCATCGTTGTTGCGGATAATAATTTCGCCATTGGCGATAGCCCTGGCCGTGGTCGGGCTGATGCCGTCGTCGCCTTCGCGGTAATTCTGCTCGCCGACGCCGACATAGGCCAGGATTTGATTTTTATTGGTGATGGCGACCGCATCCGCGCTGATATCGTCGCGAATAATTTCGCAGACTTTTCGCAACGAACGGCTGTTGACCTGGCGAAACAGCGGCAGCGTTTTATTGGCAATATCCAGCGCCAGCTTGGCCTGACGGGCGGCTATCGCCTCTTTTTCGCCCTCGACGCTCTGGATCAGCAGCACGATCAGGCCGATGCTGACCGCGCCCAGGATCATCGGCACGGCGATCTCTTCGACGATCGCCAGGCCCAGCGCGTAAGGCCTGGCCCAGACCAGGATCAGGACCATCGTCAACGACTCACACAGCATGCCGCCTATAATGCCGACGCTCCAGCGCCGCGCTTTGGCGACCTTCAGGTTAATCCAGCCTGCGGCGACGCCTGCGATAATGCTGGTGATGAGGCAGGGCACCGAGGTAACGCCGTGGACATCGATTAAAAAACGGTGCAGTCCGGCCACCACGCCGGTAACAATGCCGACCCACGGGCCAAACAGGATCCCGCCGGCCATAATCGCGATGGTGCGCACGTTCACCAGCGAGCCATCAACGTTGATGCCGCTCCAGGTGCCAAACAGCGCGAACAGCGAAAAGATAGCCGTTACCGCCACCAGCTCCTGACGTGAGTGCTCGTCTTTCTGTAAGAGTTGACGAAAATGACGGGTGCGTGTCATAAAAAACAGGCAGATAAGCATAAGAGCGGCGCGATCTAATACCGCAAGCAACATCTCAAACATCGAATGCACAAGCGCCTCGGCTGGCGGAGAAACAGTAGCGACATAATAAGGAAAGCGAGCGGGATGCGCCAGGCAAGCGCGCGCCGATTTCAGCCAATCCCTGTCTGGATCAATTTTGCTACGATTAGCCGTGCGTAAGGTGTCAAGGTAGCCTCGCTGCAGAGCCCGGGGTGAAAAGGGGAAACCCTGGTAACAAAAAGGGGATGTATCATGCAGTTAACGACCGAAAGATTGCTGTTGGAAAAGCTCCAGCCGGAAGACTGGTCGCTGTTCCACGAGGTGCACAGCGATCCCGTCAGTATGCAGTTTATTAGTGCCGTCCCGCAGCTGGCGGATATCCGGCAGCGCTTTCAGACCCGACTACAGCCCTGGCAGGTAACCAGCCTGCATATGCTTTGTTTAACCGTGCGGCTGCGGGCAAGCGGCGAGGCGATAGGGCTGATAGGTGCGAATGCAGAATGGACGCCTTGCCGGCAGGCCGAAGTCGGCTACTCCCTGCTGAACCGCTATACCGGCAAGGGCTACGGCAGCGAGGCGCTTGGCGCGATGGCCGCTTACCTGCTCACCCAGTGTTGCTTCCACAAGCTGACCGCGCAGGTAGTGGAGGGCAACTGGCCTTCCCGACGCATTCTGGAAAAAAACGGCTTCCGGCTTGAGGGCACGCTGCGGGAAAATTATCTGCTGCGTGGAGAGTGGGTTAACGACTGGCGGTTCGGCAAGCTGGAAACAGATTAATTCGGCTCGACAGGCTGACGAACTCTGCGCTATGTTGGAGCTTCGACCATTTTCTGGTCAGCGTCGCTCGGACGGTTCCGGGCGCTAACGTACTCAGAGGTCTTTATGGCTGACAGCTCCGCACGCCGTTTTTCCCGTATTGAACGCCTTCCGCCCTATGTTTTTAATATCACTGCCGAACTGAAAATGGCGGCGCGCCGTCGCGGCGAAGATATTATCGATTTCAGCATGGGCAACCCGGACGGCCCTACGCCGCCCCATATCGTTGAAAAACTCTGCTCGGTGGCGCAACGAGAGGACACGCACGGCTATTCGACCTCGCGAGGCATCCCGCGTTTGCGTCGGGCAATTTCACGCTGGTATGCCGATCGCTATCAGGTGGATATCGATCCGGAGTCAGAAGCGATTGTGACCATCGGCTCGAAAGAAGGGTTGGCGCACCTGATGCTGGCTACGCTCGATCATGGCGATACCGTGCTGGTGCCGAATCCCAGCTATCCCATCCACATTTACGGCGCGGTTATCGCGGGCGCTCAGGTGCGATCCGTGCCGCTGGTGGAAGGCGTGGATTTCTTTAACGAGCTGGAGCGCGCCATTCGCGAAAGCTATCCCAAACCCAAAATGATGATCCTTGGCTTTCCGTCCAATCCCACTGCGCAGTGCGTTGAGCTGGATTTTTTCGAGCGAGTGATCGCGCTGGCCAAACAATATAACGTGCTGGTGATCCACGATCTGGCCTATGCCGATATCGTCTATGACGGCTGGAAAGCGCCTTCGATTATGGAAGTACCGGGCGCTCGTGACGTGGCGGTAGAGTTTTTCACGCTTTCTAAAAGCTACAATATGGCGGGCTGGCGTATCGGCTTTATGGTCGGCAACAAAGAGCTGGTCGCCGCACTGGCGCGGATCAAAAGCTACCACGATTACGGTACTTTCACGCCTCTGCAGGTTGCCGCCATCGCCGCGCTGGAGGGCGATCAGCAGTGCGTACGGGATATCGCGCAGCAGTACAGGCGCCGCCGCGACGTGCTGGTGAAAGGGCTGCACGAGGCGGGCTGGATGGTAGAAATGCCCAAGGCCTCGATGTATGTCTGGGCGAAAATCCCGGACCATTATGCGCATATGGGTTCGCTGGAATTCGCTAAGCATATGCTACAGGAGGCGAAAGTCTGCGTTTCGCCAGGTATCGGCTTTGGCGACTATGGCGATACGCACGTGCGCTTTGCGCTGATTGAAAACAGCGACCGTATTCGTCAGGCGGTAAGAGGGATTAAGGCGATGTTCCGCACCGACGGCGTTCTGCCGGGAACGGTAAAAAGCGAGGCGGAGTAGCAGGCGGACCAGGGCCGCCAGAGGCAGGCTGAGCGCCTGCCTTTTTCGTTATCAGGCAGGCTACAGCATCAGATAGAAGGTACCAGCCCAGGCCAGCAACAAAAACGAAATGCCCATTAATGCATATTTCACGGAAAAACTCCTTTGAGCGATGATAGCCTGAACCTGCGTCGCCGCGTTTTCCGGTTCAGGCCGTCAGCTTTCGTCACGGGAACGCCTGCTAATTTACCCGCAGCGGGCGGCAAAATAAAGCCGACATTTCCAGGAATTATCTTTTTTTTCAGGAGCCTGCTTCAGGCGCGGGCGTTGAATAAACCGCCTGCGTCCGTTCAGCGGGCCAGCTCCGGCACCACCGACATACCCACCTTCAGGCGCGCCAGATCGGGCTGACCTGGTTCAAGCAGGATTTTGACCGGCAAACGCTGCGCCACTTTAGTGAAGTTGCCCGTTGCGTTATCGGCGGTGATAGCGGCAAACGTCGAGCCGGTGGCAGGCGCTATGCTATCCACATGACCACGCAGCGTAACGCCCGGCAGCGCGTCCACGCTCAGCGTAACGCCAGCGCCGGCCTGTACGCCAGCCAGCTGCGTTTCCAGAAAGTTTGCCACCACGTAGGTTTGCTGTAGTGGCACCACGGCCATCAGACGCGTTCCGGCGGCAACCCAGGCGCCCTGGCGCGCCGCTCGCTGGCCGACGGCGCCGTTGATCGGCGCGCTAATGACGGTATAAGAAAGATTCAGGCGAGCCTGATCGACGCTGGCGGTTGACGCGGCGATATCCGCTTTGGCCTGGCGCAGGCTGGCTTCCAGCACGCCCACTTCTTTACGGGCGGCCAGCGCGGCGGCCTGGCTTTGACGCAGCTGCGCCGCGGCTTCCTGCATGGATGCGCTGGTTTTCTGCTGCTCGTCCGCCGTGGCGGTGCCGCTTTTCAGCAGGCGGCGATAGCGTTCGGCATTTTGCCCGGCATAGTTCAGGGTTGCCTGGCTGGCCGCGACGGCGGCGTCGTTTTGCGCAATAGTCGCCTGCTGCTGCTCAAGCTGGGCCTGAACGCTGGCCAGCTTCGCCTGGCTGACCGCCAGGTTGGCTTCGGCAGTTTCCAGTGCGACCCGGTAGTCACGATCGTCAATCGTCGCCAGCACGTCGCCCGCTTTTACCTGCTGGTTATCGCCAACGTTAACAGTGCGAATATAGCCGGAAACTTTCGGCGCGATGGCCGTGTAGTCGGCGGTCACTACGGCATCATCGGTGCGGGCCTGATGGCGGCTCATGGCCGACCAGACGAAAAAGGCGATCCCCAGCAGTACCAGCAGCAGCGCGGCCAGCGTTAAGGTTCTTTTTGCAGGTGTGAACATTGTTATTATCTCACGGCTTTAGTTTGAGTTTGAATAAGGGTTTGCGGCGGCCAGACGCGTTTGGGCAGCCAGGCGGTCAGCAGCACCAGCAGCAGCGCGCAGCCGATCAGCAGCAGGTAGGCGTCGCTGATGCTGAGGATCACCGCCTGGTGCTTCAGCAGCGTGGCAAAATGACCCAAATTTTCGGCCGAGCTGGCTGAACCGTCCGGCAGCAGCGGCTGCATCGCTGAGGCGTCGGCGCTGTTCGCCGCCGTCATCAGCCACGGACTATTGCCCAGCCGATCGACCAGGGTGTGCGAGTGAAATTTTTCCCGGTGGGTCAGAAAATTCTCTACCAGGCTGCCGGCTGCCACGCTGGAAAAGCCGCGCACGGTATTAAACATCGCCGAGGCGTACGGCCCTTCCGGCGGCAGGATCACGCTGGTGGCGCTCATCAACACCGGCAGGATCAGCATTGGCTGTCCAAAAGCCTGCAGCAGCTGGATCGGCCAGAAGTTTTGCCTGGCCCAGTCGTCGGTCAGCTGCGCGCCCATCAGGCACGACACGCTGAGCAGCGCTGCGCCGCAGGTCAGCATCCAGCGGCAGTCAACCCAGCGCAGGTTCAGCAGGAAAGCCATAAAAGGCGCAATCAGCAGCTGCGGCAGGCCGATAGCCAGCGCCAGCGGCGCAAACTGCACGGTGCGGAACCCTGCCACCTGAGCGAAATAGGCCGAAGGCAGGGCGGAGCCGGAAAGCGCCACCAGCAGTACGCCAGCCAGCACCAGCAGCCCGTGCGTTAAATTTTTGCGCTGGAGCAGCTGCAATTTAAATAACGGTAGCGGATGCGACCACTCGTTGATTAAAAACGCTACCAGCAGCGCGATGGACGCGCACAGCATGCCAACAATCAACGGCGATTGCAGCCAGTCGAGCCGCTCGCCCTGCGACAGCGTCAGCACCATCAGCGCGACGCCGCTACAGCCGGTCAGCATACCGAACAGATCTATCTGCTTAAAACGCTCCAGGCGCAGCGGATCCTGCGGCAACCCCCAGCCAATCAGCACGCCGGCAAGCAGAAGCGGCGGCACAATCTGCCAGAACACAAACTGCCAGCCGACGGCATCGGTCCAGAAAGCCGCCAGCGAGGCGGCCATGTTGGGGCCGAAAGTGGCGGTTAAGGCATAGGCGGACAGCCCGTAAAGCTTGATGCCCGGCGGCAAAAAACGCAGCGCTACCGTCATCAGCAGCGGCGGCAGCGCGCCGCCGAACAGCCCCTGGATAACGCGCAAGCCGATAAACAGCCCGGGCGTTGCGGCAAAGGGCTGCAGTATACCGGCCAGCGCAAAACCAAACGCGACGGCCAGCGCAAAGCGGCGCAGCGAAAAGGTTACCGCAAACCAGGGTGCGACCATCATCGCCGCCACTTCGGCAGCCTGATAGGCCGAGGTAATCCAGGTGGCCCGATCGTAGCTAAAACCGATAGCGGCGCGAACGTCGGCCAGCGCTAAATCGGTTACGCGATCGTTAAGTCCTGAGGTCAGCGCAGCAATCAGCACGCCCACCAAACCCAGCGCCAGACGCAGGGTAAAAGGGTGGCTAGCCGGGGCTGCGGGTTGAGCGTTCATAGCCGGTGCTCCGCAAGAAAAGATGAAGTGATGCACTGTATTGCATTGTGATACATTGGCGGCAGATATTACATGGTGATTGGCTGTATTGCAATGCGGTACAGCCTGCCGGAGAGGGGAAAAGAGTGCTACAGTATCGCCATCAACAAGGAAGGAGATCTCATGTCTGAACCTGCAGCTTTACGCGACGAGGAGCGTACCGGCGGTATCCAGGTTATCTCACGCGCGGCAAAAATTCTGGACGCGTTGGGCGACAGCCCCAACGGCATGAGCCTGGGCGAAATCGCCCAGGCCGTCGATCTGCCCCGCTCAACCGTACAGCGTATCGTCGGCGCGTTGGATTCGGTGCAGCTGGTGCGTAGTCACGGCGCGGGCGGCGTGCGTCTCGGTCCGGCGCTGCTGCGGCTGATCGCCAGCGTGCACACCGATGTGGTGGCGATTGTGCAGCCGTGGCTGCAGGCGCTGAGCGATGCCACGGGCGAAACGGTGTCGCTGGCCCGCGCCAGCGGATTACAGCTGGCTATCGTGCATTACGTGGTCGCCGATCGCGAGCTGCGCGTGGTGCCGCGCATCGGGCTCAACCTGCCGCTTTACAGCACTTCCGGCGGCCGCGCGCTGCTGGCGCTGGACAGCGACGAAGAGGCCAGGGCGTGGGTAGGGGATGCCTACGAAGCGATCACTGAACTGACCGTCAAAGCGTATCCCGATTTGATGGAAAGACTACAGGAAATCCGCCGTACCGGTCTCTCTTACGATCGTGGCGAGACGCTGGAAGGGATCTCCACCATGGCGGTAGCGATAGATACCATACTGGGACGCTTTTCCATCAGCCTGCTGGTGCCTTCTGCCCGTTTTCAAAAGCACGAATCGCTCTTCCGCGAAGAGATCCTGAAGTGCAAAGAGGCTCTGGTGGATGAAATTGGCAAAGCGACTTTACGTGACTGACAGGAGTGGCAAATGAAAAAGCTTTTAGTGGCGGTGGATAATTCGGCGCTGGCGCGCAAGGTGGTTTCCCTGGCGACCGAGCAGGCGCGCGCGCTGGACGCGGACGTGGTGGTGTTGTGCTGCGTCGACGCCAGCTATGCCAGCACCACGGCGGATTACGTGATTGAGGCGGGGGAAGATCCCGGCGATTTCGGTAGCGCGCTGGACGAGCAGAATACGGCGGAAGCCGCCGTTCGCCAGGCGCTGGCGGAGCTGCAGGGCAGCGGCGTTCGCGCCACGGGGCGGGTGCTGGCGGGCGAATCCGCCGAAACTATCGTGGCCCACGCCAATCAGATTGGCGCCGCGATGATTATTATGGGCCGCCGCCATCTCTCTTCCTTTAATCGCCTGCTGAAAGGGTCGGTTAGCGCTGCCGTTATTGAGCGCGCCAGCTGCCCGGTGCTGGTCGACGTGCGCGCCGACTGAGAGACAACGGCACTTCAGGCCAATTTCTCAGCGAGCGCAGCGAATATACTGGCGTCCGCTTCCCGAATTTAGCGCAAAAAAAAGCCCGCTCGCCGCGGGCATAAATCTTTGTAATTATAAATAAAATTCCTGGTGTTGCGCAGACATGTCGCTGTGTCTGGAAGTATATTGGCATTCATTTTGGCCTGGCGCTACACGGCAGCCTGAATCGATTCAATCGGTAAAAGATTGCAAAGTACGGTTAAAGAAGTGCAAAAGCGGTTTTTTCCGATGGTGTCGCCGTGTCGCTTAAGTAGAATGCGTCGGCAAAGAAAGGAGTTAAGATGAAAAAAATAATTGGCGCGCTGGCGCTCGCTGTTTTGCTGTCCGCTGGCTGTACTTCCCACAAGCCCGGTGCTTTTGAAAAGGTGGCAGAAGATCCTGCGGTAAATAGCGTGCTTTATCGTTTCGATCCCGACACGGTAAACAAAACGGCCATGGAGCAGGACGTTGAGCATTATTGCGCGGAGCGCGGTTTTGATAAAGTCGATCCGATAAAGCCGCAGGAAAGTCGGCTGCCAGGGTTAATGAAAGCCTGGTATCAATGTAATTACAGCATTAAAAGCTAATAAAAGAAGGCGGGTAATTACCCGCCTTGAAGACTGCATTTTATTTTTATATTGCCGTGTGCAGGCTTTGCCCGCTTTCAGGATGAAAGAACTTCACCCATTTATAATTTTCTACCAGCCCCTGTGATGGCCGTGGTGTCCGCCGTGATGGTAGCCCGGCCCGCCATGGTGGTGGCCGCGATAGCCGTCATGAATAATACAGCCGCTCAGCATACTTATTACGCCTAGAAGCGCAATCGATCTAATTAGTTTCATTATTCTTACTCTCTCGCTTTCCAATAGCTAACACTCTACAAAACAAAAGTGGAGGAATAATGCCGCTTTTGTAGAGTTATTAGAGTAAATATTTCCAAATAATTCAGTATGGAAATTTTGCGATTTCTTCCCTCAGAATGAAATAAGAGAAGGCTTAAAAGCGCGACTTTTAACACAGAATGTTCTTAAATCAACTTCTGTTTCCGGTTTTATGAAAATTTGCGTTAATAACGGCAGAAAGAGATTTATACGATAGACTTAAGGCAATTTTTCAAGACAAGGACATGCTATGCGTTATCAGGTTAAAAATGTGCTGGCGGCTCAGGCAGAGCTGGGCGAGTGCCCGGTCTGGTCAGTGCGCGAACAGGCGCTTTACTTTGTCGATATTCTGGCACCCGCGCTGCATCGCTTCGATCCGCAAAGCGGCGAGCATAAAATTATGCCGGTGCCGGAACATATCGGCTGTTTTGGCCTGAACGAGCAGGGCGGCTTCGTGGCGGCGCTGCGCAGCGGCGTTTGCCTGCTGGATGAAGAAGGCATCATTACCCGGCGCGTGGCGCCCAATCCCGGCGAAGCGGCCTTCAGCCGTTTTAACGACGGCCGCGTTGACCGGCACGGCCGCTTCTGGTGCGGCAGCCTTTGGGAGCCGCAGGATCGCAACGGCGGCAAGCTTTGTCGCCTGGACGAGCATCTGCGCCTGACCGTCGAGGCGGAAGATATCAAAATTTCTAACGGGCTGGCCTTTTCGCCTGATGATAAATGGATGTACCACACCGACACGCCCAACGGCGTGCTTTATCGCTATCCGGTCGATGACAGGGGCGATATCGGCCCGCGTGAAGTTATCCGGCATTTTGTGCAGGAACAAGGCGGCCTGCCCGATGGCGCAGCGGTAGACAGTGAAGGGTTCTACTGGTCGGCGATGTTTGACGGTTCGCGGGTTATTCGTCTTAATCCGGCCACCGGCGAAATCGTGGACGAGATCCCGCTGCCGGTACGCTGGCCGACGATGGTCGCTTTTGGCGGACCGGATCTGAAAACGCTTTATATTACGAGTTCACGCGAAGATCGAAGCGCAGAGGAGCTGGCGGCTTATCCGCAGTCTGGCGATGTGTTCGCCGTGGAGGTCGCCGTTGCGGGCCTGCCGGAACCGCTTTTCCGACAGGCGTAAGTCAGGTAAGACGTGTTAACTACAGCGGCTGCGCCTGGCGCAGCCCTTCCGTTGTTTTAACCGGACAGTTCGGCAGACGGATAGTCAGCGACATAATCAGCGACAGCACCAGCAGCGCCATAATCAGGCTAAAGGTCACCATAAAGCCGCCAAACAGCGAAGCAATTAGCGAGCCCAGCACGCTGCCGATGCCGAAGCCCAGATAAATAAGACCGTAATTTTTGGTCAGGTTGTTCAGGCCGAAAAAATCGCTGACCAGCGAAGGATAAACGGTGATGGTGCCGCCGAAGCTGAAGGCCACACAGGCTACGGAAATAAAGAAGGTGCTTTCGGTCATATGAGTAAACAGCAAAATGCCCATGCCCGCCAGCGAAACGATTTGCGCCAGCGTAATCACGCGAATGCGCGCCATCCTGTCGGAAAGCACCCCCAGCACGAGACGACCGCTCAGGTTGGCAATAGCAATAACCGTAACGGCACTGGCTGCGGTTTGCGTGGAAAGATTAACCATGCCTTCGCCAATATCCTTCGCCACGCCAATTACGTACAGCCCGCTCATGCAGGCGGTCAGAAACATTATTGCTAACATCCAGTACTGCGGCAGACGCGCCGCCTGGGTCAGCGAAAAGTCGCGAGTGCTGGCGACATCGCCTGCTACCGCCTGCTGTTTCGGCGCGTCTTTCATCAGCAGCGCGCCGGCAATAATCATCGCCATCGCTATACCTCCCCAGATCAGGAAAGTGTGCTCCAGACTGTTTACGCTCAGCAAATAGCTGCAGATAAATTTAAAGCCCAGGCTGCCCAGCCCATAAGCGCCAATTGCACAGGCCGAGATCACGCCTTTGCGTTCAGGAAACCATTTTACGCAGTTGGAAAGCGTCATCAGGTAGCCCGCGCCGTCGGCCAGACCAACCAGTACGCCCGCGCTCAGATAGAGCATAAACAGGCTGTCGGCCTGCGAGGTCAGCCAGAAGCCGAAAGCCATCAGCACGCCCGCGCCGATCGTCACGTTGCGCACCCCAAAGCGTTCCTGAAGCTTTCCGGCCAGCGAAGAGGAGATGGCCAACCCCAGGCTCAGCAGGCCGAAAGAGAAGGCGACCTGGCTAACCGACGCCTCCAGCTTGTGGGAGAGCTGGCCGTTGAACAGGCTCCAGGTATAAACCGAGCCCAGCGCAAACTGCGTAATAATGGTGCCGGCCAGGGTTAGCCAGCGAACGCGAGAACCGAAGGTTGGTGTGCTCATGGGGATGCTCCCGGAAAGAGTAATAAATTAAGCACAGAATACGGCGGGTTTTAACAACGCGGGGCGAAGAGGGCATGAACTGCCGTCATTCAGGAATGAAATGCCGCAGAGACGGCATGAACGGCGGCGTAAAACGCAGCGAAAGCAGGAAAGCAACGGGTACAGGCAGACAGGAACAGAGGCGAAACGACTGGCGCAGGCGGACAGCAGCGAACAAAAGCAGGCGAAGCGACGGGCGCAAGGCTGCGCCCGCCCGGGGTGCTACTCCGCCGACTGGATGCGCAGGTTACGCAGATCGTTGCCGGTTGGTGTCTGGTGCACGCGCAAACCGAACTCCGGCAGAACGGCAAAAATGTGGTCAAAGATATCGGACTGGATCCTTTCATATTCCAGCCAGACGGTGGTGTTGGTAAAAACGTAGATCTCCAGCGGCAGGCCGTCCGCGCCCGGCGCCAGCTGACGCACCATCAGCGTCATGCCTTTATGCGTGTGCGGATGCGCCCTGAGCCAGGCTTCCAGCCAGGCGCGAAACGTGCCGATATTGGTCATGCGGCGACCGTTCAGCGGCGTGCTGGTATCCAGACCGGCGTTGTAGGCCGAAACCTCCTGCATTTTGCTTTCCAGGTAGGGCGTCAGCAGCTGAGCGCGCTTTAGTCTGACCACCTCATCTTCGTTCAGAAAGTGAATGCTGGTGGTATCGATATTAACGCTGCGTTTGATACGGCGGCCGCCCGACTCCGACATTGCTCGCCAGTTTTTAAACGAGTCGGAAATCAACGCGTAGGTGGGAATAGTGGTAATAGTATTATCCCAGTTGCGCACTTTTACCGTGGTCAGCGCGATATCCACCACCGAGCCGTCCGCGCCATATTTCGGCATATCCAGCCAGTCGCCCAGCTTCAGCATATTGTTGGCTGAGAGCTGGATCCCGGCCACCAGCCCCAGGATGGGATCTTTAAAGACCAGCATCAGCACGGCGGTCATCGCGCCCAAACCCGTCAGCAGCACCAGCGGCGATTTACCGATAAGCACCGAGATAATCATCAGCGCCACCAGCAGCGCGGCAATCAGCTTCAGGCTCTGGAAAATCCCGCGCAGCGGCATCTGGCTGGCCATCGCGCTTTTCTCCGACAGCTCCAGAAAGATATCCAGCAGCGAGAAGAACATCAGCAGGCCGAATATCATGATCCAGACCTCACTAAGGATCATCAGCGCGCTGTAGGCCGGTTCCAGGCCGGAGAGAAACAGCTCCAGCTGGATCTGCAGAAATACGCCCTGCATCAGCAGCGCAAAACGGCTGAAAAGCTTGTTGTCTATCAGCGATTTTGGCCACTGACGGCTCGACTTCTCCGCCATACGCCGCAGCAGAGGCAGCAGCAAGCGGTGTAACAGGCCGTGCGCTATCAGTGAAATCAGCAGGATGACGGCCAGAACGGCCACGAGCGCAATCAGCGGCGCCCAGGGCACTGCGAACGCGTTGAGCTGCGCAAGAATAAAATGGTGCATACGGTTAGTTCCCTCTAATCAGGTAAGCCCAGAACGCGCGAAAACAGCGCGTTATGACACAGAAGCAGACGTTCTGCGCGGCGTCAGGGTAGCCTGGCCGCTGTGGCAAAATCAAATCGGATTTTCCTCAGGGTTTTATGCTGCGCTGCGGGCGTTATCCCCCGGCAGGCGCGTTCAGGTTTTAGCCAGGCTTGCCGATAGTTTGCATAAGCGCTGACGAAATATCGCGCAATTAAACTATTCAGGCACCGTTTTGCCACCGTTCTGTTTTGAGGAGTACATTATGCCGGGGATACCAGTTCGTCTGTCAGGGAAATTGATCTTTGGCGGCATTTTGATGCTGCTGTTAACCATGCTGCTGGTTTGGTTCGCTATCACCCTGCGCGGACAGCCGCGCGTGGTCGAGGCCAGCAACGGCCTGATCCAACAAACCGGTGAAAACATCGTGGGCCAGCTGAATCAGCAGCTGCTGCGCATTGAAGGTGAAGTGGTGAGCATGGCACGCCTGGCGGAAGTGCTGCCGCACCAGGAGACGCTGGTGAAAAGCGTGCTGCCGCAGATTATCGACAGCAAGGGCGATAAAAGTATTGCGGGCGGCGGTATCTGGCCGGAACCCAACGCCTTTACCGAAGGCGTTGCTCGCCGTAGCTTCTTCTGGTCTCGTGACGCAGGCGGCGCGCTGGTCTGGTCAGACGGCTACAACGAGCCGGGCAGCGCGGGCTACCATAACGAGAGCTGGTATACCTCTGCTCGGGAAGCGTCGCGCAGCAAATGCAGCTGGTCGGAAGTTTATCAGGATCCGATTTCCCAGGTGAATATGGTCACCTGTAGCGTGCCTTACGTGCAGGGCGAAAAGTTTGCCGGCGTGGCGACTTTTGACGTGCTGCTGGATAATCTTTCCGGTTTTATGCAGAGACACGGCAATCTGACCGGCGGCTACGCCTTTGCGCTGGATGGCGCGGGCAACGTGCTCTATTTCCCCGGCGGCAAAGATAAGGCGCTGAAGAAGTTCAGCGCGCTGGCGGCAGAAAAACCCTGGCTGGCGCCGGTGCTGAAGGGCATCGCGGAAAATAAAACTATGACCACCCTGAATCATATTCAGGATGGCGTACTGAATAAGGAGGCGCAGATCACGCTGTTCAGGATGCCCGATACCGGCTGGATTATTGGTCTGGTAACGCCGCAGGCGAAAGTCACCGCGCTGGCGGATAATATCCTGCAGGATATCTTTATCGTGCTGATCCCCGCGCTGGTGGTTTTGCTGGTGCTGGTCTGGCTGTTTGCCCGTCGTCTGGCGGCAAGGCTGGAATCAACCCGTGCGGCGCTGGATGAAATCGCTAACGGCGACGGCGACCTGACCCGTCGTCTGGCCACGGTCGGTAAAGATGAAATCGCCGAAATCGCGGTGTCGTTTAACCAGTTCGTCGATAAAATCGCAGGCGTGATCACCAGCGTACAGGCCAGCGGCGTCAACGTGGCCGCCAGCGCCAGTTCGCTGGCGGAAGGCAACCAGGCGTTCTCGGCGAAAATCAGCGATCAGGCGGCGGCGCTGGAGCAGAGCGCGGCGGCAATGGAGCAGCTCAACGCCACGGTTCAGCTGAATGCGGAAAATACCCGTCTGGCGGACTCTTTTACGGAGCAGACGGCGCAGATCGCCCGTAGCAGCAGCGAGGTAATGAATCAGGTAATTGCTACTATGGCTTCGATCAAAACGTCCTCCAGCCGCGTGGGCGAAATCCTCAGCGTGATTGACGGTATCGCCTTCCAGACCAATATTCTGGCGCTGAACGCGGCGGTGGAAGCGGCCAGGGCGGGCGAACAGGGGCGTGGCTTCGCCGTGGTCGCGGCGGAAGTGCGTGCTCTGGCGCAGCGCAGCGCCGCTGCGGCGCAGGAGATCAAAGCATTGATTAGCGAGTCCGACACCACGGTGCTGGCCGGCAGTCGGTTGGTGGAAGGCGCGGGCGAGAAGCTGGCGGACCTGGTGAACGACGTGCTGAAAGTGAAAGAGGTGGTGGGTGAAATCCGCGTAGCGGGCGACGAACAGAGTAAAGGCATCAGTGAGGTCACCCTGGCGGTGTCGCAGATGGAGCGCGGCATTCAGCAAAACCTGCTGCTGGTGACGCAGACGGCGGAAAACACCGAAGCGCTGCGCACGGAAGCCGCCCAGCTGGCGCAGGATATCTCCGCGTTCAAAGTGGCCTGACGCTAACTGATAAAAACCCGGCATCGTGCCGGGTTATTTGTTTTGGTGCCTGCATCGCTTTATGGAGAAGAACGATGCCTTGAGAATAAAGGATTGCCGATCTTTATCAGGCGTAATCGGGCCTGTAGATCAGCGTTTGCAGCCAGCTGTCAATCTCCTGCGGCTCTTCCACACCGGCCAAATCGTGCTTAAACAGGTAGCGTACCAGGCCGCTGGCTATGGCGATTTCCGTTTTAACGATATCCGCCTGGGAAGGATAGAGCTTACCCTTTTCCCGCTCCGCCTGGCTGACCTGCCGTGCGCACAGGCGGGCCGCTTCGATAAACAGCTTGTCGTTCACGCGTGCCGGTCTGGCGGCGTAAATCGCCAGGCTGACCGCCGGGAAAATATAAAAATTATTCGCCTGGCCTGGGTAGCGCGTCTCACCGTTAATTTTCTCTTCGTCGAACTGTACGCCTGCGGCAAACAGCGCCTTGCCGTTGCTCCATTCATAGGCCTGTTTGGCAGTGCATTCCGCATTGTCACCAGGATTGGACAGCGCAAAAATAATCGGGCGGTCGTTCAGCTTACTCATCGCTTTTACCACGCCTTCGCTGAACAGTCCGCCCTGAGTACTGACGCCAATCAGCATGGTGGGCTTAACGCGCTCAACCACTTTTTGCAGATCGGTTTCTGCGGGTATATCGTGCGCATAGGCTTTTTGCGACGCATTCAGGTCGTCGCGCCCGGAGATAATCAGTCCTTGTTTATCAAACAGCGTAATCGCCTGTTGCGCTTGTTCCCGATCGGCGCCTTCCTGCACCATTGCATCAACCAGCATATTGGCAATGCCGGTGCCTGCCGAACCTGCCCCGGCAAACAGCACGCGCTGTTCCGCCAGCCTGCCGCCGGTTGTCTCCAGCGCGGTCAGCAGGCCGGCGAGCACCACGCTGGCGGTGCCCTGGATATCATCGTTATACACCAGCGCCTGCTGCTGGTAGCGCTGTAGATAACGGATGGCGTCGTCGCCCTGCCAGTCCTCAAAATGAATGCAGCAGCCGGGAAACACCTCGTTGGCGGCGGCGACAAACTCATCCAGCAGTTCGTCCAGCGTCGACTGGTCAAGCTTGGCTTCCCGCAGGCCGGTATAAAGCGGATCGTCCCGAAGCTGTTCATTGCCGGTGCCGATATCCAGATGCACCGGCAGCAGTCCCTGAGGCGGCACGGCGGCGCAGGCGGTATAAAGCTGCAGCTTGCCTACGGGAATGGGTGCGCCGTTGGCACCGATGTCACCCAGCCCTAAGATGCGGCCGCCAGAGGTAACGCAGATAAAGCGCACCTCTTTTTGCGGCCAGTTACGCAAAACGTCTTTCAGTCGGCCTTTCATTTGCCGGGTCAGGTACATACCTTTGGGGCGACGATAGATATGACCATATTTTCGGCAGGCATCGGCGATAGTCGGATCGTAAACCAGCGGGATAAAAGTAACCGGGTCGGACATCAGCGTGGCGTAAAACAGCGTTTCGTTGCGGTCAGCCAACTCCTGCAAATAGATATACTTCTCAATATCGTCGGGTTTGTTGTCCAGATGTTCCAGCACACGCTGCATTTGCGTTTCCAGCGAATCCACCGCAGACGGCAGCAGCCCTTCGAGATGCGCGTCCGCTCTTTCCTGCTGGCTGAAAGCGGTATCTTTATTCTGCGTGGCGGAAGTTAACAGGCGGTAGTCTGGTCTGGTCATCACATTCCCTTACTGGTCGCATTACATCAATGCGATAAGCCTGGCTGAAAGCGCTCAACGTTGCTGGAGGGAAAATGTAACAAAATCAAAGAGGATAAGCGGGAAGGGCAAAAAAACCTCGCCTTGGCGAGGTCAGGAACCTACTTAATATAGCTGCGGATAGCCTCAGCAATGGCTTTGTTCGGCCCGCGATGATCCTCGCGCTGTTCCGTATCATCGGCCACTTTTTGCAGGTATTTATTCAGCTTGCCGCCGGTCGGCACGTTGCCATAGGCAATCAGCATCTGCACGATCTGCCTGAGCGCAAGCAGCTCGACGGTAAGACGTTCAACAACAGGATCTTTATCTGGCATCAGGGAGGACTCCGGTACGGTTTTCCAGTTACTTTATGGTGAGTTTACGGCGGGCGCGTAAAAACCAATCAGTGGAATACCGCAGGATAACGGCGTCAAATCCTGGCCGTGCGGGCGTCAGGAAAGATAAAGCACCGCGCCCGGCACCTGTAGCAGGGCGTAAAGCTCCGCAGAGGAAGGGTCAGCAAGCGCCTGCTGTAGCTGCGGTGATCGGTAGCGCATCACATGGATTTTCTTCAGCTGATGCCAGACCAGGATAGCGGAAACCGTCAGCGAGCAGGTATGGTCGCTTTGCAGACAAAGCAGCGTGTAATGCCACTCCTCATCCAGCTCGTTGAAAAAAAACTGTACGCTTTCCGGCGGCAGCAGCGCGCGCAGATCCGGCAGCAGAAACTGGCTGACGTCCCGGGTAAGACGTAGGGTAAAAGTGGCGGTTCGCATAGAGCATTCCTTGTCGTTAGTCGGCCGTTTCGGGCGCTGAAGCGAGTATAAAACCCAATCCTTTGGCGTTAATCGTTAATTCAGTGAGCGGTAATTGACGTACCACACTTTAAACTG
Organism: Erwinia sp. 198; assembly: GCF_003937915.1. Taxonomy (GTDB): domain Bacteria; phylum Pseudomonadota; class Gammaproteobacteria; order Enterobacterales; family Enterobacteriaceae; genus Erwinia; species Erwinia aeris. The sequence goes on along the minus strand of NZ_RHUM01000018.1, from coordinate 29,606 downwards.
GTGCGCTTAGCATTGTTATCTGACTGATAATGAGACGCAATGGGATCCATCTTAACAGAGGTGATAATGAGAAAAAATTTATTGTTTATCTGTGCCTTATTGGCAGCCAGCTGTGCGCATAATGTCAGTAAACCGACCTCGCTGAACATGAAAAACCCTGCGGCGGCCTGGTGTGTTGAGCAGGGCGGTACATCGGAAATTGTGAAAACCGAGCAGGGACAGAGGGGCTACTGCACGCTGCCTTCCGGCGAGCACATCGACGAGTGGCAGCTTTATCGACGGGATCATAAATAAACGCGTGCCCGGCAAGGAAACGCCGGTAGTAAAAGGAATATATTTTATGTCCCGGTATTGCTGTACAACGTGGTTTATCTGTCTTGTAAAGGCGCCTTTTCCGCTATGCCATAGTGGATTGAGTATTTTCAGACAAGGCTGAACGAAGCACGTAGCCTGTGCGCTAAAGTAGCTAAATTTGTATCGGGAGCACCGTTGTGGACGAGGCTGGACAAGAAAACCAGAGACGTTATCGTTGATATGTTTTATTAAGGGGGACATAACGCCCTGGCCCTGATGCGGGCTGCTATTCCAAAAAAGCCTAACGGCAACAGACAGCTCGACGTTTTAATTTCAGAAACCGTCAAAAGGATGAAAGCCAATAACATTGGTGCATTTAACGGCAAAGAAAATACCGGTGAAACCTACGGTGATGTGTATGGACAAAGGTTTTAGAAGCACAAGATAAATGGAAAGAGTACCGGCGCAAAATGTGTCTTGCTGTTGCTACGGAAATCAACGAGGACACTTAGGCTCGCCAGTCCTGCATCGGGCAGTGGGAAATAAATCTTAATAAGCGCCATGCTGAAGAAATCAGCCTTATCGGGCTTGCGCCTGCCGGTTAAGCCGCTGGATTAGGGCATTTCCACCAGTTTTTATGGGCCTTACTCTTGTGCACGCTGGCTGGCTATGGCTGCTGCCAGGCGAATAAAAATTAATACAATGTCTGTACGCGGCGCGGCCAGCCGTTCAGGTGGGTTTCAGCAGATTAAGCGGACGTCAGGAGAAGAAAGAAAACACAGGATGGTGCATGAATGGTGTCCCCTGCAGGAATCGAACTGTAGTTTAAGTGTTTTATTTTGAAGGAATAATTTTATCTGCAATCATTTATACCAACAATGATACCAACAAAAGTTTTTCTCTTCAAAACAGCCATATAGCGTTGATTAAACAGTGTTGATTATACTCTTTTCATAGAGAGATCGTGAAGGAGTTAGCTTTGAAAAATTGGTCAACAGAAGACACCAAAGCAGTCAAATCCTGGCTGAACATTTCAAACTATAGAAAGTTCGAAGAAACCACGCTTAACTGCCTCTACCATGAGTTGTGGGCAAGGGCCTTGCTCTTTAAACCCTGGCCCACAGACGAGGAAAAGATTGGCCTCGGTGGATACATGAGACAGATCTTCAACGGCAAGCCTTTTCTCTTTGAGCCCGAACAGCTTAACTACATGCAAGATGATCAAACTCTTCAAAGCCCACCGCATATCTTTATTACAGACATAAGCCGCCTTGCTCAACTTAGCGTAACGGGTCTCCGGGTCAATCTGTTCTCATGGGAACAAGATAGTGACGAGTACTGCGTAAATCTTCCCCACCATGAAGCCTATGTATCAACGGTTATGTCAGAGATATGTGAGAACACGGTTCTTTTAGAAATCGATCTTGCGAGTGGTACAGACGATGAAATTGCAGAGTCTATCAAATCAGCTCTTCCACAATGGAGACGCGTTAAGGGGATTGAAGCTGACGAATCAGGGGCTGTGCGCTTCGGCTACGGCACAATCAAGAAGGTTATCTCTTATCGTCTCATAGCAATGCTCGATGTTCTTTTATGGGCAAAGATGTATGACCTGCGCGTTTCAGACGACCGGCTCTCCAGACTGCTGTACACAGACGAAGACGATGAGACAGCTATCCGTCTTAACTACCATATCAAAGACGCTGATAGACCACTGGCTATGAAAGCAGCAACCATCGATTTCATTCGCCAATTCAACTTCTTCATAAATCGAAACCCCCACCTTAAAAATATGAGAGTTTCAGACGTCATGAAACTCTCTGATTCCAACTGACCCAGCCTCCAGTGGCTCCGCTGTCACGAGCCACACTCACCCCGCCAACCTTCTTCCTGGTAATGTAGCTCTCATCGAAACAGAAGAGAGAGCGTCAGCATGAACATTTCAAATAAAAAGCTCATTCGTTTAAGTGCGGTAATAAATAAAACAGGTTATAGCAAGTCATGGATTTATAAGCTTATTAGGAACAAGCAGTTTCCTCAACCTATCAAGATTGGCTCTCGTGCGGTGGCATTTATTGAGGGTGAGATTGATGAATGGATTGAGGTGTTAATTTCTAAATCACGAAACGAAACCATTTAAGAGGGCTTTAATATGAAACTGAAAGATTTTATCAGTACTAATAAATATTTCTCGGCCATGAGTAAACAAGCATTTGATGAAAGATTCGATCATGATGCAGTTGCAGCCATGTGTAATGATGGGTTTTCTGAAAGTATTACTTACTGGTTAGGGGAATATCTTTCAGGAAACATAAAGGGGGCACTATCTGCTATTTTCGAACTTGAATTTAAAATACAGTACGCAGTCTTTTCAATATGGATGACTTTATTTAAGCAGAAAGCAGATGTTGAGAAATTGGCCAAAATGATCCTTTTGTTTAAATCTGAACATGAATTCAAGGATTTTAAGTTGTAAGGTTATTTTAAATAAATTGTATTTTTATAGGGTTAATATAGCATTGATAAGAATGGGGCCGTGTACCATATGCATGGTCCCATGCACATATATGAATTACAACCTATCTTGCTTTTTTATGGTTTCTTCTTGTAGTTCAATCTTCGAACCCAGCACTTCCTGTTCATTTTTAATCCGTTGAGTTAAATGTTCGCTTCTAAGATCGGCAACACGTGATTGAATAGAATGAAAGTTTTCGAATTGTGGTTCTCCGTCGAGAGTGGGTTTCTGACCAAAGCCATAGCTAATTAGTTGAGATATTGAATGTTTATCATCAAAATTATTGTCGATTTTGTAGTCCAATAAATATTGGAAGAAATCAAGGAACTCACTTGCTGATAACTCTAATAGGTAGCGTTCGTAAAAATCGAAGGCGGATGATTCATTTAATTCTTGCAAGATTTCATTTTCATTTTCAGGGAAGTATATCCACATAATTTCCATGTTGTTTTTAATGTCAATCATAGGTTCCCCCTAACTTTTTATTTATATATAACCAATTATAAAATAAAAGCAACTATTGACTAGTTAAATAGTTGTGTTATTTAAAATTAATGTCGTGGAAGTTGTCGATAAAAATGGAAAGGATTGCAAGCCAAAGCAGCTTAAATTTTGCAAAATTCTTTGCGGAGATAATGCAAAGTCAGTTATATCAAGCTGCATGGAGTGTTTTTAAGGTATCAGGTAAATAGAACATGCCTAATATATACCTGATTAACATTTGGAAAGAATATTTAGCCTCCTCCTTTATTGACAGTTGTTAAACGGCATATTAATAAAATATTTTTGTAAAATTTGAATAGGTCATTGTTTTTGAATATTTAACCTATACCTGTTTTGCAAAAAATTTAACTGAAAAAAAAGGAGAGTTTATGGAAAGATTTGGTATTAAAACGTTTAAAATGAAAAATGGTGAGCGCTATTGCATTATAAAAAACAAGAAAACAGGTATTCCGGTGTTTTATCCATGTTTATTTATTACAACACAATTGAGAAACAGTAATGAATCGATAAAAACAATTGAGACTCAGGCGGGGTGTATCGCAATTTTTTATCGGTTTCTTTTTATACGCAACATAGACATTGAAGAGCGAATTCAAACAGCCAGATTCCTGGATAACAACGAAATTGATCTTCTGCGGGATTTTGTCGGGAAGAGGATGAGATCTGCGAAAGTGATTAGTATCAAAGATCATCATTCTGGAGTATGCAGTGCGACAAAGTACATACGGCTTACGACAATAGCAAAGTATCTCGAATGGTTGTGTCAGCTAACTATAAAAAATATAGACGATGGTTACAGGAAAACTTACTACTTTGTGAAAAAAATAAAAGCCAGAAGGCCGAAAATAAAATACAGGAATTCAGAAGCAAACGTCTATAAAACAATTCAAGAAGAAGATCTGAAAATCCTTCTTTCTGTTATTGAACCGCAATGTGAATTTAATCCATTCGACAAAAAAGTTCGGCAGAGAAATCAGCTTATAATCACGGTATTACATTCATTAGGGATAAGGTGTGGAGAGTTATTGAATCTGAGAGTAGAAGATATTGATTTTGCATCGCAAATGCTTTTCATAAGACGAAGGGCTGACAGTATTGAGGATACAAGAGTCAATCAGCCCCTTGTAAAAACGCTTGAAAGAAATTTACCCATGTCTGACGAACTGACCAGACTTCTCCATTCATATATTACAGGCGAAAGAAAAGCCAATATCAGAAAGAAAAAGCACGGGTACCTTTTTATTACTCACAAAGAAGGAGAGACACGTGGCGATCCTCTGTCCGTTCCTTCTTACCATAAGATCATTTACAGACTGAGAAGCATTGACTCAGGTTTAAGCCAGTTGACTGGACATAAGTTCAGACACACCTGGAACTTTTTATTTTCAAAGCAGATGGATGAAAGTACTGAACATGTAAGTGAAGAAATGCAAGAGCAAATGCGCTCCAGACATATGGGCTGGGAGCCTGGTTCTGGAACAGCACGAATTTACAACAGAAGATTTATCGTTTCAAAATCAGAGCAGGCAGCCCTAGGGATTCAGAATACTATTTTCCAAAAACGCAGCGGGGTGTCTTATGAATAAAATAAAAATACTAAATGCCCACGCAGAGATCTGTAATGCAAAAAATGAAGGTTACACATTCAGGATGGATGATAAATTCTGGGTATTAAGTCGGAATGTAAAATTAAATATTGGTGAAGTCAATGAAAAACTATCAGAAAACCTCAAATACAGCTATGTGAATACAATGAGATATTTTGCAGAAGAAATAAGCCCAGTATCTGTAAAGCAAATTAACATGGCTTTTATGAAATTGATTTCATTGATGAGCTTTGAATTAATTGACGAAGCTATTATGGTGATAATAAAGTCAAATGAAAAATTCTCTAATCACGATCTCGTTTGTCTCAGGATCCTAATCAAGAAGTGGCATGAATTAGGCTTTAAGGGGGTTACTGAAAAATGTATAGAACTTATTAATAACTGGACGATTAAAGATAATAAAAAGGGTGAGGTCGTCAAAAGACGAGACCCTTATCAGGGGCCTCTTACAGACATGGAGTTTGATAACTTCTATGATGCAGTTTCACGTGCTTACCAAAAGGGCACGATATCTTATTCTGATTTGGCAATGGCCTTAATCACGATTCACACAGGGAGAAGAAGTTTACAAATCACACAGATAAAAATGAAAGATATCATAAAAGAAAGAGCCATAAACGAATGCTATATAAATATCCCCAGAATAAAGCAAGGTGAGAAGTATAGAGCCTCATTCAGGCGATTCAGAATTACAGATGAATTATTCAACATATTTAAAGAGCAGGCACGTATTGTTTCTGAGAGTTTTAGCAAGCAGCTCGGTAGAAAACTCTCGGAGAAGGAGATATTAGAATTACCATTTTTTGTCTGTCAGGAAAGGCTTGAGAGGGTTGTCGAGTGTGAGAATTTACATGAGATTCTTGCTTCAGACAGACTTCATGCCTATGCGATAAAGTGTACCCAAACGCTCAAAAGAATAGCTACAACAGAGGACGTGATCTCGGAAAGGACGGGTAAAGTAATAAATATGAATGCCAGGCGGTTTCGCTATACGTTAGGTACCCGGCTTGCCAGAGAGGGTTATGGAGAAGTCGTCATAGGAGAATTACTGGATCATTCCACTTTAATGTATACAGGCGTTTATGTTCAGTCAGGTCCAGATAGTTTAAATAAAATCGAAGATGCCGTTTCCACTGAGCTTGGCTACTACGCAAAGATGTTTCAGGGAGTGCTGATTAACAAAAGTGAGGATAAATATCCCGGCGGCAACATCAGAATAAATACTGGTGAAAAGTCAGGGCAATGCGCCAGTTGCAAATCCTGCACAGCATGTGTGCCCATCCCCTGTTACACCTGCATGCATTTCAGACCTTTTGTTGAAGGGCCGCATGAAAAATTACTTGTATATTTACTCGATGAGCGTAGCAGGATTCAGTGCATAGTGTCTGATCCTGTGACTACACAGATACTGGACAGAACAATTATTGCAGTATCAGAGGTGATAAATAAGTGCAAAGAAATCAAATCAAACCCGGAGGTGTTAAATGGATGATATTAAAAATGATAAGTTAAGAGTGCTCGAAACGCGCAGGGAAAAATATTGCGCGCAGAAAATAGATGATTTTGTGAGCTACTGTCGGTTCACTCTCAATAAAAACGACCTTGTGAGCTGGGAGGAGGTTAACTGGTCAAAAGTTTTCCTTTTTACTAAAACCCCTGTCAAAGGCGTCAAAAAAAGCTCTGTTATTGTAAATGAGCCATTAGACAAGAATTTTATTGAGTTCGCTAAAAGCTATGTCCTTTACCAATACATGAATGGAGGCAAGAAAATCAATCAGCGTCTTAATATCGTTTTCAGGACACTTGAGGCAGCCCTCTTGCAGGTCAATGGGCGGAGTCATATTCAGTACGTTAACCTCACTGTTCTGGACCAGTGCGTTGTTACCTTAAAAAGCGCATACAACAAAGCAGTAGCGCACGCCTGCGGAAAAGTACTGGAAGGACTGGTTTCATTTCTCAGAGAAAAAGAATTCCTGATCATGCAGTCACTGCTCTGGAAGAGTCCACTCAGAGCGCAGGAAGCAAGCAACAGGCTCACTAAAACTGCACAAGAGGCCCGTGAGGGAAAGTTGCCTGACGAAGAGTCGTTGAATGCTATCGCTGAAATCTTCGCACTCCCAGATGATCAGCTTTCAGAAATGGACGTGTTCATAAGCTCTGTCTTTGCATTGCTCATGTGCGCACCTTCCAGAGTAACCGAAATCCTGACGCTCCCGGCGGATTGTGAAATCCGTGAGGCGGACAGGGAAGGAAAGCTGAGGTACGGGCTGAGATTCTATTCCGTGAAGGGGTTTGGTGGAAATGTGAAATGGATACCTGAAGTCATGGTCCCGGTTGCTGAGATAGCTATCAGGAGGCTGAGGACTCTTTCAGAAAACGCCCGCACATATGCAAGAGAGATTGAGATTTCCGGTAAGGGCCGTGAGCTTTACCCAGATTTTCCCTGGTACGATAAAGAAAAGAACATTCGATACAGCAACGCACTATGTCTTCTGTTCCGGTATCAGCTCAGTGCAAGTTTAACAACGCAAAGATCTCTTTTCAGACCAACTGCCACTCTGGTTAGCGCCAACCTGGGAAGCACTGAGTATCGCCGGACTCACTCTATTACAACAATTTTTGACAGGCACGGATATAGATGGGCAAATGGGAACAGCCTTTCACTCAGAAGTCATCAGGCAAGACACTTACTCAATACAATTGCACAACGTGGTGGCCTTGGCGATTTTGAACTGGCCAAGTGGTCAGGAAGAGTGAGGGAAACACAAAACAGAACCTATAATCACGTCAGCCAGGAAGAGAAGGTTCGGGAGTCAGTTAAGCATAATGTGCAGAATATTGGCATTAAACCAGAAAACAACACCCCACGAGCTATAGCAAACCCTTCATGGCGTATTGATGTCAAAGATACAGGCCATGCAGCCATTCACGTGACAGAGTTCGGCTACTGCACTCATGACTACGTAATCTCTCCGTGTACGAAGTTCAGGGACTGTATCAATTGCAGCGATCATACGTGCGTGAAAGGGGACAAAGACTTGCTAGGCAGGCTGGAAGCTACTGCGGCATACACAGAGCAGCTTCTTAAAAAGGCAAAGGTTGACATGGAAGAGGAGGAGTACGGGGCTGACAAGTGGGTGGCCTATCACGAAAAAACGCAAGCAAGACTTCTGGATTTGGTAGCGCTACTCAAAAGCAGAAATCTTGAGGATGGAGCGCTGGTAAGACTGGAGGGTGATGATTTTACACATATGAAAAATCTCACAGGCGGGAGCAGGAATGAACTGATTGGAAATGAAAGGATAAATGATAATTAAAAGGAGAGCTATATGGCTAAACATCTAGACAATAAAGATATCAGCATAATTAAAAACACAATAGCAGGTTGGGACAGTGAGAAGACAGGGAAGCTTTCATGGGAATATCTTTGTGACAGGCTTGAACCACTAATTGGTAAGCGACCAACCCGTCAGTCACTGGGGCTTCACAAAGATATCGTCATGGCTTTCAATCTGAAGAAGAAAAATATTAAGTCTGGAAACGATGAAGAAAAACGGCCAGCTAATTTAAAAGTTGCTTCACAGCGTATCAGGAATCTTGAACTAAAAAACAAAATACTGGCAGAAGAGCTGAGAAGTCTGGAAGAGAGGTTTGTTGTCTGGCAGTACAATGCTATACACAACGGAATAAGTTTCGAACAACTTAATAATGGATTACCTGAGATTGACAGGGAAACCAATGCTGATTAAATAATGTATTGCGCAGATATTGCGCAATTTAAATAATATGTTATGTTGTATATACAACCAGGGAGTGGTTGATTAATTTTGCAAGGATGCAATCTATGAAAAAGATAGACGCTCTTTCAAAGGAAGAAAAGCTACTTTTGCTTTTACAAATGTTCATTGAAAGATTAAAAAAATCAGGTTTTGCTCAGGACAAGATAATTAGATATATCTGGCTGTTCTGTGTCGGCTACTACATTAAGTACTACCTTCCACAATCTAAAACAGATCCTACAGATCGTTTTACGATCATATCTATGCTTTCAAACGCTCTAAAATCGAGTTCTCCAAGACTCATTCAGCACCTTGGCTATGAACATGAGATCACGTTTTTCTTTCGCTTTATGGTTCATTACGCCATTGATAATGATGAAGAAGCTGAGGGCGTTTATCGTGAGGAGCGAGTTAAATATGAGAAAGCGATACTGTTAAACCAAGTGACAACTACAAGAAAGAAGAAGAGGGATGGGAAAAGACTTTAGATTTGCGTTAAGGAGAAATTTAATTTCAAAATTGTTTAAGATCACTATTTTGAAACAATCGTTTGGCAAAAGTTTTTTACTAAGAGTATAAGAAAAATGCAGCGATAAAGCTGCGAATACATCTGGATAATATAATGGTAACTAAATGGGCTGATTACCTTATATCTAAAGTTAGATATAATGATAAGCATACACACATTACTGACGTTATGGTACATGTCGACAATGGTGACACAGTAGGAAATGGTACTTCCTACAAACGCGAATGGGTAATTGAAAAAATAAACGGTAAAAAAAGCTTTTACACTATTTTGAAAGACGCTGATGATAAGTGGAAAAAAGGACAGGAAGTAATAAAAGATCGTGTCAATGGTGTGGATTATATCACTACGAAACCTAACGGTTCTGCCAAAGATAATTTAGAAAATCTTCCTGAATATTAGTTTGAGTATTTATTCAAAATGGCTCTGCATGGATTGAATGAGCCATTTTTATTTAAATTTAAAGCTCTTGTATTTTATGTTATGAAAATAGATAAAATAAGAAGAGTCATTGGGATGCATATTATTAAGATTACAGCTAAGGCTATAAAACCACAAGCGCTCATTGAAGCTGTTCCAGCATTTTTAACCAGAAACAAAGATAAGATCTCTAATTTGGTTAAGGATTTAATAAGGATATAGCATAAGAAAATAATAATCAAGCTTATCTGAGCCATAAGTGATGTGTAAAGCATTAATGCTTGAGGTATGAAATAATTTGTCATTAGTCCTTTAGAAGTCACTATTATCATTGTTTCGTTATGAATTATATTAAGAGATGAATAAAATGTTTGAACTGGTTCCCAATTTGTAATTGGTCTTTTTTCTAAATAAAGGCCTTGCATTGTATATAGATCATCAATTGAACTAATCTTTAATTTATAGATCACTATTGTAAACAAAAAAACAATTAATAAGATAGACGTTATAAAAAATAGTATTGCTTTAAATGAGCTAAACCTATTTCTTAAAGAATATTTTATATATACCCGTGTTATCGAAATTGAGATGAAATCTAAAACTAAAGAGTACACAAAGCCGTAATTTAAAAAGTTATTTATAGATGCATCTAGAACTGTTGGGATATGATTTGGTATTATATGGTCAGGGTTATAAAAAATCAACATCCATAAAAACCATGAGATAAAAAGAAAAGTTGAATATAAAATTGTAAACAGCGGAATGGTTAAAATTTGTCTTTTAGAAAAAAAATTTGCACCAAAGAGTAAAAAGAAGTTCGTGGACCACCATTGCGCAAATTTTTCGGCTTTAACTTTTTTTGTAGATATTAATTCGGTGATTTTTAATGATATAAGTATCTTCCTTTTTTCGTCAAAGCTGAAAAGCCCTAGCATAATCCCACATAAACTTAGGATAGCAGAAAAAGGAATGGCTATAATTCCAGCAATCGTAACAAGTTGATCATGCATAAAGTTTTCGCTTCAAAGTTTAATTGTTAAGAAAGCAGTAATAAATTAAGAGCGTTGAAGAGGTGATATTAGTAGCTCCCACAGGTATTCACTGGCACCATTAAAGCTAAGCTTTGCTGTTCGTTGTACACCACCATATCCCATACCCATGGGGACTAGAAATAATGATTGCTCATCATAGTTAAGTGAAAGAGATTCCTGCATTGTGTTTTCAGGAGCGCTTTCATCATTCGTATAAGAAATTCCTTTTCCAAAATATCTGCCCGTATTTAATCTAATGCCGCATTTAGCAACGGTTTTACCATCGCGATATATAACACAACCAAAAGCATTGTGATCTATTGGTATAAAGCGTGTATCAATTCCTTCATTTCTTTCTTTTAATTCCAATAACGACTGTTCAAAAAATCTTTTGACATATTTCATAGCTTCGTCAAGGAATCTATCTTTATCGACATCATTAAACGTTTTCGCTAATCTTAGATTGCTAGAGCGGGGGATATCGATATGGGGAACATTTGAAGGGAATAAGATATTCCTAGAAGTAACGCGTCTCGGTGATTTTGAAGTGTTTTTAACTAAAAAAGCTTCTAAAGCTTCTAATGCTTTACGCAACTGCTTAACAATATCTAAAAATGCGTCATCCTTGTCAGGCCACTTCGATACGGGCATACCGTCTTTTGGTACTGCTAAAAGTTTGCTAAATGGAGCATTAGCTGATTGCCAGTCACATGGCCGCAAGATGACAGGTATCACCTCGCACTTACCTTGATCCCGAAGTTGCATTGCTCGCTGCACTTCAACATCAAAACAATAACTTGAAGCTAGGAAATCAGGGCTTATTAGCAACAGAACTATGTCAGACTTCTCAAGCTCAACGTCAATGGTCGAATCGATTTGTGAACCAGCCACTATTCGTCTGTCATGCCACACGTCAATTGAGCCTTCTCTTTTTAACATAGCAAGATGTACTTCAAGCTCTTCTCGAAATTGCTCGTCTTTATGCGAATATGATACAAATATGCTAGTCATAATTAGCTCCTCAAAAATTCACAGTTTTTAGATCATGCTTAATCACCCAATATCCTTGAAAGTCTACAATTCTTTGTTACCTTTAATATCCCATCCAGACTGGCTTTCAGCACCTTTGCCGCCGCTTGCTGACTGTTCCCAATACTGTGTTTTAACTTTTGAAGCCTGGAACTGATATGAGACACTGATCAGGTCACGGCTTGTAGCGCCATTGAAAATTACATTGGTGATAAGAACGTCTTCAAGCGTAATGCGACAGTACTCGATTTGGCTCCCGCCAGCCTTACATACCGAAAGCTCAACCTTACCGATATGCTTACCGTTAGAGACATAGCGCATGATTGCTGGAGTTGCTTTGTCTATGAGGGCCTGAACCGAGAGATCACGGTACTGAACTTTTCCAGCACCACCTCCGCCTCCAACTGTCATGTTCCCCGGCTGGTTCGCGCCCCATGTGAAAGATTCAATAGAAGTCCAGCCTTTATGGTTACTATCCTGCGATTCACCTGTTATGCCATCAATTTTTAAGAAGAGATCTGTGCTCATAGTTGGTCCTTTCACTTTCCCTGAGAAGGGTAATCTGATTAAATAACTTAATGATACGTATAATGACATAAAGGCACAGCCATGGACTACTGGAAACCAAACAGATTTAAGGATTACTTTCTGACTATGGCTCATGCCGAGGCGAATCAGTTGCTTAGTAATGCCAATCACTTTTCTCACCTGTACCTGAAAGATGGATTCAATCGATTGCGCTTCCAGGATGACGTTAAAGCTTTCGTTAATGCTCAACTCAACCTTGTCCGTTCAGATTCAACTGATGCTCAATGCCAGGAGTGCATTCAAAACCTAAAAAAGGAAAATGAGTACCTCACTATTCAGGACAGAATGCTGAGGGCAGGTACGGCTGCGGTTCATGCCTCAGTGCAACTTGTCAGGAATGGAGATTTTTGGGGCTATGTGATCAATGGTGTTGGGGTAGTGCTTAGTGGTCTACAGGTCATAGCAGGTGTTTCGGTGATTGGAGCTTCCCTTGCGTCAGGAACAATCATAGGGACAGCCTTTGGGGGAATGTTGGTTCTGCATGGATTCAACGGTTTTCAGGAGTCTGTTGAGAACCTGGTTTATGGCAAAACTGATAGTGTGGGATTACTTAAACAGGGTTATGTAGCAACAGCTGAGTTTTTAGGATTCGATCAGAGGGTTGGGCAGTTAGCATACAGTTCAATGGACCTGGCACTGTCTCTCTATGGCATCTTGCGTCTGGTACAAAAACCTGAGGCCTGGCGTCTCTACTATTACCTTAATACCGACTACGTTCGCGGTATTAAGGAAATGAGCAGAAAAGAGCTATTCATTGAAGTCTATAATGACGCTTCAGCCATTAAGTCAATCTCTGATACTTACAAAGAGTGACCATGCTTTTTCATAAATCTGTAAGCTTTGAATGCAGGTTTCAAAGGTACGAATATATATAAAATCACGAAACCTGCTACAAGTGTGATCGAATACGAAACAAGGTTTTCTTGTGTGCCACTGCAAATGGTATAAATGAGCCCTGCGAGAAAGATTGCTATTAATATCATTGCAACTATGAATCTTTTCTTTAACTGTGAAAGAAGCCAAGGATAAGGATAACCGTCTTTCTCAGCATGCTGACGTATCACAGAGACTTCTTTTGGGGTAAATCCTTCTTCTAACAGTAGTTTTTCTATATCCAATTTGTTCATAAGTAGGCAGTGTCTTTTGTTTAATTAATGATTATTATAACTAAATTTAGTTCCTTGGTACAAGCTAACTTGTCTTATCAACTCATGCCAGGGCTATTAAAACATGAAGATCTAACACCCATAAACAGTAATTTTAGGACTTAAAGATGATACAGAATGCAGTGGTTATACCATTAGCGATATAATTGTCTACTAAGCAAAGCAGGTAGAGTTTTAGCAGGAATGTAACATTCTCTTGTTAAGGTTTTATTTTTAGTATAAAATAAATTAGTATGTTTAGTAAAGAAAAGTCATTCTAAAACTTGTATGCCTCTTGGGAGTTAAACCAGATGACTATGGACTTGTTTTTTTTTGATAGTCGGGAAATCAAGAAAAAGCATTCTCAGTATTATACTGCTAATGAGCTTGGCGATGACATCATTAAGCTAATACCATTCGATGGTAACGTTCGTAGTATCTTAGATTTAAGTGCTGGAGAAGGCGCTTTACTGCTGGCTGCTTCCAAAGTGTACAAAACAGCAAAGCTGGTTGCTTTTGATATTGATCCAAATAACGTAAAAAAATTAAGCAACATAAACAATTGCATCTCTTATAATCGAGATGCCACTTTAGAAGAGTCAATTAATTTAGCGGCAAAGAATTTTATAAAATATGACATCGTAGTGGGTAACCCACCTTTTAAAAGTATAGATAAAACTACTTATTCGGATTGTGTTTTTAAAAGGTATGGTTTGTATTCACAAAAGGATAAGATAAGAGCAGAAGTGTTATTTTTACTTGTATCGTTAGATTTACTTCGTAAAGGTGGGATTGCTGCATTTATACTTCCTGATGGTTTTTTTACTAATGTTTCTTTTTCAGAGTTAAGAAAAAATATTACAGATAACTACAATATTTTATCAGTAGTAGAAGTTCCAAGTAAAAGTTTTGTTGGCACAGAGGCTCGCACCCATATTATTATTATTAAAAAGGAATGTCCGGGTGACAGGATATTACTCAAATCACTTAATGATCAAGGTGTGGAAATTTATATAAGCAGAAATAATTTCGTAGGTAGAGGAGATTTTAAATATCACTCTCTTCCTGTTCCTATTAATACAATCCCTTTGGGTGAACTCGATGTTGAAATTATTAGAGGAAGTAAAAGCGTATTTAATCGCTATCCCAGCTTGCTTAGTATACACACCAATTCTTTTGGGTGTAAGCCTCAGTTTTTTAAAGAGAACACACTGATAACTCAAAATGTTAATATGAAGGTAGCTCGAAAAAATGACATTGTCATACCCCGAGTTGGCACTAGAGTAATTGGTAAGTATGGCGTTATTAAAGACGGTTATTTTAGAGTGTCTGAATGCATAATTATTATTAGAACCTCCTGTGAAAATATTTTTGACATGATTCTTAGTTCGCTAGAATCAGATTTTGGGCAAAAGTGGTTGATAACTGCGGCTAAGGGTGTTGGAGCGCAGCATATTACTATTGATATAATGAAAGAATTTCCTGTCTTTATGGAAAAAGCATGAATATTGATGAGCGATTTGATTCTATAATTGATAGCTTTATTGAAAATGCGGAGCTATTAATAAAGTTTAATTATTGGGATAATCTAACGGTTAGGAAACTACATGGATGGCTTTCAAACTTTAAATCCAGAGAAGAAAAATATCTCGCTGCGGCCATTTTGAACTCTATAATATTTAGGAGTGAGAAAGCAAAGCTCGCTTTGAGCGAAAATATATTTCACATTTTGCTTCCTCAAATTTTGGAAGAGAATGATGTTTATACTATAAAAAATATTAAAGAATGGATTAATGATCTAAATGGAAGAAGTTGCAGGGAGCTACCTTTTAGATTTGCTGCAATTAATAATGTAGACGGAAGAGCTGTTAAAAGTGGTGAGGTTATTTTGTCTGCCATCCAAAAGCAGTTTTTTGAAAGCACTCTTACTGTTTCGTTGGATGCAGCTAATAGTTTAATCGAAAAAGGGAAAATTAAGGCTTTAATTTTCTTTGATGATATCATAGGTACAGGAACGCAGTTCAAGACATTTTATGAAAAGTCATTGTTATCTACAAAAAAAATTAAGGTTTTTTATATACCATTTGTAGCCGTGGCAAATAGTTATAAAGATTTAGAGAGTGAATATGAGAATTTATTTATCCGTCCAGTTGAGGTGATTGATGCAAGTCATATGTTTTTTTCAAAGAACAATATAGCCTTAAATGTCATCGATTCTTTGAGTCATGAAGACTTTAAAGCATTTTATCTAAATTTGTGTCGTAAAAATAAAATTAATATAGACGGCAATTTAGGGAAGGGTAATTTAGAACTAACTTATGTATTTAATAACTCCACCCCTAATAACAATCTGTCAATATTAGTACATCACAATGACCAGTGGAATCAACTCTTTAAGAGATAGATTATGACTCAAAAATTAAGTGACGTATTTTCAAAAAATAGAACTGAAGAGTTTCCTGATGACGTATATAATAAGTATGTTATTCCATTAAATAATGATGAAATAGATATAAGTAATGCTTCCAAAGCCTGCGTCATAATTGGAGGGCGCGGTTCAGGTAAAACTATGTACTTAAAATATTATTGCCATAGCACCTTGTTAAGTCCCCAAGGAAAGCGAATCCCAATTCAGGAAATTAAAAATTTAGGGCTCTATTGGCGTCCTGATACATCTTTTACTCAGCATATTTCGGAAAGCTGGCTTGGTAAATATTGGAGTGTTGCTTTTAATAGTTACATGTCTTTGTCCCTCTTATTAGAATTCACGAAACTTATAATTAATTTAGCAAATTCTCATTCTATTAAAGACTCTTGCAAAGAAAAAATACTTAATTTTAAATGTTCTCAACAGATTATTTCTGCAATCACTTTCGATAAAAAAGAAATTAATTTCTCTGAGGCAGGGAATCTTATACGTTCGGCACTGTTCACTTTATGTAACTGGATCAATGCTCCTATAACCGAAACTCCACCTATAGTGTTAGATTTCAAAAGCACTATTAGCCTTATTACTGATGAGATTATAGGTATTGATAAAATACTCTCAAAATTGTCTTTCCATATTTTTATTGATGAGTTTGAAAATTTAATTGTTCCACAACAAAAAATAATCAATACTCTCATTAAACACGGTCGTTCACCTGTATTATTTAGTATTGCTCATAAAAAGAGTGCTGTGATATCTAGAGATACTTTAAGTGATGAAAAAATTGTTGAAAGAAATGATTTTAAATTAATAGATTTAGAAGGTCATTATAATAAGAACTTTGATGTTTTTGCAGGGGAAGTACTGTTACTTAGACTGTATAGCTATTTTAAAGATAGTCATTATGAAGAACTAATGAAAGAGAAGGGATTTGATAGGTTTAGAAAACAAGATTCCTACATTAAAAATATAAAAGACCTTGCAAATACTATCTTACCAAATTTCTCTTATAAAGAGATATCGTATCAAATTATAACTGACGATGTTTTATATCGGAAACTGTTTAATTTAATCGAAGAAGGTTTAAGCATGCATTCTTCTTTGAAAAAAATTAAGCCGGAGAGTTTTATTGATCCGGGTTTTCCTGAAGCAACCTTAGTATCATCAGTTTTACTTAATAGAAGCCGGAATTCACCCAGTGAAATTTTGAATGAGCTGGAATTGTATAAGTCTGGATTAAACAGTAAATTTAAATCTTGGATACCTAATAATTTAGTTGGCGTGATTTTACTCATTTACAAAAAAACACCTCAAAGAGCTTGTCCATTATATGCAGGTTATAACCAATATACTTATCTGTCTAAAGGTAATATAAGACATTTTCTGGAGTTATGCCATCAGACGATGTTACAGTCTGAAAGTAATGAATTGAATAAGGATATTTCAAGTATTGATGAGTTAATAAAAATTCCTATAAATATTCAGTCTCAAGCGACAATTAAAACTAGCCGATTAGAGTTTGAGAAAATTTCAGATTTGGGACCCCATGGATTACATTTGAAGAAAGTCGCAAATAGATTAGGTAAAATCTTTAGTTATAGTCAATCTAGGAGAACACAAAGTGAGGTTGAGATTAATCACTTCACCCTCGATTTGTCTAATGAAATGGAATTAGATGAGAAGACTATAACTTTATTAAATGAAGCTATAATTTGGTCTGTATTAATTGAAGAAAAAAGCACTAAAACTAAAAGTAACGAAAGTTTTGAAACAAAAGACTACTTATTGCATCCAGTATTATCACCATATTTTGGTATCAGCTATCGTAAAAAGAAAAAACTCAAACTGAACAAAGATCAGACAAATGTAATCTTTTCTGGTGATGATAAAAGTTTTAACTCTCTCCTTAAATCTTTGGGTGAAAAATGGGATTTAGGAGAAGAACAAGAAAGTTTACAAGATGAAAAAAACATTATTGGTAAGCAGTTGGGGCTCATATGATAAACATTGAAAGAATTAAAGTTGAAACTGATATTAAATCACTCAATGTCGGTGAGTATAACGCTTTCTTATGTGGTGATGCTCTTGATGAAAGAACTAAGAAAATTATAAATGAAATAACAGTTATGCCTCGCTATGTTATTAAATATAATAAAGAAAGCTATACGCTCAACGTTAATGAAACAATATATAACATATTTAAATTTCATAATTTTTTCATAGACAATAATATTGAATATCTTTTAATCGATTCTACATCACTTAGCTTTCCAGAGATTCTTTATATACTGGATGCAATTGCTCGTACTGGTAGGGAAGTTGTTTGTAAAATAGTTTACGTAGAACCTGCTGAATATACGAAAGAAAGCACAACAGAAACTGATGCTGAATTTAAATTAAGTGATCATAGACATCCTTTTGTTGCTCTGCCAGCTTTTGGTGTTGATAATCAAAGTGTCTCTGGAAACAAAGCAGTGTTAATACCTTTTTTGGGTTTTGAAAATTCCAGGTTGGGGCATATTTTAGAGAATGATGATGGTGCTAGTTTTGGGAAACTAATAGCACATGTATCAGTTCCTGCTTATAAGGCCGGATGGGAAAATACGTCATTAAAAAAACACATGCGCTATCTTAAAGGCATTGAGGCAGAACTTAAAGTGTATCCAGGATCCAATCCATACTCTGTTAATGAACTTTTAGTAGAACTTTCATATATTCATAATAAAATCGTTATTACTCCTCTTGGTACCAAGCCCACAGTCATAGGGATATGTATTTTTTTAGTTAATAATACAGGTTATAATAAGATTGATAAGCAGGTTGGAGCTATTTATGACTTCCCTGAAAAGTCCCAAGGTAGAAGTTCAGGGATAGGTGCTATATATACCTATTTGCTGAATTTTAACTGAAATTTAATAAAGGCACAATTTTTATATTTTGTGCTTTTATTATCTCTTAATTATATTTTTTATAGCGATCCAATTACCTAGAATAAGTTTTGGGGTGAAGTTTAATTATTTAATCCTCTGGATATATATTATATAAACTTCAGTTTTATTAAATCATTTTATGGAGTTACCTGCCAACTACCGTCAATCTTTGTAAAGTTGAAGTCTGCAACAGTTTGTTTTTCTCCTAAGTATGGCAGAGTAATGTCTGTATCCACTTTGCAAAGGTATGTACCTTTCTTCTCAGACTTCTTGCAGGAAACCTTCTCAGCTTTGTTCAGAGTAGTGAGCATATCTTTGTTGTTCTCACCGAATCGCTGTTTGGCTTGCTGGTT
The DNA here is from genome assembly GCF_003937915.1 of Erwinia sp. 198. GTDB lineage: Bacteria > Pseudomonadota > Gammaproteobacteria > Enterobacterales > Enterobacteriaceae > Erwinia > Erwinia aeris. Next base: position 10,454 of record NZ_RHUM01000018.1, on the reverse strand, counting down.
TGTGTGGTCAATGTTGTCCTGCATGGCTTTCTGGATCTCGGAAGAGGAGGGCTCGCTGTCGCAACCAGTGAGCAAAACTGACAAAGACAGGACTGCAACTGATAAAAATTTATTCATTTATTAATCCCTTATTTGATAATGGTGATCATTGTGTTGCTGTGGATTTGTTGAGTGTCTGATCAAAAATTTCACACCACTGCTTCAACTGCATTTCTGTATCCCGGATCCCTCGTTCATGGTGGAACCGGCCTTTACGGGGGTGAAATTTTATCTGCCATTCGGGGCACTCAATGTCTTTCACCTGGATAAAGAATCCAGAGTTCTCGAAGTTTTTAAGGCGGGTAAGGTTGTTATGGCCTTTACTCCCCAGCATGCCAACCATATCGAGGGCTACGATTTCACCTCCATTAGCGAGGTGGTATCTCCAGCCTTTAACGTCACTAAACTTATAGGCTTTCTTACGCCTGCCATTCTCCAGAGTTAACAGCTCCCGATTTGTATCAATGGTCATTTTGCTGCCCTGGAACTCATGGCTCCACAGACCGTTGTTATTTACGTTCAGCAAGTCGATAGTCGACGCGTTTGCTCTTTTATGTGTGTATGACACATATGCTGTTAGGAGTAAGAAGAAGGCAGGTAATGTCCACATGAACAGGAACCCAGCTGTGTCTTTTGGATTTGTATCAGTCAGTATCCAGACAATCACCAATACAACAATCCAGAATCGGATTGAACGAAAGAACGAAGGTTTACGTACTTTCTGACTATTCAAAGCCGCTGTACCCATTTTATATACCTTTGACGTTGGGTGGTTCATAACTAGCTGATTGGTAACTGCTTTTACTGGTCATTTTTGAACGAGTTCAAAACTTAAGCAAATCACTTGTACCGATCGATGATTCTTTTTTGATAGGTGATGACTATCGTATATCATTTATCGATCTGTAAAAACGATCAATTGTTTGTGCAAATAAGAACTTAGGCTGGAAAATTGCGTTGAGGCAGGAGGTTATCGAAAGGGCACTGTTGCGCGCTCAGTCAAAGTTTGGCTGCTGCCTGGTGGCTCAGATAACGCAGGTTCAGCTGAGAGGACTGTATTAATTGTCGAAAATGAGGATTTTTGGTGGAGAAACGTCTTACCTGCCTTTTTGAGCAGGTCAGTGAAAGCGGCCAGGTAAGGAATGCTCAGTAGCCACTTCAATACCCTTGTCATGAAGTAGTCAGTACTGCTGGTTTGCTCGCTTGGCAAATGCGTAATGTTGAAGGGGGGTTGCGCTTCGGTTGCTTCCGTTCTTTGTTCATGTACTAGAGATTCTGCAATTACTTGTGTCTCTAAAGGTGCGGGTGAGGGCTGTGAAGCCACCTCTACGATCACAGGAATATCAGATTTACTCGCCTCATTACCACTTGAAGCCAAAGTTTTCAAAGCAAACAGCAGGGGATTGTCACGTTCAGGTTCGTAGTGAAGCCTTTCCTGAAGGTTGACCCATGAGTACGTCTTCCCTAGCTGGGAAGCTTTGAAAGCTATACCGGAGTATTCGAATGAGAAACCATTCATGCGGCCAGAAGTGGCAATATTCGGAACGGGCGTTATGCCGTGCTCGCCAAGTGCTTCAACGAAGCTCGGAATGTCATTGTGAGTACTAAGGATCGTGTCTATTGCGTTCTGCAGGAATGTCTTGGGCGTTGGCTGACCTTCACGCTTCTCCTTCTGTTGCTCGCCACGTGATAGCTTCTTGCGCCTTCTGGCAGGGGAAGAGCTGTGTGAAGGAGAGGGGCCTTTTGTTCTGGTCAGTTCATGTGTTAGCTCCAGCTCCTGAATTATGCGTGTACTGGCAAGGTTTTCATTCCTGCCCAGGTAAAGCCTCCCACCAATCAGATCCACTCTGCTGGCAATGATATGAATGTGCTGGCCGGCCTCATCGTCATGCATGACATAGCAGCGTAGGTGCGTCTCACTGAACCCCATGCGATTCATGTAGTCGTCAGCAAACACAACCCACTGCTTCGCTGTTAGGGATTCACCTTGTGGCAGGCGAAGCGAGTTGTGCCACACCGGTTTCGCCACGTCAGTCCGAAGTGAAACAGAAGCGCTGAACTCAGCAATCAACTCAGCTGCTGAGTCCCCCAACATGTTCCCGCCGATAACAACCGGATCGGTTTTATGGTGCGTTCCTGGTTTCAATGCGTATAGGACAACACCTGCGAAGCTCTTACCTCGTTTGATCTTCTGCATGCCCTTCATCAGAGGGGATACTCCATAGATCAGCGGTAAGGAGGCGAGAGCGAAGTTCAGTGATCTGTCGCTTAACGGCGAACAGTTCAGTCTTGGTAAGAGGGTTACATGACTGCTTTGCGTTCAGGTTGCTAACAATCTCATTGAGCCTGTGATTTATCTCACCAAACATTTTCCATGCGCTTCGGTTGATTTCTGGGATAACAGGCACATGGTTTTTAAGCAGACACATGCGAAGCCATTCGCCTTTGGCGTGTTGCTTACGTTCATGATCTAAAGTATTAAGCTCTGAGTTATTTAGTCTAACGCTGACACAATGAATACGTAGATTTTCTGCAAGGGGAGGGCGGTGTAAATTATTCATAGGAACTCCTTTTCAAAATATGAGCATATTCCTTATGCCTAATCTATTTATAATCGATAGATAACTTATGTCAACGATGTGGGTTTTGACTTACCTTTTTCAACCGAAGGGCAGAAAAAGCAAGGCAACTCAGCTTCGCTGAGTTAGCCCTTGCTTCCATAATAGGTCAATTCGATATTGATATTGACATAGAAAAAATACCTGATATGAGTAATGGAGGTTGTTACAAAAGGAGGAAGGGATGAAAGTGAAACTTATTAAATGGTGGGATGGTTTATCGAATGTAAAACAGGCGATTTTGGTTTCAATAATACCATTCTTATATTCAGCATATTGCATTATTAAAACCTTCAATTGACATTGCTGTTTTTTTTGAAGAAATAGATTGCGCAAATAATTTATTATTACTTGAATTCTCACTGGTAATTAAGTAGGTGTGGATTAATACGAAAAAAATTAGAGAGGCGAAGAAAAAGTTACGCCAGAAATTGCTGTGAATATTCGTTTCATTAGACCACCGCTGAAATGAATAAAAGCAAAAGCCAACGCTGATAACTATCAAAAGCCAATGCTCACGAACATAATTCAATATCATTAAAATGTTTTTCATAAACATCCTTAAATATGTAAGGTTCAACGATTCAAAAGAAAGGCTAACAGGTTTTATGATGATAGAACCAAGGGCTAAAAGTCAATAACAAAGTTAAATTAATTAACTATATGATTATTAAGTTATTTTATTTGTATTGTTAACATTCCTTGCTATCACCTTGTTTTATTTAATAAGTTATGCTAATGTTTTGTTGCTTTGTAGAGAATAATTTGATTTATTTCAGCAACTTAAGAATAATTTTGATCAAATTATTCGCATTTGAAGGTGTTAGCAAACAAAATTGGGGGTGCCTAAAAATTTGAATTACTTAAAATCTATCAAATGAAACTGTCCATTAGATTCTATATTTTAAATTGTAAGTGCTAGCAATGTTTTTCCGAAAGATAAATTTGGTTTTCTTAAAATAAAAAACATTTTCTTATGGCGAAAAGTGTAAAGATATTTAATTGATATTTGAGGATTGAAAATGAGTGTTTCTACTAGGCGGTATGTGATCTCGATAATTGCGCTTGTTATTATAGTACTTGTTTTCCGTTATGTACTAAAAATTAATGATTTTATTAATGCTCTGGTGGCTCTCACTATTGGCGCATACTTTGGTTTTATAACAGGGAGAGATAAGACTGAAATATTTTTTTATCATACCTCAAGGTTTAGATTTAATAGAAATATAAAAAAACAAATAAAAAAGTATGAAAAAGAAAAGGATTTTTTGGGGTTTACAAATGATATTAAATCTTTGTGTAAGAAGTACTTTAACAAAAAATGTTTGGACCGAAATTTCATAGCTTCTTCAAACGAAGATGAATGCTTAGCGCTAATGATTGCTTTGCAAATGGAAAAAGAACCATTCAATATTAGTAAAAACTTAGGGGCTGAATCTTTTCGAAACATTGCTCAGAAAGCAGCTAAGTCTAAAATTTATAGAGATATTTTACTTATAGAATCCCTTAAAGGGATAAAGTGTCAAGTTGGCAGTAATTTTTTTAACATGGATGATAAAGATTATTCTATCGGAGATCAATTAAAAAAGCATTCTGACCATTTTTTTTCTAATAAACTTCTGGATGCAGATCAGGATGATTTAATTGTATTTAGTACTACATCACAAATTTCTGCCGATATAATTAAAGTTATAACTCATCATCAAAGAAACATCGCAAAAGTTTCATTTTTCATTTGTAGTCCTTTTGTAAAAAAGCATGAAGCAATTATTAATATGTGCTCAGAATATCAAAATCCTAAATTTACAACACCTGTTGGACAGTTTATTGAAAATAACGAGGGTGAGGTTAATAGTAAGCTCGATATTGTTAGGCGCGCGCTTAAAATAACAAGCTCGATAAAAAATATTGTCAGTGCAACCGAAGAAAAGAGAATTAACCTTGATTTGTTTTTATTTAAAAAAGAGTATCCAGGAATAAAAGTTAAAATGCTTGTTAAGCAGAAGTATATGCAACTTCAACCTGGCGTTTTATCATATGCTAACAATCTCTACAGATATGGAGTTGATAGTGACTCTGCCGAGCCATTTGGAATAGTTTTATCAAGTGTTAACTCGTTTAAAAATGATAAGTTTTTAATCGAACCTCTGCTTTTGGAAGTGTCTGATATTAATGATTTCGAACTAAAAGTGATTTCAGAATTATGCCTGTGGTTGCTTGAAAATGGCATAACATCTGAAGACATTAATAGTTATCAAGAAAAGCTAAATAGTAGTATAGATGACGAAAAATCTAACCATTGGCTCAAGTTGATAGCGTTTAGCTTAGAAAAATCAAGGCAGTTCGTGGTTGGGAATGTATCTGTTTTTAATCGGTTGATTGAAGATTCTTTAGAAAAGAAAGACGATAAAACTAACTCTAAAGACATATTTTCTGGACAGAAAAATAGAGGTGGAATCTATCATATTACTGTTGCAGTTCTGTTTAAAGATAATGATGAATATTTAATAATTAAGAAGTCAGATCCTGCATATGATGAAAAATATAGCATTGTTGCAGGGCATTTAGATAACAATGAAAGTGCGAATCAGGCTGTAGTAAGAGAAGTTAAAGAAGAGCTTAATATATCGCTTAAAACGACAAACTTAGTCACTATAGAAAAGGGAGTTCCTGATAAATGCAGGTATGGTGCCGAGAATCATGATTGGTATGTATTTTCATCTGAAGAAATAAAAAAAGACAGTGAGATTCTTTATGATAAATCTGAGATAGATAGCATAGAGTGGATGAGTAAAGAAAAAATAAAAAATAATAAAGAGAATCTAACTCAAGGCGCTTATTTGATATTTGAGAGAATGGGGTTTTTTAATGACTAACATAGTAATTCGCCTTCCCGGCGGCGGAAGAATAAGAAAGCGAGATGAAAAACAAGATATTGAATGGTGGGGGTATAGGAACTACTTTATTGATACTGATTTTTATAATGATTTGGAGAAGTTAATAAGTAAAAATAAAAATTTTAATTTTTATTTTATATCAGGTGGAGTCGGTGCTTTTATATATACAAATCTTTGTGATTCATTGGAGTTACACAAAGATTTAAGAGATGAGGTTGGTTGTAATATTGTGAGTGTAATGCACAAAATTTTAATTGAAAAATTAAAAAATAGTGCAGTTAGAATATATCCAGAAGAAATAAGTTTTGATGATATCAATGTGGTTGAAAGCAGAGGTTTTAATTCATTTTTTGTTATGCCTGAAAAACGTTTTCTCTCAACTGACAGTTTAGCAGCTAATGTTGGTCAAATCGTTTCTGCAAACATGATAATTTATATTAAAGAAGGTGCGCCCTTATTTCATGTTGGTTTTGATGAGGCCACAGTAGTAAATGCTTGGGAAATTGATGATATTAGAAGGAGAGCAAAAGGAGTTCAAGGTAACTATATATTAGATTCTGATGCTTTGGGGGTTATTGAGAATCTAATTGCAAAAAACAAAACTCGAACTTTAATTTTAAGTCCAGGTCAATTAAAGGAAATAAATATGGAAGATGATAATTTTGGTTTGGGCCAAATGACTTCTTTTACTGAGGTGATTAAATGATATTATCAAATAACGATATAGTTAACTTTATTGATGACGGAAAATTAATAATTGAAAACTTTAATAAAGAGTGTATGAGACCATCCAGTTATTTATTGAGGATTGGTTCAAAACTATTGAAAATGAAAGATGGAACAGAGCTGATCGATACGAAAAAAGATGACACTTTTAAGTTTTTCGAAGAGGTATTAATAAGTGATGATGGTGTCATTATAAACCCAGGAGATTTCATTTTAGCTTCTAGTGTAGAAAAATTATCATTCGATGAATCGATCTGTGGGGACTTGTTTCAGCTTTCATGTTATGCCCGAATTGGACTTCAACTTAATTTTAGCTCTTGTCATATTGCAGCTACTTTTGGGATTGATAAGCCTTCATCAATCACTTTTGAAATAACTAATTTTTCAAATAGGCCTATAAAAGTCTATCCTAATGTTAAATTTTGTCATCTTCGCGTTCACGAGCAAAAATCTTCTTCTTCTATAAGATACAGAGGTATCTACTCGGGCAAAGACGAGGCTAGACCTTCTGATTTTAATAAAAAGCCTGCGAAATAACCAACTCGCACTTTAAGTTCATCATTTATAGCCAAGTTTCTGCAACTTGGCTCCTTAATCTATTATGTGAAAATGGTTAGGCTTAGTGTTTTCTAAAATACTTGAAAGCAGAGGTCTTCCAGAAAAAATCAGATCTTGTATAAGCAAAGTACAGGTTATTTTAATGGCAGTTTAGGTGTTGCCTGAATAGAGGAACAGTCTTTTAAACGGCAGGTCTTAAGGTGTAATACTATACGAGTAAATTAATTGTCTCCAAGTTAGCTTTAGATATTGGTTTATAACTTTTTAGAAAAGCTATAAGGCGTCAACGTTCTCAGCTTGCAGGCTTCCAGATAGTCAGCCCACCACTGCAGCATAAGTTTCCGCTCTTCTAAATGCTCGGCTTTATGGATGTAAGCTGCCCTAACGCTGTTACGCTCTTGATGGCTCATTTGCCTCTCTACGGCGTCTCTTGACCAAAGCCCGGATTCAATCAATGCACTGCAAGCCATGGTTCTGAAACCATGCCCACAAACTTCAGTTTGGGTATTGTATCCCATAGTTCTAAGGGCTTTGTTGATGGTGTTTTCACTGATCGGTTTGTCGTCATTACTAAATCCGATGAACATGAGGTCTTTGCCACCACTGATTGCATGTAGCTGTAACAACAATTTTTTAGCTTGTTTGCTTAAAGGCACCAGATGAGGGCTTTTCATTTTTGCCCCTCTTGCTGAATATCTAACCCCAGTGAGTGCTTGTCGCTCTGCGGGTATAGTCCATAGTGAGTTTTTGAAATCTACCTCTGACCAACGTGCAAATCTTAATTCACTCGAACGTACAAATGTCAGGAGTGTAAGCTGGGTCGCAATCTGTGTTATGCCTTTGCCTCTGTAAGCTTCAATGCGTTGCATGAGCTCTGGTAGCCGTTCTAAAGGAAGGGCAGGGCGGTGAATACTTTTTTTAGAAATTACAGCACCAGCGAGGTCATAGGCAGGATTTTGCTCAATCAATGCATTGTGGACAGCATATCTCATGATCGCAGTTATGCGTTGTTGAAGACGTGAAGCGAGTTCGAGGTGACCTGTTGCTTCTGCCCTTTTTAGAGGAATCAATAAGTCACGGGTTTTGAGTTCTGTGATATTACGATTGCCAATAATAGGGAATAAATGACTTTCAAGACTGCTTAATACAGTAGTTCTGTGGTTTTCCGACCAGGTCCTGTTACTGGAATGCCAATCTCGTGCAACCTTTTCAAATGTCAGCAGCCCTTTGATCTTGACCTTATCAGCTTTGCGTTTTTCACTTGGATCAACGCCATTTGCCACGAGTTGTCTGGCTTCGTCTCTTCTGCGTCGGGCTTCCGATAACGTGATCTCAGGATAAACACCGAGAGCAAGAATCTTTTGTTTGCTACCAAAGCGATACTGAAAACGCCAGTATTTGGAACCGTGTGGGGTAATCAAAAGATGCATACCATTACCGTCTGTCATTTTGACCGGCTTCACAGCAGCCTTAGCATTTCTTACCTTTAACTCAGTGAGCGGCATAGTAAAAATCCCCGGCTGATGGTATCTGCATTATCGAACCAAACATACCAACAATTGTACCAACATAACACTGTGGATTTTGTGAGCCCGCTGGAGACGCAGGTGGACTATCAAGATGAGTTAAGTGACTGAATGGAATGGGTAAAGTAGACTTTGAGATACGTTGAGAGACTAGCATTTGGTGTCCCCTGCAGGAATCGAACCTGCAACTAGCCCTTAGGAGGGGCTCGTTATATCCATTTAACTAAGGAGACAGCAACAGAATAAACGCTGAAGGTTCATCCTGTTGCGTATGTTACCGTAAGTGTGGCTGCGCCTCAAGGCCTTCATTTCTCGACACGTTTTCCCCTGTAACCGGCTTTCGCCCCATATGGTGGTAAATTGAGCACATCGGTGTTTAAACAGGCGAATCACTAATAATGTCCCGGAAATACGTTCCATTTTGCCTGGGGTTTAAGCAATAGTCAGGAGTCCGCCACGGCGGCAGGCGCAGGCGGTTCAGATAAACAGTAACTAGAACCAGCAGGATAAACAGCGAAACGATCGGCGGCGGCCAGCATAGCTAGAGACGCCCGGAGAACTTTATCCGTATCGAAAGGAAGGGTGGTTCTGTTAACGATTATTTGCTGTACGTTTTCGCCAATGGGCTTGAAGATAGTATTGCTCTGTAACGCATCGTCATAATTGATATTAGTAGAATAAAAAATACTGACGAGCGTTTTATTTAGCGCGCAGGCGACATGGACAATAGCCGTTTCCACCGAGATAACCAGGTCGGCCTTATTGACCAATGAAACAGTATGCCACAAGGAATCGAAGGCGCAGATAAAGACATTGTCCGGGACATTATCAAGCGTCGCCAGCTGGTGCGTCTCGCCCGTAATAAAAATGTTGCAATCCACACGGTGCTGCAGCTTTGCAATAAGATCGAAGATTTGCTGCCGCGTCATGGTTCTTTCGCTCACGCTGGCGAAAGGACTCAGCACAATCAAGGTTTTTTTTATGTATTTCTGCAGGTAGTCTTTGATAAAGGCATCGCCAGAAGACAAGGGATTTAGCCAATAGTGCAGTACGTTACAAGGATGTCCCAGCGCTGCCAGCAGCTGTTTTTGCGGTTCGGTGATATGGAAGTTATCGGGTAAATCGAGAGTGATATGATAAGGACGTTTTAACCAGCCCCCGATACTGATGGCGTAGTTATAATCGATCCGTGACAGCAGTTTTATCTCCAGAAGCTCTTTGCGCTGCATCCATGAGTACATGCTGATAACGATATCGCTATCAATTTTTTTAAGCTGGTCAATATATCTGATATCGACAATAAACACGTCATCGACACAGTCCAGCCCTTTGAAAAAAACCTCGCTTCTGGTCTCGGCAATGATTTGTACTCTGTAGCCCAGATCCTTTAACTTTCGCCATAATCCGGTATGGCATACCGCATCGCCAATCCCAAGGTTAACAAAAGGGAAAATCACGCGCTGCGGCGCCTGAGGGATTTTTTCATGCTTATTGGCACTACGCAGAAACAGGGCTGACAGCACCAGCCGAATTCTCCTTTTCTGCTCGTGAAGATAACGATTTCTTTTCCGATTAAATCTTTTTAACGCGCCATGCAGTTCTGACAGAGACAGGCTCATTCGTAGGGGCACTCCTTATACGCCTCAGGTTCTTCATCCGTGAAAAAATAATGCGATAAAATAAAGCCAACCGTTAACCATGACGAAATTAAACAAATTAAAAACATATATTTTACTTTGTTGTGGTGAAGGTTTGCGGAGGCTTATAGTAACAGATAATAACAGTGTCACAAGAAAGAGAAACGCGTGCTGCCGATATTTATAATATTTTTTATTAATCATTAAAATGGTTTTTTGCTATTTTTATTTATTTTTAATGTGATTATTTGCTTTATTTTTTATAAGAAAAAATATAAAAGTTTCAGATTTGATAATATCTTTGTTGCTGAGTTGCTGAGTTGCTGAGTTGCTGAGTTGATGAGTTGCTGAGTTGCTGAGTTGCTGAGTTGCTGAGTTGGCGCTTGTACACATCACAGCTCCCAGGCGCCGGGCCTAGGGGGGGTCGGGGGTGGGCGGGGGGGGGTGCGGGGG